>NZ_JBWMAZ010000002.1:0-1496162 GCF_056521335.1 Rhodoferax sp. ZS1R25
AGCTACGACCAATCCGAAGGTGGCGATTACCAACCAGCCGACCTTGCTGAAGGCCACGGCGCCTAGCTTTGCGGTGAATTTGAGGTTCCCGGGGCAGTACTTTGATTCGGAATCGAATCTCAGCTACAACGGATTTCGTTCCTACAGGCCGATGATGGGCGACTACCTTCAAATGGACCCTATTGGGTTGGCGGGGGGATGGAATCGGAGGGGGTACGTGGGTGGACTACCACTCAACAGAACAGACCCCTCTGGCCTGTGTCCGTTTTGCGTAGCGGCATACATCTTTCTTGTAGAGAATTCTGTAACTATTGGAACTGGAGCTGCAATCGCGGCGGAAGTAGCTGCCGGCGTCCCCAATCCGACGACGGGTCCTGTTTTTGCTGGACGAATGGCAGCAGAAGCGACTCATGACGTATATCTAGGTGTCAAAAATGGGGAGTTTGTCTATACCGGAATAACAAGCAATATTGCCAACCGTGCTTGCCAACATGGTGACCGTTTCGACAGCTTGCTGAAGCTCACTACTTCACAAGTTACAAAGGATCAAGCGCGTGCCATTGAACAAACACTGAAGAATAAAAATCCTCTGTTTCAGAATCAAATCAATTCAATTGCCCCAACGAGGTCGTGGTACGACGAGGCTGTGCAGTGGGGCAGTGAGTGGTTATCAAAACACGGGATGTAATCGCATGCATATTGATCTAATTCGAGATGCCGCAAAGGTGTTTCCAGAGCTTGAACGGGCCCATGAACTGAGTAGCCTACGTATTTGGCACTGCAAGTATAAAAGTCTGCAACAACTGGCTGAGCTTCAAAATTTAGAAGAGTTGGTCATTGGGACAATTCCAGATGAGTCACTCGAATTTCTAGTGCCGCTTCGCAAACTACGTTATCTGAGTATTCTTCATATGCCTAAAGTTCACAAACTTGAAGTACTCTCATGCTTGTCGAATATTGAGTCACTTTCTCTATCTACTTCTGCAGCATGGGATTCGACAGGAAAGTGCACGTTAGTTGATTCGCTTGAGCCTTTGGTAAAGATGGCATCACTCAAACATTTGGAACTTTTTGGTGTATGTTCAAAAGACAAATCTCTTGCAATATTGGAGCAATGTAAAGGCGTGCAAACGGCACGATTTACACAGTATCCAAAGAGCGAAATTGAACGGTATTACGCTGCATCTGGAGCCCTGAATCAGTTCAATCCTAAGCCACGGTTTGCGACAGCACTTTGATTCGTAGATCACAGATCTGTCGCACAATTGTGCGTGAACCCGCTAGGGAATTCCGATGCGTTAGGGTTACAGCCAGCGCTGGCATGGTGCTTTGGAGGACCGGTTCCATGTGCCGCTGGCGTGGGCGCAACAGCTGTAGCCCTGGGGTGGGGCGTGTGGTCCACGAATCACAACACTACCGCGCCCAGTGGTGATTTTAGCCCTTGGTCATCGGACCCGCTTGAAAACGATAGGTTTGTTCGGGATAGAGATGCAGTGAAGGAGTTTGATGTCCCTCCTGTTGCGTATCAAGATCCGAACGGGCCCAAATGTGATGAAGTACAAAAGAGAATAGACCATTACGACAGAGCAATTAAGGCTAGAGAGCTGCTGACGCAAAACTGGTTCGGAGGACTATTGAATCCTGGTCATGCAAAAAGGATTGAGATTCTCAAAAAGGAAAGAGATAAGCTACAACGACGTCTTGATAGGGGCGATTGCAAACCATGCTAAATACATTGCAGAAACTTCAAAAACACTGGTGGTCGCTAACTGATGATGACGGGCGAGACATACCTTTAACTGAAGTTAATCAAAAGAACGTTTTGGGGGAAAGTCCGATACATATTGCTGCATGGAAAGGTGATGTAGAGGATATTGAGTGGCTCATTGAAAACGGAGCCAATCTGAATGAGCGTGGTGAATTTGAAATGACGCCCTTGCACTATGCGTATATGGGCGGAATTCAACGCAATATTGATTTGCTTAAGAAGCATGGTGCAGATCCGCTAGCAAAATGTGATCGAGGATTGATGCCACATGAGCGACTCCAAAAAAGTTAGCTAGGGTAGACATCAATTGCTAACCGATTTGGGTATGTGGGGGCTGATCCGCTTTCATATATCGATCCAGAGGGACTGCTAGAAGTCCACCGAGACGGTATTGTCACAGTGCACGCCTACCCGTGCTGGGCAAGGATGAGCCCGCATCCCACTCCAAGCCCATGCACGGCGCTGGTGCGGCGTGTCAGCGGCTAAACAAGAATGTGGGAACTCCAATGCTCCCAGACAGCCAGGAAGAGGCGCAGTACGTTGGCCAGTTCTGAAAAACTGTGCAGGATGCTGGTTTCTGTCTTGGTGCGTTTGCGTGTCATGTGTGATTCCTTTCAATTGACACCTCCAAACTCTCACAGTTCGTTCATCTGTCAAGCCCTTGCAAGTAGTGCAAGGGCCAGAAAAATGCGGGGCACAGGGACTTGCGCAAACGCAAACCTGTGATACCGAAGCAGGGCGATGGATGCAATGGCCTGCCCTGGCTGCCTGAATCCGCTTTTAGGCATAAAAAGGAGCTGTAGCCCGCGTGGAATATGCGGGAGCAGCTCCTTTTTTCATAGTGCGTCTGACCGTATGCTCCACGGTTAACATTGCCGCATGGACACCCCCGACTCCCTGCCGCGCGACGCCCAGAGCATTCTGGAGCTGGCGGCACGCTCCATGTTTGCGCTGTTCTCCAGCGCCAGCGAAGGCATGATGCTGGTGGACCGCCAGGCCCGCGTGGTCTGGATCAACGATCAGTACAAGCGCTTCCTGCCCGCGTTGGGTTTTGAGCGCGAGGAAGACTTTGTTGGCCACCCGGTTTCCATGGTGGTGCACAACACCCAGATGCACCAGGTGCTGGAGACCGGCAAGCCCATCCTCATCGACCTGCTGACCAACCGGGCCGGCACCTTTGTGGTCAGCCGCATTCCGCTGCGCGACGCGGCGGGGCAGGTGATTGGCGCCTTGGGCATTGTGTTGTTTGACCATGCCGAGACCACGCTGCAGCCGTTGATCGAGAAGTTCTCGCTCTTGCAGCGCGACCTGGACGATGCCCGGCGCGAGTTGGCCACCCAGCGTCTGCAGGCCCCGGGCCAGCGCCAGTCCAAATACACCTTTGCCAGCTTTGTGGGCCAGAGCCCGGCGGCCGTAGAGGTCAAACGCCACGCACGCCGTGCCGCGCTCTCCAGCAGCCCCGTGCTGCTGTTGGGCGAAACCGGCACCGGCAAGGAGTTGCTGGCCCACGCCATCCACGCCGCGTCCAGCCGCGCACGCGGGCCCTTCATCAGCGTCAACATCGCCGCGGTGCCCGAAACCTTGCTGGAGGCCGAGTTTTTTGGCTACGCGCCTGGCGCTTTTACGGGGGCCGACCGCAAGGGGCGCGATGGCAAGTTCCGCCTGGCCGACGGGGGCACGCTGTTTCTGGACGAGATTGGCGACATGCCGCAGGCCCTGCAAAGCAAGCTGCTGCGCGCGTTGCAAGAGGGCGAGATTGAGCCTCTGGGCTCCAACAAGCTGCTCCCCGTGAATGTGCGCGTGATTGCCGCCACCTCGCGCGACCTGGCGGGCCTGGTACGCGCGGGCACGTTTCGCGAAGATTTGTTTTACCGCCTCAATGTGCTGCCCATCCGCGTGCCACCGCTGCGCGAGCGGCGCGCGGACATTGCGGCACTGCTGGAGGTGCTGGGTGAGGACGTGGCCCTGCGCAGCGGCCTGCCGCCGCCCGAGCTGCCGCCCGAAGCCCTGGCCCTGATGGAGGCCCAGCCCTGGCGCGGCAACATCCGCGAGCTGCGCAATGTGCTGGAGCAGGCGGTGATGCGCAGCGAATCGGTGCGGGTGGAGGCCGAGGTGTTTTCGCTGGTGCTCAGTGAATCGGGCGTGCAGCCGCTGCAGGCAGCGCCCCTGCGAACTGAAACCGTGCTGGTACAAGCCGCCGTGGTGGCGCCCGTGCGCCCGCTGGCCGAGCAGGTGGCTGCGCTGGAAGCACAAGCCATTCGCGACGCCATGCAGGCGTTGGGCGGCAACAAAGTAGCCGTGGCCAAGGCTTTGGGCATCTCGCGCGCTACGCTGTATGCACGCCTTGAATTGTCTGAAAGGTAGACATATGACTTATATTTAGACAAAAAATATGTCTGAATATTGATCAATTGCCGAGCTGACTCTTGCATGTGAAGCATTTTCCTGAATGAATTCAAGCACTTAGCTTTTGGCACAGATTGTGCGAATTGCTTGCTGCGAAACCACAACAACAGGAGACAGACATGCACCACCCCCGCTGGGCCGCCCAGGCCACGCTCATCGCCGCCAGCCTGTGCGCCGGCCTGATTTCTGGCGCTGCCTTTGCGCAGTCCAAGGAAATCAAGATCGCCCACATCTACAGCAAGACCGGCCCCCTGGAAGCCTATGGCAAGCAAACCCAGACCGGTTTCATGATGGGCCTGGACTACGCCACCGGCGGCACCATGATGGTGGCCGGCAAGAAGATCACCGTGATTGAAAAAGACGACCAGGGCAAGCCCGACCAGGGCAAGAGCCTGCTGGCCGCCGCCTATGGTGATGACAAGGTGGACTTGGCCGTGGGCCCCACCGCATCGCCCGTGGCACTGGCCATGCTGCCTGTGGCCGAGGAATACAAAAAGATTCTGGTGGTCGAGCCTGCCGTGGCCGACTCCATCACCGGCGACAAGTGGAACAAGTACATCTTCCGCACCGGCCGCAACAGCAGCCAGGACGCGATTGCCAACGCTGTGGCGCTGGACAAGGCCGGTGTGACCATTGCCACCATGGCGCAAGACAGCGCCTTTGGCCGCGACGGTGTGAAGGCCTTCCGCGAAGCCATCAAGAAGGCCAAGCTGGTGCACGAGGAATACCTGCCGCCCGCCACCACGGACTTCACTGCCGGTGGCCAGCGCCTGATCGACAAACTCAAGGACCAACCGGGCCGCAAGGTGATCTTCATCATCTGGGCTGGTGGCAACCCCTTCAAGATCGCCGACATGGACCTGAAGCGCCACGGCATCGAGATCGCAACGGGCGGCAACATCCTGCCCGCCATGGTGGCCTACAAGCAGTTCCCCGGGATGGAAGGCGCGGCCTACTACTACTTCGGCATGCCCAAGAATCCCGTGAACGAAGCCATGGTGGCGCGCCACTACAGCCAGTTCAAGGCACCGCCTGACTTCTTCACCGCAGGGGGCTTCTCCGCCGCCATGGCCGTGGTCACCGCGCTGAAAGCCAGCAACGGTGACACCAGCGCCAACACGCTGATCAAGACCATGGAAGGTATGAGCTTTGACACACCCAAGGGCAAGATGACCTTCCGCAAGGAAGACCACCAGGCCATGCAAAGCATGTACCACTTCAAGATCAAGGTGGACCCGGCCTTTGCCTGGGGCGTGCCCGAGCTGATCCGCGAGATCAAGGCCGACGAGATGGCCGTGCCCATCCGCAATAACCGTTGATGTTCCGGCGGCACCTAGGGGTGCCGCCTCTCTTCACCCCGACCTGCGGGGACCCTATGCTTGAAACCAAAGACCTCACGATCCGCTTTGGCGGCCACGTGGCGGTGAATGCTGTCAGCTGCAATTTCCTGCCTGGCACGTTGACCGCCATCGTCGGCCCCAATGGCGCGGGCAAGACCACCTATTTCAACCTGATCTCGGGCCAACTGCAGGCCACGCAGGGCAGGGTGTATTTGAACGGGGTCAACCTGTCGTCCCTCAGCCCTTCGGCCCGTACGCGCGCCGGGCTGGGGCGGGCGTTTCAGCTCACCAACCTGTTCCCCAACCTTAGCGTGCTCGAGAACGTGCGCCTGGCCGTGCAAGCCACGCAGGGCGGCAAGCATTTGCGTGGCCTGAACCTCTGGAGCATCTGGAGCGACCACGCGGGGCTGACGCAGCGCGCGCTGGAAATCTTGCAAGCCGTGGCCCTGCGCGACAAACAGGACGCCACCGTGGCCAGCCTGCCGCATGGCGACCAGCGCAAGCTCGAAGTGGCGCTGCTGATGGCGCTGGACCCAGACGTCTACATGTTCGACGAACCCACGGCCGGCATGAGTGCCGACGAGGCGCCGGTGATCCTGAATCTGATCCGCGCGCTCAAGCAAGACCCCACCAAAATCATCCTGCTGGTGGAGCACAAGATGGACGTGGTGCGCGAACTCGCGGACCGCATCATCGTGCTGCACAACGGCACGCTGGTGGCCGATGGTGACCCGGCCGAGGTGATTGCCTCGCCAGTGGTGCAACAGGCGTACCTGGGCGTGGCCCCCGCCGACAAGGAGGCCGCATGAGCGCCCCCGCTAACAACAACCTGCTCGAACTCTCGGGCCTGCACACCCACATCGGCGCGTACCACATCCTGCATGGTGTGGACCTGCAGGTGCCGCGTGGCCAGCTCACCATGCTGCTGGGCCGCAATGGCGCGGGCAAGACCACCACGCTGCGCACCATCATGGGCCTGTGGCACGCGAGCCAGGGCCGCGTGGTGTTTGACGGCAAAGACATCACCGCCACCGAGACCCCGCAGATTGCGGGCTTGGACATTGCCTATGTACCCGAAAACATGGGCATCTTTGCCGACCTGACCGTGCAAGAAAACATGCTGCTGGCTGCGCGCAAAGCCAAGCGTGCGCAAGACATCGATGGCGAGCGGCTGAAGTGGATCTTCTCGCTGTTCCCCGCGGTGGAGAAATTCTGGAACCACCCCGCGGGCAAGCTCTCGGGCGGGCAGAAGCAAATGCTGGCCGTGGCGCGGGCGATTGTGGAGCCGCGCAAGCTGCTCATCGTGGACGAGCCCAGCAAGGGCCTGGCGCCCGCCATCATCAACAACATGATCGACGCGTTTGCCCAGCTCAAGCAAACCGGCACCACCATCTTGTTGGTGGAACAAAACATCAGCTTCGCCAAACGCCTGGGCGACCATGTGGCCGTGATGGACGATGGCCGTGTGGTGCACGCCGGTGCCATGCAGGCCCTGGCCGAAGACGAAGCGCTGCAGCGCACGCTGCTGGGGTTGTCACTATGAAAACAGATTTCGATTGGAAGCCGCTGGCCCTGGTGCCACTGTTGGCGCTCTTGGCTTTGCCCTTGGTGGGTTCGCCCAGCACCTGGCTCACGCTCACCGTGGCCGGCCTGGCCATGGGCATGATCGTCTTCATCATCGCCTCGGGCCTCACGCTGGTGTTTGGCCTCATGGACGTGCTGAACTTTGGCCACGGCGTGTTCATCGCGCTGGGCGCCTTTGTCGCCACCACGGTGATGGGCGCCATGGGCGACTGGACCGGCTCTACCGAACTCTGGCGCAACCTGGTGGCGGTGTTTCCGGCCATGCTGGTGGCCATGGCGGTGGCGGGTGCGCTGGGCCTGGCGTTTGAGCGGTTTATCGTGCGGCCCGTGTACGGCCAGCACCTGAAGCAAATCCTCATCACCATGGGCGGCATGATCATTGGCGAGGAGCTGATCAAGGTCGTCTGGGGCCCCGCGCAGATTGCGCTGCCGCTGCCCGAGGGCATGCGCGGCGCGGTGCTGCTGGGCGATGCGGCCATCGAAAAATACCGCCTCATGGCCGTGGTGGTGGGCCTGGTGGTGTTTGCCGCGCTGGCCTGGGTGCTGGGCCGTACCAAGATCGGCCTGCTGATCCGAGCCGGCGTGCAGGACCGCGAGATGGTGGAGAGCCTGGGCTACCGCATCAAGCGCCTGTTCATTGGCGTGTTTGTGGTGGGCAGCGCGCTGGCCGGCCTGGGTGGTGTGATGTGGGGCCTGTACCAGCAGACCGTGACGCCGCAAATGGGCGCGCAGGTCAACGTGCTGATCTTCATCGTCATCATCATCGGCGGCCTGGGCTCCACGGGCGGCGCGCTCATCGGCGCTTTGCTGGTGGGCCTGATGGCCAATTACACCGGCTTCCTTGCCCCAAAGGTCGCGCTGTTTTCCAACATCGCGCTCATGGTCGGCATCCTGCTTTGGCGTCCGCAGGGCGTTTATCCCGTGGCGAATCGATAGAGGGAAATGACCATGTTGCAACGCATTCTTTCCAACGACCTGCCACGCAGCCGCTGGCTCGCCTTGATCCTGGCCGTGCTGGTGTTGGCACTGGCGTTCACACCGTTCATCTTTCCGGGCGTCAAGGCCCTGAACGTGGCGGCCAAGGTGCTGGTCTTCATCGTGCTGGTGGCCAGCTTTGACCTGCTCTTGGGCTACACCGGCATCGTGAGCTTTGCGCACACCATGTTCTTTGGCATTGGCGCCTATGGCATTGCCATTGCCACCACGCGGCTGGGCGCCACCTGGAGTGCGTTGGGCGTGGGCGTGGGGGGCGCGTTGGTCGTGTCCCTGCTGCTGGCCTGGCTCATCGGCCTGTTTTCGCTGCGCGTGCGGGCCATCTTCTTTGCCATGATCACGCTCGCCGTGGCCTCCGCCTTCCTCACGCTGGCCTCGCAGCTGCACGAGTTCACGGGTGGCGAAGACGGCCTGACCTTCAAGGTGCCCGCCGTGCTGTCGCCCAGTTTTGAGTTGAGTGAAACCCCGTTTTTAGGGGCTTCGCTCGATGGCCGGCTGCTGTGCTTCTACCTGCTGTTTGTCGTAGCCACCGTGTTGTTTCTCGCGTTGCTGCGCATCGTGAATTCGCCGTTTGGCCGTGTGCTGCAGGCCATCCGTGAGAACGAGTTCCGCGCCGAGGCCATTGGCTACCGCGTGGTGGTGTACCGCACGATCTCCAGCATCCTCTCGGCCGTGTTTGCCACGCTGGCCGGCGCCATGCTGGCGCTCTGGCTGCGCTACAACGGGCCCGACACCTCGCTGTCGTTCGAAATCATGATGGACGTGCTGCTCATCGTCGTCATTGGCGGCATGGGCACGCTGTATGGCTCCATCGTTGGCGCCGTGTTGTTCCTCGTGGCGCAGAGCTATTTGCAGGACCTGCTGCGTGTGGGTAGCGAGGCGGCCGCCAGTTTGCCATGGCTGTCGGCCCTGTTGTCGCCCGACCGCTGGCTGCTCTGGCTGGGCGTGTTGTTTGTGTTGTCGGTCTATTACTTCCCCACCGGCGTAGTGGGGCGTTTGCGGGCTGCGGCCCAGCGCTAACTAACAAACTTCACGTTGGAGACTTCCATGAACCGTGTGCATTTCTGGACGGCGCGCCTGCGCCTGGCGCTGGTGGTGACGGCCGTGGCCTGCATGGCCGCGCTGCCGCGCGTGCGCGCCGGTGACCTCACCATCGTGCAGGTGGCGCCGCTGAGTGGCGTGCTGGCCAGCACCGGCCAGCAGATGGTGCTGGGCGGCAAGATTTACTTTGACTGGGTGAACGACAACGGCGGCATTTTTGGCGCCAAGATCAAACACACGGTGCTCGATGACGGCTACAAGGTCGACGACACCGTGCGCCTGACCAAGGAGGCGTTGGAGCGGCCCGAGGTGATCGCGCTGTTTGGCTTTGCCGGTACGGCCAATGTGGCCAAGCTGCTCAGCGAGGGCATTCTGGATGTGGGCGGCGCACCGCTGGTGGCGCCCTACACGGGCGGCGAGGCGCTGCGCAGCCCGTTCAACCCCTACATCTTCCATGTGCGCGCTGGCTACGCCGACGAGACCGAGCACATGGTCAACCAGGTGGCCACGCTGGGCATGACGCGCATTGCCGTGATGTACCAGAACGATGCCTTTGGCAAAGCAGGCCTGGTGGGTGTGGAGGCGGCGGTGGCCAAGCGCGGCATGGCGCTGGTGGTCACCGCGCCCTATGAGCGCAACACCGACCAGGTGCAGGAGGCGGTCAAGGCCATCAAGGCGTCGGACGCGCAGGCGGTGATCATGATTTCGGTGAACCGCTCCACGGCGGCGTTCGCCACCCAGTACCGCGATGCGGGTGGCGGTGCGCAGCTGTACAACATCTCGGTGGTGGACCCGGCCGAGCTGGTCAAGCTGGCGGGGGTGAAGTCGGTGCATGGCCTGGGCATTTCGCAGGTGGTGCCGTACCCGTTCATGGCCAACAAGCCCGCGGTGCGCGAATACCACGCGCTGCTGCAAAAGTACGGCGACGGCCAGGGCGCCAGCTACACCAGCTTTGAAGAATTTCTGGGCGCCAAGGTGCTGGTGGAAGGCCTGCGCCGTGCCGGCCCCAACCCCACGCGCAGCAAGCTCGTCAAGGCGTTGGAGACGATCAACAACTACGACCTGGGCGGCACCCGGGTGAGCTTTTCGCCCAGCAACCGTGTGGGCTCCCGCTATGTGGAGGTCACCGTCATCGGTGCCTCTGGCAAATTGCTGCGCTAGGCCCGCAAGGACGTTGCCCATGAACCCTACCTCTTACTACCTGCGCTGCGCAGGCTACGAAGTTCACTGCACCGAATGGGGTGCCGCTGATGCCCCTGTGGTGATCGCCTGGCACGGCCTGGCGCGCACGGGCCGTGACATGGACGAACTGGCCCTGCACCTGAGCCCGCGCTACCGCGTCATCTGCCCCGACACCCTGGGCCGCGGCCTGAGCCAGTGGAGCCGCAACCCGGCCCAGGAGTACTGCCTGGCGTTTTATGCACGCATGGCAGCCGAGCTATTGGATGCGCTCAAGATTGAGAGGGCGCATTGGGTGGGAACCTCTATGGGCGGCGCCATTGGCACGGTGTGCGCGGGCGGAATGTTGGAGCCACAGCTGAAGCCTCGAATTCTCAGCCTGACGCTCAACGACAACGCGCCCGAGCTGGCCAGCGCCGCGCTGGACCGCATCCGCGCCTACGCGGGCAAGCCGCCCGCGTTTGACACCGTGCTGGAGCTGGAGGCTTTCTTCCGGCAGGTCTACCGGCCCTATGGCTGGCTCAGCGATGCGCAGTGGCGCCGCCTGACGGAAACGTCCACGCGCCGCCTGCCCGATGGCCGGGTGACGCCGCATTACGACCCGGCCATGGTGCAGCAGTTCACCGAACACCCGGACGACTACCGGATCTGGGACCACTACGACCAGATCCAGGCGCCGGTGCTGTGCCTGCGCGGTGCGGAGTCAGACCTGGTGTTGCGCGAGACCGTGCAGGCCATGACCACGCGTGGGCCCGGTGCTGCCGGGCGCCTGCAGTTGGTGGAGGTGCCGGGCTGCGGCCATGCGCCTGCGCTGAACGTGCCCTCGCAGCTCACGCTGGTGTCTGATTTCATCGACGCTGCGCAGGCTGCAGCGGCCCAAATTTAAGCAAAATAGGGCTCTAGCCCCCGTGGAACGTGCGCGAGCAGCTCCTGAAACAATAGCAATTTTGGCTAACCGCCGATGGCCAGCACCACGGCGGCATCGTCAAACACCACCACAGCGGCCTGGCCCACTTTGAGCTGCAGGCCTGGTGCGGCAAAGCCCACCATCTGCAGTCCGCAGGCCAGCGTCAGCACCACTTCGTCCCCCGCGGTAGAGCGCGCCAACCGTGCCACCGTGCCATGCAATTGGTTGGGCAAGGTAGCAGCCTTGGCGGGCGCGGCCACCACAGCCACCGCGGTGGCCTTGGCCAGGGCCAACACCTCGCTGCCCACTGCCAACCCCAGCAGCTCCGCACTTTCGCGCGTGATGCGGGATGCCAGGGTGCTGCCATCGCTCAGGCCCAGGCGCACCTGCATGGCTCGCCCGGCGCGCTGCAGCGCCAACACCTGGCAGGGCAGCTGGTTGCGCATGCTGGTGCGCAGGCCCAGCCCGACCAGGCGCGGTGCCGCGCCGGTTTGCGCGCCACTGCGCTGTGTTACCTGGGCCAGCGCCTGCTGGCGCAACGTGGCCAGTGTGTCCGCTGCCTCCAGCAGCTGCCGGCCCGTGGCGGTGAGCTGTGCGCCACCGCCGCCACTGCCGCCCACGGTGCGCTCCACCAGCGGGGCGCCGGCCAGGTTGGTCAGCGTGTCGATGGCCTGCCAGGCGGCCTTGTAGCTCACGTCGGCGCCGCGCGCGGCTTCAGAGATCGAGCCCACCTGGCCAATGCGGCGCAGGATGTCCAGACGCTTGTCCGCGACTTCGTGGCCCAGGGCGCCGGCCAGCCCAGGGCTGGTCAAAGGGGAAGGGGTTGTCATGCTGGCTATGCTACGCTATCCTTTTTTGGAATAGCGAAATTGCCATGACTCCGATGAAATCCATCCTGCGTTGGGCCGGTGTGTTGGCCTTGCTGGTGAGCCACGGCCTGCATGCCGAAGAAGTGACCGTGGCGGTGGCTGCCAACTTCAGCGCCCCGGTGCAAAAAATTGCCACGGCCTTTGCGGCAGCCACCGGCCACAAGGCCACCGTGGTATCGGGCTCCACGGGCAAGCTGTATGCGCAGATCAAGAACGGCGCGCCTTTCCAGGTGCTGCTGTCGGCTGACGACGAAACCCCCACGCGTCTGGGCAAGGAGGGCGCGGGCGTCGCCGCTTCGCAGTTCACCTATGCCACAGGCCGCTTGGTGCTGTGGAGCCGCCAAAGCGCTGTGGTGGACGACAAAGGTGAAGTGCTGCGCAGCGGCCGCTTTGACCATCTGGCGCTGGCCGACCCCAAGCTCGCGCCCTATGGTGCGGCAGCGGTGGAGGTGATGAACAAGCTGGGCGTGGCCGCCAGCCTGCAGCCCAAGCTGGTGCAGGGTGAAAGCATTGCGCAGGCCTTCCAGTTTGTGTTTACCGGCAACGCCACCCTGGGCTTTGTCGCGCTGTCGCAGGTGATGGTGGATGGCAAGATCACCGAGGGCTCGGCCTGGGTGGTGCCCCCCACTTTGCACACGCCGCTGCGTCAGGATGCCATCGTGCTGAACGCGGGCAAAGACAACGCGGCGGCGGCGGCCTTCATGGCCTTTTTGCGCAGCGATGTGGCGAAGGCCGTGATCCGCAGCTTCGGTTATGAGCCCTGACGACCTGGGCGCCATCGGGCTGACCTTGCGTCTGGCCACCTTGAGCACCTGCCTGCTGTTGCTGCTGGCCACGCCGCTGGCGTGGTGGCTGGCGCGCACGGCCTCGCGCTGGCGCGGGCCGGTGGGCGCGGTGGTGGCATTGCCGCTGGTATTGCCACCCACCGTGCTGGGCTTTTACCTGCTGGTGAGTCTGGGGCCGCAAGGGCCCTTGGGCCAGCTTACGCAGGCCATGGGTCTCGGCCTGCTGCCGTTCACCTTTGCGGGCCTGGTGCTGGGCTCGGTGATTTACTCTCTGCCGTTTGCGGTGCAGCCTTTGCAGTACGCGTTTGAGTCCATGGGCAACCGGCCCATGGACGTGGCAGCCACGCTGCGCGCCAGTCCGCTCGACGCTTTCTTTACCGTGGCTGTTCCCTTGGCGCGCCCCGGCTTTGTCACTGCGGCGGTCATGTGCTTTGCCCACACGGTGGGTGAGTTTGGAGTGGTGCTGATGATGGGCGGCAATATTCCCGAGAAGACCCGCGTGGTGTCGATCCAGATTTACGCCAATGTGGAGGCGCTGCAGTACACGCAAGCGCACTGGTTGTCCGCTGGCATGGTGGTGTTTTCCTTTGTGGTGCTGCTGGGCCTGGGCTGGCTCAATCCGCGGGGCAGCAGGTTGCGCGCATGAGTACCGCACCCAACCAGATTCGCCTGCGCTTGCCCCGCGCTGGTTTCACGCTGGATGTGGACCTGGCCTTGCCCGCGCGCGGCATCACCGTGCTGTTTGGCGCTTCGGGCTCAGGCAAGACCACGGTGCTGCGCTGTGTGGCCGGGCTGGAGCAGGCCGCCCAGGCGCATATCCACATCAATGGCCAAGTGTGGCAAGACGACGCAGAGGGCATTGCGTTACCCGCCTGGCGCCGCCCTGTGGGCTATGTGTTCCAAGAGGCCAGCTTGTTTGACCACCTGGACGTGCGGGCCAACCTGGCCTATGCCCAAAAGCGTGCACGCCGCGGTGCAGAGCAGGGCGAGTCCTTACTGGCGCTGGAGAATGCCATTGCGCTGTTGGGCCTGGAGCCGCTGCTGCACCGCCGTACCCAGGCGCTATCGGGCGGTGAGCGCCAGCGCGTGGCCATTGCCCGTGCGCTGGCCACGCAACCCGAGCTGCTGCTGCTGGACGAGCCCTTGGCCTCGCTGGACCCGGCACGCCGCCAGGACATCCTGCCCTGGCTGGAGCGGCTGCGCGATGAGTTGCACATTCCCATGCTGTACGTCACCCATGCCATGGAAGAGGTGACCCGCCTGGCCGACACCCTGGTGGTGCTGGAGCAGGGCCAGGTGCGCGCCAGCGGCCCCACAGCGCGTGTGCTGGCGCAAGTGGATGGGCCCGTGCGCGTGGGAGAGGACGCGGCGGCGTTGTTAGACGGGCATGTGTTGGCGATAGACACCACCTGGCACCTCGCGCTCATCGCCTTTGATGGCGGCAGCGTGTGGATCAGCGACCCCGGCCTGCCACAGGGCCACCGCGTGCGTTTGCGCGTGTTGGCGCGCGATGTGAGCATTGCGACGCAGCCACCTAGCCACACCAGCATACAAAATGTGTTGCCATGTGTAGTTGTCACAATCGCGCCGGACACCCATCCATCGCAAGCTGTCGTGCAACTGTCATGTGGCGCAACGCCCCTGTTGGCGCGGGTTACACAGCGGGCGGTGGACACTTTGGGCCTGGCAGTAGGGCAGTCCGTATGGGCCCAGGTGAAGGCCTTGGCCCTGGTCGGTTCGTAATCAACGGTTGCAAATTCACCCGTTTGGGGGAGTGACAGGTTTGGGTATTGGGGATTACCCTGCGTTATCAGCTTTTTCAGGCCCAACGCCCCAACCATCGTGCTTATGTCCGCGTCCAACTTGCCCTCCGAGACGGTACCCGTGCTCTCGCTGTTGCTTCAGGCCCAGCGCGCACTGGACCGTGGCGATGTGGCCCAGAGTCAGTCGCTTTCCAAAGCTGCGTTACAGCACGCGCAAAACACCCTTGATCTGCAGGCCCAAGCCCAGGCGCTGCTGTGCCTGGCGCATGGAGACCGCATGGTGTCCCGCTTTCGCCGGGCGCAGGAAACCGCCCAGCGTGCGGCAGCCTTGTTTGAAATCGTGGGGGATGTGGCCGGCGAGGCCGAGGCGTTGTCTGCCGTGGCCCACACCTTGAGCGTGATGGGCCACAGCGAAGAGGGCGTGGATGCGGCGTTGCTGGCCGCCAAACTCAACGAAGGCGGCGCGCCACTGTCGGTCGCCATGTCCTACAACTACCTGGGCGTGGCCTATGCCTGCGCCTGGAGCTTTGACAAGGCCGACGCCGCCCTGCAGCACGCCATCGACCTGCTGGATGCCAACGGTCTGTGGATGGAGTCGTACCTGCCGCGCATTAACCAGCGTGCCATGGAAATCACGCGCTGCTTCTTCGACCGCTACTACCACGGCGAATTTCGCTCGTTCAAACGGCTCGCCGATCTGCGCCATTCGCACGCCCGTGCAGCGGAAGTCCCGAGCAATCTGTTGGTGCTACAGGGAGCGTTTGTGAAAACCCAGGTGATGCTGGGTCTGGTCGATGGTTTTGAAGCCTGTTGGTCGGGCCAGTGGGACCTGGCTTTACAAAACGCCGACTTTGCCCAGAGCGCCCAAGCGCGTGGCGACAGCAACCCTTCGGTCACGCTGATGGAAATCTGGCTGCGCACCGAAATTGCATGGGCGCGTGAAGACTGGACACAGGCCGAAGCCCAGGCGCAGCGCATGCTGGAGATGGCCAACCAGATCGACAACGAGCACATGGTGGGCATT
This sequence comes from Rhodoferax sp. ZS1R25, assembly GCF_056521335.1. Lineage (NCBI taxonomy): Bacteria > Pseudomonadati > Pseudomonadota > Betaproteobacteria > Burkholderiales > Comamonadaceae > Rhodoferax > Rhodoferax sp. ZS1R25. The sequence goes on from NZ_JBWMAZ010000002.1 coordinate 15,660, forward strand.
GCCTATCTGCTCAGTGCCCAGGTGCTGTCGGCACAGGGCAAAGACCGGCTGGCACAGGCCTTTTTACGCGCCCTCAAACTGCGTGAAAACAACCTGCGCCTGGAGGCCATGCGCAGCCGCGAAGAACGCATTGAATGGCAGCTCAAGGCCCGTGCCAACCACGCCAATGCCCGCAGGTTGGCGGAGGAAACCCAGCGCCTGCAGCAGCTGGCCCTGGAGGACGCCTTGACCGGCCTCTACAACCGCCGCCACCTGGAAGAAATGGTGCCTGAAGTGCTGCGCAAGGGCCAGGAGCGCCGCCTGTCACCCGCCATGGCGTTTGTGGATGTGGACCACTTCAAGCTCATCAATGACAACTTCTCGCACCGCGTAGGGGACATGGTGCTCAAGTCCATCGCCAGTATTCTGCGCAGCTTTGTGCGCGACGGCGATGTGCCGGTGCGCCTGGGGGGCGATGAGTTTGTCGTGGCCTTTGCGCACGTGGAGGGACGCGATGCCGAGGGCTTGGCCCAACGTATCCACGAGGCCATCCGCAGTTTTGATTGGGATGGTTTACACCCTGGCCTGGAAGTTACCGCCAGCGTGGGGGTGGCCGGGGCCGAAGCAGGCGATGCGCTGGACACCTGGCTGCACCGCTGCGACCTCTGCATGTACCAAGAAAAAGACTCCCGGCGCCAAGGCCTGGCCTAGCCCGGTGAATCGTTAGCGCGTGCTGGCCATCAGCGCGGCAAACCCTACGAACACCCCACCGGTCACCCGGTTGAAGGTCTTCATCACGCTGGCACGGCGCAGGTAGTGCGCCAGCTTTTTGCCGCTGGCCGCGTACACAAAATACCAGCTCACCTCTATCACCGCAAAGGTGCCCAGCAAAATGGCGAACTGCAGCAACTGCGGTTGCTCGGGGTGGATGAACTGGGGGAAGAACGCCGCAGCAAACAGAATGGCTTTGGGGTTGCTGGCAGCCACCAGCGCGCCTTGCCGGTAGAGAGCCCAAGCGTTGGCCGGTGGTGCGGAGGCGGCCGTGGTGTCTGTAGGTGCCTCGGCGGTTTCTTGCACCGGCGATCGCCAGACTTGCACACCCAGGTAGGCCAAATAGGCCGCACCCGCCAGGCGCAACGCGTCAAACACGGCGGGGAAGGCCTGCAGCAGCGCGCCCAGCCCCGCGGCCGACAGGCCCAACATCAGCATCAGCGACGTCATGCAGCCCGCCATGCTGATCACCGCGGTGCGCAAGCCCTGGCGCGCGCTGGTGCTCATCACCAGCAGCATGTTGGGGCCAGGCGTGGCAGACACTACAAACGTCATCATCACAAACAACCACCAGGTTTGCAGGCTCATACGGGGCTCCGTTTCAAAGGTCAGTAGTGGGGAGGCAACTCGTCACGCAAGTTGCGCGCCGCAGCCGGTTCGCTGGCCTGCTGGCGCAGGTGCGTGAGTTCACGAATCAGCAGGTCAATCTGCGCTTGCTGGCGAACAATGATTTTGTCGAGCTGGTCCAGCGCATCTTCAGCAAAGCTGGCCTTGATTTCCAGCTCCGTGATGCGCTGTTCGGTGCGTTCTGTGGTGTCCATGGGGGTATTGGACACTATGTGGCAATCACTGACGTGGCCGTTGGACTGTATTTCAGGGGAGGGTATTCAACTTGACGATGCGCCGGACCAAATTGAGGCGAGAGTTATGCCATACGAAATAGGAGATTCCTCTGCGCGTCTCATCCTCTTCTGGTGCTCCCACCAGCATCAGGAGTTCGCTGTCGGGCTGGAAGTGCAGGGAGCCTTGGCCATGCCATCGGGCATTGCTGCCCAGCAACTCGTCTTGCACGTTCACCGCGCTATTGGTGCTAGCCCCCTTGGGATGGAATACCTGCCCATTCTTGGCATCGATGATCATGATTTGGACGCAACTGGTGCCACACCCCCAGGTGGTCAGGATGTAGTGACCCGCAAAGTTGACCTTCTCTTTCGACCATTCCTGAAGGCGTGTTTTGTACCGTCTGGCTTCGGGGTCTTGTCCTAGTCGAAGCTTTGCGTTTCGGCCCTGGTAGAGGATGGCAGGATAGCCAGAGAAGGTCGGTGCATTCTGAGGAATGTCGGATAGTCGAATGGTGGCTGCGTTATAGCCATCGGCATCGGTTGCGGCTTGGACACCCAATGAAATGGCTGCTGCCAGCAATACGCCGAACTTTATTTGAAGATACATGTTGTGGACCGGAGAGTACTTGCTCAGACCTCGCGGTGATTGCGAACGACTTCTTCGATGATGCGCCTGAATACCTGAACGACTAGGTCTGGATTGAGATCACTACCTTGTGCCAGTTCTCGAAATCGTGCTTCCTGAGCGGCCTCTCGCTGTGGGTCAATAGCGTCCAGCGCGTGAAGCGCCTTCAGCTTGCCGATCTTTGAGGTAATGCGAAATCGGCTTGCCAAGAGATCGACAATTTTTGCGTCAACATCGTCTACGTCTGCCCTGAGCGATTGAAGTTCTAAGTTGGTCATATGAGTGGAGATTTTCTTAGCTGGCCGCAGTTGCTTGTCTAGGCCTCAATAGACTGAAAGCCGACTTTCATTGCTCTCTAAAGCGGTCGTGAACGTTGCTGTTGTCTGTCGGGAAGCACCGTCGCGCAGCTGCCTTCTGCTGCTGCATATCCTCTATGAAAAACCTGTTAAGTTGCATTTTTTCGGCCGATTCGTGCCGCCCGAAATACAACCACGGTGATCCAGGCAATGAACGATGCGAGGGCGCTGTGATAAATCACGGACGCCCAATACGCAATGGGATTTCCAGTCCGAGTCACATAGAGCTTGCTGTATTTTTGAAGCTCTTTGATTTCGCCATTCCAAAGGCCGAGTATCACGACAACGACCATTCCAATTGCCAAAGCAAGAATTGGAAGGAGTGCCAATCGGGCGATCCAATGCCCGTATCGATTGGACCATGCGTAGTGCTTGGCAAACGCATCCGTATCTCTGTCGAGTCTCTTTTTGGCTTCGGCGAAACTTCGATTCAACTCATGACCCATCGCATCAAGATTACGTCTTGCAGCTTCATCATGCGATTGAGCTCGTGAAAGGTTCGCGAGACTCTGCTTCTGTGCCGACGATATTTGAGGTGGGGGGCGAGACATCTTTGAAACTTAACGTGATCTAGAGGTGAAACGAATGCACATCGCTGGAAGGCGCCAGCAGACTGGAAGCGGTCGTTCGAGGTTGGTGTTAGTCGTCACCTCAAGCTCCAGTAGACCTCGGTGTCAAGGTGGCACTCAAAGCCTTCAAATCTTTGGTCTGAAGCAAGCTTTCCAATCGTCTCCTTTGTCCCACAGAAGAACGAGAAATGACTATCCCAATGAGTTGTCCAAAGAATACTTTTGTCTGGCGTAAACAAATTGCAGTGCCCCTCAGTAGTTTTCGAAGTTGGTTCCTTCAATTCATCTATCCAGTGCAGCTTCCGTTCAGTGCAAAACTCATCACCTACCCAAACCCACTCATAGCCTTGCTCTTGAATGAAAGACAGAACGTTGTTGTGGGATAGATCAGAGAACGTACCTTCGCTTGGTTCCACTATGCCAGCTTGCTCGCATCCGAAACGAAGCCTTGTCGCCAGCGATTTGTTGGAAAACTCCTCTCGCAAGCCTCCAATTTGCGTCCGCAAAGCGATATCTACCTCTGAGATAGATCGCAATCCCGTTACGCGTTGCACCTCTGACCAAAATACTGGTTCGTAGCGTGCCTGGATGGCTGCACGATCGAGAGGGGCATCGTTGCAGAAGTTTTCTAGAGATGTGGAAGTGGGCCGAAGGAATGGATGGAGCAAGACATAAGCGGCCTCAAAGTTGCCTTGGTAGAACGGTAGGACGGGCCCTCCATTGGGGCACACCGCGTACAAATCAGGAGCAGGCAGGACACGCTTGGTCATTGGTGCGAATTGTGCAGCATGACATTCAAACTCAGCTGCAGGTAAACATTCAAATTTAACAGTACCGTGAAAGTCGCTAACAAGCATATCCCGGCTTCGACGTTCCAATCACTCTTAGAAAAAATCATGGACGTCGGCTTCCGCCGCAAAGCTGCCCACCTCCACTTTCCAGACCGATCACCCATAACCCGACAACGTCATCCCTCCTTCAACGGTGATGCGCTCGAAAAAGCGCAGAAAATAGCGCTTTAAATACTGAGAAGTCCCCGTGAACCCATCCGCTGCCCATGCCGAACTCATCGCCACTTTCCGAAGAGCGGAAGCTGAGGCCGCGCACAAGTTCGGATTGATCAAAGCGGCTGGAAAAAAGGGGCCCAAGGCGATTCAGGTGGCTGTCGAAACAGCGGCAAAAGCCGCCAAGCGCAGGGATTCGTATGCGAAGAAGCTGAGTGCCTTGGGCGTGGATCTCAAGGATTGAGCCGCGCACGGTGGGTTGCAGATTATCGAAATTTGGAAAGAAGCCTGATGGAAATAGAAGAACCGGAGCCGATCGAGGAATACGTCCCTGGCGTCGCGGGCGGCCGGCATTACATGGCCAAGCTGTGCCACTTCCCTGATGGTCCTTGGACCATCGAGGTCATTCACGTGGAGTCGCTGCCGCCGTTGCAAGGCAGCGACAAGACATGGCCGACCCGGGAGGAGGCCGTTCAAGCGGCAGACAAGCTGGTGGCCGACCAGGCGCACTGAATTGCTATCACTTTAGTAGCTGCTAGCGCATATTCCACGGGGGCTAGAGGCCTAAATAGTCATGAAGAGCCTACTGCTTCGCCCCCATCTTCACCGCCGCCGCTCTTGATGCCTGCAGCACCGCCGCATCCGGAACCTCCAGCGTGGGCCAGCCTTGCAGATGTTTCTGCGTCAGGTTGCACAGTGCGGTGATCCACTCCGGGTCGTCGTTCAGGCAGGGGATGTAGTGGAACTCTTTGCCGCCTGCGTGCGTGAATGCCTCGCGGCCTTCCATGTTGATTTCTTCCAGGGTCTCCAGGCAGTCGCTGCTGAAGCCGGGGCAGACCACGTCCACGCGTTTCACGCCGGCCTTGCCCATGGCGATCAGCGTGGGTTCGGTGTAGGGCTCCAGCCACTTGGCACGGCCCAGTCGGGACTGGAAGCTGACCTGGTATTGGTCCTTGCCCAGGTTCAGTGCTTCCGCCAGCAGGCGTGCGGTCTTGTGGCATTCGCAGTGGTACATATCGCCCAGCTGCAGCGTGCGCTCGGGCACGCCGTGAAAGCTCATGAGCAGTTTGTCGGGTTTGCCGTTGACCTTCCAGTAGCGCTGGATGCTGCTGGCCAGGGCGTTGATGTAGCCGGCGTCGTCGTGGTAGCGGTTGATGAAGCGGAACTCGGGGATGGCGCGGGTCTTGGCGGCCCAGGCATAGACCGCGTCGCACAGGCTGGCGGTGGTGGTGGCGCTGTACTGCGGGTAGGCCGGCACCACGAGCACGCGGGCGACGCCCTCAGCTTTCATGGCGTCCAGCTGCGAGGCGATGGACGTGCTGCCGTAGCGCATGGCCCAGCGCACCTTGACCTGGTGGTTGCGCTGGCCCAGCCAGCCCTGCAACAGCTTGGCCTGCTTTTCGGTCCACACCTTGAGCGGCGAGCCTTCCTTGGTCCACACGCTGGCGTACTTGGCGGCCGACTTGGCCGGGCGGGTGCGCAGGATGATGCCGTGCAGGATCAGCAGCCACAGCAGACGCGGAATTTCCACCACGCGCGGGTCGCTCAAAAACTCGGCAAGGTAGCGGCGCACGGCCTGGGGTGTGGGCGCATCGGGTGTGCCCAGGTTGCACAGCAGCACCGCCGTGCGGGGTACCTGACCATGGGTGTAGGGGGGCTCGGGCTGGAAGGGGGAGGTGAGAAGCATGCGGTATTCTCCCGCACCTATGCTGGCACTTTCTTCCATACGCGCAATCACCCTGGATCTGGACGACACTTTGTGGCCCATCTGGCCCTGCATAGAGCGTGCAGAAAAGGTCTTGCATGCCTGGCTGCTGCAGTACGCGCCAACCACCGCCGCGCTGTATGCCGACCCGCACGAACGGCGCAGCCTGCGCGAGGCTACCGCGCTGAAATGGCCGGACCAGGCGCATGACCTGAGCGTGCTGCGCCGCGAATCCATTCGGCTGGCGCTGGAGCGCACCGGCGACGACACCGACCTGGCCGACCCCGCCTTTGACCTGTTTTTTGCCGAGCGCATGCGCGTGGAGTTGTTTGACGATGCCATTGCCACGCTGGAGTGGATGGCCGCGCGCTGGCCGATTTACGCGGTGTCCAACGGCAATGCCGATGTGAACGCCGTGGGCATTGGCGCGTATTTCAAGGGCAGCGTGAGTGCGCGTGATGCAGGGGTGGGCAAACCGGACCCACGCATTTTTCATGCGGCAGCGGATGCGCTGGGTGTGCCGCCCGAGGCCATCCTGCACGTGGGGGATGACGCGGCGCTGGACGTGCTGGGCGCCCTGGGTGTGGGCATGCAGGCCGTGTGGGTGAACCGCAGCGACACGCTGTGGAGCTACACCCAGCAGCCCCACGCCACCGTGGCCAGCCTGACCGAGCTGCGCGACCTGCTGGCCAGCGGCTAGCGCCCCGGCTTCAGCGTCAAGGTGCTCTCGGTGTGGGCCTTGACGTCGTCTTCGTCCAGGTGCTGTGGCACATACGCCCCTGCCGCATAGCGCTCGGCCTGGTCCGCGTAGTGCTTGTCAAACCGCACACCGCTTTGACCCACCGGGTTGATACCCACCGACAGGCTGGCATCGGCAAAGTCGATCACGCGGCGTGTAGATGGTCCGTAGCTCACCGCCCATGGCGCTGGGCCAATGGGGTTGGACAGGTTGTTGGGCGTCTCGCGGCCACCGGGTACCGCGAACGGGCCGACATTGAACAGCCAGTCCAGCGGCTTTTGCCGGCCCAGCGGGTGGTTGTGGGTCAAGGTGTGGGTCTTGCCCCAGGTCCAGTCCAGCAGGCTGGCGCCGTACAGGCCTTGCAGGTGCTTGAGCGTGTTGACCCAGGCAAGGCGCACCGTCTCAAAGCGGCTTTCCACCGCCTTGGTGTTTTTGTTGTCCCACCAGGGGGAGTTGGCGTCGGCTATCAGCAGCGGCAGGGCCGCGTCCAGCGCGCGGGTTTTCAGCAGGTTCTTGAACTGCACCTCGCCCATCTCATCCTCCATCGCACCCTTGGCCAGCTCGTACATCAATTGCGTGAACAGCGTGGGGGCAATGCTGTCGGTGGTGTAGTTGCCGTCCCATTTGGTCAGGGGTTCCAGAAACGCCTTGTCGTTGGGGTCGGTCACCACGGCCTGCAGCACCGGCAGTAGGTCTCGCAGGATACGTGGCCCATAGCCGTTGCTGGTGTCCAGCTGCAGGGCCTGGGCGGCCTTGGTGTCCCAGCGGATTTTGGGGTTGCTGAGCACGTTGTCCAGGCGCTGGGCGCGGTCGGCCAGGTTGTAGTAGCCGGGCACTGGCACACCGCTGCTGGGCTTGGGCTGTTGGTTGGCGGACATGACGTAGCCGCGCGCCGGGTTTTCTTCCTGGGGGTTGAAGGTGAATGCGTAGAAGCCCGGCTTCTCGGCCTCGCCCTTGGCGGCGTCCAGAATGAAGGTGGGGTTCACACCCGTGGGGCGCTGCGGCAGCTTGGCGGCAGCCCACCAGCCGATATCGCCCTTGGCACTGGCCCAGACAATGTTCAGGCCCGGCGCGTGGATTTTGCTGACCGCCTCACGCGCCTTGTCGCGGGTGTCGGCGCGGTTCAGCTCATAGAACGCCTGCAGGATGGGGTTCTCGGTTTCCAGATAGGCCCACCACATGGCAATGGGGGTGTCGCCCAGGCTGTCCTTGAAAGCATCGTTGATCAGGGGGCCGTGGGGCGAGCGGCGCAGGGTGATTGACACGGGCGCAGCCCCCTTTACCGTGATGGTCTCAGTGCGCGTTTCCAGGTTCACCCACTGGTTGTTGTGCCAGACCTGCTGGGCGTTGTCGGGGTTCACCTTCTCGGCGATCAGGTCCATGTCGTCATTCTGGAACATGGTCAGGCTCCAGCCAAAGTCCATGTTGTGGCCCAGCAGCGCGGCCGGGCTCAGGGCCTGAAAGTGGCCATACAACTCAAAGTCGGGCGCGCTCAGGTGGGCCTCGTACCAGACGCTGGGGGTGGAGAACGCAATGTGCGGGTCGCCCGCCAGCAGCGGCTTGCCGCTGACCGTGCGCTTGCCCGAGATGGCCCAGGCATTGCTGCCCTCCAGCAGGGGAATGCTGGCCAGCTCCATGGCCTCCTGGCTGACCTGTGCAATGCGGTTCAGGCCTTTCCAGTCGCTGTCTTTCAGTGCCGTGGTCGGCGCCAGCACGCCTTCGGGGTGCCAGTCGATGTCAAACACGCGCAGGTAATCGGCGCCCAACTTGTCGCGGATGAAGGTCATGGCCGGCTCGGTGCGAAACGCGGTCGCAAAGCTGTAGGCCAGGTAGCCCGACACGGCCACCGTGTCCTCGGGCGTGAAGGGCGTGTGGGGAATGCCCAGGATGTCGAATTCCACCGGCGAACGGTTGTGGTCCTGGTACTGGTTGACACCGTCCAGGTAGGCCTGCAGGGCCTTGTTGGCTGGCGTGTTCATGTCCATCGCTGCGGCCATGGCCTTGGCGCGGGCACGTATGCCCAGGGTGCGGAACAGCTTGTCGGTGTCCAGCAGCTTGGGGCCCAGAATTTCGGCCAATTCGCCCTTGGCCAGGCGGCGCACCATTTCCATCTGGAACAGCCGGTCTTGTGCATGCACATAGCCCAGTGCGCGGTACATGTCGATCTGGTTGGCCGCGTCGATGTGGGGCACACCGCGCTCGTCGTAGCGCACGGTGACCTTGGCGCTCAGGTTGTCCAGCAGCAGGGTGCCGCTGCGCACCGGTTGCTTGGTGTAGAGGTACCAGCTGCCCAGGGCTAGCGCGGCAATCACGAGCAAGGCCAACAGGCCACCAAGAATTTTCAGGATGAACTTCATGGCGGCTATGGTGCCACCAAATTTGCCCGCTGCGCCCTAAAAAATCCAGGGGTTGGTGGTGCGCACCCGCGCACCCAGGCTGCGCAGCATCTGCGTGAGCCCCAGGTAGGCGCGGTCAAAGTGCGGCAGGTCCGGGGGCAGGGCGTGCATGTGGGTTGTGGCGGCGCGCCGAGCGGCCGCGTCGGGTTGGGGCAGCGGTGGCAGTTGGCCAAAGTCGTACACCGCGCTGCGCAGTGGCAGGCATTGCCAGTCTTGCACGCCGGCCAGCGCGGGCAACAGCTCGGTCTCAAAGCGGTGCAGGTCCAGCGCGAGGTCAATCAGCTCCAGCGCCAGGTAGGCGTTGCGCAGCGCAGCCGTGTCTTTGGGGCGGCGCAGTGCAGCCCTCCAGGCAATGGTTGCCTGCGCGCAAAACAGGGGCGACAGCGTGCGCGTGCAGCCAAAGTCCAGCAGGCCTAGTCGGCCTTCGTCCATGAACAGGTAGTTGCCCGCATGCGGGTCGGCCTGCATGCGTTGCAGGCCCCAGGCGCACTGCATGAAAGTGTCAAACAGCAACTGGCCATAGTGGTCGCGCTGGGCCTGGCTGGGCTGGGTGGCCAGCCACTCGGCCAGGTGCAGGCCGTGCAGGCGCTGCATGGTGAGTACCCGTGGCGTGGTGCGGTCCATATACGGTTGGGGCAACACCAGCTGCGGGTGCTGCAGGTGTTGGGCAAACCATTGCTGTTGCTGGGCCTCGTGCACATAGTCCAGCTCTTGCGTCAGCGTCTGGGCGATGTTGTCTATCACGCGGGCCTGGATGTCGGGGCTGGGCAGCGCCTCGGGCCCCAAGCTGATGCCCTTGAGCAGCAGGCGCAGCATGCCCAGGTCGCTCTGGATGGTGGCGGCCATGCCGGGGTACTGCAGCTTCACGGCCACGGCCTCGCCGCTGAACAGCGTGGCCGCGTGTACCTGGCCCAGGCTGGCGGCGGCAAAGGCCTGCAGGTCAAATTCGGCAAACAGCGCCTCAGGGCTGTCACCCAACTCCTGGCGCAGCAGCTTGAGCACTAGCGCGCGGTTCAGCGGCGTGACCTGGTAGTGCGCGCGTGCCAGCTGCTGGCGCACGCCGTCGGGCAGCAAGCCCAGCTCCATGCTCAGCAGCTGCGATGCCTTCAGCGCCGTACCTTTGAGCTGGTTGAGCGCGGTGAACGCGATGCGGCCCATCTTGGCCTCGTGCTCCACGCGGGCGGCTTCCTGGTCGGCCGCGCTGGCATTGCGCTGCACCAGCCGGGTGGCCGATCGCGCCAGCTGCGTGGCACCGGCCTGTGCTGCGGCGGCGCCCACGATGGCGCTGCGCGCGAGCTTACTGGTGCGCGGTGCTTGCGGCATGCAGGGACTGGCTCAGCATTTTGGGCACGATGATCCGGTGCACCGGCCCCACGATGGCCATGTAGGCCCGGCCCAGCGCATTGTGGTTGTGCACCACGGTGCTGACCGACACCACGGGCTGGCCGTCGTGCTGGTGTTTGTAGACCGAGAGTTCCACGCGCAGGTGATTGTCGTCATCGCACAGGATGACCTCGGGCGCCGACAGGTAGCACAGGCTGAAGATGCCCGCGCGGTCGCCCAGCGCGTAGCGGGCGGCGGGCTTGCTGTCTTGCGCCTGCATCGTCACCTCTAGCCTGCCCAGGTGTTTGAGGCCCACCAGGCGCACGGCCTGGTTGCGCACCGACATGAGAAAGTTCATCCAGCCCGGGGTGTAGCCCATCACGGTCAGGTAGGTTTCCATGGCGCTGCTGGCGGGCTGCGGGTCGGCAAAGGTGTAGCAGTCGGCAAAGTCAGCACCCGCCGTGCGCTGGGCGATTTGGCTGTGCGGGGGCAGCGGGGTTTCGGTGATGGTGGTGGCGCTCATGGTTTTCCTGAGGTTTGCAGGGTTTGGCGGGCGCGCTGCATCAGGTCCAGCCAGCCGCCTCCGGGTTGCATCAGGCGCGCCAGTTGGCTGCGCAGCATGAAGCCGCCCAGCTCCAGCAGGCGGTCCACCAGGCCGCTGCGCAGCGCCACGGTCAGCACGCCCAGGCTCAGGTCGGTCATGCGCGTGGTGTCGGCAAAACCGTCCGACGTATCGCGCAACCAGAAGCCGAGCACCGCGTACACATAGTCGGCCATCAGGCTGGACAGGCTGCCCTGAAATCCGCAGGGCGGTATCTCGCCGCTAGCCTGCGCGGCCTCCAGCATCTCGGTGAACGCGGCCTGCAGCAGTGCCTTGCCGGGCAGGGCGCCGCTGAGCAGGGCCAAGGGCGCCTTGTTCAACAGCTGGTGCGCCAGGGCGACAAACTCGCGGTCGGGCAGCAGCGTTTCCAGCAGGTGGTCCACCGGCAGTTGCATGCGCTCTTGCAGCGAGAACGTGTCCAACCCCTTGGTCTTGCGGGTGCGGACCAGGGCATCGTCCACGGCCTGCTCGAAATAGGCCAGCACCAGTTTTTCTTTGCTGGGGAAGTACTTGTAGATGGTGGCATCGCCCAGCTCGGCGGCGCGGGCGATCTGCTTCATGGTGGTGCCGTCAAACCCGTGCTGGGTCATCAGATCGACCGCCGTGCGGATCAGCAGGCGGTGGCTTTGGGCTTGTTGGGCTTTGGTGGTGCGCATGGGGTAGAGGCTTTCAGGCAGTGCCTTCCCAGCGCGCATCGGCGCGCAGGGCAGAGTAGGTCCAGATGCCGCCGGCCAGGTCCGCCAGGCCAAACAGCATGATCATGGGGCTGCCCAGGCCCGCGAGGGCAAAGGCTGTGAACGCGCCGAAGACAACGAAGCGCGTGTAGACGGACGCGACCAGAAACGGCTTGAACTCATGGCTGGCCGCCACCCAGGCGTACACGCCAATCATGAAGGCCACCAACCCCACCACGCGAATCCACACCTCGGGTGTGGGCGGTATCTGCAGCAGCGCGAGTAACAGGTTGGGTACGGTGATGAGCACGGCGCCGGCGAGGAACAGATAGACGGCGAAGACCTTGGCGCTGAAGGCAGAGCTGGACATGGTGAATTCCTTTTTTAAAGCGAAAGCCAGCCACAGCCGGCAGCAATGAGCAAAGGCCCGGCAGGCAGTGCGGCCCAGAAAGGCGACTTGGGAAAGGCCGCCGCACCCACCACGCCGGTGAACAGCAGGTAGCCGCCCACGATCTTCAGCAGCGCCAGGTCACCAGAGCCTGCCGCGTGTAACGCAGTGTGGCCAGCCAGCACCAGCAGCGGGCCAAAGACCATGAACCAGAAGGCGGTGCGCCGCTCCTCAGACGCCGCGAACTGGCCGATGTAGCCGCTGGCCCAGGCGGCCCGCAAGGGGGCTGCGTATTTGCGCGCGCCATAGGCGATGTGCCCCAGACCCAGGAGGACCATGAACCAAGCGACGGTGTGTGCCATGGAATGCCTTTATGAAAACTAACTTTTCATAAATGTAGCATTTAACTTAATTTAAAGATAGTAAGTTTCATAAAATACCTGCGGCAGCCACGCCGCTGCGTACCGCACCTTCCAGCGTGGCGGGGTAGGGGCCGTCCACGTAGTCGCCGCAGGCCCACAGGCCGGGGGCGATGGTCTGGGTGGGGCGCACCAGCCCCGGTGTGCAGGCAAAGGTGGCGCGCTTTTCCACTACCGTTTGCAGCGGGGTGAGCGCCAGGCCCAGCTGCGCTTGGGCCTGGGCCAGCACCTGGGTTTGCAGGGTGTCGCGGTCGCCCTCGCTGGCGCTGACCACAAAGGCCAGGAGCCCTTGGGGACCACCGAGCTGACCGCGGTCGAAGACGAATTGGGCGGGGTAGGTCGCATCGCTGCGCAGCGCCAGCATGGGCTGGCTCAGGCGGGCGCCAGCGGCATGGGCGTACACGGTGGCAATGGCTTCAAACTGAAGCGCCTGCGCGGTGGCGGCCCAGGTTTGCAATGCAGTTGCTATGGTTTCAGGAGCTGCACGCGCAGATTCCACAATGGCTACAGCCGCATTCGATGATGCAGTGGCCCACAGCACGGCGTCAAAGGGTTGGCCGTTGACGAGCCAGCCTGTGCCTGCAGGTTGGGGTGTGAGCTGTTCCACGCGAGTGCCCAACTGCACCACGCCGCCCTGTGCCTGCAGCCAGTCGGCCGCGGCTTGGGGGAACAGCGCGGCTAGGTCGGCGCGTGGCAAGAGCAGGTTGGAGCTGCCGCGCCCGCCAAACAGCGAGTCACGCAGTACGGTCAAAAACACCTGGCCGCTGGCGCGCTCGGCCGGCGTGTTGAGGGCCGACACGCACAGCGGGTCAATCATGGTGGCCAGCACGGTGGGCGTGAGCGTGCGGCACAGGTCGGCTACGCTGGTGTGCGGCGCGCAGGCAAAGCCGCCCAGCTGCCAGCCGGTGGCGGCGCGCAACAGGCTCCATTTGTCGGCCCAGGTCCAGCCGCGCGCGCGCGCAATGCCGGCCAGCGCATCCAGCGGGCTGGGCCAGTCGGGCAAGGCCAGACCGTCGCCATCGGGGAACAGCAGCGTGAGCGGCAGGCGCAACAGGGTGGCCTCAGGGTCCACACCCACGGTGCGCATGATTTTGAGGGTCTCGGAATACGCGCCAATCAGGATGTGCTGGCCGTTGTCCAGCACCACGGGCGTACCGTCCGGCAAGGTGCCCTGCAGGGCTCTGGCCCGCCCACCGACTGCGCGGGCTGCTTCAAAAACTGTAGCGTGGTGGCCAGCTTGTGTAGCGGTCACCGCGGCGGCCATACCGGCCCAGCCGGCACCTACAACCGCTACTTTCACAGCCTGCCTAAGGCTTGCACCTTCCACGCCAGCCAGAACTTGCGCAGTGGCGTGAGCGCGATGCGCTGGTGCAGCACCTGGAAGTTGTCGGCCTCGATCTCGCGCAGCAGGGCGCGGTAGATGCTGGCCATCATCAGGCCGGGCTTTTGCGCGCGGCGGTCATCCGCGGGCAGCAGCGCCAGGGCTTCGTCGTACAGCGCTTGCGCGCGCTGCGCCTGAAATTTCATCAGCGCGGTGAAGCGGTCGGAATAGGTGCGCTTCAAGATCTCGTGCGCCTTCACGTCGAACTGCTGCAGCTCGTTCACCGGCAGGTAGATGCGGCCGCGCAGGGCGTCTTCGCCCACGTCGCGCAGGATGTTGGTGAGCTGCAGGGCCTGGCCCAGCTTGTGGGCGTAGGCGGTGGTTTGTGGGTCGGTCTGGCCGAAGATGCGCGCCGCCACCTCGCCTACCACGCCGGCCACCAGGTGGCAGTAGCGCTGCAGGCCGGGGTAGTCCAGGTAGCGGGTTTGCTCCAGGTCCATCTGGCAGCCCTCAATCACGCCCAGCAGGTGGCGGGCCTCGATGCCGTACAGCGCCGTGTGGGGCATCAGCGCCTTCATCACCGGGTGCACGGGGTTGCCGGAAAACGACTGGGCCACTTCGGTCTGCCACCAGGCCAGCTTGGTCGCGGCCACGCCGGCGTCCACCATCTCATCCACCACGTCGTCCACCTCGCGGCAGAACGCATAGAACGCGGTGATGGCGGCGCGCCGCGGTGCGGGCAGAAACAGAAAGGCGTAGTAGAAGCTGCTGCCGCTGGCGGCGGCTTTTTCCTGGACGTATTGCTCTGGGGTCATGGCGGGGATTGTTACATCCCGCGGCCGCTCTCAGCGGAACTCGGAGGGTTTGAAGTAGTACTCGTCCGGGATGCTCATGAAGGCATCGGTGAGCAGCGGGTTGTCAATGACAATGGTGGCGCGTTGGGCCAGCTTGGCGCGCTGTAGGGCGCGGCGTACCGAGGGGTCGCTGCCCAGCAGTTTCTGGAACGCGCCTTCGGCAAACGCCCGCTTGAGGCCCGACAGGATCATCGCGTGCAACTCGGTGCAATCGGACCGCAGGTAGAACAGGCGGGCAAAGCGGTAGATCAGCAGCACATGCGGGTCCACCACCATGGAGGGGGCGAAGTCGCCGTACTGCTCGGAGAAGCCGTACACCTCGTTCATGCCCAGTGGCAAAAAGTCAAAGCGCTTGGCCTCCAGCATGGGGAACAGCGACTCCAGCGTGGGCCCGGTCACCACCGAGATGCCGGCGGCCTGCATGATGGCGTTGTTGGACCAGCCCAAGCCTTGCCCCGCGCGAAAGCGACGCAGCTGCGTGAGGTTGCCCACGCGGGCAAACTCGTTCTCCAGGCTGTAGTGAATCAGGCTGAGCCGGTAGCCCAAAAGGCCGCGGTCAATGGGGAAGTAAATCGCGCTGAAGGCTTTTTCAAACTCGGCGCCCGAGCCAAAGTCCGCCACATTGACCTCTCCCCGGCGCAGCATGGCACGGGCGCGCTCGTCGTTGACAGCGATGGGGTGCAGGCTGAGGGTGTAGGGCTTGCCGCTGCGTTGCAGGGCCAGCTCCAGCACGCGGTAGCCCAGGTTGTCGGTGCCATTGGCATTGAGGTTGGGGTAGACCACGGCCACAGGCGACTGCGCGCGGGCCGCGCGGGCACCACCCAGCGCCAAGCCGGCACCGGCGAGGTGCAGCAGGGAGCGACGGGTCCAACGAACTGACGAAATCTCTTTTTTATTAACTGACGCAGGCATGCCATTGATTGGACCATGTCGACACGCCGCAACCTGGCCAAACTTCTAGGGGAAAGCACCAGTTCGGCTATCCAAAAGTGGACCGTTTGGTCAACTGCTGTTTGAGGGAAATAGCCCTCCAGACCGCGTGAAATATGCGCTTGCAGCTATCAATTTGGGAGCATTGGTTCGCCATGCGCGCGCATGCGCCAGGCGCGCCACAGCAGCAGCGGAAAATCCCAGGCCCGCAGCACGGGGCGTTGGCCCAGGGTGCGGTAGTCCAGCGCCGCGATCTTGTCCAGAATGCGCAGCCCGCCTTGCACCACCAGGCGCAGCTCCCAGCCGGCCCGGCCCGGCAGACGGTGTACCAATGGAGCGCCCCGCAGCATGCTAGCCCGCGCAGACGCTACGCTGGCAGCTATTAATTTGGTAGCGGACTCGGTCTGGCGCTGGGCCAGCACATCGGCCTGCGGCACGCCAAACTGCGCGCGCGCAGCATCGCTCAGGTAGTAGCGGCCGCGGGGAATGTCCACGCTCAGGTCTTGCCAGAAGTTGATGAGCTGCAGCGCGGTGCAGATGGCATCGCTCTGCGCCAGCGCCTCTGCGTCGTGCACGCCATACAGATGCAGCAGCAACCGGCCCACGGGGTTGGCGGAGCGGCGGCAGTAGTCCAGCAGCTCGGCCTCGTCGGCGTAGCCCGTGCGGTCGCGGGTCTTTTCAATGTCTTGTACAAAAGCGTCCAGCAGGTCGTGCAGCAGCGGGGTGGGCAGGGCGTGTTCACGGATCGCCCATTGCAGCGGGCCGAACACTTGGGGCCAGTCGGCAAAGGCGCTGCCACCGTCGGCGGCCTGCTGCAGCGCCAGGCGGTAGGCCTGCAGGCTGGCCAGGCGCTGGGCGGGGCTGGCATCGCCCTCGTCGGCCATGTCGTCGGCGGTGCGGGCGAAGTGGTAAATCGCCGCAATCGGCGCGCGCAGGTGCGGCGGGCACAGCCAGGACGCCACGGGAAAGTTCTCGTAATGGGCGATTGGCGTGGCGGCGGGGGCAGTATGCATGGGGCGATTGTGCCCGCGCAGGGTTTTGCTTTACCCCAGCTTGACAAAGCTCAGTAGTTACCCTAAATTACTAACCAGTCGGTCATTAGTCGGTGGTTGAGCCTGGTTTCAGCTGCCTTTTTCCTTTCCTCTTTGCACCTGCCACCATGCAACTCAAATCCTTTGCCACCGGGGCCTCGCTCATCGCAGCAGCGCTGGTACTCGCCGCGTGCTCCAAGCCCGCGCCCTCCGAAGAGCCGATCCGCGCGGTCAAAGTGGTCACCGTGGGGCTGGACAGCATCCAGTCCGGTGCCGAGTTTTCCGGCGAAGTGCGGCCCCGCGTCGAATCTCGCCTGGGCTTTCGCGTCGCCGGCAAGCTGGTGCGCCGCCCCGTGGAACTGGGCCAAACGGTGAAAGCCGGCCAAGTGCTGGCCCAACTGGACCCCCAAGACTACAAACTGGCCACCGAAGCCGCCCGCGCCCAAGTGGCCGCTGCTGCGACCAACCGTGACCTGGCCGCTGCCGACTTCAAGCGCTTCAAGGAACTGCGCGACCAGAACTTCATCAGCGGTGCCGAACTGGAACGCCGCGAAACCACCCTCAAAGCCGCCCAGGCCCAGTTGGACCAGGCGCAAGCCCAGCTCAACAGCCAGGGCAACCAGGCGTCGTACACCTCGCTGGTGGCGGACGTGTCTGGCGTGGTGACGGCCATTTCCGCCGAACCCGGCCAGGTGGTGACCGCCGGCACGCCGGTGGTGCAAATCGCCCAGGACGGCCCGCGCGACGTGGTGTTCGCGGTGCCGGAAGACAAGGTGGCGCTCATCAAAGCCGGCTCGTCGGTAGACGTGCGGGTCTGGGCCAGCAAGACCACGGTGAAGGGTGTGGTGCGGGAAGTGGCGGCCAGTGCCGACCCGGTGACACGCACATTCACCGTGAAGGTGGCGTTGGACAGCAAGGATGCATTGACTTTGGGTACCACCGTGTCGGTCGTGCCGCAGGCGTTTGACCGCAGCGGTGTGCAAGTGGTCAAACTGCCTACCAGCGCGCTCGTTCAGAGTGGCAAGTCCACCGCGGTGTGGGTGTTGGATACGGCCAGCATGACCGTGAAGCTGCAAACCATTACCGTGGCCACGGCCGATGGCAACGAGGTGGTGGTGGCCGACGGCCTGCAGCCCGGCACCCAGGTGGTGGTGGCGGGCGTGCACGTGCTGTCGCCCGGCCAGAAGGTCACCCTTTACCAGCAAAAAGGTACTCCAGCCCCCGTGGCTACTGCGCCAGCAGCTCCTGAATCTGTAGCAGCTGCCGCCGTGGCTGCCAGCGCACCTGCTGCCAAGTGAGCTGCCCATGAACCTCGACGAACCCAAAAAAGGTTTCAACCTTTCCAAGTGGGCCTTGGACCACGCGGCGCTCACGCGCTACCTGATGATCGTGCTGCTGTTGCTGGGGGTGGCTGCCTACTTCCAGCTGGGGCAGGACGAAGACCCGCCGTTCACCTTCCGCGCCATGGTGGTTCGCACCTACTGGCCCGGTGCCACGGCGCAGCAGGTGGCCGAGCAGGTCACCGACAAAATCGAACGCACCCTGCAAGAGGTGCCCTACGCCGACAAGATCCGCAGCTACTCCAAGCCCGGTGAGTCGCAGATCATTTTCCAGATCAAGGACTCCAGCCGCCCCGCGGATGTGCCCAACGTCTGGTACAGCGTGCGCAAGAAGGTGGGCGACATCCGCGGCACCTTGCCCGGCGGTGTGGTCGGCCCGTTCTTCAACGACGACTTCGGTGATGTGTATGGCGTGATCTACGCGCTGGAGGCCGATGGCTTCAACTACGCCGAGCTCAAGACCTTTGCCGACGACGTGCGCCAGCGCCTGCTGCGCGTGCCCGATGTGGCCAAGGTCGAGCTGTTCGGTGCACAGGACGAGAAGCTGTACATCGAAATTTCGCAGAAGCGCCTGGCCCAATTGGGGCTGGACCTGAACCAGGTGTTGGCCCAGCTAGGCCAGCAAAACGCGGTGGAATCCGCCGGCGCCGTGCAAACCCCGCTGGACGTGGTGCAGGTGCGCGTGGGCGGCCAGTTCAACCGCGTGGAAGAACTCGAAGCCATGCCCATCCGCGGCGCATCCGGCAACCAGCTGCGGCTGAAAGACATTGCCACCATCGCCAAAGGCTATGTGGACCCCCCATCCGTGAAGGTGCACCACCAAGGCAAGGAAGTCATTGCCCTGGGCGTCTCCATGACCAAGGGTGGCGACATCATTTCGCTGGGCCATTCGCTGGAATCGGTCTTCAAGGGCATCGAGAAAGACCTGCCTGCCGGTATCAAGCTGGTGCAACTGCAGGACCAGCCCAAGTCGGTGACCACCTCGGTGGGCGAGTTTGTGCGCGTGCTGATCGAGGCCGTGGTCATCGTGCTGGCCGTGAGTTTTATTGCACTGGGCCTGCACAAGCGCCCGGGCAACAACCCGCTGTGGAAGCGCTGGATTCTGGACATCCGCCCCGGTCTGGTGGTGGGCATCACCATCCCGCTGGTGCTGGCCGTGACCTTCCTCGGTATGTATTACTGGGGCATTGGCCTGCACAAGATTTCGCTGGGCTCGCTCATCATCGCGCTGGGCCTGCTGGTGGACGACGCCATCATTGCGGTGGAAATGATGGTGCGCAAGATGGAGGAGGGCTACGACAAAGTGCGTGCCGCCACCTTCGCCTACGAAGTAACCGCCATGCCCATGCTGACAGGCACCTTGATCACTGCCGTGGGCTTCCTGCCCATCGGCCTGGCCAAGTCCACCACGGGCGAATACACCTTTGCCATCTTCGCGGTGACGGTGCTGGCGCTGATCCTGAGCTGGTTTGTGTCGGTGTACTTTGTGCCCTACCTGGGTACCTTGCTACTGAAGGAGCACAAGCACCATGCGGGCGAAGAGTCGGTCCACAACGAGCACTTTGACACGCCGTTCTACAACATCTTCCGCAAGACGGTGAACTGGTGCGTGCAGCACCGCTGGCTCACCATTGGCGCCACCATTCTGGTGTTCGCGCTGGGCATTTTCGGCATGGGCAAGGTGCAGCAGCAGTTCTTCCCCGATTCCAGCCGTCCTGAAGTGCTGGTAGACATCTGGTTTCCCGAAGGTACGTCCTTCGCGGCCAACCAGGAAGTGACCCAGCGCGTTGAAAAACGCCTGATGCAGGAAGAGGGCGTCAACACCGTCAGCACCTGGATTGGTTCGGGCGTGCCGCGCTTCTACCTGCCGCTGGACCAGGTGTTCCCGCAATCCAACGTCTCGCAGTTCATCATCATCCCCAAGGATTTGAAGGTGCGTGAGACGCTGCGCGTGAAGCTGCCTGCACTCTT
The DNA here is from genome assembly GCF_056521335.1 of Rhodoferax sp. ZS1R25. Lineage (NCBI taxonomy): Bacteria > Pseudomonadati > Pseudomonadota > Betaproteobacteria > Burkholderiales > Comamonadaceae > Rhodoferax > Rhodoferax sp. ZS1R25. The sequence continues at coordinate 35,498 of NZ_JBWMAZ010000002.1, forward strand.
GGCCACCGAGTTCCCCGAGGTGCGTGGCCGCGTGAAGCTGCTGCCCAACGGCCCGCCTGTGCCGTATCCGGTGCAATTCCGCGTGGTGGGCCCAGAGCCTTTGGCGCTGCGTGAGCGCGCGGACGAGGTCAAGGCTGTGATGCGTGCCAGCTCCAACACACGGGGTGTGAACGACAACTGGAACGAGCCCGTCAAGGTGCTGCGTCTGGAAGTGGACCAGGCCAAGGCCCGCGCCCTGGGCGTGACCAGCCAGTCCATCGCACAAGCGTCCAAGACTGTGTTGGCCGGCACCACCGTGGGCCAGTACCGCGAGGGTGACAAGCTCATCGACATCGTGCTGCGCCAACCGCTGGACGAACGCAATGCCATCACCGACATTGCCAACGCCTACCTGCCCACGGCCAGCGGCAAGTCGATCCCGCTTACGCAGATTGCCAAGCCCGTGTTCACCTGGGAGCCCGGTGTGATGTGGCGCGAAAACCGCGACTACGCCATCACCGTGCAGGGCGACATCGTGGAAGGCCTGCAGGGCGCCACCGTGACGGCCGAGCTGCAGCCCAAGCTCAAAGAACTGGAAGCCCAGTGGCAAAAAGCGGGCTACCAAGGCTACGCCATCCAGGTGGCGGGTGCGGTGGAAGAAAGCTCCAAGGGCTCGGCCTCCATCGTGGCGGGTGTGCCCGTCATGCTGTTCTTGACCTTTACGCTGCTGATGCTGCAACTGCACAGCTTCAGCCGCGCGCTGCTGGTGTTTATCACCGGGCCGCTGGGTATTGCCGGTGTGGCGGGCGCGCTGATCCTGCTGGGTCGTCCGTTTGGCTTCGTGGCGCTGCTGGGTGTGATCGCCCTGATGGGCATGATCCAGCGCAACTCGGTGATCCTGATCGACCAGATCGAGCAGGACCGCGCCAATGGCATCCCGGCCTGGGACGCGATTGTCGAGTCGGCCGTGCGGCGTTTGCGCCCCATCGTGCTGACGGCGGCAGCCGCGGTGCTGGCCATGATTCCGCTGTCCCGCTCGGTGTTCTGGGGCCCTATGGCCGTGGCCATCATGGGCGGGCTCATCGTGGCCACGGTGCTGACATTGCTGGCACTGCCAGCCATGTACGCCGCCTGGTTTAGGGTCAAACGCGAGCCGGCAACGCCGGTCTGATGGAAGACGGTCTTTCCGCAGGTTAAAATAGCGGGTTGACCGATTTCAAATGGGGGGTCAGAGTCTTGCGGCGTGAGCCAGCAGGTACTTCCGGCCTCCCATTGTTGTTTTTTGCGCGGGTGGCGAAATTGGTAGACGCACCAGGTTTAGGTCCTGACGCTGGCAACAGTGTGGGGGTTCGAGTCCCCCCCCGCGCACCAACCTTTAAACAGGCATCTTTGAACGATGCCGCAGGTGAAAGTCCTGCCAAAACCAAAATTAGGAGTTAGCCATGGCCGTTACTGTAGAAACTCTGGAAAAGCTGGAGCGCAAGATCACGTTGACCCTGCCCGTGGGCGTGATCCAGACTGAAGTGGACAGCCGTCTGCGCAAGCTGGCCCGCACCGTGAAGATGGACGGTTTCCGTCCCGGCAAAGTGCCCATGAACGTGGTGACACAGCGCTACGGTTACTCCGTGCACTACGAAGTGATGAACGACAAGGTCGGCGAGGCTTTTGCCACTGCCGCCAATGAAGCCAAGCTGCGTGTGGCTGGCCAACCCAAGATCACCGAGAGCGAAGTCGCTCCCGAAGGCCAAATGGCATTTGACGCCATTTTCGAAGTGTTCCCTGAAGTCAAGATTGCTGATCTGGCGACGGCCGAAATCGAAAAACTGGCCGCCGAAGTGACCGACGAAGCCATCGACAAGACCATCGAGATCCTGCGCAAGCAGCGCCGTACCTTCGCCCAGCGCGCCCAAGGCACCGCTGCGCAAGACACCGACCGCGTGACCGTGGACTTCGAAGGCAAGATCGACGGGGAAGTGTTTTCCGGCGGCAAAGCCGACGACTTCCAGTTCATTCTGGGTGACGGCCAGATGCTGAAAGAGTTTGAAGACGCAACCCGCGGCATGAAGACCGGCGAAAGCAAGACTTTCCCCCTGGCATTCCCCGCTGACTACCACGGTAAAGACGTGGCTGGTAAAACTGCCGACTTCCTGGTGACCCTGAAAAAGCTTGAAGCCGCCAACCTGCCCGCCGTGGACGGTGAGCTGGCCAAGTCCTTGGGCATTGCCGAAGGCACCGTGGAAGCCCTGCGCGCTGACATCCGCAAGAACCTGGAGCGCGAAGTCAAGCACCGCCTGCTGGCCCGCAACAAGCAAGCCGCCATGGACGCCTTGGTTGCCAAGGCAGAGTTGGACCTGCCCAAGTCCAGCGTGCAAGCCGAACTGGACCGCATGATCGAAAACGCCCGTGCGGACCTGAAGCAACGTGGTATCAAGGACGCTGACAAGGCGCCGATTCCTGACGACATCTTCCGTCCGCAAGCCGAGCGCCGCGTGCGTCTGGGCCTGGTGGTGGCTGAGCTGGTGCGTGCCAATGACCTAGCGGCCAAGCCCGAGCAGATCAAGGCCCACATTGACGAGCTGGCTGCCAGCTACGAAAAGCCTGCCGACGTGGTGCGCTGGTACTTCGGCGACAACCGCCGCATGGCCGAAGTGGAAGCCATCGTGATCGAAAACAATGTGACTGACTTCGTGTTGGCCAAAGCCAAGGTGTCTGACAAATCCATCTCGTTTGACGAGCTGATGGGCCAGAACTAAGCACCTGTGCGCCCGGTGTGTTTTGCACGCCGGTACAGAAATGGGGCTTGCGCAGGACTTGCAGTCCAGCGGTCAAGCCCCATTTGCATGGAGGCAATGGTTTTTCGGTACAGTTACCACTTCAAATTGGAGAGCTTATGAACGTGAAATATGGAATGTCCGGCGCAATGGAAACCCAGGCCCTAGGCATGGTTCCTATGGTGATTGAGCAGTCGGGCCGCGGTGAGCGCTCCTACGACATCTATTCACGCCTGCTCAAAGAGCGCGTGATTTTTTTGGTGGGCCCGGTCAATGACCAGACCGCCAACCTGGTGGTGGCACAGCTGCTGTTCCTGGAAAGCGAAAACCCTGACAAGGACATTTCGTTCTATATCAACTCTCCTGGTGGTTCGGTCAGCGCTGGCATGGCGATTTTTGACACCATGAACTTCATCAAGCCTGATGTGTCCACGCTGTGCACCGGCATGGCGGCCAGCATGGGTGCGTTTCTGCTGACCGCAGGCGCCAAGGGCAAGCGTTTCTCGCTGCCCAACTCCAAGGTCATGATTCACCAGCCTCTGGGCGGTACCCAAGGCCAGGCTACCGAAATCGAGATCCACGCCCGCGAGATCCTGAAGACCCGCGAGCAGCTCAACAAGATCTTGGCCGAGCGCACGGGACAGCCACTGGAGAAGATCGAGCGCGACACCGAGCGCGACTATTACCTGTCTGCTGACGAAGCCAAAGAGTACGGCTTGGTGGACCAGGTGATTGCCAAGCGCCCCTGATCGGATCTGCGAAAGCGTCCCCCAACGGTGTCTTTCTGATGGAAAGGCACCGTTTTTATTTGGTTATCATTGGTTAACTTAGCGGAAAAGGCAGACTTCACATGGCCGAGAAAAAAGGCTCAACCAGCGAAAAAACCTTGTATTGCTCTTTCTGTGGCAAGAGCCAACACGAGGTTAAGAAGCTGATCGCTGGCCCGTCGGTGTTCGTGTGCGACGAGTGCATCGAACTCTGCAACGAAATCATTCGCGACGAGTTGCCTGCGACGACCGAGAACAAGGACGGCCGTGGCGACCTGCCCACGCCCTCCGACATCAAGGCCAACCTGGACAACTACGTCATCGGGCAAGAGCCTGCCAAGCGCACGCTGGCGGTGGCGGTGTACAACCACTACAAGCGACTCAAGCACAAGGAAAAAGCCAAGAAGGACGACGTGGAGCTGGCCAAGAGCAATATCTTGCTGATTGGCCCCACCGGTTCCGGCAAGACCTTGCTGGCGCAAACACTGGCACGCATGCTGGATGTGCCGTTCGTGATGGCCGATGCCACCACGCTGACCGAAGCCGGCTATGTGGGCGAGGACGTGGAAAACATCGTCCTGAAGCTGCTGCAAAGCTGCAACTACGATGTGGACCGCGCCCAGCGCGGCATTGTCTACATCGACGAAATCGACAAGATTTCCCGAAAATCCGACAACCCGTCCATCACGCGTGACGTGTCGGGTGAGGGCGTGCAGCAGGCCCTGCTGAAGCTGATTGAAGGCACCATGGCCAGCGTTCCCCCGCAAGGCGGACGCAAGCACCCCAACCAGGATTTCGTGCAGATCGACACCACGAACATTTTGTTCATTTGCGGCGGCGCTTTCTCGGGTCTTGAAAAAGTCATCGAGAACCGCACCGAATCGTCGGGCATCGGTTTTGGTGCCGCGGTGAAGAGCAAGCAGCAGCGCGCGCTGACCGAGGTGTTCAAGGAAGTGGAACCCGAGGATCTGATCAAGTTCGGTCTGATTCCCGAGTTGGTGGGCCGTATGCCTGTGGTGGCAACCTTGGCCGAACTGACGGAAGACGCCTTGGTGCAAATCCTGACCGAGCCGAAGAACGCGCTGGTCAAGCAGTACGCCAAGTTGTTGGCCATGGAGGGTGCGGAGCTGGAAATTCGTCCCGCTGCCCTTAAAGCCATTGCCAAGCGTGCCCTGATTCGCAAGACGGGTGCACGGGGCCTGCGTTCCATCCTGGAACAGTCCTTGATCGACACCATGTACGAGTTACCCAATGCGGTCAACGTCGAGAAGGTGGTGGTCGACGAGTCCACCATCGAAGAAAACAAGCCTCCGTTGCTGGTTTACCGCGAATCAGCCAAGAAGGCGTGATTGCTACCTGCCCAATGACCAGATTTACATGGTTTTTGGGCAGGTTCACCGGAACTACTGTCCTATTCCTCTGCTGATAATGGCAGTGAGCTTGAAATTCAGGCATCCCGGTCCATATTCAACAGGTAACAAAAAGGTTCCCCATGTCTGGCCACACACCGCTGCCTGCTACCCCCCTTGATTTACCACTGTTGCCATTGCGCGATGTGGTTGTTTTCCCCCATATGGTGATTCCACTGTTCGTGGGTCGTCCCAAGAGCATTAAGGCCCTGGAGGCCGCGATGGAGGCTGAGCGCCGCATCATGCTCGTGGCCCAGAAGGCCGCCGCCAAAGACGACCCTGTGGTCTCGGACATGTTCGATGTGGGCTGTGTGTCCACCATCCTGCAAATGCTCAAGCTGCCGGATGGCACTGTGAAGGTGTTGGTGGAAGGTCACCAGCGCGCACGCGTGAATGAAATCGTGGAAGGCGAGCAGCATTTCACGGCCAACGTTACGCCCATCGAAATCCCCGATGACACGAGTGACAAGGCCCGCAAGGTCGCCAGCGAAGTGGAAGCCCTGCGCCGCGCGGTTATGCAGCAGTTTGATCAGTACGTCAAACTGAACAAAAAGATTCCTCCTGAAATCCTGACCTCGATTTCCAGCATCGACGATGCCGGTCGCTTGGCCGACACCATCGCCGCCCACCTGCCGCTGAAGCTGGACAGCAAGCAGGCCGTGCTGAGCCTGCCCGAGGTTAAGGACCGCCTGGAAAACCTGTTTGAGCAGATCGAACGCGAAGTCGACATTTTGAATGTGGACAAGAAGATCCGTGGCCGCGTGAAGCGCCAGATGGAAAAGAACCAGCGCGACTTCTATCTGAACGAGCAGGTCAAAGCCATCCAGAAAGAACTGGGCGAGGGCGAAGACGGCGCAGACATCGAAGAGATCGAGAAGAAGATCAAGGCCGCCAAGATGCCCAAGGAAGCCTTGAAGAAGGCCGAGGCCGAGCTCAAGAAGCTCAAGCTGATGTCGCCTATGTCGGCCGAAGCCACCGTGGTGCGCAACTACATCGAAGTGCTGACCGGTTTGCCCTGGACTGCCAAGACCAAGATCAAGCACAACCTGGTGAATGCCGAAAATGTGCTGAACGAAGACCATTACGGCCTGGACAAGGTTAAGGACCGCATCCTGGAATATCTTGCAGTGCAACAGCGCGTGGACAAGGTGAAGGCGCCCATCCTGTGCCTGGTCGGCCCCCCTGGGGTGGGCAAGACCTCGTTGGGTCAGTCCATTGCCAAAGCCACGGGCCGCAAGTACGTGCGCATGGCCTTGGGTGGCATGCGTGACGAGGCCGAGATTCGCGGCCACCGCCGCACCTACATTGGTGCGATGCCAGGCAAGGTGTTGCAAAGCTTGTCCAAGGTGGGTACCCGCAATCCGCTGTTCCTGCTGGACGAGATCGACAAGCTGGGCACGGACTTCCGTGGCGACCCCAGCAGCGCGCTGCTGGAGGTGCTGGACCCTGAGCAGAACCACAAGTTTGGCGACCACTATGTGGAAGTGGACTATGACCTGAGTGACGTGATGTTTGTTGCGACCAGCAACTCCATGAACATCCCGCCAGCGCTGTTGGACCGCATGGAGGTGATTCGCCTGTCGGGTTACACCGAAGACGAAAAGACCAACATCGCCATTACCTACCTGCTGCCCAAGCAGATGAAGAACAACGGCGTGAAGGCCACAGAGTTGTCGATTTCCGAAGGTGCAGTGCGCGACATCGTGCGCTACTACACCCGTGAGGCGGGCGTGCGTTCGCTGGAACGTGAGTTGTCCAAGATCTGCCGCAAGGTGGTCAAGGGCCTGCTGCTGAAGAAGATGGAAGGCCAGGTGCAAGTCACCGTGGACAACCTGAACGATTTCCTGGGCGTGCGCAAGTACACCTATGGCCGTGCAGAGGAGCAAAACCAGGTGGGCCAAGTGGTCGGCTTGGCGTGGACCGAGGTGGGCGGCGATTTGTTGACCATCGAAGCAGCGCTGACTCCTGGGAAGGGCGTGATCACGCGCACCGGTTCACTGGGCGATGTGATGAAAGAGTCTGTGGAAGCCGCGCGTACGGTGGTGCGCAGCCGCTCACGCCGACTGGGCATCAAGGACGAGGTGTTTGAAAAGAAAGACATCCACATCCACGTGCCCGATGGCGCAACGCCCAAGGACGGTCCCAGCGCAGGTGCAGCCATGGCTACCGCTTTTGTGTCAGCGCTCACAGGTATTCCTGTGCGTGGTGATGTAGCAATGACCGGTGAAATTACCCTGCGGGGCGAGATCACCGAGATCGGCGGACTTAAGGAAAAGCTATTGGCTGCGCTGCGGGGTGGGATCAAAACGGTGTTGATCCCCGAACAGAACGCCAAAGACCTGCAGGACATTCCCGAGAATGTGAAGAACGGTCTCGAGATCGTTCCTGTGCGTTGGATCGACCAAGTGTTGGAGCTGGCGCTGGAGAGCCATCCCATTCCTTTGACGGATGAAGAGGCGCTGCCTGCGACGGCAGTGGCTGCCATTGCGCCCGTCGTGCAGTTGGATGATTCGGTCAAACACTAAGTGCTGACACTTTTTGAGTCTGAGTGGACTTGGGCTCAAAAAGTAGGCTATAATTTGAGGCTTGAAACGCGGGAATAGCTCAGTTGGTAGAGCGATACCTTGCCAAGGTATAGGTCGAGAGTTCGAACCTCTTTTCCCGCTCCAATTTCGTACTGGAGCATCGTTTCTAGTACAGTGATAGTTCATGCGGGAATAGCTCAGTTGGTAGAGCGATACCTTGCCAAGGTATAGGTCGAGAGTTCGAACCTCTTTTCCCGCTCCAATTCAAAAAATGGAAGTCTTGACTTCCATTTTTTTATTCAAAGTGGCGCGGTAGCAAAGCGGTTATGCCCCGGATTGCAAATCCGGTTAGTCCGGTTCGACTCCGGACCGCGCCTCCAGATTTATCTGGCTTAAAACGCCTCGTCGACCTCGGTTGGCGGGGCCTTTTTGTTTGACAATAGGCTCACGTGCCCGAGTGGTGAAATAGGTAGACACATCGGATTTAAAATCCGCCGCTTCGTGAATAACGGGCGTACCGGTTCGATTCCGGTCTCGGGCACCAATAAATCTACACCTATGCCAAACTACAACGCCCCCTTCGAAATTCACGTGCATGGCCAAGTGCTGTTGCGAGACGATGTGACATTTGCGAATCTGCAGGACGCGTTGAAACCCTTGTGGAAATACGCAGGTGCCAAGTCCCTGGCCGATGGAGCGAAAAGCAGCTACGAGGACGAACCCGGTATCCAACTCGACGCGCACGACCACGTGCTGCAGATGTGCTGGACCGTGGCGGGTGACGAAGACTTCCGCCAGACGCTGGATGAGGTGTGCATGAACCTCAACGAGTTGGCGAATGCCGGCGCGTCGATCGAGATCACTTTTTACGACACCGAATTTGATGAGGAAGAGGGCCCCACCGGTTCGCAGTCACGAGATGACTTTGTCGTGCTGTTTGTCGGTCCCAACCCTGCCGCCATCATGCAAGTCCAGCGTGATCTGTTGGTGCAGGATGTCATCAACATGATGGAGCGGCATTTCGATGGTGCGGAGCTCGGCGGTGTGGTGGCCGAGGTGGACAAGCTGTTCGCCCAGCGTTTTGACGATCTCGTGAATTCGTTGGAAATTGGCAAACCCCCACGCGGCTCCGGCGGCGGTTTGGGTGGCGGCCATGGCGGTGGCAGAAAGCCGCGTCACCTGCACTAAGGGGCAAACCATGCTGTGGTCTGGCGCATGGTCCCCTATACTGGTTCCAGCGCAACGAAGCGCTTGATTTACGCCCTCCCGATCGTTGGTGATTCCGCGGACCTCCATGCTCAAAAAAATAGGCGTTGAACAACTGACCGTGGGCATGCACCTCAAGGAGTTCTGCGGCTCCTGGATGGAGCACCCCTTCTGGCGGACCGGATTCGTGATCACCGATCCGAAAGACCTCAAGACCATTCTTGCCAGCAGCATCAAGGAAGTCTGGATTGACAGTGGCAAGGGCCTGGATGTCCCGGCAGGTCAATCTGCGGTGACCGAGTCTGAATCCGAAGAACAGGTGGAAGCCGAACTGCGCCAAGCCGTGTCCGCCCGGCGGGAGGTGGCACCGGTACCGGTGGACGTCGAAATTCAGCGGGCAGCGAAGATCTGCCACCAATCCAAACAAGCCGTGATTTCCATGTTCCAGGAAGCCCGTATGGGCAAGACGGTGGACGCGGGCGGCGCCAAGCAGATGGTGGAAGAGATTACCGACTCGGTGACCCGCAACCCTGGGGCCCTGATCAGCCTGGCCCGGCTCAAGACCGCGGACGATTACACCTATATGCACTCGGTGGCGGTGTGCGCCATGATGGTGGCGCTGGCCAAGCAGCTGGGGTTGGATGAGGCACAAACCCGCTCCGCAGGCCTGGCGGGCTTGCTGCATGACTTGGGCAAGGCCGCCATGCCCATGGACGTGCTGAACAAGCCCGGCAAGCTGACCGATGCCGAGTTTTCCATCATCAAGACCCACCCTGAAAAAGGCTACGACCTGCTGCAGGGCGGCAAGGGGGTGGACCCCATGGTGCTGGAAGTGTGCCTGCACCACCACGAAAAGATTGATGGCTCCGGCTACCCTAAGGGATTGAAGGGCGATGAGATCAGCCTGTTTGCCAAGATGGGTGCGGTGTGCGATGTCTACGACGCCATCACCTCAAACCGCCCCTACAAAATAGGCTGGGACCCGGCGGAGTCATTGCGCAAAATGGCCGAGTGGTCCAACGGCCACTTTGATGGCAAGGTGTTCCAGGCCTTTGTGAAGAGCCTGGGCATTTACCCCATTGGCTCGCTGGTGCAGCTCACGTCAGGGCGCTTGGGCGTGGTGGTAGAGCAGACTGCCAAGTCGCTCACCACGCCGTGCGTGAAGGTGTTTTTCTCGACCAAATCGAACATGCGCATCGTGCCCGAGGTGGTCGATCTGTCCCGCCCCGGTGGCACCGAAAAAATTGCCAGCCGCGAAGACCCGGCCAAGTGGCGGTTTGCGGATTTGAACGAACTGTGGTCTGGTTTGCCGCAGGCGCCGTGGTAGTCTTGCCGCCTGCCTTATAGGCGAAATAGGCCTCTAGCCCGCGTAGATATTGCGCAAGCAGCTATCAAAAAAAGAGCAAGTGTTTTTGGCACTTGCTCTTTTTTTTGTTTTAGCAGCCCCGGGTAATGGGCATCTCGACCGCCTTGGGGTTCAGTGCGTATTTGCCCAGCTCCAGTTTGGCGATCGCATTGCGGTGCACTTCGTCTGGGCCGTCTGCGAAGCGCAGTGTGCGAGCGCTGGTGTAGCTGTAGGCCAGCGGGAAGTCGTCGGACATGCCGCCGCCGCCATGCACTTGCATGGCCCAGTCGATGACCTGGCAAGCCATGCTGGGGGCTACGACCTTGATCATGGCGATTTCGTTCTTGGCGAACTTGTTGCCTGCAATGTCCATCATCCAGGCGGCCTTGAGTGTGAGCAGGCGCGCCATGTCGATCTTGCACCGGGCTTCGGCGATGCGCTCTTGCGTCACGGTTTGCGCGGCAATGGGCTTGCCGAAGGCCACTCGGCTGGAGGCCCGCTTGCACATCAGCTCCAGCGCACGCTCGGCCAGACCGATGAGGCGCATGCAGTGGTGGATACGGCCAGGCCCGAGGCGCCCTTGGGCGATCTCGAAGCCGCGGCCTTCGCCTAAGAGGATGTTGTCGACGGGCACACGCACGTTCTCGAACAGCATTTCCATGTGGCCATGCGGCGCGTCGTCGTAGCCAAACACGGTGAGCGGGCGCACCACGGTAATGCCCTTGGCGTCGGCCGGCACGAGCACCATGCTTTGTTGCGAGTGGCGGGGGGCTTCGGGGTCGGTCTTGCCCATGGTGATGTAAACCGAGCAGCGGGGATCGCCCGCACCCGAAATCCACCACTTGCGGCCATTGATCACGTATTCGTCGCCTTGGCGTTCGATGCGGGTGGCGATGTTGGTGGCGTCGCTGGAGGCCACATCGGGTTCGGTCATGGCGAAGGCCGAGCGGATCTTGCCTTCCAGCAGCGGCTTGAGCCAGCGCGCCTTGTTCTCGGCGGAGCCGTAGCGGGCGATGGTTTCCATGTTGCCGGTGTCAGGGGCGGAGCAGTTGAATACTTCGCTGGACCACATCACGCGGCCCATGATTTCCGCCAGCGGCGCGTATTCCTGGTTGGTCAAGCCGGCGCCGTGATAGCCCGAGGCTTCGGCACTGTCCACGGGCAAGAACAGGTTCCACAGGCCTGCGGCCTGGGCCTTGGGCTTGAGGTTCTCGATGGTTTGCAGCGGCGTCCAACGCTTGCCCGCGGCGGTGTTGGCGGTGATCTCTGCGTGGTACTCCGCTTCTGCGGGGTAGATGTAGTCATCCATGAACTTGAGCAGGCGCGCCTGCAGTTCTTTGGTCTTGGGGGAGTAGTCAAAATCCATGGGGTCTCCGGTGGGGATTGCGGGCAGTAAAGCGTGTTGGGGGCGTCAATGGAATCAAGCCTGGCGGGCAAACTTCCAGGCCATCTGGGCCAGCGGGCGTGCGCCAGCAGCCGAGCTGACGGCCTGTGCGCTGGAGGCGGTGCCTGCTTCCACGCGCTTGGCGATGCCCTGCAGAATGGCCGCGATGCGGAACATGTTGTAGGCCATGTAGAAGTTCCAGTCCGCCTTCAGCTGCGTGGGTTCGGCCAGACCGGTGCGTTCGCAGTACATGCGGATGTAGGTGTCTTCCGCAGGAATGCCCAGTGCTGCGAAGTCCAGCCCGCCAATGCCGCGGAAGGCGCCGGGCGGAATGTGCCAGGCCATGCAGTGGTAGCTGAAGTCTGCCAGCGGGTGGCCCAGTGTCGACAACTCCCAGTCCAGCACGGCGCGCACCTTGGCTTCGCTGCTGTCAAACATGAGGTTGTCAAGCCGGTAGTCGCCATGCACGATGCTGACCATGCTGTCGTCGCGCGCCATGGCCGGAATGTTTTTCGGCAGCCATTCCATGAGCTGGTCCATCTCGGGGATGGGTTGGGTAATGGAGGCCACGTACTGTTTGCTCCAGCGCCCAATCTGTCGCTCGAAGTAGTTGCCGGGCTTGCCATAGCCGGCCAAGCCGCGCTCGGCAAACTTCACGGTGTGCAGTGCCGAGATCACGCGGTTCATCTCGTTGTAGATGGCACCACGCTCCTGTTGGTTCATGCCGGGCAGGGACTGGTCCCACAGTACGCGGCCCTGCATGAACTCCATGACGTAGAAGGCGCGGCCGATGATGGATTCGTCTTCGCACAGGCAGTGCATCTGGGGCACGGGCACATCGGTACCGTGCAGGCCTTGCATGACCGCAAACTCGCGCTCCACCGCATGGGCCGAGGGCAGCAGCTTGGCCACGGGGCCGGGCTTGGCGCGCATCACATAGCTTTTGCCGGGCGTGTTGAGCTTGTAGGTGGGGTTGGATTGGCCACCCTTGAACATCTCGACTTGCAGCGGGCCGGCGTAGCCGGGCAGATGGCCTTGCAGCCATGCGTCCAGTGCGGCCAGGTCAAACGCGTGTTGGTCCGAGACGGAACGTGTGCCTACAAAATGGTCGAAGTCGCTCATGCAGTGGTGTGGAGTGGGAAGGTCAAAAAAGAATCAGACGTCGGCGTCAATGATGTGCATCAGCGCCGCGCGGTCGCGTATCACCAGGCCACCCGGCTCGATACGAATCACGTCTTCGCGCTCCATGGCCTTGAGTTCCTGGTTCACGCGCTGGCGTGATGCACCCAGCAGCTGCGCCAGCTCTTCCTGCGCCAGCTGCAGGCCAATGCGTACCTCGCTGCCGTCGCTGAGCGAGGGAACGCCGTAGCTGCGCACCAGGTGCAACAGTTGCTTGGCCAGCCGTGCACGCAAGGGCAGGGTGTTGAGGTCTTCCACCAAGCCGTAGAGTTGGCGAATGCGCCGCGCGTGCAGGCGCAGCATGGCTTCGTACAGTTCCACATGGTTGGCCAGAATTTTCCGGAAGTCGGCTTTGGCTACGCACAGGATGGTGGTGTCGCCATGTGCATAGGCATCGTGGGTGCGACGGTCCCCGTCGAAGATCGCTACGTCCCCAAACCAGATGCCCGGCTCCACATAGGTCAGCGTGATTTGCTTGCCCGAGATGGAGGTAGAGCTGACCCGCACTGCACCTTTGGCGCAGGCAATCCATTCCTCGGGCGGCTCGCCGCGCGCTGCAATCAGCTCGCCGTCTTTGTAACGTTTGACGTAGGCGCATCGAAGAATGTCGTGTTTGAGAGAAGGTGATAGGGATGAAAACCAGCGTCCTGCGTTGATTGCGGAACGTTCATCAATGGTAAGAATGGGTTCGTCCATGGCCTGTCTTTTGTGTGACTTGCTGAAGGGAAATAGCGCTCACATTGTCACCCCCGGGACCGCGCCAGGTACCGGGGGTTGTCACCAGTGCGTCTGGTGCGGGATCTACTCTTCTTCGTGCAGCAGGCTCAGGCCGATGGCGCCGCGGCGACGCAGCCAGGGGCTGGGGCGGTAGCGCGTGTCGCCGTACACGGTCTGCATGTTGAACAGCACTTCCAGCACATTGGTAGGGCCGCACAGATTGCCCAGCGCCAAGGGGCCCATGGGGTAGCCCAGACCCAGCGTCACTGCGGTCTCCAGGTCCTTGGGGCTGCAAATGCCTTGCTGGCACATGTCGGCCGCAATATTGACGATGTTGGCCACCACGCGCTGCGTGACGAAGCCACCGCTGTCGCGCACCACGCTCACCGCCTTGCCATCGCGCGCAAACAGTGCGTGTGCGGCGTCACGCATGTCGGTGCGCGTGGCTGGGTTGGTGGCGAGCACGCGGCGTTTTGTGGTCGCGTCGTCCAGCAGCATGTCGATACCCACCGTGCGGGCCGGGTCCAGGCGCTCCACCACGGCCACCGTGGTGATGTCGAAGCCCAGCGGTGCGACCAGCGTCAGCGCGATAGGCGAGGGCGACTGCCCAGTCTCGATTTTTGCACCTAGGTTCTTCAGCAGCATCAGCAGTTCCATGCGCCGCGATGCGCGAGGTGATAGCCACACGGGGGGCATCTCGTCCACCACAGGCACGGCAGGTTCTGCGGTGATTGCCGCCTTGCCATCGGTGTATTGGTAAAACCCTTCGCCGACCTTGCGGCCTGTGAGTCCACCGGCCAAGCGCTGCGCAGTGATCACGCTGGGTCGGTAGCGCGGCTCCTCGTAGTACTGGTGGTAGATCGATTCCATCACCGGGTGCGACACGTCCAACCCGGTCAGGTCCATCAGCTCAAACGGACCGAGCTTGAAGCCCAACTGGTGGCGCAGGATGCGGTCGATGGTGGCGAAGTCCGCCACGCCTTCGGAAGCGATGCGCAGCGCCTCGGTGCCATAGCCGCGCCCCGCATGGTTGACGATGAAACCCGGTGTGTCCTGCGCCAGCACGGGCGTATGGCCCAGGTCTTTGGCGTATTGCTGCAAGGCTTGCACCACGGATGGTGCGGTCTTGATACCCGGAATCACCTCCACCACTTTCATGAGCGGCACGGGGTTGAAGAAGTGAAAACCAGCAAGCTGCGCGGGCCGTTGCAGACCCGCAGCCAGTGCGGTGATCGACAGTGACGAGGTGTTACTGGCCAGCACGGTGGATGGCTTCGTGCACGCCTCCAGCGCCTGCAGCAGCTGGGTTTTAACATCCAGACGCTCGACTACAGCTTCCACCACCAACTGACAATGCGTCAAGTCTTGCAGCTGGGTGGCTACCTGGATGCGCGCGGTGAACGTGTCGACATCCTCGGGTTGGATACGCTGTTTGGTGGCCAGGCTTTGCCATTGCGTGTGCAATTGCTGTCTGGCTGTATGAGCAGCCTCGGGGTTGAGGTCAAACAGCAGCACGGTGCTGCCGGCCTGCGCCGCGATTTGCGCGATGCCGCGCCCCATGGCGCCTGCGCCAACAATGCCGATATGGAGAAAGTGTGGGTTCATGCGGCAATTATCTGGCCGCGACCGCGAGGAAACACCCCCTGTTGTCGCCCAAACGATAGCTTTAGCCTCCAATGGGATATGCGAGAATTGTTCTTATCAATGAAGCCGGTCTTTAAAGTGAAAACAAGCGTTGTGGGGGTAGTGTTGCTATGCGCCGCAATGGGTAGCAACGCCTTGACGCTGGGCCGTGCGCGCGGGGCTGCCATCCTGGGCCAACCGCTGGAACTCACAGTGCCTGTGCAGTTTGCTGCGGACGAAGATAGTACCGGCTTGTGCTTTGAGGCCGATGTTTATTACGGTGAAAATCGTCAAGAATCCAGCCGCGTGACGGTGACGGCTGATACGCCCGGCAGCGGGCAGCCGGTGGTGGTGCGTATTGCCTCCCGCCTGCCCGTGGACGAACCCGTGGTGACCCTGTATGTGCGGTCTGCTTGTGGCGTAAAAGCCTCTCGAAAATACGTGCTGCTGGCCGACTTGGTGTCGGAACTGGCTCCCCCTGTGGCTGCGGCCGCCCCGGTGCGGCCCAGTGTGCCTGCCGCTGTGCCGCCAGTGGCAGCCATCGCGCCCGAAGCCAAGCCGGCGAATGCGGGTAGTGGCTCTAAATCTGGCAAGGCAGCCACAGCGCCACGCGTGACCACCGAGTCTGCCAAGCTTGGCAAACCCGCGGCTTCTGCTGCGGTGCCGGCGCCCAAATTGTCTGGCAGTTCCCGCGCCCGCCTGAAGCTGGCCCCGCTGGACCTGTCGCAAGACTGGGACCCGAACCTTAAAACATCCCCGGACCTGATCAGCGCACCCACGGAAGATGCCGACAAGCGCATGGCCGCTGCGGCGCTGTGGCGTTCGCTGAACCTGACGCCTGAAGAGGTGATGCACGACGCCGCCCGGCTGCAGGGGCTGGAGCAAAACGTGCAAAAGCTCAGCGACCTGACGGCTCAAAACCAGCGCCAGATGCAGACGCTGCTGGCGCGCCTGGAAAAGGCTGACGCACAAAAGTACGCCAACCCCCTGGTCTATGGCTTGGTGGTGGCGCTGCTGGCATTGGCAGGGCTGCTGTTGTGGGGTTGGCGCCGCTGGCGCAGTGCCGATGCAGGCGCCCCCTGGTGGCGCGGTGATGCCGCAGAGCAAGAGGACCCCGCTTCTGCCCGTGAATCAGTGGCGGTCAGCGTGGATACCGGACCGCTGCCTGCGACCCAGCAAGAGCCGCACAAGCGGCCCGAATTGCGCACCCAGCCACGGGCCCCCATGGTCCAGGCACTGGCCTCGGTCGACATTGATTTGCACTTGGACGATATGTTGCCGTCCGCAGCCGCCCCCATCAGCCGGTCTGGCCCCATGTCGCGCCCACCTGCCAATGACAGAACGCCTTCGCGGATGACGGGTCTGCGGGATTTCCATTCCAGCATGTCGGGCAGCTTGCGCTCCATCAACACCCAGGAGGTGTTGGATGTGCGCCAGCAGGCCGAGTTCTTCATGACGCTGGGGCAGTACGACGACGCGATTGCCCTGCTGGAGACCAGCATCCACGACAACGCCGAGTCCAACCCGCTGGTCTACCTGGACCTGCTGAAGGCACTGCACACGCTGAGCCGCAAAGAGCCCTTTGACCGCTACCGGGACGAATTCAACGCCTTGTTTACCGGCCAGGTACCGGTCTATGCCCAATTCAGCCAGCCCGGTCAGAGCCTGGACGCGTACCCCGAGTTGTGTGGCCACATCGCATCGCTGTGGCCTAGCAAGGCGGCGCTGGAGTTCATTGAGAAATGCATGGTGCGCGAAGCGAATGCTGCCGCCGTGGTCAATTTCGACCTGGAAGCGTTCCGCGAACTGCTGCTGTTACATGCGGTACTTACCCGTTTGTCGGAAGTGTCGGAGAGCGCCATGATGCCGTTCAGTGCGGCCAAAGCAGCGGTGGCGGAGGCTTCTGAGACCGATGCGGCCCCAGTGGCCGCCGCGCCCATGGAGGTGGACTTTGAGATATCCGACCTCGAAACGCCGGCGCCGCACAACCTGATCGAGTTCGAGGCGCCGGACGTGTCGGTGACGCCGCCTCCCGACACGCGCCCCTGAGAAAGCGCAGGCACCGTAGTGCCACGCTTTAGCGGCGCACTTGCAGGGCGCCGGGGTTGATGATGTTGGAGGGTGTGCCCTTGATGAAATTGACCACGTTGTCAAACGCCGCACCAAAGTACATCTCGTAGCTGTCCTGCTCCACGTAGCCGATGTGCGGGGTGCAAATGCAGTTTTCCAGGCGTAGCAGCGCGTGGCCCTGCAATATGGGTTCAGTCTCGAACACGTCAATCGCTGCCATGCCCGGGCGCCCGCGGTTCAGGCCCCCAATCAGCGCGTCGGTCTCAATCAGCTCGGCCCGCGAGGTGTTGACCAGCAATGAGGTGCTCTTCATGCAGGCCAGATCGGCTGCCGTAACCAGGCCCCGGGTGCTGTCGTTCAAACGCAGGTGCAGGGTGAGCACATCGCTTTCCGAGAAAAAAGCCTGTCGGTCAGCCGCGGCGGTATAGCCGTCTTGGGTGGCCTTTTCGCGCGAGGCTTCGCTGCCCCACACGAGTACCTGCATACCAAATGCCTTGCCATAGCCGGCAATGAGCTGGCCAATGCGGCCATAGCCCCAGATGCCTAGAGTTTTGCCTTTGAGCACATTGCCCAGACCAAAGTTGGCGGGCATAGAGCCCGCCTTCAGCCCGGACTGCTGCCAGGCGCCGTGCTTGAGGTTGCCGATGTAATGGGGCAGCCGGCGCATGGCGGCCAAGACCAAGGCCCAGGTCAGTTCAGCGGGTGCGATGGGCGAGCCTACGCCTTCGGCCACTGCAATGCCGCGCTCCGTGCAGGCCTGGACGTCGATATGGGAACCCGCGCGCCCGGTTTGGGCGATCAGCTTGAGTTTGGGGAGTTTTTCGATCAGGGAACGCGTGATATGGGTGCGCTCCCGGATCAGCACGATCACATCTGCGTCCTTGAGCCGGATCGACAGCTGGCCCATGCCCTTGACGGTGTTGGTGTAAACCTTGGCGGGGTAAGCCTCTAATTTTGCCGAGCATTGGAGTTTGCGTACGGCGTCCTGATAGTCATCCAGAATCACAATGTTCATGCGCCCCATTGTGCCTCGTCGGCAGGGGCGTTTTGCGCAACGCCCCTGCCTGGAATCGTTGTGCGGTGTTCAGGCGGCTTCGCAAGCCGCCAGGCGGTCCAGTTCGGCGCACACATCGGCCATGCGGCCTGAGATCACCATACGGCCCACGTCGGAGCGGGGCTGCCCGCTTTCCATGACACGAACCACGCGCAAGGGCTTGGGTTGGTGCACATTTGTGCCTCTAGCCCGCGTAGAGCTTGCGCGAGGCACTACAAAATTAGGAGCAACGAGGCGCTCGGCCGGCTGCGGTGCGGCGTAGCTCGGCAACTGGCACGCGGGGGCGGGCAACAACCAGGCCAGGAGGTGGCGCAGAGGCGCCAGAAAGTCGGGCTTCATCACGAGGGCGGTATTCATGGTCGGGGCTTTCTGTCTGCGTTACATCAACATGGTGTTACGAATCAGGCCGACGGCCAAGCCCTCGATCTCGAAAGGCTCACCGGGCTCGACCACGATGGTTTGGTAATCGGGGTTTTCGGGGTGTAGCTCGATCAGGTGTTTGTTGCGGCGAAAGCGCTTGACCGTCACTTCTTCACCCAGGCGGGCCACCACGATCTGGCCATTCTTTGCGTCCTTGGTGGCTTGCACGGCCAGCAGATCGCCGTCCATGATGCCGGCGTCGCGCATGGACATGCCGCGCACCTTCAGCAAGTAGTCGGGCTGACGCTGGAACAGGCTGTTTTCCACGTAGTAGGTGCGGTCCACATGCTCTTGCGCCAGGATGGGCGAGCCCGCGGCCACACGGCCAATCAGGGGCAGAGCCAGCTGGGCCAGACCGGGCAGGGGAAGGGCGAACTGCTTCATGCGCGACTCTTGCATGGAGCGCAGCACATCGCCCTTGAGGCGGATGCCGCGCGAGGTGCCGCTGACCAGTTCGATCACACCTTTGCGGGCCAGGGCCTGCAAATGTTCTTCGGCGGCGTTGGCAGACTTGAAGCCCAGCTCGGTGGCGATTTCCGCCCGGGTGGGGGGGGCGCCGGTGCGCGCAATGGCGCCCTGGATCAGATCCAGAATTTGCTGTTGGCGGGCGGTGAGTTTGGGACTTTCAAGCATACTGACTCCTTCATGTTGGGTCGGCGCTGGCTGTGTGTCTGTACACACTGTTTTCTCATCCAGTAACTGTATTTTTAACCAGTTTTTTGATAAATGCAAGTGGGGCGGTGATGTATGGCTAAAAAAGTAGTGGTTTTGGGCACAGGGGGCACGATCGCAGGCCGCTCGGAACGCGGATCGGACAACGTGGGCTACAAGGCCGGGCAGGTGGGCGTGCAGTCACTGTTGCAGGCCATTGCCCCTCTGCAAGCCGCGCTGCAGGGTCGCACGCTGGTGGCGGAGCAAGTTGCTCAGGTGGACAGCAAGGACATGGGCTTTGCCGTATGGGCCGCGCTGGCACAGCGCTGTGCCCAGTACCTGCAGGACGAGGACGTAGAAGCGGTGCTGGTCACCCACGGCACCGATACGCTGGAGGAAACCGCATTTTTTCTGGAACAGGTGCTGCCCCCCGCGTTGCTACAGGCCAAGCCGCTGGTGCTGACCTGCGCCATGCGTCCGGCCTCTGCCCTGACGCCTGATGGCCCACAGAACGTGCTGGACGCCGTAGCCGTGGCCCTGGATAGCGCGGCGCGTGGCGTGCTGGTGGTGTGCGCGGGCGCGGTGCACAGCGCCCGACGGGTGCAGAAGAGCCATACCTACCGCGTGGACGCCTTTGATTCAGGCGACGCCGGGCCGGTGGCCGTGGTGGAAGAAGGGCGGGTACGTTGGTTCGGTGTGCCGGCCGCTGTGGCGCCATCACGCGCGGTGGATCTGCAGGCGCTGCCCAGTGCGGTCTGGCCCCGGGTAGAGATCATCATGAACTACGTAGGCGCGTCGGGCGCCATGGTGCGCAGCCTGGCCAAGGCGGGTGCCACGGTGCCGCCCCTGCGGGGCCTGGTGGTGGCGGGCACCGGCAACGGCACCTTGCATGGGGACCTGGAGGCCGCCTTGCTCGAGGTGCAGCAGCAGGGCGTGCAGGTGGTGCGGGCCAGCCGCTGCGCACGCGGGCAGGTGGTGGCAGGCGAGGCCACCGCCGCCTTGCCGCATTCACAGGGCTTGCCACCGGTGAAGGCGCGCATCGCGTTGATGCTGCAACTGATGGCGTAAAAAAAGCCGCGGATGCGGCTTTTTAGAGAGCGTTTGAGGCGCTTACTTGGTCAGCGCTTCAAACACCCGGCTGGTGATCGCGTCCACATCGCCCATGCCGCTGATGGCGCGGTATTGGGGAGCGGTGGCGGGGTCTTTCTGGGCCCAGCTGGAGTAGTACTCCACCAGCGGGCGGGTCTGGGCGCTGTACACGTCCAGACGCTTCTTCACGGTTTCTTCCTGGTCATCAGGGCGTTGCACCAAGGGCTCACCGGTCACATCGTCCTTGCCTTCCACCTTGGGTGGGTTGAACTTGACGTGGTAGGTGCGGCCCGAGGCGGGGTGCGAGCGTCGGCCGCTCATGCGTTCGATGATGGCGTCAAACGGCACATCGATTTCCACCACGTAGTCCAGCGCCACGCCGGCTGCCTTCATGGCGTCGGCCTGGGGAATGGTGCGGGGGAAACCGTCGAACAAAAAGCCCTTGGCGCAATCGGGCTGGGCGATGCGCTCTTTGACCAGGTTGATGATCAGGTCGTCACTGACCAGGCCGCCGGATTTCATGACGGCATCGGCCTGCAAGCCCAGGGGTGTGCCCGCCTTCACGGCAGCGCGCAGCATGTCACCGGTCGAAATTTGTGGAATTCCGTACTTTTGACAAATGAATGTGGCTTGCGTGCCTTTGCCAGCGCCAGGCGCGCCCAACAGAATGAGTCTCATGGATACCCTCGGATAAAACAAAACTTTTTGGCGTTGCGGTTGGCACCGCTTCGGTGCACTTTTTGAACGCGCGTACAGCGTCGGAGAATAGCACGGGCTTCCCCGCAGCCAGCTTACAGCTGCGCCTGCTGTCCCTGGATGATGGCGCGCACGCGGGCCAGGTCTTCTGGGGTGTCCACACCGGGGCCAGGTGCAGCGTCGCTCACGTGCACCGCAATGCGGTGGCCATGCCACAGCGCACGTAGCTGTTCCAGTGCTTCGGTCACCTCAATCGGTGCCTGCGGCAACAGGGGGAACTGGCGCAGAAAACCCACGCGGTAGGAGTAAATGCCAATGTGGCGCAACGGCGCGAGCGGCGGCAGCGACTGGATGCCCTGGGCAAACCCGTCGCGCCACCACGCGATGGGTGCGCGGCTGAAATACAGGGCCAGCTTGGCGGCGTCCAGCACCACCTTCACCACATTGGGGTTGGTGAAGTCGGCCACCTCGGTGATGGCGTGGGCCGCTGTACCCATGCTGGCCTGGGGCGTGGCCTGCAGCAGCGCGGCCACGGCGGTCACCAAGGCGGGGTCGAGCAAGGGCTCATCGCCCTGCACGTTGACCACGATGCTGTCGTCCGGCAGGCCCAGCAGATCGCAGGCCTCGGCCAGACGGTCGCTGCCAGAGGGGTGGTCTTCGCGCGTCAGCACGGCGTCGATGCCGTGCGCCTGGCAGGCTTGCAAAATGGAATCGCTGTCGCCAGCCACTACCACGCGGGTGCCGGGCGGCACGCCTTCGCGCACGCGCTGGGCCACGCGCACGACCATGGGCACGCCGCCCAGGTCGGCCAGGGGTTTGTTGGGCAGGCGCGAAGAGGCCAGGCGGGCCGGAATTAAAACGGTAAAGCTCATGGCCGGTGTTTACAGGCCGAGTTCGGTGTCGCTAAGCACGCGGGCTTCGTTTTCCAGCAGGATGGGGATGCCATCGCGCACTGGGTAGGCCAGGCGGGCGCTGCGCGAAATCAGTTCCTGCTTTTCGCGGTCATAGTCCAGCGGCCCCTTGGTCACGGGGCAAACGAGCAATTCAAGAAGTCTTGTGTCCATGGGGGGATGATAGCGGTGGCACCAGCGGCTGCAGGCACTGGTCTAGGTGGGTGTAGAAGTCGGCCGGCAGGGTTTGCAGCAGCGGAACGGCCAGGGCGTCTGGCACGCTTTGCCATAGCTTCACCGCATCCTTTTCGGTGCAAATCAGCTGGTAGCCCCCGTCGATACTGCGCGAGAAGCTATCAAAATCATAGTGATCCGGTAACGCCTGGGTGTTGGCAATGGGCATGCCTGCAGCCCGCAGCATGGCGAAGAAGGCCTCAGGCTGGGCGATGCCCGCCACCGCTAGTAGCGGCGCAGCGCCTTGCGCTCGCAAGGTGTGCAGGGGAGTCGCCTGGCCCTGAGCGTTCAGCGCATGGTCGGCCAGCGCGCGCTGGGCTTGCCAACCCGCCACTGCCGATGGGCCGGTCTTCAGTACCAACAGGCGCGCATCGTCTTGCCCCGCCGCGGCCAGGGCCTTGCGCGGCCAAGGCTCACGCAGCGGGCCAGCGGGCAGTACCCAGCCATTGCCCACGCCGCGGGCGTCGAACACGCAGACCTCCAGGTCGCGGTACAGCTCGTAGTGTTGCAAACCGTCGTCACAAACGATTAGTTGGGTGTTCGGATGCCGGGTCAGCAAGGCCGACGCGGCGGCGTAGCGGTCGCGGCCCACAAACACTGGCACCTGGGTCTTGCGACGCAGCAGCAGGGGTTCGTCGCCCACGGACTCTGGTGCGGAATCTGTCCGCACCTCCTGGCACTCCGTGCTGTTGCGGCCATAGCCACGCGACACGATGCCGACCTGTAAGCCCTGCGCCTGCCAATGCGTAACCAGTGCCAGCACGGTGGGGGTTTTGCCGGCACCACCCGCGATGGCATTGCCCACCACGACCACCGGTACAGGCAGGCGCTGAGACTTCTTGATGCCCCAGCGGTACAGCCACCAACGTAACGCGACGAGGCTGCGATACAGCAATGCGAGGGGGAGCAGGGCGCAGGCCAAGGCGCCGCGGCCCGTCCAAGCCCGCAGCAGGGCTTTTTCCAGGCCTGCGCCCATGGGGCTTATTTGCCGCCCGCTTGGGCGGAAGACTGGGTGGCGAAGGTGATCTGGTTCAGGCCCGCACGGCGCGCCGCTTCCATCACGGTGACCACGGCCTGGTGCTTGGCGCTGGCATCGGCGCTGATGATGACCACGGTGTCTTTGCCGGCCTTGGCGTTTTCGGTCAGGGCGATGGCCAGGCTCTCCAGGCTGCGGCCAGCCAGCGGGTTGCGGTTCACGGTGTAGGCGCCATCGGCGCTGACCAGCACGATCAGTTCCTTGGGATAGTCGCGCTGAGCGTCCGCGTCGGCCACCGGCAGCTTGAGCTGAAGCTCGGTGAACTTGCTGTAAGTGGTGGAGAGCATCAAGAAGATGAGCACCACCAGCAGTACGTCGATGAAGGGGATCAGGTTGATCTCGGGCTCTTCGTGGCGGCGGGGGCGAAAGTTCATGGCAGTTGGCTAGAGAATTCGCGCCTTATTTGCGCATGGCTTTCAGGTGCCGCGTCAGGTGCTCGGCAGCCAGTTCCAGCGTCAGCAAATACGCGTCCACGCGTCCGCGGAAGTAGCGCCAAAAGATCAGCGAAGGAATCGCCACGATCAGGCCAAACGCGGTGTTGTACAGCGCAATGGAAATGCCGTGCGCCAGCTGGGCCGGGTTGCCGCCGCTGGCGCCACCCGGTGCTTGCGAGCCGAAGATTTCGATCATGCCGACCACGGTGCCAAACAGGCCCATGAGCGGCGCAGCCGAGGCGATGGTGGCCAGCGCGCTCAGGTAGTGCTCCAGGCGCTGCGTTACCACGCGGCCTGCGCCTTCCATGGTGGCGCGCAAGTCGTCGTCAGAGCAATGCGGGTTGCTGTTCACGGCGCGCAGGCCACTGGCCAGCACCTCGCCCAAGGCCGAGTTCTTTTCCAACTGGGTCACCACATCGGGGGCGGGCAGGCTGGTGCGTGTCACGCTCAGCACTTCTTCCAACAGCCGGGGCGGCGCCACCTTGGAATCCTTGAGGTTGATGAAACGTTCAATGACGATGGCCAGGGCCAGGATGGAGCATGCAATCAGCGGCCAAATCGGCCAACCAGCGGCTTGTATGATGGAAAACAAAAGGTGAACTCCGCGCAGTTGAAAAGCTGGCCGATTATGGCGTACCGCTGACCACCAACCGCCCACAATTCTTGTGGATAACTTTGTGCAAAAGCACACCTGCGTGCCGCGCCAAGCCGCGCCAATGCGTGTTTTTGACACATTGATGACAAATGCAGCAGAAAAATACCTAATGAATTCAATAGCTTACAACGCAGCGCCGTGCTTCCCACGGGGGGCGGTCGTGCTGGGGGCTCACTCCCCCGAGGTGTGGAGCAATTGGGTGCGTGGCACCGGCAAGCTTCACCATGCTTGACACCACATCAAGTGCTCCCAGCGCGTCGGGTCGGCGTGTCTGGCAAGTCGCCGCCCTGTGTCAGGCGCTGGCGGACACGCTGAATGCGCGCTTCAACCCGGTGCGGGTGAGTGGCGAAATTGCCAGCTTTACCCGCGCCACCAGTGGCCATTGCTATTTCTCGCTGAAAGACCCCAACGCGCAACTGCGCTGCGCCATGTTCAAGCGCGCCGCCAGCCAGCTGGACTTTCAGCCCCGCGAGGGGGAGTTGGTCGAAGTAACAGGGCGCCTGGACGTGTACGGCCCGCGCGGTGATTTGCAACTGATTGTGGAAAGCATGAGCCGCCAGGGCCAGGGCAATCTGTTTGAGCAGTTCATGCGGCTCAAGGCGCAGTTGGAGGCCCAGGGGCTGTTCGATGCGGCCCGAAAGCGGCCACTGCCCGCGATGCCCCAGCGTGTGGGCGTGGTCACCTCGCTAGGCGCGGCGGCCTTGCATGATGTGGTGACGGCCTTGCGCCGGCGTGCACCCCATTTGCCGGTGCTGCTGGCACCCGCGGCGGTACAAGGCGCTGCGGCGCCCGCCGAGCTGGTGCGCGCGCTGGAGTCTCTGTACGCCTATGTGGACGCACAGGGGCAGGGTGTGGATGTGATTTTGCTGGTGCGCGGCGGGGGCTCGATGGAAGACCTCTGGTCCTTCAACGACGAGCAACTGGCCCACGCCATTGCGCGCAGCCCGGTGCCTGTTGTGGTGGGGGTAGGGCATGAGACCGACTTCACCATTGCGGACTTTGTGGCCGACCTGCGCGCGCCCACGCCCACGGCGGCGGCTGAACTGGTGTGCCCACCCACCCAGGCGCTGGAAAGCTTGCTGGACCAGACGCAGGACCGCATGCAGTCGGCATTGGAGCGCTATGCCGACCGACAGGCGCAGCGGCTGGATGTGGTGACCTCGCGTCTGGGCCGCCCCTCGTCGCTGGTAGCCCAGCGCCAGGCGGCCCTGGTGGCTGCCCACCAGCGCATGCGCCAAGCCCTGCGCAGCGATTTGCAGTGGAAGCAGTCGCAGTGGATGCAACAGCAGCAGCACTGGCAGCCTACGGCTCAGCGCGCACTGCGCACGCTGCAGGAACGCACGGCCCGGGCCGATTTGCGCTTGGGCTTGTTGGACCCGACGTTGGTCCTGCGCCGTGGTTACGCCTGGTTGCACGATGCCCAGGGCAATGCGGTAACGTCGGTAGCGCAGGCGCAGGCAGGCGACGCGCTGCGTGCATCCCTCGTCGACGGTACGGTTGATCTCCGTGTGGTCGATTCGTCGCCCAATTAGTTTCTACAATTCACGTTTACCCACCCACTTACCAACCGAGAGGATTTCATGGAACACACCTTGCCCGCTTTGCCTTACGCGATTGACGCACTTGCTCCCGCCTACTCCAAAGAGACATTGGAGTTCCACCATGGCAAGCATCACAACGCGTATGTGGTCAACCTCAACAACCTGCAAAAGGGCACTGAGTTTGAAAACCTGTCTCTGGAAGAAATCATCAAGAAGTCCAGCGGCGGCATCTACAACAACTCCGCGCAGATCTGGAACCACACCTTCTTCTGGAACTGCATGAAGCCCGCTGGCGGTGGTGAGCCCACCGGTGCGCTGGCCACGGCCATCAACGCCAAATGGGGCAGCTACGCCGCGTTCAAGGAAGCCTTCGTGAAGTCTGCTGTGGGCAACTTCGGTTCCGGCTGGACCTGGCTGGTGAAGAAGCCTGATGGCTCGGTGGACATCGTCAACACCGGCGCTGCGGGTACTCCCCTGACCACCGCTGACAAAGCGCTGTTGACCGTGGACGTGTGGGAACACGCCTACTACATCGACTACCGCAACATGCGTCCCAAGTTCGTGGAAACCTTCCTGGACAAGCTGGTGAACTGGGGCTTTGCAGAAGCCAACTTCGCCTGAGGCTGGTTCAGCTTCGCAAAAAGGGCTCGAGGGGTAACCTTCGGGCCCTTTTTGCTGGACGGCCTGGGCTTGTGCACAAAAAAATATTTCCTCCAATGGTTTTAAATTTCATTAAATGAAATTTCATTGCAAAAAAGCGGGTTCGGGTCAGACCGCTGAAAGCACAATCACGCACTATCCGACGACTACAGCTTGCGACCCCAGCAGGCAGGCGGCATTTGCCCTATCAATTTTTGGAGACAAAAGATGACTACCCAGCAACCCACCATCATCTACACGCTGACCGATGAAGCCCCGCGCCTGGCCACGGCCTCTTTCCTGCCCATCATTCGCGCCTTTGCGGCGCCCGCAGGTGTCAATTTTGCGGAGGCCGACATTTCGGTGGCTGCTCGTGTCCTGGGTGAGTTTCCGGAAAGCCTGACGGAGAGCCAAAAGCTGCCGAACACGCTGGCCGAGCTGGGCAAGAGGACTCTGAGCCCGGACGCCAACATCATCAAGCTGCCCAACATCAGCGCCTCGGTGGGCCAACTGCAGGCGTGCATCAAGGAATTGCAGTCCAAGGGCTACGCCATACCGGACTACCCCGAAGCACCCCAGACCGAAGAAGAAAAATCCATCCGTGCCCGCTACGCCCGCTGCATCGGCTCCGCCGTGAACCCCGTGCTGCGCGAAGGCAACTCGGACCGCCGCGCCCCCAAGGCCGTGAAGGAATACGCCCGCAAGAACCCGCACAGCATGGCTGAGTGGAGCCAAGCGTCGCGTTCACACGTGTCGCACATGCATGCGGGCGACTTCTACCATGGTGAAAAGTCCATCACGTTGGACCGCGCCCGTGACGTCAAGATGGAGCTGCTTACCAAGAGCGGCAAGACCATCGTGCTCAAGCCCAAAGTGTCGCTGCTGGACCGCGAAGTCATCGACAGCATGTTCATGAGCAAGAAAGCCTTGCTGGAGTTCTACGAAAAGGAAATCGAAGACGCACGCAAGACCGGCGTGATGTTCTCGTTGCACGTCAAGGCCACCATGATGAAGGTCTCGCACCCCATCGTGTTTGGTCACTGTGTCAAGATCTTCTACAAGGAAGCGTTTGAAAAACACGGCGCTTTGTTCAAGGAGCTGGGCGTCAACGTCAACAATGGTATGGCCGATCTGTACACCAAGATCGCCACCTTGCCGCAAAGCAAGCAGGACGAGATCAAGCGCGACCTGCACGCCTGCCACGAGCACCGCCCTGAGCTGGCTATGGTGGACTCTGCCAAGGGTATTACCAATTTCCACTCGCCCAACGACATCATCGTGGACGCTTCCATGCCCGCGATGATCCGCAATGGCGGCAAGATGTGGGATGCCAATGGCCGCTTGAAGGACGTGAAGGCCGTGATGCCCGAATCGACCTTCGCCCGCATTTACCAGGAGATCATCAACTTCTGCAAATGGCATGGTGCCTTCGACCCCAAGACCATGGGCACGGTGCCCAACGTAGGCTTGATGGCCCAGCAGGCCGAAGAGTACGGCTCGCACGACAAGACGTTTGAGATCGCCGAAGACGGTGTGGCCAATATCACCGATCTGGCCACTGGCGAAGTGCTGCTGAGCCAGAATGTGGAGGCGGGCGACATCTGGCGCATGTGCCAGGTCAAGGACGCCGCCATCCGCGACTGGGTGAAGCTGGCCGTCAACCGCGCACGCAACTCCGGAATGCCAGTCGTCTTCTGGCTCGATGCGTACCGTCCGCACGAAGCGCAGCTGATCACCAAGGTGAAGATGTACTTGCACGAGCACGACACCACCGGTCTGGACATCCAGATCATGAGCCAGGTGCGCGCGATGCGCTACACGCTGGAGCGCGTGATCCGCGGCCAGGACACCATCAGTGCCACCGGCAACATCCTGCGCGACTACCTGACTGACCTGTTCCCCATCATGGAACTGGGCACTTCGGCCAAGATGCTGTCCATCGTGCCCTTGATGGCCGGTGGCGGCATGTACGAAACCGGTGCTGGTGGCTCGGCCCCCAAGCATGTGCAGCAGCTGGTGGAAGAAAACCACCTGCGTTGGGATTCCCTGGGCGAGTTCCTGGCATTGGCGGTGTCCTTGGAGGACTTGGGTCTGAAAACAGGCAATGCCAAGGCCAAGGTGCTCTCGAAGACGCTGGACGCCGCTACGGGCAAATTGTTGGACAACAACAAGAACCCTTCGCCCAAGACCGGCCAGCTCGACAACCGTGGCAGCCAGTTTTACCTGGCTCTGTACTGGGCGCAGGAGCTCGCAGCCCAAACCGACGATGCGGCATTGGCCAAGCAATTTGCTTCACTGGCCAAGCAATTGGCCGACAACGAGCAAACCATCGTGGCCGAGTTGGCTGCCGTGCAAGGCCAACCCGCTGACATCGGTGGCTACTACCTGCCCGATGTGGCGAAGCTGGACGCCATCATGCGCCCCAGCGCGACGCTGAACAAGGCGCTGGCTTCTGTGAAGGCTTGAGGAGTTTCGCAGGCCAGGTGCCTGCGCCCCAACGCTTAAAGGCGATCCGGACTACTGTCCGGATCGCCTTTAAGCGTTGGGGGAGTGAAGCTTATTTAAACGGTACGCCGCCCAACTTGCTTCCGGCCTTGATGCCACGCTTGGTGAACCAGCCCTGGTTCATTTCCAACACGTAGCGTACCGGTTTGATGGCGCAGTGGGTGTCCGTGGTCTGCGGTTTCATGTCCGCCAGGTTGACGATGGTGCCATCGTCCGCCACGAACGCCGCGGTCAATGGCAGCACGGTGTTCTTCATCCAGAAGCACAAACCCGATGGCTGCTCGAAGACGAACAGCATGCCTTCTTGCTGGGGCATCTCGCGGCGAAACATCAGGCCCGTGGTGCGTTGCTCGGGCGCTTGCGCGACCTGTGCATCGATTTGGTAGATGCCGGCCGTGATCTGGACTCGCGGCAAATTAAGCTGGGGACTGTCCTGCGCCAAGACAGGACCTGCTAGTACCAGAGCGATCGGAATGAGGTAGTTGACTAAGGGTTTCATGCGTTGTGCGGTTGCCAATAGGGGGTGTCCAATAGCGTGGGGATTGTCTGTCATCCATGTAAAGGACAGGTTTCAATTTACAACTAAAATTGTTTGGCTAACGCGAAGGCTCCCACGAGGGGGCCGTAGTTCATTGTCATCGCACCGAACACGGAGTTCTATGTACCAGCACATTAAGGTGCCCGCCGAAGGCCAAAAAATAACTGTCAATGCCGACATGACACTGAATGTGCCAGATCAACCCATCATTCCTTTTATTGAAGGTGACGGTACCGGCGTGGACATCACGCCGGTGATGCTCAAGGTGGTGGATGCGGCTGTGGCCAAGGCCTATGGCGGCAAACGCAAGATTCAGTGGATGGAGGTCTATGCAGGTGAAAAATCCACAAAAATTTACGGCCCCGATGTGTGGTTGCCCCAGGAAACGCTGGATGTGGTGCGCGAATATGTGGTGTCCATCAAGGGCCCATTGACCACTCCGGTGGGTGGTGGTATCCGCTCACTCAACGTGGCGCTGCGCCAGGAGTTGGACCTGTATGTTTGCCTGCGCCCCATTCAATACTTCAAGGGCGTTCCCAGTCCGCTGAAGGAGCCCGAGAGGACCAATATGGTCATCTTCCGCGAAAACTCGGAAGACATCTATGCGGGCATCGAGTTCGAGGCTGAGTCTGACAAGGCTAAAAAGCTGATCAAGTTCCTGCAGGACGAATTCGGCGTCAAGAAAATTCGCTTCCCCAATACCTCGGGCATTGGCATCAAACCCGTGTCGCGCGAGGGAACCGAGCGTCTGGTGCGCAAGGCCATCCAGTACGCCATTGACAACGACAAGCCCAATGTGACGATTGTTCACAAGGGCAACATCATGAAGTTCACCGAAGGTGGTTTCCGTGATTGGGCCTACGCGCTGGCGCAAAAAGAGTTTGGTGCTGAACTGATCGATGGCGGCCCTTGGTGCAAGTTCAAGAGCCCGAAGACGGGCAAAGACATCACCATCAAGGACAGCATCGCAGACGCCTTCTTGCAGCAAATTCTGCTGCGTCCTGCCGAGTACAGCGTGGTGGCCACGCTCAACCTGAATGGCGACTACATCTCCGACGCGCTGGCCGCGCAGGTGGGTGGCATCGGTATCGCACCGGGTGCCAATCTGTCTGACACCGTGGCCATGTTCGAAGCCACGCATGGCACGGCACCCAAATACGCGGGCAAAGACTATGTCAACCCTGGTTCCGAGATTCTGTCTGCCGAAATGATGTTGCGCCACATGGGCTGGAAAGAGGCGGCGGACCTGATCATTAGTTCTATTGAGAAATCCATTGCCAGCAAAAAAGTGACGTACGACTTTGCACGTCTGATGGACGGTGCTAACCAAGTGAGTTGCTCCGGCTTCGGGCAGGTCATGATCGACAATATGTGACTGAACGCCGTGCCGCCCCTGTGCAGCGCGGTCGAATCCCGTAAAACCGCTGCGGTGCCTTGGCCTCGCAGCGGTTTTTTCTTCTGCTGCTTGAAATCGGCGTAACCGCCTCCAAGTCATCTTCAACGAGCAAGGCGGTCTGGTGCTCTATAGAATCTTTTGCATGGCTACCAACAACCCTCCCAAACCGGTTACTTCACCCCCATCTACCGGAGACGGCGCAGGCTCCGTGGTTTTGGAGCGGTTGACACAGCGTGTGCAGCCGCCTTCGATGTACCAGGTGGTCATGCTCAACGACGACTACACCCCCATGGAGTTTGTGGTGGTGGTCCTCCAGGAGTTTTTCAGCAAGGATTTGGAGGCAGCGACGCAAATCATGCTGAAGATCCACCTCGACGGTCGTGGAGTTTGCGGGGTGTATTCCAAAGATATTGCCGCCACCAAGGTCGATCAGGTGCTGGAAGCGGCACACAAGGCAGGACATCCCCTCCAATGTGTGTGCGAGCCAGTCGATTTGTAGGGTATTAATCTTTTAAGACCAAACGTCGGCCCAAAACGGATTACAGTTATTCAACACAGCAAGGCGAAAAAGGAATTCACATGATTGCCCAAGAATTGGAAGTCAGCCTGCACATGGCGTTTGTGGAAGCGCGGCAGCAACGGCATGAGTTCATCACCGTGGAGCACTTGCTGCTGGCTCTGCTGGACAACCCCAGCGCCGCCGAAGTATTGCGCGCCTGCGCGGCCAACATCGATGACCTGCGCAAATCGCTCAGCAACTTCATCAAGGACAACACGCCCCAGGTGGCGGGTACCGACGAGGTAGATACGCAGCCCACGCTGGGTTTTCAGCGCGTGATCCAGCGCGCCATCATGCATGTGCAATCCACCGGCAGTGGTAAAAAAGAAGTGACCGGCGCCAATGTGCTGGTCGCCATCTTTGGCGAAAAAGATTCGCACGCGGTGTACTACCTCCACCAGCAGGGCGTGACCCGCCTCGACGTGGTGAACTTCATTGCGCACGGCATCAAGAAGAGCGATCCTCCTGAAGCTACCAAGTCCAGTGAAAACCCCGCCGAAGCGGAAGAGGGGGGCTCCGAGAAGAGCGAGAAGGCCTCTCCGCTGGAGCAGTACACCCAAAACCTGAACCAGCTCGCCAAGGAAGGCAAGATCGATCCGCTGATCGGCCGCGAGTACGAAGTGGAGCGTGTGATTCAGATCCTGTGCCGCCGCCGCAAGAACAACCCGCTGTTGGTGGGTGAGGCCGGTGTGGGCAAGACGGCCATCGCTGAGGGCTTGGCATGGCGCATTTCGCAGAATGATGTGCCTGAAATTTTGGCCGATTCAGTGGTCTATTCCCTGGACATGGGCGCGCTGCTGGCCGGTACCAAGTACCGGGGCGATTTTGAACAACGTCTGAAGGGCGTTCTCAAGGCGCTGAAGGACCGACCCAATGCAGTGCTGTTCATTGATGAAATTCACACGCTGATTGGCGCGGGTGCAGCCTCGGGCGGCACATTGGACGCGTCCAATCTGCTCAAGCCCAGCCTGAGCTCGGGTCAGCTCAAGTGCATTGGTGCAACCACCTTCACGGAGTACCGCGGCATTTTCGAGAAAGACGCCGCACTCTCTCGCCGCTTCCAAAAAGTGGATGTGGTGGAACCCACCATCGACCAGACCGTGGAAATTCTCAAAGGCTTGAAGTCGCGCTTTGAAGAGCACCACAATGTGAAGTACGCCGTGGCCGCCCTGCAAGCCGCCGCGGAGTTGAGTGCCAAGTACATCAACGACCGCCATTTGCCGGACAAAGCCATTGATGTGATCGATGAGGCCGGTGCGGCACAGCGCATTCTGGCACCCAGCAAACGCAAGAAGACCATCACTAAGACCGAGGTGGAAGACATCGTGGCAAAGATTGCGCGTATTCCCCCGGCCAATGTGTCGAACGATGACCGCGGCAAGCTAAAAACGCTGGAGCGCGATCTCAAGAGCGTGGTCTTCGGCCAGGACAAGGCGCTGGACATATTGGCCTCAGCGGTCAAGATGGCACGCTCTGGCTTGGGCAAGGGCGACAAGCCGATTGGCTCCTTCTTGTTCAGCGGCCCCACAGGCGTTGGCAAGACCGAGGCCGCCAAGCAGCTGGCCTACATCATGGGCATCGAGTTGATTCGCTTTGACATGAGCGAGTACATGGAACGCCATGCGGTAAGCCGCCTGATTGGTGCGCCTCCGGGCTATGTTGGGTTTGACCAAGGTGGCCTGCTCACGGAAGCGGTAACCAAGAAGCCCCATGCCGTCCTGCTGTTGGACGAAATTGAAAAAGCCCACCCGGACATTTTCAATGTGCTGCTGCAGGTCATGGACCATGGCTCGCTGACGGACAACAACGGCCGCAAGGCAGACTTCCGCAACATCATCGTCATCATGACGACGAATGCGGGCGCCGAGACCATGAACAAGGCGACCATTGGCTTCACCAACCCGCGTGAGGCGGGCGATGAAATGATGGACATCAAGCGACTGTTTACACCGGAGTTCCGCAACCGTTTGGACGCCATCGTCGGCTTCAAGGCGCTGGACGAAGTGGTGATCCTGCGCGTGGTGGACAAGTTCTTGCTGCAGCTGGAAACCCAGTTGGCCGAGAAAAAGGTCGATGTGACCTTCACCGACAAGCTGCGCAAGCACTTGGCCAAGAAGGGTTTCGATCCGCTCATGGGTGCACGCCCCATGCAGCGGCTGATCCAGGACACGATTCGCCGGGCACTGGCCGACGAGTTGCTGTTTGGGCGCCTGGTGGACGGCGGTCGCTTGACGGTGGATATCGACGACCAGGAAGACGGCAAGGCCGAGGTCACGCTGGATATCCAGCCACTGCCGAAGAAAGAGGGAAAGTCCAAGCCCGAGGAAGCGACTGCAGGCTAAGCCCTGCAGCGCATTCGGTCTCAGTTCTGCATGAACTGGGACCGAATGGCTTCTACCCGGTTGCGGTTAACGCCCCAATCACCGCGTCCAATGCGGCTTGCGGAACGCACATGAATCACCTTCGCGGTGTCGTCTAGCCAAAACTCCACGTCGTCAGTAAAGCGCAGCCAGCGGGTGCTGCTTTGTGCATACAGATATTGGTCTGTGGCGGTAAGCACCACGGTACCGGTCGTATTTTTCAGAATGCCGGTGAGTTTTGCCATGGCCACCGGGCCGTCACCCTGGTACGCCAATGGCGCAATGCTGGCGTAGCCAAGCTGCGGATGATCGGGGTACAGGCTGGCTTGGCTGCTGACACTGTTAGGCGCCAAAGATGGAGGCTTGAGCCGGCCGGCTTTCACGCCAAGATCTGTCGGTGCAGTGCCCGCCAGGAACCCCAACTGTCCCACCACCAACAGCAGCACAGCCAAGACAGAGAGGGCAATCACAAACAGGCGCAGGGTTTTCATGGCCCCATCCTAGTATTTGGAAGGCACGCAGTCCATCGGTTTTTCCTTGCCACAGTCGACCGGGCCCGACCCGCCAGATAATGTCGGCTGGCGACGCACCACCATCCGCTTTCAGGCGGGCGAGAATTTCGGCCCCATCCGGGTGCCCTTGGTTTAAGCGCAAGTCATTTTTAACGAAACAGGGGCATTCATAGTGAAGTGGGACAGTGTTCGGGGTTGGTTGGCCGTTGCAGGCATGGGGTTGTTGTTGGCGGGATGTGCTTCCGCACCTTTGGTGGAGAAGAGTCCGGTGCCCGTGGTCATCGTGCCTCCGGTGGGGGACTTGCCACTCCTGGTGGTGCCGCCCAAGTTGCCACCGCGGATTGGCCTCGCCTTGGGCGGTGGTGCGGCCCGCGGCTTTGCCCATGTGGGGGTGATTCAGGTGCTGGAAGAAAACGGCATTCGCCCCGTGCTCGTCACCGGCACATCCGCCGGCAGCCTGGTGGCGGCTATCTATGCCAGTGGCAAGACCGGTGCCCAGCTGCAGCGTGTGGCGGAAACTATGGAGGAGGCCGCAATCACCGATTGGACCTTGCCCATTTTCAGCCGCGGCATGCTGCGCGGTGAGGCGCTGGCCCGGTATGTGAACAGCCAAGTGGGTTCGCGTCTGATTGAGGATTTGCCCATGCCGCTGGGTATTGTGGCCACCGACCTCAACACCGGCAAAGACATGGTGTTTCAACGTGGCGACACGGGCACGGCCGTGCGTGCTTCCAGCGCCGTTCCTGCCGTGTTCCAGCCGGTGCGGATTTCGGGGCACGACTATGTGGACGGTGGGCTGGTGTCGCCAGTGCCCGTGCGGGCGGCGCGGAAAATGGGCGCAGAGCTAGTGATCGCGGTGGATATTTCCAGCATGCCCGAGGGCAGCCTCACGGGAGGGACGCTGGAAATCCTGCTTCAGACCTTTTCCATCATGGGCAAGAGCATCAACAACTTTGAATTGCGCGACGCCGACATCGTGGTGCGCCCAGCGCTCATGGGCGTCAGCAGTGCCGACTTTAGTGCTCGCAAACGCTCGATCGAGGCGGGGCGCCAGGCCATGTTGCGACTGATACCGGATCTGAAGGCGGCGATTGCGGCGCGTATGCGCTGAGCTGTTCCTCAGTCTTGGAACCTACTCAACCGAAGGAGTGCTTATGTCCACAGTCCTGACCATCGTTTTGTTGCTTTTCGCCGCCGCGCTTGGCGGCTTGGTGTGGTGGCGGCTGTTCAACACCCCCGACGGAGAGCGTTATTTAAAGATGCGCACCCAAGGCCCGTTTGCCCCCATTCATTCGGATGATGCCGATCCAGTGCAGGTCGGCGATAAGGCAAATTGATCGGCCAAAAAAAAGGCCCCGTTTTGCAACGAGGCCTTGAAGGGATCCCTGAACCTGAAGGTTTCGAAAGGACCCGAGGAGACAACCGGGGGAAACAAAAATAAAGCTTTGTTTCCGTTGACTGAATTATCTCAGGGTTTTCCCTTGGTAGCTAGGGAAAAGGCTCAAATTTTTGAAAAATCTTTAAGCCCTTGCCTGAATTAACGCTTTTTGGCAGCGGCCTTGGTGGCGTTGGTCGCGGTGGCGGCCACAGCGTTGAAGTTGGCTTCGGCCACATCAGTCGCTTGCTTCACAGCCTTTTGCACGGATTCCAGAGCGTTGTTGGCAGCAGCCACCGAGCTCTTCAAGATCGCCACAGCGGCTTCGGAACCAGCGGGTGCGTTCTTGGCAGCGCTGTCGACCAGGCCGGCAAATTTCTTTTGGGCTTCAGCCGCTTGGCCTTCCACAGTCTTGGTCAGCTCGGCGCTGGCGCCGGAAGCGATGTCGTACAGGTGGCGGCTGTAAGCAGCAGTCTTTTCAGCCAAAGGCTGCAGCAGGCCGGATTGCAGGGCCAGCAGTTCTTGGGCGTCTTTCACGCTCAGGATGGACTGGGTGTGACCAGCGACTTCAGACAGGGCTGCCTTGGAAGCGGTCAGGTTCAGTTCAACGATTTTTTCCACGCCTTCGAAGGCCTTGTTGGTCAAGCCAAACAGGGTTTCGATGTTGGCTTTGTGGGATGCGATTACTTGTTCGACGGTCAGCATGTTCATTCTCCAGTAGTTAAGATGAAATTCACTATCTGCTCCGTAACCTGGCCCTGAGGCTTGTTTATGTTGCAGTGCAGCATGGGTTGAATTGTAGCGATGCTGCGGTGCAATGCAAGTATTATTTGTTGCGGTGCAACAATTTAGATGCAAAGGCCTAGAACCCCGGCAATTCACATCCGTGTCACGCCGCTGTGCCAGCCTGCCAAGCCGTGGCCATGGCACTGGCAAAATGGAACCATGGACAATGCCGCCCCCGCCAAACCCCACCCCGAACCGCGCAGCGCCTACAAGGCCTTTCGACCCATTGCCACCCGCTGGTCCGACAACGATGTGTACGGCCATGTGAACAACGTTGTGTACTACAGCTGGTTCGACACCGCGGTGAACGCCTACCTGATAGAGCAAGGTGTGCTCGATATCCACGCGGGCAGCACCATTGGCTTGGTGGTGGAGACGCAGTGCAACTACTTTGCTTCGCTGGCATTTCCGCAGACCGTACACGCGGGTATCCGCGTGGCCAAGCTGGGCACGTCCAGCGTGCGCTACGAGGTGGGCATTTTTGGCGACGGCGAGCTGACCGCGGCCAAGGGCCACTTTATCCATGTGTATGTAGACCAGGTGACCCGCAAGCCGGTGGCGCTGCCGGCCGACCTCAAAAAAGTACTGGAGACTCTTGTATGACCGCTTCCGTGGTGGACCACGCCATTACCTCGCGCATGTCGGCGCGGGCCTTCACTCCCCAGACCGTGGCACGCGCGGACATCGAGGCCATTCTGGAAGTGGCCAGCCGCGCACCCAGTGGAACCAACTGCCAGCCCTGGAAGGTGTACGTGCTGCAAGGCGCCAGCCGCGACAGCCTGGTGGAGCAGGTATGCACGGCACACGACGCCATCCGCGCGAACCCCGCGCTGGCGGCCGAATACCAGGAGGCCTACGACTATTACCCCGCGCAGTGGGTCAGCCCCTATATCGATCGCCGCCGCGAAAACGGCTGGGGCTTGTACGGCCTATTGGGCATTGGCAAGGCCGACAAGGACAAGATGCACGCCCAGCACCAGCGCAACTTCCGCTTCTTTGACGCGCCTGTGGGCCTGATGTTCACGGTGGACAAGGTCATGGGCCGCGGCTCGCTGGTGGACTATGGCGCGTTTTTGCAGAGCATCATGGTGGCCGCGCGCGGGCGTGGGCTGCACACCTGCCCGCAAGCCGCGTGGAATGGCTTTGCCAAGATCATCCTGCCGCACATTGGTGCGGGTGAGGGCGAAATGCTGGTCTGCGGCATGTCGCTGGGCCATGCCGACCCACAGGCGCCGGTGAACGAATTCCATACGCCCCGCGTGCCGGTGGCCGATTTCACGCGCTGGCTGGACTGAAGGCGCTGAATTTGTAAGAAAATGGGCTCTAGCCCCCGGGGACGCTGCGCAAGCAGCTACTAAAAGAATAGCAATCCATCGGCCCACTCATGGGCCTTCTGTCACACCATGATCATCACCAGCCTTCTGGACACGGACCTCTACAAGTTCACCATGATGCAGGTGGTGCTGCACCAATTCCCCGGTGCGCAGGTGGAGTACCGCTTCAAATGTCGCAACCCCGGCGTCAACTTGGCGGCGCACGCCGCAGAGATTCGGGAGGAAATCCGCTCGCTGTGCGGGCTGCATTTCCAGGACAGCGAGCTGGCCTACCTGCGCTCGATGCGCTTTATCAAAAGCGACTTTGTGGATTTTCTGGGCTTGTTCAAGCTCAACGAAAAGTACATCACCGTCACCCCGCTGCCCACGGGCGAGCTGGAGATCGTGATTGAAGGCCCCTGGCTGCACACCATCCTGTTCGAGATCCCGGTGTTGGCCATCGTCAACGAGGTGTACTTCCGCAACACCCAGCAGGTGCCTGATTTTGTAGAGGGGCGCAAGCGGCTGGACACCAAGATTGCCGAGCTGCACGCCGATGGCTTGGCCGAACTGAAGATTGCCGACTACGGCACACGCCGCCGCTTCTCGCGCGCCTGGCATGACGAGGTGTTGCGCGTGCTGACCGCCAAGCTGGGTACCTTGCAAAGCCCGGGCCAGGCCAAAGGCCAGCCGGGGCAATTGGCGGGCACCAGCAATGTGTTGCTCGCCATGAAGCTGGGGCTGATTCCGTTGGGCACCATGGCGCACGAGTATCTGCAGGCTTCACAGGCGCTGGGTCCACGGCTGCGCGACAGCCAGATTTTTTCGTTCGAATCGTGGGCGCGCGAGTACCGCGGCGACCTGGGCATTGCGCTCAGCGACGTGTATGGCATGGACGCCTTTCTGCGCGACTTTGACATGTACTTCTGCAAGCTGTTTGACGGCGCCCGCCACGACAGCGGCGATCCGTTCAGCTGGGGCGAGCGCATGCTGGAGCACTACAGTCGCAACCGTGTAGACCCGCGCACCAAGACACTCATCTTCAGCGACGGCCTGACTGTGCCGCGCACCATTGCGCTGTACCAGCAGTTTCGTGGCCGTTGCCAACTGGCGTTTGGCATCGGCACCAACCTGACGAATGACCTGGGTTACGAGCCTTTGCAAATTGTGATCAAGATGGTGCGCTGCAACGGCCAGCCGGTGGCCAAGCTGTCGGATACTCCTTCCAAGAACATGTGTGATGATGAAAAGTACCTGGCCTACCTGCGCCAGGTGTTCCAAATCGCCACGCCCGCCTGAGCGACTCCGCTGTCCCTGCCTGCTGTCACAACCCTTCGTACTGCCATGACCTTGCCCCGCATCCTCGTCACCCGCGCCATTTATCCCGATGTGCTGGCGCACCTGACCCAGCATTTCGAGGTCGAGTCCAACCAGGCCGACGAGGCGTGGAGTCCCCAGCAGCTCGTCGACAAACTGCAAGGCAAGGCAGGCGTGCTGACCACCGGCGGTGAGCGCATTGACGCGGCGTTGTTGGCGGCCTGCCCAGGCCTGAAGATCTGCGCCAACATGGCGGTGGGCTTCAACAACTTCGACGTGCCCGCCATGACGGCTGCTGGCGTGCAGGGCACCAACGCCCCCGACGTGCTGACCGAGACCACAGCCGACTTTGGCTTTGCGCTGCTGATGGCCACGGCCCGCCGACTGACGGAGAGCGAACACTATCTGCGCGCAGGCCAGTGGAAGCGCTGGCGCTACGACATGTTTTGCGGCACCGACATCCACGGCTCCACCCTGGGCATCATCGGTATGGGCCGCATTGGCCAGGCCATTGCGCGTCGCGGTGCGCTGGGCTTTGGCATGCAGGTGATTTACCACAACCGCAGCCGCCTGGACGCGGCCACCGAGGCCGCCTGCGGTGCCCGCTACGTGGACAAAGACACACTGCTGCAGACGGCCGACCACGTGCTGCTGGTGGTGCCGTACTCGGCCGCTTCGCACCACACCATCGGTGCGGCCGAACTGGCCCGCATGAAGCCCACGGCCACGCTCATCAATATTGCGCGCGGCGGTATCGTGGACGACGCCGCGCTGGCCGTGGCCCTGCGTGAGCGGCGCATCGCCGCGGCGGGGCTGGACGTGTTTGAGGGCGAGCCCAGCGTGCACCCCGACCTGCTCACCGTGCCGAATGTGGTGCTGACCCCGCACATCGCCAGTGCCACCGAGCGCACGCGCCGCGCCATGGCCAAGCTGGCGGCGGACAACCTTGTGGCCTTTCTGCTACAGGGCAAGCCGCTCACGCCGGTGAATGCCTTGCCCAGCGCGGTGGCTGCACCATGAGCAAGTGGCGCGCCCTCTGGCTGGAGGAGCCCGGCACGGCTGCAGTAGCCCCTGACGCGCAGGGCATGGCCGGCATAGGTGCCGTGGCGCGTGGCTTCAACGCCACCATCTTCCTGACCTGTGGGTTGGTGGTGGTGGTGGCCTATGTGCTGGGCCTGTTCTCGGATGCGCCCAACCTGGTCACCATGGCGGTGCTGGTGACTATGGCCGCGCTGGTGCAGGTGTTCCTGGTGCGCGGCTGGGTGCGATCCAGCTCGGTGGTGGTGCTGTTGCTGTTGTTCACCGGGGTGTTTTCTTCCATGGTGCGCTTTGGCACCATCAACATTGCCCAGGCCGCGCTGGCTGGCATTCCGCTGATTTACTGCGTGGTGATTTTGGGCGAGCGCGCGGGGCTGGCGCTGCTGCTGCTGTCGGCGGCGGGCAGTGGCTGGATCACCTGGGCGCAGGTGCATGGCACGCTCAAGCCTTCGGCCCCCACCATTCCTGCGGCGCAGTGGGTCATCCTGTCGATGGGCTTTGTGGTGGCCTACCGCATGGCGGTGCTGATCAAGCGGCATTTGCTGGACACCTCGCAGCGCGTCAATGCGGCGCAGAAGATGTTGCTCGACGAGCGCGAAGCCAGCAACGCGCGCGTGCTCAAGGCCCTGTCGGAGCTGGAGCGCCAGCGCTTTGTGATCGACCAGCACGCCATCGTCAGCATCATGGACCTGAACGGTCTGCTGACCTACGGCAACCAGAAGTTCGTGGAAGTTACCGGCTATGTGCCACAAGAGTTTTTGGGCAAGCACTACCGAATGATGGATTCGGGCCAGCATGGCGAGCGCTTTTTTGCCGACCTGATCCACACCATTTCGCAGGGCAAGGTGTGGCGTTCGGAGCTGTGCAACCGTGCCAAGGACGGCACGTTGTACTGGCTGGACACCACGGTGGCCGCCTTCATGAACAGCGACGGCACGCCACGCGAGTACATCACCGTGAGCACCGACATCACCCAGCTGCGCCAGGCCGAGCAGTCGGCCCACGCCGCCAGCCGGGCCAAGTCCGAGTTTTTGGCGAATATGAGCCACGAAATCCGCACGCCCATGAACGGCGTGGTCGGCATGGTGGACATCTTGCGTGCCACCGAGCTCACGCGCGAACAGCGCCGCATGGTCAGCACCATCCACGACTCGTCCATCGCGCTGCTGCAGATCCTCAACGACATTCTGGATTTTTCCAAGATCGAGGCCGACAAGCTGGAGGTCGAAGCCATGCCCACCCACCTGCGAGAGCTGGTGGAGGGGGTGGCCCAACTGATGGTGACCATCTCGGCCGGCAAAGACATTGACCTGTCGGTGCTGGTGGACCCCGACCTGCCCGAATGGGTGTGGGTAGACCCCACGCGCATGCGCCAGGTGCTCTACAACCTGTTGGGCAATGCGCTCAAGTTCACCCCCGGGCGGCCCGAGCGGCGTGGCAATGTGCGGCTGTATGTGCGCGCGGCGCAGCAGACGCAGGGGCCGTCCACGCTGGAATTCAGCGTGATGGACAACGGTATTGGCATGGGCCCCGAGCTGGTGGATCGCCTGTTCGAGGCCTTTACCCAGGCCGATGTGGGCACGGCGCGCCAGTACGGTGGTACGGGCCTGGGGCTGTCCATCAGTCGCCGCCTGGTGGAGATGATGCACGGCCGCATTCTGGTGCACAGCACGCTGGGCGAGGGCTCGATCTTCACCATCCTGCTCCCGCTGTACGTGGCCACGCCCGAGACCGCCACCCCGCGCAGCCTGAGCCTGGCCGGCGTGCAGGTGATGCTGGTGACCGACGACAACGACTGCGCCCAAGTGCTGCCCGGCCATTTGCGCGCAGCGGGCGCCATGGTGCAGACGGCGCTAAGCCCGCAGCAGGCGCAGGGCTGGCAGGCCACGGCGGTGGGGCCGGCGGTGCTGGTGCTGGATGTGGATACGCCCTGGGACGAATCGACCGATCTGTGGAGCCAAAGCACCACCGGGCGCGGCGTGGTGCGCCTGGTGCGGCAAAACCAGAGCAGCGTGCCGGGTCGCTCGGTCACGGTGTGCGCGCGGCCGCTGCAGGTCAACGAACTGGTGCGGGGCGTGGCCCTGGCCTGTGGCCGCCTGAGCGTGCCCGCCATGCTGCCCAGCCATCAGCTGACCGAGAGCGTGGCCTTGGTCGTGCCCTCGGTGCAAGAGGCGCGCGAGGCCGGGCGGCTGATCCTGCTGGTGGAGGACAACGAAACCAACCGCGATGTGATGCTGGAGCAACTGCGCATCCTGGGCTACGCGGCTGAGTGCGCGCCCGATGGCGCCACCGCACTGAAGATGTGGGTGGTGGGCCGCTACGGCCTGATGCTGACCGACTGCCACATGCCGCAGATGGACGGCTTTGCGCTGACCGAGGCGATCCGCCAGGCCGAAGACCCGCACGAACACATGCCCATCGTGGCCGTGACGGCCAACGCCATGGACGGCGAGCTGCAGCACTGCCTGGAACGCGGCATGGACGACTACCTGACCAAGCCCCTGCGCCTGAGCGAGCTGGGCGCGATGCTGCTCAAGTGGCTGCCGCGTGATACGGCGCCCGGGGAGGCGCTGCCCATGTGGGACGGTCTGGCCCTGAGTCGCATGGTGGGGGAGAACCCGACTATGCACCGCCGCTTGCTGGACCGCTACATCACCACCACCACCGAGCAGATGGCCGAACTGGATGTACTGCGTGCGGCGGGTGACCTCAAGGGCCTGGGCGCACTGGGGCACAAGCTCAAGTCGTCCTCACGCACCGTGGGGGCCATGCAGCTGGGCGCGCTGTGCCAGGCGCTGGAGTCGCTGGCGCGCGAAGGGCAGGGCGCTCAGGCGCTGGAGCAAGTGGCGGCCATCCAGCAGGCCTTTGCCGAGGTGGAGCCGCTGCTGCAAGGCAACTAGGGCGCTATCGAATCAGGAGCTGCTGGCGCATATTCCACGGGGGCTAGCGCCCTGTTTGATCTATATTTGAGTGAGAGTGAGGGCGGGATGCAAGGGCTGGAGTGGGTGTTGGTGGCGCTGGCGGTGCTGCAACTGGGGTTGTTGGCCTTTGGCCTGATGCAGCGCGGGCGGCCTGTGCCGCCCACGGCGCAGCAAGAGGCGCAGCGCCAGGAGTTACTGACGCTGGTGAAGGCCAGCAGCGAGCGGCTGGAGCGCGAATTGCGCCGCGAGGTGACCGAGTCTGCCCGCGACGGCCGCCAGGAGCTGTCGCACAACCTGGCCCTGTTTCAGAAGGCGCTGGTGGAACAAAGCGGCGAGGCCACGCGCACCCAAAACACCCAGATCGACGCCTTTGGCCAGCAGTTGGCCCTGCTGCAAAAAACGCTGTCTGACACTTTGACGAACCAGCTCTCCAACCTGAGCGAATCCAACGCACGGCGCATGAACGAGGTGCGTGAGACGCTGGAGAAACAACTCGCGCAGCTGCAAACCACCAACGCCGCCAAGCTCGACGAGATGCGCGCCACCGTGGACGAGAAGCTGCAAACTACGCTGCAGGCGCGCCTGGGCGAAAGCTTCAAACAGGTGGCGGAGCGGCTGGAACAGGTGCACAAGGGCCTGGGCGAAATGCAGACGCTGGCACAGGGCGTGGGCGATCTCAAGCACCTGCTGACCAATGTGAAAACCCGCGGCATCTTTGGCGAGGCCCAGCTGGCCAGCCTGCTGGAGCAGGTGTTT
Organism: Rhodoferax sp. ZS1R25; assembly: GCF_056521335.1. Classification (NCBI taxonomy): domain Bacteria; kingdom Pseudomonadati; phylum Pseudomonadota; class Betaproteobacteria; order Burkholderiales; family Comamonadaceae; genus Rhodoferax; species Rhodoferax sp. ZS1R25. Next base: position 79,188 of record NZ_JBWMAZ010000002.1, read on the forward strand.
GTGCCCGACCAGTACGCGGTGCAGGTGGCTACGCGCCCGGGCAGCAAAAACGTGGTCGACTTCGCCATCAAGCTGCCGGGCCGTTCCGACAACGGCGAGCCACTGTGGCTGCCCATCGACGCGAAGTTTCCCAACGAAGACTACGAGCGCCTGCTCGATGCCCAGGGCCGGGCCGATGTGCTGGGTGCCGAGGTAGCCGGCAAGGCGCTGGAGATGCGCATTCGGTTGGAGGCCAAGTCGATTGCCGACAAGTACGTGGAGCCGCCCTACACCACCGACTTCGCCATTCTGTTTTTGCCCACCGAAGGCCTGTACGCCGAAGTGCTGCGCCGCCCTGGCCTGATGGAAAGCCTGCAGCGCGACTACCGCATCACACTGGCCGGCCCCACCACGCTGCTGTCCATGCTCAGTTCGCTGCAGATGGGCTTTCGCACGCTGGCGCTGGAGAAGCGCTCCAGCGAGGTCTGGCAGGTGCTGGGCGCGGTCAAGACCGAGTTCGGCAAGTTTGGCGATGTGCTGGCCAAGGTCAAGGCGCAAACCCAGACCGTGCTCAACACGCTGGACAACGCCGAAACGCGCAGCCGCGCCATGGGCCGGGCCCTGAAGAAGGTAGACGCCTTGCCCGAATCGCAGGCGCAAGCGCTGCTGCCCGCGGACCGCGACTTTGACCGCGACGCGGACACCAGCAACCTATGACCCCTGCCGAGGCAGACGCTAGCGAACCTGGCGGCGGCGAGCGCGTCTGGGGCCTGCTGCGCCTGGTGGCAGGCCAGGTGTGCCTGCACGCCAGCATGGCCGGCATGCGCATGGCCGCGCCGCTGTGGGCGCTGCAGCAGGGCTATGGCGCGCTGGCGGTGGGCTTTCTGCTGGCCCTGTTCTCATTGACCCAGGTGTTTCTGGCGCTGCCGGCGGGGCGCTATGCAGACCGGCATGGCCTGCGCCGGCCCGTGGCGCTGGGCATCGTGGTGGCTATGACAGGGGCTGCGCTGGCGGCGCTATTTCCACAATTTTCCGTGCTGTGCTTCAGCGCGTTGTGCATGGGCGGTGCCACGGGCACGGCCAACATTGCGCTGCAACGCCATGTGGGCCGCGCAGCACGCGGGGCGGAAGACCTGCGCCGTGTGTTCAGCTGGCTGTCCATCGGGCCGGCGGTATCCAACTTTCTGGGGCCAGTGTGCGTGGGCCTGTTGATTGACCACGCGGGCGTGTGGATGGGCGGGCAGGCGGCCGACCACAACGGGTTTGTCGCGGCCTTTGCGCTCACGGCGCTCGTGCCAGCCTTGGCCTGGCTGTGCGTGCGCCACACGCCCGAGCTGCCACCGACGCAGGTGGCCGATGGCGCGCACCCCAGCGTGTGGCCACTGCTGCGCGAGCCGCTGATGCGCCGTCTGTTGCTGGTGAACTGGTTGTTGTCCAGCTGCTGGGATGTACACACCTTTGTCGTGCCGGTGATTGGCCACGAGCGCGGCTTCAGTGCCTCGGTCATTGGCACCATCCTTGGTGCCTTTGCGGTAGCCGCTGCGTCGGTGCGGGTGTTGTTACCCCTGGTTGCCGCGCACCTGCGCGAGTGGGCGGTGGTAACCGGGGCGATGGTCGTCACAGCCCTGCTGTTTGGTGCCTACCCCTTCATGCCCACGGCTTGGGCCATGGGCCTGTGCTCGGTGCTGCTGGGGCTGGCGCTGGGCACGGTGCAGCCCATGATCATGAGCACGTTGCACCAGATCACGCCGCACGCACTGCATGGCCAGGCCATTGCGCTGCGGCTCATGAGCCTGAACCTCTCCAGTGTGCTCATGCCCATGCTGTTTGGCACGGCGGGCGTGGTGGTGGGCGTGTCGGTGGTGTTCTGGACCGTGGGCACCTTGGTGGGCCTGGGCGCCCACGCGGCCTGGAAACTGCGGCCTGCCTGAGCCGCACAGCACCCCGGCCCGCGCCGCGCGCTACAGCGGCAGGTCGTAGAAAGTGCGGATGATTTCCCAGGCTTCCTGCGGGTCGTCGGTGTAGTGGAACAGGTTCAGGTCTTCGGGCGAGACCGCGCCTTCCTCCACCAGCACATCCATGTTGATCAGCTTCTTCCAATACTCCGTGCCAAACAGCACGATGGGCACAGGCTTGGCCTTTTTGGTTTGCACCAGGGTGATGACTTCAAACAGCTCGTCCAGCGTGCCAAAGCCGCCTGGGAAGGCCACCAGCGCCTTGGCGCGCATCATGAAATGCATCTTGCGCGTGGCGAAGTAGTGGAACTTGAAGCTCAGTGACGGTGTGACGTACGGGTTGGCCTTTTGCTCGTGGGGCAGGGCGATGTTCAGGCCCGGCGTGAGTGCGCCCATTTCAAACGCGCCCCGGTTGGCCGCTTCCATGATGCCGGGGCCGCCGCCGGTGCAAATGAACAGGCGGTCCTTCAGCGGCTTGCGTGCGCTGTAGCCGGCCACCAGGCGGGCAAACAGGCGGGCGTTGTCGTAGTGCTTGGCATTGCGCACATGGCGCTCGGCCAGTGCCAGTTGCTTGGCATCGCCGCTGGCCTTGGCAGCCTTCAGTGCGGCGCTGGCATCTTCGGGGGAGGGAAAGCGGGCACTGCCAAACACCACCACGGTGTTCTCCACACCCTGCGCGGCCTGGTCCAGATCGGGCTTGAGCATTTCCAACTGGATGCGCATGCCACGGGTCTCGCGGCGCAGCAGAAACTCGGGGTCGGCAAACGCCAGTCGGTAGGCATCGGCCTCCAGCATATTGCCCAGGTCGGCGTGGGCTTGCAGGTCAGCCCAGGCGTTGGCCAGGCGGGCTTCGTTGAGGTTTTGGGTATTTTCCATGGGCGCATTGTCGTCCCATTTCAAGGCGGTTTGGCGCGCTGATAATTTGCATCTCCTCTTGTGCCCGCCACCCCATGCCGCCAGAACCTGTGAATCCCACTTCGCTACCGAATGAAGCCCCGGCCTGGGGCGAGCGTCTGCAGCATTGGCTGCAGGCCTTCTGGCCCGCGCCTGTGATGATTGACGCGCGTGAACGCTGGCGCTCGGTGCTGGGCGCACTGGTGGGTGTGGGGCTCACCGCGTGGCTCAGCCACTGGCTGCTGGGCACGCATCCCGGCAGTATCTGGATGTTGGCGCCCATGGGGGCCAGTGCGGTGCTGGTGTTCGGTGTGCCCGCCAGTCCGCTGGCGCAGCCCTGGGCCGTGCTGGGCGGCAACGGTGTTTCGGCGCTGGTGGGTGTGGCCTGCGCGCGCTGGATCGACAACCCGGTACTGGCAGCGTCTGTGGCCGTGCCGCTGGCCATCCTTGTCATGCTGCGGCTGCGTTGCTTGCACCCCCCAGGCGGGGCCATGGCCTTGTCGGCGGTGCTGAGCCATTGGGTAGGGCTGGACATCGCCTGGGTACCGCTGGCGGTGAATGGCGGTCTGATGGTTGCCGCCGGCGTGGCCTACAACAGCCTCACCGGCCGCCCCTATCCCCATGTGCAGCGGCGTGCGGTGGGGCCGGTGGTCAGTGCGCAGGGGCGGTTTACGCCCGGTGACCTGGACGCTGCGCTGACCCACTACAACCAGATTCTGGATGTGAGCCGCGACGACCTGGAGAACCTGCTGCAGCACGCCGAGATGGCCGCCTACCGCCGCAACCTGGGGGCCCTGCTGTGCGCGGATGTGATGTCCCAAAGCCCGGTGGCGGTGCAGTTTGGCACGCCGTTGCACGAGGCCTGGGCGCTGCTTCAGCAGCATGGTGTGAAGGCTTTGCCGGTGGTAGACCGGGTGCGGCGTATTGTGGGCATCGTCACCGTGGCCGACTTTATGCGCCATGCGGGGCTGGCGCAAGCAGACGGGCTGGGTCAGCGCCTGCGGGACTTTATCCGCCCCTCTGGCAAGGTGAGTGCCGACAAGCCCGAGGCCGTGGGCCAGATCATGACGCGCCAGGTGCGCGTGGCCAGCGCGCACCGCCCGCTGATGGAACTGGTGCCTCTGTTCTCTGAAGGCGGCCACCACCACATTCCTATCATCGACACTGAATCGCGGCTGGTCGGCATCATCACCCAGTCGGACCTGGTGCGGGCCCTGTACCGCGCGGTGCGGGTAGATGGCTAAGGCTGCGTTGGCGGCAATAAAAAAGGCTCCCGAAGGAGCCTTTTTTATTCGCGGCGTGGGTTAGACGCGTTTACGGTATTCGCCGGTGCGGGTGTCGATTTCGACCTTGTCGCCTTGGGCCACAAAGATTGGCACACCGATTTCGAAACCGGTGGCGATCTTGGCAGGCTTCAGAACCTTGCCCGATGTGTCGCCCTTGACGGCGGGCTCGGTCCAGGTGATTTCGCGTTCCACGCTGGTGGGCAGTTCCACCGAGATGGCCTTGCCTTCGTAGAACACCACTTCGGCCGTCATACCGTCTTCGAGGTAGTTCAGCGAGTCGCCCATGTTTTCGGATTCGACTTCGTACTGGTTGTAGTCCGCGTCCATCCAGACATACAGGGGGTCGGCGAAGTAGGAGTAGGTGCAATCCTTCTTGTCCAGAATGATCTGGTCAATCTTGTCGTCGGCCTTGAACACGACTTCGGTACCGAAGTTGGCGATCAGGCTCTTGAGCTTCATGCGCACGGTGGCAGAGTTGCGGCCGCCGCGGCTGTATTCGGTTTTCAGGACGACCATGGGGTCTTTGCCGTGCATGATCACATTGCCGGCGCGGATTTCTTGAGCGATTTTCATAGGGTTGCAGGAACGAATGTCGCGTGGTGCGACTGTAGGCCGCAGTCTGCGGCGGGGCATGACTTGCCCCAAAACTCAGGCGGCAAATTCAGCTAAGCCTCGGATTTTATCTTTTTTTCTGCACGAAATTGGTGAGCTGGCTGGTCAGGTCGTCCATTTGCAGCAGGCGGTGGCGCCAATCGTGTGCAGCAGCCGACCATTCCGCCAGGGGCAAGGTGCCCCAATCCAGCGTGGGCTGGTTGGACCCTGCCATGCCATTCAAGTCGTTCCAAGCCAGCTGTGCCGCGCGCAGCGAGGCGGGGGCCTGCATCTGGTCCAGCAGCGCGTTCAGCTTGTCGGCATGCGCCCCATCGTCCTGCGGGTAGATCTGCCAGAGCCAGGGCCTGCCGGCCCAGATGGCGCGCACCAAGGAGTCTTCCCCGCGCACCAAGTTCAGGTCGCAGGCCCACAGCAGCTCGTCAAATTCGGGTTGGGTTGACGGCTCCAGCCAGTGCAGGGCGAGTGCGCCCGCGCCGGTGGTGGGCAGATCCATCTGCGCCAACATGGTTTGCACCGCACGGTGGGCCCGGCCCGGCGTGACTAGCAGCAGCGTGGGCGTGGCCCCGTTTACCAGACCTTGCAGCAGCGCCGCCAGTGCAGGCGGGTCGTAGCAAAACAGCGATACCAGGCGCTGGCCCTGCCACGCAATGCCGCGCTGCGCCAACCAAGCCTGGCGTGCGTTGTCGTCAAACGCGGCCTGTCGTGCCAGATAGTCCGCTTCGCGCAGCAGGCCGCCGGTGCGTTCCGTGAAGCCGGGGTAATAGAAATGCTTGGTCCAGCCCTGGGCGGGGCCCTGCATCACGGGTGAGGGCAGGGCGTGGCAGCGCTCTACATAGGCCTCGGCTGACAGGTACTCCAGGTTGATCCACACCGGAGGTTTATGGCGTATTTGGCCGTTAGCCCCCGTATCCATTGTGCGAGCAGCTATGAATTCAGGAGCAATCTCGCAACCAAAACCTTCAATCCACACGTCTGCGGGCGGCAACTGCTGCAGCATGGCCGGGTTCTGCGCATCCGCCCAGTCGCGCACCTGCACGCCGGGCCAGCGGCCTTCTGCCGCACCTGGCGCCATCCAGGCCAGGGCGCTGGCGTCGTCCACCCACAGGCGCACCGCGTGGCCACGGCGGACCAGGTCCGCACACAGGCGCCAACACACGCCGATGTCGCCAAAGTTGTCGATGACCTTGCAGAAAATATCCCATTGCATGGCGGCTATTGTCCATGCGGTGCCAGCGTGCTCAAGGAGCAAGCACAATAGCGTCCCATGTCTGAAGCACCCTCCGCAGAAACCCATTCCGACGCGCTGTTGCGCGAGGTGGCGGCCTTGCCGTCGCTGCCTGGGGTGTACCGCTACTTTGATGCGGACAACCAGCTGCTGTACGTGGGCAAGGCGATCAGCCTGAAGAAGCGGGTCAGCAGCTATTTCCAGAAGGACCACGGCGGCACGCGCATCGGCCACATGGTCAGCAAGATTGTGCGCATGGAGACCACGGTGGTGCGCTCCGAGGCCGAGGCCCTGCTGCTGGAAAACAACCTCATCAAGACCCTGAACCCGAAATACAACATCCTGTTTCGGGACGACAAGAGCTACCCCTACCTGAAGATGACCGGCACGCCGCCGGTGCCGAAAAATCTGGCGCCGTCCGATGCATCGGGCAAGCCGCGCCCCCCGCAGCCGGTGGAGTTTGCCCGCGTGTCTTACTACCGCGGTGGCGTGGAAAAAAAACACCGCTACTTCGGGCCCTACCCCAGTGCCTGGGCGGTGAAAGAAGCCATTCTGCTGATGCAAAAGGTGTTTCGCCTGCGCACCTGCGAAGACTCGGTGTTCAGCAACCGCACGCGGCCCTGCCTGCTGTACCAAATCAAGCGTTGTTCTGCGCCCTGCGTGGGCCATATCAACCCGGCCGACTATGCGGAGGACGTGGCGAATGCCGAGCGTTTCTTGCGCGGCGAGGCGCAGGATGTGATGCGCGGCCTGGAGGCCCGCATGATGGCCCACGCCGACAAGCTGGAGTTCGAACAGGCTGCCGAGCTGCGCAACCAGGTGGCGGCATTGTCGAACGTGCTGCACCAGCAGTCGGTCGACAACGTGTCGGACCGCGACGTGGACATCCTGGCGGTGAAGGTGCAGGGCGGACGGGCCTGTGTGAACCTGGCCATGGTGCGCGGTGGTCGCCATCTGGGCGACCGGCCTTATTTCCCGGTGCATGTGGAAGACGCCACGGTCATGGGCGAGGCGGTCGATGACAGTGAGGTAAAGAAGTCGGTCGAGGCCCAGGTGCTGGAGGCTTTTCTGTCGCAGCACTATATCGACGTGCCCATGCCCGGCGCCCTGGTGGTCAGCGAGCCCGTGAGCAAGGGGTTGCTGCAGGCACTGTCTGAGCAAACCGGTATCAAGGTTACCGCCGTGCACCAGCCACGTGAACAGCGTCGCGCCTGGCTGGATATGGCACAAACCAATGCTGCGCTGCAGCTGGCCCGCCTACTGGCCGAAGAAGGCTCGCAGCAGGCGCGTACGCGCGCGCTGGCCGACGCACTGGACCTGGCGCTGGACGATCTGGACGCGCTGCGGATCGAATGCTTTGACATCTCGCACACCGCGGGGGAGGCCACGCAGGCGTCGTGCGTGGTGTTCCAGCACCACAAGATGCAGAACAGCGAATACCGCCGCTTCAATATTGAAGGCATCACCGGGGGTGACGACTATGCGGCCATGCGCCAGGTGCTGACGCGCCGCTACAGCAAACTGGCCGAGGCGTTGCGCGAAGCCAAACACCAGGGCACCACGCCCAGCGGCACGGCACGCCTGCCCGATCTGGTGTTGGTGGACGGCGGCAAGGGCCAGGTGGCCATGGCGCGTGAGGTGTTTGAGAGCCTGGGGCTGGACCTGTCGCTCATCGTGGGTGTGGAGAAGGGTGAGGGCCGTAAGGTGGGGCTGGAGGAGCTGGTGTTTGCCGATGGCCGCGAGAAGGTGTACCTGGGCGCGGATTCCGCCGCGCTCATGCTGGTGGCGCAGATTCGCGACGAGGCGCACCGCTTTGCCATCACCGGCATGCGCGCCGCGCGCGCCAAGGTGCGCACCGGCGGCGGCAAGCTCGAAGAAATTCCGGGCATCGGCCCCAAGCGCCGCGCCAAACTCTTGCAGCGTTTTGGCGGTGTGCGTGGCGTGGCGCTGGCCAGTGCACAAGACATTGCCACGGTGGACGGAATATCGCGCGAACTGGCCGATGAAATCTACCGTGCACTGCACTAGCCGTGCCACAATCCCGCCATGTTTATGACCATCCCCACCCTCATGACCTGGACGCGAATTTTCGCGATTCCCCTCATCGTGGGCGTCTTCTACCTGCCCGACACCATGGCGTCGGCGTACGAGCGAAACCTGGTGGCCACCATCATGTTTGTGGTGTTCGCGGCAACGGACTGGCTGGATGGCTACCTGGCCCGCAAGCTCAACCAGACCTCATCGTTCGGTGCCTTCCTGGACCCTGTGGCCGATAAATTTTTGGTGTGTGCCTGTGTGCTGGTGCTGGTGCACCTGCAGCGCGCCGATGTGTTCGTGGCCCTCATCATCATTGGCCGCGAGATCGCCATCTCCGCCTTGCGCGAGTGGATGGCGCAGATTGGTGCATCCCGCAGCGTGGCCGTGCACATGATTGGCAAGGTCAAGACCGTGGTGCAAATGGTGGCCATTCCCTTCCTGCTGTTCGACGGTTTGCTATTTGGAATCATCAACACCCACCTCTGGGGTGTGTGGCTGATTTGGGCTGCGGCCGTGCTCACCGTGTGGTCCATGGTGTACTACTTGCAGAAGGCCTTGCCGGAGATTCGGGCTCGTACCAAGTAGCCTTACGCCGAGCTTGCGCCCCGAAGCGGTGCGCTGTATTCAGCACATCCTGTTGCATTTGCGACAGTACAGCCCTGCAGAAAAAACTTCCCGCCGCCGGGCGGTTTTCCAAAAATTTGCGTCTAGAATTCGCCTCCGCGCTGTCGCAATGTTGCACGGCATATTGACACGGTATTAGCCCGTGGCTTTAATGCAATGCAGCGGTCACCACTGCTACCGCTGAAAGCTGTTTTGTTTTTGGGTCGTGTTTCATCACATGCCACCACCAAGGCAATCCGGTACAACAAAATTTTGAAGAGACAATCGATTAACTCGCTTCCGTACAAGGGGTCTTTGTGAATAAAACTGAACTGATTGAGCACATTGCAAAACATGCCGATATTTCCAAGGCCGCTGCTACGCGCGCTCTGGAGTCGACCATTGGTGCAGTGAAAACCACCTTGAAAAAAGGCGGCACTGTTTCCCTGGTAGGTTTCGGTACTTTTGCAGTGGGCAAACGTGCTGCTCGCACGGGTCGCAATCCACGTACCGGCGCTGCGATTAAAATCAAGGCTGCCAAAGTTCCAAAGTTCCGTCCAGGCAAAGCATTGAAAGATGCCCTGAACTAAAATTAGGTCTACGTTTGGGTGATTAGCTCAGTTGGTAGAGCGTCTGCCTTACACGCAGAATGTCGGCGGTTCGAGCCCGTCATCACCCACCACCACACCCAGCAAAGGCGAACACAATTGTTCGCCTTTTTTGTTGTATTCATGGAGAGTTAGCGCATGTTCGATTTTGTCCGCAAGTACACCAAGGTGATTGCCATACCTTTGTTCTTGCTCATCATCCTGGCGTTTGTCATGGTGGGTGTGGATGGTTACAAGGGCATGAGCCGGGGTGCCACCGTAGCCACCATTGGCAGTGCCAAGGTGACCCAGGAGGAGTGGGACTACGCCCACAAGAATGAAGTCGATCGCCTGCGTGCCTCGGTGCCGAATGTGGATCCCAAACTGCTGGACTCTCCGCAGGCCCGCTACGCCACGCTGGAGCGCCTGGTGCGCGAGCGCGTAATGGCCGCTGCCGTGAAAGATGCGCACTTCACCACCTCGGATGCGCGCCTGGCCCGTGAGCTCCAGCAGAACCCCACGATTGCCGGTCTGCGCAAGCCGGATGGCACCATGGACATTGAACGCTACCGCCAGCTGGCCGCCAGCCAGGGCATGACGCCCGAGGGCCTGGAGGCCCGTGTGCGCAGTGACCTGACCCTCATGCAGGTCGAGTCCGGTATCTCGTCCACCGCGTTCTCCGCCAACGCCGTGGCCGACTTGGCGCTCAATGCCTTCTTTGAGCGCCGTGAAGTGCAGATCGCCCGCTTTGCCCCCGCTGACTTTGCCAGCAAGGTCAATCCGTCAGATGCAGATATCGAGGTGTTCTACCAGGCCAATGCGCCGTTGTTCCAGTCCACCGAATCCGCCAACATCGAATACGTGGTGCTGGACGTAGATGCCATCAAGAAGACGGTGACGGTGAACGAGGCAGACCTCAAGTCTTACTACGAACAGAATGCTGGTCGCCTGAGCAGCAAGGAAGAGCGTCGTGCCAGCCACATCCTGATCAACGCGCCCAAGACCATGCCTGAGGCCGAACGCCAAAAGGCCAAGGAAAAGGCCCAGGCATTGCTGGAGCAGGCGCGCAAGGCGCCCACCACCTTTGCTGACCTGGCCAAGAAGAACTCGCAGGATGTGGGCTCGGCCCCTCGCGGTGGCGATCTGGACTTCTTTGCCCGTGGTGCGATGGTCAAACCGTTTGAAGAAGCCGTGTTCGCCATGAAGAAGGGTGACATCAGCGATCTGGTGGAGTCCGACTTTGGTTTTCACATCATCAAACTTACCGATGTGAAAGCGCCCAAGCAACCCAGCTTTGAGGAGCTGCGCGCGGGACTTGAGAGCGAACTGCGCGTGCAACAAGCCCAGCGCAAATTTGCCGAAGTGGCCGAGTCGTTTACCAACGGTGTGTACGAGCAGTCGGACAGCCTGAAGCCCATCGCCGAACGCTTGAAGCTGGAAGTCAAGACCGCTGCCAATGTGCAACGCACTCCCGCCAAGGGCGCCACTGGCGTACTGGCCAACCCCAAGCTGTTGGCTGCCGTCTTTAGCCCCGATTCGGTGGAGAAGAAGCGCAACACCGAAGCCATTGAAACCGGCTCCAGCCAGCTGACTGCCGCCCGTGTGGTGAGCTACAGCCCCGCACGCACCTTGCCTCTGGCCGAGGTGCGCGCCCAGGTGCGCGAGCGTCTGGTGGCGAGCCGTTCGCAAGAACTGGCAAAGAAAGAAGGCGCCGACAAGTTGGCTGCCTGGCAAGCCACGCCGGCCAGCGCCAGCTTCCCCGCGGCGGTGACTGTGTCGCGCGAGCCTGGCCAGCCGGTGCAAGGCACTTTGCTCGACGCCGCGCTGCGTGCTGACCCTGCCAAGCTGCCTGCGCTGGTGGGTGTGGACCTGGGTGCCCAGGGCTATGCGGTGGTCAAGGTCAATAAGGTGCTGCCGCGCAACCCGGTGAACGATGCCGTGGCCAAGCAAGAGCGCAACCAATATGCCCAGTGGATGGCCAATGCCGAGAGCCAGGCGTACTACCAGACCCTGAAAGACCGTTTCAAGGTGCAAATCAAGGTGCCGACGCCGGCACGGATGGGATCTGCACCGGTGGTTGCGGAATAAGCCCTTTTTATCGGGTTATAATCATGCGCTTACGGTGGCTGTAGCTCAGTTGGTAGAGTCCAGGATTGTGATTCCTGTTGTCGTGGGTTCGAGCCCCATCAGCCACCCCAAAATATGAAAAACCCTGCATTCGCAAGAATGCAGGGTTTTTTTCTGCGCGCTTGCAGGGCTGTAAACAGGGTTTATGGCCCGAAATTCGAGGTATTTGCCGGGTTGATGGAACTTTGGCACTGGCCTAAAGTTCCTATGCTGAACCTGGGCTGGTAGCGTGCATCCGCGCACCCGTCTGAAACAGGTCGTTGGACGGAGCAATAAAAATGGTTGAAGACAGCGTCTATTTCAAGACGATTGATGCGGCCTTTCCGAACATCGGGAAGAAGATCAAGCTGTTCTGGGGACACCCGGAGTTTGTGGCGCTGATGCACGAGTTGCAGCACGACACCAGTGAGCGGCCGCGCGCCGGGTTTCCCGCAGACGTGTTGATGGCTATTCATGAACTGTCGAATGACCACGACGCGATTTACCCGCAGCTGGCACGCAAAGACGCCAATCTCTGGAATCTTTGACGCGCTGTGATGTGCGTGGCCTAGTTCACCATCACCAGTTTGCCCATCACGCCGCGTGAGCCCATGTGGGCGTAGGCGGCCTTGAGTTCGGCCATGGGCATGGTGCGGTCAATCACCGGTTTGATCTTGCCCTGGCCATACCACTGGGCCAGTTCGCCCATCATGGCCGCGTTGGCCTTGGGTTCCTTCTTCGCAAAGTCGCCCCAGAACACACCGACAATGCTGGCGCCCTTGAGCAGCGCCAGGTTGAAGGGCAGCGCGGGAATGGGACCGGACGCAAAGCCCACCACCAAGTAGCGGCCTCGCCAAGCAATGGAGCGGAAGGCTGGCTCGGCAAAGTCGCCACCCACGGGGTCGTAAATCACATCCGGGCCTTTGCCGTCGGTCAGCGCCTTCAGTGCTTCACGCAAGTTCTCGGTGCTGTAGTTGATCGTGGCATCTGCGCCAATCGATTTGCAGAGATCACATTTTTCTTGCGTAGAAGCGGCCGCAATCACGCGTGCGCCCATGGCCTTGGCGATCTGGATGGCCGAGGTGCCCACGCCGCCTGCAGCGCCCAACACCAGCACCGTTTCGCCCGCCTTGAGTTGTGCACGGTCCACCAGCGCGTGGTAGGAGGTGGCGTAGATCATGATGAAAGCCGCAGCATCCACCATAGGAAAACCGGGGGGCAGTGGCATGCACAGCGCGGCGGGTGCAATGGTGTGCGTGCCAAAGCCGCCAGTGCCGCTGAGGCAGGCCACCGGTTGCCCAACCTTCAGGTGCGTCACACCTTCGCCCACGGCCTCCACAATGCCGGCGTATTCCGAGCCCGGCACAAAGGGCAGGGCGGGTTTCATCTGGTATTTGTTTTGCACGATGAGGATGTCGGGAAAATTCAGACTGGCGGCCTTGATCTCCAGCAGCACCTCACCGGCTTTGGGCTGTGGCATGGGCAGCTCTTTCCAGGTCAGGGCGTCAATGCCGGTGGGGGTTTCACAAAGCCAGGCGTGCATGGGGGTGTCTCCAAAAAAGTTGGCAAATGATAGGCCCCACCCCCTGGGGAAAATGTCTCTCGGGCGACCTGCGCACCACCCCCACCCTACAATGGCCGCACACTCCCTTTGAATATGAAAATCCTGATTTCCAACGACGACGGCTACCAGGCCCCCGGTATCGTGGCGCTGTATGAGGCGCTCAAAGACATTGCCGAGGTCGAGGTGATTGCCCCCGAGCAAAACAACAGCGCCAAATCGAACGCACTGACCCTGCATTCGCCGCTGTATGTGCACCGCGCGGCCAATGGTTTTCGCTATGTGAACGGCACCCCGGCGGATTGCGTGCACATTGCACTCAGTGGCTTGCTGGATTACCGGCCCGATCTGGTGGTGTCCGGCATCAACAACGGCGCCAACATGGGTGATGACACGATTTACTCTGGCACCGTAGGCGCGGCCATGGAGGGTTTTTTGTTTGGCATCCCGGCTATTGCGTTTTCGCAGGTGGAGAAGGACTGGGTGGAGCTGGCTTCTGCCGCGCAAAAGGCACGCGAACTGGTGCTTTCCATGCAACAGCAGCAGCTGATCACCCCCACGCCCTGGCTGCTGAACGTGAATATTCCCAACCTGCCCTTTGACCAGATTGGCAGTGCGAAGCTGTGCCGCCTTGGCAAGCGCCATGCCGCCGAAAAAGTGATCCAGCAGCAAAGCCCGCGTGGCGAAACCATGTACTGGATTGGCGCGGCCGGCCCGGTGAAGGACGATGCTGAGGGCACCGACTTCCACGCCACGGCGCAGGGCCATGTGGCCATCACGCCGCTGAAGGTGGACCTGACCGACCACGACAACCTCGGCTACTGGGCGCAGACCGCGTCCCGGCTGGCGGCTCCACCTGTGGCGGTATGAAGCAACGCCCCTCGTTCCCCGCCCGGCTGGACGCCACGCTGGCGAAGACACGGCCCAACCCGCATGGGGCGGTGGCCACCGGCGCGACGCCTGTGGCCAAGCCGGTTCTGAATACGGTGTCTGCCTCCATGCCTGCCAAAGCCGCGGTGGCACCTGTGGCGCGTGCCAAACCCAGTCCGGCGCCGCAGGCGCCCCAAGGCCACGGCATGGATTCGCAGGCCGTGCGCCAGCGCATGGTGCAAAAGCTGGCTGGCCAGGGCGTGACCGACCGCCTGGTGCTGGGTGCCATGGGGGCGATAGAGCGCCACCGCTTTGTAGACAGCGCGCTGGTGAACCAGGCCTACGAAGACACCAGCCTGCCGATTGGGCTGGGGCAAACGATTTCCAAACCCGGTGTTGTGTCGCGCATGATCGAGCTGCTGCGCAACGGCGCCACGGGCCGATTGGGCCGGGTGCTGGAGATTGGCACGGGCTGCGGCTACCAGGCCGCCGTGCTGAGCCTGGTGGCGGACGAGGTGTACAGCATCGAGCGCTTGCGCGGCCTGCACGAGAAGGCACGCGAGAACCTGCGCCACCTGCGCCTGGCCAATGCGCATTTGCTGTTTGGCGATGGCATGGCGGGCTATGCCAAGGGCGCGCCCTATGCGGCCATCATTGCCGCCGCGGGCGGTGAAGCGGTGCCCCAAGCCTGGGTGGACCAATTGGCCGTGGGCGGGCGCCTGGTGGCGCCAGTGGTAACGTCAGGACCTGGCGGCGGCGGGCAGGCGTTGTTGGTGCTGGACAAGACCCCGCAGGGGGTGCGCCAAACCCTGTTGGAGGCGGTGCATTTTGTCCCTCTAAAATCAGGCGTTGCCTAAAGGGAATTCAAATTATGTTCGGTATGCGTCAATGGGGTGGATCTGCGGTGGGTGTGGCTGTGCTGGTGCTGTCTGGCTGCGGCTCTACGCCCATGAACCACGCCCCTGTGGAAGACCGTAATACCGCGGGTAGCAAGCCTGGGGTGGTGATGGATGCGCGCACCGCGGCGGTCAAGCAGCCCCCGGGCTTTGAGAATGCAGGCAAGGCCGGCTACTACACCATCAAGCCCGGCGACACGCTGATCCGCATCGCGCTGGAAACGGGCCAAAGCCACAAGGATATTGCGCGTTGGAACGCGCTGGACAACCCCAACAAGATTGAAGTGGGCCAGGTGATCCGCGTGGTGGCGCCTGTGGCAGGCGAGACTCCGGTGGCGACTGCCAAACCCGTGGCGGCCCCGGTGGCCACCACCACAGCCCTGCCGGCGGCCTCGGCACCGGCTGCTGCACCTGCCGCGGCTTCTTCCTCGGCCACGCCTGCGCCCGCAGCTTCTGCCGCCGCGGCAACCAAGCCGGTGGCGCCGGCTCCCGCCCCCGCTTCGGGTGGTGATGATGAAGTGGCCTGGATCTGGCCTGGCAGCGGTACCGTGCTTGCCGGCTTTGACGAAGTGAAGAACAAGGGCTTGGACATCGGTGGCAATGCGGGCGACCCCGTATTGGCCGCGGGCGAGGGCAAGGTGGTGTATGCCGGTGCCGGCCTGCGCGGCTATGGCAATCTGATCATCCTCAAGCACAACAACACCTACCTCACGGCTTATGCCCACAACCAGACGCTCTTGGTCAAGGAAGACCAGACCGTGAAGAAGGGCCAGAAGATCGCCGAGATGGGCAACAGCGACGCCGACCGTGTGAAGCTGCATTTTGAGGTGCGCCGGCAAGGCAAGCCGGTGGATCCGGCCAAGTACTTGCCCGCCAGATAGCAGGCCTGCCATGAAAAAGCCCCCCAGCGCACACCCATTCGACCCCACGGTCGACCAGCGTAGCGCGGGGCTGGGTTTAGAGCCAAATATGGCGATGGCCCCCATGGACGCTGCGCCTGCAGCTCCTGAAATCATAGCGGCCACAGAGCTGGAGCGCCTGGCCCGCGAGGTGCAACCCGGCGACGAGTCGGCCGATGCGCTCGCCATCTACCTGCGTGGCGTACGTCGCACCACGCTGTTCACCCCCGAAGAAGAGTTTGCTGCCGCCACCCGTGCCCGGGCCGGCGACTTTGCCGCGCGGCAAAGCATGATCGAACACAACCTGCGCCTGGTCGTCAGCATTGCCAAGGGCTACACGGGGCGTGGCGTGCCCATGTCCGATTTGATCGAAGAGGGCAACCTGGGGCTCATGCACGCCATTGACAAGTTCGAGCCTGAACGGGGTTTTCGTTTCTCCACCTACGCCACCTGGTGGATACGCCAGTCGGTAGACCGTGCGCTGATGTACCAGGGCCGTGCCGTGCGCCTGCCGGTGAACGTGGTGCGCGAAGTGCAGCAGGTGCTGCGCGCACGCCGGGCGCTGGAGAATGACGCCGCCCTGGTGGCCAGCCGCCCAGAGGGCATACGCGCGGAAGACATTGCGGCCCTGCTGGGGCGTGAGTCGTCCGACATTGTGGATTTGCTGGCCATGGCCGAGGCACCGCGTTCGCTGGATGCCTCGCTGGACCCCTCGGGCGACGAGCATTCGCTGGGCGACAGCTTGGTGGACGAGTTGGCGCTGGACCCCGAGGACTCGGCCCATGCCCATGAGGTGGACACCCTGCTGGAAAGCTGGATTGCCACGCTCTCGCCGCGCGAGCGCGAGGTGCTGGAGGGTCGCTTTGGCCTGCACGACCGCGAGCCTGAAACGCTGGACGTGATCAGCAGCCGCTTGGGCCTGACGCGCGAACGCGTGCGCCAGGTGCAAAACGAGGCCCTGTTCAAGCTCAAACGCCACCTGGCCCGCCGTGGCATCAAACGCGAATTTTTGATGTAGCCCGTGTGCCGCCGCGGGCCCGATGTGCGTACCTGAGACAATTCAGGCATGAGCGACGTAATTTCCCCAGACACCCTTTCCCCGATCTCCCCTGAAACCTCGACCGAAGCCGCACTGCCCGAAGGCTGGCTGCGCGTCAAATCCCTGGACCTGGAAGCCCAGGGCGTAGCCCACCGGCCCGATGGCAAGGTGGTGTTCATTGATGGCGCACTGCCGTTTGAGGTGGTGAGCGCCCAGATCCACCGCAGCAAGAGCAGCTTTGAGAAGGGCACGCTGACCGAGATCCACCGGGAATCGTCCCAGCGCGTGCGCCCGACTTGCCCGCACTTTGGCCTGCACGAAGGCGCCTGTGGCGGTTGCAAGATGCAGCACCTGCACGAGAGCGCCCAGGTGGCGGTGAAGCAGCGCGTGCTGGAAGACAACCTCTGGCACATCGGCAAGGTCAAGCCCGACAACATCCTGCGCCCCATCGAAGGCCCGGCCTGGGGCTACCGTTACCGCGCCCGCCTGTCGGTGCGCCATGTGCGCAAAAAGGGGCAGGTGCTGATTGGCTTTCATGAGCGCAAGAGCCGCTATGTGGCCGACATGAAGGAATGCCATGTGCTGGCGCCCCATGTGAGCGCCATGCTGGTGCCGCTGCGCCGCCTGATCGAGTCCATGGACGCGGTGGAGACGCTGGCCCAAATCGAACTGGCTATGGGCGATATGGCACCCACAGCGGGCGCCAATGGCGGCGAGGGCGAGGTGATTGCCATGGTGCTGCGCCATCTGGAGCCACTGTCTGACGGCGATTTGAACCGCCTGCGTGCATTTGCGGCGATCAACCCCGGCCTGCAATGGTGGCTGCAGCCCAAGGGGCTGGAGACCGTGCACCGGCTGGACGAACTGCCCGGCCACACCACGGGCCAGCTGGCCTACCAGTTGCCCGACTTTGGCATCACGATGCCGTTTCGCCCCACAGATTTCACCCAGGTGAACCCGCACATCAACCGTGTGCTGGTGTCGCGCGCGCTGGGCCTGCTGGCGGTGCAGAAGACC
The DNA here is from genome assembly GCF_056521335.1 of Rhodoferax sp. ZS1R25. Taxonomy (NCBI): domain Bacteria; kingdom Pseudomonadati; phylum Pseudomonadota; class Betaproteobacteria; order Burkholderiales; family Comamonadaceae; genus Rhodoferax; species Rhodoferax sp. ZS1R25. Next base: position 96,754 of record NZ_JBWMAZ010000002.1, read on the forward strand.
GAGCGCGTGATCGACTGGTTCTGCGGCCTGGGCAACTTCACGCTGCCGCTGGCCACGCAGGCGCGTGAGGTGCTGGGCGTGGAGGGCGCCGAGGCGCTGGTGGCACGTTCGCGCGAGAACCTGGCGCTCAATGTGGCTGCTGGCTCAGAGCCAAACAACCCTCTAGCCCCCGTAAAACATGCGCTGGCAGCTACCAAATTTGTAGCGCGCAACCTGTTTGAGATGACGCCGGAGTTGCTGATTGGTGATGGCGCAGCCGACAAGTGGCTGGTGGACCCACCCCGCGAAGGCGCGTTCTCCCTGGTGCAGGCGCTGGCCGCGTTGCACCAGCAGCCCGAGCTGCGCAAGGGTTGGACGCCGCCCCAGCGCATCGTCTACGTGAGCTGCAACCCAGCCACGTTGGCGCGCGATGCCAGCGTGCTGGTGACGGAGGCGGGCTACCGCTGTACCAAGGGGGGGGTGGTGAACATGTTCCCCCACACGGCGCACGTGGAGAGCATTGCGGTGTTTGAGCTGGCCTGAGCGGCTTAGTGCGCTGCGGGCTTCTCCGCGGCCTTGTCGGTGACTTTGGCCACTGACTTGGCTTTGGGCTTGGCCTTGCCATCGTCGGCAGGCTTGTCTTCCTTGGGCTCGGTGATCATGGCTTCTTCGGCCCCCACGGGCTTGAGGCCCTTGGGGGCGACGCCCTCGATCTTGTTGTCCCGCATGTACTGGTCCATGTCCTTCCAGCCCGCGAATACGGCGGCCTTGGAGGCTTTTTCGTTCATGGCGTAACAGTCTTCCAGGCTGCGCAGGCCGTGGCGGCAGGCGCCGCCAATGGCCTTGGCATCGGCCTCGCGCTGGGCCACACGCGGGTCGGCCAGCAGGGCTTGCAAATCGCAACCCGACAGGAAGAGGGTCAGGGCCAGAAGAAAGGGGCGTACGGTCATGAAGGCTAGTAGTGGTCTAGGTCTTTTATCGGCAGATTTTGGCGCGTATTGAGGTGAACCGGCCTTGCGCCCAAAGAAAAAGGCCCCGAAGGGCCTTGTCCTATGCGCGCGCGGGGCGCTCAGTTCGGGGCTTAGTCGCGCTCACCACCAAAGATGCCGAGCAGGGCCAACAAGCTCTGGAACACGTTGATGATGTCCAAGTACAGGGCCAGTGTGGCGGTGATGTAGTTGGTCTCGCCACCATCGATGATCTGCTTGATGTCGTACAGCATGTAGACGCTGAAGATGCCGATAGCAGCCATGGACATGGCCATCATGCCGGCAGTGCTGCCCACAAAGATGTTGATCACGCCACCCACCAGCAGCACCAGGGTGCCCACAAACAGCCACTTGCCCAAGCCCGAAATGTCACGTTTGATGACGGTAGCCAAGCTGGCCATGACCAGGAACACACCCGCAGTGCCACCAAACGCGGTGAACACCAGCTGGGCGCCGTTGCTGAAGCCCAGTACGTGGCCAATCAGGCGCGAGAGCATCAGGCCCATGAAGAAGGTGAAGCCCAACAGCACGGGCACGCCTGCTGCGGAGTTTTTGGTCTTCTCGATGGCGTAGATGAAGCCAAACGCGCCGGCCAGAAACACGACCATGCCCAGAATGCCGTTCAGGGACTGGGTGATGCCGGTGGCCACGCCGATCCAGGCGCCCAACACGGTGGGAACCAGGCTCAGGGACAGAAGCCAGTAGGTGTTGCGCAGCACTTTGTTGCGCTGTGCGTTGGATGCACCATAGCCCAAGCTTTGGCCCATGGTGGTTGTGCGATCGGTCATAGTGATCCTCCAGAAAAACTGCAATGTGCAGATGCAGTCATTCTAGGGTTTAACAAGGGCAAGACCGTGAAATTGCCCTGTATTGGCCGGGTTTTATGCAGGGCTGTTATGCGCGGCAGGCGTTTAAAACGCCCCGCGCAAACGGTATGCTCAGGGTTTTCACCCATCTGCAGAGAGTGCACACCATGAAAACCAAGCCTGTTCTGGAATTTGCCGACATCAAAGCCATTGCCGCCGCGGCCGAAGCCGAAGCGCTGAAAAACAACTGGGCCGTGAGCATCGCCATCGTGGACGATGGTGGCCATTTGCTGTCCTACCAGCGCCTGGACGGTGCGGCCCCCATCTCGGCACACATCGCCCCCGCCAAGGCCCGCACGGCCGCGCTGGGCCGCCGCGAGAGCAAGGTCTATGAGGACATGATCAACGGCGGCCGCGTGTCCTTCCTGAGCGCGCCTGACCTGGATGGCATGCTGGAAGGTGGCGTGCCCATCCTGAAAGACGGCCAGTGCCTGGGCGCCGTGGGTGTGAGCGGCGTGAAGTCCAGCGAGGATGCGCAAATTGCCAAGGCTGGCATTGCCGCCATCGGCCTGTAATCCACTTTTGCTACCAAAATCATAGCTGCTGGCGCCCGTTCCACGGGGGCTAGCGGCTATTTTTATGTCTACTTGGTTAGGATGAGCTTGCCCGACTTGGTGCTCTGCAAGCGGTAGCGCTGGCCGTTGTGCTCGATCTCGATGGCCTGGCGTGCACCCAGCAATTCGCTGGACTGCAGCACAGCCTGGCCGGACTGCGCGGCCGTCTGCGGCACAGAGGGCAGCGGGGCGGGGGACGGAGGAATGGCTGCGTCAGGCATAAGAGAAGTTCCTGCGAATCAGCTGCTGCCAGCGCTGCTGCCGGTGCCGGTAAAAAAACCAGGCAAACAGCCAGACGAAGGGCGTGAGCAAACCAGCGCGAATGTCCACCTGGTCGGTGTAGTCACAACCCTTATCCGCCGCCGTGATGAGGATGCGGTGGTCCCAGCGCTGGATCAGCGTGCCAGAACCGTTGTCGCGCAGCTCCACCGAAAACTTGCCCGCGGTGGCCGTGTGGTCCTGGCCCGAGATGCGCACCACCTGGTAGCCCATGGGGACCAACCCCAGCAGGTGCATCGCCACTTTGTACTCGCGCTCTTCCCACTGCGCTGGCAAGGTGGCGGGTTCCACGGGCGTGAAGTGGACCAGCGGCTGGGCGATGTGCATGAGCAGGCGCGTGGTTTTGACTTCGTCAAAGCAACGCTCTGCAGAGCAGGCAAACCGGGTTTTCAGCACGAGCAGCATGGGGGGCGGCCGTCAGTTCTTCGGTTCGGTGATGAAGCCGATCTTGCGCAGGCCGGCCTGCTGTGCCGCGGCCATGGCCTGGGCCACAAACTCGTAGCGCACGGCCTTGTCACCGCGGATGTGCAGCTCGGGCTGAGGGTCCTTGGCGGCCTCGGCCTGCAGCACGGCGGGCAGGGTGTCCACTGCCACGGCGTTCTGGTTCAGGAAGTAGGCGCCTTGGGCATCCACGCTGAGCTGCAGGGTTTCGGGCTTGGTGTTTTGTGGCTGGCTGGTGGCCGTGGGCAATTCCACGTTCACCGCGTGTTTCATCACCGGCACGGTGATGATGAAGATGATCAGCAATACCAGCATCACGTCCACCAGAGGCGTCATGTTGATTTCGTTCATCACCTCGGAATCACCGTCCGAGGTGGCGTCTTGCATTCCGAAGGCCATAGGTGTTCCTCAGGCCTTCTTCATGGCAACGACCTTGCCATCGACATTGCTGTTGCCCACGCGGGCGCCGGTCACAAAGTAGGCGTGCAGGTCGTGTGCAAAGCGGTTCAGCTTGGTCAGGATGGACTTGTTGCCACGCACCAGCGCGTTGTAACCCAGCACGGCGGGAATGGCCACGGCCAGGCCCAGTGCCGTCATGATCAGCGCCTCGCCAATGGGGCCAGCGACCTTGTCAATGGTGGCCGAGCCGGCAGCGCCGATGCCCATCAGCGCGTGGTAAATGCCCCAGACCGTGCCAAACAGACCCACAAATGGCGCGGTGGAACCGACGGAGGCCAGGATGGCCAGGCCGCTCTGGAAGCGGGCCGTGCTGTCATCAATGCTGTTGCGCAGGGAGCGGCTGATCCAGTCGCTGATGTCCAGCGCGTCGTGCAGCTGGGTTTGCGTGTTGCGGTGGTGGGCGGTGGCTTCTTTGCCGGCGTGAGCCAGTTCCACAAACGGGTTGCCGTCTTGCTGGCCCAGGGCCTTCATGCCGGTGCTGAAGTCTTCGCTGTGCCAGAAGGTTTCGGTGCGCTGGCCCAGCGATTTGTATTTGAAGATGTCCAGTGCCTTGATCAGGATCACGATCCATGACGACAGTGACATGACCAGCAGCAGCACTGCAACGGATTTGGTGACCCAGTCGCCTTGGGTCCAGAGGGTGATGAGTCCGAGTTGCGATTCCATTTAACTACTCCAAAAAATTCAAGAAAAATCAGTTCAATACCCAGTTCACGGGCACGTCAAACCACATGGCCTCGGCCACGCCACCGCGCTTGCCGGGGACATAGCGCCATTTCATGACGGTGGTCAAAGCCGCTTGGTCCAGGCGTTCAAAGCCGCTGGACGTTTTGATGCTGGGTTGCGAGGCCTGGCCGTCAGTCCCAATCAGCACGCGAATGACTACCTTGCCTGTTTCGTGCAGGCGTTTGCTGATGGCGGGGTAAGCGGGCTTGGGGTTGTTCAGGTAGTCCGCATCGCTGGACGGCAGTTCCACCTTAGGCGGTGCAGGGGGCGAAGGCGGTGCGTTGGAGGTGTGGCCCGTGTTGGTGCTGGCCGGGGTCGCCGCTACCGCGGTGGGCGCTGCTTCCGATGGCGCGGGGACATTGGCCGATGGGGCGATCGCCAGAGGTGTGGGCGCGGGTTGTTGTGCGACGGCCGGGGTTGGGGTGGGCAACGTCGGCTTGGGTGTGGGCGCCTTGACCTGGACTTTGGGTTGCGGCAGCGGCTGGGGCTTTTGCTCCGGGGCTGGCGGCGCCATCATCTCCACCAGAATTTCCGCAGGCACGATCACTTCGGCCACACGGCGCAGCAGGCCGCTTTGCATGGCCCATAGCACGGCAACGTGAAACACGACCACACTGATGACGATGGTGGTGTTGCGGCTCACCGTGGGCAGTGCGCTGGGAGAACGTAGGGCGTTGGTAGACATTGTTTGGGCAGGCGTCAAAACAGCAATCGGGCGGTCGGAATGGGGGGGGGGAGGATTCAGGTGTCTGCCCACATGCGCAGCAGGTTGTGGTACACGCCGGTGAGCGCCGTGGTTTCATCCGACTCCCCCAGGCGCTGGCGCAGGCCCAGCAGGTTCATGTCCAGCTCGTACAGGGTGCGCCGCTGCTCATCGCTGCGCACCATGCTCTCAATCCAGAAAAAACACGCGACGCGGTGGCCCCGCGTGACCGGCTTCACCTGGTGCAGGCTGGTGCCGGGGTAGAGCACCATGTGGCCCGCGGGCAGCTTGATCGCCTGCTCGCCATAGGTGTCGGCAATGCACAACTCGCCACCGTCATAGTCTTGCGGGTTGGACAGGAACACGGTGCACGACACATCGGTACGCACACGCACGCCGGTGCCCGGGGTGTAGCGCACCGAGCCGTCGATATGGTTGCCGTAAAAATTGCTGTCGCCGCCATAGCGGTTCAAGCGCGGCGGAAACACTTTCTTGGGCAAGGTCGCCGAGAAAAACGTAGGACTGCGGTCCAGTGCGCGCAGCACCATCGCACGGATGGTGCGCGCCGCTTCGCTGTCATGGTCCAACTGCTCGTTGTTCTTCACCTGCTTGGCCTGCTCCCCCGCCCCCGCCTTGCCATCCACCCAAGGGGCTGCGGCTAGCAGGGTTTGGGCTAGGGCAACTTCTTCAGGATTGAGGATGTCAGGCAGGTGCAGGAGCATGGCGGCGGCTAGCTTTGGTGGACTAAAAGGCTTTAGAACTTGATGTTCATGGTGACCTGCAAATTACGACCGGCACCTGGCAGGTAGTGGCCGTTGTAGACGGCATCCGCGTACAGCTTGTCGGTGACATTGATCAAGTTGCCTTTGAGAGTGACTTTCTCAGAGAACTTATATTCGGTCATCAGATCCAGCGTGGCGTAGGGGCGGGTTTGAACGTCACGGTTGGTATTTGCGTACTCTTCACTGCGGAAGTTGATGCCGCCACCGAAGCGAAATTCGGGGGTCAGCTGGTATGTGCTCCATACGGTGCCACTGTGGACCGGGGTCAATCCTGGGCGCGAACCTTCTGCGTTGGTACTGTTTGCCGCTTGAGTGCAATTGCCCGTCGCGGGGCAGGGAGCCGCTGCTTCCACTTTAGCGTGAGGCATCCACATGTAGGACCCAAATATCTCCCACTTATTGGTCAGCATGCCTGAAATGTCTAGTTCTACGCCCGCAGTGCTGCGCCGGCCGGATAGTAGCTGGGTAGCCGCAGCCGAATCTGGATCCGTGTTACGTTCATTGAATTTTGTGGAATGGAATATTGCCCAGCGTGTGCTGAAACGCTTGTCAGCACTATCAAGCTTGGCTCCCAACTCAATATTTCTACTTTGCTCAGGTGCAGCGTTTGCAGTGTTCGCCGCATAGGAGTATGTGTCAGCAGAGGTATTGAACGACGTGCCGTAGGAGAAGTGATAAGAAGTGAGCTCATTGGGTTGATACAACGCACCTAGACGTTGGCTCCAGTCGCCAATACTTTGGTCGTATGCGCCGTTCATCTTGCCGGTGGCAGTGTCGTAGCTTGCGAAATTCCCACGCATACGGTCATAGCGAAGTCCGCCCAAGACCTTCCAATGTTCCGCCACTTGCACCAAGTCTTGGGCGTAGAAACCGATGTTGTCAGCCTCAAAGACACCAGATTTTGCAATCGGGCGACCGTTCTCGTCGTACGACGCGTTGGTGTTGGGGGTTCCTACGGTGGTCGCCGCCTTGTTAGATGTTCCAGTGGGGGTGTAGGTGTTTTTTGCCTCCATGGCTAGGTCCACCCCAGTCAGCAGCTCATGTTTGTAGCCTAAAGCAATGAACTTGTTGCTGTAGTCACTCTGCGCGTAGGTGCCATGAAAATCTTGAATCTTGTTCCGACCGTTGTTATTGCTGTGGTTCAGCACGGTAGAGTCAGAAACATTGCTCGCGTTAGTACCAGCGGCGTAATTTAGAGTGTCCGTGCGCATATCCCGGGTGTAAACCCCATTACGCACTTGGGTTTTGAGTTCGCTGTCGTCATCGAAGCGATGGGTGTGGCTAAGCGTCAAATGGTTGGCTGTGCTTCTGTTGTAGTCGCTGGCCAGACCATAATTGTTGGACGGGTTCACGTTCAACATTGCGCGCTCGGATGAGCCTGGGGCTGCCAAAAGCCACGGCACACCAAGGTTCATGCCATTGTTGTTATCTAGGGTATACACACTGACGGAATATTCGTCCGTGGTACCAATACCGAAGCGGTAATTTGCGGCCAAGCCTTTTTTGTCGATTTTGGCGCCAGCAGCGTTGTTGTCCGCTTTGGTCACCATGGCGTTGATTCGCAGACCTGCGTCTTCGCCAGTCTTGATGTTGAAGTCACCGGCAACGCGGCGATAGTTGTAGCTACCCAATGCAGTGGTGACTTCGCTCTCGTCAATGGCACGTGCCTGTTTACTTACCTGATTGACTGCCCCCCCCGTGGAGCCACGACCAAACAACATGGACGCGGAGCCTCGCAAAAGTTCAATGCGGTCGTTGTTAAAAGTGTCACGGTCATAGAACGCAGGGTCGCGCAAGCCATCCAGAAAAATGTCGCCGGTGGTCGCGAGTGAAAAGCCTCGCAGGCGAATGTCTTCTTCGCCACCTTCGGCGGCCTGGAAGGTCACACCAGCGGTGTTGTGCAACACGTCCTTCAAGGTCTCTTGATTGCGATCATCCATCAGCTTCTCGGTTACCACGGTGATGGATTGCGGGATATCACGTAAATCCTGCTTGCCTTTGCCGATCGTGGTGGTCGTGGCGCGCACCGAGTCTTTGCCCTGGGCTTCTTCGGCTTTTTCAACGATCGTGACCGGCTTGAGAGTTTTGACCTCAGCGTCGTTGACTTGTTGCGCCATAGCACTCATGGAGCCGGCTAGGAGCATGGCGCCCAACGGAAGCAAGGGGGCCGTGTGCGGGGTGTTCGGGCGGGGGAGGGGAGAAGCAGGGGCAAGTTGTGGCATAGCGCTAAGTCGTCTGGGTGGAGGGCTGGCTGGCTATGTCAGAACTGCCTAAAAAGGCCGCCTGAAGTGGCTTGCTATAAAAAACTAACGGGGTGTAAACAAGAAGCGTTCTTGTTTGCGGTAAAAAAAAGCAACTGATTACCGGTGCATGGACAACGCGATGGGCATCCAGGTTTGCGTTGCAAGGCTGGCTTGGGCATGGCATTGGTCGATAACTTCGCGGGCGCAGTCTTCGCACCGTCCGCACTGGGAGGCAACCCCCAGTTCGAATTGGATGTCGTCGAAGCCCTTGCCTTCGCTGGCGTGCAGAGCGATCTCTTTTTCCGTGACGCGGCGGCAAACACAAACAATCATGGTGAATCAGTAAGTGGCTAATTTTTGATAAGTGAATTCTAAATGAGAATCCATCGCATTTGTATTCAGTGTAAAGAAATATGTCGATTTTTTTGCCATTTATGTGACATTGGCCACCGCGCGACAACTCGGCTTGCAGCGGGGCTGGGTGATACTGCGGGCAGTCGTTGTGAATGGAGTCACCATGAAACCGCCCGCTACAAGGGGGACGTGGGACGAGGGCGGGCGTTGGCTAGGGGCCATGCTGGCCGGATGGGTCCTGCTGATTGCTGCATGCGCTGCGCATGCCCAAGTGCCGCCTCTGCTGGTGCTGGGAACCTCGCGTCCGGATAACAATTATGTGGGGCGCCTGCTGCGCCGTACCTACCAGGAGCTGTTCAGCCGCCTGGGCATTCCGCTGGAGATTCGCACCACGCCCTCAGCACGCCTGAGCATGGAGCTGGCGTCGGACCGCATTGATGGGGATGTGGCGCGCCCTTTGGCATTTGCCGAGAGCCAGCCCGGCCTGATTCGCGTGGACGAGCAGATCTTGTCCATCGGGTTTGCACTCTGGGCCGTCAACCCCAAATACACGTTGCAGCGACTGGACCAGTTGCCGGACTCGGGATGGTCGGTGAACTTCACGCGTGGGGTGGTGGAGTGCGAACGCCTGCTGCAAGGCTTGTTGCCGGCCAGCCGTGTGGTCGACGTCACGACAACTATCAATGCGCTGAACCTGCTGCACCATGGGCGCAACGACCTGCACTGCGGGATCGACCTAGCTGTGTTGTCGGATGCCAGTGGGCAGGAGTTGAATGGCCTGCCGCCGCCCATCAAGGTGCTCAGCATCGGTGAGCCACTGCCGCTGTACTTTTACCTGCAACGCAAGCATGCCGCCTTGCTGCCGCAGATTGAAACCACGCTGAGAAAAATGAAGGCCGAAGGCTTGCTGGAGCAGTACCGCAAAGAGGCCATGGTGGAGTTCAAACTCCTGCCAGCTCCCAAACCGGCGGCGGCAAGCCGTTAAGAAAGAAATGGGGCTCTAGCCTCCATTTTCATTGCGCGAGTAGCTACTAAAACGATAGCAATGTGGCGTGGTTATCCCACGGTGTGTGCACACCGTAACGCAGGGGTTGTTGCGCACCGTCACGGTAGAGCAAGGCGGCTTCGTCCCCGCCCACCATCCACCGCCCGCCATCGGCCGCCAGCGCACCTGCACCGGGCAACACCTGGCTTTGCGGGCTGTGGCCCTGGTGCGTCCACGATGCCAGCCAGCCCGCATGCGGGGCGCTGATCCAAAAGCGGTCTGCCGTGCAGCAGACGTCGCCCGCATAGCCATCCCAGGCGGGTGGCGCACCGGTGGCCGCATCCCAAGGGATGGCACGCAGTTGCTCTCCCTCCAGCAGCGCCAGTGCCGGGGCGCGGCTGCGTGCTACGGGGGCGGCGTGTTCGGCCTGCAAGGCTACGGCCACGGTGCCGTTGGGCGCGATGGCCAGATGGCGCAGGCTGAGATAAGGGTCTTCAAGGCGGTACTGCGCAAGTGCGGCCCCCGTTGCCGCATCGAGCCGCGTGAGGTTGGGCTCCATGCGGCCCACGTTGAGCTTGCGCCGCCCGGTTTCGGGCAGGTTCAGAATGCCACCGTTGGCCACCAGCACGGTGCCGGCAGGCTCCAGCAGCAGGGCGTGGGGGCCAATGCCGCCGCTGGGAAATTCACGCAGCTTTTCCAGGCTCAGCAGATCACGCTCGGCAAGCAGGCCCTGGCCGGTTTCGCCATCGGTCTCGGTGGTGAAAAACGTCTTGCCGCTGGCCGACAGCGCAACGTGGCCGCCCAGGTAGCGGTCGTCTTCCATGGTGTGCCATTGCAGGGCCCGGCCGCGCTGCACATCCATGCGCATCAGGTATTCGCCGGGACGCCGCGCGAGCACCAACGCCTGCTGCGCCGGGCCACGGCTGCTGGGCACCAGCAGCAACTGGTGGGCCCGCGCGGGGAGGGCGATGCCGCGGGGTGGCTGGCCGGGTGACCACACCCCGGCCCAAGATTGCTCGCCGCGCATCCAGGCGGTCAGCACACGGGGTGGGGTGGGTGGGGCGGCCTGGCTGCCCCAGGCGCTGGCGCCCAGGCCCAACAGGGCCGCCTGGGCCAACAGGCTGCGGCGCGTGGGGTGTTCAGTCACCATCAGCGTCGGTAAAACCCATGCTGATGTGCAGCACAGTGTCGGCCAGGCCGCTCAGGAACTGCGAGAGTTGCGCAAGCGCCTGATGGGCTGTGCGCAGTGATGCGGCATTGTCGGGCCGTGCACGCGCACCGCTGCGCAGTGCCGCCAGGGTGAGGCGTTGCAGCTGTCGGCTGGGCTGGGGCGTGTCATTGCCCAGCAGCAAGCCCTGCAGGCTGCCGGCCACCGGCCAGTCGGGCCGTGCGGCCTGTGCGGCGGCAGATCCGACCAGAAACGCCTGTAGGCCTTGCAGCTGGGCCTGCCAGGCGGCGGCGGTTTGCCCGCTCACGCCGCGCACCCACAGCGAGACTTCTTTGCCACGCGTATCGGGCACCATCTTCTTGATGCGCAGCTGGTCCAGTCCGCCCACGGCTTGGCCATACCACTCGCCATAGAGTGCCGCGGCCTCTTCTTCGCTGCGTGGCGCCGTGGCCATGGTGCGGTAGCCGTCCAGCAAGAGGGTGCATTCGTTCAGGATGTGCTGTGTCAGCAGCTGGGCGTAGTGTTGGCTGGATGGGGTGGCGGGCAGACGCCAGAACATCCACTCCAGCGCGGGCAGTCCCCGGGCAGCGCTGCCTACGGATTCAATCTGTTCGGGTGTCAAAGGGCTGGCCGCGTTGGCATCCAGCTGGCGCTGGATTTGCGCGGGCCGCGTGGGCCAGAAATCGATGGACCGTGCGGCGCGGCGCTCCAGCAGCGGCCCGACGGCCACGGCGGCCAAGCGCTCCCAATGCAACATGGTCTGCACCCACAAGGGTTGCTGGGTTTGCCACTGCGTGGCGGGCTGGGCCAACGATTGGTAAAGCGCGGTCGCGCTTTGCTGCAAGGCTTCGGCCGCCGGAATGTAATGGCCCTGCAAGAGTGCCTGCACCCGTTGGCGCGCAGACAGGAAGGGACCCGTGCTGGCCGACGTTCCGGCGCAGCTGTCAAACGAGGTTTGGGCTGCTACGCTTTTAGGAGCTGCTTGCGCAATATCCATGAGGGCTAGCGCGCCAAAAGGCATGCAGGCGAGAAGGGCGCGTCGTTTCACAGGGACTCCACAAAGGCGATCAGCGCCTGCCGGTCGCGGGCGTTGAGTTGCAGCACATTGTGCTTGGCAGCCTGCGCTTCACCGCCGTGCCAGAGGATGGCTTCCAGCACGCCGTTGGCGCGACCGTCGTGCATCAGTCTGCGGTGGCCGTTCACCTCATGCACCAGGCCCACGCCCCATAGCGGCGGTGTTTTCCATTGCTGGCCGTTTGCAGCAAAGTCCGGGCGGCCGTCGGCTAGGTCCGGGCCCATGTCGTGCAACAGCAGGTCGGTATAGGGCCAGATCTTCTGGCCCTGCACTTTGGGGCTGGTCAAACGCGGGAACGGCGCTTCGCCCGTGGTGTAGCTGGGGCGGTGGCAGGCACTGCACTGGGCCTGGGCAAACAGGGCTTGGCCGCGCAGCACATTCACATCGTTCACATTGCGTCGCGCGGCGGGGGCCAGGGTGGACTCGTAGAAGATGACGTCGGACAGTGTGCGGTCGTCGATCTCGGGGGCTTTACCCAGGGCGCCACGCGGTGCGGCGAGGCAATCTTTCTGCGTGGGGGTGCAGGCCTCATCTGGGTGCTGGGTGGAGGTGATTCCCATGTCCCCCAGGAAGGCGCCCGCCGTCTGGCTGGCCACGCTGGCCTGGTTGGCTTTCCAGCCAAAGCGGCCAATGCGCAGGGCCTGGGCAAAGTCGTCCCACACGCGGTTGGGCTGGCCTTTGACCGGGCCCGGCGCGGCAGCCTGAACTGCGGCGTTGGCCAAAATGTCTTGTTCGGCAATCGCTTCAAGCAGTCCCACGCCTGCCATTTGCGGCGCAATGCGCGGGCTCAGCAGGGCGCCGGGCGCCAGCGGACCGTAGGCCAGGTTCGTCAGGCTGTAAAGCGGCTTGCGCAAGGTGTACGCCGTGCCGTCGGCGAATTTCCCGTGCAGGTTTTGGTAGCGAATGCGTACCTGGCCTTCGGGTTGCACGCCCTGGATGGCCGCGTTGTTGAGCTGGTCGCCATACACAGGGTCGGGCACCACGCCGCCATGTTCACCCACGCCAGGGACGGACAGGCGTATCAGCAGGGCCACCGGTGGTTCGCTCAGGCCCTTGCGGAAATCGGGCGGGGCACCACGGCCGTCCTGCACATGGCAGCCGCCGCAGGAGCGGGCGATGAAGTGCGGCCCCAGGCCATCGCGGGCGGTGGTGGAGGCGGGGGCCTCCACCCAGTTGCGGCGGAAGAAAGAATTGCCCACGGCAAAGCGCGCACGCTCGTCGTCGTCCAGCGTGGGCAGGGGCATGGAAAAGGCGTTGCGCCCGGTCGCAAAGGCAGTGGCCTCGCCGGCCGTGAGTTCACCCTGAACCACGCCGGAGAGGTCGGTATCGCTGTGGCCCCATAGGGGCCATGTCAACGCTGCAATGGCGCCCGCCACAGTCAGCGCCATGCCGACTTTTTGACGGGCCCGCATCATTTGGTCTGGGCCAGTTTGGTGATGCCCAGGGCCGCTGCGGCCTCGGTGATGTCTTTGGACTGTTGCACCAGGCTGTCAATCGTCTTTTGCACGCGGATGCGGCCAGGCGCGTCCTTGTTGCCCACGATTTCGCGGTCAAACGGGGCCTGGATGGCGTTGGCGTTGGCCACGCTTTGGGCGATCTGCTTGCTCACCTTGTCGGCCAAAGCCGCATCTTTGACGGCCACCAGGTCCTTGAGCGAAGCCCCTTGCACCACGCTACCGTCCAGGCGCTTATAGCTGCCCAACCAAACGTTTTCAATGCCCTGGGCATTGGCCACTACATCGCGGTGGGTGTTGTCGGAGAAGCAGGAGTGCTCGTCTTCCTTGTCCTGGGTGTTCATCGCCACTTCCAGGCGTTCACCGGCCAGCTCGCCGCGCGACAACGAGCCCAGGCCCACGATCATCTTGCGTACGGACTGGATGCCGCCTTGCTCAAACTTGGCACGGTAGTTTTTGGCCGATGGTTGCCAAGCTTTGACGAGGTAGCCCAGGTCGTCGATCAGCAGTTCGGTGACGGTGTTCAGGTAGGCACGGCGGCGGTCCGCATTGGGGGCCTTGCCGGTCACATAGTCTTCAAACGAGCGGTCACCGGGGCCGGTTTCGCTCAGGTCCTGGCCCCAGAGCAGGAATTCGATGGCGTGCCAGCCGGCGGCGATGTTTTCCTCACCGCCGCGCTCATTGAGTTTGGCCAAGCTGGCCTTGTTGATCTTGACCTTGGGGTTGTTGACAATGCCCGACGCGGGCTTGCCCACCACGCGGTCGATATAGGACTCGTCCAGCGGCCAGGAATTCAGGCGACCTTCGGGGCCTTTGGCGTCGTCAATGGGGCCGCTGTAGAAGCGGAAGGCTTCTGTCTGGCCGTAAAACTCGCGCGCGGCCAGCCAGGCCTTGCGGGCATCCGCCAAGCCTTGTTCCGAAGGGGCGGCCGTGAAAGCATGGATGGCCTTTTGCAGGGCGTGGGCGCTGGTCAGCACGTCACTGTAGTTGGCATACACCAGGGCAGCGTACTGCTGCACCACGGCCTTGGGCTCGGTGGTCTGAGCGTGGGCGGATACGCCCAGCAACATGGCGACGCTGAGCAGGCTGGCCTGGAGGAAATGACGCTTGTGCATGAAAGCCTTTCAATGGTGCAAAGTGATCTTGGGCCACATAATAATGCAAATCGTTCTCATTTGTGACGCAAAAAAAGCCAGCGAATGCTGGCTGTGCGATGAAAAAGTGGGGGCGGCTTAGGACAGCTCGCCCATCTGGCTCTGCAAGTAGTTTTGCAAACCGACTTTGGCGATGAGTTCGATCTGGGTTTCCAGAAAGTCGATGTGCTCTTCGGTGTCGTCCAGGATTTTTTGCAGCAGATCACGTGAGACATAGTCGCGCACCGATTCGCAGTGGGCGATGCCGGCCTTGATCGTGGCTTGCGCGCCTACTTCCGCTTTCAGGTCGCAGGCCAGGCACTCGGGCACGTCTTCGCCGACCAGGATCTTCGCCATGTCCTGCAGATTGGGCAGGCCATCGAGCATGAAGATGCGGTCCATCAGCAGGTCTGCATGCTTCATCTCTCCAATGGATTCAGAGTATTCCTTCTTGGCGAGCTTCTCCAGACCCCAGTGCTTGTACATGCGGTAGTGCAAGAAATACTGGTTGATGGCGGTGAGTTCGTTCTTCAGTTGGGCCTGCAAATGGCCAATGACTTGTGCGTCGCCTTTCATGGGGAACTCCTTTGAATCAAACCCGCATTATGGCCAGCGCCGCGGGGTGTTCCAGCGTTTTGTGCTGCGGATATGAGAGAAATTCCTTTGAATCTAAATGGTTTTGCAAATGAGAATGATTCGCATATACTGAAAACCATGCGAAATACATCGCAGGCCCACAGAAGGACCCAAGGAGACGCCATGCAAAGCACCCCTGTCACACCCAGTACCACCGAGGAATACACCATGCCCTGTGCCGAAGCCTTGCTGGCTGGCACGTTGGCGCTGATGACTGGCCATGTGCAGGCCTGCTGCGGCGCACACCGCGAAGCCATGGTGGCAAAGATCGTCTCAAACCTGACCGCCCTGACCGAGGACCCCATGCTGTCGCCCGGCTTCAAGACCCTGCTGTGGTCTCTGCGTGGCCGCTGGGTTAGCCAAAGTCAGAGCAGCCCGCTGGCCCAACTGCCCAGTACAGAACGCGGTTTGTGGCACAGCAGCCCGGAGGCCGTGCAATGAGCACAACTCCGGCCCCAGGGCACACGCAGCGCTTGGTGGCGTCGGTCTACGGCTGGCGCACCTACCAGTCGTGGTGTGACTGCTGCACACCCGCTGCAGACACAGACGTGGCGGACAAGGTCCCCACGCTGAGTTCCCGACCCCGTAACAAGCCCGCCAGTCCGGTGCTGCCCTGGCGTAAGCGCCTTGCAGTGCCTGCAGAGTAAAAAATGCCCATAGCCCCCGTCAACAATGCGCAAGCAGCTATTGAAAAGATAGCATTTGGAGGTCCATCCATGCCTGTCAATGAACACAGCCACGGTGGCTTTTGTCACCACGAGACCGCTGCAGCTCCGGCCCAGGGCTCCCGGCGCAAACGCCTCTGGGATTTGGGCCACCAATGCCACTGCCCGCTGGTGGGAGTAAGTCTGCCTATCGACGTGCTGCGCCGGCTGGTCAACAAGGCCCTGGGCGGCAGTGCCGTGGCCAATGACTACGAGGTGCACGCCGGTGCCGTGTCTGAATGTGCGCGCCGCTCCAAACTGTCGGAGCTGATGCAGGCCGAGCTGGACGCGCGCTATGCACGCGAGATCCTCTGGTTCAAGACAGCCAAGAGCACGCTGGCGGTGGCCGACTTTTGGATCAAGTCGCTGAAAGCCGGGGATGTGGCGGGTGCCTTTTGGGCGGCCTTGACCCACCCGCGTTGCGATGTGCCGTTGCAAGAGGCCATGTGCAAAGACCTGCACATGTTCCAGCACCAGGCAGGAGCCGGCGTGCGACTGGAGATGACGCGCTTCAATGCTTTGGCGGAAGAGAACGCGGTGCTGACGCGCGAGTTGGGCAAAGTGCAAGAGCGCATCACGCGCGTAATCAGCCAGAAGACCGCAGATATCGAGCGCCTTAACGCCTTGTTGGTGCAAGCCCGGGCCGATGCCATCGCCAAGGACAGCCGCATCAACTTCATGGCGCAGGATCTGGAAGCCCTGCAAACCTCGATCCCTGAGCTGGAAGACAAGCAGCGCCTGCAAAGGCGGTTGGACCAGATGGCGCAGCGCCAAGTCGAACTGGAAGGCCAGAACGCCGAGTTGCGGCGCAAGTTGGCTGTGGCCGAAAAGGCTGCCGGCGGCGCCGTGCCGCGTGAGTCGGTGCCAAGCCCAGAAGAGGGCGCCCTCGTTGGCGTGCAGGCCATGGTGATCCAGCTGCACCAGAAGATGGTGCTGTGCGTAGGCGGGCGCAGCGGCAACATTGCCAACTACCGCGACGTGGTGGAGCGCGTGGGCGGTCGCTTTGCCCACCACGATGGCGGGGTGGAAGACAACGCGTCGGTGCTGGACGCCAACTTGGCCGCCGCGGATTTGGTGATTTGCCAGACCGGCTGCATCAGCCACAACGCGTATTGGCGTGTGAAGGATTTTTGCAAGCGCACCGGCAAACGTTGCGTGTTTGTCGAGAACCCCAGCGCATCGTCTCTGGAGCGTGGTTTGGCGCAGATCGCGGCGCCCAAATCGTTGGCGAGGGAAGTCACGCTGGGCGAGCCTTCCACGTGAAATAAATTTCGTTACAAATCTAAATGCGAATACTTCTCAAGTAGAATAAAGACTTCGAGTAGCAAGCTAAGTCCCCAGTCCGGTGTCAGCAAGACGCCCAAGTCCAGTGCCCAGCCAGCCAATGTGAAACCTTTGTTTTCTATGGGTGATGTGTATGGCTTGTGCAGGTATGTCGGGGCAGTTTTCTTTAACCAAACTGTCCTTGTGTTTGGGGTTGGTGTGGGGCAGCACGGTATTCGCGCAACCCGCCGCTGATGGTGAGGTGGTGAAACTCAAAGAAGTGGTTGTCACGGCCACGCGCAACGCAACGGACATCGACAACACTACGGCCACGGTGACCAGCATCGATCGCACCAAGCCGAGCGCTACGTTGGTTGCCGATGAGAGTGAGTTGTTCAAAGACGAGTCTGACGTGGCCTTTGCTCGCGATTTGCGCCGTCATGGCGCCACGCGCATCAACATCCGTGGCATTGAAGACAACCGCGTGGTGTCTTTGGTGGACGGTGTGCGTTTGGGTGACTTTTACAACGGTGGTGGCCCCACCAACTTCACCCAAAGTGCGGCTCCCGCTGTGCTGCCAGATTTCTTGAAGCGCATCGAAATCGTGCGTGGGCCTTCTTCCAGTCTGTATGGTTCGGACGCCATTGGTGGGGTGGTGGGCTATGTCACGTTGGACCCTGCCGATATTCTGAAAGACGGCGCATCTACCGGCGTGCGTTTGATTGGTGGCTACACCGGTGCCAACGAAGGACTGAATCAAACCGTCCTGGGTGCGTTTCGGGACAGTTCGGCCGAAGTGTTGCTGGGCTACAGCCACGCGACTGGCAAAGAGATGGCGAATATGGGAAGTGTGGGTGGCACATCGGTGAGCCGCAGCACCCCCAATCGGTTGAAATCCGAAGACCATGGCGTGCTCGGAAAAGTCACGTTCCAGCCCGCAACGGGGCACAAAATATCTGCCATGCTGGAAGGCCACGACCAGCAGGTGGACTCCAATATCTACCGCATGGCATCGTCATTGCCACGGGTCAGTTCTGTCAATGGTGAAGACAATGCGCGACGCATGCGCACCAGCTTGGAGTGGGAGCACAGCCCCACGAATCTGCCGATCTATGACCGGTTGACCGCGCGCCTTTACCAACAAGATTCCAGCACCCAGAACTACAACTTCCAAAACCGCACGAATACCACTGCGACTTGCTCTGCGACGACTGCCGGTGTCAATAACTGCTACATCGAAAGCGATTTCACGTTGAACCAGTCTGTATTGGGTACAGGTGTTCAATTGGAAAAACTGTTGTCCGCGGGTGGCGTGGATCACATGCTGACCTACGGCGCAGACCTGAGTCGCACACGTGTGGAAGAACTGCGAGACACACGGGTGTGGAACCGTACCACCGGCACCTTCACCAAATCGTTGGCCGGTGAAAACTATCCCTTGCGAGATTTCGCCATTGGCACCACCGACACGATAGGGGTGTATTTTCAAGATGAAATTTCGGGCCTGGCTGGTGGAAAGCTTTCGTTGACGCCTGGCATCCGTTTTGACCAGACACGGTTGACGCCGGAGGTGGATGTGCTCGCGCAGCAAATCCTTACCCTCAACAACCGGCAGGCTGCTTCCCAAACCCAAGCAGGTTTGTCGCCCAAGATTGGTGGCGTTTGGAAGTTTGACTCTGCAGTTTCCACGTTCGGGCAAATCTCGCGTGGGTTCCGGGCGCCCAACTACAACGAAGTCAATGGCGTATTCCGCAACACGGCCCAAAGCTACGGCGTCACACCCAATGCAGACCTGAAACCGGAAACCAGCATTGGCATGGAGCTGGGCGTGCGTGTAGGCAGCGGCAAGTTCAAAAGCCAATTCAGCGTGTTTGACAACCGCTACCAGGACTTCATTGACAGCGTGAAGCTGACTTGCCCCGGCAATCCGAATTGCATCTCGGGACTGGGCACCACGTACCAGTCCGTCAACCTGAGCAAGGTGCGCATCTTTGGTGCGGAAGCCCGCGCGAGCTGGGACTTTGCGCCCGGTTGGTCCACCAGCGGTTCTCTGGCATGGGCCCAAGGCAGCAACGAGGAAACCGGCGCGCCCATCAACAGCATCGAACCCATGCGCCTGAGTGCCAGTTTGGCCCGCGATTTTGGCGAGTGGGGCGTGGAAGGGCGCATGCGCGCAGCCAGCGACAAGGACCGCACCGATGACTCGGCGGGCGCGTGGTTTCGTCCCGGCGGCTACGCCGTGAGCGATGTGTCTGTGTGGTGGAAGGTCGGCCGCCATGCACAACTGACCGTAGCCATGAACAACGTCTTTGACAAGAAGTATTGGCTCTGGAGCGACATCCGCCAGGCGGATGCGAGCAACCCGGTGGGCGTTGATTTCTACAGCCAGCCCGGACGCAGTCTCAGCTTGGCCTTTCGTGCTGATTTTTGATCCCACGGGCCAGCATTTTGTAAAAGTTTGAAGACGGTGAGGGCGCCGCTTTACCAGGAGCCCCTCAGGGGGCTCCTCTTTTTTATGTTGGGTTTACGTTGATGAATGGCTTGAAACATCGTGGTCTCTGGTCGCGCCTGGGTGCGGGGTTTCTCCTGTACCTGGCGCATGCACTGCTGTGGCCGTCCCTCAGCGTCGCCGCCTCCCTGCTGTTCGTCACCTCCAGCCCCATCACCCCCGGCAAGTTCAAGGTGTTGTCCGATGCCGCTGCGCCCTATGGCGTGAAGGTGGAGGCGAAGTTCATTGAGAAGCTGGGTGCGGTAGATGGCCGTCTGTGGGCCGGGTATGACATGGTGTTTTTCGATGCCCCGCGGGACCACATCCAGGAGGCGATTGCCGCGAAGGTGAACGACGTGTTGCCCGCGTTGGCTCAGGCCAAGACGCCTACGCTGTGGCTGCACACCAGCAAGCCGCTGTGGCAGAACCTGCCCGATGACCTGGCACGGCGTCTGCATGGTTATTACGTGAACGGAGGGCGGGCCAACAGCGCGGGCTTCTTTGCCACCGTGGCGGCTTATCTGGGCAAGAAGCCTTGGGCCGCTATTGCACCGCCGCAGATCTTTCCTACCACCGCCATCTACCACCCCAAGGCACCTTCGCTGGTGTTTGCCGACACTGCTGCCTACTGGCGCTGGAAGGGCAACATCAAGGGCAAGCCGGTGGTGGCCATTGCGTTCCACCAGCAGGCCATTGCCGCAGAGCAGACGGGCATGATCGATGACCTCATCGCGCGCATTGAGGCGGCGGGTGGGGTCTCGCTGGCTTTCTACAGCCCGGTGATGGACAGCAACCTGGTACCCCTGCTGGCACCGCAGGGCAAGACGCAGCCCGATGTGCTGATCAACACCCAGATCATGCTGAACCCTGAGGGGCGGCGTGCCGAGTTTGAAAAGCTGGGAATTCCCGTGATCCAGGCCATGGCCTACCGCAAGGGCAGCGCCGATGCCTGGTGGAACGACACCGTAGGCGTGTCACTGATGGACGTGCCGTTTTACCTGGCACAGCCCGAGTTTGCGGGCGTGCACGACATCCAGGTGGCGGCCGCCACCGGGGCCAACGACCAGTTGCAGCCCATTCCCGAGCAGGCCGATGCGGTGGTGGGCAAAGCCATGGCCTTGGCGCGGCTTGCGCATTCTGCCAATGCGGACAAGAAGGTGGCGGTGATGTACTGGAACTACCCGCCCGGCGAGAAGAACCTGGGCGCCTCCTTCATGAACCTGCCCACCAGCCTGCAGAGCATGCTGACGGCGATGAAAGACGCCGGCTACCGCACCGAGGTGCCAGACGCCATACAACTCACACGTAACTTGCAGCGCCTGCTAACCCCGTTTTACCGGCCTGGCAGCGTGACCGAAGAAATGGAAGCGCTGGTGCGCGATGGTCTGGCCGAACTGATGCCGCTGGCCACCTACAAGAAATGGCTGGCCAGCCTGCCCGAAACGCGGCGCGAGGTCTGGACCGCGGCCGTGGGCCAGCCGGACAAGTCAGTGTTCCTGGTGCGGCGCAATGGGGAGGCCTTTTTTGCCATTCCCCGCCTGAAGCTGGGCAACGTGAGCATCCTGCCGCAGCCGCCACGGGGCGAGCCCCTGGGTGGCGGCCTGTATGCCAAGAACAAGGACATCTACCACTCCAGCAGCGCGGCCCCCCCGCATTCCTTCATGGCCAGCTACCTGTGGACGCGTGAGCAGCTCAAGGCCGACGCGCTGATCCACTTTGGCACCCATGGCACGCAGGAGTGGCTGCCTGGCAAAGAACGTGGGCTGTGGGCCTATGACTACCCGCACATGGCGCTGGGCAATGTACCGGTGATCTACCCCTATATCGTGGACAACATTGGCGAAGCCGTACAGACCAAGCGGCGCGGCCGGGCAGTGAACATCAGCCACCAAACTCCCCCGTTTGCGCCTGCGGGCCTGCACGATGTGCTGACCAAGCTCCACGATGACCTGCACGCCTGGCTGGCCCAGGACACGGGTGCGGTGAAAGAAAAACTGCATGCGCAAATTGCCGCCACGGTGCTGAAGGAGCACATAGACCGTGATATGGGCTGGACCACCGCGCGCATGGAGCGCGAATTCCCGGCCTTCATCGACGAATTGCACAACCACCTGCATGAGCTTGCGCAGAGCGTGCAACCGCTTGGCCTGCATACGTTTGGCAAGGGTTCGGACGAGCAGGGCCGCCTCTACACCGTGCTGATGATGCTGGGCATGCCGTTCTGGGAGGCTACCGCCACCTTCATCGATGGCAACGACCTGGAGGCGGATGAAGCCATCATTGCCGACTACGCCAAGATGACGCAGACGGGCCCCTACAAGCTGTTGGTCAAGCACGTGGTGCAGGGCCAGCCCACCGATGGCCTGCCGCCCAAGCTAAAAACCATGGTGGAGCAAGCCCGCCGCTGGTATGGGGACTTGCAGGCCGAAGGCGAAAACGCGGGCCTGCTTGCTGCGCTGAGCGGCCGCTACATCCACACCTCTTACGGGGGCGACCCCATCAAGAACCCTGACAGCCTGCCTACCGGGCGCAATCTGTATGGCTTTGACCCCTCCCGTGTGCCCACCAAGGCCGCGTGGACGGCGGGTAAGGAGGCGCTGGACAAGCTCGTGGCCGCGCACAAGCAAAAGACGGGTGTGACGCCTTCCAAGTTCACTTTCACGCTGTGGTCGGTAGAGACCATGCGGCACCAGGGCATGCTTGAAGCCCAGGCCCTGTGGGCCATGGGCGTTGAACCCGTGTGGGACGCAGGTGGCCGCGTCACTGACGTGAAACTGGTGCCACGGAAGGAGCTGGGCCGTCCACGCATTGACGTAGTGCTGTCGGCCACCGGCTTGTACCGCGACCACTTCCCCAATGTGATGAAGCAGCTGACCCGCGCCGCCCAGCTGGCCGCGCAGGCCATCGACGAAGCCGACAACGCCGTGGCAACCAACACCCGCACCGTGGCCCGCCAGCTGGTGGCCCAGGGTTGGCGCGCGGATGCGGCGCAGCGCGCGGGTGAGACGCGCGTGTTCTCCGCGGCATCGGGCAACTACGGCACGGGCCTGGACGACGCGGCTCTGGCCACCGACACCTGGAAAACCAAGGAGGAGGGCGACCGCAAGATGGCCGAGCTCTACCTGCGCAAGATGCAGTTTGCCTACGGCCCGGATGAGGCCGATTGGGGTAAGAGCGGTGCCGACCTGGCGCGTGAGGCCGGTGGCAGCAGCGGTGGTGCGAGCCTGAACCTGTATGCCTCGCACCTCAAGGGCACGCAGGCTGCGGTGCTGGCGCGGGCGTCCAACCTCTACGGCATGCTCACCACCGACGATCCCTTCCAGTACCTGGGCGGCATCGCCACCGCAGTACGCTACCTGGATGGCAAGGCGCCCGAGCTGTTCATCTCCAACCTGCGTGGCGCGGGCTCGGGCAAGGCCGAAGAAGCCGGCGCCTTTCTGGCCAAAGAGCTGGCCACGCGCAACTTCCACCCCGGCTACATCCAGGGCCTGATGAAAGAGGGCTACGCGGGCACGCTGGAGGCGTTGGACGGCATCAACAACTTCACCGGTTGGACCACGGTGGCGCGCGAGATCGTGCGCGATGACCAGTGGCAGGCGTTTGCTGATGTGTATGTGCGCGACAAGCACCAGCTCGGTATTCGCCAGTGGATGGAGCGCGAAAATCCCCACGCACTGGCGCAGATGATGGAGCGCATGCTGGAGATGGCGCGCCAGGGCTACTGGCAGGCCGACGCCGCCACGGTGGACGAACTGAAGGACCGCTACAAGGACCTGGCCAAACGCTTCGACGTGCGCAGCAACAACCAGACCTTCCAGGCGTTTGTGGGCCTTTCCGGCTACGGCCTGAGCCAGCCCGTGGACGGCGCAGTGACGCAGGCGGCTGCGCCTCCTGCAGCCCGCCAGGCTGCCGCTGCACAGCCAGCGCCGGCGGCCGACACACCCAAGGGGCCTGCGCCCCCACCGCTGATCGAAGGCATGAAGCTGGAGAAAGTGGCCGAACCCGTGGTGCAGGCACTCAGCGCGATGCTGTTGCTGGCCATGGGGCTGCTGGTGATGACGCCAGCGGTTGGCGCCTGGCGGCAATGGAGAAAAGCATGACCCACCGCTACGCAGTGGGCTGCGTACGGCTGTGCCTGGGTCTCAGCCTGGGGGCGTGCAGCCTTGTTTACGCGCAAACACCCCAGCCTTTACCCGGGCGCATCTGGGACACCCAGGCCGGCCAGTTCATCACCGAAGACGCGCTCTACCAGCGCGCCGCCGCCGCACGCTACGTACTGCTGGGCGAAAAGCATGACAGCGAAGCCCACCATGCACGCCAATTGGATGTGCTCAAGGGCCTGGCTGCACTGGGTCGCAAGCCGGCCTTGGCCATGGAGCAATTGGACTCTGAGCACCAGGCTGCGCTAACCCAAGCCCAGGCCATGGGTCTGGCGGACGCAGAAGGCCTGGCCGATGCGGGACAGCTCAACCGCAAGGGCTGGCGCTGGCCCCAGTACAAAGCGCTGATTACCTTTGCCGCCGAGCAGCAGTGGCTGCTGCTGGCCGCCAACCTGTCGCGTGCCGAGGCACGACCCATTGCCCTGGGGCAGGTGGTTCCTGCGCTACCCGTGCCCGGCGCAGCGCAGCTGGCCGCGCTGGAAGACGATGTGGTGCAAGGCCACTGCGGTCAGCGGCCCGAGCCTGCGCGGCTGAACGGCATCGTGGCCGCGCAGCGTGCCCGCGATGCGCGCATGGCCCAGGCGCTGGACGCTGTGCCCGGCTCGGTGGTGCTGGTGGCCGGTGCGGGCCATGTACGCTCCGACCGCGCCGTGCCGCGTTACCTGGCAGAGCCCAGCCGAGCCCTGGCCATTGCACTGGTAGAGGCCAACGACCACAAGCCCCAGCCCACCGACTACGACCAGGCAGGCTTTGACCTGCTGTGGTTCACCGTTGCAGGCGAAGAGCGCCCCGACCCCTGCGCTGCGCCATTGCCGGGTCTGGCGGCTCCTGCTACTCCTTTAACCCCATCCCCCAATACCAAGCCTTAAGGACACCCCATGAGCCAAAGCTCGATGATTGAAATTTTTATGTACCAGGTAGGGCAGCTGTTTTTGCTGCCCGTGCTGAGCCTGGTGGCCCTGTTGTTTGTCTACGCACTGTATGTGCTGGGCTCGTTCACCGTGCAGGCGCTGCAGCGCCGCAACGCGGGCACCTCGGGCGGTTTTCCGCTGCTGCGCCATGTGGAAAAGAACCCTGGCGCCACGGAAGACGAACTGGACCTGTTTGCCCACAAGCTGCTGGAACCCGAACGCCTGGCCAGCCGCATTGCGCCCATGCTAGGTCTGGTGGGCACCATGATTCCCATGGGCCCCGCGCTCAAGTCGCTGTCAGACGGCAACCTGGCCCAGGTGTCGGGCAGCCTGACGGTGGCGTTTTCTGCGGTGATCCTGGCGCTGATTGCCGCCAGCATCACCTACTGGGTGGCCAACGTGCGCCGCCGCTGGCTGGCCGAAGAGTTGGTAACCCTGCAGAAGAGGAAAGCAGCATGAGTTTGAAGCTGTTGCACGAACCCGAGAACGACGACCCCATCCTGTCGGTGGTCAACATCATCGACATCTTCCTGGTCATCATCGCCGCGCTACTGATCACCGTGGCGCAAAACCCCATGCTCAATGCCTTCAGCAAGCAAGACGTGACCGTGATCACCGACGCCGGCAAGCCCACCATGGAAATGATGGTGAAAAAGGGCGAGAAGATCGAGCGTTACAAGTCCAGCGGCCAAATCGGCCAGGGCGAGGGCGCCAAGGCGGGCACCGCCTACCGCATGAAGGATGGCGGTATTGTCTATGTGCCGGAGTAGCTGTTTATAGAAAAAATAGGCCGCTAGCCCCCGTGGAGTATGCGCGAGCAGCTATCTAATTGGTAGCATGCTTGCGCTGCCACCAGACAAATAACGGCGCGCCCACGATCTCCAGAACGGTAAAGCCCACAAACGGCAGCAGCGGCAGTCCTACCAATAGCAGCGATGCCAGCCGGCCCACGCCGCCCAGAAAAATCATCAGCCACACCGCGCGGAATAGCGCCGTCTCGGTGGCAATGCGCGGCACCAGCCACCACACGCTCAGGCCCAGACCCAGCCATACGCCGCCCAGAAAACGCATATTGCTGTCCAGCGTTGCATCGCGCGGCAGGGCCAGCGCGGCGTACAGCGGGTCGCTCAGCCCCAGCATGGTGACCAGGCCGGTGGCCACTGGCACCGCACCCAACAGGGCGGTGGTGATTTGCAGTTGGCGCAGGCTCATGGTTGCACCTGCACCCATGTGGCCAGCAGGCCGGCCGCAAACAGCACGCAGGCCAGCGCGATGCCGCGCCGCGGAATGCTGAACCAGTAGCGTCGCGCCAGCGCCAGGTAGGCCAGCAGCGTGCCCATGCCCAGCGCCAGCAAAAACACCGACTGCTGTAACAGCACCGTGTGTTGCGTGGCCAGGAAACCAAACACCAGCCCAAACAGCATGGCACCCAGGCTGTGGCTGGCGTTAAAGCCCTTCACCGCCCGCCACACTGTGGTCTCGCGCGTCAGCACCGGGTGCGTGGCCTGCATGGCCAGGGTGGTGGCCGCATCGTGCGGATGCAGCTTGCTGCCGTGGAAGGTGTAGAGCAGGTGGATGCTACCTAGCAGCCCCACCACGGTGGCGCTGGAGGCGAAGAGCAGGGCGGCGAGTGGCATGGCGGTTCCTTCGAAAACATCGGTAGATGGGTTATCTTTACAAGAGAAAGATTGGCTACATATTGCACCCTTATCTTTCGCATGTCAAGATAGCGCCATGCTCTCTGCAAAACGCACCCCCAAGCCACCGCCCAAGCCCTACCACCATGGCAATCTGCGTGAAACCCTGCTGGCCGCGGCTGATGCGGTTCTGGCCGAGCGCGGGGCCCAGGGCCTCACGCTGCGCGATGTGGCCAAGGCCGCGGGCGTTTCACACGCCGCGCCGTACCACCATTTCGCCAGCCTGAACGACCTGCTGGCCGCCGTGGCCGAGCGTGCGTTCGGCCTGCTGGCCCAGGCGCTGGAACAAGCCGCTGCCGAGTCGGACACGGCTGAGCGCATGCTGAAGATCAATGACGCCTATGTGGCCTGCGCCGTGGCGCGGCCGGCCCAGTTCCGCCTCATGTTTGGCCCGCTGCTGGCGCGCAAGCAGGACTACCCCGCGTTCAAAGTCGCGGCCGAACGCGCCTTTGGCGTGGTGCTGGCCGCCGCCTGCGCCCACGACCCCCAGCGTGGCCCAGAGCTGGCGCTGACCGGCTGGAGCCTGGCCCACGGTCTGAGCAACCTGCTGATCGACGGCGCGCTGGAAGGGTTGCCGATTGCAGTGGGGCCTGGCCAAGCGCTGGCACGGCAGTTGGCGGTGCGGGCACTCGGCATCACTGACAAGCAATTGATCAATTAACTTTTTTGATGACTTTCGCGGTAGCGGGCTGTTCGTTTTTCAGGTTCCGGACCCAGACCGCGGAGTACTCTGGGGTAACTTCTCCTGCAATCTCATAGATGCCATTCGCTTCTGGAGAAAAATCGACAACGCCTTCTGCCAGGACGTTTTCCCTGGCATCTGGTTTGGCATCCACTGAGTTGCGATACAGCTGAAGTTTGATCTTCATGACAACTGCGGGTATTTGGTCGCCGACGCAACGTGCCGGGACTGCATCTCCACGTCTGAATGCTTCACCTTGGCATTGAGAGGGAAGTCGCGGCGCTCCGTAAATCTCGCTGAAGTTAAACCACAAAATGGTTTTTGCATTTTCCATTTTCCCAACGCCACGAATTTGGGCAATCGGACCGCCGTAGGCGTTGGGATCCTGATCCGCCGCAACACACGTCGGGCCCAAATAACTGAAAGCTTTGATTTTTCCGTCAGCGGATGCCTGCAGCGTAATCTCGCACCATAGGATTAGTTTTTCTTCTGCAATTTCTATTTCTTTGGGTTCACGTTGGAAGCGGTACCGTTTGAAACCTGGTTGGTTGCCATCTTCGATGTTCAAAGGTTCGCCCCACTTGGTAACAAGGTCCTCTATCTTGGAACCGACAAGCGATTGCATGTATTTTTTGAAGGCAGCCTCTGTTTTGGGGCCTTGCGATTGGCTCTGACTTGGGTCCGCCGTAAATATTCCGATGGCGAATGCGAGTAAAAAGCGGCTTAGCACGAAAGTTTGGAATCGAAGTTGCATGGTGAGGATGAATAAGTTTTTTTCCTGCTGCATCCTAAACAGATTCATCGGATGATTTAAGAGCATGTTGTTTACTCGTTTCTTTGCCTACTGTCGGACCGCCTTCCGCTGGCAGCGCGGCCGCCAGGGCACGGGCTACGACAAGATGCTGCTGCTCACCGCGCGCTGGCCGCTGCCGTTTGACAGCTACCTGATCCGCTACCCCGAGGGCTCTGAGATCCCGCCGCACACCGACCCCGTGCAGGCCGGGCGCCACTACCGGCTCAACATCGTGCTCAAGTCGCCGCGCTTGGGCGGTGAGTTTGTCTGCGCCACGCCCATTTACGCCAGCCGCCGCATCAAGCTGTTCCGCCCCGATGCCTGCGAGCACAGCGTGACCCGGGTGGTGGGTGGCAGCCGCTATGTGCTGTCGCTGGGCTGGGTGCTGAAGGCGAAGGCCCGATAATCGGGGCATGTCATCTCCCAAAGTGCTATTCGGCTTTCACGCCGTGGGCGTGCGCCTGAAGACCGCCCCCAAATCCATCATCGAAATCTTTTACGAGCCCACGCGCCGCGACGCGCGCATGCGCCAGTTTCTGGAAAAGGTGGCCGAAGCCGGCATCCGCGTGGTCGAGGCCGACGGCATGCGCCTGGCCAAGATTGCGGGCAGCCACGGCCACCAGGGCGTGGCTGCCCGTGTGCAGGAGATCAAGCAGGTCCATTCCCTGGACGAGCTGCTGGAAAACCTGGAAGCCGCCAACGCCGAGCTGCCTGCAGACCAGCGCACCAACCCGCTGATCCTGGTGCTGGACGGCGTGACCGACCCGCACAACCTGGGCGCCTGCCTGCGTGTGGCCGATGGTGCGGGCGCGCATTGTGTGATCGCCCCCAAGGACCACGCCGCCGGCATCAACGCCACCGTGGCCAAGGTGGCCAGCGGGGCGGCCGAGACCGTGCCCTACTTCATGGTGACCAACCTAGCGCGCACGCTCAATGAGCTGAAGGAACGCAACATCTGGATCATCGGCACCAGCGACCAGGCCACCAGCAACCTGTACCAGGCCGACCTGAAAGGTCCCGTGGCCCTGGTGCTGGGCGCCGAAGGCGACGGCATGCGCCAGCTCACCGCCAAGACCTGCGACCAGCTCGTCAGCATCCCCATGCAGGGTGCGGTGGAAAGCCTGAACGTGTCGGTGGCCAGCGGTGTGTGCCTGTACGAGGCGCTGCGCCAGCGCACCACGGCCGCCAAGTAATTCGAAATGCAGGGAGTGACGATGTTTGCTACGAAATCAGGAGCTGCTCGCGCAATATTGACGGGGGCTATAGCCGCTTTTCTCTTGATGGCCTGCACCCAGGAGCAGCAAAACAAGATCAGCCGCGACATCCAGAACTGGACCGGCACCAACGGCGTGCTGGAGTTCTACGCCGGCGACAAGCTGGTGCGCCGCTTTCTGAAGATCGACAAACTCAGCACCGCCATGGGCACCGAAGACGGCAAGCCGCGCAGCTACCGCTTTGGCTACGGCGTGCTGGACGAAAACCTGAACATGCAGGCCGACCCCGGCGAGAAGAAGGTGTATTTCGAGATCAGCGACTACGGGTCGAACTACATCTTTTTCGAGAACCCGCGCTAAGCACGCCCCACTGTCGCCCGGGTTACGCAAACAGGCCGCACCGCCGCGGCGCGCACCTAAGATCAGCCTCTTTTCTGCAGGAGGGGATGATGAACATGCGTTTTGACGACAAGGTGGTGCTGGTCACCGGCGGTGGTGGTGGCATTGGCAGAGCCAGTGCGTTGGCCTTTGCCCGCGCAGGGGCCAAAGTCGCCGTGACAGACCGGGACGTGCAGGCGGGACAAGATACCGCGGCGCAGGTGCTGGCCTTGGGTCAAGAGGCCATTTTCATTCAGGCTGATGTGGTGCACGCCGCGCAGGTGCAAGCCATGGTGGCACAGGTAGTAGCCCATTTTGGGCGACTGGATTGTGCGTTCAACAACGCCGGCATTGAAGAAGAGCACATGCGCTTGGCCGACTGCGAAGAAGCCACCTTTGACCGCATCATGGGTGTCAATGTCAAGGGTGTTTGGCTCTGCATGAAGTACCAGATTGCCCAGATGCTGGCCCAGGGCTGCGGCGCCATTGTGAACACCGCGTCGGTGGCAGGCTTGATCGGTGCGCCCAAGATGTCCGCCTACTGCGCCAGCAAGCACGCCGTCATCGGCCTCACCAAATCTGCCGCTGTGGAGTACGGGCGCAAGGGCATCCGTGTGAACGCTGTGTGCCCCGGTGTTATCCGCACGGTGATGTTTGAGCGTGCGGTGCAGGCAGACCCCAAGCTGGCAGGGACGGTAGCGGGCGCGCATCCCATCGGTCGCATCGGTGAGGTGGATGAGGTTGCCGCAGCGGTGCTGTGGTTGAGTTCGGACGCAGCCAGCTTTGTAACCGGCCATGCGCACACGGTGGACGGTGGCCTGACGTCGATCTGATGATCCTGCGCCGCTGAATCCGCGCGGAGCGGCTACCTCAGCCGCGCATGGCGGATTCGATGGCGGCGATGTCGATCTTCTTCATCTGCATCATGGCCGTGAACGCGCGCTTGGCGACCGCAGGGTCCGGGTTTGCGATGGCGGCCATCAGGATGCGCGGTGTGATCTGCCACGACAACCCCCATTTGTCCTTGCACCATCCACACTGGCTTTCCTGGCCGCCGTTGCTGACAATCGCATTCCACAGGCGATCTGTCTCGGCCTGGTCGTCGGTTGCGATTTGGAAGGAGAAAGCCTCGCTGTGTTTGAAGATGGGGCCACCGTTCAGTCCCAGGCAGGGGATGCCCATTACCGAAAACTCCACCGTCAGCACATTGCCCTCCTTGCCATTGGGGTAGTCGCCGGGCGCATGGTGCACCGCGCTTACCGCGCTGTCGGGGAAGGTCTCGGCGTAAAACTTGGCGGCTTCTTGGGCGCCGCCGTCGTACCAGATGCAAATTGTGTTTTTGCTGACCATCTTGGTTCTCCTGCAGAAATAGTGGCGATAGCAGTTTAGTCCTCGATGGCCGGCCTCTGTGTGCGGCAGTGCACGGTTGGCGGCTTAGTTCTGCATTTCTTCTACCCCGCTTCTGGCATACCGCCCAGGAGGCATACCCACATGGCGCGTGAAGGCCACGCCAAAGGCGCTGACCGAGCTGTAGCCCACGCGCTCGGCAATATCGGCGATCGCCAGTTCGCGTTGGCGTAGCAGTTGTTTGGCCAGCGCCATGCGCCAGGCCTGCAGGTATTCCATAGGCGTGACGCCGACGGCACGGCTGAAGCGGTCGAAGAAGGCGGAGCGCGACATGGCAGCTTCGCGCGCCAGTTGCTCAATGTTCCAGGGAGCCGCTGGGCGCTCGTGCATGCGGCGCAGCGCCAATGCCAGTTTGGCGTCGGCCAAGCCGCGCACCAGGCCCGGCGATGCCGCTGTGCTGGCGGTGGACCGCAACGCTTCGATCAGCAACACCTCCAGCAGGCGTGCCATCACGATGTCACGCGCAGGCCGGTCTGTGCGCGATTCGTCGCCCAACAACTGCACCAGCGTGGACAGCCGAGGCTCGCCCCGCACATGCACCCACTGCGGCAACAGCGGCACCAGCAGCTCGGCGTCCGGCGATCCCAGCACGCAGTTGCCTACCAGCATGCGCACGTCTACTGCGCCGTCCGGGTTGCCCACGCGCGCGCCACCGGGCATGGGGACGATGGCTGTGGTGACAGCTTCGTCCGCAAGAGGTGGCAGCCGGTCGATGCTGGACGTCGCAAAGCTGCGCGCTGCCGGGATCAGCGCAAAGTCCCCCGCGTTCAGCGTGATCGTGTCGCTTTGCGCCGGGCCATCGATCGTCAGGTGGCAGCTGCCCTCCAGCACCACAAAGTAAAACGGGCGGCCCATCTCGGTGCGGCGCACCGCCCAGGGTGCAGACGCCACCACGATCTTGGAAAACGGTGCGCCCGGCTGCAGGAGCGAAACGACTTCGGCCAGCGGATCAACCATATTGGATCATCTCAACAAAAAAATGGACATTTAAATATAGTAAGTCCGGATCATGGCACGTATCGTACGGACACCACCCACCCAAGGAGTTTTTTGATGTCTGCCATTTCCACTGTTCTTATCACCGGTTGCTCGTCGGGCTTTGGCCTGGAGACCGCCCGGTTCTTCCTCGACAAAGGCTGGCGCGTGGTTGCCACCATGCGCACGCCGCGCAAGGATCTGCTGCCAGCTTCAGATCGCCTGCGCGTGCTGGCGCTGGATGTGACCGACCCGGACAGTATCCGCCGCTGTGTGGAAGATGCCGGCCCCATTGATGCGCTGGTCAACAACGCTGGTGTGGGCCTGCTGGCTCCGCTGGAAGGCATAGCGCTGGCCCATGCGCGGGAGATCTTTGAGACCAACACGCTGGGAACCATCGCCATGACCCAGGCGGTGCTGCCTCAGTTCCGCCAGCGGCGTGCTGGCGTCGTGGTGAACGTGACTTCCAGTGTGACGCTCAAACCACTGCCACTGCTGTCGGTTTACACCGCCAGCAAAGCCGCAGTCAATGCGTTCACGGAGTCATTGGCGCTGGAGTTGGAGCCCTTCGGTGTGCGTGTGCGCCTGGTGCTGCCGGGTAGAGCGCCCAGTACCAGCTTTGGTGCTAACGCCCGCCCCCGCATGGAGGGCAGCATGCATGAGGCGTATGCCGACTTCACGCAACAAGTGTTTGCGGCCGTGCGCGACACGGCCACACCGGTCACTTATTCAGAGGACGTTGCAGAAGCGGTGTGGCGCGCGGTGACCGATACGGCCGCGCCAATGCAGCTACCGGCAGGTGCTGATGCGGTAGCACTGGCCTAGCCGCTAAACCCACCCCACCCATCCCGCAACCGCCCCCGCGCCCAGCAGCCACAAAATGTGGATGCGGGTCTTCCAGATCACCACGGTGGTGACGGCGGTGACGGCCCAGAGGGTGAGGTGGTGGTCTTCGGCCTTGTGGTTGGCGGCCAGCAGCCAACCGGTGGCCACCAGCAGCGCAATCACGATGGGGGCCATGCCCTGCTTGAAGGCGCGCACGGCGCGCATCCCGCGGTTGCGATGACCCCAGCGCGACGCGGTGAAGGTGAGGATGGAGCTAGGCAGCATGATGCCGAAGAGCGTGATGCAGACACCGGCCAACGCGCAGGCCAGGCCCACCCAGCCGGCGGCCAGGCCACCGGCGGCATTGAGCCCCAGGTTCCAGCCCAGCAGGGGCACAAACAGGATGTTGGGCCCGGGCGCCGCTTGGGCCAGTGCGATGCTGGAGGTGAACTGCTCATCACTGAGCCAGCCTTGCTCCACCACCAGAAAGCGCTGCATGTCGGGCGCCGTGGTGATGGCACCCCCCACGGCAAGGATGGACAGCGAGGCGAAGTGCAGAAACAGGTTCAGCCAATCGGCCGCGTGCAGGGTGATCATGGAGCATCCTTCTTCGCGGCCAGCTTCACGGCCCGGCCCAGGCACACATAAGCCCAGCTGCAGCACAGGCCGCCAATGCCCAGCAGCACCCAGGCCAGCGGCACGCGCAAGAAGGCAACCGCCACAAAGGTGGCGA
This sequence comes from Rhodoferax sp. ZS1R25, assembly GCF_056521335.1. Classification (NCBI taxonomy): domain Bacteria; kingdom Pseudomonadati; phylum Pseudomonadota; class Betaproteobacteria; order Burkholderiales; family Comamonadaceae; genus Rhodoferax; species Rhodoferax sp. ZS1R25. The sequence continues at coordinate 129,810 of NZ_JBWMAZ010000002.1, forward strand.
CCAGCGCAGCCACGCAGGCCGCCATGCCCATGACATTGGTTTTGAGCGCCGTGACCAGGCGCAGGCCAGCCGCTCCGATCAGCCCAGCGGCCACCGCACCCATGCCGCGCAGCGCGCCCTGGGCCTGCGGGTTGTCGGCCACGCCAGCAAATGCGGCCGCCATCAGCAGCACGATGACTAGCGGAAAGAGCAGCATGCCCGCCACGCCGACCAGCGCACCGCGCCAGCCAAAGTAGCGGTCGCCCAGCATGAGCGAGAGATTCACCACGTTGGGGCCGGGCAGGATCTGGGCGACCGCCCAATCTTCGACAAACTCTTCAGGCGTAAGCCACTGCTTCTTGTCCACCAACTCGCGCTGCACCACGGCCAGCACGCCGCCAAAGCCCTGCAGGGCGAGCAGCGAGAAGGCAACAAACAATTCGGTCTTGGAACGGGGGCCGGGGCGGGGAGAGAGTGGGGTGCTGGGTGGCATGCAGGGGATCGGGGCTTAGGCGGGTTGCCCCACCACGGTGAATTGCGCCCTATTGTCGCGCAGCCACTGCAGCGATCGCGTGGTGTCCTGCTGGCGGGGATGGAAATCTTCGCGCAGGTAGGCGCGCCACAGCGCCCGGTTGCTGGAGATGATGCCTGCCTTGCCAAACAGGAACTGGCTCGCGCTGCGCCAGGTGCTCCATCGGAATAGCGCGCCGTCGTGCCACAGGTTGCGAAGGGTCTGGCGCGTCACATCGGCAAAAAAGGTGAGTGTGATGTAACGGAACAGGCGCAGGCGCCATTCGTGGTTGCCGCCTATGGCCTGGTACACATCAAACGCGGTGCTGCAGTGCTCCGACTCTTCGGCGCTGTGCCACAGCCACAGGGTTTTCAGGCGGTCTTCGCTGCCTTCCAGCGCCTCGGGGTGGGCCAGCATCCAGTCGGCAAAGATGGCGGTCAGGTGTTCGGTGGCCGCGGTGGCGGCGACGTGGATGCGCACATCGCGGTGGGCATTGGCTTGCAAGCGCCTGGCGGCCCGACGTTCCAGCGCGTTGTCAAAGCCCTGCTGTTCCAGATGCCCGTTGAACAGCGCGTGGATGCGGCGGTGCGTGGCCTCTTGGCCCACAAAACCTTGCACCTCGGCGGCAAAGCGCTGGCGTTGGTCCTCGGGCAGGGTCTTGAGCCCGGCGCGCACTGAGTCCATGAAGTACTGCTCGCCAATCGGAAAGCTCATGGACAGCGCGTTGAAGAAGGCCGAACGAAATGCGTCGCCCCCATTCCAGCGCACGGCAAAGGGCGTGTTCAGGTCAATCAGCAGTTTGCGAACCACGAGGTCGGTCATGGGGAGGCTCCGGGAGAAGAAGGGTGCAGGCCGTGCAGCTGGGTCAGCAGCCATTGGATCACGGTGGCATCGGTGCACAGCTGCACGTGGCCCACGCCGTCAAACACGGTGGGCGTGATGCCGGCCAGGGTTTGGGCGCGCTGGGGGTATACGATGTTGTCTTGCGGGGTCAGGGCAATGCGCAGCAGGCTGCGTTGCTCTGCGGACTCGGAGGCGGCCAGTTCTTGCAGCCAGGCACTGTTCAAGTCCATCTGCCGGCCGTTGGGGGTGCGCGGGTGCGCATCGATCTGCGTGCCCGCATGCGGCGTGCCCAGCGTGATGGCGCGCGCCACCTGGGTGGTGCCGTGTGCGCGCATCCACGCGCGAATGGCCAGGCCGCCCATGCTGTGGCCCACCAGCAGCACCTGGGCCGTGCCCGCATGCTGGCGCAGGGCCTGCACCGCGGCGTCCACGATGGGGGCGTAATTGTCGATAGAAGTGAAGACCGGCTCCAGGTTCACCGCCAGCACCGCATGGCCCTGGGCGCGCAGCTGCGTGGCCACCGGGTCCCACAGCCGGTGGTTGCACAGGTAGCCATGCACCAGCACCACGGGCAATTGGGGGGTGCCGCCCGTGGCGGGCAGCACGGTGGGGGCGTGCAGGGTCCAGGGTTGGCGCAGCACAAAGGTCTGGAATTCGGCCACCGTCTCGCCCAGCCAGGCACGCCACCAGTGCGCGGCAGGTTCGCCCGCCGCGCGGGACTTGAGGGCCGATACCAGGTTCACTAGCACCAGCGTGGCGCAGGGCAGGGCGACAGCCCCTAGCAGCAACCACACCGCCCCGCCATACGACCGCGATGCGGCCCAGCCCAGCAGCGCGCCCAGCGCCATTTGGGTGAACAGGATGCGGCGTAGCAGGCGGGCGAGCATGGTGGCGTAGGTCTCAATACTGGGGTTGGCGGCGGCGGATGGCGGCTTTCACATCATCGCTCAGTGCAAAGCCCGGGCCATAGTGCGCGGCCAGTTCCGCGGCACGTGCCTCAAACGCCTCCACCCCCATGCCATAGATGAACTGCATCGCGCCACCGGTCCAGGCCGGAAAGCCGATACCGAAGATGGAGCCGATGTTGGCGTCGTGCACACTGGTCAGAACGTTTTCCGACAGGCAGCGCGCGGTCTCCACGGCTTGGCGGTAGAGCAGACGGTCTTTGAGGTCGGTGATGGCCCAGGGCGCATCGGCCTTCTCAAACAAGGGCTTGAGCTGAGGCCAGAGGAATTTCTTGGCGCCTTTTTCGGTGGGGTATTCATAGAAGCCCGCACCGCCCGCACGGCCGGGGCGCTCATGTTGGCGCACCATTTTTTCCACCACCCGCTCGCCCGGTGTGGGTGTGTAGGTCTTGCCTTCGGCCTCCAAGTCCTTCTTGGTCTGCTCCATCACATGCAGGCTCAGCGTGAGTGCGGTTTCGTCCAGCACGGCCAGCGGGCCCACGGGCATGCCGCACTGGATGCCAGCGTTCTCAATCGCCGCAGCGGGGATGCCCTCAAGCAGCATGGCCGCGCCTTCCATCACAAAGGTGCCAAACACGCGGCTGGTAAAGAAGCCGCGCGAATCGTTCACCACGATGGGGAACTTGCCCAGCGCCTGCACATAGTCATAGGCGCGGGCTACGGTCTCGTCGTCGGTCTGCTTGCCCTTGATGATTTCCACCAGCTTCATCTTGTCCACGGGGCTGAAAAAGTGGATGCCGATGAACTTCTTGGGTTTGGCGCTGGCCGTGGCCAAACCGGTGATGGGCAGGGTGGAGGTGTTGGAGGCGAAGAAGCCGCCGGGCGCGAGCAGCGGCTCGGCCTCCTGCGTCACGCGGGCCTTCAGCTCGCGGTTCTCAAACACGGCTTCGATGATGAGGTCGCAGCCCTGCAGGTCTGCCGCGCTGCCGGTGGGCTGGATCAGGTCGAGGATGGCCTGCTGCGCCTCGGGTTTCATGCGGCCCTTGTCCACGCGGCCTTGGGTGATTTTGGCGCTGTAGCTCTTGCCCAGGTCGGCTTTCTCCTGGCTCACGTCCTTGAGCACCGTGGTGATGCCTTTGCTGGCCTGGCTGTAGGCAATGCCGGCGCCCATCATGCCGGCGCCCAGCAGGCCCACCTTGGCGGGCTTGAAGCGTGGCACGCCGGCCGGGCGGCTCTGGCCGCTCTTGATGGCGTTGAGGTTGAAGAAGAAGGTATTGATCATGGCCTTGGCCTGTGGGCCGGACATGAGCTTGGCCAGGTAGCGGCTCTCAATGCGCAGCGCGGTCTCCAGGTCCACCTGCAGGCCTTCCACCATGCAGGCGATGATGGCTTCGGGTGCGGGGTACAGACCGCGGGTGTTCTTCTTGATGACGGCGGGCACCACGGGCAGCATGCCAGCCACGGCGGGCGAGGAGGGCAGGCCGCCGGGCACCTTGTAGCCCTTGGCCTCCCAGGGGTGCTGGGCGTTGGGGTTGGCGGCAATCCAGGCCAAGGCCTTGGCTTTCATCTCGGCCGCGGCATCGGCGCCGGGCGCCACCAGCTCGTGCACCAGTCCCAGGCCCTTGGCCTCGGCGGGGCTGAAGGTCTTGCCCTCCACCAGGTAGGGCTGTGCGCCCATCAGGCCCAGGTGGCGCGTCATCTTGGTCACGCCGCTGGCGCCGGGCAGCAGGCCCAGCGTCACCTCGGGCAGGCCAAACTGGGTTTTCTTGTCGTCCACGGCAATGCGGTAGTGGCCCACCAGTGCCACCTCCCAGCCGCCGCCCAGCGCCGTGCCGTTGAGCAGGCTGACCACGGGTTTGCCCAAGGTCTCGATGGTGCGGAAGTTCTTCTTGACGCGCTCGATCTCTTCAAAGATGCGCGGTGCATCCGCTGGCGTCAGGCGCATGGCGGCCTTGAGGTCGGCGCCGGCAAAAAAGGTGGTCTTGGCGGACGCCAGCAGGATGCCGGTGATGCTGTCCTTGTCCTGCAGCACGCGGGCGGCCACGGCGTCCATGTCTTCCTGCCACTGCAGGCACATGGTGTTGACGGGGGAGTCCGGTTCGTCGAAGGTGATGGTGGCAATGCCGTGGGCCAGCGAATATTGGATGGTTTTCATGGAGGATGCCTGCTATGAAATAAGGAGCTGTTCGCGCAATGAATACGGGGGCTAGAGGCTTAAAATGCCTCAAAGTCGCTCGACAATGGTGGCAATGCCCATGCCACCGCCCACACACAGCGTGGCCAGGCCATAGCGCAGCTTGCGGCGGTGCAGCTCGTCGATCAGCGTGCCCAGAATCATGGCGCCCGTGGCACCCAGCGGGTGGCCCATGGCGATGGCGCCGCCGTTCACGTTCACCTTGTCGTGCGGCACCTTCATCTCCTTCATGAAGCGCATCACCACGGCGGCAAAGGCCTCGTTCACTTCAAAGAGGTCAATGTCGTCCACGGTCAGGCCCGCCTTGGCCAGCGCCTTACGCGTGGCGGGCATGGGGCCGGTGAGCATGATGGTGGGGTCGGCACCGCTGAGTGCCGTGGCCACAATGCGTGCGCGTGGTGTCAGGTTGTGGGCCTTGGCCGCAGCCTCGTTGCCCACCAGCACGGCGGCGGCGCCGTCCACGATGCCCGACGAGTTGCCCGCGTGGTGCACATGGTGGATGCGCTCCACCTGCGGGTAGCGCGTGAGCGCCACGGCGTCAAATCCCATGCCGCCCATGTCCGCAAATGCGGGCTTGAGCCCGGCCAGGCCTTCCAGTGTGGTGCCGGGCTTGATGAATTCGTCGCGCGCCAGAATGGTCTGGCCCAGTGCGTCCTTTACGGGCAGCACCGACTGGTCAAAGTAGCCTGCCGCTTGTGCCTTGGTGGCGCGGCGTTGTGATTCGAGCGCATAGGCATCCACATCGGCGCGGGTGAAGCCTTCCAGCGTGGCGATCAGGTCGGCGCCAATGCCTTGCGGCACAAACAGGGTTTGCGAATTGGTCTCGGGGTCCATGGCCCAGGCGCCGCCGTCGGAGCCAATCGGCACGCGGCTCATGCTCTCCACGCCGCCAGCCACGACCAGGTCTTCCCAGCCCGAGCGCACTTTTTGCGCCGCCATGTTCACGGCCTCCAGGCCGGAGGCGCAGAAGCGATTGATCTGCACGCCCGCCGCCTGAAAGTCCCAGCCCGCCTTGAGCGCGGCCACCTTGGGGATGACGGAGCCCTGGTCGCCCACGGGGGAGACCACGCCCATCACCACGTCATCCACGCGCGCGGTGTCGAACTTGTGGCGCTGCTGCAGGTCAGTGAGCAGGCCAGCCAGCAGGGTGACCGGCTTGACCTCGTGCAGGCTGCCGTCTTTCTTGCCCTTGCCGCGCGGGGTGCGGATGGCGTCAAACACAAATGCTTCGCTCATGGGGTGTCTCCTCGGGTTATTTGCGCAGGGCGGGGCCTGCCCTCATCGGCTGGAATGCAGTATATTCTTTTTACCAAGCAAATGCTTTGTAAAAATATTGTCACAGATCCGAGGGCATCCCCATGATTGAACGCACCCTGTTTTCCCCCGACCACGAGTCCTTCCGCGACAGCTTTCGCCGCTTCATGGAGAAGGAGATTGCGCCCTTTCACGCCGAATGGGAAGAGCAGGGCTATGTGGACCGCGCCGTGTGGAACAAGGCCGGCGAAAACGGCTACCTGTGCATGACCATGCCCGAGGAATATGGCGGCTCGGAGGCCGACAAGCTGTACTCGGTGATCCAGATGGAGGAGCTGGCGCGCGGCGGCTTCACCGGCATAGGCTTTGGGCTGCACAGCGAGATCGTGGCGCCGTACATCCTGCACTACGGCACGGCCGAGCAAAAGGCCAAATACCTGCCCAAGCTGGCCAGCGGCGAGATGGTGGGCGCCATTGCCATGAGCGAGCCCGCTGCGGGCTCGGACCTGCAGGGCATCAAGGCCACCGCCCTCCAGCAGGCCGATGGCAGCTACCTGCTCAACGGCAGCAAGACCTTTATCACCAACGGCTGGCATGCGGACCTCGTGGTGGTAGTCGCCAAGACCAACCCGGCCGCAGGCGGCAAGGGCACCAGCCTGCTCCTGGTGGAGCGCGGCATGCCGGGCTTCAGCGTGGGCCAGCGGCTCAAAAAGCTGGGCATGAAGGCGCAGGACACGTCGGAGCTGTTCTTTGACAACGTGCGCGTGCCGGCCAACAACCTGCTGGGCGGCAAAGCGTATGAAAACAAGGGCTTCATCTGCCTGATGGAGCAGCTGCCCTGGGAGCGGCTGCAGATCGCCATTGGCGCGGTCGCAGCATCGCAGGCCGCCATTGACTGGACGGTGGACTATGTGAAAGAGCGCAAAGTGTTTGGTCAACCCGTGGCCAGCTTCCAGAACACGCGCTTCACGCTGGCCGAGCTGCAAACCCAGGTGCAGGTGGCGCGCGTGTTTGTGGACAAGTGTTGCGAGCTGATCTGCCAGGGCACGCTGGACACGGCCACGGCAAGCATGGCCAAGTACTGGACTACCGACCTGCAGTGCAAGGTGATGGACGAGTGTGTGCAGTTGTTTGGTGGCTATGGCTATATGTGGGAATACCCCATCACCCGCGCCTATGCCGATGCACGCGTGCAGCGCATTTACGGCGGCACCAACGAGATCATGAAAGAGGTGATCACGCGGTCCATGGGGCTGGGCGCGAAGTAGGGCGCTCGGTACACTGGGGCGCCATGAACCCGCTCGATTATTTGCCCCATGCCGGCCCCGGCAATGCCCGCACCGATGCCGCGCTGGATCGCCTGCGCAAGGCCATGGCGGACATCACTTTAGACATTGGGAAAAACCAGGGCGTCTACCCGTTCAACCACGGCCGCGTCACGCAGTCCGAACTCTGCCGGCGTGCCGATGTCAAAAAGGCCACGCTGCAAACGCCGCTGCACAAAGACACTACCCGGGTGCAGGTCCTGGCTTGGCTGGAGGCGGTGACTGCCACGCTCGCCCAAACCCGCGATGGCACGCGCGAGCGTGTGACCGTCGTGGCAGACCAGCTTTCAGCCGAGCTCACCCGCCTGGGCGACGAGCTGCAGGCCGCGCTGCTGCAGCTGGGCATTGCAGAGCAGGCGCTGGAAGCACTGGAACATGAGAACGCTGGATTGCGGGCACAACTACGGTGAGGGACGCCACATGCGCATGCGACATCTGATTGTTTTCTGTGGATTTCTCATGGCCAGTCTGTCCATGGTGCCGGTCGCGGCCCTGGCACAGGGCGCACCAAAAGCGGCACCCGCTTGTCCGGCCTTGCTACAGCACCAGTTCCCTCGCTTGCAGGACGACAGTCCGCAGAACTTGTGCCAGTACGCCGGCAAGGTGGTGCTGGTGGTCAATACCGCCAGCTACTGCGGGTTTACCAGCCAGTACCAAGGCCTGGAGGCCCTGTATGCCAAGTACGAAAAACGGGGGCTGGTGGTGCTGGGTTTTCCCTCCAACGACTTTGGCCAGCAGGAGCCAGGTTCGTCCAAAGACATTGCCGACTTTTGCTTCAACACCTACGGCGTGAAGTTCCCGATGTTCTCCAAATCTACGGTATCCGGCGCACAGAAAAATGCCCTGTACGCAGCACTGGGCAAGGCCACGGGCAGCACGCCGCAATGGAATTTTCACAAATACCTGCTGGACCGCAGCGGGAAGGTGGTCGCCACTTTTCCCAGCGAAGTGGACCCGCAAAGCCCCAAGCTCGTTGCAGCGTTGGAGCGCGCACTGCAGTAAGTCGATCGCCAACAGGCGTGTCTGCCTTTTCCGCTGGTTGTCTGATTCATGCTGAAAATGGCACCACAGTTGCCCAGCCTTGGCACAACTTGCTAATATGGTTGCACCACTAGTGGGGGATGGCCAATGACTTACGTACGGCAGCCTAGCAAATCCTTGACACCACCCGCCCAGTCGCGCCCGCCGCGGCTGACGGTCTTCCAGCGAGAGCTGCAGCGCCACATGAAGTGCAGCGCCCAGCAAGCCGCCTGGATGGACGCACTGGCGAGCCTGAACAGCCCATCCAAACTCGACCACTGAACGCTTCGGTGGACCTTGCAGGGTTTTGACGTCGGAGGTACCCCTATGGACAAGTGCTCTGTTGGATTTTCCAGGTTGTTGTCGCAATGCCTTCTGCTGTTTTCGTTGGCGTTTGGGGCGGTTGCAGCCCATGCCGAGGGGCTGAGCCCCAAAGACGAAAAGCAAGTTCTCAGCGTGGTGCGCAGCCAGCTGGATGCCTTCGCGCAGGACGATGCAGACAAGGCCTTCTCGTACGCGGCGCCCAATATCCGCAACCTGATGGGCACCGCGGCACGCTTCATGGCGATGGTGCGCAACCAATACGAGGTGGTGTACCGGCCCGCGTCCACCATCTTCCTCAAACCAGTGGGTGATGCGAGCGAGGCTGTGCTCAAGGTGCAGCTGACCGAAGAAGACGGTACGCCCTGGATCGCGATCTACACGCTGCAAAAGCAGAAGAACAAATCCTGGCGCATCACCGGTTGCGCCGTGAGCCCGGCCACCGGCACCATGGTGTGAGTCAGGGGGTAGACTGTTCCGAGTTATTCCACCGGAGCACTTGAATGCGCAGTCCTTCCCGCCGTTTTTTCAGCCTGGCGCTGTGCTTGGCCACCACTGTGGCACTTGCCCAAACCGCGCCGCCACCGCTACGCCTGCGTGGCGTGGTGCAGCAGGTCAGTGCCACCACACTGACGCTCAAGGAGAGCAATGGCGAGGTGATCGAACTGGCTGCCCCGCCGGGGTTGGTGGTGTCTGAGGTGTACCCGATCACACTGGCCGACATTCAGCCCGGCAGCTTCATCGGTACCGCCGCGTTGCCACAGACCGATGGCACACAGCGTGCCATTGCGGTTACCGTATTCCCCGAGGCCTCACGGGGACTGGGTGAGGGCCACCGGCCCTTTGACCTGCAACCCCAAAGTACCATGACCAATGCCACGGTGGACCAGGTGGTGTCTGGCGTGTCTGGCCGCACACTGCAACTGAAGTACAAAGGCGGTGAAAAGACCATTGTGGTGCCGCCCGAGGCGCCCATCGTCACCTTCCGCCCCGGGGATCGCAGCCTGTTGGTGCCCGGTGCCAGTGTGTCGCTGTCAGCCCAGGCGCTGGACGGTGTGCCCACGGTGCTGCGCATCAGCGCTGGGCGCAATGGCTTTCAGCTGCCGTACTGATACGGGTATTCTGCGTCAGGCGGGCTTTGGATCGCTCTTGCGTAGCAGGTAGGTGTCCATGATCCAGCCATGCGCCGCGCGCGCAGTTTGGCGCTGGTCCAGAATTTTTGGGCCGACATCGGCCAGTGGGCCGCTAATGCAGATTTGGTTGGGCATACCTAGGTAAGCCCCCCACCAGATGTGAACGCCCTCCGCAGGCAACTGCTGAAAAGCACACTGGCCATCCAGCATCACTGCCACCGTGCTGGCGCCCACGGGCCAGCCATGGTCGCGCAGTCGGCGCCCCGTGGTGATGGTCACTGGCGCATTGATTTCATTCAGCGCAATGGCATGGGCCGCGGTGAGCGCCTGCAGCGCTGTAATGCCTGGCACCACCGACACCCGCAGTGGCAACTGCGCCGCCAGACGTTCGGCAATGCGCAGTGTGCTGTCATACAAGGAGGGATCACCCCACACCAGCAAGGCCAGGCGCCCGCCCTGGGGCAGATGGGCCTGGATGTGTGTGAGCCACACCTCTGCAATGGCGTCGTGCCAGCGGTTCACTCCGCTTTGGTAGTCAGGGTCTGCGCTGTCGCGCACCGGCATGTCAAAGCCCACCACGCGCGTGGCTGGGTTGGTGATCAGTTGGGTACACAGGCTTGCGCGTAAGTCGGCCAGGTCGGCTTTGTCCGCGCCCTTCTGGGGCAACAGAATCAAGTCCGCCGCATTCAGTGCGGCCACGCCCTGGCGGGTGATGTGGTCCGGGTTGCCGGTGCCCATGCCCACTAGGCTGAGTTCGATCATGGTGTGCTGCCTTCGGGGAAGCGCGGCTGCGTGCCTACGGGGCGGTAGCGCCGATCGTAGTCGCCAGCATACAGGCGGCTGGTGGCAAAGTCCTGCGCACCCAGGGTGCGGCCGACCAGAATAATCGCCGTGCGTTCCATGCCTTCCCCCACCGCAGCCTCCACCGTGGCCAGAGTGGCGCGCACCACGCGCTCATCCGGCCAGCTGGCACGCCAGACCACGGCCACCGGACAGTCCACGCCGTAGTGGGGACTGAGCTCTTGCACCACGCGGGCCAGCACATGGATAGACAGGTGGATCGCCAGCACCGCGCCGGTCTGCGCGAAGTTGTGCAGCGACTCCGCTTCCGGCATGGCCGAGGCACGGCCCGAGGTGCGCGTCAGCACTACCGACTGGCAGAGACCCGGCAGGGTCAGCTCGGCTTCCAGCGTGGCGGCGGCCGCAGCAAACGACGGCACGCCCGGCGTAACGCTGTAGGGAATGCCTTCTTCACGCAGACACCGCAGCTGTTCGCCCATGGCGGACCAGACTGAGAGATCGCCCGAATGCAAGCGCGCTACGTCCTGCCCTGCGGCATGCGCAGTACGGATCTCATCAATGATTTGCTCCAGCGACAGCGGCGCGGTGTTGACGATGCGGGCACCGGCCGGGCAATGCGCCAGAACGCCTTCGGGTACTAGAGAGCCCGCGTACAAACACACGGGGCTGGCAGCAATCAGGTCGCGGCCGCGCAGGGTCAGCAGGTCAGGGGCGCCGGGGCCGGCGCCAATAAAGTGAACAGTCATGGGAAGGTATTTTCAGGGAGGACAAACGCGATGGCCGACGTGGCCAAGCGATCCGGGGACACGCAGCGCGGCCCCCGCAGTTGCGCACCAGAGCCCGCGGCCGCCAGTGCAGAAGACTCGGCCAGGCTGTGCTGGCCATAACGCGCAGGCACATGGGCGCTGGTGTGGGCCTGCTGCATGTGCAAAGCCTCTGCCGAAATGGCCAACACCGGCAGCCCCCACTCGGTGGCAAAACGCACAAATGCAGGGGCGACCGCCTTGTCCCAGGCCGTGGCCAGCGCGGTCAGGGTGACGGGCGCATCCGATTGCGCCAAGGCGGCTTGCAAGGCGCTTCGTAAAGAATCTGCCGTTGCGGCTTCGCGAAACCCGAATCCGGCCACGCTCATGCCCGGCCCTTCACAGCCGGATACTCCACTGCACCACGGGGCGGCTGGGCTGCCAGCCGCGCATGCGCCCTAGCGGTGCTGCATGCGCCAGCTCAATGCGCAGCAGCTCGCCGCCATGCAGCGCATGCAGCTGCAACAGTGCCGACTCGGTTTCCAGCGTCACGGCATTGACCACCAGGCGGCAACCCTGCGGCACGACTGCCCTCAGTGCTTCGAACAACGCCAGATCAAAGCCGCCACCGACAAACACCGCGTCGGGTTTGGGCAAGCTCTGTAGAGCCTGCAAAGCAGGCCCGTGCACCGCCGTCAATGCAGCGGTCACGCCAAAACGCTGGGCATTGGTCTCGATATTGGCCACCCGTTCGGCATGCTGTTCCACGGCGCTGGCCGTACCTCCCGCCAGGCACCACTCCACGGCAATCGAGCCGGAGCCCGCGCCCAGATCCCACAGGTGTTCACCCTGGCGTGGCGCCAGAGCAGCCAGCGTGAGGGCTCGCACAGGGGATTTGGTGATCTGCCCATCGTGGGCAAAGTCGGCGTCGGGCCGCCCGGGCGTGCGCGCCATGCCGGTCAAGCCCGCCACCTCGACAGCGATGGCCACCGGTGCAGCCACGTCTGCAAAGTCGCAGGCCCGTGCCGTGGCCTCGCGCACACGTTCACGCGGGCCGCCCAGGGCTCCCAGCACCCAGACGCGGGAATCGCCCGCGCCCAGATCCGTCAGCCACTGCGCATAGCCCGCAACCGCCGCGCCATCGCGCAGCAGGCAGACCAAGCGTTGACCCGTATGCAGCGCCTGCCGGGTGGCGGCAAACGGCGTAGCGTGCAGCCCAAAGCAATGCGTGGTTTCCAGCGCCCAACCCAAGCGGGCGGCGGCCCAGGCGAAGGTGCTGGGGGCAGGAAACGCCTGCCACTCATGGGCATCCAGGTGCTTGGCCAGGCTGCAACCGGCGCCAAACCAAAACGGGTCACCCGAGGCCAACACGGCGACGGACTGGCCACGCAGCGCCAGCACCGGCGCGATGTCAAACGGCACGGGCCAGGCGATGCCGCGTTCCCCCACCTGCGCCAAGGCCAGGTGCCGGGGGCCACCGACCACATGCCGCGCGTTCGCCAGAGCCGAGCGGCTACCATCCGACAGACCATGCAGCCCATCTTCCCCCATGCCAATGATTGAAAGCCAGGGTTCAGCCATGCCGCGTGTCCTCGTGTTGGGGGGCACCACCGAAGCCAGCCGCTTGGCCCAGGCCTTGGCCGATGCGCAGGTAGACGCCATTTTTTCGTATGCAGGCCGCACCGAATCGCCGCTGCCGCAGCCGCTGCCCGTGCGGGTTGGGGGCTTTGGCGGTGTGGACGGTTTGCGGGCCTGGCTGCGGGAGCAGCGCATTAACCATGTGGTGGACGCCACCCACCCCTTCGCCGCCCAGATGAGCCGCAACGCCGTGAATGCCTGCGCTGTTACCGGTATCCCGCTGCTGGCGCTGGAGCGCCCAGCCTGGCAGGCACAGGCGGGTGACCATTGGCAACTGGTGCCCGATATCGAATCCGCGGTGCGTGCGCTGCCCGAGGGACCCGCCCGTGTTTTTCTGGCCATTGGCCGCCAGCACCTGGCGCCATTTCTGGCCCTGCCGCAGCACTGGTTTTTGCTGCGTCTGGTAGATGCATCGGTGGAGTTGCCATCCGAGCGTGGACACATTGTGTTGGCCCGTGGCCCATTTGCCGTAGCCGCCGATGCCGCCTTGCTGCAGCAGCACCGCATCACACACATCGTGGCCAAAAACTCGGGCGGCAGCGGCGCTGAAGCCAAGCTGAGTGCTGCCCGTGCCTTGGGCTTGCCCGTCATCCTGATTGACCGCCCCGCCATTCCGCCCCGGCCCACGGTGGCGCGTGTCGAGCAGGTTCTGCAATGGATTGCTGGCCATCATGGCAGCACCGGCGTAGCCACCGAACGCGGCGTGTAAACAAAGCGGCCCACCTGCCGGGTAGTGCTATTGCCTACGATGACGACAGTGCGCATGTCCGCCATGTCGGCACGCGCTTGCGCGAGGGTGACGGTGGCAATGCGCTCCTCGGGTGTGCTCACCGCGCGGGCAAAGGTGATGAGCCGGTCCGGGCCACACAGCTCCAGCAAAACTGCGAGGATGCGCACAAAGGTATCTGGGCGGCTGGCGGATCGCGGGTTGTAAAAGGCCATCGCAAAGTCGGCACCGGCGGCAGCGCGCACACGGGCTTCGATCAGGCTGGCGGGCTTCAGGTTGTCGCTAAGGTTGATGGCACAAAAGTCGTGGCCCAGCGGTGCACCGGCCTTGGCCGCAGCGGCCAGCATGGCGGTAATGCCGGGCAGCACACGGATGTCCAAGCCTTGCCAGTGTGGCTGCCCTTCCAGTGCCTCGAACACGGCAGCCGCCATGGCAAACACGCCAGGGTCGCCCGAGGACACCACCACCACCTTGTGGCCCGCAGCGGCCATCTGCAGCGCCGCACGGGCCCGGTCCATCTCCACCCGGTTGTCCGAGGCATGCAAGGTGAGCCCAAGCCGTGGCGCAACGCGCGCCACGTAGGGGATGTAGCCCACGATATCGGTCGCCTCGGCCAGCGCAGCGCTGACCTCGGGCGTCACCAACTGTTCGTCACCCGGCCCCAGGCCGGCAATACACAGCCAACCGCTCATTCCTGCACCTCCGGGCGCCGGCCCTGGCCGTGCACCAGCACGATGGCGAAGTAAGGGCAGTCGTTGCCATCCACCTCGGCCAGTGGCAGTACACGCTGGCCCGGCATGGTGCCGCGCTCGACGAGCCAGGCCTGTTCCAGCCGGCCAGCGGCCTGCAGCGCCCGGCGCACGCGGGGCAGGTTACGCCCGGTCTTCATGATGACCAGCGCGTCTGCGGACTGCATGTGCCGCTCCAGCTCGGCATCCGGCAAGGTGCCCATCAGCACAGTCATCACGTCATCGCCCCAGGTAATGGGCGTTTGGGTGGCCGACCAACAGCCCACCATGCCCGGGATACCGGGAATGACGTCCACCTGGGCGCGCCCCTGCAAGCGGGTGTACAGGTGCATGAAAGAGCCGTAGAAAAACGGGTCGCCCTCGCACAGCACCAGCACGTCCTGCGTTTGCGCCAACTCGGCCAGGCGCTGGGCCCAGTCGTCGTAAAAGGTGGCCAGGCAGTGGATGTATTCGGGGCTGTCAAAGGGCAGCTCGGTGGTGACCGGGTACTCCATGGGGTACTCCACGGCGTGCGGTGCCAGCATGCCCTCCACAATGCGCCGGGCCTGGCCGGGGCGCCCTTTTTTACGGAAGTAGGCCACGTGCCCGGCACCGCGGATGGCGCGGTCCGAGCGCACGCTCATCAGATCGGGGTCACCAGGCCCCAGGCCGGCACACACAATGCGGCCCATCAGATCTCCCTCCGGCTGGCCAGCGCATTGATAGCCGCCACCGTGATGGCCGAGCCGCCCAGCCGGCCGCGCACCACCATGGACGGCACCGGTGGCGCCGCCATCAGCGCGGCCTTGGATTCGGCCGCCCCCACAAAGCCCACGGGGCAGGCAATGATGGCGGCAGGCCTTGGAGTATCGGGGTCTTGCAGCAGGTTCAGCAGGTGAAACAGTGCGGTGGGCGCATTGCCAATGGCCACCACGGCACCAGCCAGGTGCGGGCGCCACAGTTCCACGGCAGCCGCGCTGCGGGTGGTGCCCAGCGTTTGCGCCAACGCACGCACTTCAGGCTCTTGCAAGGTGCAAATCACCGCGTTGTTGGCGGGCAGGCGGGTGCGGGTAATGCCTTCGCTCACCATGCGCACGTCGCACAAAATGGGCGCACCGGCTTCCAGCGCGGCCCGGGTGGCCTGGGCCATGCCGGGTGTGAAGTGGATGTGCGATTCCAGGCCCACCATGCCGGCCGCGTGCACCATGCGCACCGCGGCCATTTCTTCCACGGCGTCAAAGCGGGCCAGGTCGGCCTCGGCGCGGATGATGGCAAAGGACTGCCGGTAGATGGCCTCGCCATCGGTTTCATAAAGGTGTCGCATGCGCTTGTTCTTGTATCTGGGTGGCCAAGGCCGCCGGGGTCAATCCCACCCAGTCGGGTGGTGAGGCGGCGCTTCCGTGTTGAATCAGGTTGTACCCGTGGGCAGTGGCCACCACTGTCAATGCAGCCGCGGGGTGGGCGCAGCCTTTGGTGCAGCCAGCAACATGCAGTGTCTGGCCGACCGACAGAGAAGTCGCCAGTGCGCGGGCCAGTGGCCGGGTTGCACCTGCCGCTTGCCCACAGCCGGGCGCGCCCGTGCAGGCGTGGATGCGCAAGCGCGGGTCGTCGGCGCGGGTGATGAGGTCTGGCAGAGTGGGGGTGGTGTCTACGCCTTCCAGCAGCACGCTGCGCCAGGGTGTCAAGCGCAGGTGCGCCAGCTCTGCCAACGCGGCCAGCGTAGTCGCAGGCAGCTGCCCAAACTCCAGGGCCGCCAGATAGCCCAGCGGCACGCGGCCCAGTGGCTGCGGGCGCTGTGCGGCAGCTGGCACTGGTGTCGTGGTGAAGCGGTGCGGCAGTGCCTGGGTGGCAACCAGGGATGCCATGCGTTTGCGCGGGGTTGCGAGGCCACCAGCCTCGACAAACCACTGAGCCAGTGCCATGGCAAGGGCAACTACGTCGTCCACATGCGCCAGCGCGCCGGTGGTGCTGCCATCGGCGTACACCAAAAAACCGGCATCGCAACGCTCCACGCGAATGTCGGCCGAGCTGGCGCGCAAGACCGGCGTATCTCCGATGTCCAGCGCGAAACCAAATTTCGCGGGGAGATCGGGGGCCTGGGGCGCATTCAGTGCCAGGGCCAAAGCACTTGCCACTTCCGTGGTGCCATCGCCGGCCTGCCAGAAGGGAGCCAGCAACAGGTTGCGCCGCGACTCTGCCCGCACATCGGCGTCCACCACGCCCAATGCTTGCAGGCCTGACAGCAACACCGGGTAGTCAACATCCGTGATGCCACGCAGTTGCAGATTGGCGCGGCCAGTGATCTCTACGGTGTCTTGCGCATGGCGGCTGGCCAGGGCTGCAATGCCACGGGCCTGGGCCTGGGTGAGTCGGCCCAGCGGCGGGCGTATCCGCACGACCCAGCCGTCTTCTGCCAACATGGGCTGCAGCGCGCCGGGGCACCAACCTTGAATGCGCGGAGAGCTCATGGGGCGTATGTTGGCAGCCAATTGCGGGTGCAGCGGTTGCGGTGCGGTAAGGGTTTCAAATCCGTGCGGATGGGTGGGAACCTTCAAGTATCTCACTATCAAATTGCCAGGCCCATGGTCCTACCGCAGAAATAGAATGCAGGCGACCGTCGCCTACTGGAGCCCCTTTGCCCGCGCCCGAACTCAGCAACCCCTTTGCCATCCGAATTTATTGGGAAGACACAGACGCAGGCGGCGTAGTTTTTTACGCCAACTACCTGAAGTTTTTTGAGCGTGCCCGCACGGAATGGCTGCGCGCTGCGGGGGTGGAGCAACAGGCCTTGCGTGAAGAGACCGGCGCCATGTTTGTCGTGGCCGAGGTGCAGATGCGCTACCTGGCCCCAGCCAAGCTGGACGACCTGATGCTGGTGAGCGTGAAAGTGGTGGAGCAGGGCGCGGCCAGCATGGTGCTGGAGCAGGAGGCCTGGCGTGGTGACACGCTGCTGGCACAGGGGCGCATCCGCATTGGCTGTGTGCAGGCCGACACGCTGAAGCCGCGGCGCATTCCGCCGCAGGTGCGTGCGGCAGTGCTTACTGCATGAACCAGCCGTGGCTGACCACGATGGACTGACCGGTTAGCGCATTGGAATTGAAGCTGGCGAACAGCAGCGCCACCTCGGCCACGTCCTGCACCGTGGTGAATTCACCGTCCACGGTTTCCTTGAGCATCACCTTTTTGATGACGTCGTCTTCGCTGATGCCCAAGGCGGCGGCCTGCTCGGGGATCTGCTTTTCTACCAGCGGTGTGCGCACAAAGCCGGGACAAATCACGTTGGCGCGGATCTTGTGTTTGCCGCCTTCCTTGGACACAGTTTTGCACAGGCCGATGAGCCCGTGCTTGGCGGTGACGTAGGCGGACTTGAGCACCGAGGCTTCTTTGGAGTGCACCGAGCCCATGTAGATGATGCTGCCGCCATTGCCAGACTTTTGCATGTGCGGCATGACGGCCTTGGTGGTCAAAAAGGCACCGTCGAGGTGGATGGCCAGCATCTTCTTCCAGTCGGCAAACGGAAATTCTTCTATCGGGTGCACGATCTGAATGCCGGCATTGCTCACCAGCACGTCTACACCGCCATAGGCGGCCACCGCTTCGGCTACGGCGGCGTTCACCTGGTCTTCGTTGGTCACATCCATGGCCACGGCCATGGCCGTGCCACCGGCCTTGGTGATCTCATCCGCCGCCGTCTGGGCAGCGTCTTTGTTCAGGTCGGCAATCACGACCTTGCCACCTTCGCGGGCGTAGGTGAGGGCGATTTCCTTGCCAATGCCGCTGGCGGCGCCGGTAACGATGCAGACTTTGTCTTTGAGTTTCATGGGGATACTTTCAACGGGGTGGAGTTAAAAATTGAGGGCCAGGGCTACGCCAGGTAATCGTGGATCACACTGCCCATGCCCAGTGTCATGTCGGACAGGATGTGGGTGCCCGACAGCACTTCCAGCACTGGCAGGCGGGCCACGGGCGCCAGGGCATGGTGGGCCAGCTCCAAGGCAGCGGGCCCGGTCCAAGCGCCCTTGATGGTGACGTCTTCCAGAAAATAGCGCACTAGTTCGCAAATGCGCGGGCTGCCGTCCACGTGGGGAATGATCTTGAGCAAGTAATTGGGCGTCAGCATGCCGGTGCGCACCGCTACTGGGTCCAGCGTGCGGTGCTTGTAGCCCATGGTGGCTGTGGCCACGCGCACGGAGCCATAGTCCAGCGTGCCCAGCAGCGTGTCGGTTTCCATCACCATACGGGGCGACGCCAGTTTTTTCGGGAAGCCCCACAACTCGCGCCCGCCGGCAATCGGTGCTTCGTCGTTCAGGTACATGGAATGCACATAGCCGCCGGCCACGCCTTCGAAGCTGACGGGGATCACTTGCCCCGACTCGGTGTAATCGCCAAAGCCAGTGGAGTCCGGCATGCGGATGAACTCGTACTTGACGATGGGCTCGGTGATCTGCAGTGGCTCGGGGACCACCGCGCGCAGCGCATCCAGATCGGTGCGATAAGTGACGATCAGAAATTCGCGGTTGATGAAGCGGTAGGGCCCGGGCGGGAACGCAGGGCTGGTCAGCGGCATCGCAAAGGCGTTGCGTTTCACGTCGGCAATGTTCATGGGGGTGATCCAGAAGAGGGTGTGGCGTCTGAGGCCAAGTCAAATACGCGCACACCTGTCGCGTTGCGCTCGCGCCCGGTCCAGCGCGCGTCGTGCAGCGTGTGGGCCATGTCGGCGCGTCCGGAGTCCCAGTGCTCTTCCATGGACAGGCGCGAGAACTCGTAGTCTTTGGACTGGCTTTCGTAGTGCTTGCTGCGGTAAATCAGGTGCACCACATCCACACCACCTTCGCTGCGCAGGCGGGCCAGTGCGCGGGCGTCGGGGTCATGGCGTAGCTCTGGTGGCAGTTTCGCCAGCAGGCGCTGGGCGGCCTGGGCAATCACCTGGCGGTCCAGCTCCATGGTGGTGTTGAGCCGGGTGCGGCTGGAGAAGCGGATGTCCTTCTCGCGCTCCGTCACCTCGGCCAGCGTGGCGGGCAGGGCGCCCGCAGCAGCAAACAAATCGACCTGGAACACGGTGCGCTGCTGGTCGCCGGGCTGGTCCAGCACGTACTGCAGTGGCGTGTTGGAGACCAGGCCGCCATCCCAGTAATGCTCGCCATCAATCTCGACCGGCGCAAAGCCCGGGGGCAGGGCGCCACTGGCCATGATGTGGCGCACAT
The DNA here is from genome assembly GCF_056521335.1 of Rhodoferax sp. ZS1R25. NCBI lineage: Bacteria > Pseudomonadati > Pseudomonadota > Betaproteobacteria > Burkholderiales > Comamonadaceae > Rhodoferax > Rhodoferax sp. ZS1R25. Next base: position 149,136 of record NZ_JBWMAZ010000002.1, read on the forward strand.
CGATGTGCTGTTTGGCCGAGTCGAAGTACTCAAAATTACCGCTGCGCACATTGACCGCGCCCACCGACAGCCGCACCGTGCCTGCGTTGATACGGTCAAAGTCCACCAGGCGCTCCAGCGTTTCCTTCAACGGCGCGGTGTCGTAGTAGCTGATGGCCTCCAGCGTGCCACGGGGCTGGAGCGGTGCGGGCGGGAAGCGGGGTGCGTAAAAGCCGGGCACGCCAAACAGCATGGCCTGGCTGGCGCTGGCTTCGTTCAACAGCTCGCGCAGCGGTGCACTGGCCACGCTTGGGGGTGCCACCGCAGAGCTGACCAGTTCCCAAAATTCACGCAGCCGCGCCACGCGCTTGTGGGGAGGGTTGCCCGCAATCAGGGCACAGTTGATGGCGCCAATCGAGATGCCCGCCATCCAGGTGGGTTCGCGGTAGACCTTGCTGAGCGCTTCAAACACGCCGGCTTGGTACGACCCCAATGCGCCGCCGCCTTGCAGCACCAGGATGCACTCTTTGTCCAAATTCGATGTCATGTGCGGTAGGTGGCTCTCAGGTTGGGTAGTTCAGTCCATGGTGGAGGGTGCGCCAGCCAGTGTCAATGCATTCGATACACCAAAGTGTGAACATTGGGTAAAGCTGTTGCGCCGGCCGAATGAGGCAGTCTCTTTGCAAGAAATGTGCCTATAGCCCCCGTGGAATATGCGCGGGCAGCTATACATTCAGGAGCATTGCTGCTGACTCAGCGCTTGCGCTTTTCTTCGCGCAGCTGCCAGGCCGCCACCACGGCGATGGCGCACAGGGCTGCCAGCATGAGGAAGGATTCGTTGAACGCGGTCAGCCGCGCGGGGTTGGTACTGGGTTGGGTTAGCGACTGGCCATGGACCGCCAGTCGCCATTCCAGCACGATGGCGCACATGCTCACGCCCACGGCACCTCCCACCATGCGCACAAAGTTGATGACGCTGGAGCCCTGTGGAATCAGGTGCTTGGACAGGCCGCGCATGGAGCCCAGGTTCAGCGACGGCAGGATGAAGCCCAGCCCGATGCGTCCCACCACCACCCAGCCCACGATGAAGGCAATCGCCGTGCCCAGGCCCACCGTCACCATCAGCGCAAAGCCCAACGCCAACAGCAGCAGCCCGATGCTGACCAGCACGTGGGTGGGGTGCTTGTCCGCCAGCCGGCCCACCAGCGGAATGGTGATGGCCAGCGCGAACCCGGCGGGCAGCATGATGGTGCCCACGTGGGAGGCCGACATGCCCAGCCCCATCTGCAGGTACACCGGCAGCAGGTAGGTGGAGCCAAACAGCGCCGTGCCATAGATGAACGACACCAGGCTACCCATGGCGAACTGCCGGTGGTTGAACAACGCCAGGTTCATCAGCGGGGCCTGCTGGTGCGGCCCGCGGTGGATGTGGCTTAGGCGCCGCTGCCATTTCACAAACACCAAGAGCGCCAGCGCTGCGGTGCCCAACATCAGTGCCGAATGCGTGAAGCCGCCGCTGTGCAGTGACACCAAGCCATTCAGCAGACACAGGGTGACGGCCGTGGCCAGGCCCAGGCCGCGCCAGTCGAGCGTGGGTTTGGTGGTGGGGGCTGCATCGTCACCGGTGGTGGTGAAGGCGGGGATGAAGCGCCGCCCCATGTAGAGCGAGGCCAGACAAAACGGCACCACCATGAAGAAGGTAGAGCGCCAGCCAAACCAGTCCACCAGCAGGCCGCCGATGCTGGGGCCTATGGCTGGTGCCAACACCACGCCCATGCCAAACACGCCGCTGGCACGCCCTTGTTCGTTGGAGCCGAAGGCATGCAGGATGATGATGGCCGGTATCGGTTGCACCACACCCGATGCCAAGCCTTCGGCCACGCGGGCCAGCAGCACCAGGTCAAAGTTGCGGCTGAACCCGCCCGCAATGCCACCGGCCAGCAGCAGCAGCATGGCCCAGGCGTAGGTCTTGCGGTAGCCAAAGCGCGACAGCAGCCAGGGCGTGGTCAGCATGGACACAGTCATGGCCACCATAAAGCCCGACGACACCCACTGCATGCGGTCCTGCCCCAGGCTGAAGTAGCGGCTCATGTCAGGCACCGCCACATTGATGATGGTGGACGACATGATGGACGCCATGGTCCCAATCATCACGGACAGGAGCAGCAGCCAGCGGTAGCGCTCTCCGTGGCGGGCCTGCAGGCTGACAAGGGTATCGGAAGAGGGCATAGACCTATTTTGCCGGGTTTGTAGGACTGCGACTACCGCAAGTCGCGGCCTCCATCCCTAGGCAATGGCGCCCTGTGGCCCCATGCTTCAAGCACACCCCAGTTGCACTGGCCCAGCGGGCTTTAGACACTGTTTTTTGCTGTTTTTTCGATCGGAATTTCATGACCTTTTTCATTCCCACCGTGTTGGGTGGCATTTGGGGCCACCAGGTGGTTCAGCCCTGCGCTTGAAGAGCGGAATGACCATGTCCATGTTGCGCCTGAACTTCTCCATCGTGTTGAACTACAACATCACCCCACCCGGGTGTGACTTCATCTTCAACATCCATGCGGCCCAAACCGCGCACCAGACGGTGGTGAATGAGTCGCTCACCATCAGCCAGCAGGTGATGCCCAAGATGTACACCGATCCCGTGACCCACAACCGCTACCTGCGACTCAAGGCAGAGGCGGGCCCGCTCACGGTGCGCTACGAAGCGGTGGTGGACCTGGCCCACCATGTGGCCCAGCCGCTGGATGTGCCCGAGGTGCCGGTGGCCCAACTGCCCGGCGCGGTGCTGCCTTATATCTACCCCAGCCGCTACTGCGAGTCCGACCGCCTGCACCGCCTGGCAGTGAAAGAGTTTGGCCACCTGCCGCAGGGCTACACCCGCGTGCAGGCCATCTGCAACTGGGTGACCCAGCGCGTGGTGTTTCGCTCCAACACCTCCAACGGCACGACCACGGCGCTGGACACCTTGGTGGACGAGACCGGTGTGTGCCGCGACTTTGCCCACCTGATGATTGCGCTGTGCCGCGGGGTAAACATTCCCGCGCGCTTTGCCACTGGCATCGACTACGGCGCCGACCCGGCGCTGGGGCCGACCGATTTCCACGCCTATGTGGAAGCCTTTGTGGGCAACCGCTGGTACCTGTTTGACCCGTCCGGCACTGCCATTCCCATGGGCTTTGTGCGCTTTGCCACCGGGCGCGATGCGGCTGACTCTGCCTTCGCCACCATGTTTGGCGGCGTGCAGGGCACGGCGCCCATCATGCACATCCAGGCCATCCCCAACGCCCAAGGCGTGCTGCGGGTGCCCGAACACGTTTCCCACGCCCTGTCTACCGACGGGATTGCCAATTACCACTGAAGGGACCACCGGTCCCTCGTTCACCGGAGAGAAAAAATGAAACACCACACCACCGCCACCCTGGTCGTCGCCTGCACTTTGGCCCTTATGGCCAGCACGGGCTGCGCCACCCGAACCCAAACTGCGGCCACCGCCAATGTGGCGGTATCCAAAGCCGCCGTGGACAACGCGGCTGGCGCAGACGGCGTGCAGTTCGCACCGGCCGAGATGGCCGCAGCTCGCGAGAAGCTGACCCGTGCCAACCAGGCCATGACCGCCAAGGACTACAAGGCCGCCACTGCACTGGCCACCGAAGCCCAGGCCGATGCCAAGCTGGCCCAGAGCAAGGCCAATTCCGCCAAGGCGCAGGCTGTGGCCGACGCGCTGCAAGACGACATCCGCGTGCTGCGCGAAGAGCTGGACCGCGCCAATGCGCCCAAGCAATAGCCCACGCAGCCTCACGTCCCAAGAAGCCTATTTCCCGCACAACATTCCAAGGAGTTCTACATGAAACACACCTACCTGACCCCCATCGCTTTGGCGACGGTTCTCTTTCTCGGCGCTTGCGCCTCCGGCCCCACCACGACCACCCAGCTGGAGAGTGCCCGCAATGACTATGCGCAAGTGCAGCGCAACCCCGACGTAGCGAGTTACGCGGCTTTGGAAATGCAGCAGGCCAGCGATGCCATGCAGAAGGCCAATACCGCGGCCGACAAGGGCGAAAGCCTGGCCAAGGTGGACCAGCTGGCCTACCTGGCGCAGCAAAAAATCGCCATCACCCAAGAGGTGGTGAAGCAAAAATCCGCCGAGGCCACTGCGGCCCGCACGGCCCGAGAGCGTGACCAGATGCAACTGAACCAGCGTACCAATGAAGCCAACCAGGCCACTGCCAACGCGCAGATGGCGCAGAACGATGCCGCCGCTGCCCAGCGCAAAGCCGACGAAGCCCGCGCGGCCACGGCGGATGCGCAGGCCCGCACGGCGTTGCTGGAGAGCCAGCTGGCCGAGCTGGCCGCCAAGAAGACCGAGCGCGGCATGGTGATCACCTTGGGCGACGTGCTGTTCGGCAGCGACAAGGCCAGTCTGACCGCGGGTGGCATGCGCAGTGCCCAAAAGCTGGCTGACGTGCTCAAGCAAAACCCCAACCGCACTGTGCTGGTGGAAGGTTTCACCGACAGCACCGGTGCTGACGCTTACAACCAGCAGCTCTCCGAGCGCCGGGGCATGACCGTGCGGGAAGCACTCTTGCAAATGGGCATCAGCAGCGAACGCATCAGCGTACGCGGCTATGGAGAAGCCTACCCGGTGGCTGCCAATGACACCGCGAGCAACCGCCAACTGAACCGCCGGGTGGAGATTGTGTTGTCCGATGAAACGGGCAAGACCCAGCAACGCTGAGCCCGAAGGTTCTCGCTGCTTGCTATTGTTTCAATAGCTGCTGCCGCAGTGCCTACGGGGGACTGCGGCTATTTTTCTTGTGTAACCCACCAAATACCGATGCTGACGAAGGCCAGGGCCACCAGGTATTTCCATTCCAGCAGCGATTCGCCCAGAAACAGCGCTGAGAGGCAGGCGCCAAACACCGGCACCAGAAAGCTGTACACCGCTACGACGCTCACGCGGTTGAACTTCAGCAGCACGCCCCACAGTGCAAACGCCACGGCCGACAGCACGGCCATGTAGCCCAGCAGCGCCATGGGCGCCACGCCCCATGCGTCGATGCGCCCACCGGCGGCCCATCCAATGGCCACCAGGACCACGCCGCCTATGCCGAGCTGGTAGCCAGTCATGACCACCGAGTCCATGTCCTGCGACAGGCGCTTGCCGTACAGCGAGGCAGACGACAGCACCAAGGCGGCCAGCACGATGAAGCCCTCGCCCAGCAGCGTGAACTCGCCGTCTGTCGCCGCACCGCCTAGCAGTCCACCAATGTTCACGGCCATCACACCGACAAAGCCCAGCGCACACCCCAGCAGCTTGCGCCAGGTGAGGGTGTCGTTGTGGTACACAAAATGTGCCAGCAGCACACTGAAAAACACGCCCGAGGCATTGAGGATGGAGGCCTTCACCCCCGTGGTGTTTGCCAGGCCGATGTAGAAAAAGATGTACTGCAGCGTGGTCTGCAGAACCCCCAGCAACACCAGCCGCCCGGTTTGGGCCGGTGGGAGGCCCAGCGGCTTACCAGTCAGCCGCGCAAAGCCCAACAGCAACACCCCTGCACCTACAAAGCGGTAGCCCGCAAACAGCAGCTGGGCGGCCAGGTCGTTGCGGCCAATGGAGAGCAGCGCATAGCCCTGCTTGATGGCCGGGTAGGCGCTGCCCCAGAGCAGGCAGCACAGGCTGGCCAGCAAAAAGACAACGCGCGGGCGGGTGAAAAATGGGGTGGTGGATGACACAGGGCAAAGGGGCGCGGCGAGGCGCCCGGGCTCAGGTTAGCGGGGTGGGTGCTGGGCCCGGAGGGCGGCAATCTGCGCGTCTTTCTCACGCCAGAGTTGTTGCACCCACTGGGCAAAGGCTTCACGGAATACAGGGTCCTGGCCGTAGTCGCCACCCAGCAAGTGGGCGGGCACGGGGATGGAGCGCACACGCACCACCACGCGTGGCAGTTGGCCACACAGGAAGGACCAGAACGTGGGTACGCCATCGGGGTAGACGATGGTCACGTCCAGGATGGACTGGAACTTGTCGCCCATCGCCTGCAGGGCCAGCGCCAGGCCGCCGGCCTTGGGCTTGAGCAGGTGCTGGTAGGGCGATTGTTGTTTGGCGTGCTTGGCCGCGGTGAAGCGCGTGCCCTCCAGAAAGTTCATCACGCTGGTAGGGATGAGGGCGAACTTCTCGCAGGCCCGGCGGGTGGTCTCCTGGTCCTTGCCGCGCATCTCGGGGTGCTTCTTCAGGTAGTCCTCGGTGTGGCGGCGCATGAAGGGGAACTCCAGCGCCCACCAGGCCAGGCCCATGATGGGCACCCAGATCAGCTGTTGCTTCAGAAAGAACTTGAGCAGCGGAATGCGCCGGTTCAGCAGGTGCTGCAGCGCCAGGATGTCCACCCACGACTGGTGGTTGCTGCTCACCATGTACCAGCTGTGTCGGTCCAGGCCGTCCAGGCCCTGCACATCCCACTGGGTGCGCTGGGTCAGCGCCATCCAGCCACTGTTGCAGCCAATCCAGCCCTCGGCGATGAAGAGCAGCACCGGGTCGATGACCAAGCGCACTGCGCGAAACGGCAGCACCAGTTTGACCAGCGCAAACACCAGCAGGATGGGAACCCAGAAGAAGATGTTGAGCGTCAGCAGCAGCGAGGCAATCAGCCCCCGCAGGGTCGCAGGCAAAAAGTGCAGCATGGGGCTTTCAGGGTTGGTAGAAACACAGGGTGTTCCTGCCGTTGGCCTTGGCTTGGTACATGGCGGTGTCGGCCTGCTTGAGCACGTCGTTGGGCACCATGCCTTCGCCTTTGAACAGTGTAATGCCGATGCTGGGCGTGGTGGTGTGCAGGCGGGCGTTGAGCAGGTAGGGGTCGTTCAGGCTGGCCAGAATCTTGTGGCCCACTGTGGTGGCGTGCAGGCGGGCCTCTTCATAGTCTGCGCTGAGGTCCTGGATCAGCACCACGAACTCGTCGCCGCCCAGACGGGCTACCGTGTCCACTGCGCGAACGCTTTGTTGCAGGCGCCGCGCCACTTCCTGCAGCAGCAGGTCGCCCACGTCGTGGCCATAGGTGTCGTTCAGCAGCTTGAACTGGTCCAGGTCCAGGAACATCAGCGCGCCGTGCTCGCCCTTGCGGTGGCTGGCGCCCAGGGCCTGTTGCAAGCGGTCGGTCAGAAGGCGGCGGTTGGGCAGGCCGGTCAACGTGTCGTGGAAGGCGAGGTGGCGAATCGCCTCTTCGGCGTTCTTGCGCTCGGTGATGTCGCGCGCAATGGCGATGAAGCGTTCTTCCTCACCCGGTACCGTGGGCTTGCGCACGACCGACAACTCAAACCACAGCTTGCCCGCGGGCAACTCCAGGCTGTACTGCATGCCGTGGGAGCGGCCATTGGCTTGGGCTTCGCGCAGCGCGGCTTTGCAGGCATCGGCTGCGTCTTTGGGCAGTACCTCTTCCACCGCGCGGTCCAGCAATACCTCGGGCGGGCGCGCCAGCATGGCCACATCACGGCTGTGCACCACGCGGTAGTGGCCGGTGGCGCTGAACTCGAACAGCAGGTCGGGGAGGGCCGTCAGCGTGGCCTGCAGTTCAGCCTGGGTCGCGTGCAGCTGGGCCTCGGCCTGTTTGCGGCCCGATATATCCATCAGCGTGCCCACCATGCGCTGGGGCGCACCGTCCTTGCTGAACTGCACTACCTTGCCACGGCTGCTGAGCCAGATCCATCGGCCATCGGTGTGGCGTGCGCGGTATTCAGCTTGGTAGGCCGGGCTGGTCCCGGTCAGGTGGCCGCGCATGGCCTGCATGGCATTGCTCAGGTCGTCGGGGTGCACCAGGTGGCCCCAGGCCCGGCCAAACTCGCTTTCGCCGGGGTCGCGGCCCAACATGAGGCAGGATCGGGCGTCCAGGAAATAGCCGCGCTCATTGGTCAGGTCATGGTCCCAGCGGCCCAGGTCGGCGCCCATGATGGCCAGTTCCAGTTGTTCGGTGGTGTCGCGCAACAGGGCCTCGGCCACTTTGCGCTCCTGGATGTTGCGGGACATGCCCAGCACACCAATGACGTTGCCGTCGTTGTCGCGCATCGGCGTCTTGGTCACCTCAAACAGGTCGCCCTTGGGGTTGATGGTGGTGAAAGAGTTTTCTTCAAAGCTCACCGAGCGGCCGGCCTGGATGGCCCAGCGGTCGCTCACCAGAAAGGTCTCTGCCACCGATTCTTCCACCCAGTGCGCATCGCGCGTGCCAATGATGTCGGCGGGCGTGATGCCCAGATGGGTGGCAAAAGCGTCGTTACAGGTCAGGTAGACGCCGTCGATGTCCTTGAGCCACACTTGGTCGGGAATGGTTTGCAGCACGTTGCGCAGTAGCGCTTCGCTCTTGCGCATGGCGGCGCGGGAGGCGCGTTCGCGCGTGATGTCCTCTATCGTGCCTTCGAAGTACAGCACCTCCCCCTCATCGCCCAACATCACGTGGGCGTGCTCGCGCACCCAGAAGCGCTCACCCGTTTTGAGGCGGTACATCTCCGACACAAAGTTGGTGACCTGGCCTTGGGCCAGGATCAGTTCGGCAAACTTCTCGCGCCGCTGCGGGTGGACATAGGGGTCACGGCCGTGGTTTTGCAGGTGCTGCTGCATTTCCTCTTCGCTGCTATAGCCATTGAGCCGCAAAAAGGCCGCGTTGACCTTGAGCAGCTTACCGTCCACGCTGGAGCGATACGCCCCAATGGGCAGCTGCTCAAAGAGCGTGGAGGTTTCACGCAGGGGCATGGCAGGCTCGCTAAGGCGCAGCGCTTATTTCAGGCTGCCCGAGAGAAACTGGGCCAGGCGTTCGCTCTTGGGGTTGGCCAGCACCTCAGCAGGGTTGCCTTCTTCCTCAACCAGGCCCTTGTGCAGGAAGATCAGGTGGTTGGCCACCTCGCGTGCAAAGCCCATTTCGTGGGTGACCACCACCATGGTGCGGCCCTCCAAGGCCAGGTTTTTCATGACCTTGAGCACTTCGGACACTAGCTCGGGGTCCAGCGCGCTGGTGGGTTCGTCAAATAGCATGACTTCGGGCTCTACCGCCAGCGCGCGGGCAATGGCCACGCGTTGCTGCTGGCCGCCGCTCATGTGCGCGGGGTAGCGGTCTTCCACGCCCGACAGGCCCACTTTGGCGAGGTACTTGCGCGCGGTGTCCACGGCCTGGTCTTTGGGGATACCCAGCACGTGCACCGGCACTTCGATGATGTTTTGCAACACCGTCATGTGGGCCCACAGGTTGAAGTGCTGGAACACCATGGCCAATCGCGTGCGCAGGCGCTGCAGCTGCTTGGCGTCCTTGGCCACCAGCTCGCCCGTGGGGCCAGGCATCAGCACCAACTCTTCACCGGCGACGTGGATGCGGCCCTGGTGTGGGCGCTCCAACATGTTGATGCAGCGCAAGAACGTGCTCTTGCCCGAGCCCGAGCTGCCGATGATGCTGATCACATCGCCCGCATGGGCGGAGAGGGACACGCCCTTGAGCACCTCGTTGCTGCCAAAGCGCTTGTGGATGTTTTCAACCTGGAGTTTGAGAGGTTTGCTGGTCATGGCAGTGCAGGGTAATGCGTTGGGAGGGGGAGAGGGCCAGGCGCTCAGGCGCCCAGCAGTTCCCCGGTTCGGAAAGGAATGGCGCCGGCTACCTTGCCGATTTCGGCACCCGAGACGGCATAGCGGTCGCGCACCCGCGCGTAGAACACGCCGGCCACACCGGCCACCACGCGGTGGCTGGTGTTGGCAATGGGGTCAATAACTTCGGCCACCAGATCGCCCACTTGCAGGGTCTGCCCCACCTCGGCGGCGTAGACCACTACGCCAGGCACTGGGGTGTTCAGGGTCTCGGAGCCGGCCAGAGGCGTGGCCTGGCAAAGCGCAGATGGGATGGTCACCGGGCCGCCCGCAATCGCACCACTGTGTTGCAGGAATGCGAGCACGGCCGCGGCATCGTCGCGCGCAAAGGCGTGGGCCACGTCCGCCTCACCGCGCAGCTCTACCGTGGTGCTGCAGCAGCCTTGGGGCAGCGGGGCGGTGCGGCCCGCTGCCTTCAGGGCTTCGGCCAACTGCCACCAGGCGCCTGACAGGCATTCGTCAAACGGGCCACTGCCCGAATTCTTGGCCAGCAGAATGGCCTGGGCCTTCAGCAGGTGGGCCAGTGGTGCCAACTGGGGCCAGCAGCCCTCCTCGGTGTAGAAGTGCATCACGCCTTCGCAGTCGCAGTGCAGGTCAATCACGTAGTCAGCGTCATGCGACAACGTTAGCAGGGTACGGCGCAGGCTCTGCAGCTCGGTGGTGGGTTGCCACTGGCGCAGGTATTCGCCCATGGCGCGGCGCACGGTGACCACGTTGGCCGTCGGGTCGGCACCCAGGGCGTCTTTCACCAGCGGGAATACGGCCTGGGCCAGGTCGGGGTAGTGGCGGTTGAAGTTCTCAGAGCTATCCAGCTCAAACCGGCCCATGGGCTTGTGGTCCACACGCTGGGCCAGGCCAATCGGATTGGCCACCGGCACCAGAATGATCTCGCCTTGGATCTGTCCTGCCGCTTCGGCTGCGTCCAGATGGGCGCGCAGGTGGTGGGCCACCAGCATGCCCGGTAGCTCTTCGGCGTGCAGGCTGGCCTGTATGTAGATCTTGGGGCCCTGGCCCGGCGCGCCGTAGTGAAAGCTGCTCAGGCTGCGATGGCTGCCCAGGCTGTTGGAGAGCAGGGGGTGGTCAATGCGTTGCATGGCGGTTCAATGCGTGCGGGGGGCGAGGTAGGCCAGCAGGTACTTTTCTGCCACGCGGAAGATTCCGATCAGGCAGAACGACGCCACCAGGTAGATGGCCGCCGCCGCGATATAGGCCTCGAAGGGCAGGTAGTACGTGGAATAGATGCTGCTGGCCGCCGCCGTCACGTCCAGCATGCTGGGCACCGCGCTGGCCAGGCTGGTGCTTTGCAGCATCATGACCACCTCGTTGCTGTAAGCGGGCAAAGTGCGGCGCATGGCGCTGGGCAGCACGATGTAGCGCATGACCTGGAAGCGGCTCATGCCATAGGCCTGGGCCGATTCGATCTCGCCGGCCGAGGTCTCGCGGATCGCACCGGCCAGCATCTCGGCGGTGTAACCCGCGGTGTTCAGGCTAAAGGCCAGCAGCGCGCAGAAGAAGGGTTCCTTGAAATGCGTCCAGGGCCAGACATCGTCCCAGCGCGCCTGGATCCATTCCAACTGGCCCAGGCCGTAGTAGATCAGGTAGACCTGGATCAGCAGCGGTGTGCCGCGGATCACATAGGTATAGGCGCCCACGATCCAGCGAGCCGTTTTCCAGGGGCCGGTCAGCAGCAGCGCAAAGATGAGCGCCAGCACGGCGCCTATGCCCAGCGAAGAAAACAGCAGCCCCAGCGTGGTGAGGATGCCGGTGGCGTAGAGCTCCAGGTTCTGGGGCTCAAATATCACATGCCATTTCATAGTTCAGCCCGCTTGGTGCCCAGGCTGTAGCGCGCATTGAGCTTGCGCAGTGCATACAGCGAGATGGTCGTGTAAATGAGGAACAGGGCCGCGGTGAACAGGAAGAAGGCAAACGGCGCACGCGTGGCGGCACTGGCCTGCTTGCCGATGTAGGTCATTTCTTTGAGGCCAATCAGGCTCACCAGTGCAGTGGATTTGATGAGCACCAGCCAGTTGTTGGTGAAGCCGGGCAGGGCGTAACGCACCATCTGCGGCAGGGTAATGCGTACAAAGGCGCGCAGTGGGTGCATGCCGTAGGCGACGGCGGCTTCCATCTGGCCCTTGGGGATGGAGAGAATGGCGCCGCGGAACGTCTCTGTCATGTAAGCCCCGTAAATGAAGCCCAGAGTCAGCACGCCGGCCAGAAAGGGGTTGATGTCAATGGTGGCTTTGCTGCCGGCGAGTTCCAGCAGGCGGTTCAGGCCAATGGTGCCGCCGTAGAAGACCAGCAGCATGACGACCAGGTCGGGCACACCGCGGATGACGGTGGTGTAGGCAGCGGCAACCGCACCCAGCACAGGACGGCCCGAGAGTTTGGCGCTGGCGCCCAAGAGGCCCAGCGCAATGGCTACCAGCAGTGCGCACAGGGATACCCCGACGGTGAGCACAGAGCCTTGCAAGATGGCAACGTAATAGGCGTTCATGAATGGCTTGAAAGGCGACTAACAACAAGGCACAGCAAAAACGCGCAACGGGGCGCATGGTAGCGCCCCGTTGCGTGTGCGGTCACATGGCTTACTTGCCGTAGACGTCGATTCCGTACTTGGCGAAGTACTTGTCGTTCAGGGTCTTGTAAGTACCGTTGTCGCGAATCGTCTTGATGCCGGCATTGATGTCAGCCTTCAGTTTGTCTTCACCCTTGCGCATGGCCACGCCTACACCGGCGAAGTACTTGGCGTCGTCCAGATCGGGGCCGACCAGCTCGTACTTGGCGCCTTCAGGCTTGGAAAGGAAACCGCCGGTGACTTCCAGGTAGTCGGCCACGGTACCGTCCAGACGGCCGGACTTGATGTCCAGATAGACCTGATCCTGGGCTTCGTAGGAGTTGATGATCACGCCAGCTGGCTTGAGGTTGTCCAAGGCATATTTTTCCTGGGTGGAACCCTTCAGAACGCCGAGCTTCTTGCCCTTGATGGAGGCAGCATCGGTGAACTTGGAACCCTTCTTCAGCACGACGCGGCTGGGGGTTTGGTAGTACTTGTCGGAGAAGTCGATTTCCTGCTTGCGCTCTTCGGTGGCGGACATGGAGGAAATGATGACGTCGTACTTCTTGGCGGTCAGGCCGGGGATCATGCTGTCCCAGACTTGTTCCACGAATTCGCACTTGCGCTTGATCTGGTCGCAGAGTGCCAAGGCGATGTCCACGTCAAAACCAGCGGGCTTGCCGTCAGCCGTCTTGAAGGTGAAGGGTTCGTAGGTGGGGTCGATGGCGACCTTCAACACGGCGGCTTCGGGCGCAGGTGCGGCAGCGGCGGGGGCCGATGCGGGAGCCGCAGGCGCTGCGGGCGCAGCTTCTTCTTTTTTGCCGCAAGCGGCCAAAACCGAGGTGACTGCCAGTGCCAGCAGGAGTTTCTTCATGGAAAAGTTCCCTTAGAGTTGCCGGAGCAAGCCCCGGCGGATTGAAAAATAAGAAAAAATCATTCTACGGGCTAAGCAGAGCAAATTTGATGCCGCCCCAAGCCAGTGCATTGGGGTTTTTACCGTGGAAAATCAGGCATTTGGCGCTTTCCGCTGGCGAACGGTGCGCAAAATTCCGATTGCGCTTTCAGTCCCCCTGCGCCGCTTGTCCTTAGAGGGTGCGTAAACAGGCGCAAAACCTTACACTCTAGGGTTACCCCCCGGATCCCCATGAACGCCCCAGTCGACGTCTCCTTTTTCGCGCGCGCCGCCAAGCCGCTGTCCAGCTACCGCAAGTACTGGGCGGCCCGCTTTGGCACGGCCAAGTTTCTGCCGATGAGCCGCAAAGAGATGGATCTACTGGGATGGGACAGCTGCGACATCATCCTGGTTACCGGCGACGCCTATGTGGACCACCCCAGCTTCGGTATGGCCGTGATCGGCCGCATGCTGGAAGCGCAGGGCTTTCGGGTCGGCATCATCGCCCAGCCCGACTGGACTAGCGCCGAGGCCTTCAAGGCTTTGGGCAAGCCCAACCTGTTCTGGGGCGTGACCAGCGGCAACATGGATTCCATGATCAACCGCTACACCGCGGACCGCAAGATCCGCAGTGACGACGCCTATACGCCCGGCGACGTGGGCGGCAAACGCCCGGATCGCGCCGCGATTGTCTACAGCCAGCGCTGCCGCGAAGCTTTCAAGGACGTCCCCATCATCCTGGGTGGCATCGAAGGTTCTTTGCGCCGCATCGCCCACTATGACTACTGGAGCGACAAGGTGCGCCGCAGCATCGTGGTGGACGCCAAGTGCGACCTGCTGCTGTACGGCAACGCTGAGCGTGCGATTGTCGAAATCGCCCACCGCCTGGCTGCCAAGGAGCTGGTGGAGCAGATCACCGATGTGCGCGGCACTGCCTTTGTGCGCCGCCCCGATGATGAAACCGGCAAGGGCTGGTTTGAAATCACCTCGACCACGGTGGACGAACCGGGCCGGGTGGAAGCCCACATCAACCCGTACATGACCACGAGCGAGCAGGCCGCCGAAAACGGTGCCACCTGTTCCAAGGAAGATGAAGCCAAGCTGGTGGCCGAGGGCGCTACCAAAGAAGGAGCTGCCCGCGCAGAGTCCATGCGGGCTGCGGCCCTAAAGCCTTTGACTTTTATGCCAAACCCCAACTTGCAACCCGGCTTGCATGGCCTGGGCAAGTACAAGGTGCCGCCGCGTGAGCGTTCGGTGATCCGCCTACCCAGCTATGAGCAGGTGAAGAGCGACCCCATCCTCTACGCCCACGCCAACCGCGTGTTGCACCTGGAAACCAACCCCGGCAACGCCCGCTCCCTGGTGCAGGCGCACGGGGAGGGCGTGACCGCCCGCGATGTCTGGATCAACCCGCCCCCCATTCCGCTGACCACGGCCGAGATGGACCTGGTGTTTGACCTGCCGTATGCGCGCAGCCCGCACCCCAGCTATGCCGATGAAAACGGCAGCCATGACGGCGCGACCAAGATTCCCGCCTGGGAGATGATCCGCTTCAGCGTCAACATCATGCGTGGCTGCTTTGGCGGCTGCACCTTTTGCTCGATCACCGAGCACGAGGGCCGCATCATCCAGAGCCGCTCCGAAGAGTCCATCATCAAAGAGGTGGAAGACATCCGCGACAAGGTCAAGGGCTTTACCGGCACCATCTCCGACCTGGGTGGCCCCACGGCCAATATGTACCGTCTGGGCTGCAAGAGCCCCGAGATCGAGGCCGCCTGCCGCAAGCCCAGCTGCGTCTACCCCGGCATCTGCCAGAACCTGACCACCAACCACGACCCGCTGATCAAGATCTACCGCCGCGCGCGCGCGCTCAAGGGCATCAAGAAGATTCTGATCGGCTCCGGCCTGCGCTACGACCTGGCCGTGAAAAGCCCGGAGTACGTGAAGGAACTGGTGCAGCACCACGTCGGCGGCTACCTGAAGATCGCACCCGAACACACCGAGCAGGGGCCGCTCACCAAGATGATGAAGCCGGGCATTGGCTCGTACGACAAGTTCAAGCAGTTGTTCGAGAAGTTCAGCGCCGAGGCGGGCAAAAAGCAGTTCCTGATTCCTTACTTCATCGCGGCCCACCCGGGCACGACCGACGAAGACATGATGAACCTGGCCATCTGGCTGAAGAAGAATGGCTTTAGAGCCGACCAGGTGCAGACCTTCTACCCCAGCCCCATGGCCACGGCCACGGCCATGTACCACTCTGGCCGCAACACGCTCAAGCGCGTGCACCGCACGGCACAGAGCGACGATGAGACGGTGGACATCGTCCGTGGCGAGAAGCGCCGCCGCCTGCACAAGGCTTTCTTGCGCTACCACGACCCCAACAACTGGCCGCTTTTGCGCGAGGCGCTGAAGGCCATGGGCCGTGCCGATCTGGTTGGCAACGGCAAGCACCACCTGATTCCCACCTTCCAGCCGCTGGGCGATGGGGCTTACCAGAGTGCACGCAAGAAAAACTCGACAGCCGCACCGGCCAAAGCCGCTGCGCCCGCTGCACCGGTGAAGGGCCGCATGCTGACCCAGCACACCGGCTTGCCACCACGCGTGACCGGAGCTGCCAAACCCAGCGCCCGGCTGCCACGCAAGCCACGCTAGGCGTTGAGACACCCAATAGGCCGCTAGCCCCCATGCCCTCTGCGCGAGCAGCTATTCAATTTATAGCAATTTGCATGCTGGGCTGGCTGCTCGGCGGTGGGGTTGTCCGCGCGGCGGAGGGCAGTGCAGAAGCCTGCCCCCTCGCAGCCCAGCCGCTCAATGAAACCCTGTTCCAGGCTGCCGCTGCCCAAGCCAAAGACCGCGGCCTGCTGTGGCGCGTGAGTAAGGGCGGCCACAGCTCGTACCTGTACGGCACCTTGCATGTGGGCCGCGCCGAGTGGATGGCGCCCGGCCCGCTGTTGCGGGACGCACTGCAAGCCACCGACACCTTGGCCCTGGAGCTGGACCCGCTGAACCCCGATGTGCAGCGCGAGATGGCCGCTGGCCTGGCCCAGATGAAGTTGCGGCCCCTGACCGCGGCACTGCGGACCCGGCTGGTGCGCCAGTTGCAGGCCCAGTGCCTGCCGACGCAGGACGTGGACAAGGCGCCCGCTGAAATGCAGCTCATCACCCTGTCCGCGATGGTGGGGCGGCGCGACGGGCTGGACCCGACGTATGGTTCCGAAGTGCTGCTGTCGGTCGTGGCGCGCAGCATCGCGCGGCCCGTGGTCTCACTGGAAACCGTGCAGCAGCAAATGCATGCCTTGCTGGCCCGCAACGCAGCCGAGGCCACCACCGTGGTGCGCGAGGGCCTGGATGATCTGGAAACCGACCGCCTGCGCCAGATGCTGCTGCGCACGGTAGAGGTGTGGGACACAGCCGACTTTGATGCGCTGTCCCGCTACAACGAATGGTGCCAGTGCGCCAACACGCCCAGCGAGAAGGAGCAGATGCGCCGCTTGCTGGACGACCGCAACCCCGGCCTGGCACAGCGCGTGGATGCTTTACACGCCAGCGGCAAAAAGCTGCTGGTGGCGGTGGGCAGTCTGCATATGGCGGGGCCGCAAGGGCTACCGGCCTTGTTGGCTACGCGTGGCTATCTAGTCGAACGATTACGCTAAATCGCTGGGTGAGTATCGGTAACTCGCCACAAAACAGGGTACAAATTGGGTCTTGGAGGCAGTGCAGGGGTGTTGACTAAGTAAAACGCCTTGAGAATGCACTAAGCTGTTCGTCAACAAGAGACAAAGCGGCGGCACCCCGGTGCCGACCCCCACACCATGACGCTGCAAGACCACGACCTGTCCGCCCTGATGCGGGCAGAGCACCCCGATCCTTTTGGCGTATTGGGTATGCATGCCCGCCCCGACGGCCTGGCGGTGACCGCCGTCTTGCCGGGCGCCACCGCGGTGGCGCTGGTGGACAAAACCACGGGCCTGGCCCGCGCTACGCTGGCGCGCCATGCGGGTACCGACGTCTTTGGCGTGCAACTGGCCGCCAGCGTCGCGCCATTTGCCTACCAGCTGCGCGTGCAGTGGGCCGATGGCCCCGAGCAGTTGATTGACGATCCCTACAGCTTCCCCCTGGTGCTGCAAGACCTGGACCTGTGGTTGCTGGCCGAAGGCACGCACCAGCGCCCGTTTGAATGCCTGGGTGCGCACCTGGTCTGCATCAATGGGGTGTCCGGTGCCAGCTTTGCAGTGTGGGCACCGAATGCCCGCCGTGTTTCGGTGGTGGGCTCGTTCAACCAGTGGGATGGCCGGCGCCACCCCATGCGCTTTCGGCGCGAGTGCGGCGTGTGGGAAATCTTCATCCCAGATGTGGCCCAGGGCGACCTCTACAAGTTCGAGATTCTGGGCGCCCAGGGCCAGATTGCCGTCAAGGCCGACCCCTTCGCCTTCCACGCCCAGCTGCGGCCCGACACCGCCAGCGTGGTCTACCCGCTGCCGCCGCGCCTGCCCATGCGCGCCGACCGCGCTGCCGCCAATGCGTTTGACAAGCCCATCAGCATCTATGAAGTGCACCTGGGCTCGTGGCGCAAGGCCGACGGCTGGCGCTGGCTCAGCTACCGCGAGCTGGCCGACACCCTGGTGCCCTATGCCAAGGAGATGGGCTTCACCCACCTGGAGTTGCTCCCCATCAGCGAGCATCCGTTTGATGGCTCCTGGGGCTACCAGCCGCTGGGGCTGTTTGCGCCCACATCGCGCTTTGGTTCACCCGAAGACTTCAAGTTTTTTGTGGACGCTGCGCATGCCGCCGGCCTGGGCGTGATCCTGGACTGGGTGCCCGCGCACTTTCCGAGTGACGCGCACGGCCTGGCCGAGTTTGACGGCACCCACCTGTACGAATACGCCGACCCCAAGGAAGGCTTTCACCAGGACTGGAATACGCTGATCTACAACTTCGGCCGTACCGAGGTGCGCAACTTCCTGGTCGGAAACGCGCTGTACTGGCTGGAGCGCTATGGCATCGACGGACTGCGCGTGGACGCCGTAGCCTCCATGCTGTACCGCGACTACAGCCGCGAGGAGGGGCAATGGATCCCCAACAAGCACGGCGGGCGCGAGAACCTGGAAGCCATCGAGTTTCTGCGCCGCATGAACCACACCGTGGGCACCGAACGGCCCGGCGCCATCACGCTGGCCGAAGAGTCCACCGCGTTCCCCGGCGTGAGCCGTCCGCCCAGCGCGGACCTGCAAAGCGGTGGCCTGGGCTTTCACTACAAGTGGAACATGGGCTGGATGCACGACACGTTGAAGTACGCGTCGCTGGACCCGGTGCACCGCCGGCACCACCACAACCAGCTCACCTTCGGGCTGATGTACGCCTTTACCGAAAACTTTGTGCTGCCGCTCTCGCATGACGAGGTGGTGCACGGCAAGGGCTCGCTCTTGGGCAAGATGCCGGGAGACGACTGGCAGCGCTTTGCCAATCTGCGTGCGCTCTATGGCTTCATGTGGGCCTACCCGGGCAAGAAGCTGCTGTTCATGGGCGGCGAGCTGGCCCAGCCCACCGAATGGGCCGATGGGTCCGAGCTGTCCTGGTCGCTGGAGCAGCAACCTGCCCACCAGGGCGTGCAGCGCCTGGTGCGCGACCTGAACCGCGTGTACCAGGCCTTCCCCGCGTTGCACCGGCAGGATGTGCAGAGCGGCGGCTTTGACTGGATCGCCCATGAGGACGCGGCCCAATCGGTGGTGGCCTTTGCGCGCCATGGCCTGCGGGGCGAGTGCGCCGTGGTGGTGTGCAATTTCACCCCGCTGCCACGTCACGGCTACCGCATCGGTTTGCCCAGTGGGGGCACCTGGCGCGAGCTGATCAATACCGACAACGCCGTGTACGGCGGCAGCGGTGTGGGCAATGGCGAGCTGGCCACCGAGGCCGTGGCCGCCCACCACCGCGCGCAGTCGGTGGTGCTGAGCCTGCCGCCGCTGGCATGCCTTGTGCTCACCCGCATGGCCCCATAAACGACCCAGCGGATTCCGTAGGCATGACCTTGCAACCCGGCCAAACGCACACCTTGGGAGCGCAGTTGCGCGACCAGGGCGTGAACTTTTGCCTGGCTGCGCCCAACGCCCAAGCCGTCGAGCTGTGCCTGTTCGACGCCAGCGCCACGCAGGAAGTCCAACGCCTGGCGATGCTGGGCCCGGTGGAGGGCCTGTGGCACGGTTTTCTGCCCGGTGCCCAGGCCGGTCTGGTCTATGGCTGGCGCGTGCATGGCCCTTGGAACCCCGCGCAGGGCCAACGCTTCAACCCCGCCAAGTTGCTGCTGGACCCGGCTGCGCGTGAGGTGGTAGGGCGCTACGACGGCGACGATGTGCACGTGGGCCATGTACCCGGCAATCCCCATCAGCTGGATGCACGCGACAACGCCACTACGGCCCTGAAGGCCCGCGTGGTGCAGGACCTGCCGCCACCGCAGGGGCGGGTGCAGGTGGACCCCGCCCAACGGGTGCTGTACGAGTTGCATCTCAAAGGCTTTACCGCCTTGCACCCTGAGGTACCTGCGGCCCTGCGCGGCAGCTATGCCGGCTTGGCGCACCCGGCGGCCATTGCGCATCTGCGCAGCCTGGGCGTGACCACCGTGAGCCTGATGCCCGTGGCACACCGCGCAGACGAGGTGCGATTGATTCAGCTGGGCTTGTCCAACTACTGGGGCTACAGCCCGATTGCCTGGAACGCACCCGAGCACCGGTACTGGAGCGGCACCCCCGGTACCAGCCCGCGCAGCGAATTCCGCGGGCTGGTGGACGCGCTGCATGCGGCGGGGCTGGAAGTGATTCTGGATGTGGTCTACAACCACACGGGCGAGACCGACGAGATGGGCCCCACGCTCAGCCTGCGCGGCATCGACAACACCACCTACTACCACCTGGACAGCAGCAACCCCGCGCTTTACGCCAACTGGACCGGCTGTGGCAACTGCGTGAACCTGACCCACCCCTTGGTACTGCGCACCGTGATGGACAGCCTGCGCGGATGGGTGCAAGAGTTTGGCGTGGACGGCTTCCGCTTTGACCTGGCGCCCGTGATGGCGCGTGCGGGCGCCGACCGTGAGCACCGCTTTGAGGCGAACGCCCCCTTTCTCATGGCGATTGCACAAGACCCGGTGCTGCGTGACCGCCTGATGGTGGCCGAGCCCTGGGACATCGGCCCTGGGGGTTACCAACTGGGCGCTTTCCCGGCCGGTTGGCTGGAGTGGAATGACCGTTTTCGTGACACCCAACGCAGCGCCTGGCTGCAGCACAGTGCCAGCCGTGCCGACCTGGCCAA
Source organism: Rhodoferax sp. ZS1R25 (assembly GCF_056521335.1). Taxonomy (NCBI): domain Bacteria; kingdom Pseudomonadati; phylum Pseudomonadota; class Betaproteobacteria; order Burkholderiales; family Comamonadaceae; genus Rhodoferax; species Rhodoferax sp. ZS1R25. The sequence goes on from NZ_JBWMAZ010000002.1 coordinate 169,476, forward strand.
CCGCCTGGCCGGCTCGGTGGATGCTTTTAACCCCACGCGGCGTGCCGCGCACAGCAGCGTGAACCTGGTGACCGCGCATGACGGCTTCACCCTGATGGACTTGGTGAGCTACAACGAGCGCCACAACGAGGCCAATGGCGAACACAACCGCGATGGCCACGGCCATAACCTGAGTGTGAACAATGGCGTGGAAGGCCCCAGCGACGAGCCCCAGGTGCTGGCCCTGCGCGCGCGCCAGCAGCGCGTGCTGCTGGCCAGCCTGCTGTGGTCGCTGGGCACGCCCATGTTGTTGGCGGGTGACGAGCTCGGCCACAGCCAGGGCGGCAACAACAATGCCTATTGCCAGGACAACTCCACCACCTGGTTGCATTGGGACGACGCGGACAAGGCATTGACGGCGTTTGTAGCCCGCGTGCTGGCCCTGCGCCGTGTGCTGCCTGTGTTGCAGAGCCGCGACTGGTGGCGCAGCAGTGCGGACCATGGATCACCCAACGCACCGGTGGCCCAGTGGTGGGCACCGCAGGGGGACGCGCTGAGCGGCTCCGACTGGCACCACCCGCATGAGCGTGCCCTGGTGTTGGTACTGATTCCTGCGCCCGCCCAGGTCGGTACCGCTGTCCCTACCGCCTGTCTGCTATTGCTCAACGCCACGGCCGAGGTGGTCGAGTTCACACTGCCCGTCGCACCGGCTGGCACTGCCTGGCAGCTGCGCCTGGAAACCCATACTGGCACCACACCTGATGCGGCCTTGCCGCCACGTGTGCAGGTGCCTGCCCAGAGCCTTTGGCTGGCCAGTGCGGCTGGCCTGTAACCTGTTTACTTACTACGTCGTATCTACCTATGCCCATCATCACTCTGCCCACCACGCCGTTTGACGGCCAGCGCCCCGGTACCTCGGGGTTGCGCAAAAAAGTGACTGTGTTTCAGCAGCCACGTTACCTGGAGAACTTCGTCCAAGCGCTGTTCGATGTGCTGCCCGACGCCGCAGGCCAGACCCTGGTGGTGGGGGGCGACGGTCGTTACCACAACCGCGTCGCCATCCAGACCATTCTGCGCATGGCCGCCGCCAAGGGCTATGCCCGCGTGCTGGTGGGACAGGGCGGTATTCTGTCCACCCCGGCCGTGAGTGCGGTGATCCGCAAGCACGGTGCCAGCGGCGGCATCGTGCTGTCGGCCAGCCACAACCCCGGCGGGCCCGATGGCGACTTTGGCATCAAGTACAACGTGGCCAACGGTGGCCCGGCGCCAGAGAAGGTGACCGATGCGGTCTACGCGCGCACCCTGCAGCTCAGCCAGTTGCACACGGCCGACACCTCCGATGTGGCGCTGGATGCGCTGGGCACCAGCCGGCTCGAAGGCACCGAGATTGTGGTGATCTACCCGGTCAGTGACTATGCCGAAGTAATGCGCGGCCTGTTTGACTTTGCGGCCATTCGCACACTGTTTGCGGGCGGTTTCCGATTGCGCTATGACGCCATGTGTGCCGTGGGCGGCCCGTACGCCAAATCCCTGCTCGAAGGTGAGCTGGGTGCGCCCGCGGGCACCGTGGTGAATGCCGAGCCACTGGAAGACTTTGGCGGGCTGCACCCCGACCCCAATCCGGTGAATGCTGAAGACCTGATCGCCCATCTGTTTGCCGACGATGCGCCCGACATGGGTGCCGCGAGTGATGGCGACGCGGACCGCAACATGGTGGTGGGCCGCAAGTTTGTGGTGTCGCCGTCTGACAGTCTGGCGGTGTTGGCGGCGCATGCCACCCAGGTGCCGGGGTACAAGGCCGGCCTGGCCGGTGTGGCGCGCTCCATGCCCACCAGCACTGCGGTAGATCGCGTGGCCAAGGCGCTGGACATTCCGTGTTTTGAGACGCCCACGGGCTGGAAGTTTTTCGGCAACCTGATGGACGCCGGCAAGGTCACGCTGTGCGGCGAAGAAAGCTATGGCACCGGCTCCAGCCATGTGCGCGAAAAAGACGGCCTGTGGGCCGTGCTGTTCTGGCTCAACCTGGTGGCCACCACGGGCCAGACCGTCGAGCAACTGGTGCGTGCGCTGTGGAAGGAGCATGGCCGCTGCGTTTACTCGCGCCATGACTACGAAGCCATTCCCACTGACAAAGCCGATGCGCTGATGCGCGAGCTGCGCGCGGCGCTGCCCACGCTGGGCGGCACCACCGTGGCCGGCCTGCCGATTGCGTTTGCCGATGACTTTGCCTACACCGACCCGGTGGATGGCAGCGTGAGCCAGAAGCAGGGCGTGCGCGTGGTGCTGACCGATGGCTCGCGCGTGGTGTTCCGCCTCTCCGGCACCGGCACCGAGGGCGCCACACTGCGTGTGTACCTGGAACGCCACGAACCCAACCCCGCACGGCAGGACCTGCCCGCGCAAGAGGCCTTGCAGCCGCTGGTGGCGCTGGCCGAGGCCGTGGCCAAGGTGCGCGCCTTCACCGGCATGGACCAGCCCACGGTGATGACCTGACAGCGGCCATATTTTCGCGATTTTTTGCAGAACGACCCCACTAAAAATGAACAGGAGACAAGCATGAGCACGACAGACACCCCACGCAGCCCCGTGCAGCAAGAACGCCATATGCAGCCCCACATGCTGGTGCGCCGCACCATCGCCTTGGTGCTGGCCGGAGGCCGCGGTTCGCGCCTCAAGCAGCTGACCGACCGCCGCGCCAAACCCGCGGTGTACTTTGGCGGCAAGTTCCGCATCGTCGACTTCGCGCTGTCCAACTGCGTGAACTCCGGCATTCGCCGCATTGGCGTGATCACCCAGTACAAGTCGCACTCGTTGTTGCGCCACCTGCAGCGCGGCTGGAGCTTCTTGCGCGCCGAACTGAACGAAATGGTGGACCTGCTGCCCGCCCAACAGCGCGTGGACGAGGAGCACTGGTACCGCGGCACGGCCGACGCTATCTACCAAAACCTGGACATCATCCAGAGCAGCAAGCCCGAGTACGTGGTGGTGCTGGCCGGCGACCACGTCTACAAGATGGACTACTCGCTGATGCTCAAGGACCACGTGGACAGTGGCGCGGGGTGCACCGTGGGTTGCATCGAGGTGCCGCGCGCTGAAGCCAGCGCCTTTGGTGTGATGGCCGTGGACGGCACGCGCCAGATCACCGACTTTGTGGAAAAGCCTGCCGACCCGCCCCCCATGCCCGGCAACGAGGCCGTGTCACTGGCCAGCATGGGCATTTACATCTTCGATGCCCAGTACCTGTACGACTTGCTGGAAGACGACATTGCCAACCCCAACTCCAGCCACGACTTTGGCAAGGACGTGATTCCCCGCGTGGTGCGCGAAGGCCGGGCGATTGCCCACCCGTTCTCCATGTCCTGCGTGTCGTCCACCCCCGACGCCGAGCCCTACTGGCGCGATGTGGGCACGATCGATGCGTTCTGGGAGGCCAACCTGGACCTCGCCTCGGTGACACCTGAGCTGGATATTTACGACACCAACTGGCCGATCTGGACCAGCCAGCGCCAGCTGCCACCCGCCAAGTTTGTGCAGGACGCCGAGGGCAAGCACGGCCAGGCCATCAACACCATGGTGTCGGGTGGCTGCATTGTGTCGGGCTCTATCGTCAGCAACTCGGTGCTGTTCAGCAGCGTGCGGGTGCATTCCTTTTGCGTGATCGACCAGGCCGTGCTGCTGCCCGAAGTCACCATTGGCCGCGGCTGCCGCCTCAGCCGCGTGGTAGTGGACCGCGGTTGCAGCGTGCCCGAGGGCCTGGTGATTGGTGAAGACCCGGTGGCGGACGCCGCGCGCTTTGAGCGCACCGAAAATGGCGTGGTGCTGGTCACCAAGGACATGATCAACCGCCTGCCTGCACCCTAACCCCCCATTGCATCCCCTCCAAACCATGCCTTCTTCCATGCGCATCCTGCAAGTCAGTGCCGAGATCTTTCCGTTGCTCAAAACTGGAGGGTTGGCCGACATTGCCGGTGCGCTGCCCGCTGCCTTGCAAGAGGCGGGCTGCGATGTGCGCGTGATGCTGCCGGGCTTTCCGGCCATCTGCGCGGGGTTGGAAGGTGCGGTGCCCGTGGGCAGCTTTGTCATGCCCTGGGGCGAGCGGGTGGAGGTGGCTTATGGCACGCTGCCCGCGCTGGCGCGCGAAGGCCGCACGCTGGGTGCCTATGTGCTGATGGCGCCAGGTCTGTATGACCGGCCGGGCAACCCTTATGAAGATGCCAACAAGCAGGCCTATGGAGACAACCACCGACGCTTTGCGGCGCTGGGTCTGGCCGCCGCCCATGTGGCGCACGGGCTGGATGCGCAGTGGCGCCCCCAGTTGGTGCATAGCCATGATTGGCATGCTGCGCTGGCGCCGGCCAGCCTGGCGCTGTGGAACGAAGGGCGTGGCCCGCGCGTGCCGTCGGTGTACACCGTGCACAACCTGGCCTACCAGGGCGTGTTTGGCCCCGAGCATTTTGGCGACCTGGGCCTGCCCGGGCGCGCCTTCCACGTGCATGGCATGGAGTTCCACGGCCAGCTCTCGTTCATGAAGGCCGGTCTGTTCTACGCCAACCACATCACCACCGTCAGCCCCACCTACGCCCAGGAGATCCAGGGCGCAGAGCAGGGCTGCGGGCTGGACGGCCTGCTGCGCGCGCGCCACCAGCACCTGAGCGGCATCCTGAATGCGGTGGACGACAGTGTGTGGAACCCGTCCACCGATGCGCTGATTGCGCATGCCTATGACGCCCGCCACATGACCGGCAAGGCGCAAAACAAGGCCGTGCTGCAGGCCGAAATGGGCCTGGCACTGGAGCCCGATGCGCCGCTGTTTGCCGTGGTGAGCCGTCTGACGGAGCAAAAAGGCCTGCCATTGGTGCTGGCCGCGGTGGACGAAATTGTGTCGCGCGGCGGCCAGCTGCTGGTGCTGGGCAGTGGCGAGACGGGGCTGGAGCAGGCCTTTGTGGCGCAGGCCAAAGCGCACAAGGGCCGCGTGGCGGTGAAGCTGGGCTACGACGAGACCTTTGCCCACCGCATTTTTGCCGGTAGCGATGTGACGCTGGTGCCCTCGCGGTTCGAGCCCTGCGGCCTGACCCAGATGTACGGCTTGAAGTACGGCAGCCTGCCGCTGGTGCGCCGCGTCGGTGGCTTGGCCGACACCGTGGTCGACTCCGACCTCGAAACCCTGGAAGACCGCACCGCCACCGGCTTTGTCTTCGACGACATGAACGAAACCCAATACCGCCGTGCGGTGCGCAGGGCCTTTGCGCTGTACCACCGCAAGGCCGAATGGAACCGCGTGCGCCAGACGGGCATGAAGCTTGCCTTCGATTGGACCAGTGCTGCCCAGCACTACGTCGCGCTGTACCAAAACCTGATTGCCCAGGCCTGATGGCCCTTATTGCCGCAAGCCCACACCATGACCCAAACGACAGCCACTGCCACCTCCCTCAATTTTGAATTTGACGCCCCCGGGCGCGATCTGGAGTCGCTCAAGCGTTCCATTGCCAACAAGCTGATGTTCGTGGTCGGCAAAGACCCGCAGGCCGCACGCCCCGAAGACTGGCTGCACGCCGCCGCCTATGCGGTGCGTGACCAGCTGGTAGAGCGCTGGATGACCACCACGCGCGCCCAGTACGCCCAGGACGCCAAGCGCGTGTACTACCTCAGCATGGAGTTTTTGATTGGCCGTACCTTCAGCAACGCCATGCTGGCCGTGGGCCTGCGCGAGCGCGTGAAGCAGGCCTTGGCCGACTTCGGGGTGGACATCGACGCCGTGACCGAGCTGGAGCCCGATGCCGCACTGGGCAACGGGGGCCTGGGCCGGCTGGCCGCGTGTTTTCTCGACTCCATGGCCACGCTCAACATCCCGGGCTTTGGCTATGGCATCCGCTATGACTACGGCATGTTCCGCCAGACCATTGTGGATGGCCGCCAGGTGGAGGTGCCCGACTACTGGCTGACGCACGGCAACCCGTGGGAGTTTCCGCGCCCTGAGGTGACCTGCCGCGTGCAGTTCGGTGGCCGTGTCGTTAAAGAAGGCGATGCCTACAAGTGGGTAGACAGCCACGACGTGCAGGCCATGGCCTACGACACCATCATTCCCGGGTACGCCACCAAGGCCACCAACACGCTGCGCCTGTGGTCGGCCAAGGCCACACAAGAGATTGACCTGGGCGCCTTCAACCGCGGCAATTACTTTGCGGCGGTGGAGACCAAGAACCACTCCGAGAACGTGTCCCGCGTGCTCTACCCGGACGATTCCACGCCGTCTGGGCGCGAGCTGCGCCTGCACCAGGAGTACTTCTTTGTCAGCGCCAGCGTGCAGGACTTGCTGCGCCGCTACCTGCGCACCCACACCGGTTTCGAGGAGCTGCCCAACAAGGTCAGCATCCACCTGAACGATACGCACCCGGTGCTGGCGATTCCAGAGCTGATGCGTCTGCTGCTGGACGAACACCACCTGCCGTGGGCCGATGCCTGGCGCCTGTGCCAGGGCGTATTCAGCTACACCAACCATACGCTGATGCATGAGGCACTGGAGACCTGGCCCGTGGAGATGCTGAGCCGCATCCTGCCGCGCCATCTGCAAATCATCTTTGACATCAACGCGCAGTTCTTGAACGGCCTGTCGGCCAATGGCGGCAGCGCCGAGCTGATGCGCAAGGTCTCGCTGGTCGATGAAGGTGGCGAGCGCCGTGTGCGCATGGCCTATGTGGCGGTGGTGGCCAGCCACTCGGTCAACGGCGTGTCGGCGCTGCATTCCGAGCTGATGAAGGAAAGCATCTTTCTGGACTTTGCCAACCTCTGGCCCGAGCGTTTCAACAACAAGACCAATGGCATCACGCCGCGGCGCTGGTTGGCGCAGGCCAACCCAGCCCTGTCTGCCGTGCTGGACAAGCAGGTGGGCACCGGCTGGCGCCGTGACCTCACCCAGCTCAGCGGCCTGAACGGTGTGCTGACCCAGCCCAAGGTGATTGCGGCATTCCAGGAGGCCAAGCAGGCGAACAAGCAGCGCCTGGTGGACTACATCCAGGCGCAAATGGGCCTGACCCTGCCGACCGACGCGCTCTACGACGTCCAGGTCAAGCGCATCCATGAGTACAAGCGCCAGCTGCTCAATGTGCTGCATGTGGTTACGCGCTACCTGCGCATCGTGAACCATCCCGGCAGCATCACCGTGCCGCGCGTGGTGGTGTTTGCGGGCAAGGCTGCGTCGGCCTACCACATGGCCAAGCAGATCATTCACCTGATCAACAACGTGGCCAGCGTGGTGAACAACGACCCGCGCGTGGGCAACCTGCTGAAGGTCGTGTTCATCCCCAACTACAGCGTGAGCCTGGCCGAGCGCATCATCCCCGCGGCCGATTTGTCGGAACAGATTTCCACCGCGGGCACCGAAGCGTCGGGCACCGGCAACATGAAATTTGCGCTGAACGGCGCGCTCACCATCGGCACGCTGGACGGCGCCAATGTCGAGATTTTGGAGAACGTGGGGGCGGACAACATCTTCATCTTCGGTCTGACCACGCCGCAGGTGGCCGCCACGCGCGCCGCTGGCTACCAGCCGCGCGCTATTGTGGAAGCCAACCCCGAACTTCAGGGCGTGCTGGAGGCGATTCGCGATGGCGTGTTCAGCCCCGATGAGCCGGCCCGCTTCCAGGCGATTTATGACTTGCTGGTAAATTGGGGCGACCACTACCTGCTGCTGGCGGATTACGCGGCGTACATTGCCGCCCAAGAGCAGGTGGATGTGGCCTACCAAAACCGTGACGCCTGGGCTGTGAAAGCCCTGCGCAACGTGGCGGCCATGGGGCCGTTTTCATCGGACCGGACGATTGGGGAGTACGCAGACAAGATTTGGCGCAGCAAGCCGCTGGAGCTGGCCTCCTAGGGCCACCCACACAGCTGACACTGAACGGCGCATCGCATAACCAGGGCCCCGCAGCGTTGGGGGACACCATGTTGAACATTGGCAAGGGCAGTCATGTCGCGGGGCCGTGGGCCACCGCATTGGTGTTGGTGTGCGCACTGCTGCAACCCGTTGGGGTCTGGGCCGCTGATGCTTGTGACAAGCTGGTGGTCACCGGCAACCCCGAATACCCACCCTACCTGTGGCGCGACCCCACCGACGACACCCGCCTGGTCGGCGCCAATGCCGACCTGATGCAGCTACTGGCCAAGGAGATGGGTGTCAGCGTGGAGATGAAGTACGTGGGCAACTGGGCGCGCGTGCAAGAGGTGGTGCGCAGCGGACGTGCCGACATGATTGCAGGCGCCTTCTACACACTGCCGCGGCTGGAGTACATGGACTACTTTTACCCCGCGTTCCGCGAGACACGCTCGGTCATCTGGGTGCAGGCCAGCAAGCCCTTCAAGTACAAAAAGTGGAGCGACCTGCAGGGCCTGAAGGGCGTGACCGTGATCAACAACAGCTTTGGTGAAAGCTTTGACCGCTACGCCAAAGAATCGCTGAGCATTGACAGCGTGGCCAGCCTGGAAAACGCACTCAAGGTGCTGCAGGCCGGGCGCGTGGATTACCTGGTGTACGAAGAAGACCCAGGCCTGGCCTATGCCGCCAAGATGGAGATCACCGGCCTGCGCACCGTGTCACCGTCCATCAGCAACGAGAGCCTGTACGTGACGCTATCGCACAAGTCCCCCTGCAACACGGGTGAGTTCCGCGGCCGGGTGTCCCGTGCGCTCTACCTGCTGCACAAGCAGGGCGTGATGAACAAGCTCATTGAGGCAAACATCCAGCTGTGGCGCAAGCAGGCTGGCAAGTAGGTGCGGGAACAAAAGAGGCTGCAGCCCCCGTAGATACTGTGCTGGTAGCTATTGAAACAATAGCGCCTTGAGTGCGTCCCGGAACACCCAAGCCCCCACGCCAACCAAGTTGCCCACCACCGTCAGCCAGTACATTGCCTGAAAACTCGCCTTGCTGGTTTTGTGCCGCAGCACCCGTTGCGCCACCCGCGCCGCAGGCCAGCCGCCCAGCAGGCTGAGCAGGTGCAGGGTGTTCTCAGGGGTGCGCCACTGGCCGGTGCGGGCGGCGTGCTTGTCCCGCGCGTAGAGCGCAAAGGTCAGCAGGTTGAGGGCGGCCCAGGCGGCTAGCCACAGGGCCATGGGAATTAACCGGCCAGCGCCACGTAGACGTTTTGCACGTCATCGTTGCCGTCGATGGCGGCCAGAAAGGCTTCCACTTCTTCCAGCGCTTCAGCGCTCAGGCTGGCGGGGTCTACGGGATTTTTGGCCTTGTAGCCCAGCTTGACGGACAGCACGTTGAAGCCGAAGTTGGGCAGGGCGCGGCTCACCAGGTCGAGGTCGGTGGGGTCGGTGTAGAAAACGGTGTTGCCTTCTTCGTCGCCGGCTTCAAAGTCCTGCGCACCGGCTTCGATGGCAGCCACTTCGGCATCTGCGTCCGGCGCGGTGGGTGCTGCTTCGATCATGCCCAGGTGGTTGAAGTCCCACGCCACCGAGCCGCTGGTACCCAGCTGGCCCTTGCGGAACAGCACGCGCATTTCGGGGGCGGTGCGCTTCACGTTGTCGGTCAGGCATTCCACCATCACTGCCACCTGGTGCGGGGCAAAGCCTTCGTAGATCACATGTTCGTAGTGCACCAGTTCACCGGTCAGGCCAGCGCCCTTTTTGATGGCGCGGTCCAGCGTGTCCTTGGGCATGGAGACCTTGCGGGCCTGCTCCACCACGAGGCGCAGCTTGGCGTTGGCGGCCGGGTCGGCACCGCCGCGAGCGGCCACGGTTATTTCTTTGACCAGTTTGGTAAACAGCTTGCCTCTGGCATCAGCGACCAGTGCCTTGCCTTTTGCTTTCCATTGCGCGCCCATAGCGAATCTTTCTGAGTTGGATGGCGGATTTTACTTGGCGGCCTGGGCCGCGATGGCATCTTTGGCACTGCGGCGCCACTGTTCAAAGCGCAGCTCCACCTGGGTGTGGAAGGCGTAGCTGGCGACCAGGCTCACGGCCCAGCTCGCGGCGATGAAGACCAAGGCCCATTCGGCGTCTTCCAGCCCCAGCTCGGCCCACAGCGCGTTGGCCAGCAGCAGTACTGAGAAGTGCACCAGAAACAGCGCGTACGAGGTGCGGCTCAGGCGCCCGATCCAGCGGTCCACCGCGCGTGGCAAGGTCAGGCGGTAGCTGCCAAAGGTGGCCAGTACGGCGGAGACGCTCAGGGCCAGCGCAATGCGCGAGCGAAAGTCCACCACCAGCGAGGCCAGGCCCGCGCTCAGCGTGGCCAGGTACAGGCCCAGGGCCATCACACCGTGGCGCGAGCGCAGGCCGCCCCACCAGGCCAGCGCGCCCAACCCGTAGGCGCCAAAGAAGTAGGGTGCCCAGGCGTCCAGCGAGGCGTCCATGTTGAACCAGGTGAGCGAGGCTACGGCCAGCGCGGCCACCAGGCCCAGGCTGAGCAGCCGCTGTCCGCGGCCCAGCCAGAGCAGCAGCGCGATCATGGCGTAGAGCTGGAAGTCAATCGCCACGTACCAGACGCCGGCGGAGAGCGACTCCACATCCAGCACGCTGTGCAGCAGGCTGGCGTGCGCCGCCAGCTGCGCCAGGCTGGGCGCAGCGGGTACCAGGTCGCCATCCAGGTGGGGGCGGGCAATGGCTGCGCAGAGGATGGTCAGACCCAGTGCCGCGGCAAAGGGCACCACCAGGCGCAGGTAGCGCTGGCCCAAGGCCTGCAGCACGCTGGGCGCCCGGCGCACAGTGAACGCCATGCCGCGTGCGGCCAGATAGCCCGCCACGACCAGAAACACCTGCACCGCAATGCGGGCGTCGTCAAACAGCCATTCGCTGGCGCTGGGGGCCATCTCGGCCGCCGCATCGGACAGCGGGCCGTAGGCCGAAAAGTGGTGCAGCACGATGCATTGGGCAGCAACGACCTTGAGGATGTCGATCAGGCGAAAGTGGGGGGCAGGGGAGCGGGCAGCAGTCATCAGGCAAAAAGAGGCCGGCCTGTTCAGGCCAGCGTGTACAGCGGTATGTCTTTGGAAAGGGCCAGTGCGTCGAGCTGCTGGCGGGTTTTGCCAGCCAAAAAGGCGGCGATGGTAGCGTGCGCCTCAGGGGCGAACATGGCCAGAAGCCCCGATTGTCGCAGACCGGCCTCGGCGCCCAGCGCGGCGGCAAAGTGCGGCTCCAGCGCGGCCAGGGCCACGCGGCCGTCTTTGCAGGGGTAGACCCGGTAGCCCGCATGGCCGCCACCCACGGCAGCGCCTGGGGTGGTCAGGCCCCAGCTGCGCGGCAGGGCCAGGTAGCCGGCGGCGTCGGACAGGGCCACCTCCAGGTACACGCCCTTGCCCTTTTGCAAGTGGTGCAGCCGGCTTTGCAGCACGGCTTCGGACGCCATGAGCGAGCCGCCCATGTCGGCGTACAGCGTGGGTGGCAGGTCCAGCCCGGTGACCAGGCCGTTTTCTGCCAGGTAGGTCAGGTCGTGGCCGGGCTCATCGGCGCGGGCACCAGGGGCGCCCACGATGGCTACGACGGAAAGTTGAGGGTACTGTTTGTGCAGGGCCTTCCACTCCAGCCCCAGCTTCTTGAGGGCTGAGGGGCGAAAGGACGTGAGCAGCACGTCGGCTCGGGCCAGTTCCTTGTGCAGGGCCTTTTGGCCTTTTTCGGTCTTGAGGTCGGCGCTGGCGATCTTCATGCCCGCGTGTAGCGTGGCGTAGGCCTCGGGGTTGTAGGCGCCCATGGGGTCACCCTGCGGTGGCTCCAGCTTCACGCAGGTGGCGCCCATGGCGTGGCAGCGCATCAGCGCCGCCGGCCCCGGCAAATTCAGCGCCAGGCTGAGGATGCGCACGCCCTTGAGCGGACGCAGCGGTTTGGCGGTGGAGAGAGCGGCGGCGGTGGGGGCGCTGGTGGTCATGGCGTTTGCTATCAAAAGTGAAGCTGCTCGCGCAGATTCTACGGGGGCTAGAGGCCTATTTCTTATATAACTGTCGCCAGTTGGACTGCCCACGGCGTGAGCCAGGCCACGGCGTCTTCCTCGGGCTGGCTGGTCTCCATGGCGTCCAGCACACAGATCTCGCCCACCCGCTGCGCGCCCAGGTCGCGCAGGCGTTCGTCAAACTGTTTGCCGCCGCCCATGAAGCTGTCGCCGTAGCTGCTGTCGCACAGCGCCACCAGGCCAAAGCGCACGTGGCCCAGGTACTTGGCCTGGGCGTCCAGCGAATGGAACAGGGCCTGGGCGTTGTCCGGCACATCGCCGCTGCCCGTGGTGCTGGTGCAGACGATGAAGGCGCCGGGCTGGTCGAACACGGTGATGTCCAGCCCGTCCATGGGCAGCACGGTGATCTGGGCGGCAATGTCATCGGCGGCCAGCTGCAGGGCCTGGGCCACGGCGCTGGCGTTGCCGTGCACGCTGCCCACAAGAATGGTGATTTGCATAGGGGTTCTCGGAGGGTGGCGCCGATGATAGGGGCAATAATGGGGTACCTATTGTTGCCAGGTGCACCCGTGACCACAGACCAGCTCGGTTTTGACTTTTTGCCCGATTTGCCCACGCTGCCCGGCACCCAGCCCGCGGGCAAAAAGCGTGCGTCCAGCGCTGCCAAGGCCCCTGCGGCCGCACGCGCAGCGCCTGCCCCGGTGGCCGAGGCCGCCCCTGCTGCGCTGGCCCCACCACTGGATGCCGAGGCCATGGCCCAGGCGCTCGAAGCCCACCCCGACTACCGCATCCAGCGCCGCCTGGTGCCCCGGCTGAACTGGCCCGGCACGGCCCAGGGTACGGTCAAACGCATTCTGGTGCTGGACACCGAGACCACCGGTCTGGACCAGGCCAAGGAAAAAATCATTGAGCTGGCGCTGCTGCGCGTGGATGTGGACACCGCCACCGGCCTGCCCGTGGGCCCTGTGCAGGTGTACGACGGGCTGGAAGACCCGGGTAAACCGATTCCCAAAGACGTGGTGGCCATTACCGGCATCACCGATGCCGATGTGCAGGGCCAGGCGCTGGACCTGGACCGCGTGGCCGCGCTGCTGGACGGCGTGGATGTGGTGATTGCCCACAACGCTGGGTTTGACCGCCCCTTTGTCGAAAGCCGCCTGCCTGCGTTTGCCAAGGTGGCGTGGTCTTGCTCGTTTGCGGACATTGACTGGAAGGCCCAGGGCCGCGGCTCTGCCAAGCTGGAGAGCCTGGCGCAGGCGCTGGGCCTGTTTTACGACGCCCACCGCGCTGAGATGGACTGCCACGCGCTCTTGGCGGTACTGGCCGTGCCATTGCCGCATGCCCCGCACACGGGCTTGGCCCAGCTGCTGGAGGCCGCCAACCACCCCAGCTACCGCCTGAGCGCCACCAACGCCCCGTTTGACGCCAAAGACCTGCTGAAGGCACGCGGCTACCGCTGGAACGCCGACCAGCGCGTCTGGGCCACGCGCCTGGCCGATGACGCGGCACTGCACGCCGAATTCGACTGGCTGCGCGACCAGGTCTACAACCACCGCCACGCGGCGGTGCAGATCGAGAAGATGGACGCCCTGGCCAAGTACTCCAACCGCGGTGGCGTGGTGGTGCACCAGCAGCTGTGAACGGCCGCCTCCTCAGCGTGCAGCTGGGCACGGCGCGCAAGGTCAGCGCGGCGGGCCGCACCATCCTCACCGCCATTCACAAAACCGCGGCCACCGGCCCGGTCCCTGTGCGCCCGCTGGGTCTGCAGGGCGATGAGCAGGCCGACCTGTCGGTGCACGGCGGGCTGGAGAAAGCCGTGTACGCCTACCCCAGCGAGCACTATGCGTTCTGGCAGCAGGCCCGGCGCGAAGCGGGCCTGACCGCCATCGACGAGCAACTGCCGTTTGGCGCCATGGGTGAGAACCTCACGCTGGCGGGCCTGCGCGAGGGCGATGTGTGGGTGGGCGACGTGCTGCGCTTTGCCAGCTGCACGCTGCGCGTGGAGCAGCCGCGCGAACCCTGTTTCAAGTTCAACCTGGCGATGGGCTTCAACACCGCGGTGAAGGCCATGGCGCAAAGCGGCTTCTGCGGCTTTTACCTCTCGGTGGACACGCCGGGCGCGGTGCAGGCGGGGGAAGACTTTGTACTGGAGCCCGGCCCGCGGCGCGTCGGCATTCCCGAGCGCTTCAACGCCAAGATGTTCAAGCATTTGAGGTAAACGGCCAATGTGCTTACCCTTGCTGCTTGTGCAGACGAATGTGCGGGGGTTTCAGCATGCTCATCACCTACCACGGCAGTTGCCACTGCGGCGCAGTGCGCTTTGAGGCAGACCTCGACCTGAGCGCGGCTACCTACCGCTGCAACTGCTCGATCTGCAGCCGCACCCGGTTTTGGCACGTGGTGGTGCGGCCTGCCGCCTTCCGGCTGCTGGCCGGTGAGGATGAGCTGACCCAGTACCTGTTCAACACCCGGCTCAACCCGCATTACTTTTGCCGCCACTGCGGCGTGCGGCCCTTCGGCATTGGCAACACGCCCGATGGGCACCAGATCTATAGCGTCAACCTGGGCTGCCTGGAAGACGCGAGCCCCGAGACCCTGGCCGCAGCGCCTGTGGTGTGCATCGATGGTCTGCACGACAAGGCCTCTGCACCGGCCATCACCAGTTACCTTTAAACCCCACCTGCCCATCTGGGCATGTAATTTGCATTCCGTGTTGACCATAAGGTATGACATGGAAAATAAATGGCCGTCTTCGTTGGCGCTCTCTTGGACATAGCCCCAAAGTTGGGCATCTCCACCCCCCTGCGAGCCAAGCTACGCACGGATACGGACCACGCGTCCGCCATGGAGGCCGCCGCGGGGTTTGGTCTGTGGTGGTATGACGCGCATAGCGGGCAGATCCTGTTGTCCACCCACGCGGCCAAACTGCTGGACGTGCAAGGCCGCCACCACAAAAACCTGGATGAAACCCTGATTCACGTGGTGCCCGACGACGCCGCCCGGCTGGTAGCGCTGTTGTCAGACACCACCACACCCTGTAGCGGCAGCATCGAGGTGCGCGTGCTGAGCGCTGCCGAGGGCATGCGCTGGCTGCGCATTTCCACGCTGCCCGATGATGCGCAGCACCCCCAGTTGATCAACGGCATGTTGCAGGACATCAGCCAGGTCAAGCACGCTGCGGTGCGCGAGCGGTTGGGCTTTGAGCTGACCGAGTACCTGGTGGGAAGCCATGCGCTGGGCGATGCCATCGACAACGCCATCCAGCTGATCTGCAAAAACCTGGGCTGGGAGTGGGGCGCCTACTGGGCCATGGAGCACTCCGGTCTGGTGCAGCCGCACCTGGCCTGCAAAAACTTTTGGCATCCCCCCGACTATGACCTGACGGGCTTTTCGCAAGCCAGCACTTCGCTGTACATGAAGGCCGGAGAGGGCCTGGTGGGGAGCGTGTGGGAAAGCGGGGAGGCGCAGTGGGTCGAGAGCATGGGCAACGACCCACGCTTTCTGCGCCACGCCAGTGCGCGGGCCAGCGGCCTGTGGTCGGGCTATGTGTTTCCCGTGACCTATGTGTCGGACGATGGCGTGCACCACCGCCCCGGTGTGCTGGAGTTTTACAGCAGCCTGTCGCGTCAGCCCGAGGCCCAATTGCCCAAGCTCTCCAAGACCATAGGTGCGCTGATTGCGCAAACCGCGGGGCGCCTGGAGAAAGAGGCCGAAATTCGCCACATGGCGCAGGTGGACGAGCTCACCGAGCTAGCCAACCGGGCGCACTTCTATGCCCTGCTGGACCGGCGCTGCGTGCGTGCTGCCAGAGCCAACACCGTGTTCGGGCTGATGTACATCGACTTGGACCGCTTCAAGCCCATCAACGATGCCTTTGGCCATGAGGCCGGTAATGTGGTGTTGCGCGGCTTTGCGACCCGACTCAAGCAGGTGGCGCCGGACGACGCCGTGGTGGGGCGTTTGGGGGGCGACGAGTTTGCGGTGTTGGTACCGTGCCGCAACGATGCGGAGTTGGCCCACATCGCGCAGCAGATTCTGGAAGCTGCACGCACGCCGTTTGAGTACGAGGGGATTGAGCTCACTGTGTCCGCCAGCGTGGGCATCAGTCGCTTCCCCGACAACGGCCTGACCAGCCCCGAGCTGTTGCGCAGCGCGGATGCCGCGATGTACCGCGTCAAGCAAAACGGCCGCAACAACAGTGATGTGTTCTCCAACAGCAGCCCCAATTTGTTGGCGCAGCAGCAGGCGTCCATCGCGCAGCGCCTGGCCATCGAGACCGAGCTGCACCACGCGCTGCAGGACAACGCGCTGTTTCTGGCCTACCAGCCGATTTTTGATATTGCCTCGGGCAGCATGCACGCGGTGGAGGCGCTGGTGCGCTGGCGCCGCCAGGACGGCACGCTGGTGCCGCCTGACCTGTTCATTCCCATTGCCGAGCAGAGCCATCTGATTGTGGAGATCGACCAGTGGGTGATGGCCCAGGCCTGCCGTGACCTAGCCACGCTGCGTGCGGCGGGCTTTGACGGACTCAAGGTGCACGTCAACATGGCGGCCACCGAGTTTGCCAACAGTGCCTTGCCTGAAGACCTGCGCCAGCTCACCGCATCGCTAGGGGTGGACCCCAGCAACATCTCGTTGGAGCTGACCGAGGGCATGCTCATGAAGCACCCCGAGCAGGTGGTGCGCGTGATGCACGACCTGCGCAAGCTGGGGTTCGAGATCAGCCTGGACGACTTTGGCATGGGGCACTCTTCGCTGTCCATGCTGAAGAACCTGCCCATCTCGTCGATGAAGGTGGACCGCTCGTTTGTGCGCGATCTGCCCACGCAGGAGCGCGACCGCGCCATCGTCAACACCATCGTTGACTTGGGCCAGCACATGCGGCTGGATGTGATTGCCGAGGGCGTGGAGACACTGCCGCAGCTCACGGTGTTGCGCGAAGCCGGGTGCACGTTGATCCAGGGCTTTTTGCTGAGCAAGCCGCTGAGCTTGCAGGATTTGCTGCTGCAGTTTCCCGAAGGCAAAAGCCCCGTCTCTGCGGTGGGTTCCGACTCCCTCGTCGGTTGACCGTTCGCCAGCCCCCGCTTAGGCGTGGGCATCGACCAGGTTTCCCATTCCCCCAAAACTGTTGGGGGCAGCCCACCAGATAGTCCGTTTGTTGGTGCGAATGCGTTTTCACCCGTTTGGGGGATGGGCAAACAGCGGACCTTTACCTAGACTTCAGCACAGCACGGCAACCTGTCAAAACCCCAGATACATGGGTGCAGGTGGCCTGCCCATCGCAACACAAACACAACACTCAGGGAGAGTGGCAAGCATGAAGAAGAAAGAAATCAAAGCCAAGGTGAATGCCTTGCTGAGCGCGGGTGTGGGCAAAACAGCCGTGTTCCGGCTGCTAAAGGGGCACGGCGTGCGTGACAGCCTGTTGGCGCACTACATTGCGTCGCACGTGGATGCGTCCGAGGTCGATGAGCATGCGAACAAGATCGACCGCCTGCTGTGGATCATGTATGCCCAGGCGCTGCTGGGACTATGGATAGGCTGGAGCATGGCGGCCGCCTGGGGCCCCGGGGGCAAGGCCTTTGCCTTGTTGCTGTGTGCCGGCCTGCCGCTGTTTTTTGCCTGGGGGTTTTACAGAAACCTGGCGGGTTTCTACAACGCCTATCTTTTGCTGCAGGTCGTGCAGCTGCCCAAAGCCTTCAAGGACTTCAATACCGATCCCGTCATCACCCTGGTGGCGGTCGGTATCAACGTCGCGGTGCTGGCCTATGTCTGGTACGTGCGCTCCAAACTGTTCCCCGACTTTTTGGCATTCACGCCCAAAAAGCAGTCGGGGCGGTATGTATTTGTAAGCTAAATCAGCCTCTAGCCCGCGTGGAATATGTGCAAGCAGCTACATATTCCATAGCAAGCTACACCACCTCACGCGCCATGCCCTGGGTCAGTGACAGGGTTTTAGCGGCTTCACGCAAGTGTTCGCGCACGTCGGCCATGTCGGGGCCGATGTGGCGGTCGATGCGGCGGATGTAGGGGCAGGTGAGGGTGGCCAGCGCGGTGTTGTCCGGCCCGAGGATGGGGAAGGAAATGTCCACCACGCCGAAGGACTGGGCCGAGTCCCGCTCCAGGTAGCCCACCTGGCGAATGGCGCTCAGCGTCTCTTTGAGCTTGGCCTCGGTGATAGGCACTTCGCCGTCCAGTGGCGTGTGCTCGGCCAGCATGCGCGTGTAACTGCCTTCGTCCGCATAGGCCAGCAGCAGGTGGCCAGAAGCCGTGTCCAGCAGGCCCACGCGCGCACCGCGTTGCACCGAGAAGCTCCAGCCCCGCGGGCTGTTGATCTGCGCACCAATCAGCACATTGCCGCGGTCGTACACGCCCATGTGGCACGACTGTTCGGCCTTGCGCGCAAAGTCGTCCATCACGGGCAGCGCCTGGTTGATCAGGCGGCTTAGCGGTGGGTGCATATTTGCCAGCGCAAACAGTTTCAGGCTCAGCGCATAGCGGTCGCCCGAGGGGTTGCGCATCACGTACTGGCGCACCACCAGCCGCTCCAGCATGCGGTAGATCTCGCTCGCGCTGCGGTCCATTTCCTTCACGATTTCGGCGCGCGTCAGGCCATGCGGCTGGGTGGCCAGCAGCTCGAGGATATCCAGCCCCTTGTCCAGCGCCGGGGCGCGGTAGCGCTCGTCAGCGGCCAGCAGGTCTTGCGGTTCTTCGGTCTTGGGGCGGCGGCCGCGGGGCTTGGGTTCTGGCGTGGTCATGGGTCGGGCGCTTTCGTTCTTGGGTTTTTATAGCAGAGCCTCCGTGGCCTAGGGTAAGTACTAGGCCTTGTGGCAGCAAACATGCCTATCATTCTGCTTCATACATGAATTGTTTATTCATATTTGAATTATTAAATCGGAGTCTGAAGCATGGGTCAAGGTCGCTTGCAAGGTAAAACAGTGCTCATCACCGCTGCGGCGCAGGGCATTGGCCGGGCCAGCGCATTGGCCTGCGCGGCCGAGGGCGCCCGCGTGATTGCCACCGACATCAACCAGGCATTTCTAGACAGCCTGGCCGCGGAGCACAGCAGCATCCAGGTGGAGCTGCTGGACGTGCGCAGCGACGCCGCCGTGGCAGCCCTGGCTGCCCGCACACCGGCGCTGGACGCCTTGTTCAACTGCGCGGGCATGGTGGCCAATGGCAGCATGCTGGAGTGCGCCGAGGCCGACTGGGACCTGAGCTTTGACCTGAACGTGAAAAGCATGTTCCGCATGACACGCGCCTTTCTGCCTGCCATGCTGGCCAAGGTGGAAACCCAGAACTGCAGCGTGTCCATCATCAACATGGCGTCCATGGCGTCCAGCATCAAGGGCTTTGCCAACCGCTGCGCCTATGGCGCGACCAAGGCGGCGGTGATTGGCCTCACCAAATCGCTGGCCGCTGACTATGTGAAAGCTGGCCTGCGTGCCAATGCACTGTGCCCTGGCACGGTAGACACCCCGTCGCTGCGCGGACGCATTGCCAGCGCCGCTGACCCGGTGCAGGCCGAAAAAGATTTCATCGCCCGCCAGCCCATGGGCCGCCTGGCCACGGTGTCTGACATCACGCCCATGGTGGTGTTTCTCGCCAGCGACGAATCGCGCTTTGTCACCGGGCAGACCCTGCTGGTGGACGGCGGCGTCACCATCTAAGCGTCGCAGCACACAAGGCCTGATCGTGACCCCACTGGTTTCCGTACAAAACCTCAGCAAATCGTTCCCCGGCGTGAAGGCGCTGGACGGCGTGCGCTTTGACCTGATGCCCGGCGAGGTGCATGCCCTGATGGGCGAAAACGGCGCTGGCAAGTCCACGCTGATGAAGATTCTGGCTGGTGTCTACCGCAAAGACAGTGGCCAGGTGCTGCTGGACGGCAAGCCGGTGGAGATTGACAGCCCGGCGCACGCGCAGTCGCTGGCCATCGGCATCATCCACCAAGAGCTGCACCTGATGGGCCACCTGACGGCAGCGCAAAACATTTACCTGGGCCGCGAGCCGCGCAAGGTCGCAGGGCTGTTTCTGGACGAAGAGCAGCTCAACCGCGACGCGCAAGCCCTGTTTGACCGCATGCACCTGGCGCTGGCCCCCACTACGCCGATTGGCGAGCTGACCGTGGCGCGCCAGCAGATGGTGGAGATTGCCAAGGCGCTGTCGCACAAGTCGCGCGTGCTCATCATGGACGAGCCTACCGCCGCGCTGAACAACGCCGAGATTGACGACCTGTTTCGCATCATCCGCCAGCTGAAAGACGAGGGTGTGGGCATTGTCTATATCTCGCACAAGATGGACGAGATCCAGCGCATTGCCGACCGCATCACCGTGATGCGCGATGGCGCCTACATCGCCACTGTGCCCGCCGCCACCCCCATGCAAGAGGTGATTGCCATGATGGTGGGCCGCAAGCTGGAGCAGGCCGAGAAGACGATTCCCGACACGTCCGCCAACGAGGTGTTGCTGGAGGTGCGTGGCCTGAACCGCGGCCGCGCCATCCGCGATGTGAACTTCAGCGTGCGCCGTGGCGAGATTTTGGGTTTTGCCGGACTCATGGGTGCGGGCCGCACCGAGGTGGCGCGCGCCGTGTTTGGTGCCGACCCGATTGAGTCGGGCGAAGTGCGGGTGCGCGGACAGGTGATTCGCCTGACCTCGCCACAAGATGCAGTGCAAGCCGGTATTGGCTACCTGTCTGAAGACCGCAAGCACTTTGGCCTGGCCACGGGCATGGACGTGGAGTCCAACATCACGCTGCCCAGCCTGAAGCGTTGGCTGACGTGGGGCGTGTTCCTGAACCGTCCGGCCATCCGCACCGTCTCGCAGCAGATGGTTGAGAAGCTGCGCATCAAGACCCCGTCGCTTACCCAAACGGCCAAGCTGCTGTCCGGCGGCAACCAGCAAAAAGTGGTGATCGCCAAGTGGCTGGTGCAGGACTGCGAGGTGCTGATTTTTGACGAGCCCACGCGCGGTATCGACGTGGGTGCCAAGAGCGAAATCTACAAGTTGCTCAACGACCTGGCGGCCCAAGGTCGCGCCATTGTGGTCATCTCCAGCGAGCTGCCCGAAGTGCTGCAACTGAGCCACCGCGTGCTGGTGATGTGCGAAGGCCGCATCACCGGTGAGGTGCGCGGTGACGAAGCCACGCAGGAGCAGCTGATGGCCCTGGCCACGCGGCGCGAGGCAGACAACCCTGCAGCGGTTGTGCACTGACATTCATAAAAACACCAAGGTAACCCCTCC
Organism: Rhodoferax sp. ZS1R25; assembly: GCF_056521335.1. Lineage (NCBI taxonomy): Bacteria > Pseudomonadati > Pseudomonadota > Betaproteobacteria > Burkholderiales > Comamonadaceae > Rhodoferax > Rhodoferax sp. ZS1R25. The sequence goes on from NZ_JBWMAZ010000002.1 coordinate 190,582, forward strand.
ATGTCCGAATCGAACTCTCCCTCCTGGCTAGCGCGCTTGTCTGGCGGCCAGGCCAAGCAAAAACTGCTGGCCTTTGCCAGCCTGATCGCGCTGATCCTGGTGTTCACCGCGCTCAAGCCCGATGCCTTCATGACGCAGGACAACATCATTGGCATCCTGCAGTCCACCACCGTGATTGGGGTACTGGCCATTGCCAGCACCTTCATCATCATCACCTCGGGCATTGACCTGTCGGTCGGTGTGCTGATGACCTTCTGCGCCGTCATGGCCGGTGTTTTCATGGTGAATCTGGGCATGCCCATGCCGCTGGGCATTGTGTGTGCCATTGGCGTGGGCGCCTTGTGCGGCACGCTGTCTGGCCTGGCGATTACCAAGCTCAATGTGCCCCCGTTCATTGCCACGTTGGGCATGATGATGTTGCTCAAGGGCGCCTCGCTCATCATCACCGGCACACGTCCCATTTACTTCAGCGATGTGGAGGGCTTTGACCAGATCGCACTGGGCTCGCTGATTGGCGACTTGATTCCCGCGCTGCCGATTCCTAATGGCGTGCTCATCCTGTTTCTGGTGGCTGCCGTCTGCGGCGTTGTGCTGAACAAGACGGCCCTGGGCCGCTACACCTTTGCTCTGGGCAGCAACGAAGAGGCGGTGCGCCTGTCGGGCGTGAATGTGGACCGCTGGAAAGTCATTATTTACGCCTTTGCCGGTGGCATCTGCGGTATCTCGGGTTTGCTGATTGCCTCGCGTTTGAACTCAGCACAGCCCGCGCTGGGCCAGGGCTACGAGTTGGATGCGATTGCCGCAGTGGTGATTGGCGGCACCTCACTCAGCGGCGGTGTCGGCACCATCCTCGGAACCATCATCGGCGCATTCATCATGAGCGTACTGATCAACGGCCTGCGCATCATGTCGGTAGCCCAAGAGTGGCAGATGGTGCTCACCGGTCTCATCATCATTTTGGCGGTCTACACCGACAACTTGCGCCGCAACAAGAAATAAGGAGACCGCACCACGCCCCATGCCCCGCTGTTTACTTCCCGAATTTTCATTTCGATTTTCCCCGTGATTCCGTGTGACATAACTTTTTCTAACAGGAGACAAACCATGAACGCAAAACGACAACTGCTGGCTTTGACCGCCGGCTTGGCACTGGCTGGTTTTTCCAGCTTCGCAACTGCCCAGGAGATCTACATTCCCCTGATCTCCAAAGGCTTCCAGCACCAGTTTTGGCAAGCCGTGAAGCAGGGCGCTGACCAGGCCGCCAAGGACTACAAGGTGAAGGTCACCTTCGAAGGCCCCGAAACCGAACAACAGGTAGACAAGCAAATCGACATGCTGTCCGCTGCACTAGCTAAAAAACCCGCTGCCATCGGCTTTGCCGCACTGGACAGCAAGGCGGCCATTCCTTTGCTCAAAAAAGCCCAGGCCGCCAAGATTCCGGTCATCGCGTTTGACTCGGGTGTGGACAGCGACATCGTGTTGACCACCGCACAAACCGACAGCAAGGCTGCCGCCGCATTGGCCGCCGACAAGATGGCTGAAAAAATTGGTGGCGAAGGTGAAGTGGCCGTGATCGGTCATGACCAGACCAGCACCACGGGCACCGGCCGCCGCGATGGTTTTGTGGACCAGATCAAAGCCAAGTACCCCAAGATCAAGGTCGTGGACATCCAGTACGGCGGTGGCGACCACCTGAAGTCGGCTGAAATTGCCAAGACCCTGTTGCAAGCCCACCCCCAGCTCAAAGGCATCTTCGGTACCAACGAAGGTTCTGCCATTGGTGCAGGCAAGGGCTTGAAGGAAGCCAAGAAGACCGGCGTCATCATCATTGGTTTTGACTCCGGCAAGGCCCAGAAAGACATGATCAACGACGGCACCATTGCCGGCGCGATCACGCAAAACCCTGTGGGCATTGGCTACAAGACAGTGGAAGCGGCCGTGAAGGCGTTGAAGGGTGAGAAGTTGCCCAAGATCATCGACACCGGCTTCTACTACTACGACAAGAGCAATATGAAGGACGCGAAGATCGCGGCCGTTCTTTACGACTGAAGCACCCCCCGAGCGGCTGCGCCGCTCCCCCCTCTCTCGCCTGCGGCGGGAGGGGGGCGCACCCAGCGGCCTGGCAGAGCCAGTTCCGCGGGTGCCCTGATTTTGTTGACTGAAAAGGAAAGACTGTGAAATTAGTACGCTACGGATTGCCAGGTCAGGAAAAGCCCGGTGTGTTGGATGCCCAAGGCCGCGTGCGCGACCTGTCGGGACAGATTGCCGATGTGGCCGGTGCCGCGCTGCTGCCCGAAAGTCTGGCGCGTTTGCGTGGCGTGAACATCGAGAGCTTGCCGCTGGTGGCAGGTACTCCGCAACAGGACTTGCGCCTCGGGGCCTGTGTGGGCCAGGTGGGCAAGTTCATTTGCATTGGACTGAATTACTCCGACCATGCGGCCGAGAGCGGCATGCAGGTGCCCCCCGAGCCCGTGGTCTTTAACAAATGGACCAGTGCCATCGTCGGCCCCGATGACCAGGTGGAAATTCCCCGCGGCTCGGTCAAGACCGACTGGGAAGTCGAGCTGGGCGTGGTGATTGGCAAAGGCGGCCGTTACATCGAGGAGGCCGATGCGCTGTCCCATGTGGCGGGCTACTGCGTGGTCAACGATGTGTCTGAGCGCGAATACCAATTGGACCGCAGCGGCACTTGGGACAAGGGCAAGGGCTGCGACACCTTTGGCCCCACCGGCCCTTGGCTGGTCACGGCCGACGAAGTGCCGGACCCTCAGGCGCTGAAGATGTGGCTGGACGTGGACGGCAAGCGTTTTCAAAACGGCAGCACCTCGACCATGGTCTACGGCGTGAAGTTTTTGATTGCCTACCTGAGCCGCTTCATGAGCCTGCAGCCCGGCGACGTGATTTCCACTGGCACCCCGCCCGGCGTAGGCATGGGTCAGAAGCCGCCGCAGTACCTGCGTGCGGGACAAACCATCCACCTGGGCATTGATGGCCTGGGCACCCAAACACAGAAGACCGTACAGGCCTGATATGACCAAAGTCACCAACATGCGCGTCGTGGACGTGCGCTTCCCCACGTCCCAACACCTGGATGGATCGGACGCCATGAACCCGGACCCGGACTATTCCGCGGCCTATGTGATCCTGGAAACCGACCAGCCCGGCAAGGAAGGCCATGGCCTGACCTTCACCATTGGCCGCGGCAACGAGATCTGTTGCGCGGCGATCGAGGCTATGCGCCACCTGGTGGTGGGCCTGGACATGGACTGGGTCGCGGCAGACATGGGGCGCTTCTGGCGCTACATCACGTCGGACAGCCAGCTGCGCTGGATTGGTCCGGACAAGGGTGCCATCCACCTGGCCACGGGCGCCGTGGTGAACGCGGTGTGGGACCTGTGGGCCAAGCTCGAAGGCGTGCCCGTGTGGAAGCTGGTGTCCCGCATGAGCCCCGAAGAACTGGTGAAGCTGATTGATTTCCGATACATCACCGACTGCATCACCCCCGAAGAAGCGCTGGCGCTGTTGCAGAAGCAGGCCGTGGGCAAGCAAGAACGCTGGGCCACGCTGGAGCGAGAAGGCTACCCCTGCTACACCACGTCGGCCGGCTGGCTGGGCTATGACGATGACAAGCTGCGCCGCCTGTGCAAAGAGGCCACGGATGCGGGTTTCAACCACATCAAGCTCAAGGTGGGCCGTGACAAGGCCGATGACATTCGCCGCCTGCGCATTGCCCGCGAGGTGCTGGGGCCAGACCGCCAGCTGATGATCGACGCCAACCAGGTCTGGGAAGTCAACCAGGCCGTTGAGTGGGTGCGCGAGCTGGCCTTTGCCAAGCCCTGGTTCATCGAAGAACCCACGAGCCCGGACGATATCGAAGGCCACCGTGTGATTCGCGAGGGCGTGCACCCCGTGAAGGTGGCCACGGGCGAGATGTGCCAGAACCGCATCATCTTCAAGCAGCTCATCATGCGTGGCGCCATTGACGTGGTCCAGATTGATTCCTGCCGCCTGGGCGGTGTGAACGAAATTCTGGCCGTGATGCTGATGGCAGCCAAGTACAACCTGCCGGTGTGCCCGCATGCTGGTGGCGTGGGCCTGTGCGAGTACGTGCAGCATCTGTCCATGATTGACTACCTGTGCATTGCTGGTACCCGCGAAGGCCGGGTGATCGAGTTTGTGGACCACTTGCATGAGCACTTTGTGGACCCCTGCGTGATCGAGAATGCGGCCTACATGCCACCGCAAGCTGCCGGCTTTTCGATCGAAATGAAGCCCGAGTCGCTCAAGCAGTACACCTTCAAACCCAAAGCCATCACGGCATGAAGATAGACACCCACCAGCACTACTGGCGTTACCGCGCCGAGGAATTCCCGTGGATCAGCGAGGCCATGCCTCTGCTGCAGCGGGACTGCATGCCCTCGGACTGCGAAGCAGCCATGGGGGCTGCGGGGGTGGACGCAGTGGTGGCGGTGCAGGCCCGCACGCTGGCCGCAGAAACCGACTTTTTACTGCGCGTGGCCGACCAGAACCCCGAGGTGCTGGGCGTGGTGGGCTGGGCCGACATAGGCGCGGCCGATCTGGAGCATAGGCTGGAGCAGTGGGGTGACCACACGGCCTTCAAAGGCCTGCGCCATATTCTGCAGGACGAGCCGGACGTAGGCGCTTGGGTGAATGCGCCCGCCATCAACGCCGGGCTGCACGCGGTGCAAAAGCGCGGCCTGGTGTACGACGTGCTGGTGTTTGACCACCAGCTGCCCAGCGTGACCGAGTTTTGTGCGCGCCACGACCAGCATTGGCTGGTGCTGGACCACGTGGGCAAGCCCGCCGTGCGTGACTGGGCGCGTAGCGCTGAAGTGCCGGGCCGCTGGAGCCGTTGCATCCGCGAGCTGGCCACCTTGCCGCATGTCATGTGCAAGCTTTCGGGTGTGGTGACGGAAGCCGACTGGAGTGGCCACGCTGGAGTCACCCCTGAAGACGCCAAAATCATTCTGTCCTGCTTTGACCAGGCGCTGGAGGCGTTTGGGCCGCAGCGGCTGATGTTTGGCTCCGACTGGCCGGTGTGCCAGCTGGCCGCACCGTATGACGTGGTGCATGGCCTGGCGCACAAGTGGGCCAGCACACGCCTGACGGTGCGGGAGCAAGATGCCTTCTGGAGTGGCAATGCCATCCGCTGCTATGGCCTGAATGTGCAGGCCCTGGCCGACTGACCTCAATTGACATTTGACCGAGAGTTTCCATGGATCTGCATTTACAAGACAAGGTGGTCATCGTGACCGGGGGCGCCAGCGGTATTGGCGCAGCCATCTCGCTCACGCTGGCCCGGGAAGGCGCCATTCCGGTGGTGTTCGGCAAAAGCCCCATGCCCGATGACTTTGCCCAGCAACTCCAGGCCACGGCCCGCCAGCACCTGTTTGTGCAGGTGGAGCTGTCGGATGAAGCGGCTTGCCGTGCGGCGGTCGCGCAGGTGGTGGCCCGGTTTGGCCGGGTGGACGGCCTGGTGAACAACGCCGGCATCAACGACAACATCGGGCTGGACGCAGGCCGCGATGCCTTTGTGGGTTCGCTGGAACGCAACCTGATCCACTACTACACCATGGCGCACTACTGCGTGCCGCACCTCAAAGCCGTCAAAGGCGCCATCGTCAACGTGTCGTCGAAAACCGCGGTGACAGGGCAGGGCAACACCAGCGGCTACTGCGCGTCCAAGGGTGCGCAGCTGTCGCTCACGCGCGAGTGGGCGGCAGCGCTGCTGAACGACGGTGTGCGGGTCAACGCGCTGATCCCAGCCGAGGTGATGACGCCGCTGTACGAGCGCTGGATCAACAGTTTTGACAAGCCAGAAGAAAAGCTGGCGGCCATCACTACCAAGATTCCGCTGGGGCACCGCATGACGACGTCCGAAGAAATGGCCAACATGTGCATCTTCCTGCTGTCCAATGTGTCCTCCCACACCACGGGGCAATGGGTGTTTGTGGACGGTGGCTACACCCACCTGGACCGCGCGCTGTCCTAGCCGCGGTTCTTTGGAAAAGCGTGCCGCATGAAATTGTCTGATCTGAAGATCTCCCAAATCCTGTACGCAGGGTTTGGTCTGCTGGTGGTGGTGTACCTGGTGTCCAGCGCCATCAATGCCGAAATGATGCGTCGCATGCATGCCAATCTGGAGCAAATCGAGACGACCAACAATGCGCAAATCGCGATTGCGCACGCGCTGCACAAATCGGTGTCCAACATCAGCTTGTCGGTGCGCAAAATCATCCTGCTCAACAGCGACGCGGAGATTCTGGACGAGATCAAGGCCTACAAAGCCGAGACGGAAAACTACAGCAAGGTTCGCGAAAAACTCGCGCAATCGAATGTGCTCACGCAAACCAATGGGCCTTGGCAGAAGGTGGACGATGCCCACCAGAAAGCTGGGCCACTGCTGGGCGGTCTTTACGCCGCGGTGCAGGAGCATCGCGATTCCGAAGCCATCAAGACCCTCAAGCTGGTGGGCGATGCCATTGGGGATTGGCAGAACGCGCTGGACGCGGGCATGCAGTACCAGCAAGATGCCAACCGGCTAGCCTTTGACGATTCCAACAAGGTCTACAGCGCCGCGTTGCTGCAGCTGGTCACGGTAGCGATCGTCAGTGTGCTGCTGGCCGTGGGCGTGTCTTTTGTCATTGTCCGATTGCTGGTGTCGCAGCTCGGCGGTGAGCCCAAAGACGCTGCACGGGTGGCGTTAAACATTGGTGCCGGAGATTTGACCCAGGCCATTGCGGTGCGCCAGGGCGACACCAGCAGCCTGATGGCCGCCATGAAAAGCATGCAGACCAACTTGGTCCAGGTGGTGTTGTCGGTGCGCTCGGGGTCGGAGGCGGTGGCAACCGCCAGCTCCGAAATCGCCCATGGCAACAATGACCTCAGTGCCCGCACTGAGCAGCAAGCCAGTGCACTGGAAGAAACCGCAGCCTCGATGCAGGAGCTGGGCTCCACGGTGAAACAGAATGCCGACAGCGCCAAGCAGGCCAGCCAACTGGCGATGACCGCATCGACGGTGGCCACGCAGGGTGGTGCGGTGGTGGGGCAGGTGGTGCAAACCATGAAGGGCATCAACGAGTCCTCCCAGAAGATTGCCGACATCATCAGCGTGATCGACGGCATTGCCTTCCAGACCAACATCCTGGCGCTGAATGCGGCGGTCGAGGCGGCCCGAGCTGGCGAGCAAGGCCGCGGATTCGCGGTGGTGGCGTCTGAAGTGCGCTCGCTGGCGGGTCGGTCTGCCCAGGCTGCCAAAGAGATCAAGGGTTTGATCGATACCAGTGTGGAGCGCGTGGCGCAAGGAAGCCAACTGGTGGACCGGGCCGGAGAGACCATGACCGAGGTGGTCTCGGCGATTCAGCGCGTCACCGGCATCATGTCGGAAATCAGTGCCGCCAGCTCGGAGCAGAGCGCAGGCGTATCGCAGGTGGGCGAGGCGGTGCGCCAGATGGACCAGGCCACGCAGCAAAATGCTGCACTGGTGGAGCAGATGGCCGCCGCGGCCAGCAGCCTGCAAAGCCAGGCCCATGATTTGGTAGGCACGGTGGCACAGTTCAAGCTCGCATTGGCGCCAGCCTGACATTCACACGACAAGGAACCCTATGCGTTACGCCCTAGCCCTGGATTTGGTGGACGATGCCCAGCGCATTGCCGACTACGAAAAAGCCCACGAGAAAATTTGGCCCGAGGTGCGTGAGCACCTGCGTACCCAGGGCGTGTTGGGCATGGAGATTTACCGCCTGGGCACGCGCCTGTTCATGGTGATGGAGGTGGACCCTGCGGTCTACAGCGCCGAGGGCATGGCCCAGGCCTCGCTGAACAACCCGGCCATCGTGCGCTGGGAGGCACTGATGTGGACTTACCAGGCCCCTACACCGTGGACACCCGCGGGTGAAAAGTGGGTGCCCATGGCCAAGATTTTCGACTTGGCGACCCAATAACGTCGCGGGCCACGTGCGAGGGTTTCAAGCCCCGATATTGCATTCCCGGCGCAGCAGCGCCACCGCATCGTTGAAGGTGTGGTCGTGGTCGCTTTGCAGCGTGGGCAGCGCGTCTTCGATGAAGTTGTCCCACAAGCTGGCGTAATCTTCCTGGTGCTGGGCAGGCGCGTGCTCCGCGATGAATGCGCCGACCAGCGCCGGCTTCAGCCCCGATTTGCGGATCTTGCGCACCAGCGTGGCCGCGGCCTTTTCGGTCAACAGGGTCTTGGGCGTACTGCCTGCTGCCATGCAGAGGAACAAGGTGAGCAACGAGCTTTCGTCGTCATTGCCACCCGTGGCCTTGTCCCACGCTTTGCTGGTGGTGCGGGCAAAGTGGTCGACCTCGGCCAGCGCGTCTTCCAGCCAGAAATAGCGGCCCATGAAGGCAGGCGTCTGGTCAAACAGCTTGCGTGCGGGCACGGTGGATTCCAGCCACTTCGGCGCATCCTGCAACAAGGACTGGCGCACGGCCTCTACGGCCTCTGCGTATTCGTCGGGCAGGCCCTTGGGCAGTGGGATGTTGAATTTGTCGGTCTGTGTGGCGAATTTTTTGCGCAGGGCCTGCACCATTTTTTCAAACAGCACCCAGTCGGGCATGTCGGTGCGTTTGAGTGCCAGCGTCAGCAGGGCCGTGCGAATCACGGCCTCGGCGTCCTTGCCGGCTTCTTCCAGCGCTTCGTCATCCACGCCCAGTTGTTGGGCTAACCACAGGGCGGCGTCCACCACGGCGGCGACACGGCTGCGTGTGGCCAGCTCGGCCTGGTAGTCGGGCAGGCTGCGCAGCGCCCATTTGGCCAGCAACGGGATGTGTTCGTCGCGGAAGCCGCTGCGCTCGTTCATACCAAAGTGCGTGCTCTGCGGCATCGCAATCAGTGCCTTGAGCATGTCGGAGCCGCCCTTGGAGCGCGACAGAAAGCTGTGGTCCCGCAGGGACTCTGCGGCGTGGTGCAGATCACCGCCGCTGCTGTGCTCCAGGTACAGGCTCACCAGATTGACCATGCGGTCCTTGGCCTGCTCCAGCTCAGGGCGCAAAAATTCGGTGCCAAAGTAGCGCGCAATCTGCACCATGCCCTTGGGTGCATCGGTGCAGATGGCGTCCAGCTTGGCCTGGTCAATCAAGCCGTGCTGCACGCCAAACGCCAGCGCCTTCTCAAAGAAGGGGCGGGCGTCATACAGGGAGACGGCTTGCGGCTGCGCAGACATGGTCAGATGGCGGCTTCTTCGTCGTCTTCGCGTGCGGCCGGGGTGGCCTTGCCGCGGTCGGTGTCGCCGGTTTCTACCTTGCCGTCGTCCTCCTCGGCTTCTTCCTCGTCGTCCAGGCCCATGTCGTGCGCACGCGCCTTGGCCCGCAGCACGATGAGCATTTCAATGAAGAGGTCGGGGATTTCGTGGCGCAGCAGCCAGGCCAGCTGCATCCAGTCCTGGTCGGCCACCTCGTCTAGCTCCACACGTGGGCGCACGTAGGCGGACTGCAGCAGGGCCTGCTCGGACAGCATTTCGCCATCGTCTTCCACCGTGTCAAAGGTGCCGGTGCGGGCAAAGGCCTCCACACGGCTCCACTTTTCGGTGAAGTAGTCAGCCAGGGCTTCACTGCCACCTTCGAGGTCGCCAATCGCGGTCAGGAACTCGATGGCATCGGCCGCGTCATCGCGGAAGATGACCGAATTCATCATGCCGCGCAGGTGGGTGCGGGTCAGGTCCTTGTATTGCTTTTCAATGACCACCGCATGGGCAAACTGCTGCGGTGTGATCAGCAGGTTGACGATGGACTCTTTGGAGTCGTCGTACTCGCGGATCACGGCCAGAATGTCTTTGGGGGGCAGCTGCTGCAGCACCACCATCAGGGCGCCATCGCCCTCGGTGTCGGCCAGCTCGGTCAACACGGATTCAGCGCCCACGATGTCGCCAGCGGCGATGAGGGCTTGGGTCTTTTCAATCAGGGCAAGTTGGGACATCGTGTTCTCAGCTCAATCAGTCTTTGTGGTCAAAGCCTTGCTCAACCATCCAGGCGGCGCCTTCTTCTTCGCTCACACGGGCTTCGCGCTCGTCTTCGTCCAGGCCGTCGTGGCCGCCGTCTTCCGCGTCGCGGTCCTCTTCCTCGTCGTCGCCGTCATTTGCGGCGGTAGGGCGGCTGTCCGGGCGGGCGTACATGTATTCCAGTGCGGCGGCCACACACATGAACCAGGGGCCGGCGGGCTGCTTCAGCACCTGCTCTGCCAGCGGGCGGGCCCAGGGTGAAATCTCGATGGAATCACTCAGGCTGTCCCACGCGGGCAGTTCTTCTGATTCGTGCGAGAGCAAATCGTTCAATGCCGCGGGCGACTTGAAGCGGAAGGCCTGGTGGAACACCACGGCCACCATCTCGGGGCTGAGCTCCAGCATGCTGAGCAAAAAACCCAGTTCCTTGCGGCGCTCGGCCAGTTTCTTGGGCAGAACATGCGTGCCTTCGGAGTCCGAGGCCAGGTCGTCGATCTCTGCCTCATAGGCGCTGCGCAGGTGTTGGAAAAACGGGGAAATGCTCATGGGTGGTCTAACTCAAAGAATGCGGCCGAAATAGGCGTTCCAGATCTCGCGTGCGGTCTCAATCGGGCTGTCCAGCAGGCCCCGGCGCCGGTTGTCGTCATAGGCTTGGCGTTTGTCATCGTCGGACAACACCTCATACGCCTCTTGTACTTCCCGAAAACGCTGGGCTGCGTCGGCAGCCGGGTTGCGGTCGGGGTGGTACAGCGCGGCCTTTTGGCGGAAGGCCTTCTTGATATCGGACAGCGTGGCCGCGCTGTTGAGCCCCAGGGCTGCGTAATGGTCTTTCATGCAGCGGCTTTCATAGAAGCGCATTGTGGCGGACAAAGAAAAAACCCCGCTACTGAAAAAGTAGCAGGGTTTCTTGCACCCTTGCGGGTTGTTCTGGCTCCTCAACCTGGGCTCGAACCAGGGACCTACGGATTAACAGTCCGGCGCTCTACCAACTGAGCTATTGAGGAATGAAGCCTCGAATTATAGCGTGATTTTTTGGGTGATTTGGAATGCGCCTGTCTTTTTGAAAAAAGTCACGCATTTTTTTGCGGCGTCTGCACGCCCAGCAGCGCATGTAGGCGCGGGCTGGTGGTGGTGTACTGCAGCATGACTTTTTTCTCGGGGAAGATGAAAGGCATGGCGCCATAAGCCGCCAGCGTGGCTTCGTGGAAGCCGCACAGAATGAGTTTCTTCTTGCCGGGGTAGGTGTTGATATCACCCACGGCAAAGATGCCCGGCACATTGGTGCCAAAGTCTTCCGTGTTTACGGCCAGCTGCTTGCGCTCCATGGCCAGGCCCCAATCGGCAATCGGCCCCATCTTGGGCGACACGCCCAGGAAAGTCAGCACCTGATCGGCGGGCAGGGCGCGGCTGTGGCCTTCGGCATCCAGAATCTGCAGGGCCTTGAGTGTGCCGTTGGGGGCCTCAAAACCGGTAATTTGCGCCGCTACAAAGCGCAGCGCGCCACTGGCACGCAGGGCCTGCACACGGGCCACGGTGTCGGCCTCGCCCACGAATACGTCGCGCCGGTGCACCAGCGTGACCGAGGCGGGGCGGTGGGTGTTGTCCGGGGCCAGCACCTGCAGCGCGCACTCCAGTGCGGCATCGCCACCGCCGTGGATGACCACATGGCGCTTGGCCAGGCTGGCCACGGGCGGTGTGCGGTAGTGCAGCTGGCTGCCTTCAAACGCGGCAATGCCGTCCACATGCAGGCTGCGCGCCACAAAGGCGCCCACGCCCGAAGCGATGAACAGGGCTTTGGTCAGAAAGGCCTGGCCACCCGTGGTGGTGAGGTGGATGCGGCCGTCGTCCTGGCGCTGGACCGAGGCGACCTGCTGGCTGAAATGCATCTGCGCGCCAAACGGGGCGATTTGCTGCCGCAGGCTGTCGGTCAGGCCGCGGCCGGTGGTGACCGGTACGGCTGGGATGTCGTAAATGGGTTTGTCGGCGTACAGCTCGACACACTGGCCGCCCGCGTAGGGCAGGGCGTCGATCACATGGGTTTGCACCTCCAGCAGGCCGAGCTGGAAGACCTGGAACAGGCCCACAGGGCCTGCGCCTATTACAACGGCATCGGCTTCAATGAGGGGTGCAGCCATGCCGTGGGCCGCGTTAGCGGATCAGTTCAGACAGCTTGCCGGTCTTGTCTTTCCAGTCGTCGGCGTCGTCCAGGGGCGCTTTGCGCTTGGTGATGCTCTTCCAGCCTGGCAGCTTGGCCAGGTCGGCGTTGAGCTGGATCATGTGCTGCTGGTCTTTGGGCGCGTCTTCTTCGGCGTAGATGGCGTTGACCGGGCATTCGGGAATGCAGACGGCGCAATCGATGCACTCATCGGGGTCGATGGTCAGAAAGTTGGGGCCTTCGCGGAAGCAGTCCACGGGGCACACGTCCACGCAGTCGGTGTATTTGCACTTGATACAGGCTTCGGTGACGATGTGTGTCATGTTGGGTCTTGAGACAGGTAAGTAAGAGTGTGGCGCCTAAACGCCAAGCCCTTGATTTTATTGGGTTTTGAAACGCGCTCGTTCGGCCGGTCAATTCAGCAGTAGCGCGCCGGATGTCTTATGGCTGGCCGTGTCCACCAAAATCAACGATCCCAGCACCCGGCTTTGCAGGTACGGCAGTGCCGCAATCGGCTCTTGCAGAGACACTTCAATGTGGCCAATGGCGTTGGGAAGGATCTCTTTCGCATCGTGCTCTTGCAGGGTGTTGATGTCCAGGCTGTGCACGATGCGCTTGACCTTGGCCTTGATCCAGCGGTGACCATGCAGCGCCAGGTAGACGCGGCCGGCGACCAGGGGTTCGTCGTCCATCCAGGCCACGGTGGCCTTGATCTCGCGCGTGGTCTCGAAGTGGCTGGGGGCGTCGTTGGAGGCCAGAATCCAGTCGCCGCGCGACACGTCCACCTCGCGGTCCAGCACCAGGCCGGCGCCGTGGCCGGCGCCCACGTTCTTGGGCACGCGGGCGTGGTTCAGCACCTGGGCCACTACGGCGGTCTTGCCGCTGGGCAGGATGGAGACGGTGTCGCCAGGCTGCACGGTGCCCGTGGCCACACGGCCCCAGAACACGCGGCGGCCCTTGCTGGTGTCAGCCGAGTCGTGAAACTTTTCGACCCACTGCACGGGGAAGGCGAAGGGCACGTCGGTTTCGGCTGCCGTCACCGGCAGGGTTTCCAGCAGGCTTAGCAAACTGGGGCCGCTGTAGCCGCACCAGCCGGGGTTGGCGGTCACCACGTTGTGGCCTTTGAGGGCCGACATGGGAATGGTGGCGGTGACGGCAATGCCAGCTTGCGCGGCAAAGGCGTGCAGCGCCTCGGTGATCTTGGCAAAGGCCTTGGCCGCGTCGTCGCCCAGCGCATCGAGTTTGTTCACCGCGAAGATGATGCCGGGCACGCGCAGCAGGTTCACCAGCAGGCTGTGGCGGCGGGTCTGGGGCAGCAGGTCCACCAGGCCGTCCACATTCCACTTCAGCTTGGTCGCGTCCACCAGCACCACGGCAGCGTGGGCACTGCTAGCGGCGGTGACCATATTGCGGGTGTACTGCTCGTGACCGGGTGCGTCACCGATGATGAATTTGCGCGCGGGTGTGGCGAAGTAGCGGTAAGCCACGTCGATGGTGATGCCTTGCTCGCGCTCGGCAGAGAGGCCGTCGGTGAACAGCGCCAGGTCGGCTTCACCGCTCTTGGAGACGTTGGCCAGTTGGTCTTGCAGCACCGATCGGCTGTCCACCAGCAGGCGGCCAATCAGCGTGCTCTTGCCGTCGTCCACACTGCCGCAGGTGATGAAGCGTAGGGCAGATGAAGTGTCATTTGTGCCGCTAGCCCGCGTAGAATGTGTGGGAGTAGCTATAGAAACAGTAGCAGTCATCAGAAGTATCCGTCTTTCTTGCGCTTCTCCATGGAAGCCTCAGAAGTTTTGTCGTCCATGCGGGTAGCGCCGCGTTCGCTCACGTCGGCGGCCAGGGTTTCGATCACGATGTCTGCCGCCGTAGCCGCCGTGCTTTCCACGGGGCAGGTGCAGGTGATGTCGCCCACGGTGCGGAAGCGCACGTCGCGGCTCTCAATCGTTTCGCCATCCTTGGCGGGTGTCAGGTCGGTGATGGGCACTAGCAGGCCCTTGCGTTCGACCACGTCGCGCTTGTGCGTGTAGTAAAGCGAAGGCAGCGCGATTTTTTCGCGCTCGATGTATTGCCAGACGTCCAGCTCGGTCCAGTTGCTGATCGGGAACACGCGGAAGTGTTCGCCGGGTTGCAGGCGGGTGTTGAACAGCGTCCACAGCTCGGGGCGCTGGGCCTTGGGCTGCCATTGGCCGAAGCTGTCGCGGTGCGAAAAGATGCGTTCCTTGGCGCGGGCTTTTTCTTCGTCACGGCGGGCGCCGCCGATCAGCGCGTCAAAGCGGAATTCGTCGATCGCCTCCAACAGCGTGACCGACTGGTGCACATTGCGGCTCTCGCCGGGGTGGGCCAGGCGCACGGTGCCACGGGCCATGGAGTCCTCCACGCTGCGCACGATGAGTTCTGCGCCCAGTTCCTTGGCGCGGAAGTCGCGGAAGTCGGTCACTTCGTGGAAGTTGTGGCCGGTGTCGATCATCAGCAGCGGATAGGGAATACGGCCCACGCCAAAGGCTTTTTCGGCGCACTTGAGCATGACCAGCGAGTCCTTGCCGCCCGAGAACAGAAGGGTGGGGCGCTCAAAGGCGGCCGCCACTTCGCGCAGGATGAAGATCGTCTCTTCTTCCAGCGCATCCAGGTGCTGGTTGGAGAGTCGTTCAAAGTGTGTTGGTTCGGTCATGGCATTCATGCTTTGGCTACTTCTTCATGTTTCACGTGCAGTCCGCACTCTTTGGCATTTTCATCTTCCCACCACCAGCGGCCCGATCGGAAATCCTCGCCCAGGCTGATGGCGCGGGTGCAGGGCTCGCAGCCAATGCTGGGGAAAAACTGGTCGTGCAGCGGGTTGTAGTCCAGTTTGTTGGCCTGGATGTAGTGCCACACGTCGCCCCAGGTCCAGTTGGCCAGGGGGTTGATCTTGGTGCGCTTCTCGCTGGTGTCTACCAAGGGCACCTCGGCGCGCGCACCGCTTTGCTCGCGGCGCAGGCCCGTGATCCAGGCGTCCTTGCCTTTCAGGGCGCGGTCCAGCGGCTCCATCTTACGGATGCCACAGCAGGCCTTGCGCAGCTCAATGCTTTTGTACATCGCGTCTTTGCCTTCGCGGTCCACAAAGTGGATGACCGACTCTTGCACCGGCGTGTACACGGTCACCGCAGCGCGGCTGGACGCCTTGAAGCGCTCCAGCAGGTCCAGTGTTTCGGGGTGCAGGCGGCCGGTTTCCAGCACAAAGATGCCAATGTCCAGCTTCAGGCTGTTGATCAGGTGGCTGATGACCACGTCTTCGGCGCCCAGGCTGGAGGCCTGGGTGACCTTGGCCGGACCACCGTCTTCACCGGCGAACTGCGCGGCAGCCTGGGCCAGCACAGCCTGGGCTTCGGCCAGTTTGATGATGTAGTCGCCAGACGCTGCGGCATTGCGCGTCACGGCGCTGCCGGCGGGCTGGGCCTGCACGGCAAAGCGATTGCTGAGGCTGGAAACCGAATCGGTGTCGCTCATGCGGTGGCTCCTTCACGGGCGAAGACGGGCTTCACGGTGACCGCGTCGCCCTGGTAGAAGCCGCAGTAGCGGTCAAACTGGCGTTGGGCAAAGTCCACGTTTTGGTCTTCGCGCAGCACGGCCACGTCAAAACCCGTGCGTTCCATCTGCACCAATTGGTCAATCAGCACGTCGCCGGTGGCGCGGATTTCGCCGGTAAAACCCAGGCGGCGGCGCAGCAGGAAGGCCTGGCTGTAGGCGCGGCCATCGGTGAACTTGGGAAAATGCAGGTCGATGCGCGTCACACCGGCCAGCGACACGCTGCGCGGGTCTTCGGTGTTGGCAATAGTCAACACGTTTTGGCTGTTTTCGGCCGTAGCCCCGGTGGAATGTGCGGAAGCAGCTATCAATTTCATAGTAAATCTCTCTTTCTGCGGTCGGGGCTCAGGCTTCTTGCGCGTCTTTGGCGTAGCCAGACGACTTGGGCAGGGCGTGCAGCTCTTCGTGTTTGTCGGCCAGGCGGGCGCTGTTGGCGGCGGCCTTGAAGGTGTCAAAGCCCACGCGCTTCACGCAGTCGATGAAGGTCTCGCGGCCTTGGCGGTTCAGGCGGAAGGCGTCCAGCAGGGCTTCGATGACACCGGGGACTTCGCCCGCACCAAAGGAGGGGCCGACCACTTTGCCGGGCACGGCAGCGCCACTCAGCGTGGAACCGTCAGAGCCGCCCAGCGACACCTGGTACCACTCCTTGCCGTCTTTATCCACGCCCAAGATGCCGATGTGGCCGCTGTGGTGGTGGCCGCAGCTGTTGATGCAGCCGCTGATGTGCAGGTCGATCTCGCCCAGGTCGTGCAGCTCGTCCATGTCCTGGTAGCGCTCGGTGATGGACTCGGCAATCGGGATGGAACGGGCATTCGCCAGCGCGCAGAAGTCACCACCGGGGCAGGCAATCATGTCGGTCAGCAGGCGGATGTTGCTGCGCGCCAAACCGGCGTGGCTGGCGGCCACCCACAGGGCGGGCAGGTCGGCTGCGTTCACCCAAGGCAGCAGCAGGTTTTGGTCGTGCGTCACGCGCACTTCGCCAGCGCTGAATTCGTCGGCCAGGGCGGCTGCGGTGTCCAGCTGGTCGGCGTCGGCATCACCGGGTGCCTGGCCCAGGCGCTTGAAGCTCAGGGTCACGGCGCGTAGCGCAGGGTTCTGGTGCGCAGCCACGTTTTGCTGCAACCAGCGGTCGTAATCCTTCTGGCGCTCGGGTGGGACTGCTACAGTTTTAGTAGCTGCCGGCGCACGTTCCACGAGGGCTGGCGGCACAAACGATGCTGCAACGCGGTCCAGCTCGGCCTGGGTGATAGTGTGCGGCGCGCCGTCCACGGTCAGGATCTGCTGGTACTCGGCTTCCACCTCGTCGATATAGCGTTGGCCTTCGGCCTTCACCAGGATCTTGATGCGCGCCTTGTACATGTTGTCGCGGCGGCCCCAGCGGTTGTAGACGCGTACCACGGCTTCCAGGTAATTCATGATCTGCAGCGCAGGCAGGAATTCGCGGATGGTGGTGCCAATGACGGGCGTGCGGCCCATGCCACCGCCCACCAGCACCTTGAAGCCCAGCTCGCCGGCTTCGTTTTTCTTCAGGTGCAGGCCCACGTCGTGCCAGTAGGTGGCCGCGCGGTCGGCCGTGGCGCCGGTGATGGCGATCTTGAACTTGCGTGGCAGAAACGCGAACTCAGGGTGCAGCGTGCTCCACTGGCGCATGATTTCGGCAAACGGGCGCGGGTCGGCAATCTCGTCGGGTGCCACGCCGGCCAGCTCGTCGCTGGTGATGTTGCGGATGCAGTTGCCGCTGGTCTGGATGCCGTGCATGTTCACGGTGGCCAGCAGGTCCATCACGTCGGCGCTCTTGGCCAGCGGAATCCAGTTGAACTGCACGTTTTGGCGTGTGGTGAAGTGGCCGTAGCCCACGGGCAGGTGGGTAGTTCCCCAGGCGGCTTGGGCGCCAATGGCGGTGTCAAACACCTCTTTGCTGGGGTGGTCAAACTCGCGGGCGATGCGGGCCAGCACGCGCAGCTGGGCGCTGGACAGCTCGCCGTACGGCACGGCCACGCGCAGCATGGGCGCATAGCGCTGGATGTACCAGCCGTTTTGCAGGCGCAGGGGGCGGAACTCGTCGTCGCTCAGCGTGCCGACCAGGTTGCGTTCCAGTTGGTCGCGGTGCTGGGCAGCACGGGCACGGACGAACTGGCGGTCAAATTCGGTGTATTGGTACATAGTTAGTTGAGGACAGAGCTGAAGATCTGTCCCGCAAGGTTTCACAAAGCAATGAGTTTCAAGCCAGCATAGGCAAGAAGGATGGAAAGCAAAGAACGAATGACGCGCTCAGGCGTTTTGAACATCAGGTGCGAACCCACCCAGATGCCGGGGACCGAGCCCGCCAGCAGCTTGGCCAGCATGGGCCAGTCCACCGAACCCAGTGAAGCGTGGCCCAAACCGGCCACCAGCGTCAGCGGCACTGCGTAGGCAATGTCCGCCGCCACGATGCGCGGCAGGGGCAGCAGCGGGTACAGCAGCATCAACACCGTGACGCCAATGGCCCCCGCGCCGACGGAGGTGAGTGTAACCAGCGTGCCAATGAGCGCGCCGAACAGCAGCGGAAGGCTCCAGTGGCGGGGGCGGGCGGCAGCGGCTTCCTGGCCGGCGGCAACGGACACCGGGGCCGCCTTGCCGCGCAAAGCCTTGTACAGCGTGGCCGCGGCCGTCAGCAACAGCGCGCCGCCCAGCGTGGTAGTCATGATGTGCTGCACCGCAGTGCTGGTGGCGCCCAAGGTATGCAGGGTGTAGAGGGTGATGAGTGCTGCGGGAATGCTGCCGGCCGACAGATTGGCCACCACGCGCCAGTCAATATGCTTGGAGCGCGCCAGCTTGACGGTACCCCCCATCTTGGTGAAGGCCGCAAACAGCAGGTCGGTCCCCACGGCCATATAGGGCTTCACGCCAAAGAAGAAGATCAGGATGGGCGTCATCAGCGAACCGCCGCCAACCCCCGTGAGCCCCACCACGAAGCCTACAAAGAAGCCCGCAAATACAAACGCCAAATCATGCATAGGCACGGACTGTAGAGGGGTGGACTTAGATTGAAAACTACTTTTTTGCTATGGTGGTATGTGATTTGGTTATATGGATATCCCGCTGGCCAATTTGGCAGCATGGGCGATTTGTAATCGCGTCAGGGCCCGCCATTTTCCAACCGCTTCTTCAATGCCGCAACGCCCACGGACGCGCGTTTGTCCATCACCCGCCGAACCAACGGCAGCAACAGGCCCTGGACGATCCTGCTGTTGCTTCTGCTGAACATGCGCCAAGTGAGCTCGCAGGAGCTGGGCCCTGTTTCACGCAGCTCGATTTCCATGCGAGGCATCAGCGGGGGAAACCGCCCCTCTGTGGCGAAAAACTGGTGGCCCCGCACCTCTCGCACCGCCAGTTTGACGTTTCGCATTCCCCTGAGCGGCACAGACACGGTTTCAAGGTATTCCTTACCTTGCTGTCCGTGATCGAGGGCGTTGGCCGATGCGATGGAGATCACGCCGGGGAACCATTCCCCAAAATTCTCCATGTTGGACACATAGCCGAATACAACCGATGCAGGCTGCAGGATAGGGATGGTCTTTTCAGTCAGCAAATGCATAGCGGTAGGGTCATGAAGTTGTGCCAACAGCCATGCTAATGTGTAGAGTTGGGTCTACAGTCAAGAGGAAATTCATGCGTATTGCGGAGCTGGAAAGCAAAACCGGGCTGGGGCGCCATGCACTTCGCTTTTACGAACGTGAAGGCCTACTGGTCGGCGTAAGCCGTGGCCCCAACAATTACCGCGACTACCCGGAGTCAGCGGTCAAAGACGCCACCTTGCTGCAACAACTCCAATCGCTGGGGTTCTCACTGCAAGAGATTTGGGTCGTCCTGAACGCCATGCGCGCGAAAAGCATCGATTGCGCGCAAGGCGCCCGCTTGATGGCGGAAAAACGCACCGCGGTCGAAGCCCAGATTACGAACCTGCGCAAGGTCAGCAAGATCTTGATGCGGGAACAGCAGCGTCTGGAAGACAGGGCGGCGCGTCACAATCTCTCAGAGACGCCTATTTGATAAATAGGGTGGCTTCAGACTGAAACCGGTCGGTCATTCTCCCCTCTACATTCCCACCCAAACCGATTCGTTTGGATGGTGCTCCTGAATTGTCTGGATTGCACCAGCAAGGGACTTGAAGTCTGCAGGATTGATTTCAAAAGCAAAATCTGTGACCTCCGTGTGCTTTCGAAGTGACTCCAATTCCGCCGAATTGAGCACACCAGATGTGACCCAAAGTGCAACATTGGAAAGTCCCAGTCGCTTGAAGTCGTCATACCCGGCTCTATTGATTGCAAGGAACGCCATTTGTTATCCCTAATAAGACGCTTTCAGACTGACTGCCGTCATAGCAATTGCTACCTTGCCCGAGTCAGAGCGGACATTGGCAACATATTGTCGACGGGCCTTTGTGCGATAAGTAGTTCTCCAAAGTGGGCATCCGTCATGGGCTGGTAGCGAAGTTTTCCCTACTTCCAAGGGGCCCCTCAATTGGGTTGCTAACGCTTTGCAAAAGCGCCTCGGTAATATGCACCGAAATAGTCTTTACTCATATGCATACCAAAGTTGAGCCCGAAGGTTGGTCTGAAGAGCGCGGGCACTGTGTCGCATACGAACTTTGCCAAGAGCGACTAGTAGTAACGTTTACGATCCATTGATCGGAGTGAATGGTTCACTTTATCTTCTTGAACAAAGAAATGAGATAGCTTGAGAGTCGATTTGTCGCTGGAATGTCGATTGCCGAATTGAATTTCGGATGCTTTATCTGTTCTGATCGTACGATGGGGACATCTGCATAGATGGTCAGGTCCGCTGGCGCACTACCACGCACGCTTCCATCTTGCTTAACCGCATACACAAGTTGCAATTGATGATTTCGGGGAGGTCTGTAGCGGAACTTTTCAGTCAGCCTAATCGTAAAAAAACTTGCCTCTGAATGAGCTGGAAGATAGTCAATTTTTACCGGTGGCCATTCAGTCGCTTTTGTCGGCATGTGCGTGTCGTCGACGCTTAGGATCTCGCACTCATCGAAATAGAGGTTCCAGAGATCAAGCTCACCTGTGTTTTTTGCGACAAATTCGTATTTGCCAGTTTCAGCAGTTGATCTGAGAAATATCTGAACCCTGTGGTGAGGAGTGTTTTTACGGGCATCCCGGACCTCTGCAGCGATTTTCTCGATGTATTCGCGAAACTCAGAGTTAGATTCCATGAGGCCAGTCTACTTTCACAGTTGAGTGCTCTTGTCAGATGTCCGCCCCGCATTGCAGTCTACAAGAGCACCCCAGAAGAAGAGATCGGCTTCGACCGTTGCTGGCCCATAGCTCCACTTAAGACGTATGTTTTGAGTGTTTCTCCGCTCCATTTGCTATCAAAATAGAAGCTACTCGCGCATATTCCTTGGGGGCTAGAAGCCAATCCGGTCTAAAGCTGCGCTCGCCAACTAGATATTCGACTGGTACGCCGACACCCCATACCCCCCAAACCCCGAGCTGGTGCTGCTGGAGGATTGGGTGGCCAACTGTTGCATCAACGTGGCCATGGCGTTCTTCTGAGTTTTGAGCAGGGTGGCGCGCTGGTTGAGTGCGTCGATGGAGCCAGCCACGGCGCTGCCAGCGGCCAGTTCCTTGGTGGCCACCTTGTCGACCAGGCTGCTCAGTTTCTCCAGCGTGGCTTCAACGGCGGCGGGGTTTGCCTTCTGTGCTGCGTCGAACTTGGTGGCGTCCAGTGTCAGGGTGCCATCGGTCTGCTGCTTAAAGCCAATTTTCTTCAAGGCATCCAGCACGCCAGGGTTGGAGGTGACGGCCCGGCCCAGGTCGTTGCTCACCCGCTTGGCGTTGCCCGATTCAGCAATGCCTGACGTGGTTTTGCCGGTGGTGATGGCGGTGTTGAAAGTGCTGACCAGCTTGTTCACCGCGGCTTTGATATCGGCCGCTGGCGATGCAGCGGTGAGGCCGTTCAAGCTTTTGGCCGCCAGCTGCGCGTCTGACACGGCGGAGATGAGTTTGCCGTAGGCCGAGAGCTGTGTGGTGGTGGTGTCCAGCTGCGACTGGATGCGGCTGCCCGCCTTGGTGGCAGCTTGGGATGCCAGGCTCAGTTTGGCTGCAGCCTGGGCCGCCTTTTGCTCGGCGGTTTGGGTGCTGGTGTTGGCGCTGGTACTGACGCCAGCAGTGCTGGACTTAAGTATTTGGCTGATATCCACGGTGATTCCCTGTGCGCAGATGGCGCGTGCGCACGAAGGTACCGGACTCTGCCCCGGCTGGACGGCCGATATGCCGGGGAAAAGGCAGGTATTTCCCCGCCGGTGCTCAGTTCAGTACTTCTTGCCGCGCAGCTCTTCCATGCGCTCGTTGAAATACTTCTCCACCGTGTAGCGCTCGGACAGCACCACCTCGCGGCGTGGGTGCAGAAAAAGGGGCAGCGAGATGCGCGACTTCTTGGCGCCTTCGCCCTTGGGGTTGAGCACGCGGTGCGAAGTGCTGGGGTAATAGTGGCCAGAGGCTTCCTGCAGCATGTCGCCGATGTTGACGATCAGGTAGCCAAAATCGCAAGGCACGTCGTGCCAGGCGTTGTCCTTGCCCTTGACCTGCAGGCCGGGTTCGGTCGCGGCGGGCAAGATGGTCAGCAGGTTGATGTCCTCATGCGCCGCTGCGCGGACGGCACCGGGGTCTTCATCGCCCTGCAGAGGTGGGTAGTGCAGCACGCGCAGCAGGGTGTGATCGCTGCCTTCAATCATTTTGGGAAGCGGCATCGAATAGCGCGCCTTGACCTCGGGCGGGGAGTTGTCTTCCACCCAGCCCAGCAGTGTGGCGGCCAGAGCGGCGCCCTGGGCGTAGTAGCGCTGGGCGTTGTCGCTCACCTCGGCCGGGTAACGGCCCCAGGGGTAGATATGGAAGAACTCTTTGAGGTCTTTTTTGGTGTTGTTTTTGGCCGTCTCGGACACGCTGGGCGAGAAGTACCCGTCATGCTTGACCGGGTCGTTGGGGTACTGTTTTTTGGCGTCGGATTTGAAGAACTCCAGCCATTCGGCGTAAATGCTTTCCACCAGGTCCTGGTTCAGCGGGTGGTTCTTCAGCACGCCAAAGCCTGTCTCATGCAGGCTCTCGCAAAACTCTTGTGGAGCGGTGGGGCTGGTGAAGTCAACGACGGGTAAATGCATGGCGGTCCTCGCAGGGGTCTAAGTGCGTTGAGAAATTACAGCCAGTTCGACATCAGAGTCGATTCGATCAGGTCGCGCGCCGCATCCACCTTGAGGTTCATGCAAGCGTGGGTGTCGGGCACGTCATCGCCCCAGCCGGGTTGGGGGTAGAAGATGTCCTTGCGGCGCATCATGGTTTGGCCGTTGCCGGGGCCGTCCAGCGTCACGCGCACACGGCCGGTCTGGATCTCGAAGAATTCGGGGTTGGTCAGCGCCACAAAGGCCAGGACGTCGTGCCCAAAGCAGCCATGGATCTTGGCCACATGGGGGTACAGGCCGCTGTAGAAGTCGGCATAGAAGCTGACGGCGTGGTGCAGCACGTCGGTCGCCACATGCTTGTGGTGGTCTGCCACCTTCTTGAACAGGGCTAGTGGCAGGATCAGCTGGTGCGTCACGTCCAGGCCCACCATGGTGAGCTTCCAGCCAGCGGTGAACACAAAGTCGGCTGAGTGCGGGTCGTTCCAGATATTGGCTTCGGCTACGGGGGACACGTTGCCGGGCTCGGTCACCGTGCCGCCCATGATGATGACTTCTTGCAACAGCTGGGGCAACTTGGGTTCCAGCTTCAGCGCGGTCGCCAGATTGCCCAGGGGGCCCACGGCCACCAAGGTGATCTCGCCGGGATGGGCACGCGCCATGTCCACGATGAACTGGGCGGAGGGGCGGGGGTCCAGCACGCTGGTGGTGGGTACGCGGCTGGGCAGGTTGCCTAGCCCGTCGCCACCGTGAATGAAGTCGGGCGGGGTGCCAGGGGCCTTCAGCCAGGGGGTCTTCACGCCCAGAGTCACGGGGATTTTTTTGCCGGCGATTTCAGTCAGGTACAGGCCGTTGATGGCCGCTTGCTCCACCGTCACGTTGCCAAAGGTGGTGGTGATACCGACCACGTCAATGCCGGGATGGGCCAGCGCGTAGTACAGCGCCATGGCGTCGTCCACACCGGGGTCGGTGTCATAAATTACTTTGCGTGCGGTGGTGTTGCTCATACAAACGTCTCGGTTAAAAAATCGGGTTTAAAAATCAGCTCAGGCCGCAGAAGGCACGCAGTGCCTGCTCGGCTTCTGGGGAAGTCTTGGGGTGCTGGGCGATGAAGGCCGTGACCTCCGTCGCCTCAGGAATGCTGGACTGGGCGCCCCAGCGGGTGCAGGCAATGGCGCTGGCGGCGCTGGCAAATTGCAGCGCGTCGGGCAAGGCCTTGCCCTGGCTCAGGGCGGCCACCAGGCTGCCGCAATACGTGTCGCCGGCTCCGGTGGTGTCCACCGGCGTGATGGGGTATGCGCCTTGCAGCGTGAACGCACCGTGCTGGCGCGCGCAGCTGCCATGGTGCCCCAAGGTGACGACCACGGTGGGCACGTTGATGTGCGCCAGGCATTCGGCAATGCTGCCGCTGTGGCCCGACACGGTGGCCAACTCGCCTTCATTGACCACCAGCACATCGGCATGGTCCAACAATTCTGCAGGCAAACTCTGTGCGGGGGCGGCATTCAGCACCACGGTCACGCCCCGGGCGCGGGCGGCCTTGGCATAGGCGGTGACCGTTTCCAGCGGTGTTTCCAGTTGCAGCAGGAGGTGGGTGAAACCTTGCAGGCTAGGCAGGTGTTCGGGGCGCAGCTGGGCGTTGGCGCCGGGGGCGACGGTAATGGCGTTTTCGGCGTCATCGGACACGCAGATGAAGGCGGTGCCGGTGGGGCTGTCAGGTGTGCGGATGGTGTGCAGTTGTACGCCAGCACCTTTGAGCGAGGCTTCCAGCGGTACGGCAAATGCGTCATCGCCCAGGCCCACCAGCATGTGTGTGGGGGCAGCGCCGGCGCGGGCGCTGGCCACGGCCTGGTTGGCGCCTTTGCCACCGGGGAAGGTTTTGAAATCGCGGCCCAGCACCGTTTCTCCCGGGCTTGGGATGTGATGGGCCCGGACCACAAAGTCCAGATTCGCAGAGCCAGCCACAAGTATCATCGGTTGCACTTTCTGTACACAAAGAGCGTCTATTTTGACGCCGAATTTCCCGCCCACCGATAAGCCTCGGCGTATAGACCCCAATGCCCCTGCAAATGACCAACCCCGCCGCCGCCCGCATCACCGTGGTGGGCGGTGCCAATATGGACGTGGGCGCCCAGACCCAAACCCCCTTACTGCCGGGCGATTCCACGCCTGGGCACATCCACTACGCCCCGGGCGGTGTGGGCCGCAACATTGCAGAGAACCTGGCCCGCCTCGGCAGTACCGTCGCGCTGGTGTCCGTGGTGGGAGACGACGCCTTTGGGCACGACATTCTGGCCCACACGCGCAGCGTGGGGGTGGATGTGTCCGGCGTGAACGCGCTGGCTGGGCAACGCACCGCCACGTACCTGTCCATGCACGGCCCTGATGGGGACATGGCGTTGGCGGTCAACGACATGGCGATTTTGGAAAGCCTGACACCTGCGCTGCTGGCTGCCGAAGCCGCCATGCCAGCGCACACCGATGTGCTGGTGCTGGACTGCAACCTAAGCGCACCGACGCTGGCTTGGCTGCTGGCGCAGGCGACGCAACCTGTGTTTGTGGATGCCGTGTCGGTTGCCAAGTGCCAGCGTTTGGTGCCCGTGCTGGACCGGGTGCACACGCTCAAGGTCAACCGCATGGAGGCGCAGGCCCTGTGTGGCATGGCGGTTGATACAGTGGAGGATGCCCAGCGTGCCGCGCTGGCCTTGCATGGCCTGGGTGTGCAGCGTGTGGTGCTGAGCCTGGGCGCCTTGGGCGTGGCGTGGTGCGATGCCGATGGCAGCACCGGCGTGCGCTCTGCATCCGCCGTGCCCGTGGTCAATACCACCGGGGCGGGCGATGCTTTGCTGGCCGGGCTGGTCCATGCCCATGCGCAAGGACTGTCCCTGTCGCGCAGCGTGGAATACGCCATGGCCTGCGCCGAGATCACCCTTTCCAGTACATTCGCCAACGCCTTGGACTTGTCGCACGCTGTGGTGCAGAGCCGATTGGCCGCTGTGGCGGCCTGAGCTATTTTTTGGACCTTTTATGACACTGAACGCCTACCTTGATATTGCCCCTGAAGTGCAGCGCGCACTGGATGCCGGCCAGCCCGTTGTGGCACTCGAATCCACGATCATTTCCCACGGCATGCCGTACCCGCAAAACGTGGCCACGGCGCTGCAAGTGGAGCAAGAGGTACGCAACCACGGTGCGGTGCCCGCCACCATTGCCATCGTCAACGGCCGCCTAAAGGCGGGCCTGTCAGCCGCCGAGATTGAAGCGCTGGGCAAGTCAGGGCGTGATGTGGTGAAGGTGAGCCGCCGCGATGTGCCGTTCATCGTGGCCGCAGGCGCTACCGGCGCCACCACGGTGGCCTCCACCATGATCATTGCGGCCATGGCGGGCATTCGCTTGTTTGCCACGGGTGGCATTGGCGGCGTGCACCGCGGTGCGCAACAGAGTTTTGATGTCTCTGCCGACCTGCAGGAGCTGGCGCAAACGCCGGTGGCCGTGGTGTGTGCAGGTGCCAAGTCGATTCTGGATTTGCGCCTGACGCTGGAGTACCTGGAGACCCACGGTGTGCCGGTAGTGGGCTACCAGACCAATGCGCTGCCCGCCTTTTTTACACGCGACAGCGCGTTCTCGGTGGACTACCGGCTGGACACCCCGCAAGCAATTGCGCGTGCTTTACACGTCAAGTGGGCTATGTCCCTCAAGGGTGGCATGGTCATTGCTAATCCCATCCCCGAGGCCTATGCCATGCCACGGGCCGCAATTGACGCGGCGATCGAGCAGGCACTGGCTGAGGCACAGGCCCAGAACATTGGTGGCAAAGAGTCCACGCCGTTTCTGCTGGCCCGGGTGTGTGACATCACCGGTGGTGACAGCCTGGCGGCCAACATCCAGCTGGTGCTGAACAATGCAAGGCTGGCTGCGGCGGTGGGCATTGAATTGGCCGGGATGGGCGGGCGTGCCTGAGTGACTAAAGTCGGATGCTTGTAACGATAAACAGGTTATAACGATTAACTTATATACGGATAAGCACTGATGGTGACACTACAGCGCGAAGGTATTCTTGGCTTACATTGAAAGCCGTGTTTTTTTAAACCTCATAGGGAATTGCGAGACGTTATGAACATCAAAACTACTGTGCACATGAGCCTGCTGGCCGCCACATTGGCAGCCAGCTTCCAGGCAATGGCTGCTGATCCCGCCGTCGTGTTCGACATGGGTGGCAAGTTCGACAAGTCCTTCAACGAAGCCGCCTACACCGGCATCGAGAAGTGGAAAAAAGAAACTGGCAAGAAATACCTCCAGTTCGAAATCACCAACGAATCCCAGCGCGAGCAAGCGATCCGCCGCATGGCTGAGCGCGGTGCCAGCCCCATCATTGGCATTGGTTTCGGCCAGGCTTCCAGCATCGAAAAAGTAGCCAAGGAATTCCCCAAGCTGCAATTCGCCATCATTGACATGGTGGTGGACCTGCCCAACGTGCAGTCCGTAGTGTTCAAGGAACAAGAAGGCAGCTTCTTGGTGGGCGCTATGGCTGCCATGGCCAGCAAGACCGGCAAGGTCGGTTTCGTGGGCGGTATGGACATCCCCCTGATTCGCAAGTTTGAGTGCGGCTACAAGCAAGGCGCGATGTACGCCAACCCCAAGGCTGAAATGATTGGCAACATGACCGGTACTACCGGTGCTGCCTGGAACGACCCCGCACGCGGTGGTGAGCTGGCCAAGGCCCAGTTCTCCCAAGGCGTCGACGTGGTGTTTGCCGCTGCAGGCGGCACCGGTATTGGTGTGTACCAAGCTGCCAAGGACAGCGGCAAGCTGGCCATTGGTGTGGACAGCAACCAGAACCACCTGCAACCCGGCACCATGCTGACCTCCATGCTGAAACGCGTGGACGTGGCTGTGTACAACGTGGCCAAGGGCCACAAGCCAGGTATTTCCGTGTTGGGCCTGAAAGAAGGCGGCGTGGACTACGCGGTGGACGCCAACAACGCCAAGCTGGTGACGGCCGACATGAAGAAGAAGGTGGAAGCCGCCAAGGCCGACATCATCAGCGGCAAGATCAAAGTGGCTGACTTCATGGCGGACAACGCCTGCAAGTTCTAACAACCTGACAAGGTGGGCGCAGGACGCAGGTCCGGGCCCGCTGCACGGAAAGACAAGCCCGCGGCGCCTTCGGTGCCGTGGGCTTTTCACATCGATGGGAGTGCCCCTGTGAGGAGCGAGATTTGAGTTCAGAGAGCGCATCGCCAGCCATGGCTGCCCCGCTGGCAGTGCACATGAGCGGCATCAACAAGCGGTTTGGCGCCGTGGCCGCCAACGCGGAAGTGGAGTTGCGCGTGCATAGTGGCACCGTACATGGCATCGTGGGCGAAAACGGGGCGGGCAAAAGCACGCTCATGTCCATCCTGTATGGCTTCTACCAGGCGGATAGCGGTTCGATTGCCGTGCTGGGCAAGCCCGTCACCATTCGCCATGCGGACGATGCGATTGCCCAAGGCATTGGCATGGTCCACCAGCACTTCATGCTCGTGGACACGCTGACTGCGCTCGAAAACGTGATGCTGGGCGCCGAGCCCCACTGGTTGCTGAACCAGGCGGATGCCCTGGTGCGCAGCAAGCTGGAGAGCCTGATGCAGGCCACAGGTCTGCAGGTCAAGCTGGATGCGCTGGTGACCGATCTGCCCGTGGGCGACCGCCAGCGTCTGGAGATTTTGAAAGCGCTGTACCGCGGCGCCAAGGTGTTGATTCTGGACGAGCCTACTGCGGTGCTGACGCCGCAGGAAACCGAGCACCTGTTCAAGGTGCTGCGCGTGCTGCGCGAGCAGGGCACCACGATTTTGTTGATCACCCACAAGCTCAAGGAAGTCATGGGTCTGTGTGACCGCGTGACGGTGATGCGCGGTGGCCGCGTGGTGCAGGAGCTGCCGATTGCCGAGGCTTCCATCGAAAGACTGGCCGAAGCCATGGTGGGCCGCAAGGTGCAGATGGGCCGTGTGGACCAGGACACCCGCCCGGTGGGCGATGTGCTGCTGGATATGCGCGATGTGCTGGTGCGTGATGCCATGCAGGTGGTGCGCTTGCAGGGTCTGAACCTGCAGCTGCGAGCCGGAGAAATTGTGGGTGTGGCAGGTGTGTCTGGTAACGGCCAGAGTGAGTTGCTGGATGTGTTGTCCGGCTTGTTGGCACCACAAGAAGGTAGTCTGCAGCTGGGTGGCCAACAGTTTGCACCCCAGCGCTGGTTGGACCCACAAACCGCACGCGCACTGGGCCTGGCCCATGTGCCCGAAGACCGCCATGCCCGCGCGATGGTGATGGATTTTGTGGCCTGGGAATCGGCCGTGCTCGGTTACGACGGCCTGGCCGAATACGCCACGCGCGGCTGGATGGCCCATGGTCGCATGCGCCAGGCCACGGCCCGCATGATGGAGCGCTTTGACGTGCGTCCACGCGACCCGGAGCTGGGAAGCAGCAAGTTCTCCGGCGGCAACCAACAAAAGCTGGTGCTGGCGCGCGAGCTGGGGCAGTCGCCCAAAGTGTTGCTGGTGGGCCAGCCCACACGGGGCGTGGACATTGGAGCGATCGAGTTTATTTATTCGCAGCTGCGCACCATGCGCGATGCGGGTTGTGCGGTGCTGGTGGTGTCCAGCGAACTGGACGAAATTTTGGCGTTGTCAGACAGGGTCATTGTGATGAACCAAGGGCGGGTCACTGGAGAGCTGGCCATTCAGGATTGCACCGAGGCCGGCATTGGCCTGTTGATGACCGGAGGTGGGCAATGAGCGGCGCCTACCCCTTGCCTCGTTGGGCTGATCTGGTGCTGCTGCCGGCCGTGTGCCTGCTGGTGGCCTTACTGGCTGCGGCTGGTGTGGTGGCCCTGGTGGGGCAGGACCCGGTGGAGGTGATCTCGGTGCTAATCCACGGGGCCTTCGGCACCCAGCGCGGCATCAGCTACACGCTGTATTACGCCACCACCTTCATCTTCACGGGGCTGGCCGTGGCCGTGGCTTTTCATGGGGGCTTGTTCAACATTGGCGGCGAAGGCCAGGCCATCATGGGCGGGCTGGGCGTGGGCCTGGTGGCGCTGTGGTTGTCGCATGCCTTGCCAGCCTGGATCATGCTGCCACTGATGGTGTTGTCGGGCGCATTGTTTGGTGCGGCCTGGGCCGCGGTGCCAGCCTATTTGCAGGCCTACCGCGGTAGCCATGTGGTGATCACCACCATCATGTTCAACTTCATTGCCAGTAGCTTGCTGGTGTACCTGCTGGTGAACCACTTGCGTCCCGCTGGCTCCATGGCAGTGGAGAGCGCGGCGTTTGCCGACTCGGCCAAGCTGCCTGCCATGCATGTGGCGCTAGGCTGGTTGGGTCTGGAGTGGGCCGATTCGCCCTTGAACCTGAGCCTGTTGCTGGCCCTGGCTGCCGCGCTGGGCGTGTACCTGTTTTTGTGGCGTACGCGGGCGGGCTACCACCTGCGCGCTGTGGGCTCCAGCCCCAGCGCAGCGGAGTACGCGGGCATCCGCTCACGCCACCAGATCGTCATCGCCATGTCCATCTCGGGTGGGTTGGCTGGGCTGGTGGGCATGAACGAAATTGCGGGTGTAAACGGTCGCCTGCTGCTGGAGTTTGTCAGCGGCGCCGGATTCACCGGCATTGCAGTGGCGCTGATGGGGCGCAACCACCCGGTAGGAATCATTTTTGCCAGTGTGTTGTTTGGCGCCCTGTTCCAGGGTGGGGCCGAAGTGGCTTTTGAAGTGACAGGCTTCAGCCGCGACATGGTGGTGATGTTGCAAGGTTTTATCGTGTTGTTCTCAGGTGCTATGACGTACGTGATTGCGCCCAGACTGGGCTGGGTATTGGTGAAAGTGGCCAAGGTTTTCAAAGTGGGGGTGCGCCATGGATGACACATTGTTTGTTGCCATGCTGGCGTCTACGCTGCGCGTGTCCACGCCGCTGATTTTGTGCGCGTTGGCCGGCTTGCTGTCCGAGCGATCGGGCGTGGTGGACATTGGCCTGGAGGGCAAGATGCTGGCGGCCGCGTTTGCCGCCGGTGCCATGGGGGCCACCTACGAGTCCACCCTGCTGGCGCTGCTGGTGGGGGTGCTGGTGGCCACCGCCTTGTCGTGGATGCATGGCCTGGCCTGCGTGAGCCACAAAGGCGACCAGGTGGTGTCGGGCGTGGCTATCAACATCATTGCTGCTGGCATGACGGTGGTGCTGGGCATCGCCTGGTTTGAACAGGGCGGGCAGACGCCGCCCGTGAGTGCAGCTGTGCGTATCCAGCCGCTATTCCCGGCGCTGCAAGAGGCAGCCCAGAGTATTCCGGTGGTGGGGAATTTGCTGGGCCAGGGCTTGCTGAGTTACAACGCACTGGTGTACCTGGCCTTTGCGCTGGTGCCCGCCACTTGGTGGCTGCTGTTCCGCACCCGCTTTGGCTTGCGCTTGCGCGCGGTGGGTGAGAACCCGCAAATGGTGGATGCCGCGGGAGTTTCGGTCAGCCGCTTGCGGTACACCGCGCTCACACTCAATGGCGTGCTCTGCGGTCTGGCTGGGGGTTATCTGGTGCTGGCGCAGAGTGCCAATTTCTCCGCCAACATGACGGCGGGGCGTGGCTTTATGGCCCTGGCAGCCCTGATCTTTGGCCGCTGGCATCCGGTGAATGCGTTTTGGGCGTGTCTGCTGTTTGGCTTCCTGGATGCCGCGGCTATTCGCCTGCAGGGTGTGCATGTGCCTGGCATGGGCGAGGTGCCAGTGCAGCTGATTCAGGCACTGCCGTATCTGCTGACCGTGGTGTTGTTAGCAGGCTTTATCGGCAAAGCCGTGGCACCCCAGGCCCTGGGCAAACCGTACACCAAGGAGCGATAGACTCTCGGGTGTATGGCATCTACCGTTTGGGTCAAGGTTGTAGGGTTCAGTGATGTTGAGCGGCATTCGCTCAACACGCTATTTCGTTTGTCGGTGCGCGACGGTTTGCAGTATTCGCTGTGGTCACCCGAGTCGCCGGCATCACCGCAGGTGGCCCTGATTGACGTGGACAGCTATGAGGCGGGCCTGGAGCTGGTCTCGCCAGGATTCAACCCCCATTTGAAGATGATTTGTGTGGGCGCCCAGGCGCCTACGCTGGCATGGCGCACCGTACAGCGTCCGGTCGACTGGACCGCCATGGTGCACATGCTGGACGAGTTGTTTGTGGCCTCGCCCGATGTGGACATCGACATCTCTCTGGACGAGCCCGCCGCGCCAGCCCTGCCGCCCGGTATCCGTGTCGCCTTGCTGGCGGCACTGCCGGCCGAGGCGCGCCTGTACTTGCGGGCGCGGCTTGCGCTGGCAGGCATCACCGCGCTGGAAGAGGTAGACACCTTGAAGCAGCTGGACGTCAAACTCCAGGAGCGCTCGTTTGATGTGGTGCTGGTGCACGTGGATGCCGAGCAACTGGATGCTTGGGCCATGGTCAAGCACCTGCAAGATTTGCCATCGCCCCAGCGCACGGTGATTGCGGTGGCGCAGCAACCGAACTGGAAAACCGTCAACCTGGCCGAGCGCATGGGCTGTATTGGCGTGATGGAAATGCCATTCAACCCCCAGCAGGTGTTCAGTCTGCTGCAACGCGTTTAGTCCTCGGACACCGGCTTGCGGGTGGCACCCCTGCGGCGCCCGGTGCGGCCCACATCCAGGCTGCGTGCCAAGCTGGCCTCTAAGGGCCAGGGTTCGCCACACAGGCGGGCCACCAGCAACTGGGCCCCTAGCGCCGAAAAACTCAAACCCCGGGCACCCATGCCCACCTGTATCCACAGAGACGGCTGTGCGCCCTCGGTAAGTGGCCCCACCAGCGGCAAACGGTCGTGCGTGACACAACGGGTGCCAGACCAGTGGGTGACTCGTCCATGCTCAAATTCGGGCGCCAGCTGGGTGCCGACTGCAGGCAATAGCTCCCCCAGCTTTTTCGCATTCGCTTGGTGCTGCTGGGCCAGCGGCGCGATGGCTGGGCCCTCGCGTTCGGGAATGGCCTCCGGCTCAAACGTGGCACCCGCGAGCCAGCTGCGGCCCGTGTTCAGCGGCACATCAGGGATAAAACTGCCGTGGCCGTTAACGGGGTGGCGTGGCCAGTCCGTGGGCAAGGGCTGCGGCGCCGGGCCCAAGCTGATGGTGCCGTGCACGGCTTGCAGACTGGCAAGTCGCTGGGGCAGGCCAATGTTGAGCGCGGGTGCGGTGTCTTCGTGAAGCAGCAGGGGCACGCTGCCTGTGGCATTGGCGCACACCACCACATCAGCCTGTGCCAGCGTGGTGCCCGATGCATCTTGCAACTGCCAGGTAGTGCCGCCCCATTGCATTGCAGCCACGTGGGCGGAGCCTTGGTAGCGGATGTGGGGGTGGTCCAACCAACGCCGGATCAGTGGGGCCGGTTGGATCCACGCTGCCTGGGCGTGCCACAGGCTGCCGCCCGTATCCAACTGTTGTTCTTGCACGCCGGTGAGTTGCCAGTCTTGGCCTTCGGCAAGCAGCGTGCGGGCATGGTGCAGCATCAGGCGCACGCCCACGCGCGACATGCGGGAGCGCGGGCTGTCGTCGGCCGATATATGGGGTACGACCAGGCCAGCGGGCAGCCCGGAGGCGCCACCGGCGGGCGCCGGGTGTCGGTCCAGCACAGTGACCTGCCAACCACGCAGCGCCAAGGCCTGCGCCACGCTGGCCCCGGACAGGCCCGCACCAATGATGGCGCAGTGGGCCGGTGTGCGGTTGGCGGGCTCGGTGTCGCGTGGGCCGAGGGACCAACGTGGGTTGAATTCAGCGCTCAGGTCGGCGCTGCCTTGTAGATCCACAAAACCAGCTTCCACCAGCCAGGCGTGGGCTTGATGGGGCGCCGTCTGGAATACCAGCCGGGCGCCACGCTGACAGCAGCGTGCCAGCGCCTTGGTGGCCCATTTGTCCCAGGTCGTATCGGGCTGCACCCAGACCGTATTGGCTTTGAACGCCAACTCGGCCAGCACGGGTTTCGCATCGCCCACGCACAGCGTGAGGGAGACGAGACCCCCATCCAGCAGCAGACGGTGAAAGCCGGTACCCAGGTCGTTGCACTGCTTAGTCAGTGTCTGCACTAGGTCTGGGTGGGGGACGGAAGCGTCTGGGTGGCTGGCAAGGGCTTGCAGCTGCGGCAAGCTCAGAATGCCCACGTAGTGCAGCACGTGGGGGCGCTGCGGGTCGGTGCGCCAGGCCTGCCAGCAATCGAAAAAGGCCGCGCCTGTCGCAAAGTGCGTGTCCAGCACGGTCCAGGCGGCTTGGCCTGCCCAGGCACCGGGCAGGTGGCTGGGCGTGAGGAGGGGCAGGATCAAGCCGAGGGTGGAACGTAGCCCTGTGCGGCGTCGGCGCCGTCGCCAAAGAAATGGTTTTCCATCTGGCGTGCCAGGTACTGGCGGGCGCGCGCATCGGCCAGGTTCAGGCGGTTTTCATTCACCAACATGGTTTGGTGCTTGAGCCAGGCGGCCCAGGCCTCTTTGCTCACGCCTTCCCAGATGCGTTTGCCCAGCTCGCCGGGGTAGGGGGGGAAATCCAGGCCTTCGGCTTCTTTGCCTAGCTTGATACATTGAACGGTGCGTGCCATGGAGATGCCTTTGCGGGATGGTGTGAAAATCAGAAGGCTGAATTTTATGGGGTTTGGAGTGTCCTGCCGTTCGCAGGGAACTTCGGGCACCACTGTGGCACCAATATGTTGCAATCAACCCTAGGACATTGATGTTGAAACTGGTACTGGACTGGATGGACCACACGCCGCGGCGTGTGTATGGCGTGGTGGCGCTGGCCTGCGTGGGGCTGTTGGCGTTTGGCCTGTATTTGCAGCACGTGGTGGGGCTAGAGCCTTGCCCGATGTGCATCGTGCAGCGGTACGCTCTTGTTTTGGTAGCAGTCTGCGCAGCGTTGACGGGGGCTAGCGGCCGAAAAGGCCTTCATATTGCCGGTGGTGTGCTGCTGGTCATCCTGTCCGCGCTGGGCGCCTATGTGGCGGCTCGCCAAAGCTGGTTGCAGTGGTACCCGCCCGAGGTGGTGTCCTGCGGGCGCGACCTGTACGGCATGATCGAAACCTTCCCGCTCAAGCGCGCGCTGCCCATGATCTTCCGGGGCGGTGGTGATTGCAGCAAGGTGGACTGGACCTTTTTGGGCGCCACCATCGCCAACTGGTCGTTCCTGTGCTTCTGCGGGTTGGCACTGGTGGGGTCCTTGCAGACCTGGCGCAGCCTGCGCAGGGCTTAGCCCTCTGACCTGAAGGGCAGGAGTAAAACCTTGCCCAGTTCGCTGCTGGCGGGGTAGCTCTCAGGTGCCTGCACCCCCAGCGCGGCGGGCAGGCGCTTGGGGTCATAGACAAAGGTGCCAAACACCAAGTCCCAAAACGGGGTGAGCACCCCAAAGTTCTTGGCCTCGGCCATGTCTGCGCTGTGGTGAAAGCGATGCAACTCTGCCCCCACGAGCAGATAGTTCAGGGGGCCCGCCTTGATGTCCACATTGAAGTGCGACACTAGCCCTTGCAACCCCATCAAGGCGTTGAACAAAAAGATGGACTCAGGCCGCGCACCCAGTGCCACCAGTGGCCACTGCACCAGCGCCAGCGAGATCAACAGGTTCAACGGGTGGCCGACCGGGTGCATCAGCAAATACACCTTGTCAGGCAGGTGGTGGGCCACGTGGACCTTCCACAGCCAGGCTCCCCAGCGGCCCGTGCCGACATGGCTCAGGCGGTGGTACCAGTATTGGAAAAACTCGAATGCCAGCAGCAGCGCCAAAAACTCCATCAGCACTGAGGTGTTGGCCACGATGCCCGTGTTGAAGCGGCTCATGTCCAGCGCCAGCCAGCCCAGGCCGAATTTCAACAGCCCCGTGAGGCCACCGTTGACGGCCATGTACTTCAGGTCGCGCCTAAAGCTGGCCCAGGTCATCTTCCATTCCGATCTGGCCGGGTAGGCAAACTCCACTGCCAGCATCAATGCCATGCGCGCGCCGCCCATCCAGGCAAACGCGGTGGCCAGATTCCAGCCATGAGCCAATGCGCCGAAGTACAGCGCGAACGTGCTGCCCAGCAGCAGGGGGTAAAAAAGGGTGGAGACCACGCTGCCCATGGCGCCATGCTTTGGGATCAATTCCGGGTCCGGACAGGTTGCGGAGGGAGAGGACGGCATAAAACTCCTTGCGAAGATAATGAACACTGTGTTCAATAAAGGGCTTCGTGGCCGCTATCTTCCGGGCCCAGGCAAATGCCTCCAAGCACCTTGCCCGGTCCTTCGTCCACTACCAGACACAACACCCTTTGGTGTTCAGGAGACCCGCATGAAAACCCGTTTACCAGCACCCGCAGAGGTGCTGGACCGCCGCATCCAGCGCACCCGGGATGCGCTGCGTGAGGCATTGATGCAGCTGATGGTGGAGTGCGGCTGGGACGCCATCGATGTGCTGACGCTGTGTGACCGGGCCAATATTGGTCGCTCGACCTTCTACCAGCACTATCCCAACAAGGAGGAGTTGCTCAAGGCCAACTTTGCCGGCCTGCGCGATGCCTTGCTGGCACAGGCATTGGCGGGTCCTGCGCAGCCGGGGCAACTGGCTTTTGTGTCAGGCTTGATCGCCCATGTGCACGAGGCACAGGATGTGTTCCGAGCCCTACTCGGGCGCCGCTCGGGCCACTACGTCCAAGACCGGTTTCGTGAGCTGTTGATTGAGTTGGTGGTGGCCGGCACGCCGGGTAAAGCACGCGGCTGGCAAGCCGCTGCCCAGGCGCACTACCTGGGCGGGGCGCTGTTTGAACTCTTGGCCTGGTGGCTGGGCAGCAACCGCCCCCACAAGCCCGCTGAAATCGAAGCGCTGTTTGACCAGTGGAGTCAGCCGGTGTTGGCGATGTCCGCGTCCTGAGGCTGACTCGAACTCAGGCGCTTACGGGCTTGGGCTCTACGACTAGCCCGGCCGTCTGCCAGCCATCAATGCCGCCTGCCAGATAGCGGGCTTTGAGACCCGCCGCATGCAACCGCAGGGCGGTGACCCGGCCTACCTCGTGGCCGTAGACACAGTAGACAATGATCTCTTGGTTGGCGGGTAAATCGCACGCCCAGCGGCTCACAGTGGCCGGGTCGCTCCATTGCGAGCCGCCCAGTTTGGTGGGTGCCTTCTCGAACACGCCTGCGCGGCGCACGTCCAGCAAAAGGGCGCCGGCCACATCGGCGTGGGTGGCGGCCAAGGATTCGGTCGCGTCGTGCACTGCGGTTTGGTACCTCGCGTAGACCTGGTCCCATGGAATGCTGTTCATGAGGGCATCCGGATCGCCCACGGCGGTTGCAGAGAACGCGCCCCGACCCAAGGCCAAAAGAACGACCTCACCGCTCTCGGCAGGGCTGGCGGCTGGCGACCACTGGTTCACCAGCACGCCGGTGTTCGGCTGGAATACCAGCAACGTTGAACCCGCGTGTGGAGCCGCTGCCGCTGTGGCCAGCAGTGCCTCCAGCCAAGCCTCTTTGTTGCCGAAGTTGCTGGCCAGCGCCAGCTCCATAGCCGGTGTCATCGTGGATGGGGTTTGCATGGGTGGCCTTAGACGGGGAGGGGGTGCAGAAAGGTCAGTGCCAGTCCGGCCAGGCCAGATGCCAGGACGACGGGAATCACACCGATCTTGAAACGGAACAGCGCCAGTGCAGCCACGGCGCCAATGAGCAGCGAGGCCCCTTCAAAATGGCCATTCAGGCCCTGGGGCCAGAGCACGTGGTATGCGAAGAACACCGCCAGATTGACGATGACGCCGACCACGGCGGCGGTGATGCCGCTCAGCGGTGCGGTGAACTTCAGGTTGCCGTGGGTGGATTCGATGAAGGGGCCACCCAGCAGGATGAACATGAAGGACGGCAGAAAGGTGAAGAAGGTGACCACGCTGGCGGCGATGGCGCCCGAGAGCAAGAGGGAGTCCGCACCAAAAATCGCCTTGGTCCACCCCCCCACAAAGCCTACGAACGACACCACCATGATCAGGGGGCCCGGTGTGGTTTCGCCCAGGGCCAGGCCGTCAATCATTTGCGGCGCAGTGAGCCATTGGAAATGCTCCACCGCACCCTGGAACACATAGGGCAGCACGGCATAGGCGCCGCCAAAGGTCATCAGTGCGGCCTTGGTGAAGAACCAGCCCATTTGCACCAGCACCGAGTCCCAACCGTAGGCGGCTACCAACAGCCCCATGCCAGTGAGCCAGATGGCCAGGCTCGCGACCAGCACGCGGGCAAAGCGCGCCCAGGTGAACAGGGCGTGGGCTGGCGTGGGGGTGTCATCGTCGATCAAGGCCGGGCCCTGGGACTTGACCGCCGCACCGTGGCCTCCGCCTGCCGCGAACTTGGCCGGCGCAACGCGCCCACCCACATAGCCAATGGCGCCCGCAGCCAGCACGATGAGTGGGAAGGGCAGTTGCAAGGCAAAGATGGACACAAACGCGGCGACAGCAATGCCCCAGAGCCAGGCGTTCTTCAAGGACCGCGAGCCCACGCGGTAAGCCGCATGCACCACGAGCGCCGTCACCGCTGGCTTGATGCCGTAAAACACCCCCGCGATGGCGGGTACGTGGCCATAGGCCATGTAGACCCACGACAGGCCCACGAGGATGAAGAGCGAGGGCAGCACAAACAGCACGCCAGCCACAATGCCACCCCAGGTGCGGTGTAGCAGCCAGCCGATGTAGATAGCCAACTGTTGGGCCTCGGGGCCGGGCAGCAGCATGCAGTAGTTCAGCGCGTGCAGAAAGCGGTTTTCCGAGATCCAGCGGCGGCGTTCCACCAGGTCCTCATGCATGATGGCAATTTGCCCAGCAGGGCCGCCAAAGCTGATGAAGCCCAGCTTGAGCCAGTAGACAAAGGCCTCACCAAAGCTGAGGCGGGCAAGGGGTTTGGGGGTGGTGGTGTCGGTCATGGTCGGGCCGCCAGCGCGGCATACAGGGTGTCAAAAAGAGGCAGGGCGGCGGCCAGAAAGGCATCGTCCTTGGGGTGTTGGGTTTGCAGGCCGCACACCAGGGTTTCGATGCCAGCGGCTTCGTCCACCGGAATGCCTCCCACATCGATGTAGTGCACCAACTGACCCAAGCGCTGCAGGCCCGTGTCGGCGTCCAGCCCAAAGCTGCGTGCCACCACTTCAAATGTCACCAGCTCGCCCACGTGGGTGAAGCGGGCACCGTCAAAGTCAAACCCCAGGGCGGCCTTGGGGCATTTCTTGGGGTCGTCCAGCCATACAAACCGGGGCGCTTTGTCGACAAAGCGGGTGATGAGCCACGCCGTGGCAACGCGGTCCACCCAGGGGCGCTTGCGTGTGGCCCAGGTCTTGACCTGAAAATCGGCCAGTGCCAGGCGCGGGATGGCCTGGTCGCGGGCGCTGGGTTCACCGGGGGACAGGTGCTGCGCCACTTCCTGGCGCAGGGCAGCCAGTGCTGCGCTGGTTTTTTCACCGGGTTTGCCGGGGAAAAAATCACCCACCTGGATGGTGTGGAGCTGTTGCTCCAGCCCGCGCAGGGTTTTGTGCCATTCAGCCTCCGTGGCCGTTTTGATCTGCTTGCGCGCATCCTTGATGGACTGGAGCAATTCGGCATACAGATCACTGCGGTCAAACAGGGCTTGGAAAGCCGCTTGCTGCAGCCCGTCCCGTGCACTCACCTCCAGCATGTGGGCCTCGGCCCCACTGTCGTGGATGAGTTTTTCAATGTCCCACAGCGCCTGGGCCGTTGGGGCGCTGGCTGGCAACAGGTACACCCCTTCACGCAGGGTGCCCGCCCCGGTGGCTTTGAGCGCCCGCCACACCCGCACGCGCAGAGCGCTGGGGTGGGTGGGCAAGGTGGCGGTCAGTAAGAGCCATGTGTTCATGTAGCAAATATCTCATATTGTGATGAATGACACAATACATGTTTTGGGTTCGTTTGAATCTGTTTTCGTATGCCGGGTTGCTGCTGTGTTTTACTTTGGCCATGTCTATGCGTTCCGCCTCTCCCGCGCTGGCCGCGGCTCTCTTGTTTGGTGCCAGTACGCCCTTCGCCAAGTTGCTGGTGGGTGATGTGCCGCCCTTGCTGCTGGCCGGGCTGCTCTACCTGGGCAGCGGATTAGGCTTGTGCCTGTTGTTGCTGGCGCGGTATGTTCGGCAGCGCATCCAGGGGCGGGTGCTGGAAGGCCTGAAGATTCCGCATGCCGAGTTGCCATGGCTGCTGGGAGCCATCGTGTTTGGTGGTGTGCTGGGGCCCGCCTTGTTGATGTGGGGGCTGACGCAGACCGACGGCGCCACCGCGTCGTTGCTACTCAACGTGGAAGGTGTGCTGACGGCGTTGATCGCCTGGCTGGTGTTCAAGGAAAGCGCGGACCGCCCACTGGTACTGGGCATGGCGGTCATTGTGGTGGGCGGCTTGCTGCTGTCCTGGCAGCCCAAGGGTGCTACGTTCTCTTCCGGCGCCGTGCTGATTGCGGGCGCCTGTTTGTGTTGGGCGGTGGACAACAACCTGACCCGCAAGGTGTCCACCCACGACGCCATGCTGGTAGCGGGGCTGAAGGGCTTGCTGGCAGGGCTGAGCAATACGGCACTGGCATTGACCGGTGGCGCGGTGCTTCCATCGATTGCCACTGTGGGCGCCAGCATGGTCATGGGCTTCTTTGGGTATGGCTTGAGCCTGACGCTGTTCGTGGTTGCCCTGCGCACTCTGGGCACGGCGCGCACAGGGGCCTACTTTTCTGTGGCGCCGTTGTTTGGCGTAGCGATCTCTCTGGTGCTGTGGCCTGCTGTGCCCAGTGCGCTGTTCTGGTGTGCAACCGCCTTGATGGCGCTGGGCATTTGGTTGCATGTGCGGGAGCGACATGCGCACCTGCATGCACATGAGCCGCTGGCGCACAGCCACCGGCATCGCCACGATGAACACCACCAGCACACGCATGCCTTTCCGTGGGATACGGACAAGCCTCATGCGCATTCCCATACGCATGCGCCATTGGTGCACCAGCACGTGCATTACCCGGATATTCACCACCGACATCTGCACCCGCATTGAACGTGCCGGGGTCCCCTTTGACTCGGGGTTTTCCCCCGCCCGGCGCGGGGGAAACGGTCTACCATGCTTCTGCATTCGTGGCAGGGTGATGGCAAAAACAAACCGGAGATAAGCCTATGTTTCGATTCGCGTCCTATTCTGTCGCCCGGCGGCTAGGCTTTCTGACCATCAGCGCCGTGCTCGGCCTGGTCATCTTGCTGAGCTACTTCATGGTCTCGGAGCGTAGCCTGCTGCTGCAGGAACGACAGGCCAGCGTGCGCCAAGCGGTGGAAGTGGCCCATGGCCTGGTGGCCCACTTTCATGACCTGTCCACCAAGGGCAAGATGACAGAGGATGAGGCCAAGCTGGCCGCCATGGCCGCCCTCAAAACCTTGCGTTACAGCGGCTCTGAGTATTTCTGGATCAACGACATGCAGCCCAAGATGGTGATGCACCCGATCCGCCCCGAGCTGGATGGCAAAGACCTGGCCGAAAACAAGGATCCCACGGGCAAGCCGTTGTTTGTGGCCTTTGTGGACGTGGTGAAGGCCAAGGGCGCGGGTGACGTGGCCTACCTGTGGCCCAAACCGGGCAGTGACAAGCCGGTGCTCAAGGTGTCCCACGTCAAAGGCTTTGCGCCCTGGGGTTGGATCATTGGGTCGGGCGTCTATGTGGACACGGTGGACGCAGCCATCATGGGGCGTGCCGTGCAGTCCGGCATTGCCGCACTGGTGCTGGCGGCGCTGTTGTTGGGGGTAGGCGTGCTGATCACCCGCAGCATCGTCAGGCAGCTGGGCGGTGAGCCCGGCGTGGCCAACGCCATTACCCACCGCATGGCGCAGGGCGAGCTCAATGTGGAGATCCCGCTGAAGGCAGGTGACGACGGCAGCGTGATGCACGGCATCAAGGCCATGCGCGACAACATGGCCGATATAGTGGGCCAGGTGCGCGTGGGCAGCGAGTCTGTGGCGACGGCCAGCTCAGAGATCGCACAGGGCAACCAGGACTTGTCAGCCCGCACCGAATCGCAAGCCACCGCCCTGCAGCAAACCGCGGCCTCGATGGACCAGTTGGGCGCCACCGTCAAACAAAATGCCGATAACGCCCGCCAGGCCAACCAGCTGGCCCAAAGCGCCAGCACGGTGGCCATGCAGGGCGGTCAGGTGGTCTCCCAGGTGGTGGACACCATGAAGGGCATCAACGACAGCTCGCGCAAGATTGCCGACATCATCAGCGTGATCGATGGCATCGCCTTCCAGACCAACATCCTGGCGCTGAACGCGGCGGTGGAAGCGGCTCGCGCCGGCGAGCAGGGCCGGGGTTTTGCGGTGGTGGCATCCGAAGTGCGCAGCCTGGCGGGCCGCAGTGCGGACGCCGCCAAGGAGATCAAAACCCTGATCACCGACAGCGTGCATCGCGTGGAGCAGGGCTCGGCCCTGGTGGACCAGGCCGGCAGCACCATGACCGAGGTGGTCAGCAGCATCCGCCGCGTAACCGACATCATGGGCGAGATCAGCGCTGCCAGCACCGAGCAAAGCGGTGGCGTGGCCCAGGTGGGCGAGGCAGTCACGCAGATGGACCAGGCCACGCAGCAAAACGCTGCGCTGGTCGAGGAGATGGCGGCGGCGGCCTCCAGCCTGCGCGGTCAGGCGCAGGACCTGGTGAAAACGGTCGCGGTGTTCAAGCTTTAACGGGGGGCTTGAACGCCGCCCGCGCGGCCAAAGCCCGGTCGCGTGCGGCGCAGCCTTCCAGGTGGTCGTTCACCAGGCCCATGGCCTGCATGAGGGCGTACATGGTGGTGGGCCCCACAAAGCTCCAGCCGCGTTTGCGCAGGTCTTTGGACAAAGCAATCGATTCGGGTGAGGTGGTGACACCGCTCAGCGTCTGCTGCGTGATGGTGCTGGGTCGGTTGGCAGATTCGGGCTCAAATTGCCAGAAATAGGCCGCCAGCGAACCAAATTCCTTGCGCAATTCTTGGGCGCGCTGGGCGTTGTTGATGGTGGAGGCAATCTTGCCGCGGTGGCGCACGATGCCCGCGTCCAGCACCAGACGCTTCACGTCGGACTCGTCAAATGCAGCCACCTTGTCCATGTCAAACCCGGCAAACGCCTCGCGAAAGGCCTCGCGCTTGTTGAGGATGGTGAGCCAGCTCAGGCCCGCCTGAAAACCTTCCAGGCAAATCTTCTCGAACAGGCGCGTGTCGCTGCTGGCGGGCAGGCCCCACTCGTGGTCGTGGTAATGCTGGTAGCTGGGTGTGGCGCGGCACCATACGCAGCGCAAAGTCTGGCTGTCGTCGGCAAAAAGGCCCGCAGGCGCCGTGGTCTCGTCAAGCATGGAACGCTCCCGCATCTGAAATACTGTTGTTATTACCAGTATACGAGGTTCTGGGACCTCGGCGCGGCTACAGCTTTTTCACGAGCACCTGGCTCTTGCGATCCCAGTTGTACTTGCGTTTGCGGGCTTCGGGCAGCCATTCGGGGTCCACCTGCACAAAGCCGCGCTTGATGAACCAGTGCATGGTGCGCGTGGTTAGCACAAAGATGCTGTCCAGCCCAGCGGCCTTGGCGCGTTGCTCCACGCGCTTCAACACGCGCTCGCCATCGCCCTGGCCTTGTACGTCGGGCGACACGGTCAGCGCTGCCATCTCGGCGGTCTTGGCTTCGGGGTAGGGGTACAGGGCCGCACAGGCAAAGATCACGCCGTCATGCTCGATGATGGTGTAGTTGCCCGCGTCACGTTCGATCTCGGTGCGGCTGCGTTTGACCAGCGTGCCGTCTTTCTCGAACGGCTCAATCAGTTGCAGGATGCCACCTACGTCTTCTTCGGTGGCTTCGCGCAACTCTTCCAGCTTTTCGTCCACCACCATGGTGCCGATGCCGTCGTGCACGTACACCTCCAGCAGGATCGCACCGTCCACCGAGAACGGGATGATGTGGCTGCGCTCCACACCAGCCTTGCAAGCCTTCACACAGTGCTGCAGGTAAAAAGCCACGT
Organism: Rhodoferax sp. ZS1R25; assembly: GCF_056521335.1. Classification (NCBI taxonomy): domain Bacteria; kingdom Pseudomonadati; phylum Pseudomonadota; class Betaproteobacteria; order Burkholderiales; family Comamonadaceae; genus Rhodoferax; species Rhodoferax sp. ZS1R25. Next base: position 234,449 of record NZ_JBWMAZ010000002.1, read on the forward strand.
CGCTGGGCTGGTTGGCGGCGGGCAAGGCCTTGAGTAGTTTTTCGGCGGCTGCCAGCGGCAGCTCGGTATCGATGGGGTTGTCTTCGCTGGCGGGCTGCGTCGGGTCCATGCGAATGCCCGGTACCTCGGTCAAAAAGATCAACTTGTCGGCCTGCAAGGCGGTGGCGACGCTGGTTGCCACTTCTTCCATGGCCAGGTTGAACGCCTCACCGGTGGGGGAGAAGCCAAACGGCGACAGCAGCACCATGGCACCCATGTCCAGCGTCTTGGTGATGCCGGCAATGTCCACCTTGCGCACCAGGCCGCTGTGTTGAAAGTCCACACCGTCGACGATGCCCACGGGCCGTGCGGTGATGAAGTTGCCGGAAATCACGCGCACCGTGGAATCGGCCATGGGCGTATTGGGCAGGCCCTGGCTGAATGCCGCCTCGATCTCATACCGCAGCTGGCCTGCGGCCTCTTGCGCACAGTCCAGTGCCACTTCGTCGGTGATGCGGATGCCGTGGCTGTACTTAGGTGTGTGGCCCTTGGCCTTCAGTTGCTCGTTCACCTGCGGGCGAAAGCCGTGCACCAGCACAATCTTCACACCCATGCTCTGGATCATGGCCAAGTCTTGTGCCAAATGCGGCAGCTTGCCGGCGGCAATGGCCTCACCCGCGATGCCCACCACAAAGGTCTGGTTGCGGAACTTGTGGATATAAGGCGCAACCGACCGGAACCAGGGCACAAAGGTGAAGTTAAAGACAGAGGTCATTGCGGCGTGTGGGCGGTCGGGTGAAGGGTGGTCAGGGCAGGGATAATCCGCAATTCTCTACGAAGACCAGCCCTTGACTGCCAGCCCCTTGCAAATCGAATTCCCAGAGTCGCTCCCGGTGTCGGGCAAACGCGACGAAATCATGGACGCCATTGCGGCGCACCAGGTAGTCATCGTCTGTGGGGAAACCGGTTCTGGCAAGACCACACAGCTGCCGAAGATCGCGCTGGCCATGGGCCGGGGCAAGCTCAACTACCCCGAAGGGCAGCGCGGCAAGCTCATTGGGCACACCCAGCCGCGCCGTATTGCGGCCTCCAGCGTGGCCAAGCGCATTGCCGAAGAGCTGAAAACGCCGCTGGGCGATGTGGTGGGTTTCAAGGTGCGGTTCCAGGACCGATTGAGCAAAGACGCCTCCGTCAAGCTGATGACCGACGGCATCTTGCTGGCGGAGACACAGACCGACCCGCTGCTGAACGCCTACGACACCATCATCATCGACGAAGCGCACGAGCGTTCGCTGAACATCGACTTTTTGCTGGGGTACCTGCGCCAGATCCTGCCGCGCAGGCCGGACCTGAAAATCATCGTGACCTCGGCCACGATTGACGCGCAGCGGTTCGCCGACCACTTTGCTAGTAAAAAAGGCCCGGCACCGGTCATCATGGTCTCGGGCCGCATGTTCCCGGTGGAACAGCGCTACCGGCCGTTTGAAGAATCGCGCGAGTACGACCTTAACAACGCCATTGCCGATGGCGTGGACGAGTTGTGGCGCGACCCGCACAACCAGGGGGATATCCTGGTCTTCCTGCCCGGCGAGCGCGAAATTCGTGAGGCTGCTGACCACCTGCGCAAACACCTGAGCCACAGCCCGATCATGCGCAACGCCGAAGTGCTGCCGCTGTTTGCCCGCCTGAGCCCGGCCGAGCAGGACCGTATTTTTGACGGCCACACCGGGCGGCGCATTGTGTTGGCGACCAACGTGGCCGAAACTTCGCTGACCGTTCCAGGCACCCGATACGTCATTGACGCAGGTACAGCACGCGTGAAGCGCTACAGTTTTCGTAGCAAGGTGGAGCAGTTGCTGGTCGAACCCATCAGCCAGAGCTCGGCGAATCAGCGCGCCGGGCGTTGCGGCCGCGTGGCCAACGGCATTTGCATCCGGCTGTACGACCAGAAGGACTTTGACGGCCGGCCGCGGTTTACCGATCCGGAAATTTTGCGTTCGTCGCTGGCGGGCGTGATCTTGCGGATGAAGTCGTTGCATCTGGGCATCGTGGAAGACTTTCCGTTTCTGGAGCGTCCATCAGGCCGTGCGATTGCCGACGGCTACCAGTTGCTCAATGAGCTGGGCGCGGTGGACGATGCGAATGAGCTGACGCCGCTTGGCGGCGAATTGTCGAAGCTGCCGCTGGACCCGCGCGTGGGTCGCATGTTGCTGGAAGCCCGTAGCCGTGAGGCATTGGACGAGGCGCTGGTGATTGCATCGGCGCTCAGCGTGCAGGATGTGCGCGACCGGCCTATGGAGGCGCAACAGCAGGCGGATGCGGCGCATCAGAAGTTTGACGATGAGAAGAGTGAGTTCACAGGTTACCTGAAGCTGTGGAAATGGATCCACGATGCGCGGGGCGAAAAGTCCGTTACCGCCACTACGGCGACCACGGGCCAGCACAAGCTGACCAACCGCCAGTACGAACAGCTCTTGCGCCAGAACTTCGTCAATATGCGCCGTGTGCGCGAGTGGAAAGACATCCACAGCCAGTTGCACACCGTGGTGGCCGAGCACAAATGGCGCCTGAACACTACGCCTGCCAGCTACGAACAACTGCACTTGTCGATGCTGTCTGGCCTGTTGGGCAATATCGGCTGCAAGCTGGAGGAGGGGCAGAACGGCGAGTACCTGGGCGCGCGCAGCATCAAGTTCTTCGCGCACCCGGGCGCGCATCTGACCAAGAAGCCCGGCAAGTGGATCGTGGCGTCGGAGCTGGTGGAGACCACGCGGCTGTTTGGCCGTGGCATTGCCCATATCGAGCCACAGTGGCTTGAAAACGTGGGCGGGCATTTGCTGAAGAAACAACTGCTCGATCCGCATTGGGAAAAGAAGGCGGCCGAAGTGGTGGCGCTGGAGCGGGCCACGCTGTATGGCATCGTGGTTTACAGCGGGCGCAAGGTGAACTACGGCCGGGTGGATTTGCACGGAGCGCGCGAAATCTTTATCCGCGAAGCGCTGGTTGGCAAGGAGTGGGAGACCACGCTGCCGTTCCTAGCCGCGAATCAGAAGCTGATCAAGCAGGTGGAAGACCTGGAGCACAAGGCGCGCCGCCAGGACGTGCTGGTGGACGACGAGCTGATCTACGCGTTTTACGACCAGCAGCTGCCCGCCGACGTGTGCAGCGGCTACAGCTTTGAGCGCTGGTACCGCGAAGAGGTCAAGAAGCAGCCAGACTTGCTGAAGCTCACGCGCGAAGAGCTGATGCGCCACGAAGCGGCCGGTATCACCACCGCATCGTTCCCCAAGACGATCCGCCTGGGCGGTGTGGACTGTGCCGCCACCTACCTGCACGAGCCGGGCGATGCGCGCGATGGACTGACGGTGACGGTGCCGCTGTTTGTGCTGAACCAGGTCAACGACGAGCGTTGCGAATGGTTGGTGCCTGGCATGTTGAAAGACAAGGTGCAGGCGCTGCTGAAGACGCTGCACCAACGCCCGCGCTCCAGGCTGGTGCCGCTGCCCGAAACAGCCACACGATTTGCCGAGGCGCTGAATGCGCCCGAGAAGTTTGGCAGCGGCGGGCTGGTGGACGCCGTGCTGAAATTGGTGCGCGATGCGACCTCGCTGGACATCGTCAAAGCCGACATCAAGGTCGACATGCTCAGCCCCCACTTCTTCATGAATTTCCGCGTCGTGGACGAGCACGGCAGGCAAATGGGGCAGGGGCGCAACCTGGGCGCGCTGAAGGCGGAACTGGGAAGCCAAGCGCGCGGAGCGTTTCAGGCGTTGGCAAGCTTGAAGCTGGCGCAGAACCAGACGGCGAATCAGGAGAACACAAGCCCCCGGGACGCTGAGGCCGCTGGGCGCTTTGCGCAGGTCAAGGAGGAGCCCGCGCAGCGGGCGGGGGACACGGAGCAAAGCGCTCAGCGGAATCAGCGTCCAGCCCCCGCCAATACTGCGCCACCAACTACTAAAAACATAGCGCCCAGCATTCTCGACGGCCGCTTTACCGCATGGACCTTCGGAGAACTGCCCGAACTACTGGAGATCCGCAAAGGCGGGCAAACGCTGATTGGCTTCCCTGCACTCATCGACGCTGGCGATGCGGTGACAGTAGAAGTGTTCGACGAGCCCGAGGTGGCCGCCGCCAAACACCGTGCCGGCCTGCGCCGCCTGTTCGCCATCCAGATCAAGGACGCGCTGAAGTACCTGGAAAAGAACATCCCCGACCTGCAGAAGATGGCCGTGGCCTACATGAACGTGGGCAAGGCCGACAACGGCAGCGGTGGTGGAACGATTGAGGAGCTGCGCGAGCAGATCATTGCTGTGGCGCTGGACCGTGCCTTCCTGCTGGACCCATTGCCCACGGACGAATTCGCTTTCAAGCGCCGCATCGAAGAAGGGCGCGGACGCCTGACACTGATTGCCAACGAAGTGGCGCGCATGGCCAGCGTGATTTTGCTGGAGTACGCTGCCGCAGCCCGCAAGATCAAGGACACCAAGAATGCACCGGATGCGACCGCAGACGCCCAGCAGCAGCTCAACCGCCTGATCCCCAAGAAGTTTTTGCAGGCCACGCCGTGGGACCGGCTGCAGCACCTGGCGCGTTACCTCAAGGCCATCACACTGCGGCTGGACAAGTACCGCGCCGACCCCGCGCGCGACACGGCCCGCCTGACCGAGCTACGCCCGCAGGAGCAGCGCTACTGGCGCCTGGTGGCTGAGCGCAAGGGCGCGGTGGATGACCGCATGGCCGAATTCCGCTGGCTGCTGGAAGAACTGCGTGTGAGCTTCTTCGCCCAGGAGCTGCGCACGCCCCAGCCCGTGAGCGTGAAGCGGCTGGACAAGGCCTGGGCACAAATCGGCAATTGAACAAGGGAGCCCCATGAACCCCAACCCCGACGCTGCAGAACTGCCGGACGCTCCGGACACCGAGCCCACCACGCTGGTTCCCTTGGAGTTTCGGGCCACGCAGCCCGTGGCCCCGGCGGTGCCTGCCGCCGCAGGGTGGCAGTGGGTGGTGCAGGGCCTGCGCGCTGCGGTTCTGCGCCCGGTACGCGGTTTGCCTGAGGGGCCCACCGCTTGGCAGATGTTGCTGATTGCGGGTCTGACCACCGCACTGATCGCGGGTGCACAGCGGCTGGAGATTGCTGGTCCGGCGGATTTTCTGGTGCGCAACTGGCTGTATAGCTGGGCGTCTACGACCCTGCTGATAGTTGCCGTGTGGCTGGTGCTGAACTGGGGCCGTGCGCAGGCCGCGCATGCGTCGCCCGTGGCGGCGTGGCTGTTGTTGTATTGGGTGGCGACCACGCCCATTAGCCTAGTGGCCGTGGCGCTGGCGGCGGTGGGCGCGCGGGACGGGCTACCCGGCTGGTGGCTGGAATCCCCCTGGTGGGGCTGGGTGGTGTTCGGCGTGTTCTGGCTGTGGATTGCGCTGGCGGCGCTGCGTATCACCTTGGCGGTGAACCGGTCGCGCGGGGTGTGCGCGGCCGTGGTGCTGACGGTGTTGGCGCTGCAGGGGTTGGACACCTGGGTTTTGCAGGTGCGCGCTTGGCAGCCCAGCTACACCGCAAGCGATGCCACAGAGCCAGCCACCTTGCAGTTGAGCCAAGAGGTATTCGAAGCCCAGCAAGACCTGCTGGACGCCGCGCTGTACGGCCTACGCCCCAGCGAGCCGGGCCCGATTCAGGTGTTTGGTCTGGTGTATGCGCCCTATGCCCAAGACGTGTTTTTGCGCGAGAGCACCCTGGTGCAGGGTGTGCTGGAGCAGCGCTTTGGCGCCGAGGGCCGGGTGCTGCGGCTGGTGAACCACGCCACTACGGCCACCGACATTCCCTGGGCCACCAACCGCAACCTGGAGCGCAGCCTGGCCGCGCTGGCGCAGGCCATGGACAAGGAGCGGGACGTGCTGGTGGTCTACCTCACTTCGCATGGCGGAGCAGATTTTCGGCTGGCGGCCCAGCACTGGCCGCTGGAGGTGGAAGACCTGACCGCCGCGCAGCTGCGCGAGGCGCTGGACCGCCTGGGCATCCGGAACCGCGTGGTGGCCGTGTCGGCCTGCTATTCGGGCGGCTGGATCGAGCCGCTGCAAGGCGACACCACATTGGTGATGACGGCGGCTGACAAGGACCATACGTCCTACGGTTGCGGCAGCAAGTCCGAGCTGACCTTCTTTGGCCGCGCGGTGTTTGACGAGCAGTTGCGCAAGACGCTGTCGTTTGAAGAGGCGTTCAAAGCCGCGGTGCCAGTGATCCAGCAGCGCGAGATAGAAGGCCGCAAGAGCGATGGTTTCTCCAACCCCCAGATCGCGGCGGGAGAGGGCATTCGCAAGGTGCTGCAAGCCTGGGCGGCGGAGCAGGGCGCGAATGCGCCCAAGCCTTAGGAACCTGCAGCCAGCGGGCAAGACAGGCTCAGCGCCTGCAGCGGCGCTTGGCTCTGGGCGTCGGACACCACCAGGTTGATGTGTTGCGCATGCCCCGGCGTGGGGGCGATGGCGGCCAGGCGCAGGGTTTGCACGCCCTGGTAGCGGCCCAGGGGCACGTACTGCCGCACCACAAAGTCATGCTGCAGCAGTTCGCCCGCGTTTTCGCCGGCTTTGACCTTGGAGCTGTGGCCGTCTTCCGTCACGGTCCAGTAGGCGCTCCAATGCGCCACACCGGCGGCCGGTGCCACCTGGGCGGTCACGCTGCCGTCGGCGGTGCGCTGCGCGGCAATGCTGGCGCGTGCCGGCTGGGTGTTGTCGATGCTGGGGCGGCGCCAGTCGCGCCAATCCTGGCCATTGCGCACCAGCTGCGGGGTGTAGATGCTGCTCAGGTGGTTGGTCTGCGCCACCTCGCGCTGGCGCTGGGTGTGGGCGGCGTTGGCAAAGCGGTCCACCCAGCCGATGTAATCCCAATACCCCACATGGAAGGCCTGGACCACCACTGGTTTGCCTTTCAGCGTGGACAACCACTGGTCCGCGGGCGGGCAAGAGCTGCAGCCCTCCGAGGTGTACAGCTCAATCACGGGCGTGAGCCGTTCGCCCGAGCGGGCTTCGCACACCGGCGTGGCGGCCAGTGCGGCCGTGGCCAGGCTGGCGATCAGGGGGAGTAGAACGGTGGTGAGGGCAGTGCGCATGGTGGGCTCAGGATTGGCTTCGGTGCGGGTTAGTCGCACCAGCCGCCGATGTTCTTACATCAGCGCGGCAGCACGCGCAGCAAGCGACCGCTGGGGCTGTCGGTCAGCAGGTAGAGCAAGCCGTCCGGGCCCTGGCGCACATCGCGCACGCGTTCGCCCAGGTCGGGCAGCAGCTTGGTTTCGCGCACCACCTTGCCGCTAAACGGGGCCGCCAGCTCCAACCGTGCCAGGTAGCCAAACTTGAGTGATCCCACCACCAGGTTGCCCACCCAGGCCTTGCCATAGCGCTCACTGGTGATAAAGGCCATGCCAGACGGCGCGATAGAGGGCACCCAGTAATGCAGTGGTTGCTCCATACCAGCCTGCGCGGTGATGCCTGCGCCAATCTTGCCGCCACCATAGTTCTCGCCATAGGTGATGACGGGCCAACCGTAGTTGCGGCCGCGCTGGATGAGGTTGATTTCGTCGCCGCCCTGCGGCCCGTGCTCGTGTTCCCACAGCGTGCCATCGGGCGCCAGCACCAGGCCCTGCGGGTTGCGGTGTCCGTAGCTCCAGATCTCCGGCAGTGCACCGTCGCGCCGTGCGGCGGGGGTGTTGAAAGGGTTGTCGGCAGGCACACTGCCGTCTTTGCTGATACGAATCAGCTTGCCCAGGTGGTTGTCCAGGCGCTGCGCGTCTTCCTTGCGGCTGAAGCGCTCGCCCAAGGTCAAAAACAGGGTGCCGTCTGGCTGGCCCGCCTTGCGGCCTTCAGCAATGCGACAGCCAAAGTGGGCGCTACTGGCCACCTTGGGTTGCTGGCTGAACAGCACTTTGACGTCTTGCAGGCTGCCGCGGTCTTCAGACAGCGTGGCGCGTGCCAGCGCCGTGCTGTTGCCACCCGCGCCGGGCTCGGCATAGCAAAAGTACAGCGTGCGGTTCTTTGCAAAGTCGCTGTCCAGCAGTACGTCGAGCAGGCCACCCTGGCCCCCGGCGGCGACTGCAGGCACCCCAGCCAAGGGTGCGGACACGGTGCCTGAGGGCTCCACCACGCGCAGCGTGCCGGGGCGTTCGGTGACCAGAAAGCGGCCTTCGGGCAAAAAGGCTACAGCCCACGGGCTTTGCAGCTGGGTGGCGACCACTTCTACGCGCAGGGTGGGGGCGGGCGTGGTTTGCGCCATCGCGGTGCTGCCACTTAAGGCGGCCAGCCAGAGGCCAAGGCCGTGCCAGACAAGGTGCTTTCGAATCATCGTTGCCCTCCTTCTAAGCCAAATGGGCCGCTAGCCCCCGTGGAATATGCGCAAGCAGCTCCTGAATCGATAGCGGATCAGAGCTTTTGCAACCGCTCCAGCGCTGCGTTCAACGTTGTGTCCTGCTTGGCAAAGCAGAAGCGCACCACGCGCTGATCGAAACCATCGCTGTAGAACGCCGACAGCGGAATCGCCGCGACGCCCACCTCACGCGTGAGCCATTGGCAGAAGTCGGCCTCGTTCAGGTCGCTCACCGCCGAGATGTCCACGCACTGGAAATAACTGCCCTGGCTGGGCAACAGCTTGAATTTGGTCTGGGCCAGGCCGGTGCGGAACAGGTCGCGCTTGCGCTGGTAGAACGCAGGCAGCTCCAGGTAGGGCGCCGGGTTGACCAGGTAGGCGGCCAGCGCGTGCTGCACGGGCGTGTTCACCGTGAACACGTTGAACTGGTGCACCTTGCGGAACTCGGCCATCAGCGGTGCGGGCGCAGCTACGGTACCGACTTTCCAACCGGTGACGTGGAAGGTCTTGCCAAAGCTGGACACCACGAACGCACGCGCGGCCAGGCCGGGGTAGCGCGACACGCTTTCGTGCGGCTGGCTGTCAAACACCATGTGCTCGTACACCTCGTCGCTGATCAGCAGCACGTCGGTGGGGGCCAACAGGCTTTGCAGCGTCAGCATGTCCTCTTTGGACCAAACGGTGGCACTGGGGTTGTGCGGGGTGTTGATCAGTAGCGCGCGCGTCTTGGGCGTGATGGCGGCGCTGATCTTGGCAAAGTCGGGCCGGAAGGTGCCGGGCGTGAGCGGTACCCGCACCACCACGCCACCGGCCAGCTCGATGTTGGGCACATAGCTGTCGTAGCAGGGCTCCAGCACGATGACTTCGTCCCCCGGATGCACCACGGCCAGGATGGCGGTGATGATGGCCTGGGTGGCGCCGGCGGTGATGGTGATTTCCAGGTCCGGGTGGTACTGCTTGCCATGCAGGGCTGCAATCTTGGCGGCCACGGCCTGGCGCAGCACGGGCACGCCGGTCATCGGCGGGTACTGGTTGTGGCCGGCTTGCATGGCGGTGGTCACGGCGTCCACCAGCGCGGGGTCGCAGGCAAAGTCCGGAAAGCCCTGGCCCAGGTTCACCGCCTTGTGCTCGGCGGCCAGCGCCGACATGACGGTGAAGATGGTGGTGCCCACCTTGGGCAGGCGGGAGGTGAGGGCGGGTGTGCGGGCGAGTACTTCAGAGTTCATAGTCGTTGACGTGGCCGTCCATGGCCTTGGCAATCAGGGCGCGGTCGAGGCGGCTGCTGAGCAGTTCGGCAAAGGTGTAGACAAAGTTGCGCAAATACGCGCTGCGTTTGAAGGCCACACGGGTCACGTTCTGGCCAAACAGGTAGCCGGCTGGGCGCACCACCAGGCCGCCCTTGCTGTCGTTCTTTTCCATGTCGTCCACCACATCGGTGACCGCCATTTCGGCTGCAATGCCAATGCCCAGACCCAGGCGCACATAGGTCTTGATCACGTCCGAATCAATCGCTTCCAGCGAAATGCGGGGTTCCAGCTTGCGCGCGGCAAAGGCCTGGTCGATCTTGGTACGGCCGGTGAACGAGGGGTGGTAGGTGATCAGTGGCTCGGCCGCCACCTCTTCCAGCGTGACACGCTCTTTCTGGGCCAACGGGTGGTCGGTGGGCAGCACCAGCACGTGCTGCCATTCGTAGCAGGGCAGGGTTACCAATTCGGAGTAGTTGGCCAGCGATTCCGTGGCAATGCCAATCTCGGCCACATCGTCAATCAGCATGCGCGCCACTTGGTCGGGCGCACCCTGGTGCAGGCTGACGTTCACCTTGGGGAAGGCGGTGCGCAGCTTGGCCACTTTTTCGGGCAGCACGTAGCGGGCCTGGGTGTGGGTGGTGGCAATCGACAGCGTGCCGCTGTCCTGCGAGCTGTATTGCTCACCAATGCGCTTGAGGTTGCCCACTTCGCGCAGGATCAACTCGATACTTTTGAGGACATGCTGACCCGGCTCGGTGATGCGCTTGAGGCGCTTGCCGTGGCGGGCAAAGATGTCAATGCCCAGCTCTTCTTCAAGTTCGATGATGGCCTTGGACACGCCGGGCTGCGAAGTGTGCAGCGCCTTGGCGGCTTCGGTCAGGTTGAGGTTGCGGCGCGCCGCCTCCTGTACAAAACGAAATTGGTGCAAGTTCATATCAAATTTCACCTAAAGATGGAATTTATTATGCACCAAAACATCTATCGTTAAGCGCTGTCCAGGGCAATATGGGCCAGCAGTTCCACCAGGCGGGGGTTCTCGCCCACAGCATCCTGCAGCAGGATGGGAATGTGGTGGTACTGCACGCGCAGGCTGTGAACCAGGGCCGGCAGGTCTTCGCGGGCATGGCGGCCTACGCCCAGAAACATGGGAACGATGCGCACGGCGCGCGCACCTTGCGCCACCAGATCGGCCACCGCCGCTGGCAGGTCCGGCGTGCTCAGCTCCAGGTAGGCGCAGACCACCAGGGTCTGCGGCGCAAGCTGGCGCATGTGCGCAGCCACGGCCTCGATAGGGCGATGCCACAGCGGGTCGCGCGAGCCATGGGCAAACAGAACAATACCGGTAGGGTGTGGGGTTGTCATCGTCGCAGTACCAGCCATGCAAAAGCGGTGAGTGAGATTACCGAGTAAATCAGCCCCGGCAGTGCCGCGGTAAACCAGGGCTGCCAACCTTGCAGATTGCCCAGGTCGTTCATCACGTTGTTGAGGAGCACAAAGCTGATGCCTGCCATTACGCCGCCAAAGGTGTAACTGGCAATGCCACCGGAGCGGAAGTGCAGGTAAGCAAAGGGCAGGGCCAGCACCACCATCACCAGGCAGCTCAGCGGGTAGAACACTTTTTTCCAGAACTGAATTTCGTATTTTTGTGCCGACTGGCCGTTGGCGCTCAGGTGGCGCATGTACTGGAACAAATCGATGGTGCCCATCCGCTCGGGGCGCAACACGGCGGCAGCCACCATTTCAGCACTGATCTGCGTGGGCCAGCGGAAGGTATCAAACTGCGCCCGGTCGATATGGGCCGCCTTGGCCTCGGGTGTGTCGAACTCGGTGCGCTCCACGTCGCTCAGCTCCCAGGAATCGTGTTCGCTGAACTGCCCGGTCTTGCTCTGGGTCAGCGAGACCAGGCTGCCCTGGTTGTTGAACTCAAAAATGCGGATGTCCTTCATGCTGGCGTCCGGCGCCAGCGATCCCACGTTGACCGCATAGTGGCCGTAAGCCTGCTTTTCCTTGAGCCAGGCACCGGTTTTGCCGACGGTGATCTTGCCTTGGAAGCGGGACTTGAGCAGCTGGGCGGTTTTGTCGGCCAAGGGCGCCACGTAGTCGCCTACCGCAAACGTGAAGAACACAAAGCCCATGCCCAGCAGCAGCAGGGTGCGCAGCGCCCGCCACGGGCCCAAGCCACTGGTGCGCAGGATGGTGAATTCCGAGCTGCGCGCCAACCGCGCCATCACAAAAATGGTGCCGATCAGCACAGTAATCGGGAACAGCTCGTACACATGGCTGGGCACCATCAGCGCCACATAAATCAGCGCCTGCGGCACCTGGTAGCCCAAGGCCTTGATACGGCCCACGGACTGCAACTCTTCCACCACGTCAAAGAAAAAGAACAGCGCGACAAAGCCCAGGGTGACCAAAATCACGGCCATCACCACTTCGCCGTAGAGCAGTCGGCGCAGGGTCTTCATGCGGCGTCTCCGGAGGACAAGGCTGCCGCCGCAGGGCGGCGGCGCAGGCGAATAGCCCAGTGGTTGTGCCGCTTGGCCAGCCACAGCAGGGCCATCGCCAGGGCGCCCCCGTGCAGTCCCAGCAAAAACAGCCCCAGGCTGACCTGGCCGCTCTGGATCCAGCTCTTGCCCAGCACCAGCATATTGAAATAGACCACAAAGGCCAGAAAGGCGAACACCAAATTACCAGTGCGCCCGGCCCGCGGGTTCACCCCAGCGGCGGCCAAGCCAATCACCACAAAGTTCAGTGCCGCCAAAATCAGCCCGGCGCGCCAGGCAATCTCGGCCATATGTAGCGGGGTGGGGTCGCGAATGAGATCCAGTGTGGTCACGGCACTGGTGGGCGCGTAGTCGCGTGTGGACTGGTCATCTGCCCCCACGCGTGCGCCGTAGCGCTGAAACACGCTGATGGTGATGTCCTGCTTGCCATGGGTTTTTTCCAGGCGCTGACCATTGTCCAACACCAAAAACTTGTCGGGGCCAATCACTTCCACGGTGCCGGTGCGGGCCGAAGTGACGGTTTCCTTGCCCGCTTCGTTGGTGGCGATGAAGACGTTGTTGCCGGTTTGCTGTCCCCTGGCATCTTTCTCGATGAAAAACACCCGGTCGCCATTGCCCGACTCCTGGAACTGGCCGGGTTCGATGCGGGCAATGTCACCGCGTTTGTCGTAGCGGTAGCGCAGGTCTTCAATGCGGCCAAACGCCCACGGCAGAATGAAAAACGCCAACGCCAGAATCACCACCAAAATGGGCCAGGCAAAGCGAAACAAAGGGGGGAGCAAGGACGCCAGCCCCCGGCCGCTGCCAAACCAGATCACCATCTCGCTGTCCTGGTACATCCGGGTGAGCACGCTGAGCACCGCGATGAACAAGCTCATGGACAAAATGGTGGGCATGTCCGAGAGCACGGTGTAGCCCATGATGATGAGCACGTCCGACGGATTGAAGGTGCCGCGCGATGCCTCGCCCAGCGTGCGGATCAGCGTCATGGTCATCACCACGGTCACCAGGACCACCAGGGTGGCACCGAAGCTGCGTGCAAGCTCTCTGCGGATGGAGGAATGGAATAACATGGCGGCGAAGGAAAGACCGAATTATGAACTTTGAACTCAAGGCTTTGAGCCTGGTGGCTGTGGCCAACGAAAAATGTGATTTGGCCGTGCTGTTGGTGCCGGCGGACTTCAAGGCCGGCAAGGATGAGCTATCCCTCTTGGTCGCGCAGGCTGTCAAGGCGGGTGACTTTGCCGGTAAGTCCGGGCAGCTGCTGTCGCTGTACCGGCCAGGCCAGGCCAACGCCACGCGCTTGGTGTTGGCTGGCGTAGGCGAAGGCGGGGCCAAGCAGGTGCGTGGTGCAGTGGCTGCGGCCCTGGGGGCAGGCAAATCGACTAACAACAAAAAAGTGGTGCTGGCGTTTGCCGCCCCGGCACAGGAAAGTGCGGTGCGCGCGGCCGTCGTAGCCGTGGCCGATGCCACCTACGCCTATGTGCACACCAAATCCAAGCCCGAGCCTCGTGCCTTGCAGAAATGCCTGGTGGTGGCCAGCAACGCGTCGGAGGTCAAGGCCTCGTTTGACCGTGCGGTGGGAACCGTGCTGGGCATGGAAATGGCCAAGGAATGGGCCAACCGCCCCGCCAACCACGCCACACCCACGTTGCTGGGGCAGGCCGCCCAAAGCCTGGCCAAGTTCGCCAAAATCTCCTGCGAGGTGTTGGGCCCGAAAGAGGTGGCCAAGCTGGGCATGGGCTCGTTCATGGCGGTGGCCCAGGGCTCGGACGAGCCCTTGCGGTTTATCGTGCTCCGTTACGACGGCACGGCCAAGTCCCATGCGCCTACGGTGCTGGTGGGCAAGGGCATCACCTTCGACAGTGGCGGCATCTCCATCAAGCCTGCCGCCGAGATGGACGAAATGAAGTTTGACATGTGCGGTGCAGCCAGCGTCCTGGGTGTGTTCCGTGCGCTGGCCCAGCTCAAGCCGGCCATCAATGTGGTGGGTCTGATTCCCTCCTGCGAAAACCTGATCAATGGCCATGCCGTCAAGCCGGGGGACGTAGTGACCAGCATGAGTGGCCAGACCATTGAAATTCTCAACACCGACGCCGAAGGCCGCCTGGTGCTGTGTGATGCGCTGACCTACGCCGAGCGCTTCAAGCCCACCGCGGTGGTGGACATCGCCACGCTCACTGGGGCCTGCGTGGTGGCCCTGGGTGGTGTACGCAGCGGGCTGTTCTCGACCAACGACGCGCTGGGCGAGGCCCTGTTCGCCGCCGGCGAAGCAAGTGCTGATCTATGCTGGAAGCTACCCCTGGACGAGGACTATGCCGAAGGCCTCAAGACGAATTTCGCCGATGTTGCCAACGTGGCGGGCCGCGCGGGTGGTGCCATCACCGCGGCCAAATTCCTGCAGCGCTTCACCGAGAAATTCCCTTGGGCGCATTTGGACATTGCAGGTACCGCCTGGAAGAGTGGCGGTGCCAAGGGCGCCACCGGGCGCCCCGTGGGTTTGCTGGTGGAGTTTTTGCTTGCCAAGGCTGCGTCCAAGTGACAGAGGTTGCCTTCCACTTCGGTGCCCCCGACAAGCTGGACTATGTGTGCCGCTTGTTGCGCAAGGCCACGGGCCGGGGAGCCAAGGTGGTGGTGTTGGGTCCGCAAAGCCATATGCAGCAGTTGGACGCCAAACTCTGGGCCCTGTCACCCACCGATTTTCTGGCGCACAGCCTGGATGGCGGCGCCCTTCAGGCGCGCAGCCCCGTGGTGTTGACCACGGCATTGCATGCAGGCCTGGCGGAGCATGGCGTGCTGGTGAACCTGACCGATGCCGTGCCCGAAGGCTTTGCGCAGTTTGAGCGGGTGATTGAGGTGGTAAGCACCGATGAAGCCGACCGCAGCGTGGCCCGGGGCCGCTGGCGCCAGTATGCCCAGCAGGGCATCACCATCCAGAAACATGACCTGAACCTCAAAGGAGCGGGTTGATGGGTTCGCCCAAGACCACGCCACGCTTTTTGCCCACGCTCACCGAGGTGGTGCAGCCGCGCCATGCCCAGGCCGCACCGCCACGCGCCGAGCCGGTGTCCATTGACGTGGATGCCCTGGTGGATAGGGTGATGCTGTCCGTTGCCCCCCACATTGAGAATCAGCTGCGCGAGCTGGTGACCGATGTGGTGCAGGAGCAGCTGCGCGAACTGACGCCGCGCATCCAGCATGATCTGGAAGTGGTGGTCCGCGCCGCCGTGACCGGTGCATTGGAGGACCTGCCGTCTTCGGGTACCTAAGTCTGCGCCGCAGCGCGCGTGAAATTTCCGGGAGTTTGTATGCATTTCAGAACGAAAAGTACGTTGACCGTGGTCGCTGTTGCGGCCCTGCTGGTCGCTTGTGGCAAGAAGGAAGGGGCCGCTGTACCAGCGGCGTCGGTCGCCGCGTCTGCAGATGCTGGCGCTGTGGTGAAGATCGGCCACGTGGGCCCCACCAGCGGCGCGATCGCCCACTTGGGCAAAGACAATGAAAACGGTGCCCGTCTCGCCATTGAAGAACTCAACGAAGCGGGCGTGACGATTGGTGGCCAGAAGGTCACCCTGGAATTGGTCGCAGAAGACGACGCTGCGGACCCCAAGCAGGGCACGGCTGTGGCGCAAAAGCTGGTCGACTCGAAAGTCGCAGGCGTGGTGGGCCACCTGAATTCGGGCACCACCATCCCCGCTTCCAAGATATACAGCGACGCTGGCATTCCCCAGATCTCTCCCTCGGCCACCAACCCCAAGTACACCCGCCAGGGCTTCAAGACGGCGTTTCGCGTCGTGGCCGACGACACCCAACCGGGTGGCACCCTGGGTAAATATGCTGTGGGCTCGCTGAAAGGCAAATCCATCGCGGTGATCGACGACCGCACGGCCTACGGCCAAGGCGTCGCAGAGGAGTTTGCCAAGGCAGTGGTTGGGGCAGGTGGCAAAGTGGTGGCCAAGGAATTCACTACCGACAAGGCCACCGACTTCAGCGCCATCCTGACCACCATCAAAGGCAAAAAGCCCGATGTGGTGTTCTTCGGTGGCATGGATGCGGTGGCCGGCCCCATGCTCAAGCAAATGAAGTCCTTGGGGCTCAATGCCAAGTTCGTGGGTGGCGACGGCATCTGCTCCACCGAATTGGTGAAGCTGGGGGGCGACGCCATTGCGGATGACCAGGTGTTCTGTGCAGAAGCCGGCGGCGTGGAAGGCGAGGCCAAGGTCGCCATGGAAGCGTTCAAGACTAAATTCAAAGCCAAGTTCAACGCCGATGTGCAGGTGTACGCACCGTATGTGTATGACGCAGTGAAGCTGATGGTTGCGGCCATGGTCAAGGCCGGATCTTCCGACCCTGCCAAGTACCTGCCGGTGCTGGCAGCCACGACCGACTACCAAGGCGTGACCGGCCCCATTTCGTTCGACGCAAAGGGCGACATCAAGAACGGTGCGTTAACGCTGAAGACCATACGCGCTGGCAAGCTCGAAACCCTGGCCGTGATTCGATAAATTCGCAAACGAAGCTGCTTTTTGCGCAGTTTGTAGGCCGCGAGCCAAAACAGCCCCAAAAGGCAGGTTAGAATACGAGGCTCTGGAGCGGTGGATGAGCGGTTTAAGTCACACGCCTGGAAAGCGTGCGTGGGGTTAAACCCACCGCGGGTTCGAATCCCGCCTGCTCCGCCAGAACCAAGTCCGATCTGCCCTTTCCAGGCGGGTCGGCACCGAAAACCCCGCAGTGTTTGCACTGCGGGGTTTTTTATTGCCTGAACGCGGCCGATCCCGCGCTTGCGTCTTATTTGTTGGACTGCACCATCTTCATCGCCGTGGCAATCAGTGTGGAGACTTCGCTCATATTGGCGGGAATGATCAGCGTCGTTGTCGCATCCGCGGCCACCTGGCTGTAGGCCTCGACGGCTTTTTCAGCCACCTTGAGCTGCACAGCCTGCTCGCCACCGGGTTGGCGGATGGCGGCTGCAATGCGCTCAATGGCCGCAGCCGTGGCGTCGGCCACGGCCGTGATGGACGCGGCCTCGCCCTGGGCCTTGTTGATCACGGCCTGTTTTTCACCCTCAGAGCGCGCAATAAAGGCTTCGCGCTCACCGGTGGCGATGTTGATTTGCTCTTGTCGGCGGCCCTCGGACGCCGCAATCAGTGCGCGCTTCTCGCGTTCAGCGGTGATCTGGGCCTGCATGGCGTGCAGGATTTCCTTGGGAGGTGTCAGGTCCTTGATTTCGTAGCGCAGCACCTTCACACCCCAGTTCAGCGCGGCTTCGTCGATCGCAGCCACCACTTGGGCATTGATGATGTCGCGCTCTTCAAAGGTCTTGTCCAATTCGAGTTTGCCGATCACGCTGCGCAGCGAGGTCTGCGCCAGCTGCGAGATGGCCACGATGTAGTTGCTGGAGCCGTAGCTGGCGCGCATGGCGTCGGTCACCTGGAAGTACAGGATGCCGTCCACTTGCAGTTGGGTGTTGTCGCGCGTGATGCAAACCTGGCTGGCGATGTCCAGCGGAATTTCTTTCAACACGTGCTTGTAGGCCACGCGGTCGACAAAGGGCACCAGGATGTTGAGCCCCGGTGTCAGTGTGCCGTGGTATTTGCCCAGGCGCTCGATCACCCAGGCGTGCTGCTGGGGCACCACCTTGAGGGATTTGAAAACGAAAATGACGGCGATGAAGAGCAGCGCAATTGCGATTTGCATAAAGGTTCCTGTTTAAGCTTTGTCGACCAAAAGGCGGTTGCCCACGACTTCTGACACCCGGTGTGCACCGGCACTGGGCGTAATGCCGGTGCGGTGCAGGGCGGTCCAGTTGGCACCCCGGTACTGCACGCTGGCGGTGCCGTCCGGGTTCCAGGCGGCGATCTGCACAGTCTCGCCGATGTCCATATTGACATTGGGGTTGGCTTGGGCGGGCAACTCGGCCCGGCCCGTGGGGCGTTTGAGGTGCCAGGCCACCACGGCTCCGCCACCCATCAAAGCCGCCACCACAATTTGTACGGTGGTGCTGGTGCCGCCATGGGCGGCCAAGGCAGCCGCCGCGGTACCAAGGGCCAGCATCAGCAGGTAAAACGTACCAGTCAGCAGCTCGGCCGCGACGATGGCGCCTGTGACCAGCCACCAGAGGGTGGGTTCCGACATGGGGGAGGCCTCCTTTGTATTGATGACGCCACATTGTGGGCCAAATGCGCGACAGCGCCACGACGTTGTCGCCAGAAGTCCTTACACTTCGCGCCTGTTTTGCATTTTTAGCCCGCCCGTTGGAGCCATTCGATGAAGTTTCGCTTTCCCATCATCATCATTGACGAAGATTTCCGCTCGGAAAACACGTCAGGCCTGGGCATCCGCGCCCTGGCCCAGGCCATCGAAACGGAAGGCTTTGAGGTGCTGGGGGTTACCAGCTACGGCGATCTCTCGCAATTTGCCCAGCAGCAGTCGCGTGCCAGTGCCTTCATTCTGTCCATTGACGACGAGGAATTCACTCCCGGCCCGGACCTGGACCCCGCGGTGCTGAACCTGCGCCATTTCATCGAAGAAGTGCGCCGCAAGAACCTGGACGTGCCGATCTATGTGTACGGCGAAACCAAGACCAGCCGCCACATCCCCAACGATATCCTGCGCGAGCTGCATGGCTTCATCCACATGTTTGAGGACACGCCCGAATTCGTGGCGCGCCACATCATCCGTGAGGCCAAGGGCTACCTGGAGGGCGTGCAACCGCCGTTCTTCAAGGCGCTGCTGGACTACGCCGAAGACGGCTCCTATTCGTGGCACTGCCCGGGCCACTCCGGCGGCGTGGCGTTTCTGAAGAGCCCCGTGGGCCAGATGTACCACCAGTTTTATGGTGAAAACATGCTGCGCGCCGACGTGTGCAACGCGGTAGAAGAACTGGGCCAGCTGCTGGACCACAACGGCGCGATTGGTGCGTCAGAGCGCAATGCGGCGCGCATTTTCAATGCCGACCACTGCTTCTTTGTGACCAACGGCACGTCTACCAGCAACAAGATGGTCTGGCACCACACCGTGGCGCCGGGCGACGTGGTGATCGTGGACCGCAATTGCCACAAATCCAACCTGCACGCCATCATCATGACCGGGGCTATCCCCGTGTTCTTGAAGCCTACGCGCAACCACTTCGGCATCATCGGCCCGATCCCGAAAAGCGAGTTTGAGCCTGCCACCATCCAGGCCAAGATCAAGGCCAACCCGCTGCTCAAAGGCGTGAACCCCAAGACCGTGAAGCCGCGCATCTTGACGCTGACGCAAAGCACCTACGACGGCGTGCTCTACAACACCGAAACCATCAAGAGCATGCTCGATGGCTATGTGGAGAATATCCACTTCGACGAGGCCTGGTTGCCGCACGCTGCCTTCCACCCGTTCTACGGTACTTACCACGCCATGGGCAAGAACCGCGCACGCCCCAAAGAGGCCGTGGTCTACAGCACCCAGTCCATCCACAAGCTGCTCGCCGGCATCAGCCAGGCCAGCCATGTGTTGGTGCAGGACTCGCAAACCGTCAAGCTGGACAAGCATTTGTTCAACGAGGCCTACCTGATGCACACCAGCACCAGCCCGCAGTACAGCATCATTGCCAGCTGCGACGTGGCCGCCGCCATGATGGAGCCGCCCGGCGGCACCGCGCTGGTGGAAGAAAGCATTGCCGAAGCGCTGGACTTCCGCCGCGCCATGCGCAAGGTGGATGAAGAGTATGGCGACGACTGGTGGTTCAAGGTCTGGGGCCCCGACCACCTGGCCGATGAGGGCATTGGCAAGGCTGCGGACTGGATCATCAAGGGCGAGAGCAAAAGCGCCAAGGCCAACTGGCACGGCTTCGGCAAGCTGGCCAGCGGCTTCAACATGCTGGACCCGATCAAGTCCACCATCGTGACCCCTGGCCTGGATCTGAACGGCAAGTTCGCCAAGACCGGCATTCCCGCCTCCATCGTGACCAAGTTTTTGTCCGAACACGGCGTGGTGGTGGAGAAGACCGGCCTGTACAGCTTCTTCATCATGTTCACCATCGGCATCACCAAGGGCCGCTGGAACAGCATGCTGACGGCGCTGCAGCAGTTCAAGGACGACTACGCCAAGAACCAGCCCATGTGGCGTGTGCTGCCCGAGTTTGTGCAGAAGTACCCGCGCTACGAGAAGATGGGCCTGGCCGACCTGTGCCAGCACATCCACCAGCTGTACGCCAAGTTCGACATCGCCCGCCTGACCACCGAGGTGTATTTGAGCGACCTGACCCCGGCGATGAAGCCCAGCGACGCCTACGCTCACATTGCCCTGCGCAAAACCGAGCGTGTGGAGATCGACCACCTGGAAGGCCGCGTGTCTGTCGGCATGGTCACACCGTACCCACCCGGCATTCCCTTGCTGATTCCGGGCGAAGTGTTCAACAAGAAAGTGGTGGACTACCTGAAGTTCTCCCGCGAGTTCAACGCGCAGTGCCCCGGCTTTGAGACCGATGTACACGGCCTGGTGGACGAAGTGGGCGAAGACGGCAAGGTGCACTACTACGCCGACTGTGTGAAGGCCTAAGCCCACCCGGGCCGGCACATACCGGCAGAGACAAAAATAGCGCCAGTGCGGTCTGCACTGGCGCTATTTTTTTAGGAGCTACCCGCACAATGTCTGTGCGGGCTAGAGGCCTATTTGGTTTGAAATCAGGCCAGATCGGTGGTCACGCCCATGGTCTGGCTATAGCCGCCGTCCACGTAGGTGATCTCGGCGGTCACGCCACCGGCCAGGTCGCTCAGCAAAAATGCCGCCACATTGCCCACGTCTTCAATCGTCACGTTGCGGCGAATCGGCGACGCATCGGCCACCGTGTGCAGCAGCTTGCTGAAGTCCTTGATGCCGCTGGCCGCCAGGGTCTTGATCGGGCCGGCGCTGATGCCGTTCACGCGGATGCCACGGCCGTCCGGTGTGCGGCCCACGGCTTCGGCCAGGTAGCGCACGCTGGCTTCCAGGCTGGCCTTGGCCAGGCCCATGGTGTTGTAGTTGGGGATGATGCGCTCGGCACCCAGGTAGGTCAGGGTCAGCAGGGCGGCCTTGTCATTCAGGAAGGGCAAGGCGGCCTTGGCCATGGCGGGGAAGCTGTAGGCGCTGATGTCGTGGGCGATCTTGAAGTTCTCGCGCGTCAGGCCATCCAGGAAGTTGCCGGCGATGGCTTCACGCGGCGCAAAGCCAATGCTGTGCACAAAGCCGTCGAACGTGGGCCAATGGGTAGACAGGTCCTTGAACAGTTGGTCGATTTGTTCATCGTTGCCCACATCGCAGTCAAAGATCAGCTTGGAATCAAAGTCCGCCGCAAATTCGGTGATGCGGTCCTTGAAGCGTTCGCCCACGTAGCTGAAGGCCAGTTCGGCACCCTGCGCCTTGCAGGCTTTGGCGATGCCGTACGCAATGGAGCGGTTCGACAACACACCCGTGATCAACAACTTCTTGCCAGCTAAAAAGCCCATATCGTCCTCGTGAAAAAATGCTCGGTCTAGTGCAGAATTGTCGCATGCGAATTTTGGTGGGCTGGTTGTTGGCGTTGGGCAGTGTGTGGACCTCGGGTGCGTGGGCGGCGCACGGCTATGCGCTGTGGGGCGACCTCAAGTACCCAGCCGGCTTTGCGCAGTTCGATTACGCCAACGGCAACGCGCCCAAGGGGGGTGAGCTGCGCCTGGTGAGCAACCTGCGCGTCTCCACCTTCGACAAGTACAACCCCTTCACCATCAAGGGAACCGCGCCTGCCTATTTGAGTGGTCTGATGTTCGACACGCTGCTGGTTGGCTCGCTGGACGAAACCGCTGCGGGTTATGGCCTGCTGGCCGAAGACGTGAGCGTGGCGGCCGATGGGCTGAGCGCCACCTTTCGTCTGCGCAAGGAGGCCCGCTTCCACAATGGCGACCCGGTGCTAGCACGCGATGTAAAGCACAGCTTTGATACGCTGATCGGTCCTTTCACCTCGCCGGCCTACAAGAGCCTGCTGGACGATGTGGCGGGTGTGGACGTGGTAGATGCCACCACGGTGCGTTACCGCTTCAAGAAACCCAACCGCGAGCTGCCACTGACCGTAGGCGGTCTGCCGGTCTTCAGCCACCGCTGGGGCGAAGATGACCCTATGAAGGGCGGCAAGGCCAAGCCGTTTGACCAGGTGGTGATGGATATTCCGATTGGCAGCGGGCCCTACAAGATCGGCCCCGTGGTGTTTGGCAAGGACATCACGTATGTGCGCGACGCCAGCTACTGGGCGCGCGACCTCAACGTGCGCCGCGGCAGCGCCAACTTTGACCGCATCGTTGTCAAGATTTACAAGGACAGCACCGCGCGGCTGGAAGCGCTGAAGGCCGGTGAGTTTGACCTCATGCGCTTCTTCTCTGCGGGCGACTGGGCGCGCCGCGTCAATGGCCGCAAGTTCGACAGCGGCGAACTGGTCAAGGCTGAATTCAAGCACCGCCTGCCCACGGGCTTTCAGAGCTATGTGCTCAACACCCGCCGCGACAAGCTCAAAGACGTGCGCGTGCGCCAGGCGCTGGGGCTGGCACTGGACTACGAGTGGATGAACCGCCAGATGTTTTACGGCGGCTACCAGCGCGTGCAAGACCTGTTTGGCAACACCGACTGCCAGGCTACCGGTGAACCCTCGGCCGAAGAGCTGGCGCTGCTGGAGCCCTGGCGCGCCCAGGTGCCTGGGGCCGTGTTTGGGCCCATGGCCGTACCACCGCGCACCGATGGAGACAGCACGCTGCGCGACAACCTGCGCCAGGCGCAAAAGCTGCTCAAGGACGCGGGCTGGGAATACCGCGACGGCGCGCTGCGCAATGCCAAGGGCGAGCCCTTTGAGCTGGAGTACCTGGACAGCGCAGAAACCGGCGTGCGCACGGTGGCGCCCTGGGTGCGCAATCTGGAGAAGATTGGCGTCAAGCTCAACTTCCGCCCGGTGGACTTTGCGCTCTACCAGCAACGCCTGCAAAAGTTCGAGTTCGACATCACCTCCATCGCCTATGGCGGCACGCACAACCCCGGCCAGGAATACGCCGACATGTTCGGCAGCAAGGCCGCCGACACCGAAGACTCGGGCAACCTGGCTGGGATTAAGAGCCCAGCAGTGGACGCCCTGGTGGCTGGTATCACCGGCGCCAAACGCAAGCAGGATCTGCTGCCCGCCTGCCGCGCGCTGGACCGCGTGATCATGCACAGCCATATTCTGGTGCCGCAGTGGTCGGCCGGCACGCACCGCCTGGCTTACAACGCCTGGCGCCTGGACAAGCCAGCCCAAATGCCCCCCTACGCCCAGGGCGAAGGTTGGGCCATTGACCTGTGGTGGGCCAAATAATGTTTCTTTACTCTCTCAAACGCTTGGCCCTGATGCTGCCCACGCTCTTCGGCGTGCTGCTGCTTACCTTTGCGGTCATCCAGTTCGTGCCCGGCGGCCCGGTGGAGCAGTACCTGGCAGAAGCCAAAACCGGTGCAAGTACTGGAGCCGACGGTAGCGGTTTCAGCTACCGCGGTGCGCAAGGTGTGGACCCCAAACGCATTGCCCAGGCCAAGGCGCTGTACGGCTTTGACAAACCGGCGCCCGAGCGCTTCTGGCAAATGCTGGTGCAGTTCGCCAAGTTCGATTTGGGTAAAAGCTTTTTCCACAACAAAGATGTGTCCGCGCTGGTGTGGGAAAAACTGCCCGTGTCTATGAGCTTGGGGCTCTGGACCTTCTTTATCAGCTACCTCATCGCGGTGCCACTGGGCGTGGCCAAGGCCGTGCGTGCGGGCTCACGGTTTGACCTGGTCACATCGCTGCTGGTGCTGGTGGGCTATGCGATTCCGGGCTTTGTGCTGGGCGTGGCGCTGCTGGTGATTTTTGGCGGGCAGTTGCAGTGGTTTCCGCTGCGGGGGCTTACCTCGGCCAATTGGGAAACCTTGTCCTGGGGCGCACGCATCACGGATTACCTCTGGCACATCACGCTGCCAGTCACGGCCATGGTGATGGGCAGCTTTGCGGTGACTGCCATGCTGACCAAGAATGCCTTTCTGGAGGAGATTCGTAAGCAGTACGTGGTGACCGCGCGGGCCAAGGGCCTGTCGGAAGGGCAGGTGCTGTGGAAGCATGTGTTTCGCAACGCGCTGATCCCCATCATCACGGGGTTTCCGGCCGCCTTCGTGGGTGCGTTTTTCACCGGCGCCTTGCTGATCGAAACCCAGTTCTCGCTGGATGGCATGGGCTTGCTGAGCTACGAGAGCGTGATCCGCCGCGATTACCCCGTGGTCATGGGCACGCTCTACCTGTTCACGCTGATCGGCCTGGTCACCAAGCTGATTTCCGACCTCTGCTACGCCTGGGTAGACCCCCGTGTCACCTTTGATTGAGTCCATGCCGCCCAAAGCCTCTATCAGCCAAAGCCCTAGCCGCCGCGCCTGGCAGCGCTTTAGGCGCAACCGTCTGGGCTTTGTCAGCTTGCTTATTTTTTGTGCGCTGGTGCTGGTCAGCCTGGCGGCCGAGCTGGTGTCCAACGACCGGCCCCTGGTGGTGGTCTACCAAGGGCAGACCTACTGGCCCATGGTGCGCGACTACCCCGAGACCACATTTGGCGGTGACTTCGCCACGCCCACGGATTACCTGGACCCGTTTATTCAGCAGCGCCTGGCCGAGGCCGGCAACTGGGCGCTGTTTGCACCCAACCCCTACGGTGCCAAAACGCTGAACTACTTTGCCCCTGCGCCCAACCCGGCGCCGCCCAGCCGCGCCAACTGGCTGGGCACCGACGACCGCGGGCGCGACCTGCTGGCCCAGTTGATTTACGGCTTCCGTGTCAGCGTGTTGTTTGCGCTGGCGCTGACCATCACTGGCGTGGTGCTGGGCGTGCTCACGGGTGCCATCCAGGGCTTTTTCGGTGGCAAAACCGATCTTGCCTTCCAGCGCTTCATCGAAGTCTGGGGCGCCATGCCCGAGCTGTATTTGCTCATCATTTTCAGTGCGGTGTTCGCACCCAGCATTGCGCTTCTGCTGGTGCTGCTGAGCCTGTTTGGCTGGATGGGCCTGTCCGACTATGTGCGGGCCGAATTTCTGCGCAACCGCCAGCTCGACTATGTGCGCGCCGCGCGCGCCCTGGGCGTGTCGAACTGGAAAATCATCACGCGCCACGTGCTGCCCAACAGCCTGACCCCCGTGGTCACCTTTTTACCGTTCCGCATGAGCGGCGCGATTCTGGCGCTCACCTCGCTGGATTTTTTGGGCCTGGGTGTGCCGCCCGGCACGCCTTCGCTGGGTGAATTGCTCTCCCAAGGCAAAAACAATATCGATGCCTGGTGGATATCACTCTCCACCTTTGGGGTGCTGGTGATCACCTTGTTGCTGCTCACCATGATGGGCGACGCCCTGCGCGATGCGCTGGATCCCCGAAAGCAGGACACATGAGCGCCCCCACGCCCCTGTTGGATGTGCGTGGCCTGCGCATCGCCTTTGACGGCCGCGAAGTGGTGCATGGTGTGGACTTTGTTATCCAGCCAGGCGAAAAGCTGGCTTTGGTCGGCGAGTCGGGCTCTGGCAAAACCGTCACCGCGCTGAGCCTGCTAGGCCTGGCCCAAGGCGCGCAGGTGCAGGGCAGTGCTGGTTTTGGCCAAGCCGAGCCGGTCAATCTGCTGGGCTTGCCCGAGCGCCAGCTGCGTGCCATTCGCGGGCAGGACATCGCCATGATTTTTCAGGAGCCCATGACGGCCCTGAACCCGGTGCTCACCGTTGGCGAGCAGATTGCCGAGATATTGCAGCTAAAACAGGGTCTAGCCCCCGCAGAATCTGCGCGAGCAGCTATTGAATTGATAGCGGATACTGGCATTGCCGAACCCGCACGGCGCTTCAAGGCCTATCCGCACCAACTGTCGGGCGGGCAGCGCCAGCGCGCCATGATCGCCATGGCGCTGGCCTGCCGCCCCAAGTTGCTGCTGGCCGACGAGCCCACCACGGCGCTGGACGTGACGGTGCGCCGTCAGATCCTCGATTTGCTGGACCAACTACAGCACAAACACGGCATGGCCGTGCTGCTGATCACCCACGACCTGAACCTGGTGCGCCAGTTTGCCGACCGCGTGGCGGTGATGGAGGCGGGCCTTATTGTGGAGCACGGCACTGTGGCAGAGGTGTTTGCCCAACCGCAGCACGCCTATACCCGCCGCCTGCTGGACAGCCGGCCCAGCCGCAATGTGCCGCCGGCCCAACCGGACGCTGAGGTGCTGCTGCAGGGCGAAGGCCTGCGGGTGGGCTATCCCGTGCCGCTGGGCGGCGTGAAGGGCTGGTTCCGGTCCGGTGAGTTTGTGGCCGTGCAGGGCGCAGATTTCGTCGTGCCCGCAGGCCAGACGCTGGGCGTGGTGGGCGAGTCGGGTTCTGGCAAGTCCACCTTGGCGTTGGCGGCGCTGGGCTTGCAGCGTTTTTCGGGCCGTTTGTCGGTACTGGGCCAGGCCTGGGGGCAGGGCGGCGGCGCCGACCAAGCTCTGCGCAAGGGCTTGCAGGTGGTGTTTCAGGATCCGTTCTCGTCGCTATCACCCCGCATGACCGTCGAGGAAATCGTGGGGGAGGGCCTGCTGGTGCACGCGCCGCAGCTGGACACCGCGGCCCGCCGCGCCCAGGTGGTGGAGGCGCTGGAGGCTGTGGGGCTGGCGGATGCGCAATTTCCGGGCCTGCTGGAGCGCTACCCGCACCAGTTTTCCGGCGGCCAGCGCCAGCGCCTGGCGATCGCCCGGGCACTGATCGTGCGGCCCCGGGTGCTGGTGCTGGACGAACCCACCAGCGCACTGGACGTGACCATGGCCCAGCAAATTCTGCAGCTGCTGCAGCGCCTGCAAGCCGAGCGGGGGCTGGCCTACCTGCTGATCACCCACGATGTGGCCGTAATTCGGGCCATGGCGCACCATGTGGTGGTCATGCAAGCGGGGCATATTGTGGAAAGTGGCACGGTGGAACAGGTGCTGGACACGCCCCAGCACGGCTACACCCGCACGCTGCTGGCGGCAGCCGAATAATTCCTTACAGATCAACGGCCTTCACACAGCTTTGTGGGTATAATCCAAAGCTCACGACCAAACGGGCGGGTAACTACCGCCCGTTTTTTTTGGTCGATTGTTTTTCACTCACGCATTCAGGCAGGCTTTACAGACGTGGCATTACAGGAAATCGTTGAACAAACCGTAGCAGGACTGGGATATGACCTGGTGGAGATCGAACGCTCCGCCGGAGGCTTGCTGCGCATCACCATCGATTTGCCCTGGACTGCGCCCGTGGAAGGGCAAGTTTCTGTAGAGCAGTTTGTCAACGTGGAAGACTGCGAAAAAGTTACACGACAGTTGCAGTTCGCTTTGGAAGTGGACGGCGCGGAATACAAGCGGCTCGAGGTGTCCTCGCCCGGTATTGACCGCCCCTTGCGACACACACAGGATTTCGAGCGTTTTGCGGGTCAGATCATCGACATCACCCTCAAGGCGCCCATGGGGGCAGCGGCCAATGGCCAGGTCAATGCCAACCGCAAGAAATTTCGCGGCACGCTGGAGCGTGTGGTGGCTGCCGACGGCACCGTGGGCTGGCAAATCGTCTGGAGCGATGCGCCCGAACCCAAGCCCGGCCAAAAGGTCAGCAAAAAACGGGTACCCCCGCCTCTGCAGGCGCTGGGCTTCACGTTTGACGAGCTGCGCGACGCGCGGCTGGCACCGATTGTGAGTTTCAAGGGCCGCGGCAACGCCGGTCTGGTCGAGTGAGTGGCCGGGCCCAGCGGCTGCAGGCACCCATCCGAATTTTGGTTTTGTATTGATTAGAGTGTTCAGGAGAGTCATGGCATGAATCGCGAACTGTTGATGCTGGTGGAAGCAATTTCCCGAGAGAAAAACGTGGAACGTGACGTGGTGTTGGGCGCTGTGGAAGCAGCCCTGGCCCAAGCCACCAAAAAGCTGTACCCCGGCGAAGTGGATATCCGCGTCGCGCTGGACCGTGACAGCGGCAATTACGAGACCTTCCGCCGCTGGCATGTGGTCCCCGATGAAGCTGGCCTGCAGCTGCCTGACCAGGAAATCCTGCTGTTCGAAGCCAAAGAACAGATCGCGGACATTGAGGTGGACGAGTACATCGAAGAGTCCGTGGCCTCTGTGCCTATCGGCCGTATCGGTGCCATGGCGGCCAAACAGGTCATCCTGCAGAAGATCCGTGACGCCGAGCGCGAAATGCTGCTCAACGACTTCATGTCGCGTGGTGAAAAGATCTTTGTGGGCACCGTCAAGCGCATGGACAAGGGCGACATCATTGTCGAATCCGGCCGTGTCGAAGGCCGCCTGCGCCGCAGCGAGATGATCGCCAAGGAAAACCTGCGTACCGGCGATCGGGTACGCGCCATGATCATGGAAGTGGACCTGACCCTGCGTGGCGCACCCATCGTGCTGTCGCGCTCAAGCCCCGAGTTCATGATCGAGTTGTTCCGCCAGGAAGTGCCCGAAATCGAACAAGGTCTGCTGGAGATCAAATCCTGTGCCCGTGACTCCGGTTCGCGCGCCAAGATTGCCGTGTTGTCGCATGACAAGCGCGTCGATCCTATCGGCACCTGCGTCGGCGTGCGCGGTACCCGCGTGAATGCAGTCACCAACGAGCTGGCTGGCGAGCGCGTGGACATTGTGCTGTGGAGCGAAGACCCCGCCCAGTTTGTGATTGGTGCCTTGGCGCCAGCCAACGTGTCGTCCATCGTGGTGGACGAAGAGCGCCACGCCATGGACGTGGTGGTCGACGAGGAAAATCTGGCGATTGCGATTGGCCGTGGTGGCCAGAACGTGCGCCTGGCCTCCGAGCTCACTGGCTGGAAAATCAACATCATGGACGCCGCTGAGTCGGCCCAGAAGCAGGCCAACGAGACCGACTCGGGCCGCAAGCTGTTCATGGAAAAACTGGATGTGGACGAGGAAATCGCCGACATCCTGATCGCCGAAGGTTTCACCAGCCTGGAAGAAGTGGCCTATGTGCCGCTGCAGGAAATGCTGGAAATTGAGAGCTTCGACGAAGACACGGTGCACGAGCTGCGCAACCGCGCCAAGGATGCACTGTTGACCATGGAAATCGCCCACGAAGAGAGCGTGGACGAAGTGTCCCAGGACCTGCGCGACCTCGATGGACTCACTTCCGAATTGATCGGCAAACTGGCAGACGGCGGCGTTCACACCCGCGATGAATTGGCCGACCTTGCCGTGGATGAACTTACAGATATTACTGGCCAGTCCGCGGACGAAGCCAAGGCCCTGATCATGAAGGCACGCGCACATTGGTTTACCAATGACGCTGCCTCTCACGAGTAATGGTCATGAAAGGTTACACAAAATATGTCCAGTACGACCGTTGCCGAGTTTGCCAATGAACTCAAAAAATCGACCGACACCCTGCTTGAGCAATTGAAATCGGCAGGCGTCGCCAAGGCTTCGGCCTCTGACGTCTTGACCGACTCTGACAAGCACAGCCTGTTGAACTTCCTGCAAAACAGCCACGGCACCGCCAGCCCTGAGCGCAAAAAGATCACTTTGGTGAAAAAGCAGACCACCGAGATCAAGCAGGCCGACGCCACGGGCAAGGCACGCACTATCCAGGTGGAAGTGCGCAAGAAGCGCACCTTCGTTCGCCGTGAAGACGGTGTGGATGTGCCCGCCGAAGCGTCTGAGCAGGAGTTCGAAACACCGGAGTCCGCCGCCCCCGCGATTGACCACGCCGAACTGACCCGCCGCGAAGAAGAAGCACGCCGCCAGGCCGAGCTGATCCGCCGCCAGGAAGAAGATCTGGCCGAAAAGCGCCGTGTGCGTGAAGACGCTGAAAAGCGCGAACGCGAAGCCGACGAACGCGCCGCCAACTACGCTGCCGCCGAAGCCTTGAAGAAAAGCCAGGCCTCCGCGACCGTGGCTGAGGCGTCAGACGAAGTGGCGCAAGCCGCCGCAGCACGTGCTGCTGCGCAGGTCGAGGCCCGCGAAACCGCAGCTGCCGAGTCCAAAGCACGCGCAGAAGAAGAGTCTGCCCGTGCCGTGGACCTCGGCGACCGCCGCCGCAAGGCCGAAGCCGAAGCCGCTGCCATTCGCATGATGATGTCGGCACCCAAGAAGGTGCTGGTGGCCAAGAAGCCCGAAGAAGTCAAGCCCGCCGCTGCTGGCGTCAAAGGCACACTGCACAAGCCCGCCGTTGGCTCTGCCGTGGCCAAGCCCGCCAAACCGGCCGCTGGCGCTCCTGCGGGCAATGCTGGCGCAGGTGCCGGCAAGGAAGTCAAATCCGCCAAGCTGTCCAGCAGCTGGGCCGGAGACCCTGCCAAGAAGAAAGAACTCAAAACCCGTGGTGACACAGGTGCCGGTGCTGGCCGTTCCAGCAACTGGCGCAGTGGCCCGCGTGGCCGCCGTGGTAGCAATGACCGTGACCGCGATGACCATACGCAAGCGGCTCCGGTGGAAGCCCGCGTCATTGAAGTGCACGTGCCTGAAACCATCACCGTAGCCGAATTGGCCCACAAGATGGCGATCAAGGCGTCTGAAGTCATCAAGGCGCTGATGAAGATGGGCCAGATGGTCACCATCAACCAGCCACTGGACCAGGACACCGCCATGATCGTGGTGGAAGAAATGGGTCACAAGGCCGTCGTGGCTGCGCTGGACGATCCGGAAGCCTTCACGGACGACGATGTGGCGCAACAAGACGTCGAATCCTTGCCGCGCGCACCTGTGGTGACCGTCATGGGCCACGTCGATCATGGAAAGACTTCGCTGCTGGACTACATTCGCCGTGCCAAAGTGGCTGCGGGCGAAGCGGGTGGTATTACCCAGCACATTGGTGCCTACCACGTGGAAACTCCGCGCGGCATGGTGTCCTTCCTGGACACCCCTGGCCACGAGGCGTTTACCGCCATGCGTGCCCGCGGCGCCAAGGCGACCGACATTGTGATTCTGGTGGTGGCTGCCGATGACGGCGTGATGCCGCAAACCAAGGAAGCCATCAAGCACGCGAAAGCGGCTGGCGTTCCTATCGTGGTGGCGATTACCAAGTCTGACAAGCCCGATGCCAACGCCGAGCGCGTGAAGCAAGAGCTGGTGGTGGAAGAAGTCGTGCCCGAAGAATACGGTGGTGATTCTCCGTTCGTGTCTGTGTCTTCCAAGACCGGCATGGGCATCGACACCTTGCTCGAACAAGTATTGCTGCAAGCGGAAGTGCTGGAACTCAAGGCGCCGGTGGACACCATGGCCAAGGGTCTGGTCATCGAAGCCCAGTTGGACAAGGGCCGCGGCCCTGTGGCCACCGTGCTGATCCAGTCCGGTACGCTGAAGACGGGTGACGTGGTGCTGGCTGGCCAGACCTACGGCCGCGTGCGTGCCATGCTGGACGAAAACGGCAAGACCATCAAGTCGGCTGGCCCATCCATTCCGGTGGAAATCCAGGGCCTGACCGAAGTGCCACAAGCCGGTGACGAGTTCATGGTGATGACCGACGAGCGCCGTGCGCGCGAAATCGCCACTTACCGTGCCGGCAAGTTCCGCAACACCAAGCTGGCCAAGCAACAAGCCGCCAAGCTGGAGAACATGTTCTCCGACCTGGGCGCGGGCGACGTCAAGATGTTGCCCATCATCGTCAAGGCCGATGTGCAGGGTTCGCAGGAAGCGCTGGCGCAATCGCTGCTCAAGCTGTCGACCGAAGAAGTCAAGGTGCAGATGGTGTACGCCGCTGTGGGCGGTATCAGCGAGTCCGACATCAACCTAGCGATTGCCTCCAAGGCCATCGTCATCGGCTTCAACGTGCGTGCCGATGCCGGCGCGCGCAAGCTGGCCGAAGGCAATGGTGTGGACATCCGCTACTACAACATCATTTACGATGCGGTGGACGAGCTCAAAGCCGCCATGTCCGGCATGCTGGCCCCCGAGAAGCGCGAAGAGATCATCGGTATGGCCGAGATCCGCACCGTGTTCGTGGCCTCCAAGATCGGTACGGTCGCAGGCTGTATGGTCACCGCTGGTTTTGTCAACCGCAACGCGCATTTCCGCCTGTTGCGCGACAACGTGGTGATCTACACCGGCGAGCTGGACTCCTTGAAGCGCATGAAGGACGATGTGCGCGAAGTCAAGGAAGGCTTCGAGTGCGGTATCAAGCTCAAGAACTACAACGACATCAAAGAAAACGACCAGTTGGAGTTCTTCGAGGTCAAGGAAATCGCCCGTACGCTGTAAGCGGAAGATCCCATGGTGCGCAAAAAGTCTTCTACCCCCAACCGCAGCTTTCAGGTGGCCGACCAGATCCAACGGGATCTGGCCGAGTTGATCGCACGTGAGCTCAAAGACCCGCGGGTGGGCATGGTGACCATTCAGGGCGTCGAAGTGACGCCGGACTATGCCCACGCCAAGGTGTTTTTCAGCTTGCTCAAAGGCGATCCGGTGGAAACCGGTGAGGGCCTGAACCAGGCAGCGGGCTTTCTGCGCGCGGGCCTCTTCAAGCGCTTGCACATCCACACGGTGCCGACCTTGCACTTCATCTTTGACCAGACCACCGAGCGGGCGGCCGACATGAACGCGCTGATTGCGCGTGCTGTGTCTTCGCGCGCCAAAGAGGACTGAAACCATGAACGCGCCACGTGCACGGGTTGCCAGGCGCCCCGTGCATGGGGTGCTGTTGTTGGACAAGCCGATCGGCCTGTCCAGCAACCAGGCCTTGCAGAAAGCCAAATGGCTGCTGCGGGCGGAGAAAGCGGGCCATACCGGCACGCTGGATCCGTTGGCTACGGGTGTGTTGCCGCTGTGTTTTGGCGCGGCGACCAAGTTCAGTCAGATGCACCTCGATGCCGACAAGGCCTACGAGACGGTGGTGCGCCTGGGGGTGAAAACCAGCACGGCGGATGCCGAAGGCGACGTGATCAGTGAGCGGCCGGTGTCGGTGACATCCGCGCAACTGGACGCCGTGGTGCAGCGGTTCACCGGGCCGATTGCCCAGGTGCCACCCATGCACAGTGCCTTGAAGAAAGATGGCAAGGCCTTGTACGAGTACGCCAGGGCCGGGATTGAGGTTGAGCGCGCCGCGCGCCATGTGACGATTTATGCACTAAAAGTGCTGGAAGCCCGCGTAGAAACTGTGCAGCCTGCTATCAAAATGGTAGTGGATTGCAGCAAGGGAACCTACATCCGCACGCTGGGCGAGGATATTGGCGAAGCCCTGGGCTGCGGTGCCCACCTCAGCGCGCTGCGTCGGGTGCGCACCGGCGGGTTCAGCGAGGGCCAGTGCATCACACTGGAGGCGCTGGAGGCCATGAGCGAAACCGAGCGGCTGGCCTGCCTGTTGCCGGTGGATGCGTTGCTGCCAGAGCATGTGCTTGTCACACTGGACAGCGAAAATGCGGCACGATTTTTGAGTGGAATGCGCAGGCGAGGCCCTTGGCCCGATGCGGACCATGTGGCGGTGTATGCGGCAAGCCCTCGGGCTTTGCTGGGCACTGCCCACGTGAAGGCGGGTGAGTTGATTCCGGTGCGGTTGCTAAGCCCGCAGGAAATCAGCGAATCCCAGGCCCAACAAGTGGCCATGGAACAGAGTTTGAAACCAGTGAATGAAACCTTGGCCCTTGGGGCGTAAGCAGAAAGTGAACCATGAGTAAACAAATCCGTAACATCGCCATCATCGCCCACGTCGATCATGGCAAGACCACCATGGTCGACCAACTGCTGCGCCAGTCTGGCACCTTTGCCGAACACGAAAAAGTGGTCGACACCGTGATGGACAACAACGCCATTGAAAAAGAACGCGGTATCACGATTCTGGCCAAGAACTGTGCCGTGACCTGGGAAGGCACCCACATCAACATCGTCGACACCCCTGGACACGCGGACTTCGGCGGTGAAGTGGAACGTGCCCTGTCCATGGTGGACGGTGTGGTGCTGCTGATCGACGCGCAAGAAGGCCCCATGCCCCAAACCCGCTTCGTGACCAAGAAGGCTTTGGCCCTGGGTCTGAAGCCGATTCTGGTGGTGAACAAGGTGGACAAGCCCGGTGCGCGTCCCCAGCACGTGGTGAATGCCGCTTTCGACCTGTTCGACAAGCTGGGCGCCACCGACGAGCAGCTGGACTTCCCCGTGGTGTACGCCTCGGGTATCAACGGCTGGACCTCATTGGAAGAAGGCGAACCCGGTGAACAGTGGGGCCCCGACATGTCGGCCCTGTTCAACACCGTGCTCAAGCACGTGCCTTCGCAAAAGGGTGACCCCGAAGCACCCCTGCAGCTGCAAATTTCCGCCCTTGATTTCTCCACCTTCGTGGGCCGTATCGGCGTAGGCCGTATCAGCCAAGGCACCATCAAGCCCAACATGGACGTGGTGGTGATGGAAGGGCCAGACGGCAAGTCCGTCAAGGGCCGTATCAACCAGGTGCTGACCTTCCAGGGTCTGGACCGCGTGCAGGCACTCGAAGCCGGCCCCGGCGAAATCGTGCTGATCAACGGCATTGGCGACATCGGTATCGGCGTGACGGTGACCGACCCGCTGAACCCCGCACCCCTGCCCATGCTCAAGGTGGACGAGCCCACCCTGACCATGAACTTCTGCGTGAACACCAGTCCACTGGCTGGCCGCGAAGGTAAGTACGTGACCAGCCGCCAGATCTGGGACCGTCTGCAAAAAGAACTGCAACACAACGTGGCGCTGCGCGTCAACGAAACGGACGAAGAAGGTATCTTCGAAGTGCTGGGCCGCGGCGAACTGCACCTGACCATCTTGCTGGAAAACATGCGCCGCGAAGGCTATGAAATGGCCGTGTCCAAGCCCCGCGTGATGTTCCGCGAGATCAACGGCGAGAAGCACGAACCTATCGAGCTGGTGACGGCTGACGTGGAAGAGCAGCACCAGGGCGGCGTGATGCAAGCCCTGGGCGAGCGCAAGGGTGAGCTGGTGAACATGGAGCCGGACGGCCGTGGACGTGTCCGCCTGGAATACCGCATTCCAGCCCGTGGCCTGATCGGTTTTTCCAACGAATTCCTGAACTTGACCCGCGGTTCCGGCCTGATCTCCAACATCTTTGACAGCTACGAGCCGCACAAGGGTGACATCGGTGGTCGTAAAAATGGTGTGCTGATTTCCATGGACGCGGGTGAAATTTTCACCTACGCCCTGGGCAAGCTGGACGACCGCGGCCGTATGTTCGTGAAGCCGAACGACCCCGTGTACGAAGGCATGATTGTGGGTATCCACAGCCGTGACAACGATCTGGTGGTGAACGCCACACGTACCAAGCAGCTGACCAACTTCCGCGTGTCCGGCAAGGAAGACGCGATCAAGATCACGCCGCCGATTGAATGCACGCTGGAATACGGTGTGGAATTCATTGAGGACGACGAGCTGGTCGAAATCACGCCCAAGTCGATCCGTCTGCGCAAGCGCCACCTGTCCGAAAGCGACCGCAAGCGCGCTGGCCGCTCCTGATGGCTTGCGGGACGGCGCTTGCGCGTCGTCCTTGTCGGTTCGTGACTGGGGCCATGTGCCCCAGTTCTATTTGTTGCTTATGAAACTCACCCACAACCGCGCGGTGTTCCTGATGGTGGCGGTGACCCTGCTGTGGTCTACCGCCGGCGTTGTCACGCGCCATCTGGAATTTGCCCGCAGCTTTGAAGTCACCTTCTGGCGGGCGTTCTTTACCGTGCTCAGCCTGATGGTGATCCTGCCGTTCGCACGCGGGCGGGATGTGTTTTACAAAATTCGCCATGCAGGCCTGCCGTTCTGGCTGTCCGGCCTGTGTTGGAGTGTGATGTTCACGGCCTTCATGGTGGCGCTCACGCTCACCAGCGTGGGCAATGTGCTGGTCACCATGTCGTTAGGGCCATTGCTCACCGCGTTGATTGCACGCATCGTCATTGGCCACCGGGTGCCGCTGCGCACCTGGGTTGCGATCGTGGTGGCCGGTATGGGCATCGTCTACATGTATGCGTCCCAGCTCGACTCG
The DNA here is from genome assembly GCF_056521335.1 of Rhodoferax sp. ZS1R25. NCBI lineage: Bacteria > Pseudomonadati > Pseudomonadota > Betaproteobacteria > Burkholderiales > Comamonadaceae > Rhodoferax > Rhodoferax sp. ZS1R25. The sequence goes on from NZ_JBWMAZ010000002.1 coordinate 270,461, forward strand.
GTGACCTTGTTGGGCACCCTGGTTGCACTGTGTGTGCCGATCGCCGGCGCCACCAACTGGACCGTGACCCAGCATTCGCACGACCAGGGCCACGATGTGGACCTGATGCCCGCCGTCTGGGTCGGTGCCGTCATCTCTACCGTGGTGACGCTGCCGCTGGCTTTTCCGCTGCAGGCCAGCGCGCACGACGTGGCCTTGCTGGGCTTTCTGGGGGTGTTCCAGCTGGCCGTGCCTTGCGTACTGAGCGTGCGCTGTGCCCAGATTCTCAAAGCCCCCGAAATTTCCCTGCTGCAGCTGCTGGAAGTGATCTTTGGCATTCTGCTGGCCTGGCTGGGGGCGAACGAAGTGCCCAGCAGTTCGGTACTGTGGGGTGGGGCGCTGGTGATTGGTGCCCTGGTGGTGAATGAAGTGATTGGATGGAGAGAACGCGCATGACAGCCCAGATTCCCTTTGAAGATGTACGCACCGAAATCCGTGGTCAGGTGGGTTTCATCACCCTGAACCGCGCCAAGGCACTCAATGCCCTGAGCCTGGGCATGGTGCGCAGCCTGACGGCCACGCTGCAGGCCTGGAAGGAGGATGCCGGCGTGAAGGCGGTAGCGATCCGCGGCAGCACCAAGGCCGGTGTGTTTGGTGGCTTTTGTGCCGGTGGTGATATCCGCTTTTTCCACCAGGCCGCGCTGGCTGGCAACCCGGCTTTGGATGACTTCTTCACCGAGGAGTACGCGCTCAACCACATGATCCACCATTACCCCAAGCCCTACATCGCGTTCATGGACGGCATCGTCATGGGCGGCGGCATGGGAATCAGCCAGGGTGCGTCGCATCGCCTGGTGACCGAGCACACCAAGATGGCCATGCCGGAGACGAACATCGGTTTGTTCCCCGACGTGGGTGGGGGCTATTTCCTGAGCCGCTGTCCGGGTCGCGCGGGCGAGTGGCTGGCGCTGACCGGCGATGTCATTGATGGCCCTATGGCCCTGGCTCTGGGCCTGGCGGATCACGTGGTCGAATCTGCGCGCTTGCCAGAAGCTTGGGACGCGCTGGCGGTCCTGGATTGGACGGGTACTGCACCGCTGGAGGCCTGGATTGCTATGTTTTCAGGAGCTACTCGCGCAGATTCCACGGGGGCTACAGGCCAAATTGACCAGTTTTTTGCACTGGAAACCGTACCCGCCATCGTGCAGGCTCTGGAAGCCGACAGCAGCGAATGGGCGCAGCACACGGCTGCCACCTTGCGCAAACGTTCGCCCCTGATGCTGCACGTGGTGCTGGAGCAAGTGCGGCGCGCACGCGGCATGACGCTGGCCGACGACTTGCACATGGAGCGCGACATGGTGCGCCATTGCTTCTTCACGCAGCACCTGGGTCGATCCGGCGCTGCGAGCGAAACCGTGGAGGGCATACGCGCCCTGGCGGTGGACAAGGACCACACTCCGCGCTGGAACCCGATGGGTATTGAAGAGGTGACCATCGACATGGTGGCGCCTTTCTTTGTCAGTCCCTGGCCGGCACACGCCCACCCTTTGCGCGATCTGACCTAACGCTGCCGCCTAGAGCTGCTGGTACACCACCTGGGCCAGCTGCATCAACCGATCCCGCGGCACCGGGCCGGTGAGGGCATAGCCAAAGCCCTGGGCCACCCAGTAGAAGCTGGAGATGGGGCCTTCATTGGCAAAGCGAAATGCCGATTCTTGCGTATTTACGCCAGCGCCATCCCCCTGCACCGCGCCCAGGTACAGCGTGAGCCGTTCGCCCGCTGTGTTCTGGAACATGAACTGGGCTCTCACCGCGGTTGCTCCGGCGTCGCCTGGCAGCAGGCGACCTCCCACTAGTTCAAAACCCTGGCCCGTCAAATCAGGTACCTTCAGCGGGCGACCCAGGCGTTTAGATAGCCATTTCACCAAATGTTCCTGCTCGGCGCTGCCCACTTCCACCGGATGACGCACCTCAGGGGCGTAGACCGCGTGAGCCAGGCTGGCCTGGCGCACAAAGTCGGCGGTGGGTTTGCGCTGGGCGAGCTGCGCCTGAAGCTCGGTCTTGCGCCACTGCGCGTGTCCGAACCAGCCCACGGCAAACGACAACAACACACTGGCCGCCAGGCCGCCCCAGCGCCATGGCGCAGGCCGTTGGAGGCCTGCGCCTGTTCCCAAAGCCGCTTGGGTCAGGTGTGCGGGCGGGGCTTCGCGCAGCACTTTGGCATGCAGGCCCTTCAGCAAGGTGCGCTGCAGGCGCCACCGCGCCACAGTGGCCTGGGCCTCGGGGGCTTGTGCCAATAGCGCCTCTACCGCTAACCGTTGGACCGCATCCAGGCGCCCATCGACCAGCGCATGCAGCGTGTCTTCGGACAAGGTGGAGGAGGGCGGGGTAGTCATATCGGATTCCATCAGCGAACGGGGCGCAGGTTCAGCACGTCTGCCCCCGTGTACGGCGCAACCGCATTCGTGGCGGGGGCGTCCAGCAGGGCCTGCAGCCGGGCACGTCCACGCGACAGGCGCGACATCACGGTACCCACCGGTGTGCCGGTGATGCGGGCCACGTCGGCATAGTCCATGTCTTCCAGCGCGACCAGCAACAGCACGCAGCGTTGTTCTTCGGGCAGTTGCATCAGGCACCGCTGCAGGTCCACCGCAGTGTCCACGCCAGAGTAGGGCGCTGGTACGCTGTGCAAGGCTTCCTCGGCGTCCACCAGCGGCGCGGCCTGCTGCTGGCGCACTACGCGGCGGATGTCATTGGCGTGGATGTTGTGCATCAGCGTAAACAGCCAGGCCCGCAGGTCGGTGCCCAGCAGCCAGAGCCGCCATTTGGAGCAGGCGCGCTCCAGCGTGTCCTGCACTAGATCGTCCGCCGCCCAGGCATTGCCCGTCAGCGCACGCGCATAGCGACGCAGCCCGGGAATGTGCAACACGAGGGCGGAGCGGTCCATGCCAGGCGCTTAGTACGCGGAAGACGAGCCGGCGGCCTTTTGCGTCTTGACGGTGTGCCACACGTTCATGAAGCCGTCACCCGTGGTATCGCCCGCCTTGGTGTCCTTGATCCAGAAATACAGCGGTTTGCCCTGGAAAGCCCATTGTTTCTTGCCGTCGTCACGCGTCACCACGGTGAAGTCGCCCTGGGCCTTGTCAGTCTCGGCGGCCATCAGTGGGGGCCAATTGGTGGCACAGGGGCCGTTGCAAACCGATTTGCCGCTGCCGGCGGCGTCCTTGTCAAAGGTGTACAGCGTCATGCCGTTGGTGCCCGTCAGCAGGCCATTGGCGACTTTGGTGGGTGCAGGGTCGGCCATGGTGGCGCAGGCGCCCAGCAGAGCGGTGGCAAGGGTCAATGCAGCGATGAGTTTCATGGGGTGCTCCGGTAAAAGGGTTAGGCAAACGGTTGCTTGCTCCCCGGATAAACACCCGCGGGGCCGGGTTTATTCCCTGCCCCCGAAAAAATAGCTAGCGGTTGCGGTCTTTCATGGCGCGTTCCACCTCGCGCTTGCCTTCCCGGTCCTTGATGGTGTCGCGCTTGTCATGCTCGGCCTTGCCCTTGGCCAGCGCAATGTCGCATTTCACCTTGCCGCTTTTCCAGTGCAGATTGATAGGGACCAAGGTATAGCCCTTTTGCTCCACCTTGCCAATGAGGCGTTTGATCTCTGCCTTGTGCATCAGCAGCTTCTTCGTACGCACCTTGTCCGGGCTCACATGGCTGGAGGCGGTGTGCAGTGGGTTGATCTGCAGGCCGATGATGAACAACTCGCCATTGCGGACCACCACATAGCCATCGGTCAGCTGCACCTTGCCCTCGCGCAGGGACTTCACCTCCCAGCCTTCCAGCACCAGGCCCGCCTCAAAGCGCTCCTCAAAGAAGTAATTGAACGCGGCCTTTTTGTTATCGGCGATGCGGGTTGCGGTTTCAGGTTTTTTGGCCATTGCACTCAGATGGGGATGACAGACGGGAAAGAAAGAGACGCTGATGGGCTTGTCTACAATCCCGCGCAGACCGCCATTCTATGAAAACTGTTCACAAGTCCGTTCTAATCTGGTACAGCCCGCACGAGATGTATGCCCTGGTGACTGACGTCACCCACTATCCCGAGTTCCTTCCCTGGTGCGACCACGCCCACGTTTTGGAGCAGGACGCGAAGGGCATGACGGCAGAAGTGGGCATTTCGTTTGGCGGTATCCACCAGACCTTTACCACCCGCAACACCCATACCGAACCCAGCCGGGTGGGCATGCAGTTGGTCAAAGGGCCATTCTCCAAACTCGACGGCCAATGGAATTTCCACCCCCTGGGCGATGGTTCGCAGCGCGCCTGCAAGGTGGAGCTGTCGCTGAACTACGGTTTTGACAATGCCACATTGGGCAAGCTGGTCGGCCCAGTGTTCGACAAGATCGCGGCCAGCATGGTGGATGCCTTTGTGAAGCGTGCGCAGCAGGTGTATGGCGAATAGTCACTTGCTATCCATCACCGTGGTCTATTGCCCACGGCCACGGGAAGTGCGCGAGCAGGTGTTGCTGGTGGAGCCAGGGTGTACCGCTGGCTTGGCCGTCCAGCAGAGTGGCTTGTTGCACGACATCGCTCAGACCGAGGTGAATGGTTTGACGTTGGGAGTGTGGGGACGTCGCGTCAGCGGCAGCTCCGTTCTGCGCCAGGGCGATAGGGTGGAACTGTACCGCCCTTTGCTAGTGGACCCCAAAGTGGCACGCCGGGAGCGGTTTGCCAAGCAAGGGGCTAAGTCTGCCGGGCTGTTTGCCAAACGCCGGGCAGGCGCCAAGGCCGGTTACTGAAGCCTGTTTACCGGCAGTCCGCGTCGATGATGCCCTGAATGCGCTTGGCTTCAGCGGCGCGGGCCGCGTCGTCCATGACCTCACGTTCACCAGCGGCATTGGTGCGCGAAACGCGAACTCCGGAGTCAAACGTCGTCTTGGCCTGCTTGGCACGTGCGCAGTTTTCGATTTTGGCTTTGGTAATGCGGTCTTCTTCTGCCTTCTTTTTGGCCGCCTCTGCATCAGCCGCCTGCTTCTTCTTGGCTTCCAGTTCCTTGTCCACGCCTACGCCCTTGGCGGCGCTGGCTGGCAGTGCTGGCGCAGGAGGCGCACCCGTCGCGGTAGGGGTGGCAGGATCTTCAGCGCTCGCCACCGGCGCCGCGGGAGCGACACGTTGTCCCGCAGGGCGTTTCAAAATATTTTTATCAGGAATATCCGCACCGGGCGCACGGTCACTGAAGACCTTGCGTCCGTCCTTGTCCAGCCATTGCCATTGGGCCCAAGCGCCTGCGGCAGAGAAGGCCAAAACGACTGCCAAGAATGCGTGAAACGGTTTCATAAGAGCAAGTGTAGCGCGCGGGCCGCGGCAAGGCCAAATTGACGCGGGTACAATCTGATTTTTGGAGCTTTGACATGCGCCTTCTCGGCAAAGCGCTGACCTTCGACGATGTGTTGTTGGTGCCAGCGTTCTCCCAAGTCCTTCCCAAGGACACCAGCCTCGCCACCCGTTTTTCCCGCAACATCGCACTGAACCTGCCGCTCGTTTCTGCGGCGATGGACACTGTGACCGAAGCCCGTTTGGCCATCGCCATCGCGCAAGAGGGCGGGATGGGGATTGTTCACAAAAACCTGACTGCTGCGGAGCAAGCTGCGCAAGTGCTGAAGGTCAAGCGGTACGAGTCAGGCCTGCTGCGTGACCCCGTCGTCATTACGCCGGAGACCACCGTGCGCCAGGTGATTGCGTTGTCCGAGCAGCTCGGCGTATCCGGTTTTCCGGTGTGCGACGGCGGCAAAGTGGTTGGCATCGTGACGGGCCGCGACCTGCGGTTTGAAACCCGTTATGACCAGACCGTACGTGAAATCATGACGCCCCGCGAGCGCCTGATCACCGTCCCTGATGGCACCACTCCAGAAGCCGCCAAGGCCTTGCTGAACAAGCACAAATTGGAACGCCTGCTGGTGGTCAATGACGCTTTTGAGCTTAAGGGACTGATCACCGTCAAAGACATTACCAAACAACTCAACTTCCCCAATGCTGCCCGCGATGCGACAGGCCGTTTGCGCGTAGGTGCCGCGGTAGGCGTCGGTGAGGGCACCGAGGCCCGTGTAGAAGCCCTGGTGGCTGCCGGCGTGGACGCCATCGTGGTGGACACGGCCCACGGCCACAGCAAGGGTGTGATTGACCGCGTGCGCTGGGTCAAGCAAAACTTTCCCCAGGTGGACGTGGTGGGCGGCAACATCGCCACGGGTGCTGCAGCTTTGGCATTGGTTGAAGCGGGCGCTGACGCTGTCAAGGTCGGCATTGGCCCTGGTTCCATCTGCACTACACGTATCGTGGCTGGCGTAGGTGTTCCCCAGATCATGGCCGTAGACAGCGTAGCGACTGCTTTGCGCGGCACCGGTGTACCGCTGATTGCCGACGGTGGTATCCGCTACAGCGGTGACATCGCCAAAGCCATTGCGGCAGGCGCGGGCACCGTGATGATGGGTGGCATGTTTGCTGGCACCGAAGAAGCGCCGGGCGAAGTGATTCTGTACCAGGGCCGCAGCTACAAGAGCTACCGCGGCATGGGCAGCATCGGCGCCATGCAACAAGGTAGCGCAGACCGCTACTTCCAGGAGTCCAGCACGGGCAACCCGAATGCGGACAAGCTGGTGCCCGAAGGTATTGAAGGTCGGGTGCCCTACAAGGGCTCCATGGTCTCCATCGTGTTCCAAATGGCAGGCGGCATTCGCGCCAGCATGGGCTACTGCGGCTGCGCCACCATCGAAGACATGCAGAACAAGGCAGAGTTTGTGGAAATCACGACGGCGGGTATTCGTGAAAGCCACGTCCATGACGTGCAAATCACCAAAGAAGCCCCCAACTACCGCGCTGATTGACCGGACTCCCGCCCATGCACCAGAAAATTCTCATTCTTGATTTCGGTTCCCAGGTCACCCAACTGATCGCACGCCGGGTGCGTGAAGCCCACGTGTTTTGTGAAGTCCACCCCTGCGATGTCAGCGACGAATGGATTCGCGCCTATGCGGCCGATGGCAACCTAAAGGGCGTCATCCTGTCCGGCAGCCATGCCAGCGTGACAGAAGACACGACCGACCGCGCGCCCCAGGCGGTGTTCGATCTGGGCCTGCCGGTGCTGGGCATTTGTTACGGTATGCAGACCATGGCGCAACAACTGGGCGGCAAGGTGGAAACCGGCCATACCCGCGAATTCGGCTTTGCTGCCGTTCGCGCACGTGGTCACACTGCACTGCTGAAAGACATTGCCGACTTCACCACGCCGGAAGGCGAGGGCATGCTGAACGTGTGGATGAGCCACGGCGACAAGGTCACTGAATTGCCGCCCGGTTTCAAGCTCATGGCCAGCACCGATGGCTGCCCGATTGCCGGGATGGCCGACGAGGCTCGCAAGTTCTACGCAGTGCAGTTCCACCCCGAAGTCACCCACACCGTGCAAGGCCAGGCGCTGTTGAACCGTTTTGTGCTGGGCATTTGCGCCACCAAGCCCGACTGGGTGATGGGCGATTACATCAGCGAAGCTGTTGCGCATATCCGCGAGCAAGTCGGTGACGAAGAAGTGATCCTGGGTCTGTCAGGCGGCGTCGATTCCTCCGTGGCTGCGGCCCTGATCCACCGCGCGATTGGCGACCAGCTGACCTGCGTGTTCGTCGACCATGGCTTGTTGCGCCTGAACGAAGGTGACATGGTGATGGACATGTTCGTCGGCAAGCTGCACGCGAAGGTGACCCGTGCCGATGCTTCTGATCTGTTCCTCGGCAAACTGGCTGGTGTCAGCGACCCTGAAGCCAAGCGCAAGATCATCGGCGGCGAGTTCGTTACCGTGTTCAAGCAAGAGGCTGCGAAGCTGAAGGGCGAGGGCGCCAAGGGCGCGAAATGGCTGGCCCAGGGCACGATTTACCCCGATGTGATCGAGTCGGGCGGCGCCAAGAGCAAGAAGGCTGTCACCATCAAGAGCCACCACAACGTCGGCGGCTTGCCGGCCGAGCTGGGCCTGAAGCTGCTGGAGCCGTTGCGCGAACTGTTCAAGGACGAAGTGCGTGAACTCGGCGTGGCCTTGGGCTTGCCATACAACATGGTGTATCGCCATCCGTTTCCCGGCCCCGGCCTGGGTGTGCGGATTCTAGGCGAAGTCAAAAAAGAATACGCCGACCTGCTGCGCCGTGCCGACGCGATCTTCATTGAAGAGCTGCACAACTTTAAGGACGAAGCCACCGGTAAGACTTGGTACCAGCTGACCAGCCAGGCTTTCACCGTGTTTCTGCCGGTGAAGAGCGTGGGTGTGATGGGCGATGGCCGCACCTACGACTACGTGGTGGCCTTGCGCGCGGTGCAAACCAGCGACTTCATGACCGCCGACTGGGCCGAGCTGCCCTACGCGCTGCTGAAGAAGGTGTCGGGCCGCATCATCAACGAAGTGCGCGGCATTAACCGCGTCACCTACGACGTAAGCAGCAAGCCACCGGCGACGATTGAGTGGGAATGAGCCCGTGTTATTCATCCCTCTAGCTTGAGGGTAATCCCGAGTGTGGATCTTTTTTCAATGCTTTGGGATTAAAAAATGAAGTCAGCGCCCTCTGTGGCGCTGACTTTTTATGGAAGCTTGGTGCACAATGTTTCTATGAATACCGAGAATCTGCTGGGCCTCCACACAGACTCCGACTCCCTTCATTTTTTGGAGGATGAGGTCGTTGACGGTGGTGTGAAAGAGGCAGTCTGGCGTTTGTTGGTTGTTGACGATGAGCCCGATGTGCACCGGGCGACGACGTTCGCGTTGGCGGGCGTCAAGATCCTTGGTCGTCCCCTGCAGTTTCTCCATGCCTACTCGGCGGCCGAAGCAACGAAGATTTTGCACACCGAACGGGACGTAGCCGTGGTGCTGCTGGATGTGGTGATGGAGCGCGAAGACGCAGGTTTGGCCTTGGTCAAAACCATCCGCCAAGAGCTCAAACTTACCGAGTTGCGCATCATCTTGCGCACGGGCCAGCCCGGCTATGCCCCTGAAATCGAGACCATCCACGATTTCGACATCAACGACTACAAAACCAAGTCGGAGCTGACCAGAACAAAGCTTTACGCGACCGTGACCGCCGCATTGCGGGCCTACGAGCAGATCCGTAAATTGGATGAGTTGGCTTTTTACGACCGCCTGTCCTGCCTGCCCAACCGCAACAAGTTTATAGACCTCAGCGACACGCGTTTGGCATCGGGCGGCTGTTCGGACGATGTCATCGCGATTCTGGATATTGACGATTTCTCCGAGATCAACGACGCCTTGGGCCATCAGCAGGGCGATCGCCTATTGCAGGCGGTAGCCGACCGTCTCAAAGCGGAGCTGGGTTCCGAAGTTGTTTTGGCGCGTATTGGCAGCGATACCTTTGGCCTGATGGGCGGCACGCAAATGGTGAACCCGCTGCGGGTGCTGGCCATGTTTCGCGAACCCTTCCTCGTGCAGGATGACTCCATGGTCGTTACTGCGACCATGGGACTGACCAACCATCTGTCAGAAGGTGTTTCCGGGCGAGACGCGCTGAAGGACGCCAACATCGCGCTTAAGCGGGCGAAAAAAAGTCGCCGCGGTAGCTTTGTCATGTTTTCCTCAGAAATGGGCTCGGACATCCGCGAGCGCGTGCGACTGCTGCAAAGCTTGCGCAGCGCAGTGGAGAGCGAACGCTTGTTCATTGTCTACCAGCCGCAAATTAACTTGAATAGTGGCAAAGTTGTGGGCATGGAGGCCTTGATCCGGTGGCGCAACGAGGACGGTACGTTTGTACCTCCCGACCGGTTCATTCCATTGGCCGAAGCCTCGGGCATGATCGTGGCGATTGGCGATTGGGTGCTGCGCATGGCCTGCCACGAGCTGGTGCGCCTACAGGCATTGGGGCTTGCGGATCTGAGGATGTCTGTGAACGTTTCGCAGATCCAATTCCGCCACCCCGAGTTTTTGGACAAACTGAATGCTGCCTTGCTGGACACCGGCATCAGTCCCCGTTGTCTGGAGTTGGAAATCACCGAGTCGGTTGCCATGGAGGATGCAGACTTCATGCTGGAGACCTTGCATTTGGTGCGAGAGCTGGGGATCTCCATTGCCATTGACGACTTCGGTACCGGGTATTCCTCGCTGAGCCAACTTCGCCAGTTGCCCATTGATCGATTAAAAATTGATCGCGCATTTGTTTCTGAAATTCAGGATGGCGCGTCCGGTGGCCACATCGCGTCCATGGTGATTGAGTTGGGTCGGAATCTGAACCTGACGGTGATTGCCGAAGGGATTGAAGACGAAAAACAGGCGCAGCGGCTGCGTGAGCTCGGTTGCCATGAAGGCCAAGGCTATCTGTATGCCCGACCCATGACGCCCCCACTTCTCAAGGAGTGGCTGCAGGCGCGAGACCATCCCCCTTGATCGAGGAGGATTTGTTGGCCAATGACCTCCACTTTATGCGGATGGCCATTGAACAAGCACAACATGCCGGTGCCGCCGGTGAAGTGCCGGTGGGAGCTGTCGTGGTGAAGGATGGCGTGGTGCTGGGAGTGGGGCGCAACGCGCCTATTGGCACCCATGACCCCTCTGCCCACGCTGAAATTGTGGCACTGCGCACTGCAGCCGCTGCGCAAGGCAATTACCGACTCGATGGGTGTGATTTGTATGTGACCCTGGAGCCCTGCGCTATGTGCGCTGGCGCGATGTTGCATGCACGGATACGGCGAGTGGTGTTTGGCGCCACAGACCCCAAAACTGGTGCTGCTGGTTCGGTGGTCAACTTGTTTGCAAACCACGATTTGAACCACCATGCTCGTGCAGAAGGCGGCGTACTGGCATCTTCTTGTGCGGCATTGCTGCATGACTTCTTTGCGCAAAAGCGTGCTGAGAAAGTGCGTTTGGCATCTCCGTTAAGAGACGATGCGCTGCGGACCCCGGATCGATACTTTGACAGTCTACCCAACTACCCTTGGGCTCCGCACTATGTCAGTGACCTGCCCGTGTTGGGTGGCTTGAGAATGCATTACTTGGATGAGGGGCCCCCCAGTTCCAACCGCACCATTCTTTGCCTGCACGGGTATCCGACGTGGAGTTTTTTGTTTCGAAAAATGGTGCCGAGTTTGGTGGCCGCGGGCTACCGCGTCATTGCGCCGGACTTGGTTGGCTTCGGAAGAAGTGATAAACCCAAGAAACCGGAATTTCATACCATGGCGTTTCACCGAGATTCGCTGTTGGCGTTGATTCAGTCATTGGACTTGCGCGGTGTTGTCGTCGTGGGGCAGGGCGAGGGGAGCGATTTGGCCATAGTGTTGGCACAGGCATCGCCTGACCGTATTGCTGGCGTTGTACCCCTTGAGTCCTCGAAGAAAAGCCCTACATCTCCCGGTGCGCCCAAGCGGCCGCCACACGCGGGCGCCGTGGTCGCCGAGCAAGTACCTCACCTCAGCGAAGCGGAACGCTCGGCGTACCAAGCGCCGTTTGTCGATGCTGGATATTGCGCCGCCCTCAAGGCCTTGTATCCCGGTTCGAAAACCGCTTGGCCCAGAGCGCCCGATCTGCCTACCACGCATCGTTCCGCGGCCCTAAAGGTTTCCTCGTCGGCCCAGGTGGGAGATTTTCTGCCTGAGGCGGGTGATGAGGTTGTTCAGAAGTTATTGGCCCATATTCAAGCCTGATAATCTCTTTGTGAAAAAGCGAATTTATATTTACTCTCCGTCCGGCGCTGTCCGTGACAAGGCGGCTTTTAAACGTGGCGTGAAGCGTCTGCACACCTTGGGCTACGACGTGGACGTGGACAACGATGCATTGTCCAGCTCTGCCCGATTTGCCGGTGACGACACTACGCGCCTTGCAGCCATCCATCGTGCAGCAGCCAGCGGCGCCGACATCGCTCTGATCTCGCGTGGCGGCTATGGCCTGACCCGAATTTTGCCGGGCATACGTTACAAAACAGTGGCCAAGGCCATTGAACGTGGAACCCAGTTTGTCGGAATCAGTGACTTCACTGCATTTCAACTGGCGTTGTTGGCCAAGACCGGCGCGGAGACTTGGGCGGGGCCCGCGCTGTGTGAAGGGTTTGGTGTGGGCGGTGAGCCCGACCTAGTGCCCGACGACATCATGGAAGATTGCTTCCATGATCTGGTATCAGGGCAGGGAGAGGGCACCGGCTGGCGCCAGGACAAAGCGCTTGGAGGCGTAGAGGCTTTGAATGTGCACGAGGCCATTGTGTGGGGTGGCAATCTCACGGTGCTGGCCTCTATGTTGGGCACGCCGTTTTTTCCGGAGATCAAGGGCGGCATCCTGTTTTTGGAAGATATTGGCGAACACCCTTACCGCATCGAGCGCACCCTGACCCAGCTATTGAACGCTGGTGTTGTCGGTCGGCAGAAGGCCATAGTCTTAGGTCAATTTACAGGCTATAAGCTCACGCCGCACGACCGGGGCTACAAGCTTCAATCCGTGGTGGATTGGTTGCGAAGCCAAACCAAGGTGCCGGTATTGACCAATTTGCCCTACGGCCATGTTCAGACCAAAGTGCTTTTGCCCGTGGGCAAAAAAGCTGATTTGGTGGTGGAAGGCCGCGACGCGCTGTTGTTCTGGGGGCATTGATGCCCAAACATCGGGGGGCGCTTAGTGTTCCAGGGGACTCAGGCGAGACGTTAATCCACGGGGTAACAAGCCAGAAAACATGGTGCTGATGGAGGCAAGCGCTCGGCGTGCCTCCAGCTCACCATCCAGATCGGCAACCGCCGCCATCACGTCGCCGCGAAGGTACCAGAGGTCCTGCACGTCATCCGCATAGGTGACCCGCAGTTGAATCACTGGATAGGCCCGTGCACCGCGCTCACCCAACACATGCAACATCGCCTCACGAATTTCCGTGAGTGAAACTGCCTGCTTCCTTGGGCCGCTAGTGCTAGCCTTGATGAGGCTGTTCATTAAATTTGATGGAGTCCAACGCATATCTTTATTTTTGAGTTACTCGCCAGCTACCTTAAGCAAAGGCAATGCCATCCACAATAGGGACAGACTCGCGTTTTGCGGCAGATACAACAGGGGGCCAATGGGAATGGCTTTCTCAAAGTGAAATGTTGACAGCGTGGCATGTCGACTTTGTGACAGCTTAGTTGGCTTTCTAGATGGTGAAGACTCCTATTTGAGCGGCGAAGTCGGGCTATTTCCTGTTCTATGGGGATGTCTGACTTTGTTCATTCTCAATATGCCCGCTATGCCCTAAACTCAGGCACCACAAAGAACCGGAACAATTGGGAATGGGTGTTCAAGCGACCGTTGTATTCACAGACTTGCATGGCAGCACGGCTGTGTTTGAGGCATTGGGCAACGCCCGTGCCACGGAAACCGTTACCCAAATCACCACTTGGATCACCCAGCAATGCACACGGCATGGCGGGCGTCTGATCAAGACACTCGGCGATGGTGTGATGGTTATTTTTTCAGATAACCAAAGTGCGGTGGCCGCAGCCGTGGAAATTCAACGACTGCACCACAAACGGACCATGCGCCTGCCTACGGACATTCGTTTGCCTATTCGCATTGGGCTGTCCACCGGTGAGGTGGAAATGGTGGCTGGGGATTGTTATGGTGATGCCGTCAACGTGGCCGCCCGCTTGTGCGATCTGTGCGGCCCCCATCAGATCTGGGCTGCGGCGAGCACACTAGATACAGTGAGTGAGGTGCGTGGCACCAACTTTCGCATGCTGGGCCCCATCCATATCCGCGGCCGAGCCGAGCCTTGCAATGTGCACCAGATCGAGTGGCGCGAGGAAGAGCCCTCAGACTTCCTCACCATGCAAGCCCAACTGGATCCAGTCGATCTTCTCAATGCGCCTGATGCCTTGGGTCGCGAGGTGGAATTGCAGTGGATGGATGTCAAGAAGACGTTCAAGTCGTTTGAGCTGCCTGCACATATCGGGCGCGTCAAGAACGTAGAGTTTGTAGTGAATGACCCCCGCGTTTCACGTACGCACGCCCGCCTGGAATGGCGCAACGGCAGCGTGATCCTGGTGGACGTCAGCAGCTACGGCAGCTGGGTGCGCTTTTCTGATGCTGGTGGTGCTGACGTGTTGCTACGGCGCGAGGAATGCGTCCTGCATGGCAAAGGCGAGTTGGCGTTGGGAGCCTCGTTTGCAGATGCCAGTGTGCCCACGGTGTCATTTACAGTGCGCTAAAGGTTTTTCTCTGTCGATATATTTATTAACATAATATACATCGTATGAAGTAAATATGACATTACAGTGCCAGAGCTGCACACGTGTTTACCAGCTGCCCTTGGCCCGTCTTGCCCTGATAAAGGCTGCAAGAATCTCCACAGACTCTGCTTTCTTCACCCGGTTGGCAAAGTCGATTGCCGTCAGGCCGATGCCGTTCTTCAGTGTCGGATCCGCTCCGGCTTCCAATAGCATCTTGACCGCCGAGGCGTTTCCGTACATGGCCGCCATCATGAGCGGCGTCGATCCATTGGGCGACGCGGCGTCTATATAGGCATGGTTGTCCAGCAGCAGCTGCATGATCTCGATATGGCTGTTGGTTGCGGCGTAATGCAATGGTGCCCAGCCGGGTTTGTTGACGTCGGCATCACGCTCGATCAGCTTGGCGCACAGCTCGGTGTAACCACGTAGCGCTGCCAGCATCAATGGACTCTCATCTTGGGGAGTTCGTACCTCCACCTCAAGGTCCGGGTGGTCCAGCAGGACGGCGGCCACCTTGGGTGATGGCTCCTGCAAGGCGATCAACAACCCCGGCACGCCTTTGGGGTTCACGGTGTTGGGATCAAAACCTCGGGCCAGCAGCTTGGTGACACCCTCTGCATTGTCCCGAACAATGGCTTGGAAAAAGTCTTCATAGGAGCCTGCGTGAGATACAGAAAATCCAATAAAAACAAATAGATAAAGCCCTAACTTAAACAAATACTTCATATGTGTTGGCCTCATGTGGGTTTGAACAAGGTCGTGAAATTGGCACTGGAAATCTGGGCCATTTCTTCCACGGGGCAGCCCTTGATCTCGGCCAACTGTTTGGCCACATATGGCACGTAGGATGGGTTATTGGTCTTGCCGCGGTACGGCACAGGCGCCAGATAGGGGCTGTCGGTTTCTATCAAGAGGCGGTCCATGGGGACCATGGCAGCCACATCGCGGATGTCCTGGGCACTTTTGAAAGTGAGGATGCCGGAGAAAGAAATGTAGAAACCCTGGTCCAATGCGGCCTGCGCGACCGCCTGGTCTTCGGTGAAGCAGTGAAAAACACCGCCGGCGCTGCCTGTACTTCCATCTTCACCCTCTTCCCGCAAAATGGCCAAGGTGTCCTCAGACGCACTGCGGGTGTGGATGACCAGGGGCTTGTGAAGCTGGCGGGCGGCACGGATATGCACCCGAAAACGTTCGCGCTGCCATTCCATGTCAGCCACGGTGCGCTCGCCCAAGCGGTAATAGTCCAAGCCGGTTTCACCAATGGCTACCACTTTGGGCAAGGCACCCAATCGCAGCAAATCATCCAAGGAGGGCTCCGTCACACCTTCGTTATCTGGGTGTACGCCTGCGCTGGCCCATATGTGGGCGTTGTCCATGGCCATGCGGTGTACGTCGCCAAACTCCTCCAGCGTGGTGCAAATGCACAAGGCGCGGTCCACTTGGGCTGCGGCCATGGCGTCGCGGATGGCCGGCCAAGAGGCGGCCAAGTCTGGGTAAGTCAGGTGGCAGTGAGAGTCGGTGAACATGGTGAAGTATCCATCATGGCCGCCGCAGGGGCGTGAGCCAAGGGCAACTGTGCAAGCGCCTCAGCGCTAGACCGTTTGCGTGGGACGCTCGGATGCCATGTGGGCACCCAGAATTTCTTCGATCTTGAGCTTGAGCGCGTGTGACTTTTCGTCTTTGGGAAACAGGATGCCAACGCCTTGTGTGCGGCCACCAGAGGCTTTGGGTGGGGTGACCCACGCCACTTTGCCAGCCACGGGGTAACGCTGCACGTCATCAGGCAACGACAGCAGCACATACACGTCGTCGCCCAAAGCGTATTCCCGGGTGGTGGGAATGAACACGCCGCCCTCGGTGAACATGGGGATGTAGGCCGCATACAGCGCCGCCTTCTCCTTGATCGAAAGCTGGATGACGCTGGGGCGGGCGGTGGCGGAAGGTGTAGCGCTCATGGTGGTGTACTAATGGCCCGAGTTTAGAGTGGTTTGGGCTTGTCCGACAAGCGCTTCCAGCATGAGCCCGGCATTGAAGGGGTGGTCCATGGACCTCATGGCCTGTGACAAGGCCTTGCTCCAGGCCGCCAACGCGGCGGCAGACGCACTCAAACCTGTGATTTCTTTGATTGGGAAAAAGCGCGGCGTCGCCCCAGCTTGCACCGCCATCAGGTCGTGGCAAAGCTTGTGCTGGGCGTCAATCACCTGGGGTGCTGTCCATTCCTTGACCGCAAAGACATCACCGCGCGCCATGGCTTTGGGAAACGCCGCCCAGTTGCCAGGGTCCCGACCCGACTGGGCAAACAGCAGCGCATCTTCGGGCCGGCCACCGGTGGCCTGCAGCAAACCATCGACCTGGTTGGCGGGGATATCCATGCTGCGCAACCAGGCCTCGGCCTGCTCAGTATCCGGCCAGACCATGGTGTGGCCAATGCATCGGCTGCGGATGGTGGGCAGCAACTGGTGGGCAGACTCGCTGGCCAGCAAAAATTTCACATCACCGGCCGGTTCTTCCAGTGTCTTAAGCAAAGCATTCGCGGTGATGGTGTTCATGTTTTCCGCAGGGAACACCACAACCACTTTGCCGCGGCCCCGGGCACTGGTGCGCTGGGCAAACTCCACGGCGTCGCGCATGGCGTCGACCCGGATTTCCTTGCTGGCCTTGCGTTTCTTGTCGTCAATCTCGCTCTGCGCCTTTTCGCTCAGGGGCCATCCGAGCTCCAGCATGGTGGTCTCGGGCATCAGCATGCAGAGGTCGGCATGGGTGCGCACGTCAATGGCGTGGCAACTGCCGCATTGGCCGCAGGCACCGGCGGGCGTGGCATGTTCGCATAACCACGCCCGGGCCAGCGCCAGCGCCAGGCTGTATTGGCCCAAACCCGAGGGGCCCTGCAGTAGCCAGGCATGGCCGCGTTGTGCCAGCAACAACGTGGTTTGCGCCTGGATCCAGGGGGCGGCCACCGTGGGCAGTGTTTCGGTCATGCGTGCAAGTGCCCTGCCAGGCGCAAGGCCGCCTGCACATCGCGCCACACCGCGTCTGGTGTTTGGTGGGCGTTGATGCGGGCAAAGCGTTGCGGGTCTTCGGCCTGGCGACGGGCGTAACCGGCCGCCACGTTTTCGAAAAAGGCGATGGGCTGGGATTCGAACTTGTCAGGAATGCGGGCTCCGGCCAGGCGCGTGGCTGCCACCGATGGCGGTAAGTCAAACCACACGGTCACATCGGGTTTGACCAAGGCTTGGTCTGGGCCCAAGCCTGATCCCTGCACCCATTGCTCCAGCACTTGCAGCACTTGCCAGTCAAAACCACGCCCACCACCTTGGTAGGCAAAAGTGGCATCGGAAAACCGGTCGCACAGCACCACATCGCCGCGCGCCAAAGCGGGAACAATCACCTGCTGTACGTGGTCGCGCCGGGCCGCAAACACCAGCAAGGCTTCGGTCATGGCGTCCATGCTGTCATTGAGCACCATCTGGCGCAGCCGCTCGGCCAGCGGCGTGCCGCCGGGCTCCCGCGTCAGGGTGACCACCCTGCCCTGCGCCTGGAATGCCTTGGCTGTGGCGTCGATATGGGTGGATTTTCCCGCCCCGTCGATGCCTTCAAAACTGATGAAAAGTCCGCTCATGCCGTCCCTGAGTGTGCGTTCATTGGCCGCGCTGGTATTTGTCGACCGCCCTATTGTGCTCGTCCAGTGAGTTGCTGAACTGGCTGGTGCCATCGCCCCGCGCCACAAAGTACAAGGCCTTGCTGGGAGCCGGTTGCACGGCCGCCAACAAGGCTGCCTTGCCGGGCATGGAGATGGGTGTGGGAGGCAGGCCGGTCCGGGTGTAAGTGTTGTAAGGGGTGTCGTTCTGCAGATCGACACGTCGCAAATTGCCGTCAAAGGCATCGCCCAGGCCGTAGATGACGGTGGGGTCGGTCTGCAGGCGCATGCCAATGACCAGGCGGTTGTTGAACACGGCAGAGATCAGGGCCTGGTCGCTGGCTTTGCCGGTTTCTTTTTCCACGATGCTGGCCAGTACCAGGGCTTGGTCTGGTGTCTGCAGCGGCGATTTGGGATTGCGCTGCGACCAGGCCGCATCCAGCTTTTTGTCCATGGCATGCAGGGCCCGCAGCAGTACCGCCAGGTCACCGGAGCCTTTGGAATAGGTATAGGTATCGGGGAAGAACCGGCCCTCAGGGTGGA
This sequence comes from Rhodoferax sp. ZS1R25, assembly GCF_056521335.1. NCBI lineage: Bacteria > Pseudomonadati > Pseudomonadota > Betaproteobacteria > Burkholderiales > Comamonadaceae > Rhodoferax > Rhodoferax sp. ZS1R25. The sequence continues at coordinate 288,822 of NZ_JBWMAZ010000002.1, forward strand.
CACCGGGACGGCCCAACTGCTCCATGATCTCGGCAGGGCTCAGAGACCCGCTATTGGGTTTGAGCTGGTCTGCCTTGCGCAGGGCCTCGCGCACCTGCTTGAAGGTCCAACCTTCCACCAGGGTCACGCTGCGCAGGGCTTCATCGCCCTGCACCAGCTTTTGCAACAGGCTGCGTGGCGTGGTGCCAGCAGGCAGCTCGTAGCTGCCTGCTTTGATGTTGCGTGCCTTGCCCGAGAGACGAAACCACCAATACAGCAAGACTGGCTGAACCCGCACGCCGGCCTGGGCCACATCCACCGCCACTTCGCGGGCGCTGGAGCCGGGCTCAATGGACAGGTCGACCGAGGTCCCGGGAATGTCCAGCGGCGACTGGACCCAAGCGTATCCCGCCCCCAACAGCCCCAGTACGGCGACGCACACCACAACAATGAAAAAGCGCACAGCCCTACTTCCCGTCAGTCATAAGAGGGGGAATGATAATTCAGCCCATGAACACCGAGACCCTTCCCGCCGCCTCTTTGCCCACCCTGCATGGCGTGGCCCGCCTGGACCACCTGGGCGTGATCCAGATCGAAGGCGAAGACGCCGCCAAATTCATCCATGGCCAGCTCACGCATGACTTTGCCTTGCTCGACCTGAACAGTGCTAGGCTGGCTGCGTTCTGCTCCGCCAAGGGCCGCATGCAGGCCAGTTTCATTGGCTTCAAGCGCCCTGGCGGAGACATCTTGCTGGTGTGCAGCAAGGACCTGCTGGCGCCCACGCTCAAGCGTCTGTCCATGTTTGTCATGCGCGCCAAGGCCCGCCTGAGCGATGCCAGTGAGCGCTTTGTCCTCTACGGTCTGGCCGGAAATGCTATCAAAGATATAGCTGCTGGCGCAGGTTCCATGTGGGCTAAGGCCGACTTTGGCACGGAAGCGGTGGTCAACCTCTACCCGGCGGACGGCACCTCCCGCCAGCTCTGGGTGGCGCCGGTGGACGCCCCAGCCCCGCAGGGCGATGCCCTGGCGCTGGACACCTGGCTCTGGAGCGAGGTACGCAGCGGTGTGGCTACCCTCAGCCAGCCTGTATTTGAAGCCTTTGTGCCGCAAATGCTGAACTACGAGTCCGTGGGCGGGGTGAGTTTCAAGAAAGGCTGCTACCCCGGCCAAGAGGTCGTGGCCCGCAGCCAGTTCCGCGGCACGCTCAAGCGCCGTGCGTTTGTAGTGCAGGCCAGTGGTCCCGTGGCCGCAGGGCAAGAAATCTTTGCGCCCGGAGATGACGAACAGCCCGTGGGCACCGTGGTCCAGGCCGCGCCTTCCCCTCAGGGTGAGGTGCATGCCATCGTGTCCTTGCAGCTGTCTGCCATCCAGGCAGGCGGACTGCATGCGGGCGCGGTGGATTTGCAGGTGCTGCCCCTGCCCTATCCTTTGCTGGAAGACATTTGAAGAGAGGCGGAGCATAGGCCTCAGATATTTGCGGCGTGACCGTTGCCAGGGCTCTAGGTGGACTCATAATTGAGACGCCGTAACATGCCGTAACACGTGTACAAGCCGGGAAGGAATTGGATCAGCTTATGTCAACGCCGCTATCAAAAGAAGACGCTTTTGCCCGTTTGGGGGCCATCACGCGCGAGATGCACGAAGCCTTGGCGGTGATTGGCGGCAGCCAGTTGCACGACGTAGTCCAAGAGATTCCCAACGCCCGTGACCGGCTGGCCCATGTAGGAAAAATGACCGAAGACGCGGCCAACAAGGTGCTGACCCTGGTCGAAACCGCCAAACCTGCATGCGACGACCTGGCCACCCGCGGTGTGGAACTGAGCGAATCCCTCGCTCGACTGGCCGCGGCGCCCGACATGACGGTGGAGAAAGCCCGTGGACTGATGGTGGTGTGCGGCAAGTTTGCGCAAAGTACCGCCAAGTTTGCCGATGGCCAGGGGGCCGTACTCAGCGACATCATGATGTCGCAGGACTTTCAGGATTTGTCGGGGCAGGTGATCAAAAAGGTCATCGACATCATCACCCGCACCGAGATGCAGATGGTGCAGCTGCTGATCGACAGCTCGCCCGAGGGGACCGTTGCCGTGGCCAAGCCGGAAAGCAACGAACCGGTAACCGTGGACAACCATGTGCTGGAAGGTCCGCAAACCGCAGAAAACGCCCTCAAGCAGGACGATGTGGACGACTTGCTGGCGTCTTTGGGCTTCTAGGCGCTCAGCGACAGCGCCATTTCCTGGTGGGCAATGCCCGCTTCAGTGAATACGTCCCCCCGTCGCGCAAAGCCTTCAGGTAGATAGAAGCCCTCGGCACTGCACTGCGCGTGCAGCATGATCTCGGTGTCACCCCGCTGGCGCGCGGCCTGTACCAAGGCGCGCAGTACCAGCAGGCCCAGGCCCCCTCCCCGCAGCATCTGGTGCGTGGCCATGCGGCCTATGCGCGCCACGCCGGGCGCTTGCACCACCATGCGGCCACTGGCCACCACTTGGCCCAAGGCGTTGTGCACCACCGCATGCACGGCGCCAGCATCGGCCTCATCCCACACCAGCACTTCTGAAATCGCCTGCTCATCGACGAACACCGCACGGCGCAGCGGGGTGATCTTTGTGCCCCAGTCTGCCCAATTGCCGACGGCGGTGTGCGTTACCGGTTGGCGCGCTTCAAACTGGGCAAACACCTGGCGCAAAGGATCCGGTACCGGGCGCGAGGTCTGGCTGGCGGGGTCGGCAAACACGTACAGCAGCTCGCCGGACACCAACAGCGTGTCGCCCCGGAAAATGCCGCCTTCAAACACCATGGACGAATTGCCCACCCGTGCGCAGCGCAGGCCGATGTGCAGCGTGTCGTCGTAGCGGGCCGAGGCGTGGTACTCCAGCGCGGACTTTTTGACATACATGTCGCCACCCAGCAGCACCATGCTCTCCTGGTACGGCAGAGCCAGAGCGCGCCAGTAGTCACCCATGGCCGTGTCCAGGTACATCAGGTAGTGGGCGTTGAAGACGATGTGCTGCATGTCCACCTCGGCCCAGCGCACGCGCAGGCGGTGAAAAAAACAGAAATCAGAACGTTGCAAGGTCATGCGGGTGTCTCTAAGTATTCAAAGGCCAAATGCGTTGCGCAGCGCGCGCGCTGCATCGGCGTGGGCGGTGGCGGCTTCGGGGATGGCGCGGCCCATCTTGATGAACTCGTGCACCACACCGCGGTAAATCTCCAGGTCCACAGCCACACCGGCCAGGCGCAGGCGATCGGCATAGGCCACACCCTCGTCTACCAGTGGGTCGCACTCGGCCAAGCCCACCCAGGCGGGTGCCACGCCCCCCAGGTCCACCTCGTTTCCATCAGGTCCCTTGCCGTCCAATGGGGCGAAACGCCAGTCGTCCCGGTCTGCGGCACTGCGGATGTAGTGTTCAAAAAAGAAACTGATCTGCCGCTCTTCAAGCAAAAAGCCGCTGGCAAAGATGCTGTGGGAGAGCGTGTCCTGGTGGCCAGCACAACCCGGGTAAAACAACAGTTGCAGGGCTAGCGGCAGGCCGGCGTTGCGCGCCTCGATGGCGCAGGCTGCAGCTAGCGTGCCGCCAGCACTGTCGCCGCCTAGCGCAATGCGGGTCGTATCCAGACCTCGGTCTTTGCCCTCTTGGACCACCCACTGCACCAGGTCCCATGCGTCGTTATGCGCGGTTGGGAATTTGAATTCGGGCGCCAACCGGTAGTCCACCGACAGCACCGCGCACCCCGCCAGGTGCGCCAGGCGGCGGCACAGGCCGTCGTGCGTGGCCACGCTGCCCACGGTAAAGCCGCCGCCGTGAAAATAAATCAGCACGGGCAGTCCGGTCCCGCTGGGCGCGTAATGGCGCACGGGGATGGGGTAGCCGTCGCGCGCGGTCACCTTGAAGTCCTCTACACGGTGCAGTTTCTGGGTCGGTAGCTCCAGCACGTCGGCCCCGGCGGCATAGGCGGTGCGGGCTTGCTGGGCGCTCAGCATGTGCATGGGGGCGTGACCGGCCCGGGCGATGCGGTCCAGCACCCCGCGCATGGCGGGGGTGAGCAGGCTGCGCGGATTGCCGCGGCGGTCATGGTGGTGACTCATGGATGGGATGCTTCTTGGTACATTGGCTTTTTTCAATCCTACACGTCTAGCACCATGGCCTTCATCTACTACGTGACCCAGATTCAGTTTGAATGCGGCGCCGTGCGCCTGCTCAAACAGGAGTGCGAGCGTGTGGGCATCACCCGCCCGCTGATCGTGACCGACCCGGGCGTGAAGGCTGCCGGCATTCTGCAAAAGGCGCTGGACGCCCTGACCGGCCTGACCGTGGCGGTGTTTGACCAGACGCCCTCCAACCCCACTGAAGCTGCAGTTCGTGCCGCGGCGGCGATGTACAAAACCCAGGGCTGCGACGGCTTGATTGCCGTGGGCGGCGGCTCTGCCATTGACTGCGCCAAAGGTGTGGCCATTGCGGCCACCCACGAAGGCCCGCTGACCCACTACGCCACCATCGAAGGCGGCTCGGTGCGCATTACCGAACGCGTCGCGCCCATCATTGCCGTGCCCACCACCAGTGGCACCGGTAGCGAGGTGGCGCGCGGTGCCATCCTCATCGTGGACGACCACCGCAAGCTGGGTTTTCACAGCTGGCACCTGGTGCCCAAGACCGCCATTTGCGATCCCGAACTGACCCTGGGCTTGCCGCCCAAACTGACCGCCGCCACCGGCATGGACGCGATTGCGCACTGCATGGAAACCTTCATGGCCCCGTCCTTCAACCCGCCGGCCGACGGCATTGCGCTGGACGGGCTAGAGCGCGCCTGGGCCCACATTGCCCGCGCCACGCTCAACGGCAGCGACGTGGAAGCCCGCACCAACCTCATGAGCGCCAGCATGCAGGGCGCTATGGCGTTCCAGAAAGGCTTGGGCTGCGTGCATTCCCTGAGCCACAGTCTGGGCGGTGTGGACCCGCGCCTGCACCACGGCACCCTCAACGCCATGTTTCTGCCCGCCGTGGTGGCTTTCAATGCGCAGGCCGAATCGGTGCAAAAGGACAAGCGCTTGCAACGCATGGCCCACGCCATGGGTCTGGATTCGGCCAGTGACATTGGCGAGGCCATCAAGGACATGAATGCCCGCCTGGGCCTGCCCACCGGTCTGGCGGAGATGGGGGTGTCGCCCACGCAGTTTGACCAGATCATCACCGGCGCCCTGGCCGACCACTGCCACAAAACCAACCCCCGCATTGCGACCGCGGATGAGTACCGCCAAATGCTTGAACTGTCGCTGTAGCGCTTGCGCAGCGGTCTTGTAAGGCCGCGCATAGAAGTCGCGGCTAAACTGCCATCGGAATAAGAAAACGATTGCAAGGGGCACCCCATAGCGCCCTAGGGACCACGATAAAAATGCGCCACTACTCCATCAAGACCTGGTTAACGCGGGGAACCTACCCGCGCCTGTTTCTGCCTATTCTAGGCATCATTGTGGTGGTGACACTGGTGCGCTACCACCTGATGTTCAGTGCCGAACTGCAGGAAGCCGTCGAGCACCAGCGGGCCCAGGTGCAGGTCACCGGGCACTACCTGCTGCCCCTGCTGGTGCGTGCCAGCGCCAACGGCACGCAAGCCGAGTTGCAGGCCATGCTGGAGGCCGAGCTGGGCTTTAACCCCGAGATTCAAAGCCTGCAATGGACGCTGCGGGGCCAGGCGCTGCAGGCTGGTACTGCCGACTTTGTGCGGCCACAGGTGCCTCTGTGGTTTACGCAGTTCGCAGCCCTGAAACCCCTGAGTGGAGATTTTGCGCAGCAGTTGCCTGACGGCACAGAGGTACAACTTGTGGTCGTGGTCGGCAACACCCAGGTGCTGGAGCAGGTCTGGCGCACCATTGGTGCGCAGATGCACATATCGGCGCTGAACATCTTCACCATCCTGTTTCTGCTCACCCTGCTGCTGCGGGCCAATGCCCGCATGCTCAGCCGCTTGAATACCGCCACCGAGGAGTTCCGCGCTGGCGAACTGCGCGCCCGCATGGTGGAAAAAGGCACGCTGGAGATGCGGGCCGTAGCGCAAGCCTTCAACAGCATGGCGCAGCAGATCCAGGGCCTGGTGCAATCGCTGCAAACCGCCCAGGCGGAGTTGGAAGAGCAGCTGCACTTCACCCGCCAGTTGATCAACGCCCTGCCCCTCCCCGTGTTTGTGCGGGGCAGCGATGGCACCTGCCTGGGTGTCAACCAAGCCTGGGAAACGTTTTTCAGCACCCCCGCCCAGGCCGTAGTCGGCGCACCGCTGCCCAGTGACTTTGTAGCCCTGCCGCACGAGCGTGCAGGCCGAGAGCGCCGGGTGTTGAGCCGCAAGGACAACGAGGTCCTGGTCAAGGCAGGAACCTACGACCTGCGCGAGATGGTGTACTTCAAGGCGCCCTTCACCCTGACGGATGGCAGTGTGGGCGGCAGCATCGGTGCACTGGTGGACATCACCGAGCGCAAGCTGGCGCAGGAAGCCCTGCTGGAAGAAAAAGAGCGCGCCGTGGTCACGCTGTCGTCGATTGCCGACGGCGTCATCACCACCGACGTGCACGGCCACATTGACAGCCTCAATGAGGCCGCCCAATTTTTGACCGGCTACACCGAACCACAGGCGCTGGGGCGTCGCCTGTCCGACGTGTTTCAACTGGACGCTAAATCTCAGGCCCTGCCCCTAGGTGTGCGGGTGGACCAACTGCACCAGACCCAGACGGCCGTGCACGCCATCAACCAGTTGTTGCTTCACCATTCGGGCGAGCGCTATGCGATCGAGTTCACCGCCGCACCTATTCGCCAAAGCCATGGCACCGCCAGGGGCTGTGTACTGGTGTTCCGCGATGTGACCGAAACCCGCGATTTGCAGCAAAAAATTTCCTGGCAGGCGCGGCACGACGCGCTTACCGGGCTGAACAACCGCGACGCGCTGGCCGAACGCCTGACCCATGCCCTGTACCAGGCCCGCCAGGATGGCGGCCTGTTGAGCGTGTGTCTGTTGGACCTGGACCACTTTCAGGAGATCAATGACCGCCATGGCAATTGGGCGGGTGACCGCCTGCTGAAAGAAGTGGCGCTGCGCTTGCAGGGCTTTGTGCAAGACCCCGCGGACGCGGCCCGCCTGGGCGGTGATGAATTTGTAGTGCTGCTGCGCGGGGCCAGTGGCGAGGCAGAGGTGCAAAGCCAAACCCTGGCCCTGCTGGAATGCCTGGCCCAGCCCTATGCGATTGATGACCTGCTGATCCACTCCAGCGCCAGCGCCGGTGTGGTGCTGTTCCCGCAGGACAACGCCAGCCCGGACACCCTGCTGCGCCATGCCGACCAGGCCATGTACCAGGCCAAGCAGGCGGGCCGGGGTTTCCATATTTTTGATGCCCAGCAAGACCAGGAGGTGCAAACCCACTACACCCAACTGGCCCGCTTGGCCATTGCCGTGCACCAAGGAGAATTCCGGCTGCACTACCAGCCCAAGGTGCACATGCGCACGGGCGAGATTGTGGGCGTGGAAGCCCTGCTGCGCTGGCAGCACCCCGAGCAGGGACTGCTGGCCCCAGGCGGGTTTTTGCCCCTGATGGAGCACACCGACCTGATTGTGGAGACTGGCGAATGGGTGCTGCACCAGGCGCTGGCGCAGCTGCAAAGCTGGGTGCTGCAAGGCCAGCGCTGGGTGGTCAGTGTGAACATTGCGGCGCGGCATTTCCACCGCGCCGACTTTGTGGACCGGCTGCGCGCGCTGCTGGCCTGCTACCCCCAGGCCCCGGCCCATCTGCTGGAACTGGAGATTCTGGAATCTGCCGTGCTGCAGGACATTCAGCACATGCGCCAGGTGATGCAAGGCTGCCAGGCTCTGGGCGTGTGCTTTGCGCTGGATGACTTTGGCACCGGGTTCTCCTCGTTGTCCTACCTCAAGCGCTTGCCAGCAGAAACCATCAAAATCGACCGCATGTTTGTGGAAGGCCTGCTGGACGACGCCGAGGACCGCACGCTGGTGGGCGCCATCGTGGCGCTGGCCAAGGCCTTTGACCGTGCGGTGATTGCCGAAGGCGTGGAAACCCCGGCCCAGGCCAGCAAGTTGCTGGAGCTGGGCTGTGAACTCGGCCAAGGCTATGGCATCGCGCGGCCCATGCCGGCGGCGGACATGGTGCCCTGGGCGCTGGCGTACAGTGCTGTGCACCACATCTCTGCAGAATCGTGAAGCATTCCCTCGCCCTGATATTTACCGCCCTGGCGCTGCACGGCCCGGCGTGGGCTCAGGACACGTCTAAACCGTGGGAGGTGTGCCTGCCAGACCATGCCATCGCGCCATTTGTAAGCGCACCGGGAAAGGCACCCGGTGTGTCCGAACGGCTGATCACGGACGCGGCGACACAGGCGCGTGTGCCGGTGGTGTTTGTGCGTGTGACCAGCGCGCGCTGCCTGGCCTTGCTCAGGATGGGAATGGCGGACGCCGGCCTGGTCAACTCGGCAGAGGAGCATCCGCAGCCCTTGCGGTTTCCCATGCATGGTGGCACGCTCGATGCGAGCAGACGGGTGCTGACCCTGCCCTCGCCAGCGACGGACTATTTTCTGGTGGCCAAGCCCACGCTGTCTGCCGATGAGCAAGCCAAGCTGGAGGCGTGGTGGACCGCCATAGGCGCCCTGCGCGACACGCCAGCCTACAAACCGCGCTGAAGCGTGGCCGCCACCGGGCCCGACAAGCTGGCCATAAAGCCTTCCACCGCCTGCGTGTAGGCCGTGCCCAGGCCCAGTTCCTTGTTGATTTCGCTGTGCGTCATGTCCTGGGGCAAGACCTGTACGCGCACGCCCAGCGGTGTAGCGCGGGCGGCAAATGCGCGGGCCTGCCCACAGGACTCATCGCGCCGGATGGAGCACACCGCCAGCAACGGCTTGGCGCCGGATTGCAATTGCTGCAGTGGCGATACGGCTTTCCAGAAGGTGGGGTCGGTGCCAAAAGCGGGGTCGTACAGCTTGTAGTGCTTGGTCTGCATGATGGGTGCGACATCCAACGCCGCGCTGTCCAGCGCTACCGTACCCAGCCAGGGCTGGGCCCCGGCTTGGCTGGCCAGCGAACCGGAGGACGCGAGCAACGCCACCAGATGCGCACCGGCAGAATGGCCCATGAGGATGAACTGCTTGGGGTCTGCGCCCCAGCCCGTGGCCTTGGACTGGGCACTGGCCAGCGCCTGGGCCACGTCGCGCACCTGGTCCAGCGGGTCGGCTTCGGGCAGCAGGCGGTTGTTCACCGAGATAAAGACAAAGCCCTTGGGCACCCAACGCGCCACCTTGTTGTCCACCACATTGCCCATGCGCTTGTCGCCCGTACGCCAAGCCCCACCGTGCACCATGAAGATCACGGGTGCCAGGGCCGCGCCTTTGGTGGGCAGGTACACGTCCATGCGTTGTTTGGGGTCGCTGCCATAGGCCACGTCGCGAACCACCGTGCGGGCCACCGTGGACTGGGTGCTGTCGGTGGTGTACGGGTCTTCCAGCGTCTGCTCCGTGCTGGGTTCGGCGGCGGGGGCTTTTTCTTCGGCCCGGCTCTCGGCGCGGGCCGCGCGGCGTTGCTTGAAGCGGTCTAGCAGCGGACCGGCTGATGCGGCACTGGCCGTGAGGGCCAGCGCCATGCACAGCGCCGTTGCGCGGGGAAAGGAGAGCGTGGGCAGCAGTGTGGGCAGTGTCATAGTGGGCGTACCAAGTTCATGTCGGGCTTGTCCAGCCAGGCGATGAACTCGTCCACCAACTGCTGGCTGGCACGGGTGGCGGTGGTCCACGCCTTCACCCGTCCAGCCAGATCATTGCCAAAGTGCGTAAAGTCTGTGCGGTCTGGAAGTTTGCTGTTTGGTAAAGTTTTCACCCACTCGGGGTTGGGCGCCAGCAGCACCATGGTGTCCAGATACGCCGTGGAACGGTGCCGCCACTTCAGCCCCTTGTCCAGCCAGCCCGGCACCACGCTTTTCTGGAAATGCGGGTACAGCACCAGCCCTTGGTGCTCTGATAGGCCGCTAGCCCCCGTATCCTCTGCGCCGGTAGCTCCTGAATTGATAGCGTTTTCGCGCGGCTGCGCGGCCGGGTAGTTCAGGTGCAGGTGGTAGTCGGTGATGCCGCCATCCCAGTAGGCGCCGGTGGGCGCGCCGGGGATGTTGTGAATGGCCTGTAACACGAACGGGATCGAGCAGCTGGCCTGTAGCGCAGGGTTGAAGTTGGCCTCGCTCAGCGCCACGTGGCGCGTGCGGTAGTCGCCGGTAGCAAACGGCAGCGCCGCTGCAGCCCCACCCGCCAGCGGGGTGGAAAAGACCACCCGCTCCAGCCAGGCGCCCATGGCCTTGCGGTGCACCGTGTTGGTCAAAAACGCCCCCAGATAGCCCAGCGGCGTACGCAGACCATGCTCGGTGCGCAGCAGGTGCCGCCCGCGCGAGGTAACGATGTGCAGCCGGTAACGCGGGTTCTGCAGCACCTCGGGCACCCGTCCACCGTAAAACGACAGCAGGTTTTGGCCAAATGTCTCGCTGATCTGGGCCGCGCTGATGCGCTTTTGGCCTGGCGCCAGCTCGTAGTGCTGGTGAATGTAGTCGTGCTCCAGCCGCTCGAACGCGGCCACCGGGTCATTCAGGCAGGCCGTGGCCATGCGCCAGGCGCCAATGGAGGCGCCCACCAAGTCCACCGGCTGGTTGGAGCGTGGCAGCCAGTCGCCAAAAATGAAGCGGTCCAGTGCGCCGAGGATCAGGCCCTTGGGCCCGCCGGCGGCGCCGGGGATGGTGGCAATATGCTGGGGTTGCAGTCCGCGGGCGACCAGCGCCGCCCGGGCCTTGGGGCCCGCGTAGATATGAAGTGCTTGCATTCTAAAAAATCAATCGAAGAAGACCAACTCGCGGCTGGGCCGCCCCAAGGCGAGTTAGCCCCCCTTGGGGGGCAGCGACCCGCGCAGCGGCGGAGCGTGGGGGTCATGTATATGCAGCCCAGTCAAACGGGTCTTGCTGCAGCACCATGTCGATGTCCAGCCCCAGGGTCACGCCGACGGAGCCTGGAAAGGTCACCGCCAAACCGCGTTGGGTCAGCTTGGCCTCTTTGCCACGGGCGCGCCACGCCGCCAGGTGAATCACCCCGGCCAGCGGCTCGTACACATGGTTCTCAAACGGGGCGTACTGGTGCTCCAGTGCGTCCACCATGGGTTGGGGAAAGTGCCACATGCGTGCATAGCCCGCGCCCACACTGGCGTAGCAATAGCCCAGCACCTTGCGTTCCAGCGAGGCGCGGTTCATGCCCAGCGGGTGCACGTCTTCGTCCAGCACAGCGGTGATGTCCGACATGGCCAGGTGCATGGCCAGCTCGCCCACCGCGTGGATCAGCCCACAGGTGAAGGCCGCCTGCTGGTTCAGCCGCACCAGCCCGGCCAGCGAGCGGGATACGCGGGCCACGTTCAGGCTGTAGTCCCAAAACTGTTGCAGCTGGATCCCGGGCACGGCCTTGAGCGAAGCGCCAGTGGCCGCGGCCTGGGCCATGGTGCGCACGTGGTTCAGGTCCAGCAGGGCCAGGGCCTCCGAGACGCTGCTGATCTTGCCCGAGAGCTGGAAAAAACTGGAGTTGGCCAGTTGCAGAAGCCGGGTGGTCAGTGCGGGGTCGGTGCTGATGAGTTGGGTGACCTTCTTGAGGTCAATTTCCGGACGGTCCAGCTCATTGAGCAGCAGTGCTACCACTTTGGGAATGCTGGGCAGAATGAACTGCTGCTCCAGCAACGCACTGAGTTTCATGGTGACGGTCTCCTCAACCAACTTTTGGGGATGGGGGGATTATCCATCCCCGCTGCAGCCCGCAGAAGCAAAAAAACCCCGCCGGGGCGGGGTTTGCAAGCAGACCGGTCGCCTCAGGCGCGGGTCTTGGTCTTGCGGCGTGCCACCACACCCATCAGGCCCAGACCCGCCAGCAGCATGGCGTAGGTTTCGGGTTCAGGCACGGCGGTGATGAAGGCATGGTTGTCGGTCTCGAACGCGTTGCCGTTGGAGGCAAAGGTCACGCGGGTGATTTTCTCGGCGCCCTGGGTGAACACGTTGAAGTAGCGCGCGTAGCTTTGGTTGCCGTCGGCGGGCTGCTTGACGATGCTGCCGTCAAACGAGGCCAGCTGGGTATTGCCGTTCCAGAAAGTCACGCTGTTGTAGGTGTCGGGCGAACCCCACAGGAAGCCAAAGTAGCTCAAGGCTGCACTGAAGGTGACCGAACCGGTGCCAGCTTGCACGCCCGAGTTGCCCAGGGAGTAGTAGTTGTCTACCGCGCCCACAGGGCGGGCGGCCACGCCAGAGATCAGGGTGCTGTTGTTGAACAGGGCACCGTCGCGGTAGGTGTAGCTCACGCCACCGGCTGCGCCGGCATAGACCACGTCATTGGCGGCGGCACTGCCAACCACAGCGCTGGCGTTGTTGGTGCTGCTGGTGCCAAAGGTGATGGTGTGGGCACCGGCCACCGCGCTGTAGTCGGTGTTGGTCACCGACGATGTCAGCGCATGGGCCGACAAGGCGGGCACCATCAGGGCGGCGGCCAGAAGAGCAGAAGCGGAAAAGCGCAGTGGCATGGAAATCCCTTGAACGTTACTTATTGTTACAGGTCCGATTGTGCGGCTACACCGAACCCGTTCAATAGTCCAAACAGACTAAGCGCGACAGTCAGGCGCCAAAAGCGGAACTAGTTCACGCTTTGCCAGCCTTGCTGTTTCGAAAACGCTGCAGAGCAGAGTCCACCATTCCCTCCACCCCGCCGCGCTCGGCGCACTCCTGGCGCAGGAAGTTGGCGTCGCCGCCCTCGCGGGCCGCCTGGTAAATGTGGTCCAGCGCAGCCACACAACCCAGCTTCTCCGCCTGTGGCCAGATGTGGCGTACGGTGGTGAGGATGTCCTCACGCAGCGACAGCTTGGTGTAGGTCTTGGGGTGGGCCAGCGTGCCATCCAGGCCAAAACGGCAGGCCTGGAAGCGGTTGTAGTTGTAGACCAGGTAGTCGTCTTCAGCGGGCGGCGGCTCGTTGCGCTCCAGCAGGTACCGGCACAGCGCCTGCAGGTAGCAGGCCAGCGCGGCGGCGCGCTCTACGGTCAGCGGTGTGTCGCACACCCGCAGCTCGATGGTGCCGTACTCGGGCTTGGGGCGTATGTCCCAGTAAAAGTCCTTCATGCTTTTGACCACGCCCGTGAGCTCCATTTTGGCGAAGTACTGTTCCTCAAAGTCTTGCCAGCGCAGCAAAAATGGCGCCCGCCCGCTCAGCGGAAACGCGAACACCGAGTTCAACCGCGCCGAGTGGAACAGTGTGTCGTTGCCCTGCACAAAGGGGGACGAGGCCGACAGCGCAATGAAATGGGGCACATAGCGGTTCAGGGCGTGCAGCAAAAACAAGGCTTCGTCACCGCTGGTGCAGCCCACGTGCACATGCTGGCCAAATATGGTGAACTGCTTGGTCAGGTAGCCGTACAGCAGGGACACTTCAAGGAAGCGCGGCTTGTTGAAAATACGCCGCTCGGACCAGAGCTGGAACGGGTGGGTGCCACCACCGCAGATGCCAATATTGAGCTGGTCGCCTGCCTTGACAAGAATGTCGCGCATCTGTTGCAGTTGCGCCTGCAGCGTGGCGTATTCGGTGTGCACGTCGGTGGCGACTTCGATCATGCTTTCGGTCACCTCGGGCGTGACCACGCCCGGAAAGGGCTTGCGCCGCAGCAGTTCCAGCATGTCGGGGCTGGCCGCGGTGAGGTCAAAGTCGCTGAGGCTGACCAACTGCAGTTCCAGCTCGACCCCCAGGCTCAACGATTGCGACTGTTTGAAGGGCTCCAATGCCATGTCATTCCCCTCTGCTGTCCGGCGCTTCGCGTGCCCACACCAGCGCCCGGCGAATGAAGATGGGGCCCAACACCTCCAGGGTCAGTGCCATGGTGGCAAGCGGTGCCAGCTCTTCCACCAGATGGATGCCCAGGTAGCGCGTTTGCTCCAGGACCAGGATCACGAAGGCCGAGATGGGCGTGGTGGCCACGCCGATAAGCAGCCCTTTGCGCCAAGAAATGCCGCTGACGTGGGCAAACAGGCTGATGCCGACAATTTTTGCCAGCTGGCGTACCCCCATCACGGCAAATCCCACGGTCATGCCCGCCACCACCTGTTGCCAATCCAAGGTGGATGCGATGAACACAAATAACAACATGGAGAGCAAATCGCCCAGCGCGCCAAAGCCGCGCTGTGAGGAGTTCAACACAATGCGGCGATGCCGGGCCGACAACCCAAAGGTGAGCGCCACCAGTACGGGCGACAGTTTCAGGCTGTGGGCCAGGGCCACCAGGCAAATGATGGCCAGGGTGAAGGCCAGGGTGCTGTCGTCGCTGGTGCGGCCGGTGAATTGCAACAGGGCCGGAACAAGCGCACCGGCCAGCATGCCCAAAATACCGGAGGCACACAGGTCGACCAGGCTGCCATAGGTTGCGTCCCAGAGGTTGCCCGAGGTCTCGAACACCACCAGTCCCACAATGATTTTGTAAACAAACACGGCCAGCACACAGTTCATCGCCGACAGGTGCAACACCCGCTCGGTCACCTGGCCAGAGCTGCGCTGCTCATTGGCCACCCGCAGGATGCTGGCGGGTGACGTGGCCATGGACAGGGAGCCTAGCAGCACCGCACTGGACTGCGACTGCCCAAACCACAGGACCAAAAAGTAGACCGCGGCGAACGTGAGCGCCGTTTCGGTCACGCTGGTGGCCGCGATCCAGGGGTTGGTGCGCAACCAGCGCAAATTAATGCGGTATCCGCACTCGAACAGGATCAGGCCAAACGCAATGTTGGCCAAAAGAAGCACGGTGTTCGATGGGTCCGCCGGCAACAAGCCGCCCTGGGTGGGCGCCAGAACAAAGCCGACTATGGCGTAGGCACTGATGCGTGGCAACCTTGCCAGCCGGTGTCCTATCTCTCCCGCAAACCATGCAATGAGGATCGTGATGGGCCAGGCGATGTCCGAAAACACCGGCCCCAAGAGCATCTGCATGCGGCGATGCTAGTGCAAGCAGCCGCTCCCGGGTGTTGCAAAGTGTTAGCGTTTGAGCTTGGCGAAGGCACTGGCCATGGCGGAATTGCCACCCAAGCTGGTGTCTTGGCGGCTGCCCTGGTGCTGGCGCTCTTCGCGGGCTGGGCCCTGGTAGCGGTTGTCCCCTGCCCTGTCTTTGCTTCCTGCAGGCGCAGCGCCAATTTTCATGGTCAGCGCAATGCGCTTGCGCGCCACGTCCACCTCAACCACCTGCACTTTGACGATGTCGCCAGTCTTCACGACCTCTCGCGCATCGTTGACAAACTTGTGCGCGAGTTGGCTCACATGCACCAGACCGTCCTGGTGCACACCCAGGTCAATGAACGCGCCAAACTGCGCCACGTTGCTCACGGTGCCTTCGAGGATCATTCCCTCTTTCAGGTCGGCAATGTCTTCCACGCCGTCGTTGAAGCGCGCGACCTTGAAGTCTGGGCGCGGGTCGCGGCCGGGCTTTTCAAGCTCGGTGAAGATGTCCTTGACGGTGATCACACCGAACTGCTCGTTGGCGAACAACTCGGGGCGCAGGGTCTTGAGCATGTCCGCGCGGCCCATGATTTCAGCCACCGGTTTGCCGGACTTGGCAATGATTTGCTCCACCACGGGGTAGGTTTCCGGGTGCACGCCCGTCATGTCCAGCGGATTGGTACCACCGCGAATGCGCAGGAAGCCCGCGCTTTGCTCGAACGTTTTGGCACCCAAGCCGGTGACTTTCATCAGGTCCTGGCGGCTGGCAAACGCGCCATTGGCTTCGCGCCAGCGCACGACGGCCTTGGCCACGGTGCCAGACAAACCAGATACGCGGGACAACAACGGCACGCTGGCGGTGTTCAGGTCCACACCGACCGAGTTCACGCAGTCTTCGACCACCGCGTCCAGCGTCTTGGCCAGTTCGCTCTGGTTCACATCGTGCTGGTACTGTCCCACGCCGATGCTCTTGGGGTCGATCTTCACCAGCTCTGCCAATGGATCTTGCAGGCGGCGGGCAATGGACGCTGCGCCGCGCAGGCTGACGTCCACATCGGGCATTTCCTGCGACGCGAATTCGCTGGCGGAGTACACCGAGGCACCGGCTTCCGACACCACGACCTTCTCCACCTTGATCTCGGGCGCACCGGCTTGCGCGGCCATCTTGGCCAGCAGCTTGATCAGGTCAGCCGCCAGCTTGTCGGTCTCGCGGCTGGCGGTGCCGTTACCGATCGCAATGAGGTTCACGCCATGTTTGGCGCAAAGTTTGCCTAGGGTGTGGAGTGATCCTTCCCAATCCTTGCGCGGCTCGTGCGGGAACACGGTGGCGGTTTCCACCAGCTTGCCGGTGGCATCGACCACCGCCACTTTCACGCCCGTGCGGATGCCAGGGTCCAGGCCCATCACGACACGCGGGCCGGCGGGGGCGGCCAGCAACAGGTCGCGCAGGTTGTCGGCGAACACCTTGATGGCCACCTTCTCCGCGTCTTCACGCAGGCGTGCAAACAGGTCGCGCTCGGTGGACAGGCTCAGTTTCACCTTCCAGGTCCAGCCCACGCACTTGCGGATCAAATCGTCGGCCGCGCGGCCCTGGTGGCTCCAGCCCAGCTTCAGGGCGATACGGCCTTCGGCCAACGATACCGCCGGAGTCGCTACTTTTTTAATAGCTGCCGGCGCAGTAGATACGGGGGCTGCAGGCGTATTTGACTCTGGAAGCACCAGCTTGGCGTCCAGAATGTCCAGCGAGCGCCCGCGGAACACGGCCAGCGCACGGTGGCTGGGCACGCGGCCAATGGGCTCGTCGTAGTCAAAGTAATCGCGGAACTTGGACACGTCGGCGCTGTTTTCGTCCTTGCCTTCGGCCAGCTTGCTTTGCAGCAGGCCTTCGTTCCACAGCCAGGCGCGCAGGTCTTGCACCAGCACCGGATCTTCGGCCCAGCGCTCGCTCAGAAGATCGCGCACGCCATCCAGCACGGCGAATACGGTTGAGAAATCGGGCTGCTTGTCAGCGATCTGCTCAGGCGTGAGCGGGGGCTTGAGGTAGGCCTCGGCGGCCTCACTAGGCACCAGCGTGGGGTTGGCAAACAGCGCGTCCGCCAGCGGCTCCAGCCCGGCTTCCTTGGCCAACTGGCCTTTGGTGCGGCGCTTGAGCTTGAACGGCAGGTAGATGTCTTCCACCTCCTGCTTGGTGGCGGCCTGGTGGATGGCGGCCATCAGCGTGGGCGTGAGTTTGCCCTGCTCGTCGATGGCCTTGCACACGGCTTCCTTGCGGTCGCGCAGTTCGCGCAGGTAGCTCAGGCGGGCTTCGAGTTCGCGCAGCTGGATGTCGTCCAGCCCATCGGTCACTTCCTTGCGGTAGCGGGCGATGAACGGCACGGTGGCGCCTTCGTCCAGCAGGGCCACGGCGGCTTCGACTTGCTGGGGGCGGACACGGATTTCTTGCGCGATTTGCGCGATGATTTGCTGCATGGGAGGGGCTAACGCTGACGGTGTGTGAGGGCGCCAGGGGCGGCGCCCGGAATTCAATCAAGGGCGGAAGTTTGCCACAGCCGGGCGCCCCTTTTTAGTGCCTAAAAAGCAGGCAGCCAGGCGTCGCAGACTGGCATAAACTGTAAGCATATGTCGTTGAAATCCAGCTTCTCGTCGCTGGCATGTCTGTGCCTGCTCGTTGTAAGCCTTGTGTCCCATGCGCTGGCGGCGCCACCCGAGGTGCGGGTAGGCATGGGCCTCACCAAGCCGCCCTACATCATGGAATCCGGCAAGGAAGGCATTGAGGTCGAAATTGCCGACCAGGCCCTGGCTGCCGTGGGCTACAAGATGGTGGGGCTGCAGTTTCCGCCGGCCCGCGGGCTTGCCATGCAGCGCGCGGGCCAGCTGGACATGCTGCTGACCGTGGACGAGGGCATAGGTGGCAACGACTATTTCTCGGCCCCCTATGTGTATTTCCAGAACGTGGCCATCACCCTGGCCTCTCGCAACCTGCCCATCCGGCGCATTGAGGACCTGGCCGACTATTCGGTGGCCGCCTTCCAGAATGCCAATGTGATCCTGGGCGAGCGCTTCAAGGCCGTGGTCGAGCGCCACCCGGACTACAAGGAATACCCGCAGCAAATCATCCAGAACAACCTGCTGTTCACCAGCCATGTGGACGTGGTGGTGGGTGACCGGCGCATCTTTCGCTATTTCATTCCCCGGCTGGACCCCAAGGTGGACGCCAGCCAGGCCATCACCATCCACACCATTTTCCCGCCCAGCCCGCGCAAGGCCGTGTTCAAAGACCCCGAGTTGCGCGACCGCTTCAACGCAGGCCTCAAAATCATCCAGAGCAATGGCGTCTACGATGCCATTCTGAAAAAACACGCGGGCCAGCTGTAACCAGCCCTGGCGCTGCGCACCACACAAGGGAGCGTATGGAACAGTTTGATCTCATCGTCATTGGGGGCGGGTCGGGCGGCGTGCGCGCGGCGCGCATTGCGGCCAACCACGGTGCGCGCGTGGCGCTGGCCGAGGAATACCGCATGGGCGGCACCTGCGTGATTCGCGGCTGCGTGCCCAAGAAGCTCATGGTCTATGCCTCGCGCTTTGCGCAGGAGTTTGAAGAGGCTGCGGGTTTTGGCTGGACGCTGGATGCGCCCCGCTTCGACTGGGCCACGCTCAAGACCCGGCGCGACGCCGAGGTGGCGCGCCTGGAAGGCATTTACCGCAGCAACCTGGGCAACGCGGGCGTACAGATTTTGGAAGGCCGGGCTACGCTGGTGGACCGCCATACAGTGGCCCTGTCGAATGGCCAGCGCTTTCACGCCAAACACATTTTGATAGCAACCGGCGCACAGCCGGCGCGGGGTCCAGACATTCCCGGTCATGAACTGGCGATCGACTCCAATGGCTTCTTCGACCTGCCCACCCTGCCCCGGCGCGTGGTGGTGCAAGGTGCGGGTTACATCGCGCTGGAGCTGGCATGCGTGCTGCATTTGCTGGGTGCGCAGGTCACGGTGGTGGTGCGTGGCGAGCGGATTCTGCGCGGCTTTGACGACGAGCTGCGCCAGCACCTGGCGGCGGAGATGGCGCACAGCGGCCTGCAGTTCCGCTTTGGCAGTGAAGTGCACGCCATTGCCCGCGATGCTGACGCCCTGCAGGTGCAGTTGGGCAACGGCGACACACTGGCCGCCGACTGCGTGCTGCGTGCGCTGGGCCGCAGGCCCAACACCCAGGGCCTGGGGCTGGAAGCGTTGGGCATTGCGCTGGACGCGCAAGGCGCTATTCCGGTCGACGACTTCAGCCAGACCGCGGTACCCAACATTTACGCCGTGGGCGACGTGACCAACCGCGTGAACCTCACGCCCATGGCGATTCGTGAGGGCCATGCCTTTGCCGACACCGTGTTTGGCGGCACCCCGCGCCGCGTGGACCACACGCTAATCCCCACGGCCGTGTTCACCACGCCCGAAGCTGGCGTGGTGGGGCTCACCGAAGAACAAGCGCTCAAGACCCACCCGCGGCTGGACGTGTACCGCGCAACTTTTCGCCCCCTGAAGGCTACGCTCTCGGGCCACACCGGCAAGATGCTGCTCAAACTGCTGGTCAACCGCGACACCGACCGCGTGCTGGGTTTCCACGCCGTGGGGCCCGATACCGGTGAAATGGCGCAGCTGGTGGGCGTGGCCCTGCAGCTGCAGGCCACCAAGGCCGCGCTGGATGCTACGCTCGCGGTCCACCCCACGGCCGCCGAAGAGCTGGTCACCATGCGCACGCCCGCCGTGCGCCACAACCTCTAAGGCCCCTCTCCCCCATGCAGCCCCCTCAAATTCACTGGACCGAAGCGGGCCAGGCCTGTTCTGCGCTGTGGCGCTCCGAGCGCGGTGCCGCGCCGCCCAAACGCGTGGTGCTGGCCGACGACACCACCACGGCCGACGATGCCTACCACCTGGCCTGCGAAGGCACGGCCCTGCTCTGGCGCGGCGATTTTCAGAACGCCCGCCAGCTGCTGCAAGCCCTGGCCCGGCGCATCGACAAAACGCCCCAGCGCAAACAGCGCGCCGCCAAGGGAGCGGCCATCCACAAGCCCCCCGTGTCGCCGGCCGATGGCTTTAACCTGCACCGGCAGGCCCAGGCGCAGCGCGCCCGGGTGCTGGCCATGGTGCTGCTGCCCTTCAATGCCGACTACAGCATCCCGCTGCGCCGCGCACCCGATGCGCGCCAGGCCTGCACCGAGGCCTGGGGCCCAGTGGTCGCGGAAGACGGTGCCTGCGTGGCCAGCCTGCGCGACCTGCTGGGCATGGTCAGCGCCCACGAGTGGCGCAAGAAAGGAGTGGAGATTTCCGCGCTGGGCGCAGCACCCAACAACCGCATCCACCCCCACTACGGTGTGTTCTCCCCGGTGCGTGGCGAGTATGTCGATCTGGTGGCCACCACCCCGCTGCCCCAGGGCGCCGATCTGGTGGCGTTTGACATTGGCACCGGCACCGGCGTGTTGGCGGCTGTGCTGGCGCGCCGCGGTGTGGCCAGCGTGGTCGCCACCGACCAAGACCCGCGCGCACTGGCCTGCGCCCGCGCCAACCTCGCCCAGCTCGGTGTGGCGGCCCAGGTCACGGTGCTGCAGGCCAATCTGTTTCCCGAGGGACTGGCCTCGCTGGTAGTGTGCAACCCGCCCTGGCTGCCCGCGCGACCCAGCTCGCCCATTGAATACGCGGTGTACGACGAAAACAGCCAGATGCTGCTGGGTTTTCTGAATGGTCTGGCGGCCCACCTGGCGCCTGGCGGCGAGGGCTGGCTCATCCTGTCCGACCTGGCCGAACACCTGGGCCTGCGCAGCCGCTACGAGCTGCTGGCCGCCTTTGCCGCAGCTGGGCTGCAGGTCTTGGGCCGGCGCGACGCCAAGCCCCTGCACCCCAAGGCCACCGAGGGCACCGACGCCCTGCACGCCGCCCGCGCAGCCGAAGTCACTTCGCTCTGGCGCCTGGGTCCTCTGCGCTGAATACCCCAAATGCCCTTGCGGCGGCACGCGTCGCCCAAGCTGTTACGCTTCGCCCTCTTTTGAAGGAACCTGCCCCATGACCGACGCCCTCTATACCGCCTCCATCCCCGTCTTCAAGCAAATGCTGCAAGCCCTGAGCAACGTGCTGCGCAAGGCCGAAGAGCACGCCTCTGCCAAGAAGATCGATCCCAACGCCCTGCTGCAGGCGCGCCTGTACCCCGACATGTTCCCGTTGCTGCGCCAGGTGATGATTGCCAGCGACTTTGCCAAGGGCGCCGCTGCGCGCCTGGCCGGTGTGGACGTGCCCGTGATGCCCGATACCGAACTGACCTTTGCCGAACTGCAAACCCGCATCGCCACCGTGGTGACCTTCATCACCAGCCTGGACGCCAGCCTGTTCGACAAGCCCCACACCCGTGAGATCGTTATCCAGGCCGGAACCCCACGCGAGCGCACTTTTGCCGCGTCCACCTACCTGCTGCACTACGCCATTCCCCAGTTCTTCTTCCACGTGACCACCGCCTACGCTCTGCTGCGCCACAACGGCGTGGAAGTGGGCAAGAAAGACTACATGGGTGCCAACTGATTGCTATTGAATTGGTAGCTGCTGGCGTACTTTCCATGGGGGCTAGCGCCGCTTTTGACCCATAAATGCAAAAGGCCCTCAGTTGAGGGCCTTTTGTTTTGGTGACATCCGGTCAGGGATGTCAGGGCTTAGCTGTGACGCTTGCCGGGGTTCTTCTTGCTGCGGGTTGCAACACCACGTTCCAGGCTCACGCGTTGGCCGCGGCCGCCGGTGGGCAGGGTGTAGCCAGCGACGGGCTTGGGGGCGGGAGTGGCTTTGCGGTCGGCTTCGGTAACGATTTTGTTGCCCATGGAACTATCCTGTTGGTTGGTGTGAAAACCCGTATTTTCTCACTTTTTTAAAGGCTCTTGGCGTTTGCCACAATTCAGGCATGCAGGCCTTCTATTCCGACCAGTTTGTGCTGCCCTTGCCCGAGGGCCACCGCTTCCCCATGGCCAAGTACCGCATGCTGCGCGACCAGCTGGTGGCGCACCTGCCCGAGGTCCGGCTGACCGAGGCGCCGGCCGCGACGCGGGGCGAGTTGGCGCTGGTGCACACGCAAGCGTATATCGACGCGATTCTGGAAGGCACGGCTGCGCCTGCAGTGCTCCGAGAGATCGGTTTTCCCTGGAGCCCGGCCATGGCCGAGCGCGCGCGCCGCAGCGTGGGCGCCACGGTGGCTGCCGCCCGCGTGGCGCTGACCGAAGGCATTGCCGCCAACCTGGCCGGCGGCACGCACCACGCCTATGCCGACAAGGGGGGCGGCTTTTGTGTGTTCAACGATGTGGCTGTGGCGGCCCGCGTGCTGCAGGCCGAATGGGGTCGCGCCCGCCTGGCCGATGGGGGCCGCCGCCCTGCCCTGCAGGTCGCGGTGATTGACCTGGACGTGCACCAGGGCAACGGCACGGCGCATATTTTTCAGGACGACGACTCGGTCTTCACGCTGTCGCTGCACGGCGACAAGAACTTTCCGTTTCGCAAGGAGGCGGGGGACATTGATGTGCCGCTGGCCGATGGCTGTGGCGATGGCGACTACCTGGCGGCGCTGGAGCAAGCCCTGCACATGCTGGAGGGGCAATGCCAGCCCGGCGTGGTGTTTTACCTGGCGGGAGCTGACCCGCACGAGGGTGACCGACTGGGCCGCCTGAACATCACGGCCGATGGCCTGGAGGCGCGTGACCGGCGCGTGATGGACTGGTGCTGGCAGCGCCGCATCCCGTTGGTGTTCACCATGGCGGGCGGCTATGGCGTGAAGATCGAAGACACGGTGCAGGTCCAGCGCACCACCTACCAGGTGGCGCTGTCGTACTGGAAACGCTGGCAGACGCTGGTGGCCGCGCAGGTTTAGAGCAAACCGGCTTCCAGCATCAGGTCCGTCACCTTGCGGTTGTTGAGCTTGGACGGTTCGACTTTGGGCGCTTGCAGATCGGCCAGGGGCACCAGGTTGCGGTTGGACTTGGCGTCTACACCCACAGCGTATTCAAACGAACGGCCGGTGCGCAGCACTTCCTGGCCGCCCTTGCCCGTGATCCATTGGATGAAGGCCTGCGCTTCGGGCTTGTGCTTGCTGCTGGCCAGCACGCCGCCACCGGAGATGCTGATGAACGCGCCGGGGTCCTGGTTGCGGAAGTAGTGCAGGCCAGTCTTCTCGCTGTTCTCGCCGGTCTTGGCGATGTCTTCGATCTGGTAGTAGTGGAAGATGATGGCGCCGTCGATCTGGCCGTCGTTCACGGCCTTCATGGCGAAGCTGTTGCCACGGTACTTCACCACGTTTTCCTTCATGCCCTTGAGCCAGGCCAGGGTCGCGGCCTCGCCTTTGAGTTCCAGCATCGCGCTCACGATGGCCTGAAAGTCAGCCCCGCCGGGTGCTGCACCCCAGCGGCCTTTCCACTCGGGGTTGGCCAGGTCCATGATGGACTTGGGCAGCTTGGCGGGGGTGAATTTGGTCTTCTTGTAAACAAACACGGTGCTGCGGGCGGCAATGCCGGTCCAGCGGCCATGTGCGGGGCGGTAATTCGGGTCCACCTGCGCCACCGTGGCGGGGTCCAGCGGGGCCAGCAGGCCGGCACCGTCCACCAGGGCCATGGCGGGGGAGTTTTCGGTCAGGAAGACATCGGCCGGGGAATTGGCACCCTCCTGCACGATCTGGTTGCCCACCTCCATGTCATCGCCATTGCGCAGGATGACCTTGATGCCGGTCTCACGGGTGAAGCCATCGGCCCACTCTTTGGCCAGGCTGGCGTGCTGGGCGTTGTAAACCAGGATGGAGCCCGGCGCGCTCTGCGCCAGCGTGGCTACTGAAGCACTGATGAGACTGCTGGCCAGTGCCACTGCGCGCAGCAAGGAAAGGGAACGTGGAAGTGTCATAAGGGGTAGTTAAATGCAAGTAATTCGCATTTGCATTGTACCCAGCCCAAGGCTCTGGCCGTGTGGGCCAGGGCCTTTTAACTCGCTACGGTGGTCTGGTGTTTGACCCGCCAGGCGATGAAGTCCGGCAGCGGAATCGGTTTGCTCATGTAGTAGCCCTGCGCTTCGTCGCAGTCCAGCGCGATGAGCTTGTCCAGGATCAGCTGGTTCTCCACGCCCTCGGCCACCACAGACAGGCCCAGGTTGTGCGCCAAGTCGATGGTGGAGCGCACGATCTTGGCGTCGCTCTCGTCGGTCTCCATGCCCATCACAAACGACTTGTCGATCTTCAACTCGTTCACCGGCAGGCGCTTGAGGTAGGCCAGCGACGAATAACCCGTGCCAAAGTCGTCAATCGACAGCTTGAAGCCGCGCTCGGACAAGCGGTTCAACGTAGCCTCGGCGCGCTGCGGGTCGTCCATGATGGCGCTCTCGGTGATCTCCAGGCAGAACGCATCGGTGGGCGCGTTGTGCTTGGCCATCATGGCGTCCAGCTTGGCGGGGAAGTCCTGGTCCAGCAGGTCGCGGGTGGACAGGTTGATGGCCACGCGCAGCGGCCGACCATCGGCACGCAACGCCGGCAGCGCACGTGCCACCTCTTCAAACATCCACAGCGTGAGCTGTCGCACAAAGCCGGTTTGCTCAGCAAACGGGATGAACTGCATGGGCGGCACCAGGCCGCGCGTAGGGTGCTGCCAGCGCACCAGCGCCTCGGCGGCCACCACCGTGTTGTCGGCCAGCGTGAGCTTGGGCTGCAGGTACAGGCGCAGCTGGCCGTGGTCTACCGCATGGCGCAACTCGGTCAACAACGAGAGGGTTTGGGTGCTCGACGAGTCCAGCGCCGGGTCGTACACCTGGATGCCGGTGGTCTTGCGCTTGGCCACGTACATGGCGATCTCGGAGCGGCTCAGCAGCATGTCCACGTCCTGGGCATGCATGGGCCAGGAGGCAATGCCAATGCCCGCGCTCAGGTCCACGGTCTGGTCTTCCAGCGTCAGGGGCTCTTCAAACGAGGCCGCAATTTTTTGCGCCACGGGCAAGGCACCCACAGCGTCGGTGCTTTCAATCAACACTGCAAATTCATCGCCGCCCAGGCGCGCTACCTCACCGATGTCGGCGCTGATCAGGCCGCTCAGGCGCTGGGCCACGGCCACCAGCAGCCGGTCGCCAAAGGCGTAGCCCAGCACGTCGTTCACGTGCTTGAAGCGGTCCAGGTTCAGCATGATCACGGTGACTGGAGGGCCCTGGGTTTGCAGCGCAATGCTGGCCTTGATGGACTGCTGCAGCAGGTCGCGGAACTGGGTCCGGTTGGGCAGGCCGGTCAGGCGGTCCCAGTAGGCTAGCTGCAAGATCTCGCCCTGCTGGGTGCGGATGCTGCTGCGCATGTGGTCAAACGCGCGCGACAGGTCGCCAATCTCGTCCTTGTGGCGCAGGGCCGGCAGTTTTTTGTCGTACTCGCCGCGGCTGAGCTGTTCGGCCGCCCCCACCAGCGCGTGCAGCGGTGTGGTGATGCGGCGTGCCAGAAAGATGCTGCCCGCACCAAACAGCGCCAGGCCCAGGGCCGCAATGGCCAGCAGGGCCAGCTGCACCTGCTGGTACGGCGCCACCACCTCGTCCAGCGAGCGCAGCAAATAGGTTTGCACGTCCGTGATATCGCTGCGCGTGGTGCTGTGGCGCACGACCAAGGTGTCGGCACCCAAGCGTATTTCGCCGCCCTGCCCCAAGGCCTTCAGCGCGGTCTGGTCCAGCGCCGGCAGGCTGCTGACCAGCAGCGCGCCTTGCCGAGTCAGCAACACCACATGGATGCCCGACAGGCCAAACATATCGTTGGCCAGCGATTGTTCGATGGGGAACCCCATCACCACCCAACCAATGGTCAGCGGTGCTTTCAGCGGCACCATCACAAACTGGTAGAGCTTGCCGTCGATGAGTTCCAGCTGGTGGTTCTGGTCGCTCTTGCCAATGTCGGCGGCCACGCGCTGCAGGATGGGGGCGAACTGCGCCTCGCTGGCGCGTTCCAGCCCGGTGGCCTGCAGGGCAAATTCGGGGTTTAGCAAGGCGGTGACGGGGGCGCCAATGCGTGCGCCGCTGTTTTCCAACGCGGAGCGCAGGGTTTCGGTGTCACCGCTGCTCAGGGCCGAGCGAAACCCAAAGTCGGCGGCCAGCACCGCAGCGCCCTGGCGCAGCTTTTGCGCGTTTTGGTCCAGCAGGCGCCACCACACCTTGTCGCCAATGGCCAGTTCCTGCGTGAGCTGGGCCCGCACATTGCTGTTGATGCTGGTGCGCACCACGCTGTACACCGCCACCTGCACCAGCAGCAGCAGCGCCAGCGAGAACACGACAAACTTGGTGCCCAGGCCCCAGCTGGCAACCGTTTTCGACAGGCTCAAACGCTGCTCCCCGCCAGTTTCACCACCACGGGGGCACCGCCTGCGCCCACGGCCTGGGGCTGGTCGGCTGCCGCGGCGCCCGTGGGCAGGCTGGCGTGCCAGGTGCGCAGTTTGTAGTTGCCGTTGGGCACGTTGTCCAGGTTCAGCTTGCCCTGGGCATCGGTGCGGCCGAAGTACGGTGTGTCCACTACCAGTACCCAGGCCACCATGTTGTCGTGGATGTTGCAGCCCAGCACCGCAATGCCGACCTTGTCGAACACCACTGGGTTGGAAGGCACACCGGCGTACAGTTTCAGTTCAAACGTCTTGATGGGCGAAAACGAATAGACATGGTGGCGCACCGTGTCCTGGTTGGGGAACAGCACCGACGTGCCCGGAGTGACGATGGTGACCGCGGGTGTGAACTGTTTGGCCACCTGGGCCACCTCAATGCCCTTGAGCGGCTTGGCGGCGGCCTTGGCCTCGGCGGATTCGAGAAAAACCACGGCATTGGGCAGAGGTTTGCCGGTCTTGTCCTCTACCTGCACCTGCAGCGAGCCTGCCCAGGCGGGGCCAGCTAGCGCGATTGCGCCAACGACAGCGGCAATCGGGTGCAGGGTTTTTGTCAAACGCATGCGGCGCTCCATATCAGTAAGCTAGCGTGCCCAGCGTGTGGGGCACTGGGATACGACTCTAACCCAAGCCGGAGGTTCCGCCGCGTTAAGGGGTCAACCGCGCAGCGCTTTTTTCAGCTCCACGCCCAGCTCGGGTTTGTGGGAAAACGGGTCGGTGGGGTTGCGCCCCATCAGCACGTCTTCCAGCCGCGTCTGCACCGAGCCAATGGCCTTGGGGTGGCTGTAGATGTAGAACTGGTTGGCGGCTATGGCGTCAAACACCTTCTGCGCCACCTCGGCCGCGGTGACCTTGCCGCTACCCACGGCCTTGTCGCTCATGGCCTGACCGATGAGTTGGCTGCGCGTGGGTTTGGCGGGGGGCTCGTCCGCATCCGGGCGGTTGCGGTGGCTCTGGCTGATGCCGGTGGGCACAAAGAACGGGCACAGCACGCTGGCACTGATCTGGTCGGTTACCAGTGCCAAGTCCTGGTAGAGGGTTTCGCTCAGGGCCACCACGGCGTGCTTGCTGACGTTGTAAATGCCCATGTTGGGCGCGTTCAACAGGCCGGCCATGCTGGCGGTGTTGACGATGTGGCCGGTCCAGGCCGGGTCTTTGGCCGCGGCTTCGAGCATCATGGGGGTGAACACGCGCACGCCGTGGGCCACGCCCATGACGTTCACGCCCAGCACCCACTCCCAGTCTTTGGCGGAGTTTTCCCAGACCAGGCCGCCCGCGCCGACACCGGCGTTGTTGAACACAAAGTGTGGCGCGCCAAAGCGTGCCAGCGTGGCGGCGCCCAGCGCCTCCACCTGCTCGGCCTTGGACACATCCACCTTCATGGCCAGTACGGGCGCGCCGGCGGCCTGCATCTCGGCCACGGTGCGGTCCAGTGCGTCTTGCTGCACATCGGCCAGCACCAGGTTCATGCCCAGCTTGGCGCCGATACGTGCGCACTCCAGGCCAAAGCCCGAGCCTGCGCCGGTGAGAGCGGCAGTTTTGCCTTTGAAATCAGTGATCACGCGGTTGTCTCCTCAATATGGAATTTGTTGTGAATCAGCCCGGCTGGCGGACCATCTCAATATGGTCGATGCCGTCTTCCACATAGGGCTTGCCCACATCGGCAAAGCCGTGGCGTTCGTAAAAGTTTTTCAGGTGGGCCTGCGCCCCAATGCGAATCGGCTGCGCGCCCCACTGCTGCTGGAGCGCGCGGATGGCCTCGGCCATCAGCACATGGCCCAGGCCGCCGCCACGTGCGCTTTGGCGCGTGACCACGCGGCCAATGCTGGCCTCGTCAAACGTGATGCCGGCGGGGAAGCAGCGCACATAGGCCACCAGTTCGGTGGCTGGGAGTGCGGGCGTCAGCGGACTCTGCTCCGTGTCCCCCGCCCGAACTCCCAGCAGATGCATGGCTTGGGCATCCAGGCCGTCCATGTCCTGGAAGACACAGTTCTGCTCCACCACAAACACCTCGCTGCGCAGGCGCAGCAGTTCGTACAGTTGGTCGCGGCTCAATGCATCAAACGGCAGCCATTGCCAGGTCAGCGTGTCGCTCATGCGGGTTGGGCCGCTTTCAAGACGTAGCCAATGCGCGGGAAGTGCACGCGCACGGTGCCGGCGCGCTCGTCAGTGCGCTGCAGCGTGAAGCGCGTGCGCGTGGCGGCAATCAGCGTGCCGGGCGTGGGTTCCTGGCCAAACAGCTCGGCCGCAATCGTCACCTCGCTGCCCAGGGCAATGCCGTGCTCGTCCTGGAACGTGGTGTCTTCATCATGTGCGAATGGGCCGCTAGCCCCCGTGGACGCTGCGCTGATTGCTATCGAATCCGCAGCAGACAGTTTTTCGAAACTGCCGTGGCCCAACGCGGCCATGCGGTCCATCCAGGCCAGCACGGCGGGCGTGGCGTTCAGGATGTCGCCCATGATGGCCACGCGCTTGCGGCTGAACCACAGCGGGTGGTAGGCCGCAAAGTCGGCCACGCAGGGCGTGCTGCCCAGCAAAAAGTCTTGCCCGTCCAGCATGTCAGACAGGCGGCGCAGGTAGCTCTTGTAGGCCGCGGTGGCGTCGGCCGGGCGCAGGCGGGTCATGCCGGTGGACATGGCAGCGCGGTCGGCGCCAAAGGCCTTGGCCGCCTCCACAGGCGCACCTTCAAACATGCTGGCGGCCCCCTTGGGCTGCAGGTTGTAGGCCATGGCGGCCCAGAACAGCGTGGTGTCGGCCCACTGCGCCAATACACGGGCCATGCCCTTGTTATGGGCGGGGTACAGCGTGGGCGTGGGCTGGATGTGCTCCAGCACATCGCAGATCAGCGCGCTGTCGCAGTAGATGTCGTTGCCGATCTGCAAAAACGGCGTCTTGCGGTAGCCACCGGTCAGCGCCACTACGTCGGGCTTGGGCAAGATGGCGGGGATGATGACGGACTTCCAAGCCAGCTGCTTGTAGCCCAGCACCAGGCGCACCTTCTCCGAGAAAGGGGATGTGGGGTAGTGGTGGAGGATGAGGTCGGTCGGTGTGTTGCTCATGGCATGGCCCTTTCAATAATGCTGTCAAAGTCCACCGCGGCGCCCAGGGTGCCAAAGGTGTGGCCCCAGTTGCCCGCGAGGCGGGAATCACAAAATGCGTGGAACACGGCGGCGGGCGCGCTCTGTTGCAGCAGCGCGGCCTGCACGGCCAGCGCCACGTCTTGCGCCAGGCGGCGCGCCTCCATCTCGGTGGCCATGTGCTCCACCCGGCTGGGCAAGGCAATGGCCAGGCGGTCCAGCGCGGGGTGGGCGCCGTGGGCCGGGGCCAGCTCTCGCACCAGCGCGGCGGCCACATCACCCTTGCGCAGCGCGCGCAGCAGGTCCAGCGCCATGATGTTGCCGGCTCCCTCCCAGATGGAGTTGAGCGGCATCTCGCGGTAGATGCGGGCCATGGTGCCCTCACCGCCCTCCTCCACATAGCCGTTGCCGCCCAGGCACTCCATGGCCTCTTGGGCAAAGGCCGCGCCGCGCTTGCAGATCCAGAACTTGGCAATGGGCGTGAGCAGGCGGCCCATGAGCATCTCATGCGCATCGTCTTTGTGGTCAAACGAGCGTGCAAGCCGCATGGACAGTGCGGTGGCAGCTTCACTTTCGATAGCAAGGTCGGCCAGCACATTGCGCATCAGTGGCTGGTCGATCAGGCGTTTGCCGAAGGCCTGGCGCTGCGCGGTGTGGTGCAGCGCAATGCTGAGCGCCTGGCGCATCAGCCCGCTGGTGCCCAGGGCGCAGTCCAGCCGCGTCATGGTGCCCATTTCCAGAATCTGCGGCACGCCGCGGCCCTCGTCACCCACCAGCCAGGCGGTAGCGTTTTGGAATTCGACCTCCGAGCTCGCGTTGGCCTTGTTGCCCAGTTTGTCCTTCAGGCGCTGGATGCGGATGGCATTCGTCGTGCCGTCGGGCAACACGCGCGGAATGAAGAAGCACGACAACCCGGCCGGCGTTTGCGCCAGCACCAGAAACGCGTCGCACATGGGCGCCGAGAAAAACCATTTGTGGCCCACCAGCGTGTAGCGCTGGCCCCAGGGGTCTTCGCCGTCGTGCACGGCCTGGGTGGTGTTGGCCCGCACGTCGGAGCCGCCCTGCTTCTCCGTCATGCCCATGCCCATGGTCAGGCCGGTTTTTTGGCTGAAGGGTTTGAAGGCCGGGTCGTAGGCCCGCGCGGTCAGCCCCGGTGCCCAGTCCTTGAAGATGGCGGCGTTGCCCGGCAGTGCGGCCATCACCGCGTAGGTCATAGAGATGGGGCACAGGATGGACGGCTCCGCCTCGGTGAACAGCATGAAGGCGGCGGCACGGCGGGTGTGGCCATGGGCTTCTTCAGTCCACGGCGTGCCATGCAAGCCGGCCTGTGCGGCGGCGGTCATCAGCGCGTGGTAGCTGGGGTGGAACTCCACCTGGTCCACCCGGTGGCCCGTGCGGTCGTGGCTGTGCAGCACGGGCGTGTGCACATTGGCCAGGCGGGCGTGGGCCTGCATTTCGGCACCGCCCATCTGCGCGCCCAGCGCGCTCAGGCTGGCAATGTCCAGCGTGGGGGCGTTGAACTTCAGCGCGCTCTGCAGGGCCTGGTTGCGGTCAAACAGGTTGGTGCCCACCAGCGGCTCGGCCTGGTTGAACACCGTGTGGGTGGCGGGGACCATCAGATCAGCTTGACTAGCTGCTTGCCAAAGTTCTTGCCCTTGAGCAGGCCCAAAAACGCCTCGGGCGCGGCAGCCAGGCCTTGGGCAATGCTCTCGCGGGGTTTCAGCTTGCCGCTGGCCACCATGCCGCCCAGTTCTTTGAGCGCTTCGGGCCAGATTTCCATGTGTTCGCTGACGATAAAGCCTTCCACCTTCAGGCGCTGGGTGAGGATCAGCGCGGGGTGGGCCAATGGCAAGGGTTGGCCGTCATAGCCGGCAATCATGCCGCACACGGCGATGCGGCCAAACGCGTTCATGCGCGGCAGCACGGCGTCCAGCACCATGCCGCCCACGTTTTCAAAGTAGCCGTCGATGCCGCCCGGGCAGGCTTCTTTCAAAGCCTGGGACAGTGAGGCGGCATCCTTGTGCAGCTTGTAGTCGATGCAGGCGTCAAAGCCCAGCTCGTCCACCGCGTATTGGCATTTGTCCGGGCCACCCGCAATGCCGACCGTATGGCAACCGCGTGCCTTGCTCAGCGCCGCAAACGCGCTGCCCACCGCGCCCGTGGCGGCGCTGACCACCATGGTCTGCCCCACCTGGGGCGCAATGATCTTGACCAGGCCGTACCAGGCTGTCACGCCGGGCATGCCGACCGCGCCCAGGTAGTGGCTCAGCGGCACATGGGTGGTGTCCACCTTGCGCAGTGCGCCGGGCTGGCCCGCGTCCACCACGCTGAACTCCTGCCACCCCCCCATGCCGACCACCTTGTCACCGGCGTCGAACTTGGGATGGCGCGACTCCACCACCTCGCCCACCGTGCCGCCCCCCATGGTCTGGCCCAGGGGTTGCGGTGTGGCGTAGCTCTTGGCGTCGTTCATGCGGCCGCGCATGTAGGGGTCCAGGCTCAGGTAGTGATGGCGCACCAGCACCTGGCCGTCTTGCAACGCCGGGGTGTCGCTGGTCACCAGTGCAAAGTTGTGGGCTGCGGCCTCGCCCACGGGGCGGTTGGCGAGGTGAATTTGGCGGTTGCTGGGCATGGCGGTCTCCTGGAATGCTATGGTTTTGCTAGCTGCTCGCGCAGGTTATACGGGGGCTAGAGGCCTATTTGGCTTCTAACTAGTCGGTAGAAATGCCGCCGACGCCACCCACGTCGCTTGCCGGGGTGTTCAGCGCATTCACGCTGCGCGCGCCCGTGGCCAGGCGCTTGACGTACTTGAAGGTGCCGGTGGCGTGCGCACAGGGCTTGCCGGCCGCGTCATACACGGTGGCCTGGGTGAAGGCCAGTGTGGCGGTGCGGTGGATCAGCTCACCTTTGGCCACCAGCGGGCCATCGGCGCTGGGCACTGCGGGCTGCATGAAGCTGGTTTTCATCTCGATGGTGACCACGCCCATCTCGGGTGCCACGCTGCGCGCAGCGGTGGCCATGGTCACGTCCAGCAGCGTCATCAGCGCGCCGCCGTGGGTCACGCTGAACGAATTCAGGTGCTCGGCCTTGGGCGCGTACCGAATCTCAGAGCGCCCATCGGCAAACAGCGTGAGATCAAACCCCAGGTGGGTGACAAAGGGAATTTCGACACCAAAGCCCACGGCTTGCTCCCACATGGTTAGCCGCCTGTGACGACGGACACGCCGCCGTCCACCGCCAGCCACTGGCCGGTGATGTGCTTACCCGCGTCCGATGCGTACAGCAGGGCCAGGCCCTTCAGGTCTTCGTCATCGCCAATGCGCTTGAGCGGCGCGTGGGCGGCCATCTTGTCTTCGCCCAACGACTCGATCAGCACCGCAGCCATCTTGGTTTTGAAAAAGCCCGGACAAATGGCATTCACGTTGATGCCATAGACGCCCCACTCCGCCGCCAGCGCACGCGTGAAGTTGATGACCGCGCCCTTGGAGGTGTTGTAGGCAATCGTCTTCATGGCGGTGGGGTTGCCGCCCAGGCCTGCGATGGACGCGATGTTGATGATGCGGCCGCTCTTGCGCGGGATCATGCTTTTCTTGGCAATGATCTGGCTCAGCAAAAAGTAGCCACGCACGTTCAGGTTCATCACCTTGTCCCAGGCTTCTACCGGGTGATCTTCGGCGGGCGCACCCCAGGAGGCGCCAGCGTTGTTGATCAGAATGTCCACATCGCCCATGCGCTGCAGGGTCTCATCCGCTAGGCGGGTGATTTCGCTTTCTTTGGCGCAGTCGGCGGCAATCCAGCGGGCGTCGATGCCAGCGGCCTGCAGCTCGGCGGCGGCCTCTTCCAGATCAGCCGCCTTGCGCGAGCTGAGCATGATCTTGGCACCGGCCTCGCCCAGTGCGTGGGCCATTTGCAGACCCAGGCCGCGTGAGCCACCGGTGATCAGGGCGGTCTTGCCGGTCAGGTCAAAAAGTTTTTGGACGGTGCGTGTCATGGTTGTCTGCCTTGCTCAAAATGTTGGAAAAAGTCAGGGCCACAACACCATGGTTGGGCCCTTGCCAAAGATTGTGCGTTTGCCGCGGGAAAAAGCATGTCCCCCGCGAGATATGTGCGCCGCTTAGCCTTCTTCGCGCAGGCGCGACCGCACGTAAATCAGCACCACACCGGCCACCACCGCCAGCCCACCCAGTTGGTAAAACAGGCTGGCATCTTGCGCTTCTTGCTGGTCAATGAAAGCCCCCAGCACGATGGACAGCAGGCCACCGTAGATCAGCACCCAGATCGAGCGTTCGACGCGCAGCAGGCGCGCATTGGTAGTGCCGTTGTATTTCTTGAAAAATCCCATCAAAAAGCTCCTTCGGGGAATGTTGCACAGGTCAGATCCCGCGATTGCACCACACCCAGCCAGGCGCCGATTTTTGGCAGCTCGTAATGGAAGAAGAAACGTGCGCTGCCCACATGGCCCTGGGTGGCCAATTGCACCTGTTGCGGGTCATTGTCCAGCGCGCAGGCCGCCACGTCCAGCCAGATCCAGGCTAGCACCATGTGGCCAAAGGCCTGCAGGTAAGGCACGGCATTGGCCAGTGCCTCCGTGGGTTGGCCGGTGGCCCAGGCTTGTTTCGTCGCCTCGCCCACATCCTGCAGCGCGCGGCCCAGCGCCTTGGCGTGTGCAGCCAGTGCGGGAATGCCGCTAGCGCGGTGGATGGTGGCGGTCATGCGGTGGCTCAGCAGCGTCAGGCCCTTGCCCTCTTCCATGAGCACCTTGCGGCCCAGCAGGTCCAGGCCCTGGATGCCGTGTGTGCCTTCGTGGATCATGTTCAGGCGGTTGTCGCGCCAGTATTGCTCCACCGGAAAATCGCGCGTGTAGCCATAGCCGCCGTGTACCTGGATGGCCAGGCTGTTGGCTTCCAAGCACCATTCGCTGGGCCAGCTCTTGGCAATCGGGGTTAGCACTTCCAGCAGCAGGCGCGCCTCATCGGCCTCTTGGCCACCGGCGGTGTGGTGTTCGTCCACCAGGCGCGCGCAGTACAGCTCCAGCGCCAGCGCGCCCTCGCAGTACGACTTTTGCGCCAGCAGCATGCGCTTCACATCGGCGTGCTCGATGATGCGGCTTTGCGGTGCTGCTGCGTCCTTGCCGCCCGCACCAATCGGTCGGCCTTGTGGGCGGTTCTTGGCGTAGTCCAGCGATGCGTAGTAGCCCGCCATGCCAAGCATGGTGGCCGCAATGCCCACGCCAATGCGCGCCTCGTTCATCATGTGAAACATGCAGGCCAAGCCCTTGCCCGGCTGGCCCACCAGGTAGCCCACGGCGCCCGCTTGGCCGTCCACCGCGAACTTGCCTTCGCCAAAGTTCAGCAGCGTGTTGGTGGTGCCGCGCCAGCCCAGCTTGTGGTTCAGGCCGGCCAGTGCCACATCGTTGCGCACACCGGTCAGCTCGCCCTGCGTGTTCACCATCTTCTTGGGCACGATGAACAGCGAAATGCCGCGCGTGCCGGGCACCAGCTTGCCGTTCTCATCGGGAATCTTGGCCAGCACCAGGTGGATGATGTTCTCGTTGATCTCGTGCTCGCCCGACGAAATCCACATCTTGTTGCCCTTGATGCGGTAGCGTGGGCCCAGCGGGTCGTTGGCAAAGTCAGCGCCATCGGGCACGGCCTTGGTCGCCACGTCCGACAGGCTGGAGCCCGCCTGCGGCTCGCTCAGGCACATGGTCCCCGCCCAGCGGCCGGAAAACTCGTTCTTCGCAAACACCTCTTTTTGCAGCGCTGTGCCGTGTGTCATCAGCAGGTTGGCATTGCCTGTGGTGAGCATGCCGGTGCCAATGCTGACGGACGCGCAGGCAAAGAAGGCATTGGCTGCAGCCTCCACGCTGTAGGGCAGCTGCATGCCACCCATCTCATAGTCTTGCGCGGCCGACAGCATGCCGGATTCGGCATAGGCCTTCTGCGCATCGTGCGTGGCCTGCGGCAGCACCACACGCAGGCTGCCATCGGGCTCGGTCACCGTGCGTGGCTCTTCCACATCGGCCAGGCGGTTGAACGGCGCGTACTTCTCACGTGCGATGCGTTCGCAGGTGTCCAGCACCGCATCAAAGGTCTCACGGTTGTGGTCACTGAACCGTTCACGCTCGGTAAGCGCCGTGGTGTTCAGCCAGTCGTTGAGCAGGAAGTCGAGGGTGGTGCGTAGGGTCATGGGACCCATTGTTACGCAGCTTTATATTGTCCGAAACTGGGTTTGTCCGGTCGGCGACGGCGGTAAGAAAGTACTACACCCAAAGACATTTTTACTCAATCAAAAGGGTTTCTTGTAAAAGACTTGGACTGGACGCAGGCTGCGCAGTTCTTCTCTCAAGCAGAGCTACTAACCTTGTCTAAGTTGCATCTCTTTTTCACCCAGCAACGTTTCCATCATTCGATTGTTTTCTTCAATCTCGACTTCAAGTTGAATCGGTGCATCCAAGTGAAGGGGCGTCATCTGCAAAGACTCCAATCGTCTACGACTAGCCTTTCGTCCAAATGAAAACCGCCAACTATGCAATGTGTTGAAAAGCGCGGCATAGTAAAGCAACTCAGATTTCCTATGGGCTTTTAAGGGCTTCAAAATCGTGCACGAATCACCTCCATTTCCTTTGGGGAGGAATTGACCATAGTGAACCGTTGCGTATCCTAGGCCAGAAATACAAATGGCAGGTCCTTCAAACACTTTGTCGTCGTCAAACGCTTCAACGTAGCGAACTACGCCATTATTGATCTCAGTATTTGTTACGAACGGAATATCGCCAGAAACATAGTCATCAATGCTCTTTGACTTTGCAACTTCTATTGAGAAAAGATCTATAACTTTCACTGGCTCAAACCTCTTCGAATTTCTTGAAAGACTAGCTCCGACTGCAGCGTGCTCAATGTCTGTTTTAGTCTGACGATGTCAAGTGTTGCGTTGTCGAGATACTGTTGCGGTATCAATTCTAGGTATTGATCGGCTAAGTCTATTGTCTTCGCTTGAATTAGTCCGTCGACTTCCACAACGGTGCCGGTATGGATAAAACTAGAAATGCTCTCCTGAAGAGCTGTTAGCTGACTGGGTCCGTCATGCGGCAATCTTCTTTTTTTAGCTTGATGAATCCATCATCAATAATCCGTGCAAACAAACACCTTGCACCATTCTGATGCGGCACGCCCTTGCGCAGCACAACTATCACTGGTTCCACCGATGCTTGTGGATAGAAAAGATCGTTAGGGAAACCGATCACAGCATGTAAGGTGTGTTTTTGTAAAAGCTGCCTACGCCATTCAAGCTCTCTACCGCTAGCGTACATGACCGAGACAGGAACAATACATAGAAGCAGCCCTTCATCAGCCATTTGTTCAAGGGCATGCTCAATGAATGTGAATTCCTGCTCGTCGTCTCGTTTAAGTGCGAAGGGAGGATTCATTAGTACTTTGGTCACCGGCTTTCGATCACCGTGATTGTCTTGATATTCGGCACTGAGCTCTCCATTCCGAATCTTCCGATTGAGATTGGTTGACAGGCAGTCACCATTGATAATATTGTTCTTTCCGTCGCCACGAAATATCATGTTGACTATTGCGAGAGCAGCGACGTTTGCTTGCTGTTCGACTCCAAAGATCCGATGTTTCTTGAACATTTCAACCTTGGTCGGCTCATTTCGACGAACTCGATCGTATGCAGCCACCAAAAAACCACCTGTTCCACAGGCGGGGTCGTAGACAAGATCGGATGCTTTGACATCTAGAATTTCTGCTGAAAATTCAGTAATGTGTCTAGGTGTCAAAACAATTCCAATATCCTTAGCGCCATTTCCATATTTCAAAAATACTTCATAGAATTTTCCGAGTAGATCATGACTACCGTCCATTGCCGCTTTTATATTGATCTTACGAAGCAAGAAAAATACTCTGACTACAGCCGCCTTATATTTATTTTTCGCTGCATCTTCTTGCGGTAATCTAAGCTCGATGTACTCCGCAAATTCACGCTTCGCGTGATTGATCAAAACATCTTCGGCGCGATTGTTGATATCCTTGATAAAAACGTCAGGCGATCCATTGAAGTTCGGCAGCGTGTCAGAGACCATGGACAAGAGTACCGCTGACATAACGGTGGCTCGAAGATCCTTGTTAATGGACGCCTTATGAAGCTCTTCGTTGATACCCTCCGCGATCGTAAGAAGTAGAGCTTCACTGGTGACTAGTTCGTTCAGGTCTGACGTGTCATTGTCGACAAGATATCGAGCCTGTTCTGGCGACAAAAAAC
This sequence comes from Rhodoferax sp. ZS1R25, assembly GCF_056521335.1. Taxonomy (NCBI): domain Bacteria; kingdom Pseudomonadati; phylum Pseudomonadota; class Betaproteobacteria; order Burkholderiales; family Comamonadaceae; genus Rhodoferax; species Rhodoferax sp. ZS1R25. The sequence goes on from NZ_JBWMAZ010000002.1 coordinate 326,540, forward strand.
CCGTAATTTTCTTGTTGTTGTATTTAACCGGTGCGATGCGCCCGTCGAGATGGATAAACGCAGTATTAACCAGGTAGCCATCATCATCGTTTCCGGCAACACCAGTGATTAGCCGGGCTTTGATCAGTGCTGACTTATTGATATCCTTTGCGTAGCCTACAGCCTCAACATATGCATCGTCTATTTTTTCGTGCGTTGCCTTGGCTTCGATCACCCATAGAACATCTTCGTGGACCTTGACGACGTACTCAGGTCGTTGACGTTTTAGCCCGGAAGCGATTTCTGGATGGTCGAGGCACTCCTGCTGGGTGTACAACTGGCCACTATCTGCTCTTGTCGGGTTTCGAGTATTCCAGCCCATACTTCCGAGGTCATTTTTAATGAAAACATACGAGGAGAACTCTGATTTTCTTGTCATGAAGATGATGGCAATGAGTAGGACGACCGGCGAATTGGATCCGCAAATATTTCGGATCAGCGTAGAGACGTTTTATGCATTTTCAATACGGTTTGAAACGTTGATCAAAACTCTATCCAATGCTCAAGTTAAACACAGGAATTCTGACGCTTCTCGTTAGATGGAAGAGTGAATTTTTACCGGCTTTTGGATTGGTCATTTTCTCTTTAGAGCTGAGGCCTGAACATCCCCCATACGGGTGTTTTTTTTGGACACCTCCGATCGCACCCGCTCATAGGCCTGGGCTCATGTACGTCACCCCAAACCCACAGGTCAGTCCTCAGTCAAAAAACTTCAAATGGCGTGGAAGCGTTGGCTCAACCAACCTTCAATTTGTATTAAACAGTGGAGAGCACATACCAATCCCGTGCCAATGAAAAAAAGCCGCACTGCCCGATGAAAGGCAGTGCGGCACAGCGGCTAAGTCTATGGAAACTTACAGCACCTCAAACACCCCAGCCGCACCCATGCCGCCACCAATACACATGGTCACCATGACCTTCTTGGCACCGCGGCGTTTGCCTTCCAACAGTGCGGCGCCGGTCAGGCGTTGGCCGCTCATGCCAAAGGGGTGGCCCACAGCGATGGCGCCACCGTTGACGTTCAGTTTGTCAGCGGGGATGCCCAGCTTGTCGCGGCAGTAGATCACCTGCACGGCGAAGGCTTCGTTCAGTTCCCACAGGTCGATGTCGTTCATCGTCAGGCCCAAGCGCTTCAGCACCTTGGGGATGGCGAACACGGGGCCGATGCCCATTTCGTCAGGCTCGCAACCGGCCACAGCAAAGCCGAGGAAACGGCCCAGGGGTTTCAGGCCCTTTTGCTCGGCCAGCTTTTCGTGCATGACCACGGTGGCGCCTGCGCCGTCAGACAGCTGGCTGGCGTTGCCAGCCGTGATCAGACCACCGGGCAGCGCGGAGCGCAGGCCTTTGATGCCGTCGTACGTCGTGCCAGCGCGGATGCCTTCGTCATCGCTGACGGTGACTTGCTTGGTGGTCAGGCCCATGACCTTGTCGGCCACGCCCATGGTGACGGTGATGGGAGCAATTTCATCCTTGAACAGGCCTTTTTCCAGCGCGGCCGAGGCCTTTTGCTGGCTAGCGGCGCCGTATTCGTCCATCGCTTCACGGCTGATGTTGTAGCGCTTGGCCACTTGCTCGGCGGTTTGCAGCATGGCCCAGTAGACCTCGGGCTTGTTCTTCACCAACCAGGGGTCGCTCAGCATGTGCTGGTTCATCTCTTGCGCGGTGCAGGAGATGGCTTCCACGCCACCGGCCACATAGATGTCACCCTCGCCCGCGATGATGCGCTGGGCAGCGGTGGCAATGGTTTGCAGGCCGGAGGAGCAGAAACGGTTGATGGTCATGCCCGACACGGTGACGGGGCAGCCGGCGCGCAAGGCGATCTGGCGTGCGATGTTGGCGCCGGTGGCGCCTTCGGGCGTGCCGCAGCCCATGATGACGTCGTCGACCTCGGCGGCCTCAATGCCAGCGCGCTGGATAGCGTGCTCCACGGTGTGGCCGCCCATGGTCGCGCCGTGGGTCATGTTGAAAGCACCCTTCCAGGCCTTGGTCAGGGGGGTGCGTGCGGTGGAAACGATTACTGCTGATGTCATGGTGATGCTCTCCTAAATGGGGGTCAGGGTTGGGGTGCCGCGGCACCTTGGGTCAAAAGGCGGTGGTAGAAGCGAATCATCTCGGCGTAGTTGGCCACCGCGATGCGTTCGTTGGTACCGTGGAAACGGGGCAAGTCTTGCGGCTGTGCGCGCACCGGCGAGAACTTGAAAACATGGTCACTGATCTCACCAAAGTGGATCGAATCGGTGGCGCCAATCATCAGCCCGGGAGCTACCAGCGTGCCGGGGAAGACTTCGCGGATGGTGCGGTTGATGAGTGCGTACTGGGGCGAATCGGTGGGTGCGACCTTGGAAGCCTCGGTGGCGCCGGGCAGCGCAAACAGCTCGAACTTGTCGCTCTTGGTGGCGTCGGCCACCAGGGCGCGGGTGCGCTCTATCACCATGTCCTTGCCATCACCGGGCAGCAGGCGAAAGTTCACCGTGGCCTCGGCATTGCCGGGCAGCACGTTTTCCTTGTTGCCCGCGTTCACGATGGTCAGCGCGGTGGTGGTGCGCATCACGGCGTTGGCGCTGGCCACAGACTCCAGCTGCTTTTGCACCACGGGGCCAAACAGCCACAGATTGGACAAGGCCACGCGGGAGAAGCCCGACATTTCAGGCGCCATGGTGGCGAACATGTCCCCCGCCACACCGCGTATGCCACCGGGCAACTGCTCATCGTCAATGCGCTTGAGGGCCGCACTCATCATGGCCACGGCGCTGGTGCCCTTGGCGGGTGGCATGGACGAGTGGCCGGGTGTGGCCGCCATCTTCAGCACCACCGAGAGATAGCCTTTTTCTGCCACGCCAATCAGGGCCGTAGGCGGTTTGAGGCCGGGCATGATGCCTTCGGTGATCAGCAGGCCTTCGTCGACCACAAAGTCCAGGTGCACCTTGCGCTCTTTGAGCAGCGCGGCGATTTTGGAGGCGCCGCGCAGGCCCCCTACTTCCTCGTCGGCGCCAAAGGCCAAATACACCGTGCGCTCGGGCTTGTAGCCGCTGGCCACCAGCATTTCCACGGCTTCGAGCTGGGACATGAGGTTGCCCTTGTCGTCCCACGCGCCGCGGCCCCAGACAAAGCCATCTTTCACCGTGCCGCTAAAGGGCTCGGCCTGCCAGTCCTTGTCGGTTCCGGGGGCCACAGGCACCACGTCCTGGTGCGCCATCAGCAGAATCGGCGCCGCATCAGGCTTGCTGCCCTGCCAGGTGTAGAGCAGGCTGTAGTCCGCCACTACCTCGCGCTTCAGGGCCGCGTGGGTTTTGGGGAACTTGGCCTGCAATAAGGCATGCAGCTGGCGGAACTGGTCGGCACTGAGGTTGGCGTCATCGCGCGAGGAGATGGTGCGCAGGCGCACCGCCTCGGCCAGACGCTGTGCAACCGCGGCCTCGTCCACCGCCAGCACCGGCACCGGGGGCACGTCCAACTGGCGTGACCCCTGGCGCAGGGTGTTGGCGGCGAGCACGGCGGCCAGGGCCACCAGCAGCAGAAGCACTCCCCACAGGGCTTTTTTGACCATGGATGCGCAGGCGGTCAGTTGAACGACTTGCCTTCAGCAGCCAGCTTGGCCAGCAGCGGTGCGGGCTTCCAGAAGTTGGCGTCGTCCAGCGGGTTCAGGGCAAAGCGGTTCATGGCTTGCACCACGTTGAACAGGCCCACCTGGTCGGCGTAGTTCATGGGGCCACCGCGGTGGGCGGGGAAGCCGTAGCCAAAGATGTAGACGATGTCGATATCGCTGGCCTTGTTGGCAATGCCTTCTTCCAGAATGTGGGCGGCTTCGTTCACCAGACTGAACACGAGGCGCTGCACGATTTCTTCGTCAGTGATCTTGCGCGGCGTGATGCCCAGGCTCTTGCGGTGCTCTTCAATCATCGTGACCACTTCGGCGTTGGGGATGGCGTCGCGCTTGCCTTCGACATAGTCGTACCAGCCCTTGCCCACCTTCTGGCCAAAGCGGCCTTTCTCGCAGAGCAGGTCAGCAGTCTTGCTGTACTTCATGTCAGCACGCTCGGTGGCGCGGCGCTTGCGGATGGCCCAGCCAATGTCGTTGCCAGCCAAGTCGCCCATGCGGAACGGGCCCATGGCCATGCCGAATTTCTCCATGGCCTTGTCCACTTGCGCGGGGGTGCAGCCTTCGTCCAGCAGGAAGCCACCTTGGCGGCCGTACTGTTCGATCATGCGGTTGCCGATAAAGCCATCGCACACGCCGGACACCACGGCGGTCTTTTTGATCTTCTTGGCCACGCTCATCACGGTGGCCATCACGTCCTTGGCGGTCTTGGCGCCGCGCACCACTTCCAGCAGCTTCATCACGTTGGCGGGGCTGAAGAAGTGCAGGCCCACCACGTCTTCAGGGCGCTTGGTGAAGGAGGCGATCTTGTCCACGTCCAGCGTGGAGGTGTTGGAGGCCAGGATGGCACCGGGCTTCATCACGCGGTCCAGTTCCTTGAACACGGCTTCCTTGACGCCGATTTCTTCGAACACGGCTTCGATCACCATGTCGGTGCCGGCCAGGTCGTCATAGCTCAGGGTGGTGGTCAGCAGGCTCATGCGCTGCTCGTACTTGTCCTGCTTGAGCTTCTTCTTGGCCACTTGGGCTTCGTAGTTCTTGCGGATGGTGGCGATGCCACGGTCCAGCGCTTCCTGCTTCATTTCCAGCATCTTGACGGGGATGCCAGCGTTCAGGAAGTTCATGGCAATGCCGCCACCCATGGTGCCGGCGCCGATGACTGCTATGGAGTTGATAGCGCGTTGCGCAGTGTCCGCGGGGACGTCAGGGATTTTTGATGCTGCACGCTCGGCCAAGAACAGGTGGCGCAGCGACTTGCTTTCGGCGGTCCAAATCAGTTCCACAAAGATGTCGCGCTCCAGCGCCATGCCCTCATCAAACTTCTTCTTGGTGGCGGCTTCGACCGCGTCTACACAGCGTGCGGGGGCCGGATAGTTTTTGGACATTCCCTTGACCATGTTGCGGGCAAACGCAAAGTACGCATCGCCCTGGGGGTGCTTGCACTTCAGGTCACGCACCAGGGGCAATGGGCGCACATCGACCTTTTCACGCGCAAAGGCAATCGCTTCTTCCACCACGCTCTCGGCGGAGGCGGCCAGCTTGTCGAACAGCTTTTGGCCGGGCAGCATGGCCAGCATTTCGGCCTTGATAGGTTCGCCGCTGACGATCATGTTCAGTGCGGGTTCTACACCCAGCACGCGGGGCAGGCGCTGCGTGCCGCCGGCGCCAGGCAGCAGGCCCAGCTTCACTTCGGGCAGGGCCACGCTGGTGCCGGGGGCGGCAATGCGGTAGTGGCAACCCAGGGCCAGTTCCAGGCCACCGCCCATCACCACGGTGTGGATGGCGGCAATGACGGGTTTGGTAGAGGCTTCGAGCACGCCGATCACGCTGTTCAGGTTGGGTTCCTGCAGGGCGGTTGGTTTTCCGAATTCCTTGATGTCAGCGCCGCCCGAGAAGGCCTTGCCGGCGCCGGTGATCACGATGGCTTTGACAGCGGCATCGGCATTGGCTTGGGCCATGCCGTCGGCAATGCCCTGGCGGGTAGACAGGCCCAGCCCGTTGACGGGGGGATTGTTCAGCGTGATGACGGCGATATCGCCATGGACTTGGTACTGGGCGGTCATGCTTTCATTCCTTGAAAAAGGTGGAGCCAGGGAAAATAGAACGATCGTTCTTTTTTGCGATTGTAGAAGGTTTAAGCCGGTTGCCAACCGGCTTTGTCACAGGTGGGACAAACGGAGGGCCGAAAGGTCAGACCTCCAGCCACTCCTTGCGGGTGTAGCTGTCGTCGCGCAGGGCCTGGGGGGTGCCCTCAAACACGATGCTGCCGTGGCCCATGACCAGGCAACGGTCAGAAATGGCCATGGCGATGGTGAGCTTTTGCTCGATCAACAGCACCGACACACCGCGTTCCCGTAGGGTTTTGAGGTACTGGGCCACCAGCTCCACGATCTTGGGCGCCAGGCCCTCGGTGGGCTCGTCGATGATGATGAGGTCGGGGTCACCCATCAGGGTGCGGCACAGGGTCAGCATCTGCTGCTCGCCCCCGGACAGCACGCCAGCTTCGGTGTGCTCGCGCTCTTTGAGGCGCGGGAACATGGCGTACATGTCATCAAACGACCAGCGCACCTTCTTTTTGCCGCTCTTTTGGCCCAGCAGGAGGTTCTGGTGCACGGTCAGCTTGGGGAAGATGTCGCGGTTCTCGGGCACATAGCCAATGCCAAGGTGGGCAATCTCGTAGGCCTTGCGGCCCAGCGATTCCTTACCCTTCCACAGCACCGAGCCCTGGCAGTCCACCAGGCCCATGATGGCTTTGGCGGTAGTGGAGCGCCCAGAGCCATTGCGGCCCAGCAGCGCCACAATTTCGCCGGCGTTGACCGTCATGTCTACGCCATGCAGCACATGGCTTTTGCCGTAATAGGCGTGCAGATTGGAGATCTGGAGCATGTCAGTGTCCTCCCGCTTGCGCGTCTGCCACCGAAGAGCCCAGATAGGCCTCCTGCACGCGGGCATTGGCCCGCACGGCGTCGGGTGTGTCAAAGGCAATCACTTCGCCGTACACCACCACGGCAATTTTGTCGGCCAGACCAAACACCACACCCATGTCATGCTCCACAGTCAGCAGGGTTTTGCCCTCGGTGACCTTCTTGATCAGCGCGATGAAGCGCGAGGTTTCACTCTTGCTCATGCCCGCGGTAGGCTCGTCCAGCAGGATCACGCTGGCCCCACCGCCGATGGTGATGCCGATCTCCAGCGCACGCTGTTCGGCGTACGTCAGGTTGACGGCCAGCACATCGCGTTTCTTGCCCAGGTTGATCATGTCCATCAGCTCTTCGGCTTTGTCGTTGGCATCGGTCAGGCCGGACAGGAATTTCAGGAAGGTGTACTTGTAGCCCAGGCTCCAGAGCACGCTGCAGCGCAGGTTTTCAAACACGCTGAGGTTGGGGAAGATGTTGGTGATCTGGAAGCTGCGCGACAGCCCCATACGGTTGATCTCAAACGGCTTTTTTCCGTTGATGCGCTGGCCGTGCAGCAGCACGTCTCCGCCACTGGGCTCAAAGCGCCCGCTGATCAGGTTGAACAACGTGGACTTGCCGGCGCCATTGGGGCCGATGATGGCGACGCGTTCTCCCGCCTGCACGGCAATATTGACACCGCGGATGATTTCAGTTTTTCCAAAGGCCTTGCGCACGTCGCGCAGTTCCAGCGCGGGCGTGGCGGTATGGGGTGTGGCCATGGTCATAGGGCCTCCCTTCGCTTGATTTCTTTTTGGATGTCTTCCTGGATGTGCCCCCACTCGCGCACAAAGTGCCGGCGGCACAGTTCAAACAGCCCCACGCCGGTTAGCGCGACGAAAGCGGCGCCAAACCAGTTGTTGATGTTGTTGGCATCCAGCGTGGTGCCCAGAAAGTGCAGTTCTGACCCCATGGCGCCATTGAGTTGCAGGTGGTAAATCATCTCGACCAGGGTGGCGACACCGGCCAGGCCTATCAGTGCGGTGCCTGCCAGGCCGAAGTAGCCAACCCACAGCCGGCGCAGTTTGCCAAAGGCGGCAATGCGCAGGTTCATCATGATCAGGCTGGCCATGCCACCGGGGGCATACATCACCATGAACAGGAAGATTAGCCCCAGGTACAGCAGCCAGGCCTTGGTGAACTCGCTGAACAGGACAAACGCCAGCACCATGAGCACGGCACCAATGATGGGGCCGAAGAAGAACGTGGCACCACCTAAAAAGGTGAACAGCAGGTAGGCGCCGGAGCGCGCAGCACCCACCACTTCGGCGTTCACGATCTCAAAGTTCAGCGCGCCCAAGCCACCTGCAATGCCGGCAAAAAAGCCAGCGAGGATGAAGGCGGTGTAGCGCACGCGCTGGGTGTTGTAGCCCACAAACTCCACACGCTCCGGGTTGTCGCGCACGGCGTTGAGCATGCGGCCCAGGGGTGTTTGGGTGAACGCAAACATCAGCAAGACCGACACAAAGGTGTAGATGGCGATCAGGTAATAGACCTGAATGGCAGGCCCGTAGGTGATGCCCATGAAGGCCTTGCCCACCACGCGGTTGCCGGAGACACCGCCCTCCCCGCCAAAAAACTCGGGGATCATCAGTGACATCGCAAACACCAGTTCGCTCAGTCCCAGGGTGATCATGGCAAACGTGTTGCCGGCCTTGCGGGTGGTGACATAGCCAAACAGCGCCGCAAAGCCCATGCCGCCGAGTCCGCCTATCAGGGGGACCAACGAAACTGGCAGAGGCAAGGAGCCGCCGGAGACGCCGTTGAGCGCATGAATGGCGACAAAGGCGCCGAGCCCGCTATACACCGCGTGCCCGAAGCTCAGCATGCCGCCCTGCCCCAACAGCATGTTGAAGGACAGGCAGGCAATGATGGCAATGCCCATTTGCGACAGCATGGTGATGGACAGGCCGCTGGTGAACACCAGCGGAGCCACCACCATGACCAGTGCGAACAGGCCCCAGATGATGAAGCGGCCTATGTTGAGAGGTTTGAAGGCGTAATAACGCTTGGTAGCTTGCATAGTCAATCAGCCTTCCCGATTACCCAGGAGACCCTTGGGCCGGAAAATGAGGATCAGCACCAAAAACAGGTACGGAAGAATGGGGGCGACTTGCGAGATGGTCAGGTGCATCAGCGTGTTGCCACGCGCCGCGTCGCTGAAGCGCAGGCCGGTCTGCTCCAGCACGCTCACCACCGAGTAGTCAAACGCCACGGCGAAGGTCTGGATGACCCCGATGAGCACAGAAGCCAGGAAGGCGCCGGACAAGGAGCCCAGGCCGCCCACCACCACCACCACAAAAATAATGGACCCTACTGTGGCTGCCATTGCAGGCTCGGTCAGGTAGGTGCTGCCACCGATGACGCCGGCCAAGCCGGCCAATGCGGCACCAAAACCAAAGACCATCATGAACACGCGCGGCACGTTGTGCCCCAGAGACTCCACCGCTTCGGGGTGCGTCAGCGAAGCCTGGATCACCAAGCCCACGCGGGTGCGGGTGAGCAGCAGCCAGACGGAGGCCAGCATGACCAGGGCCACCAGCATCATGAAGGCACGGGTTGCCGGAAATGGCGAGCAGACCACGCGCACGGCCGCATCTGCCGCGCTGCACATCTCCGCCGGTGCGGCGCCCCACAGAATTTTCAAGCCGTTGACCGAATGGTTGATCAGCGTGAAGGCCGGACCCTGTAGTACGTCAGGCGGACGGAACTCCAGCGCGATGCGGCCCCAGACCAGTTGCACCAACTCCAGAATTACGTAGGAGAGGCCAAAGGTAATCAGCAGCTCGGCCACATGCCCGAACTTGTGCACCTTGCGCAAGCACAGCCGCTCAAACAGGGCACCCATGGCGCCCACCACGATGGGGGCCAGCACCAGCGCGGGCCAGAACCCCACCATGCGCGACAGTGAATAACCTACGTACGCGCCCAGCATGTAAAAGCTGGCATGGGCAAAGTTCAAAACGCCCATCATGCTGAAAATCAGCGTGAGCCCCGAACTCAACATGAACAACAGCAAGCCGTAGCTCAAGCCGTTGAGCATAGAGATGATGAAAAACTCCATTCCGACTGACCTTCCCTATTGCGATAAATCGTGCAGCAATTAAAAGAGCCCGCGACGGGTTACCCGAAGGGGCTCTTGGGTTTTGAAACTTCAGGTTAGCCTGGGCGCTTCATTTGGCAGCTGGTGGGTGTGCTGGACACGTAGTTGGGGTACTCCTTGACGGGTACCAGTGTCATGCCAGTGTTTTCAGGGCTGTAGGGGAACTTCTTGTCCGCTTTTTGCCAGACCGTGATGTACAGAGGCTGCTGCAACTGGTGGTCGGTCTTGCGCATTTCCACTTCGCCGTTGAAGCTCTTGACTTTGAGCCCTTCCAGCGCCGCAGCGACCTTGACCGGGTCAGTCGACTTGGCCTGGGCCATGGCCGCGCCCAGCATTTCATAGATACGAACGATAGAGCCGGTGTAGAAGTCGTCGTCGTACTTGGTCTTGAACTCGCTCATCCACTTGTCCATGGGCGCACCCATGTTGTAGTGGGCATAGGAAATTTGGTACACGCGGCCGGCGCCGCCGGTACCCAGGGCAGTCGGGGTGCCCGTCACACCCGCGTAGTAGGTGTAGAACTTGCCGGTATAGCCGCCTTCGTTGGCCGCCTTGATGAGCAGGGACAGGTCAGAGCCCCAGTTGCCGGTCACCACGGTATCCGCACCGGACGCCTTGATCTTGGCGATGTAGGGTGCGAAGTCACGCACTTGGGCGATGGGGTGCAGGTCTTCGCCCACGATCTGGATGTCAGGACGCTTGCGGGCCAGGGTTTCCTTGGTGTACTTGGCTACCTGCACGCCGTGCGAGTAGTTTTGGCCCAGGATGTAGACCTTCTTGATGTCCTTCTGGGATTCCATGAAGCTGGACATGGCTTCCATCTTCATAGAGGTGTCTGCATCAAAACGGAAGTGCCAGTAGCTGCACTTGGCGTTGGTCAGATCGGGGTCCACAGCGGAGTCGTTCAGGTAAATGACTTCCTTGCCGGGGTTACGCTCGTTGTACTTGGTCACCGCATCAGACAGCGCCAGCGCAACGGACGATCCATTGCCCTGGATGACGTAGCGCACGCCTTGGTCGATGGCGGCTTTGAGTGCGTTCAGGCTTTCGGTGGGGCTGAGCTTGTTGTCAATGCCGGTGACTTCGAACTTCACGCCGGCGGGATTGCCTGCGCCGCTGAACTTCTCAGCGAAATACTGGTAGCTCTTCAACTGGTTGGTGCCTACGGGACCCATCAGGCCAGTGAGGGCATCGATGCGAACCATTTTGACCACTTCACCCTTTTGCGCCATAGCAGTGCTGGCACATACGACCAAGGCTGCCGCGGCGGCGATTTTGAATGCAAATTTCAAGGCTTGTCTCCTGTAATTCTTAAGCTTTGCAGCGTACATTTTTTTGTGCGGTGCAGCGCAAGGGTTTCCACCAACAGCTATCACCCATGCGACTGCACGCACTGTTTTAGAGCGTTGGCAGTTGGTAATCCTTGAGCATTTCGCGCAGCTTGGTCTTCTGCATTTTTCCAGTGCCACCCAGCGGAATCGCATCCACAAACACCACGTCATCGGGCACTTGCCACTTGGCCGTTTTGCCGTCGTAGAAGGCGAGCAACTCATCGCGTGTGACCTCGGCACCGGGCTTCTTCACCACGGCGATGATGGGGCGCTCGTCCCACTTCGGATGCTTCATGCCAATGCATGCGGCCATGGCCACGGCGGGGTGCGCCATGGCGATGTTTTCCACATCGATGGAGCTGATCCACTCGCCGCCAGACTTGATCACGTCCTTGCTGCGGTCGGTGATCTGCAGATAGCCTTCTGGGTTAATCGTTGCGACATCGCCCGTGGGGAACCAGCCATCGACCAGGGGTGAGCCGCCCTCACCTTTGAAGTACTCGTTGATGACCCAAGGACCTTTGACCAGCAGATCGCCATAGGCTTTGCCGTCCCAGGGCAGCTCTTGGCCTTGTTCGTCCACGATCTTCATGTCCACGCCGAAGATGCCGCGCCCCTGCTTGAGGCGGATCTTCATCTTGTCGTCGGCATCCATGGCCAGGTGCTTGTTCTTCAAGGTGCACACCGTACCCAGGGGCGACATCTCGGTCATGCCCCAGGCGTGCAGCACTTCCACGCCGTACACGTCATTGAACGCGGTGATCATGGCGGGCGGACAGGCCGACCCACCAATGACCGTGCGCTTGAGGGTGGAGAACTTGAGGTCATTCGCCTGCATGTGGCCCAGCATCATTTGCCATACCGTGGGCACGCCCGCAGCAAAACTGACCTTCTCGCTCTCGATCAATTCGAAGATGGACTTGCCATCCATGGCCGGGCCGGGAAACACCACCTTGGCGCCGGTCATGGCCGCCGTGTACGGCAGGCCCCAGGCGTTGACGTGGAACATGGGCACCACGGGGAGGATGGAGTCACGCGCGCTGACTGCCATCACATCGGGCATGGCCACAGCATAGGCGTGCAGCATGGTGGAGCGGTGGCTGTACAGCGCGGCCTTTGGGTTGCCCGTGGTACCGCTGGTGTAGCACATGCTCGACGCGGAGTTTTCGTCAAACTGCGGCCAGGCGTAGTGCTCGGGTTGGTCGCCAATCCACGCTTCGTAACTTTGCAGACCGGGGATACCGGTGTCGGCGGGCAGTTTGTCGGCATCGCACAGGGCGATGAAATGCTTGATGGTCGTGCAGCGGCTGTGCACTGCCTTGACGATGGGCAGGAAGGTCATGTCAAAGCACAGCACTTGGTCTTCGGCATGGTTGGCAATCCAGACAATCTGGTCGGGGTGCAGGCGCGGGTTCAGCGTGTGCAACACGCGGCCCGAGCCGCTCACCCCAAAGTACAGCTCCAGATGGCGGTAGCCGTTCCATGCCAGCGTGGCCACGCGGTCGCTGAAGGCCAGGTCCAACTGGTCCAACGCGTTGGCCACCTTGCGGGCGCGCACCGCCACGTCCTTGTAGGTGTAGCGGTGGATATCGCCCTCGACCCGGCGGGACACGATTTCCCCCTCTGCATGGTGGCGTTCCGCGAAATCGATCAGCGAAGAAATCAGCAGCTGCTGACTTTGCATCAAACCCAACATGTGTCACCTCTTTATTTAATGGGAAAAACATTCGGCGACGGCCATCGGGAGCCCGGTGTTCGTGCGCGCGTGGACGCATGGTAATCCCGCCAAGCCCCCGAAAAATGCCTGCATTAGTCATATGCGGGACAATTCAGTCATGCCTATTTCGTCACATCTGGACGACCCGCTGGATGTGGGTCTGTCCTGGGTCAATCGCTTTGCCACGCTGGGCGATGACTTTTACGCCGCACTGTCCCCCACCCCTTTGCCCGCGCCCTATTGGGTGGGCCGCAGCACCAGCGCCGCGCAGGCCTGGGGCCTGGACCCACAGTGGCTGCAGTCGGAGGACGCTCTGCAAGCCTTCACCGGCAACCGGCCGCTGGCTGGCGGCTTCTCGCTGGCCAGTGTCTACAGTGGTCATCAGTTTGGCCAATGGGCGGGGCAGCTGGGCGACGGCCGCGCCATTTTGCTGGGCGAAACCCCGGGTTGGGAGGTGCAACTCAAGGGCGCGGGGCTGACACCGTTTTCCCGCATGGGCGACGGCCGCGCGGTCTTGCGCAGCAGCATTCGTGAATTTCTGGGCAGCGAGGCCATGCATGGCCTGGGCATTCCTACCTCGCGCGCACTCTGCGTCACGGGCTCGGACGCGCCGGTGCGGCGCGAAGCAATAGAAACAGCTGCCGTGGTGACACGGTTGGCGCCCAGCTTCATCCGCTTTGGCCACTTCGAACACTTTTGCCACCATGGCCACCACGACCAGCTCAAGGTGCTGGCCGACTTTGTGATCGACCACCACTACCCAGCCTGCCGCACCGATGCGCGCTGGGGCAGCAACCCCTATGTGGCGCTGTTGGCTGCGGTAACCGAGCGCACCGCACAGATGGTGGCGCAGTGGCAATCGGTCGGCTTTTGCCACGGCGTGATGAACACCGACAACATGAGCATCCTGGGGCTGACCATCGATTACGGCCCCTTCCAGTTCATGGATGCCTACGACCCAGGCCACATCTGCAACCATTCGGACCACCAGGGTCGTTACGCTTTTTACAAACAGCCCAATGTGGCGTACTGGAACCTGTTTTGCCTGGGCCAGGCGCTGATGCCACTGATTGCCGAACAGGAACAGGCCATTGCGGCGCTGGAAACCTTCAAGGCCATTTACCCGCTGGCGTTTGCCCAACGCATGGCGGCCAAGCTGGGCTTTGCCGAGCTGCAGGAGGCACATCGGCCGCTGATCGAAGACATCCTGAAGCTGCTGGCGGCCGACAAGGTGGACTTCACGATCTTCTGGCGCCGCCTCAGCCACTGGGCGCGCGAACAGCGCGCCGACGACGCCTCGGTGCGCGACCTGTTCCTGGACCGGGGCGGGTTTGATGCCTGGTTGCTATCGTATTCAGAGCTGCTCGCGCAGGTTCCACGGGGGCTAGCGGCCGATTTGATGCGCAAGACCAACCCCAAGTACGTGCTGCGGAACCATTTGGGTGAAGAAGCCATCCAAGCCGCCAAGGGTAAGAATTTCACCGTGGTCGCTGATTTGTTGAAAGTTTTGGAGCGCCCGTTCGACGAACATGAGGAACATGCGGCTTGGTCTGACTTCCCGCCCGACTGGGCGGGCAGTATCGCTATCAGCTGCAGTTCGTAACCCCTGCCCTGTTCACTCTTTTGAAGGACACCCCATGAGCTATCCCGTGACCAAGACCGACGACGAATGGAAGGCTGTGCTGGCCGAGAGAGGTGCCGAGCCCGTGGCCTTCCAGGTCACACGCCACGCTGCTACCGAGCGTCCGTTCAGCGGCAAGTATGAGCGCCAGTGGGCCGACGGCAGCTACCACTGCATCTGCTGCGGCAACAAGCTGTTCGACTCAGACACCAAATTCGACGCCCACTGCGGCTGGCCCAGCTTCTCGCTGGCCGTGCCCGGCGCCATCAAGGAAATCACCGACACGAGTCATGGCATGAAGCGCGTGGAAACCGTGTGCAGCGATTGCGGTGCTCACCTGGGCCACGTGTTTGACGATGGCCCCACGGATACCGGCCTGCGCTATTGCATGAATTCTGCTTCGCTACACTTCACGCCTGCATGAGAACCCTCCTCGACTTCATTCCCATTCTTCTGTTTTTTGCGGCGTACAAGCTGCACGCCTGGTTTGGCGTGGGCAAAGACGAAGCCATTTACTTCGCCACCCCGGTGCTTATGGGTGCCACAGTGGTGCAAATGGCCATTCTGTATTGGATAGACCGCAAGCTCACCGCCCTGCAAAAGATCACGCTGGGCATGATCCTGGTGTTTGGGGGCATCACGCTGGCCCTACATGACAAGCGCTTCATCATGTGGAAGCCCACGGTGCTGTACGCGGGCATGGCCATTGCGCTGGCGGTGGCCATCTGGGGCATGAAGAACAACTTCCTCAAGTCCATGCTGGGCAGCCAGCTGGAGCTGCCCGACGCGATCTGGCACCGGCTGAATGTTGCCTGGGTGGTCTACACCGCCTTCATGTCTATCAGCAACGGCTATGTGGCCATGTACTACAGCGAAGACGCCTGGGCCAACTTCAAGATCTGGGGCTATGTGTTTCCGCTGACGTTTTTGATTGCCCAGGGTCTGTACATCGCGCCACACCTCAAGAGCGACGAGCCCTCTGAGGACAGCCCGTCATCATGAGCGCCGCGACTCCGGACCCCACTGCCGCCAACCTGACGCAGCGCCTGCTCGAGCGCCTGGCCCCGACCCGCCTGGAAGTGCTGGACGAAAGCTACCAGCACGCGGGCCATGCGGGCGCCAACGGCACGGGCGTGGGCACCCATTTTCGGGTGCGCATCGCTTCACAATTGTTTACAGGTAAGAGCCGCGTAGCACGCCATCGCCTTGTGTATGATGCGCTGCAAGATTTCATTGATCAGGGCCTGCATGCCCTGGCCATTGAGGCCGAAGACTCGCCCTCTGGCAGCACCCCCACTTGATAAAAGTATCCCTGAAGGAACCGGTATGAAGAAGCACATTTTGACCGCCCTGGCCGCAGCCACTCTGCTGGCCGCGGCATCGGCCGCCATGGCCCAGAACATTGCCATCGTGAATGGCAAAGCCGTTCCCAAGTCGCGTGTGGATGCACTGGCTGAACAGGTGAAGCGCTCCGGCCGCCCTGTGACCCCTGAAATGCAGGGCCAGCTGAAGGAAGAAATCATTGCCCGCGAAATCTTCGTGCAAGAAGCGCAGGCCCGCGGCCTGGACGCAACCGACGACTACAAGAACCAGCTGGAACTGACCCGCCAGTCCATCCTGATCCGCGAGCTGTTCACCGACTTCCAGAAGAAGAACCCGGTGACCGACGAAGAGATCAAGGCCGAGTACGACAAGTTTGCCGCTGCCAATGCTGGCAAGGAATACCGTGCCCGCCACATCTTGGTGGAAAAAGAAGACCAGGCCAAGGCCATCATCGCCTCCCTGAAAAAAGGCGCCAAGTTTGAAGACCTCGCCAAGAAGCAATCCAAGGACCCAGGCTCCGGTGCCAACGGTGGTGACCTGGATTGGGCCAGCGCCAGCAACTACGTGAAAGAGTTCTCCGAAGCGCTGACCGGCCTGGCCAAGGGCAAGACCACAGAAACCCCGGTGAAGACCCAGTTTGGCTACCACATCATCCGTCTGGACGACGTGCGCGACGCCCAGTTGCCCAAGTTTGACGACGTGAAGCCCCAGATCGCCCAGCAACTGACCCAGCAAAAAATGGGCAAGTTCCAGGAAGACCTGCGCGCCAAGGCCAAAGTGGAATGAGTAAATCTTTAGCTTGAATAGCTGGGGTTTCTCACTATAAAACGCGGCTTTGGCCGCGTTTTTTTGTTTTAGGCTACGGCCCATGACTACCAAACAGGACATTTGCCACCCCGCCCAGCAGCGGCTGGTGCAGCAGCACGCGCCTTTGGTAGGCAAGATTGCCCGCACCATGGCCCATGGGCTGCCCTCCCACGTGCTGACCGATGACCTGGTGCAGGACGGCATCCTGGGCCTGATTGACGCCATCATCCGCACCACCCGGGAGACCTCGGGGGTCGAATTTGAGCACTACCTGGCCCAACGCGCCCGCGGCGCCATGCTGGACGGCTTGCGCGCCCTCGACCCGGCCACCCGCCAGATGCGCCGAGCCATGCGGCAAGTCGAGTCCACCATCCAGCAACTGGGCCACCAACTGGGCCGCACCCCGCTGGAGCGCGAGGTGGCCGAGGCTATGCAGATGTCGCTGGAGGACTACCGCCGGCTGCTGCAGCAGGCGCATGGTTACCGCCTTGTGTCGCTTGATGACCTGGATGCCAACGCCGACCTGCATAGCTACCTGGAGCAGTGCGCGGGCAACGACACTGACCCGCTGGCACTGTTGGAGCGCGCCGCCTTCCGCAAGGCCCTGGCCCGCAGCCTGCTCACGCTCAGCACGCAGGCCCAGGAGCTTTTGAGCCTGTACTACGTGGACGAGCAGAAGATGCGCGAAATTGGCACCCACATGGGGCTGAGCGAAGCCCGAGTCTCCCAGCTCCACGCCAGCGCCATCGCCGGCCTGCGCGCCCATATGCTGGACGACGAACAGGCCCAGCAACTGCTGCAGCCCCGTCGCGTGCAGCGCTAGGCCACCCACCTCTACGACCTCCCCAGGCTCGGCAGCGATTCTGCGCGGGTGGGTTGGTAATATCGAGGGCTACCTTCTTCAAGCCCTGTGCCCATGGATTTTCGACGTACTACTACCTTGGCGATGGCCGCCACGGGCATTGCTCTGGCGCTACTGCTGGCCCAGCACTGGGGCATGATGCTGTCCAACTCGGACGACCCCTGGATCATTCGCTCAACGTTGGCACAGGTGCTGGAAACCGCCTCGGTGCAGGGACGCTTTTGGCTAATCCCCATCAACCTGATGGCTGGCTTGCCCTACAAACTGGGCAGCTGGGAGCTTGTCAACTTGATCAAGATCGCCGTCAATGGTTGGGTGCTGCTGGCGTTTGTGGTGTTTTGTGGGCGCTTGACCAACCGGCTGGCGGGTGTGCTCATGGGCTTGGTCTGGCTAGCTCTGATAGACGTGAGTCCCGGGTACTACAGCCCTTTTCACGGCTTCCTGATGATGTTCAACCTGCAGTTCGCGGTGATGTTCACCAGCTTCGCGCTCTACTTGGGGCAGCTGGACCATCCACAGCGGCGGGGCGCCATCGTCCTGCCCTTTTTGTTGTACGCGTTCTCCATGCTGGCTTACGAGCCCATGTTTTTCTATGCGGCCGCGTTTCCGGCCATGTTTCTATACCGGTACCTGCAGACTCGCCCGGCGCCGGGTCGTGCATCCGAGTGGTGGGCGCTGGCGCAACATTTTCTGCGGCACAACTACCCCTTGGGTCTGGTGCTACTGGCCTACGTGGTGTGCTTTCTGGGCTATAGGCACTTGCAGCCTACCCCGGGCAGAGGTCTGGACTTCAGTGGCAGCCTGTGGGACATGGCCCTGACGGTGTACCGCTTCTCCATCACTGGCTTTCACATCCAGTTCAAGCCGCTGGCCAACTACCTGCCCGATATATCCAACCCGCGCAATCTGGCGCTAGCCCTGACCTATGGGGTCAGCATTGCGCTGGGCATGCTGCTCATCGTGCCCCAACTGCAGGGAACACGCCATCCGACGCGTCTGTACGGCAAGGTGGCGATCGCGGTATTGCTGTTCTTCGTGTTCTGTCCCAATTTCTTGCTGGCACTGGTCCCCGGGTACCGGCAATGGGCCGCAGAAGACCCGCACTATGTAGGCAACTATTTCAGTTCATTTCCCTTGGCCATGGTAGTGACCCTGGTGTTGCTGCATTTGGTGGGTGGCAAGCGTGCGGTGCAAGAGAAAGTGCTGTTTGCCGCCGTACTGTTCCTGTTCTTCAGCTCCGCCTGCGACAACTATGTGCGGTGGAGCAATTTGGCGGAAATCAACCGCCGCGACAGCCAGCTTTGGTTCCAGGCCATTGAGTCGTTGGGGGCCCATACCTATCCCCAAGACCGCAGCAGCCATATCTGTGGGCAGAACGCGCCGGAAAAAGTGTCTGGCGACGACCGCTACTGGTCGAGCTACCTGTCTGAAGTGCTGCAAGCGCCAATCACCTATGCCTCGAAGAACTTCGAAATTACGTCGTGCGACCGGGTCGTGGATTTCAACGGCCTGCGCTTCCCGGCCGCCTCGCGCTGACGTGCTACTTTTTGCTGGAGAGCATGGTGAGTCGGTCGCGGTAACGCTTGATCACCGCGGCGTCGGCATTGTGCATTTCCAGTAGACCGATGGCCAGCCGCATTTCGCGGACGGCAAAGTCATAGCGCTTTTCGCTTTCCCAGATTTCGCTGGCCATGTACAGGCCTTCCGGGTTCTGCACAAACGACAGGATAAAGATGCGGTTGATCGCCGTATCAAACCGTGCGAGGCCATCCGTGTTGGGCGTCAAAAAGGAAATCAGCCCGCCTATGGCCACGGCCACCACCACCACCTTGGTGACAAAACTGGTACTGGTATTTTCTTGTGCACTCACGGGAGGATCCTTTTAAAGTGGGTGATGTGGAGAGGGAGAGTGAGTGGTCGCAGGTTTCGCATACGTCCAAAAATGGTGGGCCAAAAAATTGTAGGGTGGCATGACCAGTACGACGGCGGCAATGCTGTACTGGTAGGAAAACCCTAGCCATTGCACCAGATGCCCAATACCAGCAGACAACCCAAGGCCCACGAGTGCCACGACCATGAATTTGGCAAACACCCGCTGCTCCATTTCCGCAGAGAAACTCCACAGGGTGTGAATGCAGTATGAAAAAGCCGTGGCTACCGCAAATGCAAAGCCGTTGGCCAGGCCGGACGATGTGTTGATCCAGTGCAACCAGGCCGTGGCCGATGCAATGTGCACCAACGTAACCAAGACGCCAGAGACCGAAAACCGTGCAATCCTGCGCGCCAGCGCAGACGTTAGCCAAGCGCCCACGGGGCCTCGCGCCTCACTGTCCGCCATAGCGTTTGCGCACGACGTAGAGAGGGCGCCGCTTGGCTTCCATGTAGATGCGCCCGATGTATTCACCGAGCATGCCCACACTGATCAACTGCACGCTGCCAAAAAAGATGATGGCCACCATCAGTGAGGCGTAGCCCGGCAAATCAATGCCCATCACCAGGGTCCGAATCACGATAAACAGTGCATAGGCCAGGCTGACCAGGGCCCCTACCCCACCCGCATACGACCAGAACTTGAGTGGTGCCGAGCTGAAGCTGGTAATGCCTTCCAGCGCAAAATTCCACAGCTTCCAGCCCGAAAACTTGGTCACCCCCGCGGCCCGGGGGCTTCGGGCGTAGTCGAGGGTGACCGACTTGAAGCCCACCCAGGCAAACAGGCCCTTCATGAAGCGCTGTTGCTCGGGCAACTGCTTGAGCGCATCGACCACCACGCGGTCCAGCAGGCGGAAATCCCCCACGTTTTCGGGAATCTTCACGCTGGAAAAACGGTTGTGCACGCGGTAGAACAGCTCCGCCGTCTTGCGTTTTAGAAAAGAGTCGGTGCTGCGGTCCACACGGCGGGCCAGCACCACGTCGTGCCCACTCTGCCACTCCCGCACCATGTCCCGGATCAGTTCGGGCGGGTCTTGCAGGTCTGCATCCATCGGGATGACGGCATCGCCTGTGGCAGCGTCCAGACCCGCAGTCAGCGCCGCCTCTTTGCCGAAATTGCGCGACAGCTCAATGACGGTGTAGCGGGGATCGCGCTGGCCCAGGACCACCAGAGCCAGCAGCGTAGCGTCCTTGCTGCCATCGTCCACACAGACCACTTCGAAATCCACGCCGTCCACTGTATTCATGACGGAATTCAGGGTGTCGTAGAAAAGCTGGACGCCCGACTCTTCGTTGTAGAACGGGACAACAATGGAAACGCGTTTGCGCAGTGTGGTCATGAAAATGTTGCCCTGTGGGATGGCGCCGATTCTAAGCGCAGCGCCCTGCGCCAACCCGGCCTCAGCCCCGCAGGAAAGCTACCACCCACAACCCCGCCAGCAGCACCGGCTGGTGCAGCATGTAGTAGCTCAGGCTCCAGCGGCCGAGTGCGCCCACGGGTGCCAGGCGATGAAGCCAAGGCGATGAGGGCAGAACGGTAGGCTCTCGGCGCAACCACCATTGCATGGCGGCCATGCCCCACCACATCACGCCCAGCCAGGGACTGAGTGGCACATAGTCTTCGGTGATCGGCTTCACGTTGATCAGACCCAGCCAATTCAGCCACTTCTCATTGAAGAATGTGCCCATGGCCCCCGTGTCTATTGCGCGGGCAGCTATCGATTGCATAGCAATGGCCAAGGCGCCCAGCGGCCACAGCCAGCCACCCCACGATGCGGTGAGGCGCACGAGGACCAGCATCACCGCCATGCCATGCAGCACGCCGAAGTAGATAAAGCTGTTGGGAAACATCAGCGCCGAGCCTGTCGTCACCAGCAGCGCACACAGTGCAATTTGCAGCCAGCGCCGCCCAAACCGCGCCCAGCTCTGGCCCTGGTGCAGGGATAAGGCCTGCCCTGCCCCGGCGCAGAGCAAGAATACGCTCAGGATGCAGGTGCGCTGCCAGGTCCACAGTGGGTCGCTGTAGAAGTTTTGGCGGATGTAGCCCGCCTGGTTCAGGTCAAAGCAGAAGTGGAACGCCGTCATCCACAGCAGGGCCAGGCCCCGCAGTACATCCAGACCGTCCAGGCGTTCCGTCTTCATGGCTGCAGGCGTGCGTAATGGCGCTTGCCCCACAGGGCCAGGCCAGTGCCCACGCAGGCGCACAGCGCGGCGACGCCGGCCAGACCCGGGCCGCCCCAGACAGAGACCGCCAAAGCAAACGTGGGCGGCCCCAGCGTGGAGCCCAGGTTGCCCAGCTGCGCCACCGCGCCATTGGCACGGGCCTGCAGCGCGCTCTGGTCATTCAGATACGGAATCAGCGCAAACGCGCTGCCGCCCGCTACTCCTGCGCTGAACATCAGCAGTAGCGCCGCCGGTGGCAACCACCAGCCGGCCAACAAACAGGCCCCTGCGGCCAGCGCTACAGCGGCTACTGCCATGAAGGCCGCGCGCACCAGCACCAGCGGCGACAGCCAGTATTGGGCCAGCCAGCCCGCACAAAAGGTGCCCGCCACACCCATGAGCGGCAGCACCGCCGCCATCCACAAGTGGTCGGCCCCGTTCAGAGTGGGCACAAAGGTCAGCAAGGCCACGGCCATGAATGTGTAGCAAAGAAAGCACAGACCCGGTAGCGCCGTGGTCCAGTGCGTATAGATAGCCACATGCTGCGCCAGCAACGCGGACACGGCCGGGCGCGGATGGGTTCCCAGGGGCACCTCATCTCCTGGCACCAGCAGCCACACCGCCACCCAGGCCATGGCCAGCACCGTGGCGTGCAAATAGAACACCGCGCTCAGGCCCAGCTGCGCCAGCACCAGTGGCATCACCGCCGCCGAGATGGCGAAGGCCGCACCCACAAACGTGCTCCACAGCCCCATGGCCACGGATCGGTGGCCGGGCCCGGCACTGGCCGCCATCAGCGTGGGCGCGGCCACCACCACGGCCAGGTGCGAGGCACCTTCGAAGGCGCGGGTGGCCCAAAACAGGGGGAATGGCAAAAGAAACGACTGCACCAAGGCCAACACCGTGCCCAAGCCCAGACCCGTCAACAGCAGGCGCCGGTAGCCGATAAACGGGGCAAACAGCCCCATGGTCACGCCGCATAACAGTCCCACTACGCCCACGGTGGACAGGATCCAGCCCATGCTGGCGGCCGACACCGCGTAGTGGGTCTGCAGCGCCATAAAGGCCAGTGAGACCTTGGAGAACTGCATGGCGGCAACAATGCCGCACAGCCACAGCGTGATCACGCTGGGCCAATGGGTGGGGAGTGCTTTGGACATGGGAAGCGCCGCAGTGTACAGGCTGGAATCAGCCTGACGGGAAGCGCTGGACAGTGCGGGACATAACTGGGTAACCTATGCATGCGGCGACGCCTGTCGTTCGCAAGGAGAAACTGCCATGGCCACGTCCAGTTCTGCGCACAGCCCCCACGATGTCACCCCCCTGGTGGCGGCCATTGCCCGCAACGCCGGCGAAGGCACGCTGGGCAAGTTTCTGGAGGGTTACCGCTGGAGCGTGCTCACTCTGTACGTGCGGCCCGCCGCACTGCAACGCGGCCAACTGCTGATTGCCCAAGGCGCACGGGAACGCTCCCTGTATTTTCTGGAAGCGGGCGACCTGAAGGTGGACATGAAGACCGATACCGGCTTGGTGCACCTGGCCATCCTGGGACCGGGCACCGTGGTCGGGGAAGGCGGGTTTTTCTCTGGCCTGCCGCGCAATGCGTCGGTGGCTGCCTACAGCGACTGCAAGGTGTGGGAAATGGAGCTCGCCCAGTTCGCGGCGCTGGCCCATGAGCACCCCACGGTGGCCCTGGCGCTGAGCCAGGCCCTGGGTGCGGTGCTGGCCAGCCGCCTGCTGGATGTCAACAAGCGGCTGTCCGTCACCTGAACCCTGGCTACTTGTACCAGCCGCGCGGCCCCGCCTTGTCGGCACGGAACTGCGCGTACTCCGCCACGGGGAAGACCGCGCGGTACTTGGGGGCCCAAAACTGCTTTTCTGCCCCAGTCTTGATCTGCTCGAGAAATACGGGTAGATCCTGCGCGGCCACCATGGGCTGCCCGTTGTCCGGCACCATGAAGGGATAACCAATCTGCTTCGTTCCCAGGCTACGCAGCAGGATGGCCATGTCCCGCCGGTCCAGGTCACCCCAGGTGCAACCGGGGCTGGTATTGCCTGCCGGATATTGTTGGCTTGCCGTGACCAAGCCTTGGTGCCACGTCTCGGCATTGTCATTCGCGCACCAGATGTTGTGCACCTTGTCCTGACGGGCCTTGTCGCTGGGGTTCAGCGTGGCGGGAACGATGTAGAAAGTGGCGTCCACCTTGTCCCCCGCGCTCTCCAGCATGCGCTCCAGTTTGATACAGAACGGGCAGTCGTACGCAGACAGCAGCAGGATACGGTTCGTGCCCTTGCCCCGCTTGAGCTGGATCAGCTTGTCAAAGCGGATGTTGTGGAGGATGGCGTTGAGCACGCCACTTTTCTCCTCATCGCTGATCGGGGTGGGTTTGTTGACCGGCTGGGTCCACTGGGTGATCTGGGTCCCGTCTGTTTGCAGAATCAAGCTCACGGACTCGCTCACGTAATACGGGGCCGAGTTGGGGCCGAAGTCAATGCGGTACAGGTCCTGGAAGATGGTCTCGCTGACGCGGCCATTGCTGTAGAGCTTGGCCACTTCTGCGCTCACGCTTTTGATGTCCGCCTGGGCGGGGAAGGCAGTGAGCAGAGCGACCATCAGGCCCAGCGCGGACAACCGCAATCTGGAAAAAAAGAACATGGTGTGGGCTCCTCAGAGTGCGGGTTTAGCTGCGCGGCTTTTTTCGTCTTCCAGCGCCTTGTTGCGCTGGGTGTCCAGCACCTTGTACCAATCCGCAAACGCGCTCACGTCCATGGCAAAGGATGAAAACTGGTCCGCCAGACCATCTTGTTTGCTGGACTTCGCGGACACGCTGTAGATCGTGGTGCAAGCGGGCGTGGGACCTACGGGGTAGTACAGATAACCGGTCAAGCCACCGTTGCCACTGACGAAGTAGTCCTTCAGCGATTCAAAGCAGTTGCCATTGCGGGGCTTGTCGTAGACATTGACCCATTCAATTTCTTTGCCGCCCTTGTCGTACATCCAGTGCTGGCTGTACCCGGTAACCTTGATGCTGGCCGGGTCCTGCTTGCCGTACTTGGCCGCGGCATCCGCAATGGCCTTCAACGCCGGACGGTCACCCGCGGGGTATTCATTCTTGGTAATCGCCCAGACCTTGTTGGTCAGCGGCGAAATACTGAAATTCAGGTTTTTGCT
Source organism: Rhodoferax sp. ZS1R25 (assembly GCF_056521335.1). NCBI lineage: Bacteria > Pseudomonadati > Pseudomonadota > Betaproteobacteria > Burkholderiales > Comamonadaceae > Rhodoferax > Rhodoferax sp. ZS1R25. The sequence goes on from NZ_JBWMAZ010000002.1 coordinate 351,159, forward strand.
TGTGTTGTTGAACTTGGGATTGAAGGTGTAGTTGTCGAACGAACCGGTTTTGCCATCAATGGTCAGCCGCAGCGTCATTTTGGCGGCGCTCACATACACCTTGTTTTGCATATCGGTGTTGGCAATGTTCAGCGCTTCCTGCGCATCCATGCCCAGGCGAATGCCACCCACATCGGGCTCGGCCGCATGGGCCGCGCCCACCAGACTCGCGCCCATCGCCCATACCAAGGCCCATTGGCCGGCTGTTTTTGTCATCATGTTCTCCCTTACGCTTCGGATAAAAATTGGCAGACCCCGAGCTGGTGTCTCATGCCGCGCGCAAGCTTAGCCAGCGCCCCACAGCGGCCCGGAGAGCCGCACGCGTGAATTGCAACAAACTGTTTCTGGAAAGAATTTATCCCTTGAAAAGGTGAAAAAGTTGACTAAGTCACCGCAGGCCCCAGGGCGGCGCGCAAGAAAAAAGGGCTGGTAAATACCAGCCCTTTGGGGTCAGAACTCCGCGGCGCCTCAGGCCACTTCGGTGATGAACTGTTCGCGGGGGCGGCGTACCTTTTTCAGGTTCACCAGCCAGTCGCCTTCTTCGGCGCGGTAGCCCAGGGGCAAGATCGCCACGCTGCGCAGGCCACGTTCTTTCAGGCCCAGGATGTCGTCCAGGGCCTTGGGGTCGAAACCTTCCATGGGTGTGGCGTCTACCTGCTCTTCGGCCGCTGCAATCAGGGCGGTGCCCAGGCCAATGTAGGCTTGGCGCGCAGCGTGTTGGTAGTTCACTTCGGCATCGCGCTGGGGGTAAGTGCCCAGGAGCATCTGGCGGTAGTTTTCCCAGCCTTCGTTCTTGATGCCACGCTCGGCGTTCACCAGGTCAAACATGGCGTTGATGCGGTCAGCGGTGTAGTTGTCCCAGGCGGCGAAAACCAGCAGGTGCGAGCTGTCCGTCACTTGTTCCTGGTTCCAGGCGATGGGCTTGATGCGCTCACGCACCTCTTTGCTGGTCACCACAAACACTTCGTAGGGCTGCAGGCCGCTGGAGGTGGCGGTCAGGCGCACGGCTTCCAAAATGCGGTCCACCTTCTCTTGGGGCACCACTTTGGCGGGGTTGAACTTCTTGGTGGCGTAGCGCCATTGCAGTTTGTTGATCAAGTCGGACATGGGGGAAACCTCAAAATAGTTGCTATGGCAAGTATTTTGGGCGGCTTCGCCAAAAGGCAAGGGAGCGGGCGCCAATTCACGGAGCCGGCTCCCCACATTCCGCCGCGCCAAGCCAAGGCGCAAAAAATATGCTAGTCGCGCGCAGTGACCAGCCGCCACGCCAACCGCAGGCCCAGCAGGCCGTTGCCAATGGCAAATACGGCCACCAGCGTCTGCCCCAGCGCGCTCAGTGGCTGGGTCTGTGCCACCCAAGCCAGTACGCTGGAGAGCAGGTTCAGCCCCAGCATCAGCCAAAAGGCTGGCTTGCGCGGCTGAAACAAGCGGGAGAGCCGCACGCTGCTACGCGCTTAGCTCACCCACTTGCGCGCGTTGTGCCAGAGCTGCATCCACGGGCTGTGGGCGTTCTGGTCCAGGTTGGTCCAGCTCATCTGCACATTGCGGAACACACGCTCGGGGTGGGGCATCATGGCGGTGAAGCGGCCGTCGGCCGTAGTCACCGCGGTCAGCCCGCCGGGGCTGCCGTTGGGGTTAAACGGGTAGGCCTCGGTGGCCGCGCCGCTGTTGTCCACGTAGCGCATCGCCGCAATGGCCTTGTCGGCGTTGCCGCGGTACTTGAAGTTGGCAAAGCCTTCGCCGTGGGCCACGGCGATCGGCAGGCGCATGCCGGCCAGGTCCTTGAAAAACAAGCTGGGCGACTCCAGCACTTCCACCAGCGAGAGGCGGGCCTCAAAGCGCTCGCTCTGGTTGGTAGTGAAGCGCGGCCAGTCTTGCGCGCCTGGGATGATGTCGGCCAGCTCGGCAAACATCTGGCAGCCGTTGCACACGCCCAGACCAAAGGTGTCTTGGCGGGCAAAGAAGGCCTTGAACTGGTCGGATAGCACGTCGTTGAACGTGATGCTGCGTGCCCAGCCAATGCCGGCACCCAGCGTGTCGCCATAGCTGAAGCCGCCGCAGGCCACGACACCCTTGAAGTCAGCCAGCTTGGCCCGGCCGGTCTGCAGGTCCGTCATGTGCACGTCATAGGCCTCAAAGCCGGCTTCGGTGAAAGTGTAGGCCATTTCCACATGCGAGTTGACGCCCTGCTCGCGCAGCACGGCCACCTTGGGGCGGCTGCTCAGGATGGCAGGTGCTACGTTTTTAGGAGCTGCTTGCGCAGATTCCACGAGGGCTAGCACACTGTTTGGCAGGTAAATGTGCAGGCCGGGGTCGTTCTCGGCACCTGCTGCGGCGTGCTCGGCATCAGCACACACGGGGTTGTCGCGCTGCTGGGCAATCTTCCAACTCACGGCGTCCCACACCTGGTGCAGATTGGCCAGCGTGGCGCTGAAGATGCTCTTGGCGTCGCGCCAGATCTGCAGCTCGCCCTTGCCGGCGGCAATCGCGTCGGTGGCGGGGCGTGTCTTGCCAATGAAATGGCTGAACTTGGACAGGCCGTGTTCGCGCAGCGTCGCCATGACGTCTGAGCGCTCTGCGGTGCGCACCTGCAACACCACGCCCAGCTCTTCATTGAACAGCGCCTTGAGCGTGAGCTCCTCACGGCGGGCACCCACCTGCCCTGCCCAATTTTTGCTGTCGCCCACGTCCATGCGGCTGTCGGAAATGCCGTCGCCCTCGGTGACCAGCATGTCCACATTGAGCGCCACGCCGACGCGGCCGGCAAAGGCCATCTCGGCCACGGTCGCCAGCAGGCCGCCGTCGCCGCGGTCGTGGTATGCCAGCACTTGGCCCTTGGCGCGCAAAGCATTCACGGCGTTGACCAGGTTGATCAGGTCTTTCGCGTCATCCAGGTCGGGCACGGTGTCGCCAGTCTGCTCCAGCGTTTGCGCCAGGATGCTAGCGGCCATGCGGTGCTGGCCCTTGCCCAAGTCGATCAAAACCAGGGTGGTGTCATCGGTGGCGTTCAATTGCGGTGTCAGCGTGCCGCGCACGTCCTGCAGCGTGGCGAAGCCGCTCACGATCAGGGACACGGGGGACGTGACTTTCTTGTCCGCGCCCTCGTCCTTCCACTGCGTGCGCATGGACAACGAGTCCTTGCCCACGGGAATGGAAATGCCCAGGGCTGGGCACAGCTCCATGCCCACAGCCTTGACGGTGGCGTACAGCGCCGCGTCTTCGCCGGCTTCGCCGCAAGCCGCCATCCAGTTGGCCGACAGCTTGACGCGCGGCAGCTCAATCGGCGCGGCCAGCAGATTGGTGATCGCCTCGGCCACGGCCATACGGCCGGATGCGGGGGCATTGAGTGCAGCCAGCGGCGTGCGCTCGCCCATGGACATGGCTTCACCCGCAAAGCCCTTGAAGTCGGCCAGCGTGACGGCGCAATCGGCCACCGGCACTTGCCAGGGGCCAACCATCTGGTCGCGGTGTGTCAGGCCACCGACGGTGCGGTCACCAATCGTGATCAGGAAGCGTTTGGACGCCACGGTGGGATGCGCCAGCACGTCGATGACGGCTTTTTGCAAGTCCACACCGGTCAGGTCCAGCGGCTTGAACATACGCGCCACGGTTTTGACGTCGCGGTGCATCTTGGGCGGCTTGCCCAGCAACACGTTCATGGGCATATCGACGGGCGACTCGGCGCCTTCATCCACCAGTTGCAGTTGGCGCTCTTCCGTCGCCACGCCAATCACGGCAAACGGGCAGCGCTCGCGCTGGCACAGCGCTTTGAATTGCTCTAGCGACTCGGGCGCAATCGCCATCACATAGCGCTCCTGGCTTTCGTTGCACCAGATTTCCTTGGGTGCCATGCCGGACTCTTCGAGCTTCACGGCGCGCAAATCAAAGCGGGCACCGCGGCCCGCGTCATTCGTCAGTTCGGGGAAGGCGTTACTCAAGCCCCCCGCGCCCACATCGTGGATCGCCAGAATCGGATTCTTGTCACCCTGCATCCAGCACTGGTTGATCACCTCTTGCGCACGGCGCTCGATCTCGGGGTTGCCGCGCTGCACGGAGTCGAAGTCCAGCTCGGCCGCATTCGCACCCGTGGCCATGGAGCTGGCCGCGCTGCCGCCCATGCCGATGCGCATGCCGGGGCCGCCCAACTGGATCAGCAAGCTTCCGGCGGGGAATTCGATCTTGTGTGTCTGGCCTGCGTCGATGATGCCCAGGCCGCCCGCGATCATGATGGGCTTGTGGTAACCGCGTGCCACGGTGTCCACATCGCTGGTCACGGTCTGCTCGTATTCGCGGAAGTAGCCCAGCAAATTGGGGCGACCAAATTCATTGTTGAACGCCGCGCCGCCCAAGGGGCCTTCGACCATGATCTGCAGCGGGCTGGCGATGTGCTCAGGCTTGCCTATCGTGCTGCCCCAGAGCTTGGAGACGGTAAAGCCGGTCAGGCCCGCCTTGGGCTTGGAGCCCCGGCCGGTCGCACCTTCGTCTCGGATTTCACCGCCCGCGCCGGTGGAGGCCCCGGGGAATGGGGAGATCGCTGTCGGGTGGTTGTGGGTCTCCACCTTCATCAGAATGTGGTTGGTCTCGCTACGCTTTTCATAGCTGGGCGCGCATATTTCACGAGGGCTAGAGGCGGATTTGGCTACAAAACGCTCGACCTGCACACCCTCCATGACGGAGGCATTGTCGGAATACGCCACCAGCATGTACTGGGGGGCCAACTGGTGCGTGTTGCGGATCATGCCGAACATGCTCTTGTCCTGCGCCACGCCGTCGATCGTGAACTGGGCGTTGAAAATCTTGTGGCGGCAGTGCTCGCTATTGGCCTGCGCGAACATCATCAGTTCCACGTCGGTGGGGTTGCGGCCCAGCGTGGTGAAGGCGTTGACCAGGTAGTCGATCTCGTCGGCCGCCAGGGCCAGGCCGAACTGGGTGTTGGCCTTGACCAGCGCGTCCTTGCCCCCGCCCAACACGTCCACATGGTCCATGGGCGCGGGCTGCAAGGCGTTGAACAGCTCCTGCGCCTGGGCGCGGTCCAGCATGGCGCTTTCGGTCATGCGGTCGTGGAGGAGCGCGGCGACTTTTTGCAACTCTTCGGGTGTCAGGGCCGTCTTGGAGATCAGGCCGTTTTTCAGCGTGAGGCGGTATTCGACCAAGCGCTCAATGCGTTTGACGGCAAAGCCGCAGTTGTGCGCAATGTCGGTCGCCTTGGAAGCCCAGGGGCTCACGGTGCCAAAACGGGGGCTGACCACGATGCTCGCGCCGTCCACCGGACCGGCGTAGGGGTCGCCATAGGTCAGCAAGGCGGCCAACTTGGTGGCCAGGGTCGCATCCAGCGGAGTTTCTGTGGCCACCAGATGTACAAATCGGGCAGAAATGCCCGAAATCTTGTCATGCACGCCCTGCAGAAGCGGCAAAAGCTGTTGAACGCGGAAGTTGCTCAGGGCGTTGCCGCCTTCGAAAGAAGTGATGTGCAGGGTCACAGTGTGGATTCGGATGAGGGGCGGGATGGGTGAGCGGCGATTTTAACTGGCTGTGCGGCGGCCCCTTTGCCCGTCGGTGGGGGCGACTAGGCGCACAATTTGCTATGGGCCATGGGGCCTGATGACCAAAATGGAGCTTCGTTGGTGGCGATTTTTTCCAAATTCCGCAGTATTTTCAATGCACCCGGTGCCGCGGCCGAGCCTTTGCCCATCGTGGACCCCACAGGCCAGTTGCCCGAGCGCCGTCTGCGCCCCCGGCTCAACGCCCGGCCCGACCTGCGCATCGTGGTGGTGGACGACTCGGCCACGGTATGTGCCGCGCTGCGCAAGATCCTGCAATCCATCGGTCTGGACGTGCGCGTAGCCGCCAGCGCCGAGGTGGGCCTGGAAATGGTGCTGGCCGACCCGCCCGACCTGATTTTTCTGGACATCGTGCTGCCCAAGATGAATGGCTTTTCGGCCCTGCGCGTGCTGCGCCGCAACCCGCTGACGCGCAATATCCCGGTCATCATGATCAGCGGCAACGAGCAGGCCACTGAGCAATTTTTTGGCAGCGCCATTGGGGCCGACGACTTCATGAAGAAGCCGTTTTCCCGCATGGAGGTGTTTGAACGCATGGAGCGCCTGCTGGACGACGGCCTGGTGCCGCGCCGCAAAACCCCCTTGACCATGCCCGCCCCGCTGGGCAGCTGAGGCCACCAGCGCGTCTGCATGGTGTCTGGGATAATCTAGTCCCATGACTATCACCTACAAAGACGCTGACGGCGTCGCAGGCATGCGCGTGGCGGGCAAGCTGGCCTCCGAAGTTCTGGACTACCTCACCCCCTTCGTCCAGCCCGGCGTCACCACCAACGCGCTCGACAAACTGGCGTACGACTACATCACCCAGGTGCAAGGCGGCATCCCCGCCCCGCTGAACTACACCGGCGGCGGCAACATCCCCTACCCCAAGTCCATCTGCACCTCGGTCAACCACCAGGTCTGCCACGGCATCCCCAACGACAAGCAGCTCAAGAAGGGTGACATCGTCAACATCGACGTCACCGTCATTAAGGACGGCTGGCATGGCGACACCAGCCGCATGTTCATGGTGGGGGAGGTCTCGATTGCGGCCAAGCGCCTGTGCGCCATCACCTACGACGCCATGTGGCACGGCATCAAGATGGTCAAGCCAGGCATCCATCTGGGCGATATTGGCCATGCGATCCAGAAATTTGCCGAAGGCCAGGGCTTTAGCGTGGTGCGCGAGTTCTGCGGCCACGGCATCGGCCGCATCTTCCACGAAGAGCCGCAGGTGCTGCACTACGGTCGCCCCGGCACGCTGGAGAAGCTGGTCGAGGGCATGACCTTCACCATCGAGCCCATGATCAACGCCGGTGGCAAGGACATCAAGGACGGCCCCGAAAAAGACGGCTGGACCATCGTGACCAAAGACCGTTCGCTCTCTGCCCAGTGGGAGCACACCGTGCTGGTGACGCCCACCGGTTACGAGGTGCTGACGCTCTCAAGCGGCAGCCCGGCCACACCGGCCTTTGTGGCGGCCTGAGTTTTTCAACCTCCCACGCACCCATGATTGAACTGCAGGCCCTGCGCGCCGAGTACCGCGCGCACAAAGCGCAGTTGTTGCAAACCATTGCAACCCCCCAGTCCACCGGCCGCGCCGTGCGCAAGGTGCTGCAGCGCATGGCCCAGCTCACCGACAGCGTGCTGGTGCGCCTATGGCAGCACGCCGGTCTGGGCGAGCCCTATGCGCTGCTGGCCGTGGGCGGTTTTGGCCGCGGCGAGCTGTTCCCGCATTCAGACGTGGACGTGCTGGTGCTGCTGCCCGATGGCCAGTCGCCCGAATTTGATCCGGCCTTGCAGCAGAAGATTGAAGCCTTCATTGGCAGTTGCTGGGACGTGGGCCTCGAAATTGGCTCCAGCGTGCGCACCCTGGGCGACTGCCTGGCCGAGGCCGACAAGGATGTGACGGTGCAAACCGCGCTGTTGGAGTGCCGCCTGATCACGGGTAACCAGGTGCTGGTGGCGCAATTCCAGCAGGCCTTTTTTGCGGCCATGGACCCCAAGGCGTTCTTTGTGGCCAAGACGCTGGAGATGCGCCAGCGCCACACCAAGTTTGAAGACACGCCGTACTCACTGGAACCCAACTGCAAGGAGTCGCCCGGCGGTCTGCGCGACCTGCAGGTGATCTTGTGGGTGGCCAAGGCTGCAGGCTACGGTGACGACTGGCAAGCCCTGGCCGCAAGCGGCCTGGCGACTGACTTTGAGGTCAAACAAATCCAGCGCAATGAGACCCTGCTGCTGCTGATCCGCGCACGCCTGCACCTGATCGCCAACCGCCGCGAAGACCGCCTTATCTTTGATATGCAGACGGCCGTGGCCGAGTCGTTTGGCTACATCACCCTGGCACCTGACCCGAGCAGGCGCAACATGGTGCGCGCCAGCGAAGCGCTGATGAAGCGCTACTACTGGGCGGCCAAGGCGGTGACCCAGCTCAACCAGATCTTGTTGATGAACATTGAGGAGCGGCTCAACCCCTCCACCCATGCGCCACGGCGCATCAATGACCATTTCAACGACAAGGCCGGCATGATCGACGTGGTCAGCGACGACCTGTACCGCCGCAACCCGCACGCGATTCTGGAAACCTTTCTGGTCTACCAGACCACCGTGGGGGTGAAGGGCCTGTCGGCCCGCACACTGCGCGCGCTGTACAACGCACGCGACCTGATGGATGCCAAGTTCCGCAGCGACCCGGTGAACCGCGCCGCCTTTCTGAGCATTCTGCAGCAGCCCGAAGGCATCACCCACGCCATGCGGCTCATGAACCAGACCTCGGTGCTGGGCCGCTACCTCTGGGTGTTCCGCAAGATCGTGGGACAGATGCAGCACGACCTGTTCCATGTGTACACCGTGGACCAGCACATCCTGATGGTGCTGCGCAATGCGCGGCGCTTCTTTATGGTGGAGCATGCGCACGAGTACCCGTTCTGTTCGCAGCTGGCCTCTGGCTGGGACAAGCCCTGGATTTTGTACGTGGCCGCCCTGTTCCACGATATTGCCAAGGGCCGTGGTGGCGACCATTCCGAGCTGGGCATTGTGGAGGCACGCCGCTTCTGCAAGCAGCACGGTATTGCGGCCGAGGATTCCCAACTCATCGAATTCCTGGTGGGCGAACACCTGACCATGAGCCGCATTGCGCAGAAGTCCGACCTGTCCGACCCGGCGGTCATTGCCGGTTTTGCCAAGCGCGTGGGCAACGAGCGCTACCTGACCGCGCTGTACCTGCTGACCGTGGCCGACATCCGCGGCACCAGTCCCAAGGTGTGGAACGCCTGGAAGGGCAAGCTGCTGGAAGACCTGTACAAGTACACGGCCCGCGCCCTGGGCGGCCGCGCGCCGGATGCCGATGCCGAGGTAGAACTGCGCAAGCGCGAAGCCCTGGTGATGGTGGCGCTGTACGCCATGCCGTTTGAGGCGCACAAACCGCTGTGGGACACGCTGGACGTGAGCTATTTCATGCGCCACGACGCAGCCGACATTGCCTGGCACACCAAGCAGCTGTCGCGCCATGTCGCAACGGCACTGCCCATCGTGCGAGCGCGCCGCTCACCCGTGGGCGAGGGCCTGCAGGTGCTGGTCTACACGCAGGACCAGACCGACCTGTTTGCCCGCATCTGCGGCTACTTTGACCAAGGCGGTTTCAGCATTCTGGATGCCCGCATCCACACCACCAACAAGGGCTACGCGCTGGACACGTTCCAGATCGTGACCACCGCGGACATGGACGAGCACTACCGCGAGATGACCAGTCTGCTGGAGAGCGGCCTGGCGCAGGCCATTGCCGAGGCCGGCCCCCTCCCCGCCCCCAGCCGCGGCCGGGTGTCGCGCCGGGTCAAGAGCTTCCCCATCGCGCCGCGCGTGTCGCTCAAGCCCGATGAAAAAGCACAGCGCTGGCTGCTCAATATCTCGGCCAGTGACCGCCTGGGTCTGCTCTACAGCGTGGCCCGCGTGCTGGCGCGCCACCAGATTGAAGTGCAGCTGGCCAAGGTGGCCACGCTGGGCGAGCGGGTGGAAGATACCTTCCTGATTCACGGTCCGCAACTGCAGCACAACCGTGCGCAGATCGAGATCGAGACCGAGCTCCTGGACGCCCTCAAAGCCTAGGCACGTCGGGCGCGCCGTACACACAGGTGCGCATGCGTCCGCTGTGCTTGGCGGCATAGAGCGCCTTGTCCGCTTGGGCAAATAGCTCGGCCGCACCACCCCCCTGAACGGTGTTCCAGGTGGACACCCCAATGCTCACGGTCAGCGTGGTGGCGGTAGGCGACTGCACATGCTCCAGGTTCAGTACCTCTAACGCCACCATCACTTTGTCCGCCAGTGCGCGTGCCCCGGCGGCATCGGTGTCGGGCAGCAGCATGGCAAACTCTTCACCACCGAGGCGTGCGGCCAGATCCTGTTGGCGACCACAGGTCTGGAGCAAGCGGCCCAGCTGCTGGAGCACTGCGTCGCCTTTGGGGTGGCCGTAGTGGTCGTTGTACAGCTTGAAGTGGTCCACATCGACCAACAGCAGTGACAGCGGCGCCGCACGCCGCGCCAGCCGCCCCAATTCCAGGTTCATGCGTTCGTCAAACAGCCTGCGGTTGGCAATGCCAGTGAGCGCGTCAGTGGTGGACAGGGTTTCCAGCGCATCCACCTGCGCGCGAAGCACACCTAGCAGTTCGTTCACGCCCTGTGTGAGTGCACCAATCTCGTCGGGGCGGTCGTAGCGCAGCACGCTGTCCCAGCGGCGCGACGCGCTCAGCGCCACCACGTCGGCATGCAGGCGTGCAATCGGGCGCACCAGCCACCAGTGCACCGCCAGCAGCAGCACCAGCCCGGTGGTCAGGGCCACGGCCGCCAGTTGGAACAGCACATCGGTCACCACGTGCTGCGCCTGCGCCATCAGGCTGCGTTCCATGCGCATGTGCACCCAGGCCAGCGGGTCGCCCTCCAGGTCTTCCAGTCGGTACTTCAGGGTGATGGTGGCGGGGCTGTACTGCACCCCCACGTCGCCATGCGCCAAGAAATGGAAATCGGGGAGTTTCCAAACATCTGCCGGTGCCTGTGGTGCAGCTTCGGCGCTGCCGTCGGTGGGGTCCAGGGTGAAGGCCGCCCCGGCATTTTGGGCGATGCCCGCCAGCGTGGCGGCATCGAGCTCGCGTGCCATCACCACCGTGCCGGCACTGGGGCCGCTGCCATCGCTGTGCACTACCTGGGTCCAACACACAGCGGCCAGCCGGGTCTGCAGCCAGGCCAGGCCGCACTCCGTGGCCTGGGGGTTGTGTGGCTTGTGGGTCCAGCGGCGCAGCAGCGGCACCAGCATGTCTGGTGCGCGAGGCAACACACCGCCACTGAGTTCGCGGGCGCCAAACCCCACCATCTGGTTCTGGCGGTCCAGCAGCAGCACGGCGTTGAGGTTGGAAGTCAGCATGGCAGCGCTGCCGATATTGCTGCGCTCAAACGTCTTGTCGGGGCGCAGCAGGTGGAAGTACAGCTCGTCCCAGAAGGCCCAGTCGTGGTTCAGCGCACTCACGGCGGCCATTTGCTCGTCAAAGCCGCTGACCACGCGTTTGGCGCTGTCCAGTGCAAAGCGGCGCTCAATGCCATCGAACGTGGGCAACAGGCTGTTTTTCATGAGCAGCAGGCCCACACTGCCCATCAGCCCAAACACCAAGGTGAACGCCACCACGATCCGGGGACCAATTCCCAAACCCCCAAGAAGATGGCGCGTGGTTTTGACCATGAGGCGATGCAACGACAGCTGTTTTGAAAGCAGCTTACCGCCAAACACCCCGGTCGTACAGACAGGGCCACCCTCTCCTTACGCAAATAAGGGGATGCAGGCAAGACTAGCGAAATAGGGGCCTAACCCGCGTAGACACTGCGGGAGCAGCTACGGTTTTGGTAGTGCATCCGGGGCCCTCAGTCGTCCTCGGTCGCCGCAATGCCGGGGAACAGGACCTCGGTGTAGCCAAACTGGGCAAAGTCCCGCACCCGCATGGGGTAGAGCTTGCCGATCAGGTGGTCGCACTCGTGCTGCACCACGCGCGCATGAAAGCCGTCCACCGTGCGGTCGATGGGGTCGCCATACTGGTCAAACCCCGTGTAGCGGATATGCGCCCAGCGTGGCACCACGCCACGCAGACCGGGTACTGACAGGCAGCCTTCCCAGTCGCTTTCCTCGGCCTCGCCCAGTGGGGTGATCACCGGATTGATGAGCACTGTGGGCGGCACGGTGGGCCGGTCCGGATAGCGCGGGTTGCGGTCATTGCTGCCAAAGATGACCAGTTGCAGATCCACCCCAATCTGCGGCGCAGCCAAGCCGGCGCCATTGACAGCTCGCATGGTGTCCAGCATGTCGGTGATCAGCAGGTGCAACGCGTCGGTGTCGAATTCAGCCACCGGTTGCGCCACACGCAGCAGGCGTGGGTCGCCCATTTTGAGAATATCGCGCACTGTCATTTCAGCATCTCCAGCATGGCGGCCTCGTCCAGCACGGGCACACCCAATTCATTCGCTTTGTCCAGCTTGCTACCCGCCTCCGTCCCGGCGACCACGTAGCTGGTCTTTTTGCTGACCGAACCAGCCACTTTGGCGCCGGCGGCTTCCAGCAGGTCTTTGGCCTGGTCACGGCTCAGGGTGGGGAAGGTGCCGGTCAGCACAAAGGTCTTGCCCGCCAGGGGCTTGGGCGCTTGCGCGGCGGGTTCCCCCTCCGTCCACGTCACTCCGCAGGCGCGCAGCTGTTCCACCACCTCGCGGTTGTACTCCTGCGCAAAGAAGGTGTGCAGGCTTTTGGCAACGATGGGCCCCACATCGCTCACACCGGTCAGGGCTTCTTCAGAGGCGCTCATGATGGCGTCCAAGGTGCCGAAGTGGCGCACCAGTTCCTTGGCCGTAGCCTCGCCCACATGGCGAATACCCAGGCCAAACAGAAACCGTGGCAGCGTGGTTTGCTTGGACTTTTCTAGCGCAGCAACGATGTTCTGCGCCGACTTCTCAGCCATACGGTCCAGTGCGGCCAGGGTGCTCAGGCCCAGCTTGTAGAGGTCGGGCAGCGTACGGATGGTGTTGCTCTCCACCAATTGGTCCACCAGCTTCTCGCCCAGGCCCTCCACCTCCACCGCACGGCGCTGGGCGTAGTGCAGGATGGCCTGCTTGCGCTGGGCCGGGCAGAACAGGCCGCCGCTACAGCGGTGGTTCATCTCGGTCTTTTCGCGCACCACATCACTGCCGCAGATAGGACACGTGCGGGGCATGCGGAAGTTGGGTACATAGCTGGCGCGTGGCCCGGTGCTCACAACACCCACCACTTCAGGAATCACATCGCCCGCGCGGCGCACGATGGCGCTGTCCCCCACGCGCACCCGCTTGCGCCGCAGCTCAAACAGGTTGTGCAGCGTCGCGTTCGACACTGTGGTGCCGCCCACAAACACCGGGTCGAGCCGCGCCACAGGCGTGAGCTTGCCGGTGCGGCCCACTTGCACGTCGATGCCCAGCACCTTGGTGATTTGCTCCTGCGCCGGGTATTTGTGCGCCACGGCCCAGCGTGGTTCGCGCGTCACAAAGCCCAGTTGGCGTTGCAGTGCCAGGCTGTTGACCTTGTAGACCACACCGTCAATGTCGTAGGGCAACTGGTCACGCGACGCACCGATACGTTGGTGGTACGCTATTAATTCAGGAGCGCCTCGCGCAATATCCACGAGGGCTGCAACCGGAAATCCCCATGATTTGAGGGTTTGCAGCATGGCGTAATGGGTGGCGAACGCAGGCCCGCCCTGCTCCGCTGCTGTCACCTCACCCAGGCCGTAGGCAAAAAAGCTCAGGGGCCGCTGGGCCGCGATGCCGGGGTCCAACTGGCGCACGGCGCCGGCGGCAGCGTTGCGCGGGTTCACGAAGGTCTTCTCCCCCTTCTCGCGCTGCTTCTCGTTCATGGCCTCGAAGTCATCGCGGCGCATGTACACCTCGCCGCGGACCTCCAGCACGGCGGGCACGCCCTTAGGAAGACGTAAGGGGATTTGGCCAATCGTGCGGATGTTCTGCGTGACGTCTTCGCCGTATTCACCGTCGCCGCGCGTGGCGGCCTGCACCAGCATGCCATGTTCGTAGCGCAGGCTCATGGCCAGGCCGTCGAACTTGAGTTCGGCCACGTACTCCACGGGCGCATCGGCCTCACCCAGGCCCAGCTCCTTGCGCACGCGGGCGTCAAAGGCCAGGGCGCCAGTGGACTCCGTATCCGTCTCGGTGCGAATGCTCAGCATGGGCACCATATGGCGCACAGTGGCAAAAGCGTCCAGCGGCTTGCCGCCCACACGCTGGGTGGGCGAATCGGGTGTCACCCACTCCGGGTGCGCCGCCTCGGTGGCCTGCAACGCCTGGAACAGGCGGTCGTATTCGGCATCGGGAATCGAGGGCGCGTCCAGCACGTAGTACTGGTGCGCATGGTGGTGCAACTGCGCGCGCAGCGCCTGCAGTCGCACGTACTCGGGCGTGAGGTCCGGCGTGGCCGGCTCGGAAGAAAACAAGTCCAGCGGTGCCATACCCACCCAGAAAAAAGTTAGCTGAACAAACGCCGTGCCAGCGGCGATCCTGCGGCCAGGTCACGCTGCTCCAGCGTGTCGTACAGGGTTTGCAGCTCGGTGCCAATCACGTCCATGGTCTGCGCAGCCAGCGGCTGGCCGTTGTCGTCGGTCACCACGCCCTCCATGGCATGGGCCAGGGCGGAGGCGGCTTCACGCATGCGTTCAAACGGCTGCTCGGCACGGTCCACCTGGGCCACGTCCAGGTGCAGGCTGATGTCGCGGATCGCAGATTGGGCTGGATCTTCGGCCAGCGCCGCTTGCGAATCAAAACTCAACACCAGCAGCGGCGGCAGGCCGTCCACCGAGCACGGCAGCACCATGCGCCCGGGGATCACGCCGGGCACAAAGCCCAGGCGCGCCGCGTTTTGCTGGATGTAGCCGGGGCTCCACGACGCATTGCGCGCACGGATGGTGAAGCCCAGCTGTGCGTCGTGCGCGCTGGCGAACTGGTCCAGCTCGCGCGCACGCGCTACCTCGTCCAGCATTTCGGGAAATTCGGGGGTTGCGTTGATGGCATCGGCAAAAGCCTGTGTCTTCACCACGAACTCGGAGTATTCGATCTCATTGAGCGCGCCTGAGCGGTTGGCCAATTGCACGCCCGCCTGAAAACCGCCGTAGCGCTGGCCCAGGCCGGGCGCTTCCCATACCAGCGTGACCAAGTTGTAGCCCTCTACCGAGAACGGCTTGGTGCCGGCGCGGCGCGTGCTGGGCAAGGCGGCCAACGCGGCTTCGCCCGACACGGCGGTGACCGAAGGGTCCAACGCCACCGTGGCAATCACGTCGATCAGCGAGTCCATCGCCGGGCGGCGCGGCGCCTGGGGCAGCGTGAACGCGGGCGTTTCCAGCGCGCCCTCGGACAGGGTGGGTTCGCGGTCGGTAGTGGGCAATGTGTCGTCGGTCGCAGGCTCTGGCTGGGCCTGGCGCGGCGCGTTGCGGCGCGAGGTCCAGGCGCTGTGCGCCACCACGCCGGCGAGCACCACGCCACCTGCGATTGCCAGTCCGAGTTGTAAGTTGCTCATCGTTAGGTCTTGTGTGGGTTGCTGGCACTCACGCCAGTTCAGCCAGGGTGACGGCGGACTCCATGTCCACGGCCACGATACGGGATACGCCCTGCTCCTGCATGGTCACGCCGATCAGCTGCTCGGCCATTTCCATGGCGATCTTGTTGTGGCTGATGAACAGAAACTGCGTGCCCTTGCTCATGCTGGAGACCAGCTTGGCATAGCGTTCGGTGTTGGCATCGTCCAGCGGCGCGTCCACCTCGTCCAGCAAACAGAACGGTGCAGGGTTCAGCTGGAAGATGGCAAACACCAGCGCAATCGCGGTCAGCGCCTTCTCGCCACCCGACAGCAGGTGGATGGTCTGGTTTTTCTTGCCGGGCGGCTGGGCAATCACCTGCACACCCGAATCCAGAATCTCGTCACCGGTAATCACCAGGCGCGCATTGCCGCCACCAAACAGCTCGGGGAACATGCGGCCAAAATGCATATTGACTTGGTCGAAGGTGCCCGACAGCAGTTCCCGCGTTTCGGCATCGATCTTGCGGATCGCGTCCTCCAACGTGTTCATGGCCTGGGTCAGGTCCACGTTCTGCATGTCCAGGAACTGCTTGCGCTCACGTGCCGCGGCCAGTTCGTCCAGCGCAGCCAGGTTGACGGCACCCAGCGCCGTAATCTCGCGGTGCAGGCGGTCGATGTCCCCCTGCATGCCAAACAGGCGCACATTGCCATCCTTGATGCTCTGCTCAATGGCTTCCAGATCGGCTTGGGCATCCACCAGTTGGGCTTCAAACTGCTCGAAGCCCAAGCGCGCGGCCTGCTCCTTCAGTTGGAATTCGGTGATGCGTTGGCGCAGCGGCTCCAGCTCGCGCTCCAGCTGCATGCGGCGCTCATCGCTGGCGCGCAGCTTGGCGGTCAGGTCGTCGTATTCACTGCGCTTGGCACCCAGGGCCTGTTCACGCTCCAGCTTCAGGGCCAGCGCGTTTTGCAGGCCAGCTTGGGCGGCGGCATCGGTCAGGCGGGTTAGTTCTTCCTGTGCGCGCTGCTCTTCGGACAGAATATTCTGCGTTTGCTGTGCTGCAGTTTCGATAGCACGCGAGAGTTCTGCGTTGCGGGCTTGCAGGCTGCGCTGGGCAAAAACGGCCTCTTGCGCCTGGCGCTCCAGCGTCCGCTGCTGCTCGCGGCATTGCACGAGCTTGCGCTGGCCTTCGATCACGCGCTCTTCGAGCTGGGCGTGGCGCTCCTGGCTGTCGGCCAACTGCATGTCCAACGACTCGAAGCGGCCTTCGGCCTCCACGCGGCGTTCCTGAAGGTCGTCCAGCTGGGCCTCCACCTCGGCCATATCGGCCTCAATCTGAGCGCTGCGAGCCCGGGTTTGCTCCAGCAATTGGGACAGTCTCAGCGTTTCCACCTGCAGCTCGTGCGCGCGGCTTTGGGTTTCTGCAGCCTCGCGGCGCACACCCACCAGGCGCTGGGCGCTCTCGGCGTAGGCGCTCTCGGCGCGGCTCAGCGCCACGCGGGATTCGTCAGCGATCAGCTGCTGGGCGCGCAGCTGCTTTTCCAGGTTCTCAATTTCCTGCGCGCGGGCCAGCAAGCCAGCCTGCTCGCTGTCCTGGGCATAAAAGCTCACACCGTGCGCGGTCACCACGTGGCCGGACTTCACATAAATGCTCTCACCAGCTTGCAGCTTGTCGCGCTGGGCCAGGGCATCCTCAAAGTTGCTGGCGGTGTAGCAACCTTGGAGCCAGTCGGTCAGCACGGCCTTTTGGCCAGCTTCGTTCACGCGCAACAGGTCCGACAAGCGGGGGAAGGTGCTGGCGCGCTCAGGCGCAGCGGCCAAGGGGGGGCTGTAAAACGCGAGCTTGGCGGGCGGCGCATCCACGGCAAAAGCACGCAGCATGTCCAGCCGCGACACTTCCAGCGCGCCCATGCGTTCGCGCAACGCGCCTTCCAGCGCGTTTTCCCAGCCCTGTTCGATGTGGATGCGGGTCGACAGACCCTGCAAGTGGTCCAGCCCATGCTTGGCCAGCCAGGGTTGCAGCTTGCCGTCGGTCTTCACCTTCTCTTGCAAGGCCTTCAGCGCCTCCAGCCGGGCCGAGAAGTCCGCTTGCTTGGCCGACTCGTCGTTCACCGTTTGCTGCTGGGTGCGGCGGGCTTCGTCCAGTTGGGGCACGGACTCCTGCAGCTCGTGCAAGCGGGCCTCGGCAATCTGGTTCGTTTCCTGTGCGGCTTCCAGCTGCTCCTGCAGGCTGATCAGGCGGGCTTCGTCGGGTGCGGACAGCGCGTCGCGGTCCGTCATCAGGCGGTCGCGGCGGGTGTTGAGCTGGCGGCTTTGTTCTTCGATGCTGCGCTGCTCGGCGGCCAGCACCTGGATCTGCTGCTGCACCTGCACTACGCTGCCGCGCTGGTCGTTGGCCGCGCTCTGCGCTTTGGCCACGGCCTCTTCCATGTCGGGCAGCTGCATGGCCTGCTCTTCCACCTGGGCGGCCAGCAGCTCGGTTTGTTCTTCGCCCAAGGCCGCCAATTCGGCCAGGCGTTCAATCTCGGCCTGCGCATCATCGCGGCGCACGGCCCATTCGGCGATCTGGTCTTTCAGCGTCACCAGGCGCTGCTCCACGCGCTGGCGGCCCTCCACCACGAAGCGGATTTCGGCTTCCAGGCGGCCCACATCGGTGCTGGCCTCGTACAGCAGGCCCTGGGCCTGGTTCACCTGGTCACCCGCCGCGTAATGGGCCTGGCGCACGGTCTCCAGGTCGGCTTCGATGTGGCGCAGATCGGCCATGCGCGATTCCAGCGCGTTGACGGCGCCCAGGCCTTCGGATTGCACCTTCGCCTGGTCGGCCAGCGCCTCGGCGCGCTTCAAAAACCACTGCTGGTGCTGCTTCTGCGTGACTTCGGCCTGCAGCGCGTTGTACTTCTGCGCCACCTCGGCTTGCTTCTCCAGCTTGTCGAGGTTGGCATTGAGCTCGCGCAGGATGTCTTCCACGCGGGTCAGGTTCTCCCGCGTGTCGGACAAGCGGTTTTCGGTCTCGCGGCGGCGCTCTTTGTATTTGGAAACGCCCGCGGCTTCCTCGAGGAACAGGCGCAGTTCTTCGGGCTTGGACTCGATGATGCGGGAAATCGTGCCCTGGCCAATGATGGCGTAGGCACGTGGCCCCAGGCCGGTGCCCAGAAACACGTCCTGCACGTCGCGGCGGCGCACGGGCTGGTTGTTGATGAAGTAGCTGGACCCACCATCGCGCGTCAGCACGCGCTTGACCGCGATTTCACCAAACTGGCCCCACTGGCCACCGGCGCGGTGGTCGGCGTTGTCAAACACCAGTTCCACGCTGGCACGGCTGGCCGGCTTGCGGCTGGTGGTGCCGTTGAAGATCACGTCCTGCATGGACTCGCCACGCAACTCGCTGGCCTTGCTCTCACCCAGCACCCAGCGCACCGCATCCATGATGTTGGATTTGCCGCAGCCGTTGGGCCCCACCACGCCCACCAGTTGCCCCGGCAACAGGAAGTTGGTGGGCTCCGCAAAGGACTTGAAGCCGGATAACTTGATGGAATTGAGGCGCACGGATCGGTGGTATCTGCTCTAAGCAGTTGATTTCATTGGATTAATTTGTCAGCGGTGACTGACGAATGGCCCCCGATGATACTGTGTAGCAGGTGCTGTATCCGCTATGCAGCACTGGGCAAACGTTACAGCCTGAAAACTGCCACTACGCTAACGCGCCGTGGGGCGCGTTATGCCCGGATGCGCCGGGGACTCAGGGGATAATGCCGCCCCATGAACCCGAATTTGTCGCGCCTGCAAGCCTACCCCTTTGAACGCCTGCGCCAGCTGTTCTCCACCATCACCCCCAACCCCGCCTACCGCCCCATCAGTTTGGGCATTGGCGAGCCCCGCCACCCCACCCCCGACCTGATCAAAGACGCCTACTGCGACGCCATCCGCAGTGCGGACGGCGGCCTGTCGGTCTACCCGGCGACCACCGGTGACGTCAAGCTGCGCAATGCCATGGTGCGCTGGCTGGAGCGCCGCTACGGCCTGCAGCTGGACGCAGCCACCCAAGTGCTGCCCATCAACGGTTCGCGCGAAGCGCTGTTTGCCTTTGCCCAGACCGTGGTGAACCCCGAGAAGGCCGACGCGCGCGGCCCCGTGCAGGTGGTGTGCCCGAACCCGTTCTACCAAATCTACGAGGGCGCCGCCCTACTCTGCGGTGCGCAGCCTTACTTTGTAGCCTCTGACCCGGCGCGCAACTTTGCACAGGATTGGGACAGCGTGCCGGCCGACGTCTGGGCACGCACCCAGCTGCTGTATGTCTGCTCCCCCGGCAACCCCGCGGGCGCGGTGATGCCGCTGTCCGAATGGGCCAAACTGTTTGCGCTGAGCGACCAATACGGCTTTGTGATTGCATCTGACGAGTGCTACAGCGAGATCTATTTCCGCGATGAGCCGCCGCTGGGCGGCCTGGAAGCCGCTGCCAAGCTGGGCCGCAGCGACTTTAAAAACCTGGTGTCCTTCACCAGCCTGTCCAAGCGCAGCAATGTGCCGGGCATGCGCAGTGGTTTTTGCGCGGGCGATGCCAAGCTCATCAAGCAGTTTTTGCTCTACCGCACCTACCACGGTAGCGCCATGAGCATGGTGGTGCAAACCGCCAGCGCCGCCGCCTGGGATGACGAGGCCCACGTGGTGGACAACCGCGCGCAGTACCGCGACAAGTTTGCACAGGTGACCCCCATGCTGGCCGAGGTGATGGACGTGGCCCTGCCCGATGCGGGCTTTTATTTGTGGGCCAAGGTCGAGGGCAGTGACACCGATTTCGCGCGCGACCTGCTCGCTCTTTACAATGTGACAGTCTTGCCCGGAAGCTACTTGGCCCGCGAGGCCCATGGCAGCAACCCTGGCGCGCAGCGCATCCGCATGGCGCTGGTGGCCGAAGCCGCAGAGTGCGTGGAAGCCGCGCAGCGCATCGTCCAGTTTGTGAAATCCCGAGTTTCCTGAGTCTTTCAACCACTTTTCCCTTCTCAAAAGCCCTATGAGCCAACAACTGCAAACCGTTATCGAAGCCGCGTGGGAAGACCGCGCCAACATCTCCGTCGCCTCTGCACCTGCCGAAGTGAGCGATGCCGTGGAGCATGTGCTGAACGAACTCGACGCCGGCCGCCTGCGCGTGGCCACGCGTGAAGCCGTGGGCCAGTGGACCACCCACCAGTGGATCAAGAAGGCCGTGCTGCTGAGCTTCCGCCTGAAGGACAACGCCATCGTGCAATCTGGGGACCTGGGCTTTTACGACAAGGTGGGCACCAAGTTCTCCGGCATGTCCGAAGCCGACCTCAAGGCCAGCGGTGTGCGCGTGGTGCCGCCCGCCGTGGCGCGCCGCGGCAGCTTCCAGGGCAAGGGCGTGATCCTGATGCCTTCCTACTGCAACATCGGCTCGTATGTGGACGAAGGCACCATGGTCGACACCTGGGCCACTGTGGGCTCCTGCGCGCAGATCGGCAAGCATGTGCACCTGTCCGGCGGCGTGGGCATTGGCGGCGTGCTGGAACCCATGCAGGCCGGCCCCACCATCATTGAAGACAACTGCTTCATCGGCGCCCGCTCCGAAGTAGTCGAAGGCGTGATCGTGGAAGAAAACTCGGTGATCTCCATGGGCGTGTACATCGGCCAAAGTACCCCGATTTACGACCGTGCCACCGACACCGTGACCTACGGCCGTATTCCTTCCGGCTCCGTGGTCATCAGCGGCAGCTTGCCCAAGAATGACGGCAAGTACAGCCTGTACGCCGCCATCATCGTCAAGCGTGTGGACGCCCAGACACGCTCCAAGACCTCGCTCAACGACCTCTTGCGTGATTGAGCGCGACTAAACCCATAGACCTGTTCTGAGAGGTACGCCATGGCCACCACCACGCCCCAACCGTCGGGAACGATGGAGCGCATTCTTCGCCTAATGGGCGACAAGAAGGCGTCGGATGTGTACTTGTCCGCGCACGCCCCCGCGCTGATCAAGATCAATGGCCAGTGCGTACCGATCAACAGCCAGGTCCTGCCGGCCGACGCGCCGAAAAACCTGCTGGCCGAAGTGCTTTCGCCCGAACAGATGGCGCTGCTGGACGTCGAGGGGGAGCTGAACGTGGGCTTTCCCATGGCGGGGGTGGGCCGATTCCGCGTCAGCGCCATGCGCCAGCGGGGGTCCATCGCCGCCGTGATCCGCTATATCGCGGTGGACATTCCTACCCTGGCGAACCTGCAGCTGCCACCGATTCTGGGCGACCTGATCATGGAAAAGCGCGGCCTGCTACTGATGGTCGGTGCGACCGGAGCGGGCAAGAGCACCACGCTGGCGTCCATGATGGACTACCGCAACGAGAACGTCTCCGGCCACATCCTGACCATCGAAGACCCGGTGGAGTTTTTGTTCAAGAACAAGAAATCCATCGTCAACCAGCGCGAAATCGGCACCGACACGCAAAACCTGCAAGTGGCGCTGAAAAATGCACTGCGCCAGGCGCCCGATGTGATCCTGATTGGCGAAATCCGCGACCGCGAAACCATGTCGGCGGCCATTGCCTATGCGCAGTCGGGCCACCTGTGTCTGGCCACCATGCACGCCAACAACAGCTACCAGGCGCTGAACCGGATTCTGAGCTTCTACCCTGTGGAAGTGCGCTCCACCATGCTGGGCGACCTGGCTGCGGCCTTGCGCGCTGTGGTGTCGCAGCGCCTGCTGCGCACGATGGCAGGCATGCGCACGCCGGCCGCCGAGGTGCTGCTGAACACCAAGCTGATTGCCGAGCTGATTGAAAAAGGCGACTTCTCGGGCGTGAAGGAAGCCATGGAAAAGTCCATGGCCGAGGGCTCGCAGACGTTTGAGCACGACATCGCTCGCCTGATTGTCGAAGGCGTGGTCGAGCGCAAAGAGGGCCTGTCCCACGCCGACTCGCCCACCAACCTGTTGTGGCGCCTGCAAAACGATTTCAGCAAGGCCGCCAAGCCGGCCGCTGCGGTGGAAGAGGAAGAAGAAGCCTCCTTCACTGAAATTACCCTGGACGTGAAGCACTGATGACGAAAACTTTGCAGCTCACCGAGCAGCTGCTTTCCATGGCTTCGGTCACCCCGCTGGATGGCGGCTGCCAGAACCTGATTGCCCAACGCCTGGCCCCCTTGGGTTTTGTCTGCGAGACCATCGAAAGTGGCCCAGCTGACTTCCGCGTCACCAATTTATGGGCGAAACGGTCTGCAGCCCCCGTCAACACTGCGCCAGCAGCTAGCAAAAGCGTAGCAAAAACTTTGGTGTTTGCCGGCCATACCGACGTGGTGCCTACCGGCCCGTTGGCGCAATGGGACAGTGCGCCCTTTGTACCCACCCACCGCGACGGCAAGCTGTTTGCCCGCGGCGCCAGCGACATGAAGACCTCGTTGGCCGCGTTTGTGGTGGCCATCGAAGAGTTTTTGGCCGCCACACCACACCCCGACCTGAACATTGCTCTGCTGCTGACCAGCGACGAGGAAGGCCCCGCCAATGACGGCACCGTGGTGGTCTGCAACACACTGAAGGCGCGTGGCGAGGTGTTGGACTTCTGCATCGTGGGCGAGCCCACCTCGGTGGAACGCACCGGCGACATGATCAAGAACGGCCGGCGCGGCACCATGAGCGGCAAGCTCACGGTCAAGGGCGTGCAGGGCCACATTGCCTACCCGCACCTGGCCAAAAACCCCATCCACCTGGCCGCGCCCGCCTTGGCCGAGCTGGTGGGCATCGAATGGGACCGGGGCAACGACTTTTTCCCGCCCACCACCTGGCAGGTCAGCAATATGCACGGCGGCACCGGCGCCAGCAATGTGATTCCGGGTCATGTGGTGATCGACTTCAACTTCCGCTTCTCCACCGAGTCCACACCCGAGTCGCTGCAAAAGCGCCTGGCCAGCGTGCTGGAAAAGCACGAGCTGGAATACGACCTGGCCTGGACCGTAGGCGGCCTGCCATTTCTCACCACGCCCGGTACGCTGGTAGACGCGGTGCGCGACGCCATCAAATCCGAGACCGGTATCGAGACCCAGCTGTCCACCACCGGCGGCACCAGCGATGGCCGCTTTATCGCTCAGGTCTGCCCCCAGGTGATTGAACTGGGCCCGCCCAACGCCACCATCCACAAGATCAACGAGTTTGTGGCGGTGGCGGATATTGAACCGCTGAAGAACATCTACCGCCAGGTGCTGGCCAACCTGAACCGTCAGGCCCAGGCATGACCCTGTTGGAACTGGTGGCCCAGGCCACCCAGCAGCTCACCGACGCCAAGGTCTCTTTTGGTCACGGCACCACCAATGCACGCGACGAAGCCACCTGGCTGGTGTTGCACGCACTGGGCCTGCCTCTGGAAACACCGTTAGGCGCAGACGATGCAGAGTCAAATCGGCCTGTAGCCCCCGAGGAATATGCGCGGGCAGCTACGCTTTTAGGAGCACGCATCAGCACGCGCAAGCCGGCCGCCTACCTGACCAACGAGGCGTGGCTGCAGGGCGTGCCCTTTTATGTGGATGAGCGCGTCATCGTGCCGCGCTCGCTGATTGCCGAGCTGCTGATGGATGGCAGCATCGATTACTGGTTGAAGGAAAGCACACACCGTGTGCTGGACCTGTGCACGGGCAACGGCAGTCTGGGCATTCTGGCGGCCATGGTCTACCCAGAAGTGGACGTGGTCGGTGCCGACATTTCTGCGGATGCGCTGGCCGTGGCCCGCATCAATGTGGACAAACACAGCCTGCAGGACCGCATGCAGCTCGTCGAGTCTGACGGCCTGGCCGCCCTGCCTGGTCCATTTGACCTGATCCTGTGCAACCCGCCGTATGTGAACGCGCAGAGCATGGCCGCCCTGCCCGCTGAGTACAAGGCAGAGCCCTTCATTGCGCTGGATGGCAACCAGTCCGGCGGTAGCGGCGATGGCATGGACTTTGTGCGTACCCTGTTGCAGCAAGCTCCGCTGCACATGGCGCCCGAGGGGGTGCTGGTGCTGGAAATCGGCAATGAACGCGACTTCTTTGAAGCGGCCTTTCCTGCGCTGGAAGTGGTCTGGCTGGAAACCAGCGCGGGTGAAGAACAGGTGTTGTTGGTGACCAAGGAGGCTTTGTTGCTTTAGCGCCTCCTGGTGCTGAGCTTCGGTGCTGAGCCCTCAGCAGGCAAGGAGCGGGGAGCTCCGTTCGTGTCCCCCGGCCTTCGGCCTCCTCCTTGACCTCACTGCGCCCCCTACCCCTTGCCTGCTGCTACGAAGGGGGTTCCCTAGAGCGCAAAAAAAAGTGCACCGCTGGGATGGTGACCCACTGCGAACCCAAAGTGTTCGCCCACGAGATGCGCCGTAGAACGGAGTCCCCATCTACCTGCCCTCGCCAACCCCCAGGCCTGAAACGCCTGAATGAATCAATAGATAGCTGAGTCCTAAAGAATGATTACCTTAAAAAACGTCACCCTGCGCCGCAGCGCCAAGGTGCTTCTGGAAAGTGCTTCCGTTACCCTGAACCCTGGCGAAAAGGTCGGCCTGGTGGGGCGCAACGGTGCTGGCAAGTCCTCGCTGTTTGCGCTGCTTAACGGCAACTTGCATGAGGACGCTGGCGAGTACTACATCCCCACCCAATGGCGCATGGGCCAGGTGGCCCAGGACATGCCTGAGACCGACCAGGGCGCGACCGACTTTGTGGTCGAAGGCGACACCCAGTTGGGTGCCGCCCGTGCCGAAGTGGCGGCCGCCGAGGCCACCGACGACTACGACCGCATGGCCCACGCCTACACCGCCTTGCAGGATGCGGGTGAATACGACGCCGCCGCCCGCGCCCAGGCGCTGATTCTGGGTTTGGGCTTCAAAACTACCGAGCTGGACAAACCGGTCAACAGCTTTTCGGGTGGCTGGCGCATGCGCCTGCAGCTGGCGCGTGCCCTGATGTGCCCCAGCGACCTGCTGCTGCTGGATGAACCTACCAACCACTTGGATTTGGACGCCTTGGTCTGGCTGGAAGCCTGGCTCAAGAAGTACGAAGGCACCATGGTCGTCATCAGCCACGACCGCGAATTTCTGGATGCCGTGACCAACGTGACGCTGCACATCGACGCAGGCAAGCTGGTGCGCTACGGCGGCAACTACAGCAAGTTCGAAGACCTGCGTTCGGAGCAGATGGCGCTGCAGCAGACTGCCTTTAGCAAGCAGCAAGACAAGATCGCCCACCTGCAAAAGTTCATTGCGCGCTTCAAGGCCAAGGCCAGCAAGGCCAAGCAGGCGCAGAGCCGGGTCAAGGCGCTGGACCGCATGGAGAAGATTGCACCGCTGCTCAGCGAGGCGGACTTCACGTTCGAGTTCAAGGAACCCGCCAACCTGCCCAACCCCATGCTATCGATGAGTGGCGTGAGCTTCGGCTACCCACCCCCCGAAGATGCCCCCAAGGGGACACCGCCCACCACCATCGTGCACAACGTCAGCAAATCGGTCTTGGCCGGACAGCGCATTGGCATTTTGGGTGCCAACGGTCAGGGCAAGTCCACACTGGTAAAGACGGTGGCGCGCGATCTGGCGGCCATTGGTGGTGAGATCACCGAAGGCAAAGGCCTGAACATCGGCTACTTCGCGCAGCAAGAGCTGGACGTGCTGCGACCCGATGAGTCGCCGCTGGAGCACATGATCCGCCTGGTGCGGGAGATGACGGCCGCTGGCAAGATCGCCGGCCAGCAGACGCGCGAGCAAGACCTGCGCAGCTTCCTGGGCACCTTCAACTTCGGGGGCGACATGGTCAAGCAGGCCGTGGGCAGCATGAGTGGCGGCGAAAAAGCGCGCCTGGTGCTGTGCATGATCGTCTGGCAGCGCCCCAACCTTTTGCTGCTGGATGAGCCAACCAACCACTTGGACCTGGCAACCCGCGAAGCGCTGGCCATGGCGCTCAACGAGTTCGAAGGCACGGTGATGCTGGTGAGCCACGACCGTGCGCTCTTGCGCTCGGTGTGCGACGAGTTCTGGATGGTGTCACGCGGCGGAGTGGAACCATTTGACGGCGACCTGGACGACTACCAGCGCTACCTGCTCGAGGAAGCCAAGCGCCAACGCGAGCTGGCCAAGGAAGAAGCCAAATCCGAGGCCATCAAACCAGTCGCTGTGGCCCCCGTGGTGATCGTCAAAACGGGGCCCGCACCCGAGGCGCTGCGCAAGTTGAAGAAGGAAGTCGCCCAGGTTGAAGAGCGCATGGCCGCACTGAACACCGAAGGCGCGGAGCTCGAAAGCAAGCTCTCCACCAACCCGCACCCGTCCGTCATTGCTGAAACCGGCAAGCGCCTGAAGGCCGTGAATGGCGAGCTGCAAACCTTGGAAGAACAGTGGCTGGCACTGACCACGCAGATGGAGGGCTGAGGCCCTTTCCCCGTTAAAAGGGCAAAGAAAAAGCCCACTGTTTTGCAACAGTGGGCTTTTAGATTCCACAATGAAGTGGTGGGAACTGAGAGATTCGAACTCTCGACCTACGGATTAAGAGTCCGCTGCTCTACCAGCTGAGCTAAATTCCCTTAAATCGTCAAAACTTGGTGGGACCAGCGGGGGTCGAACCCACGACAAACGGATTAAAAGTCCGCTGCTCTACCAACTGAGCTATGGTCCCTACGAGAACTTGCAACTCAGTTACACGCTTTCGCTAAGCCTCAGATTATAGCGTGTTTTATTTCGCCGTTGGAAGACTCACGCGATATTTTGTCAATCATCCAACCTGCGGCGCACATGCCAAACGTTGCAGTCACGGTCACCAGCGATCCATAGCCGTGGCAGTTCAGCGAACCATCGGATTGCATGTCGCATGAAGCATCAGGCGCAGCCACCGCTTCCTTGCTGAACACGCAGGCAACATGGATTTTCTTGCCATTCTTCGGCGCGCCATGCTCCTTGCGCAGGCGGTAGCGCAGTTGCGCCAGCAAGGGGTCATGCGTCACTTCGCTGAGGTCGGCAATGTCTACTGCATGGGCGTGCCGTTTTCCACCGGCAGCGCCCACAGAGACAAAAGGTGTTTTGGTGCGGCGGGCCCAGGCTGCCATGGCGGCCTTGGCACGCACTTGGTCACACGCATCGACCACGCCATCGACGCCCGATGCAACCAGAGACAGCCAACTGTCCGGCTCCACAAAGGCGTCCACACCAGTCACTTCACACATGGAGTTGATCAACGCGATGCGCTGGCGCATGGCCTCAATCTTGGCCATACCCACGGTATCGGTTAGCGCATGGAGTTGGCGGTTGATGTTCGACTCGGAGATGTGGTCCATGTCCACCAAGCTGATACGCCCTACCCCGCTACGCGCCAACGCCTCTGCCGTCCAAGAGCCCACGCCGCCAATGCCCACCACCATGATGTGCGCGTTCCGCACCCGCTGCGCCGGATCAGAACCCAGCAAACGGTCCAAGCCAGAGAAACGTCGCGCCAAGTCGGCGCCCTCTAACAAGGCAGGAGTCTCGGCGGACATCAACAAGGGACTATTTGAAGCGCGCCAAGCGGTCTTTACCCGCCGCGGCGGCTTCCGTGCCGGGATAGCCCGAGACCAGTTCTTCCAGGGTCTTTCGGGCAGCCTTGGTGTCCTTCATTTCCAATTGGCAATTGGCAATCGCCAGCAGGGCTTCTGGAACACGGATGTGGTCAGGAGCCTGCTGCACCAGTATGCGGAAATTGGCCTGCGCTTCCTTGTAATCCTTGGTGGCGTACTGGGCATTGCCCAACCAGAACAGAGCCGAGGGACGGTAGCCACTCTGGCCATAGCGGTTTACAAAATCGACGAAGGCCACTTGGGCCGCGCTGAATTCACCTCTGCGAAAGATCGCCAAGGCGGCGTCAAAGTCGCGTTTTTCCGAGGGTTGCGCCAGAAACTCCCGACCATCGGCGGTGACGCGCGTCGGCTCCAATTTGCTCAAGCGGTCTTCCAGGGTTTGCCCGGTGTCCTTTTGCTTGCGCTGGACTTCAGACAAATCGCGGGCCATCTGCTCATCCTGACCACGCAGCTTGGCAAGCTCGGCCCGACTGGCTTCCAGCTGATTTTGCAAGTCTGCCAGGCTACGGCGCAGCTGTGCGGCCTCCTCCGTTGCGCGGCGACTTTCCTCCGCCAACTTCTGCTCAGACTCCTGACGCAAAGTATCTATCCTCTGCCGCAAGTCCAGAATCGCCCGGCGAGCCTCTTCGTCATCGAAAAGACCCGCAAAGGCGGTGCCCAATGTCAGCAACAGCAATGCCGATGCCGTGGCATTGCGAGCGCAATTCAAGACGGAGAAGGCCATGCGTTTGTTCAGCGGTAGCTGATTTCAGCGCGGCGGTTTTTCTCCATCGCCGCTTCTGTGTTACCCAGGGCGGCAGGCTTTTCTTTGCCAAAGCTCACCGCCTCCAGTTGGCTGTCTGCCACGCCCTGCAAAACCAGCGCCTTGCGCACGGCTTCAGCACGCTTTTGACCTAGCGCCAGGTTGTATTCACGACCACCGCGCTCGTCGGTATGGCCCTCCAAGGTCACCTTGCGGGACTTGTCGGCCTTGATGAACTTGGCATGGGCCTCGATCACGGACTGGAACTCGGAGCGGATGACGAAGCTGTCGTAATCGAAGTACACGGTACGCGTCGTGGATTTCATGAAGGCATCACGCTGCTGATCCGCGGTCAAGTCATTGCTCTTTACGTCCCTATTAGAGACGTTGCCAGTGCCAGCTTGACCATCGGTAGTCCCCCCAACAACGGGAGTGCCCTTGCGATCCTCGACTTTCGTGTCATCCAATTTGACAGCCGAGCCACATGCACTCAGAACCAACGCCACTGTCATTGCCAAAAAAATCCGCTTCATTCCATACTCCTTGTTTAAATCTGTTTACTTCTGCACCGGACCCCAGTCGGGCTCCCGGATATCACCACTTTGGCCAGCCAGTCGGGCCTTGATTTTTCCGTCCAGTGTAGTGGTCATCAAGGCTTCACGCCCCTGCTGCAAAGTGGCATAAATCACCAAACGGCTGTTGGGTGAAAAGCTGGGATTTTCATCGGCACTGGTGTCCGTAATCGCGTTGGCGGTACCACTGGCCAGATCCATGATGTGCAGCTTGAACGCACCGCTGACGCGAGACACATAGGCCAACCATTTGCCATCGGGGCTAACAGCTGGAGAGATGTTGTAGGTGCCATTGAACGTCACACGCTCTGGATTTCCACCGCTGACGGGCATACGGTAAATCTGCGGTGAACCGCCACGGTCACTGACAAAGTAAATGGTTTTTCCGTCGCCGGTAAACACTGGCTCGGTGTCGATGGCGGTGGACTGTGCCAGGCGTTTGGGTTCTCCGCCGTTGGCATCCATCAAATAAATCTGCGAACCGCCATCACGGCTCAGCGTCAGCGCCAATGTGCGGCCATCGGGCGACCAGGCGGGAGCGCTGTTGGAGCCTTTGAAGTTGGCCACCAGGCGGCGGCGGCCGGTTCCTACGTCGTGCACATAGACCACCGGCTTGCGCGATTCAAATGAAACGTAGGCCAACTGGTTTCCATTGGGCGCCCAAGAAGGGGAAATCACGGGTTCCAAGCTATTGAGGGCGCTTTGGGGATTCTCACCATCTGCGTCGGCTACCCAGAGATTGAACGATGTGCCCGCCTTGGTGACGTAGGCGATACGCGTGGAGAAAATGCCCTTGTCACCGGTCAGCTTTTCGTACACAAAGTCTGCCACCCGGTGAGCAGCCAAGCGCAAATCGCCCGCCGCCACGGCATGGCTCTGACCACCGAGGTCCTGGTTGCGCACGGTGTCCCAGACCCGAAAGCGAACGTCATAGCGACCATCGGCCAGCCGGGTCACGCTGCCGGCCACCAAGGCATCCGCCCCTTTTTGGCGCCACTGCGCCACATCAGGTCGCGACGCCTCGTCCCATGCACCAGCCACGTTGTCGGTGCCGCGGAACTGACCACTACGCTCCAAATCCGCCATCACGATGGCCGCCAACTTTTGAGGCGCCGCGTCTTCACCGCGAAACGCCGGTATGGCAATGGGTAGCTGCGTAAGCCCCACGCCTGACACTTCTACGCGAAATTGTGCCGAGGCCTGCAGGCTGAAAAAACCAACAATCAGTGACAGAAAAAATTTATGCATCGTGTTCCGATTATCCCCAACTGCGAATGACGGCATTGCTGGCTGCAAGACTTTCTTGGTAACCAACAGTTGCGCGCACCTGCCCCGTCTTTTGACGCTCACGTACCTTGTCGGCGTTTACGCCCTGTCGGCTCCGGTCTGACTCTGGATGCCACAAGTGGTACACCTCGGTCGCGCAAAAGCCGTTTTTGCGAACCAGGCCCGCATTGTGAAGCCGCAGCACAAAGTCTGCATCCTCATGCCCCCAGCCAACAAAGGTCTCATCAAACCCGTTGACGGCCTCGTAATCTGTGCGCCACACTGCCATGTTGCAACTGCGAATGCCCTTCCAGGCAAACGCTGGCTGCCTGCGAAGTTCAAAATCTGGCAGGCGCAACGCGCCTGTGAGCTTGCTCGCATCTCCCGCCCACCGTCGGGCCAGCCAGTAGCCAAAGGCATGCCCCACGGGAGCCTTGTGGTTGAGCAGCAAGCTATTGGTAAAGGAAGGGCTCAGCAACACCCGGCTGCCATTGATAAAACATCCCATTTGCTGAAGATTGCGGTGGCGGGCAATGAAATCTACCTCAGGCACGCAGTCACCATCCAGCAGTACGAGATAGGCTCCTTTCGCCGCTGCGACGCCCAGGTTGCGCACCTCGGCTGCCGTAAAACCCACATCCGGGTGCCATACATGGGTTACCGGAAACTGCGCGGTCTCTGCAGCGCCGGCAATTGTGGCCACATGATCTGCGGTGGAGCCATCGTCGGCGATCACCACTTCGAACCGTCGATCAGTCTGGCGAGCCAGGCCTGCAAGCACCAGCGACAATGCGTCACTTCGGTTGTAGGTGGTGATCACCACTGAAATCAATTCGGAGAATGGCATTTTGGAATAGACTAGGCCGCCTTCGCGGAGAGTGTCGAGAAGCACTTTCAACCCGCTTTGTGAGCGGGATTACGCACGAAAGTTCAACACTTAATTGGATGTTATCACCCCGCATGCCCCTGATTTCCGTTTACATCATTGCCTACAACGAGGCGGAAAAAGTGCGCGCGGCCATCGAAAGCGTACGCTGGGCCGATGAGGTCGTTGTGGTGGACTCCTGGAGCACGGATGGGACGGCCGAACTGGCAACACAATTGGGAGCCAAGGTGGTGCAGGTGGAGTTCAAAGGCTTTGGCGACTTACGCAACCAAGCAATTGCTGCCTGTACACACCCCTGGATCTTCAGCCTTGACGCAGATGAAAGGTGCACCCCTGAGGCGGCGCAGGAAATTCGCGCATTGACGCAAAGTGATGACGCTCTGGATGCGTATTGGACACCACGCAGAAATTTCTTCATGGGTCGCTGGATCAGGCATTCGGGTTGGTATCCCAATTACCGACAACCCCAGCTGTTCCGCAAGGGTGCCTTGGTCTATGACCAGAAGCCGGTGCACGAAGGATATGTATTGCATTCCGCCAAAGCCATAGGTCACATGCAGGCCGCAATTTGGCAATTCCCGTTCAAGAATATGGCTGAAGTTATGCACAAGGCCAATCGATACTCCTCACTGGGTGCGGAGAAGATCAAGCACAAGAAGATTTCTATATGGTCGGCCTTGCTCCATGCCAAGTGGGCTTTCTGGAAGCACTATCTTTTCAAATTTGGGTTCCTCGACGGCTGGGCCGGCTTTGTGATCGCGCTGGGGAATTTTGAGGGTACGTTCTACCGCTATGTGAAGGCGCTGGAGATACAAAAAGGCGATGCTTGGCGCTCGCCCACCAAACCCGTCTTGTCCAAGCATGACTAAAGCGGACCGCGCGCTGTACGTGCGACTGCTGGCCTTTCTGCGCCCCAACTGGAGGGCGTTCTCCATCGCAGTGCTCTGCATGGTGTTTACCGCGGCGACGGAGCCAGTGTTTCCGGCCATCATGAAGCATTTGCTCGATAGCGGATTTCGCACATCGGACGCGCGGATGGTGTGGCTTATCCCCGCGAGCATTGTGTTGTTGTTCTTGGCCCGTGGTGTTTTGTCTTTCGTGACCAACTACCTCATGACCTGGGTTTCTACGCGCCTGGTGGTCGATTTGCGCCGCACCATGTTCGACAAGTTGCTCAGTGCCCCTACACAAATCTTTCATACCCAGCCCGCCTCGCAATGGATTGCTCGCCTACTCTACGACGTGGACAACATCAACCAGGCCGCCACCAACGTGTTGGTGACGGCAGTTCGTGAGTCTCTGACCGCCGTCGCGCTGCTGTCCTATCTGGTCTACCTGGACTGGAAACTGACCTTGATTACGCTGACCGTGGGACCGGTAATCGCTGTTCTGATTCAGAGCTTTGGTCGGCGCATACGCAAGGCCAGCAAGGCCAGCCTGGAATCTCTGCGCGCCGTGGCCCACACTGTAGAAGAGACCACCGCGGCCAACAAGGTCATCAAGATCTATGGTGGCCAGGCGCAGCAGAAGGAGCGCTTCCATGCCGTCACTGAGCGCTTTCGTCGCAGCATGATGAAGGAGGCTGTACCCGCATCGGCCCTGACCCCTATCACGCACATGACGGCATCGATCGCCATTGCGTTCATCATTTACATGGCCTTGAGCCGGTCCATGGGGCAGGCCGGGGATACGGCCGGCGGCTTTGTCTCCTTCATCACCGCCATGCTATTGCTGATATCACCGATCAAGCAGCTGACAACGATCAGCCCCATTCTGCAGCGGGGCTTGGCCGCTTGCGAGAGCGTCTTTGGGGTGCTGGATGCACCGGTGGAAGCCGATACGGGCCAAGCCCGGTTGCCAGAGTGCAGGGGCGATATCCGCTTCGAAAACGTAACCTTCCGCTACCCCGGAAGCGACAAGCTGGCACTGGACAAGATCACCCTGCAGGTAAAACCCGGCCAGACCATCGCCCTGGTAGGCGCATCTGGCGGCGGGAAAAGCACGCTGGCGGCACTGATTCCTCGCTTTTACACACCAGACTCTGGTCGCATCACTGTGGACGGTGTCGACATCGCCACACTGGCGTTGACCAACCTTCGTGAGCACATCGCATTGGTTAGCCAAGACATCGTTCTGCTCAATGACAGCATTCGTGCCAATATTGCCTTCGGCCAATCGCGCGGCGCCGACGACACCAAAGTGCAAGAGGCAGCAGTTGCGGCCCATGCTTGGGAGTTTATTTCCCAAATGCCACGAGGCTTGGATTCGCTGACTGGCGAAAATGGAGCGACTCTCTCAGGCGGCCAACGCCAGCGTATCGCTATTGCACGTGCGCTGCTCAAGGACGCGCCCATCCTGATACTCGATGAAGCCACTTCTGCCCTGGACACCGAGTCGGAGCGCGTGGTGCAAGATGCCCTGGCCACCCTCATGCGCAACCGCACCACTTTGGTCATCGCCCACCGCCTCAGCACCATCGAGCGAGCAGACCTCATCGTGGTTCTGGACCAGGGACGTATCGTGGAGTCAGGCGACCACGCATCCCTAATCCAGCGCAACGGCTATTACGCAAATCTGCAGAGGTTGCAGGTGTGAAGATACCGATACTGATGTACCACCAGATCGACGAGCCGCCACCACGTGGAACTGCGTTGCGAGGACTCATCGTGGCGCCTTCTTCATTTGCCTGGCAAATGCGCATGCTGCGCCTGATGGGCTACAAAGGCCTGTCCATGCGCGATCTGGAGCCCTATCTGCATGGAGACAAGCACGGCAAGGTGGTGGGGATCACGTTTGACGATGGCTACCAGAACAACCTGGTCCACGCCCTGCCCGCCCTGAAAGCCAACGGCTTCACGGCTACTTGCTATGGGGTCAGCAGCATGGTGGGAGGCACCAATGCTTGGGATGCTGGGAAAGTAACTCAGAAACCGCTCATGACGCAGAAGGACTGGCTGGCCTGGCATGACGCTGGAATGGACGTGGGCTCGCATACGCAGACCCACGCCAACCTCAAAGAGCTGGCCGACGATGCGGCAGTTCAACAGATTGAGCAGTCCAAGAATGAACTCCAGCAAATCTTGGGGGCTGAGGTCAGGCACTTTTGCTACCCCTATGGCTGGTTCAAACCCGAGCACGAAGACATGGTACGCGCTGCAGGCTACGTTACGGCCACGAGCACACGCCGGGGCCGTGCGCAAGCGGGCGATAACCCTTATGCGCTCAACCGCATCATGGTGGCGCGGGCCACAAACCCCTTGCAGTTTTTCATGAAGGTGGCCACGGCGTATGAGGACAAGCGTGCATGAGCCCACTGGCGCTGTACTGCAAAAGCTATAGCATCGATTTGCGGCGCGTCGTCCGCCTGATGCAATCCATCGAGCGCTTCAACGAGACACGGATTCCCATCTTTGTGTCCGTACCCGAGGCCGAGCTGGCACTCTTTCGCGAACACCTGGGTACTACCTCCGCTCAACTGATTTCCGATGAGAGTATTCTCCGGGCCTCTCCGCGCATCGATACTGCACAGGTCGCACGCATGCATGGAGCGGTGGCCCAGCAGGTCGTGAAATCGGAGTTCTGGCGGCTCGGGCTGACTGACGCTTATGTCTGCCTGGACTCCGATGCGGTTTTCATACGCCCCTTCACTGCTGAGGATTTTCTGGCACCTGACGGCTACCCCTACACGGTGCTGGACGAGGCGCACGATCTGCTGGAGGGTGCCATGCAGCATCATCGCCCCCGCATTGTGGATGACTTTGTGCGCGAAGCAGCATTGATGCAGCAGACGTTTGGGCGCAGGGGCCGTCGCTATAGTTTTGGCCCTTTTCCTCTCGTGTGGCACCGCAAAGTCTGGGAATCGCTGGACAACAATTATCTGCAGCCACGCGCCATGAGCTTTGCCGATGCTATTGCCCAAACCCCGATTGAGTCGCGCTGGTACGGTGAGTCGTTGCTGGCCTACCAGGCCATTCCTCTACACCCCTGCCAGGCGCTTTTCAAGGTCTATCACTATGGTTGGCAGTTGGACCAGGAAACGCGCCGGGGCATCACCCAGAAACAACTGGCCACACTGTACTGCGGCGTGATCTACCAGTCTGCTTGGGAACGCGAGATGGATTGGCCCGCGGAAGGCGGCAACCTGCTCTCTCGCGTGGGCCGGAAAATACGACGCAAACTGGGCAGGATATGAGGCCCTCCGGTACTCGCAACATACCGATACTGCTGACCTCAAGCGTAGTGGCCCATGACAAAGGGGTCCGGCTGCAGGACCCCACGGAGCGGATGCGACTGGCGCTGGAGTCCATACAACAGTGGCGGGCGATCGCACCAGGTAACCCGCTCGTGCTTTGCGACGGGTCGGACTTTGATTTCCGACCTATGGTCGCCACGCTGCCCGGCGGCGGTCCCGTGGAGTGCATACATTTCCAGAACAATGTAGAGCTGGTCAAGCAGCATGGCAGAGGCTACGGTGAAGGTGAAATTGTACGCCATGCCATTGGGCGCTCCTTGCTGATCCAGTCCGCTGGCTGCTTTGCCAAGTGCACCTCCAAGCTCTGGGTGCAAAATTTCAGCGCCTGTATGCAGCTCTGGAATGGGCGACTGCTTATGAAGGGGGTGTTTGACCACGTGTTCTCGCCACACAAGGCGACAACGCTGGCATACATCGACACGCGGTTTTACGCGATGGATGTCCAGGAATATCGGAAGCACTTTCTGCACGCCCATGAGGCCATTCGTGCCGAAGAGGGCTATGGCCTGGAAGAAAGCTTCAGGGATATCTTTCTGACTAGTCAGCTACAGGGTTGCCTTATGAGCCCGCCCCCCGTCATTTGCGGCGTGGGTGGCGGAACCGGCGTGTATTACAAGAACCCGCTGATGCGCCAATTCAAAGAAAAGTGGCGCTACCAATTTGTCAAGCGCAACCCGCTATTCCGAGACTGGTTTGTTTGAGCGCAGCAGCAAGAACAGCGTGAGCAGGAAAAAAGCCTGCATCTCCAGATAGTGTTCCTGGTAGACGGCATCCACCATACCGCGCAACAGCCAGAAGACGGACAGGAGCAGAAGCGCCAAGCCCGCTGGCCATGTTTGCTCTTGCGTCAACTCACTCCAGCCTGCCTTTGCGAACTGCAACAGCACCCAAGCGTAGAGAATGGCCCCGGCCCAGCCTACGGCCAGTATCAAATTGATCCAGGCATTGTGCGCATGGGAAAAAATCATGACCGGCACATGGCCACAGAGCTGCTCCATGCGGTACTGGTAGGCATCACGCCCGCCATTCCAGCCCCAAGGATTGTGGATACTCAGCTCCGTACCCACCCGAGCCAGCAGGACACGGCCACCGTCCCCCATGAGCCCGGAGATTAGAGACTGGATGTAATCCGCATCCTTATCCGGATACTGCTGACGCACAAACTCAACGGTCGCAGGAGTTATTCCTTCGCACAATAAGTCTTTGGGAGCTTCGAGCTGGAAACCAATGGCTGCCTTGTCCCCCATGGAGTACCAGACCGGGTTGTGCGAGACCACCTGGTAAAAAAACACAAGGCACAGTACCCCGACACCCACCATCATGAAACGGACTCCCCGCCCCAACCGCAACGGTACGCGTTGCCCGCGCACAAACACCGCATAGATCACACAGGCCAGCGTCAGAATCAACAGCTCAAAGTACGCTGCAGCACGTGACTGCGCAATCACGACGCTCACGAAGCACAGCGCTACCAGGGCTCCCGCCTGGATTGCCCTACGGTGCTTACCTTGGTGCAAGGCCGCCAACATTACTGCCAAACCTATGCACATAGCCTGGGAAGCCGGATAGCCCAAATTGCCATGCATGGGCTCTATGCCCCTGAATCCCAGGGGAAAGGCTTGAAACGGGTTCTGTACCAGGGACACATCCAGCAGCACCTCCCACAACGACCGGCCAGCCGCCCGCAAGGACGGATCTTCATAAAACGAGGGTTGGAATACGCCAGCCCAGGCCAGCGCCGTAAGGCCCAGGTGAATAAACACTGGCACCGCGCTGACCAGCGCAAGCACCCAGAGCGTCAAGCGCTTTGTGCCGAGGATCAGAAAAGCTCCCCATGCGAGCAACCAGGTCAGCATGGACTCGCCCCACATGCCCTTGCCAATCATGTTGCTCCATGCTCCGGCCGAGTTCGGGGCAATTATGGGGAACAGCAGGAGATAGGCGCACCATAGCCAGACTGGCAACGGCACCGTGGCGGCCAGTGTGGCCATGCGCCCACGCTCCGCGCGCCACGCAAAGCCGAAGTAGCCCAGCAGCAGCAGCAAGCCCAAGTGCAAGACATTACGCAAGGCAATCGTGCCCGACACGGACAGTACACCGGCAAAAGCCAGGAGCAGCGCAAGATAAAGCCTCTGAAATCGGTTCAACGTCATGTGGTCCTTAATGATTGGCGGCGTTCAAACTCTCGCTCAGCCGCATGGAGCCGGCCTGGGACAAATGATTGTCATCTTTGAAAATGCTGTGCCCGTCCTGCAGGATGGGGCAATGCCCCTCACGACACAGCATGGTATTCGGGTCCACAACACGCACCTGCGGCCAATGCGCGAGCACACGCGCTGCACTCGCGCGCACTACTTCAGATTTGGCATCGTCAGCCGGTTTGTCTATGACACAGGAATACGGTGGCTTGCGTCCCAGTGGCAGCGCGCCCATGCACAGGCGCGGGTCAAAGCCCGGCTCCACCACTGGTAAAAAATAATACACCTGCTTGCCGGCAGATTGAAGCAATGCCAGTGTGGCATCGAGCTTGCGCTCAAAGTCCTGGCGCTCCTGCGAAGAAGACTGTTCTGTCAGATAGCGCCCTCGAAACACCAGCGCGACCGCACGCACTTTGGCATCGCCGGCGATGTCGCGCAACGTGGCTTCCATATGGCGCTCGCACTCCGATATCCCGGCGTTTGCCTTGGTTGCCATCACCGGAACACAGGCGCCTTTGCCGCGCACGGCCAGGTTCAGCCCTTGGGCATCGAAGGCCTTGGTCAGGCCCCAAAACGCATGCACCGCATGGCTGTCTCCCAGCACCACGGCACTGACCGGTTTGTCCGCATGGGCTAACAGGCAAACTTCCCGCTCGGGGAATTTGAAGGGCTTTTGACATTTCGCCTCAGTAATCAGCCCCTGCTTCTCAAAATCCAGGAAATCCTGGCCGGAAGCCTGATCGAGCTGAATGAGGTTCTTGTGGCGTATGCGCTCCAGACCATGGCGGTCATATATGTTCTTGCCCAGCAAACCGAGAATGACCATGGCCACCACCAACAGACTGATCACCCGACGGCGCGGCAATCTGCGCAGAGGCAGTTCCCAGAGTCGGTACGTCAGTGCCGCCAGTAGCAGACTCGCCAGCACAAGCCCCAGGCGTAGGCCTGCAGATGCCCGACCACTTTCGATGATGTAGGCAAAGCTCAACAAAGGCCAGTGCCATAGATACCAGGGGTAGCTCACCTTGCCCAGGGCCACCATCCACGGATGGCCCAATAGACCTCCGGTCCAATCCGACTTGGCTGGTACCCCAATCAGCACCATCGCAGCCAGCACGGGCAGCAGCGCAACCACACCAGGAAACGGCACTTTGGCATTCAGTAACACCGTGGCGCCCAACAGGACGGCAACCGCCATGCCCCGCACCACGGTCCGCGCGGACTGCAAACGCTGGGGTTGCAGAGCGAGCCACGCCCCCGCAAGCAGTTCCCAGGCGCGGCTCGCAGGCGAATAAAAGGCCTGCGTTTGATCGCTCCAGACCCACCAGATCGAGAGCAATAGAGAGACAACGGCCAGTGCGGCAACGCTGCGCGCGGCACTGCGCCGGCTACGCAAAATCAGCCACAGCAACAAGGGCCAGGCGATATAGAACTGTTCCTCGATCGCCAGCGACCACAAATGCAGCAGCGGCTTGGCCTCGGACGCCTTGTCAAAGTACCCCGCCTCCCACCACAAACCAATATTCGAGAGAAAGGCCGCCCCCAAGCCCAGATGCTTACCCAGCTGCATGTACTCCTGGGCCAGCAGGGTATGCCAGCCCACGACCAAGCATGCGAACAGCACCAGAACCAGCGCAGGAAAGATGCGCAGAATGCGCCGCGCATAAAAAGACACGAGGCTCCAGCGGCCAGCCTGTATCTCTTGCTGGAGGATGCTGGTGATCAGAAAGCCCGAAATCACAAAGAAGACATCGACCCCGATAAACCCGCCGGGAAATACCTCCGGGAAGGCATGGAAGGCCACCACGGTCAAAATGGCAACGGCCCGCAGGCCATCGATATCGGAGCGGTATGCAATGCTCACGCGATTGCCCTCGCCGCCAGTCCGCCCAACAGCCGGCTGACCGCAGCTTGCGTGGTATAGGGACTGGGCAGCCCGTTGTCCGCCAGACCGGCACTTACCCAGCGCCCAATCAACTGCGTGGTAGCCAGAGTCAAGGCCTCTTGGGCACCAGCAGTCAGGGTCTCGACTGCACTATGCCCCTGCCCCCACAACAACCCTGCCATTTGCGCATTGCCATGCACCGTGGCCAAGATCGGGCGCTGCATCCACAGGTATTCGTACAGCTTGGACGGGATGTACTCAGCGCAAATGGGCTCGGTCCCATGCAGCAGCAGCAGCACATCGGCGTTGCGCATACGTCGCAGAATTTGTTCACGCCCAGACAAGCCAGACACGGGATCGGCCTCGATGCGGCCCAGGTGGCGGACCAGATCACGCACGGGAGATTGGGCGATAGCGGCTTGGGACACGGCGTCCAACGGCCCACCGGTGAGCTGCAGTTCCAGCACGGAGCGCAGCTCAGGTCGTTGGGACACCAAAGCCTCCAGTGCAGAAATGATGGGCCAGAGGTTGCGCGTGGCCGACAAAGAACCGAAGTGCCCTATGACCATCTTGGGCCCCGGCACATAGGGCGGCAATACCTTGAATGGCGCGTCAATGCCTGGAAGCAGCATCTTGCCGCGCTCGCCCAGTTGCGGATGGCGACGTTTGGCGCTGGCCAGGGCTTGCTCGGTAAACCAGATGGCCACGTCTGCATTGGTGCAAATCTGACGCTCCACTTCGGCCTGCATGCGCTCCTGCGCGGTACTTGGCGCGCTGCCCGGCATCACAAGGGGGTCATGCACCTCGGCCAGCCATCGCACCCCCATTGCCTGTTTCAATGCGCAGCCTGCCAAATGGGCGGCAAAGGCACCGCCGGTGGAATAGATGAGATCGAACTTGCGATGCCGGGCCAGCGCGCGCCCTTTGAGGTAGGCGCTGAGCCACCAGGACCAGGAACTCTCCATGGGCCGCAGCAGCTTCTCAATCAACATGAACGGCAAGAGCGGGATCGACAGCAGCACCATACCCGTGCGATAGATCCAGGCAGAGCTCAGATGTTTGCGCAGCACGTGCCGCAGCTCAAAGCGAATACCCGCGGGCCCCGCAGGCCACAGCTGGTAGTGTTCGTAGTGTGTGTCCTTGCGGCCTGATACGCCACTCAGCACCACCAACTCAATGCCAGCAGCCTCCAGATGGGGCAGCTTGTCCGTGATAGTCTGACTGGCGGCGCGGCCGTCCATATTGAAGGCGTGCGATAGGACCAGCCAGCGTTGCTTGAATTTCTTGGCAATACCCTGGTACAAGGCTTCGTAGCCGGACGCTGCCTTTTGCCACGAATGCGAACCTGCAAACGCCACTGCATCAACGGACAGCTTTGCCGCAAAAGGCGTATCCACCAGAACCCGTCGTATCTTGACTACAAGCTCTTTGGCATCTGTCGGGTCCTGCAGCAGCAATGCGTCGTGTTCGTTCGACAAATCCCGCGCAATGCCGGCGTAGGGTGTTGGGCTCACTATGACGGGAAGTCCGTGCGCCATAGCCTCCAATACCACCATGCCGTAAGCGTCTTCCAGTGTCGGGTGCACCAACATATCGACGGCACGGTAAGCTTGCTCCATATCCGACAAGCTGCCCAGAAAATGCACGCGCGGGGCCACGCCCAAGCGCTCTGCCATGCGTTGCATCTCGGGTTGGCTTTCGGCCTTGCCGACCACGGCCAAGTGGGTGTCTGAATTCAGTTGCGCCAGCGCCTCCAACAAGGTGGGTAAGCCTTTCTTGACGAAATCGTTGCCTACAAACAGCAGCAATGGCGCAGTGTCCGGCAAATCCAGCGCTTGGCGTGCAGCGGCTTGGGCTTCCGCAGATGCTCGCCCCGGCACCGCCTGCACGCCCGGCGTCACCACGTCCAGCATGGGCGCCGCAGCAGGAAACGACTTTTGCACCACCGCCCGAAGCGACGCTGAGGCACACACCACCCGCTTCTTGTACGCAAACGCGTAGCGCCGCCGCTCCAACCATAGGTAAGCCAGCAAGCGTGGACTCGTGAGCACCTTGAGCCAGCGCAACGCAAGTGCCACACCCTGCTTGCCTTCGAACAGTGTGTGCTTGACCGGCAGAACATGCACGGTCTGCACATTGCCATGCCAGGTGTTCTCATGCGAATGCACGATGTCAAAGCCTTGCCGCGTGGCAAGCCAGGTTCTCCAGGCGAAGTACAGTTGATTGATCCAGCGTGGCCGCTCCAGCGGCATGGAAATGCGGTGGTAGGTCACGCCGGGAAAGTCATGCGCAATCGTCTGCGCAAACACATGCACCTCGTGACGCGCCGCCAACTCTTCCACCACGGCGATGGAATAGCGCTCGGCCCCACCACCGGTGGTGGCAAAGTTCCGGCTCAGTACGGCGATCCGCAAGCGTTCAGTCACACGCCACCATCACAAAAGCACGATGTCGTACTGTTCCTGCGCCATGGCGGCTTCGCTTTGCAGCGACACCGGCTTGCCGATGAACTCGGACAGGCCAGCCAGATGCTGGCTTTCCTCGTCTAGAAACAATTCGATAACTTTGGGAGATGCCACCACGCGAAACTCGCGTGGGTTGAACTGGCGCGCCTCCCGCAGGATTTCTCGGAAGATGTCGTAGGCCACGCTGCGCGGAGTTTTGACAATGCCCTTGCCTTCGCAGGTGGGGCATGGCTCGCACAGCATGTGCGCCAGCGACTCGCGAGTGCGTTTGCGCGTCATCTCCACCAAGCCCAGCTGCGAGAAGCCACCGGCCATGGTCTTCACACGGTCGCGCGCCAGCTGCTTGCGGAACTCGCCCAGCACCGCCTCACGGTGGTCTTCACGCGCCATGTCGATGAAGTCCACGATGATGATGCCACCCAGGTTGCGCAGGCGTAGCTGCCGCGCAATCGCCTGCGCGGCCTCCAGGTTGGTCTTGAAGATGGTGTCGTCGAAATTGCGCGCACCGACAAAGCCACCGGTATTCACGTCCACGGTGGTCAGCGCCTCGGTCTGGTCCACGATCAG
The DNA here is from genome assembly GCF_056521335.1 of Rhodoferax sp. ZS1R25. Classification (NCBI taxonomy): domain Bacteria; kingdom Pseudomonadati; phylum Pseudomonadota; class Betaproteobacteria; order Burkholderiales; family Comamonadaceae; genus Rhodoferax; species Rhodoferax sp. ZS1R25. The sequence continues at coordinate 393,690 of NZ_JBWMAZ010000002.1, forward strand.
ATAGCCGCCCGATTTCAGCTCCACACGGCGCGCCAGCGCCTTGGCCACTTCCTCGTCGATGGAGTACAGGTCAAAAATCGGGCGCTCGCCTTTGTAATGCTGCAGCTTTTCGGCCGCAGCGGGCATGAACTCCGAGCCAAAGGCCTTGAGCGCATCAAACTGCTCGCGCGAGTCGACGCGGATGGTCTGCGTGCCCTCGCCCACTAAATCGCGCAGCACGCGCTGCAGCAGGCTCAGGTCCTGGTGCAGCAGACTTTGTGCAGGCAGGCGCACTGAAGCGTCCTTGATGCGCGCCCAGGCCTTGCGCAGGTAGGCAATGTCATCGCCCAGCTCGGTGTCCGATGCATCTTCGCCATTGGTGCGCAGGATGAAGCCACCGCCCTCTTTACCCGCCAGCTTCTGCATGCGGTTGCGCAACTCGTCGCGTTGCGCGGTCGGGATTTTTTGCGACACACCAATGTGGTCGTCCTGCGGCAAAAACACCAGCAGGCGCCCGGCAATGCTGATCTGTGTGGACAGGCGCGCACCCTTGGTGCCAATCGGGTCCTTGATGACCTGCACCATGAGGGACTGGCCCTCGAACACCTGCTTCTCGATGGGTATCTGCGGCTGCGAGGCGCGCGACGCGCTCAGCGACTCGCCCTCGGCCGGTGGATGCCACACATCGGCCACGTGCAGAAAGGCTGCGCGCTCCAGGCCAATATCGATGAAGGCCGACTGCATGCCCGGTAGCACACGGGCCACCTTGCCCAGGTACACATTGCCCACCAGCCCACGCTCCAGCGTGCGCTCCACGTGCAGTTCCTGCACCGCACCGTGCTCGACAATGGCCACTCGCGTCTCTTGCGGCGACCAGTTGATCAGGATGTCTTGTTGCATGCAAAGCCCACTTCGCGCAGGGCCTGCGCAGTTTCAAACAAAGGGAGGCCCATGATGCCAGAGTACGACCCCTCGATGCGCGCAATGAACGCTGCCGCCCTGCCCTGCACGCCATAGGCGCCGGCCTTGCCCATAGGCTCGCCGCTGGCTACGTAATCGGCGATCTCGGCAACGCTCATCTCGGCAAAAGTCACGCGCGATTCGCAGCAGGCTCGGGCGGTCTTGTCTCCCCAGCTAATGGCAATGGCGGTGAACACACGGTGCGTCTGGCCCGACAAGGCGCGCAGCATGCGTCGGGCGTCGTCAGCGTGTTCGGGTTTGCCCAGAATGGTGTCACCCATCGCCACCGTGGTGTCGGCGCACAATATGGGACGATTTTGGCCTCCAGCCCTCGCCAAACGTGCGTTAGCCGCTATCAATTTGAGAGCGGTCACCCGCTGCACGTACAAGTCAGGCGCCTCGCCAGCCAGCACTACTTCGAGGCTCTCTGCATCTTCATCAGGTGTGGGCAGCAGCAATTCATGGGCGACGCCGATCTGGGCGAGCAGCTCACGGCGGCGTGGGCTTTGCGAAGCCAAGTAGATGAAATCAGGGCTTGGCATGCTCACTCGCGGTGGTAAGGGTGGTTGGCATTAACAGACCAGGCGCGGTACAGCTGTTCAATCAGCAGCACCCGCACCATGGCGTGTGGCAGGGTCAGGTCGGAGAGGCGTACGCGCTCATGGGCGGCCTGGCGGAATTCCGGGTCCAGCCCGTCCGGGCCGCCGATCACCAGCGCCACATCGCCACCGCCCAACTGCCATTCCTTGAGCCGCTCCGCCAGCGCCGTGGTGCGCAAGCTGGTGCCACGCTCGTCCAGCGCAACAATGCGCGCGCCTTTGGGGATGGCCTCTTCAATGCGCTTGCGCTCCGCAGCGTAGAGCTGCTCAACTGTCTTGGAGCCCCGCGGCTCGGTTTTCACCGCCTTGAGCTCGACCTTGAGCTCGTGCGGGAAGCGCTTGGCGTAGTCGTCCCACGCGGTTTGCGCCCAATCGGGCACCCGCTGCCCGACAGCGATGATGACCAGCCTCACCGCAGGCCTTAGGCTTTACGGGAGGGGGCTTTCTTGGCGGGCGCTTTTTTGGCCGCAACCGGCTTGGCCGCAGTCTTTTTGACCTCAGGCTTCACCACCACGGTCTTCACCGGGGCTTTGGCGGTGACGGTTTTCCTGGCGGGTGCTTTTTTGGCCGGCGCTTTGGAGGCTGCGGACTTGGCAGCGGCCTTCTTCAGGGCGGCTTTGGACGGGAAGGCTTCTTCCACGCCCTTTTTGGCCGCACTGGAACGGCGCATGCTGGGCTCCGCGCCCTTGGCGGCGGTCTTGGTGGCCACCGGTTTGGCGACTTCGGGCGCAGCCGGCTTGGCCGAGCCCAGCTTCAGGCGCACAGGCTTTTCGCCCCACAGCTCTTCCAGGTGGTAGTACTGGCGGAAGTTGGGTTGGAAGATGTGTACCACGGCCTGCGCGCAGTCCACGATGATCCATTCGCCGTTGGCTTCGCCTTCAATGCGGGGCTTGGGGAAACCGGCTTCACGCACAGCATCGCGCACGCTGGCGGCAAGCGCCTTGGTCTGGCGGTTGCTGGTGCCCGAGGCGATGATCACGCGCTCAAACAAGGAGGAAAGGTGCTCGGTGTCGAACACCACAATGTCTTGGGCCTTGACGTCTTCCAAGCCGTCCACGATGGCGCGCTGGAGTTTTTGGGTGTTTTTGGCAACGGTGGAAGTAGTCATCAGGTCGATTGGTAAAGGTGGTATTGGTCAATATAACGCGCAACGGTTTCAAAAACCAGAGGGACCAGGCTTTGGTCCGTGGTGGCGCGGTGTCGGATGTCGGTGGCGCTGGTGGCCACGGGGGGCATGTTCAGGACCGTCAGGCCGGGCACTTGTGCTTTTAAGGCATCAAATTGGCCCTTGGCCCCCGTTGAATCTGCGCGAGCAGCTACACAAATTATAGCAAGTGCGGGCAGCCGCTCCCAACGGTTCCAGTCTGGCAGCGCGCGCGCCTGGTCTTCGCCAATCAGCAGGTAGAGCTGCGCGCCCGGATTCTCCTGCTGCAGCTCCAGCAAGGTGTCTACGGTGTAGGTGGGGCCGGGACGCGCCAGCTCCCGCCCGTCCACCACCACCTGCGGCAGGTCCGCAAAGGCCAGCCGGGCCATGGCCATACGGTGGGTCGCGTCGCTGAGCGTGCGGCTTTTGTGCCAGGCATGGCCCGTGGGGATGATGTGCAGCGCATCCAACTCCAATTGGGCAATGGCCGTGGCTGCCAGTGCGTGGTGCCCCAGGTGCGGCGGGTCAAACGCCCCGCCAAACACGCCAATGCGCCTGGACTGCGCGGTTGCAGGCATCACACCCAATCCTTCGCGATCAGAAAGCGCTCGGTCAACGCTGCCTCTGGCGAGCCCGCAGCCGGCACCTGCTGATAGGCCCAGCTCACCAGCGGGGGCATGGACAGCAATATCGACTCCGTACGTCCGCCTGACTGCAGGCCAAAGTGTGTGCCGCGGTCCCACACCAGGTTGAACTCTACATAGCGGCCACGGCGATACAGCTGAAACTCACGCTCGCACTCGGTGTACGGTGTGTCTTTGCGTCGCAGAACGATGGGCAAGTAGGCGGCCAAGAACGCATCGCCCACCGCCTGCAACATGGCAAAGCTGCGGTCCTGTCCCAATTCCGAGAAGTCATCGAAGAACACACCGCCCACACCACGTGGCTCGTTGCGGTGCTTCAAAAAGAAATACTCGTCGCACCACGTCTTGAAGCGCCGGTACTTGTCCTCACCAAAAGGCGCCAGCGCGTCCTTGCAGGTCTGGTGAAAGTGTACGGCGTCGTCCTCAAAGCCGTAGTACGGCGTCAGGTCCATACCCCCACCAAACCAGCACACCTCTTGCCCCTGCGGGTTCTTGGCGGCCAGCATGCGCACATTCATATGCACCGTGGGCACATAGGGGTTGCGCGGGTGGAAGACCAGGGACACGCCCATGGCCTCGAACGGCGCGCCCGCGAGTTCTGGGCGATGCTGGGTGGCACTGGGCGGCAACTTGGGGCCGCGCACATGCGAGAAACCACAGCCCGCACGCTCAAACACCGCGCCGCCTTCCAGAATCTGCGTAACGCCATTGCCCTGCAAGGGCTCATGGGGCGCCTTTTCCCAGGCATCTGACAGAAAGCTGCCGCCATCCATCTCGGCAATGGCGGTGGTGATACGGCGTTGCAAGCCCATCAGGTATTGGCGCACATGGGCGGGGGTTGCTTGCGGGTCGGCCATGGTGTTCAAGAATTCTGTGGGCCAGCGTCTTGTGCCGCTGGCGGGGGTTGTACAGGTTGAATGGGCGATGCCCAGGCTGGGTTCTTGCCCCACACATCGGCCAGCACCGCTGCAATACGGGCAAAGTCGGTTTTGGCATCGCCACTCAGCGTCAAAAATGTAGTCGCATCGACCACGCGACGCTTGTAATCCAGACTAACCAAGCCGAGAGGAACTTGCGCACCCAGGGCCACCTGGTAAAAGCCGCTGCGCCAGCCCGGTGTCCACCGGCGTGTGCCCTCGGGCGACAGGCCCAACCAATACAGGCGCTGCTCGGCATGCGCCTGGGCAAGCCCTTGCACCACCTGTCCCACCACGCCCTGCGGCGCGTCGCGCTGCACGGGCACGCCACCCACCCAGCGCAGCCAGGCGCCGAACACGGGGATTTTGAACAGGCTGTCTTTGCCCCAGAAATGCACAGGCAGGCCCAGCGCCCACTTGGCGCACATAGCCACCACAAAGTCCCAGTTGCTGGTGTGCGGGTACACCACCAACACGCCCTGCAGAGCGGGCAAGCCGTCAAAGCGCACCGTCCAGCCCATCAGTGCCAGCAGGCGGCGCGCTACCGCACTGCCCTGCAGCTGCACTGCATGGGGCGTTGTCCAGACCTGCTGCACGTCAGCCCTTGATGGCCCGGTAACCGATGTCCGTGCGGTACTGCATGCCATCAAATGCAATTTCGCTGATGACCTGGTAGGCCCGCTGCTGCGCCTGCTTCACGCTGTCGGCCAGTGCCGTCACGCACAGAACGCGCCCGCCAGAGGTTTGCAGCACGCCGTCCTTGATCGTGGTACCTGCATGGAACACGGCGGCGTCTTCGCTGTCTTTGGGGATACCGGTGATGGCATCGCCCTTACGGGGGCTCAAGGGGTAGCCGTGTGCCGCCAGCACCACGCCCAGCGCGGTGCGGCGGTCCCACTGCAGCTCCACCTCGTCCAGCTTGCCGTGCGGGCCGGGCTCAGTGGCAGCCATCAGCACGTCCACCAAATCGGTTTTGAGGCGCATCATGATCGGTTGCGTCTCAGGGTCCCCCATACGGCAGTTGAACTCCAGCGTCTTGGGCTGGCCGTTCTTGTCGATCATCAGGCCGGCGTAGAGGAAGCCGCTGAACGGGATGCCGTCGGCTTCCATACCCTTGACGGTTGGCAAGATGATCTCGCGCATGGCCTTGGCGTGGATGTCGGGCGTGACCACAGGCGCGGGCGAATAGGCGCCCATGCCGCCGGTGTTGGGGCCCTGGTCGCCATCCTGCAGGCGCTTGTGGTCCTGGCTGGTGGCCAGGGGCAGCACGTTTTTACCGTCCACCATCACGATGAAGCTGGCCTCTTCGCCTTCCAGAAACTCTTCGATGACGACGCGCGCGCCACCGTCGTTGTGCGCCACGCCCAGCGTGTTGTCCACCAGCATGAAGTCAATCGCTTCGTGCGCCTCGGCCACCGTCATGGCCACCACCACGCCCTTGCCTGCCGCCAGGCCATCAGCCTTGACCACCGTGGGCGCGCCCATCTTGTCCACATAGGCATGGGCCGCTACGGGGTCAGAAAACGTGGCGTATTCGGCCGTGGGAATGTTGTGGCGACGCATGAAGGCCTTGCTGAAGGCCTTTGAGCTCTCCAACTGGGCTGCGGCCTTGGTGGGGCCGAAGATGCGCAGGCCGTGGGCGCGGAACTCGTCCACCACACCGGCCGCCAGCGGCACTTCGGGGCCGACCACGGTCAGCGTGATCTTGTTCTCCTGCGCCCATTCGCGCAGAGCCACCACGTCGGTGATGGCAATGTTCTGCAGGTGCGGATCGGTAGCCGTGCCACCGTTGCCAGGGGCCACGTAGACCATCTGGATTTTGGGAGACTGGGCCAGTTTCCAGGCCAGGGCGTGTTCGCGACCACCGCCGCCAATAACGAGAATATTCATAGTGCAGCGTTGTGGTAAATCTCTTGGGTGTCGTCCAGGTCTTCCAGAACGTCCAGCAGTTTTTGCATGCGCTCGGCGTCTTCGCCGGTTAGCTCAATGGTGTTGTCGGCGCGCATGGTCACGCCGGCTACTTCGGCCGTCAGGCCTGCGGCTTCCAGCGCAGCCTTGACGGATTCAAAGTCGGGATAAGCGGTCAGCACCTCAATCGCACCGTCGTCTCCCGTGATCACATCTTCGGCGCCCGCTTCCAGCGCCACTTCCATCAGCCGGTCTTCACTGGTACCGGGCGCGAAGATCAACTGGCCGCAGTGCTTGAACTGAAAGGCCACCGAACCTTCGGTGCCCATATTGCCGCCATGTTTGGCAAATGCGTGGCGGACCACGGCCACGGTACGCACCTTGTTGTCGGTCATCGTGTCCACGATGATGGCCGCGCCGCCGATGCCATAGCCTTCGTAGCGGATTTCTTCGTAGGTAATGCCTTCCAGCGTTCCTGTGGCCTTGGCAATGCCGTACTTGACGTTTTCGGCCGGCATATTGGCCGCCTTGCCCTTCTCAATCGCCAAACGCAATCGTGGGTTGGCACTCAGGTCGCCACCGCCCAAGCGGGCCGCCACCATGATCTCGCGCATGACCCGTGTCCAGATGCGCTGCCGTTTCTCGTCCTGGCGGCCCTTGCGGTGCTGAATATTGGCCCATTTGCTATGTCCTGCCACTTGATGCCCTCTAAAAATTCGTTACGCTACTCCCTCGATTGTACTTTTTGAGACTTTCATGGCTTCCATCCAAGACGAGGGCATCCTGATTGCCCAACACGGCACCGGCAACTCCACCGTCCGCTGCTTTTTGCGGCCCGACAAGGCCAACCGCCATGGACTCATCACCGGCGCCACCGGCACCGGCAAAACCATCACTCTTCAGACCTTGGCCGAGGGTTTTTCCAGCATCGGTGTGCCGGTCTTCATGGCCGATGTGAAGGGCGACCTGACCGGCATCTCCCAAAAAGGTGCATTGGGCGAGAAGCTGGGCAAGATCTTGAAGGAACGCGGCATTGACGAGCCCGCGTTTTCCGCCTTCCCCACCACGCTGTGGGACGTGTTTGGCCAGCAAGGCCACCCGGTGCGCGCCACCGTAAGCGACCTGGGCCCGCTGCTGCTGGCCCGCATGCTCAACCTGAACGAGACCCAGGCTGGCGTGCTGCAACTGGTGTTCAAGATTGCCGACGACGACGGCCTGCTGCTGCTGGACATGAAAGACCTGCGCGCCATGTGCCAGGACGTGGGCGAGAACGCCAGCCACTACACCACCGAGTACGGCAACATCAGCGCCGCCAGCATAGGCGCCATCCAGCGCGGATTGATGCAGATTGAGGAACAAGGCGGCGACCAATTCTTTGGCGAGCCCATGCTCAACATCGCCGACTTCATGCAGACCGATGGCAGTGGCAAAGGCGTGGTCAACATCCTGGCGGCCGACAAACTCATGCAGTCGCCGCGCCTCTACGCCACCTTTTTGCTGTGGATGCTGAGTGAGCTGTTTGAGGCCCTGCCCGAGGTGGGCGACCTGGACAAACCCAAGCTGGTCTTCTTCTTTGACGAGGCCCACTTGCTGTTTGCCGACGCACCCAAGGTACTGATCGAACGCATTGAGCTGGTGGTGCGCCTGGTGCGCTCCAAAGGTGTGGGCGTGTTCTTTGTCACGCAAAACCCGCTGGACATCCCCGACAGCGTGCTGGCCCAGTTGGGCAACCGCGTGCAGCACGCGCTGCGCGCCTTCACCCCGCGGGACCAGAAGGCCGTCAAAAGCGCCGCCGACACCATGCGCGCCAACCCCGGCCTGGACGTGGCCACCGCCATCACCGAGCTGGGGGTAGGCGAAGCGCTGGTGAGCCTGATGGACGAAAAGGGCCGCCCTTGCCTGACGGAACGTGTGTTTGTGCTGCCGCCAGCCAGTCAGATCGGGCCCATCAAGCCGGAACAACGCAAAACGCTGCTGGCCGAATCCATAGTCGCCGGTGTGTATGAGAAAGCCGTGGACCGCGAATCGGCGTTCGAGAAGCTCAAGGGCCGTACGCAGGCCAATATGGGCCACGCGCAACCGGTAGAAGACGACTTTCCGGCTGCAGACACTGCCGCGCCGCGCGCATCCCGGCGGGGATCTGCCCCCACGCCAACCGCGACACCTGCGCCCAGCGGAGGTGGCATTCTGGATAGCATTGGCGACATGCTGGGCGGCGGCGCCCGCCGTTCGCGCGCCAGCGTGGGCGAGCAAATGATCAAAAGTGCCGCCAGCTCCATTGGCCGCGAAGTGGGCCGCCAGATCATCCGCGGCGTGCTGGGCAGCATTCTGGGTGGTTCGCGCCGCTAAACCACGGCGCCAAACTTGCTTTGCGACAATCGCACCCTTTTAGAAAACAACAAGGAATAAGAACATGGTCACCCTCGATCCCGCAGCCCGTGCCAATGTCACGCTGATCGACCACCCGCTGGTGCAGCACAAGCTCACGCTGATGCGCAAAAAAGAAGCCAGCACCAGCAGCTTTCGCCGGCTGCTCAACGAGCTGGCCGGCCTGATGATTTACGAAGTCTGCCGCGACATGCCGCTGCAAGACCTGGAAATCGAGACCCCGCTGGAGAAGACGACCGGCAAGGTCATCGATGGCAAAAAGCTGGTGTTTGCCAGTGTTCTGCGCGCCGGCAACGGCATTCTGGACGGCGTGCTGAGTGTGGTGCCGGGCGCCCGCGTCGGCCATGTGGGCCTGTACCGCGACCCCAAGACCCTGCAGGCCGTGGAGTACTACTTCAAGATGCCCAGCAATATGGAAGAGCGCGATGTGGTGGTGGTCGACCCCATGCTGGCCACCGGCAACTCCGCAGCCGCCGCGGTTGCCCGCCTGAAGGCCTGCAATCCCAAGTCCATCAAATTCCTGTGCCTGCTGACCTGCCCCGAAGGCATCAACACCCTGTACAAGGAACACCCCGATGTGCGCGTCTTCACCGCCGCCATCGACCGTGGCTTGAACGACCACGGCTACATCATGCCGGGCCTGGGCGACGCGGGTGACCGCATCTTCGGCACCCAGTAAATTACAAGCAAAATAGACCTCTAGCCCTCGTGGATAGTGCGCAAGCAGCTATGAATTAAATAGCGTTTTCAGGAAGTTGAACCATGTTAGACCTGCTCGTCCACAACGCCACCCTGCCCGACGGCCGCAAGAACATGTCGGTGGCGGTGCAGACCGGGCGCATTGTGGAAGTCACCGAGGGGCTGGTGGCCCCGGCAGCCGAGGTGGTGGACGCCGGCGGCCTGCTGCTCTCTACCCCTTTTGTGGACGCGCACTTCCACATGGACGCCACGTTGAGTCTGGGGCTGCCACGCCTCAACGAAAGCGGCACGCTACTGGAGGGCATTGCGCTGTGGGGTGAACTCAAACCCCACCTGACCTTTGACGCGCTGGTGCAGCGCGCCCTGGCCTATTGCGATTGGGCCGTGGCCAACGGCCTGCTGGCCATCCGCAGCCATGTGGACACCAGCGACCCCAGCATGCTGGCGGTGGAGGCACTGCTGGCGGTCAAGAAGCAAGTGGCGCCCTATATCGACCTGCAACTGGTCGCCTTCCCGCAGGACGGCGTGTTGCGCAGCAAAGGCGGCGTGGACAACCTCAAGAAAGCGCTGAGTCTGGGCGTAGACGTGGTGGGCGGCATCCCCCACTTTGAGCGCACCATGGCGGACGGCGCGGCCAGCGTGAAGCTGCTGTGCGAGCTGGCCGCCGAACAGGGCAAGCTGGTGGACATGCACTGCGACGAGTCGGACGACCCGCTCTCGCGCCACATCGAAACCCTGGCCTTTGAAGCCCACCGCCTGGGCCTGCACGGCCGCGTCACCGGCAGCCACCTTACCTCCATGCACAGCATGGACAATTACTACGTGAGCAAACTGCTGCCGCTGATGGCCGAGGCCCAGATCAGCGTGGTGAGCAACCCGCTGATCAACATCACGCTGCAGGGCCGCCACGACACCTACCCCAAGCGCCGTGGCATGACCCGCGTGCCCGAAATCATGGCCGCCGGCATGACGGTCGCTTTTGGCCAGGACTGCTGCATGGACCCTTGGTACAGCATGGGTAGCGGCGACATGCTCGAAGTGGCCAGCATGGGCCTGCACGTGGCGCAAATGACCAGCCAGGCCGCCATGGCGCAGTGCTTTGACGCAATCACCAAGAACCCCGCGCGCATCCTGCACCTGGAAGGCTACGGGCTGGAAGCCGGCTGCAACGCCGACTTTCTGCTGCTGCAGGCGCAGAACCCGGTAGAGGCCCTGCGCCTCAAGGCCACCCGTCTCAAGGTCTGGCGCCGGGGGGCGCTGGTGGCGCAAACGCCGGCGCGCACCGCGGCGCTGAGCCTCCCAGGCCGTCCTGCCCAAACCTCGTTCTTGCACACCAAATAGGCTCCCGGCCCGCATGGGTACTGCGCGAGCAGCTATTAAAGCTATAGTGGCGGCTTGCCCAAGCTGTCACACTTGCCATGCCCAAGAGCCTCTTTTTTGCCAATTGGCCCGTCAATACGGTGCAAACCACCGTCAACCTGTCCTTGCAGCAAAAGCTCAGCCAGTTGGCCATGGCCGTGGGCGATGCCGAGCAGTTTCTGGCCGCGGCAGCGGCACGCATCCAGGCCAAAGACCCCATCTATGTCTTCACCGTGCCCGAGTACTACTTCGTCAAAGGCATATCGGTGGCCAGCAACAAAGGCGTTTGGGAGCTGTACGACGGAAATGAGAAAGACACCATCTACGAAGGTCTGCGGCAAATCAGCGCAGCCTATCCAAAGCTCATCCTCTGCCCCGGCACTGTGTACTGGAAGACGCCACGCCTGGCGCCCAGCCCGAGCGACAAGGCCCGTGTATTCGACGGCATCAACGTAGCCCCTGTGCTGCACAAGGGAAAGGTGCAGTTCGAATACGAAAAGAAGTACAACGACGGCTCGTGCGGCAGCAATACCAAAGACGTCGTTTTCCGACCAGGCGTAGGCGACCAGACCTTCAAATTGCAGGGTGTGCGCTTCGGCATCGAGGTATGCGGCGACTTTGAAGATTCCAATCTGGCTGCAGCCACCAAAGCTCCGCTGGATGTAGAAATTTATATGTCGGCCACCAACCCCCATGCCTTCACCGACGACCACATCGCCCGTATTCCAGTGCGCGATGGTGGCTACCTCCTGCATTGCGACGCATCGGGAGAAGCCAGCAAGAATGGGGTGTGGCTGGTGCAGCGCGGCAGCGGGTTCCATGGAATGGCCATCCCTATCTACCAAATCGACGCCCAGCTCTTCGATCCCTTTACCTGCAAGCCCATCAACCCCGGTCACACCCTGGGCGTCGGCTATGCGCTGTATGGCGTTACGGGGGAAGCGCTGGCCATGAGCAAGGTCTTCAAGGTGGCCATAGACCCCAACCACCACCAAGTCACCTTGCCAGCGCCTCCTCCGACATCCACCAAGACGCCCAAGCTGGCGCCGCAGATCATGAGTGGCGGCTACGTGCTGCGCATTACCGCAGTAGTGCCGCGCGAAATGACCGACACCGGTTTCAACGCCAAAGTCACCGTGCAGATCACCGGCAACGATGGAGACAAGCAGCTCTTGGGAGGCGCCGGCATTCAACTGCAATGCCCGCAGGGTTTGCTCACCCCCATGCAGGGCACCACGGATGCCAAAGGCCGCTTCACCGCAAAACTGAAAGTCATTGGCGATGGCCCAGCCACCATCACCGCCATTTGGAAAGGCGCCCGCAGCACCGCCACCATCGAACTTCAGCACCTCGGCATGGGCAACGTCAGCAAGATGGGCAAGCTGCAGGGCAACTCCAATGACGAACTGCCCTGCTGGCATGTTCTGCTGTAGTCGAATCTCAATAAACTGCCCCTAGACCCCCGTAGGCATTGCGCCAGCAGCTCCTTATTTCATAGCGCAGCTGCGTGGCGCTTGAGCAGGTTACCCACGGTAGCCAGGGCAAATTCCATCTCGGGGCCAAAGGGTTGGGCCACGTTCAGGCGCAGGCAGTTGCCGTGCTTACCCATGGCGCTGAACAGCACACCGGGCGTAAACGCCACGCCCTGCCCCACGGCTTGGCGCAGTACGGCCAGCGTGTCAACGCCGGGCGCGCATTCCACCCACAGCCACCAGCCACCCGCGCTGGTCACCCGGCAGTCCAACGGAAAGTGCCGTTGCACCGCAGCCAGCACCAGCGGTAAGTTGGCGGCCAGCCGCTCGCGCAGCTTGCGCAAATGCGGCGCGAACGCACCCGACTGCATGTACTGCGCCAGCACCGCCTGCTCAAACAGCGGCGTGACCAGCGACTGGCTGAGCTTGAGCGACGCAATGCGCGCATGGTGGCGCCCGCCCACGACCCAACCCACGCGAAATGCTGGCGCCAGGCTCTTGCTGAACGAGCCGCAGTAAATCACGCTGCCGTGCCTGTCCCAGGCCTTCACGGGCTGCGGACGCTGCGCCTGATTGCACAGGTCGCCAAAGGCGTCGTCCTCAATCAGCGTCACCCCAAAACGCTCCACCAGCTTTAGCAGGCGGCGTTTGTGGCTCTCGGGCATGGCGCAGCCCAGTGGGTTCTGAAAATTCGGCATGGCCACCACTGCGCGTATGCCGCTGTGGTGCTCCAGCGCGTACTCCAGCGCCTCCAGGCTCATGCCCTGCTCTGGCACGCAGGGCACCTCCAGCGCTTTCAGGCCCAGGTTATCCAGCATCTGCAGCAGGCTAAAGTACGCGGGTGACTCCACCACCACGGCATCGCCCGGCTGCGCCACGGCGCGCAGTGCCACGGCCAGCGCCTCGGTGCTGCCATTGGTAATCAGCAGGCCTTCGGGCTCCACATCCAGGCCCAGGCCAGCCAGCCAAGGAATCAGCGCCGCCTTGAATTCGGGCAGGCCAGTACCCGTGGGGTAGGCGCCCAGCGCGCGCGGGTTACTGCGCAGCACCCGCTGCCCCATGCGGGCCAACGCCTCCACCGGGTACCAGTCGGCCGCGGCGCTGGCCAGGTGCAAGCCCATGCGCAGCGGCTGTGCGGTCAACGAATACAGCTCGCTCATTCGCTGCTGCAGCGAGGCGAAATGCTCAAACGCAACGGCCGGCGCGGCAGCCGGAACCGCAACCTTGGCGCTGGGACGCGCCGCGCGCTGGGCCCGCCAGTCGGCCACAAAGATGCCGGACTTGGACCGTGCCTGCACCCAGCCCTGGGCCTCCAGGTGGCGGTAGCAGCGCACCATGGTGGAGGCACTGACGCCAAACGCCGCAGCCCCCTCGCGCACTGAGGGCAAGCGTTCGCCCACGGGGCGCCGCCCAGCCTGCATGTCCTGAACCAGCTGGTCTGCCAACGCCCGGTAACTGTATTGCATTACAAACCCATAAATTTCCAATCTGTATAGCATACAGATATGTGGTTCTGTGTGCCTCGCCAGCGGCCTCTCGCCCTACAGTGGGGCCATGAACCCTGCACCCATCCCCTCCCCAGTTTCGGCCCAGGTGGTCGCCCCTTCAGCCCAGTGGGCCCGCGCCAAAGACATGTTCCCCGCCGTGCTGGCGGGGCTCATCGCGGTGCTGATCTCGTATGCCGGCCCGCTGCTGGTAGTGCTGCAGGCAGCGCAAACGGCCCATCTGGGGCAGGCGCAGCTGGCTTCCTGGGTATGGGCCATCTCCTGGGGCGCCGGGGCCTGCAGCGTTTGGATGAGCTGGCGCTACCGCGTGCCCGTCATCTGCGCGTGGAACACGCCGGGCGCGGCGCTGTTGGTGACAGCGCTGGTCACCGTGCCGTTCAACCAGGCCGTGGGCGCCTACCTGTTTGCCGCAGCGGCCATGTTGTTGGTAGGGGCCACGGGCCTGTTCGAGCGGCTTATGGCCGTCATCCCCAAGAGCCTGTGCGCGGCCATGCTGGCGGGCATTCTGCTGCGCTTTGGGCTGGACGTGTTTGGCGCCGCCCGTAGCGAGGTGCACGGCACACCTTGGCTGGTGGGCGCCATGTTTGTCGGCTACTTGCTGGTCAAACGCGTCTCGGCCCGCTATGCCGTGGTGCTCACGTTGCTGCTGGGTGTGGCCCTGTGGCGCACGCTGGGCTGGGGCGATGCCACGCCCGACGCGGCGATCGGCACCGGCTGGGCTTGGCAATTGACGAACCCGGTGTGGACCACGCCCGCGTTTTCACTCAGCAGCATCGTCAGCCTGGGCGTGCCACTGGCCGTGCTGTGCCTGACTGGCCAGCAGGTGCCCGGCATTGCCGTGCTGCGCGCCGCCAACTACCAGGCGCCTACCAGCAAGCTGGTCACCGGCACCGGCTTGGCCAGCCTGCTGATGGCCCCGTTTGGTGCCCACGGCGTCAACCTGGCCGCCATTACCGCTGCCATCTGCACCGGGCCCGAGGCCCACCAGCGCCCCGAGCGGCGCTGGGTGGCGGGCGTGGCCTGCGGCGCGTTTTACCTGCTGATTGGCAGCTTTGCGGGCTCGCTCACCGGCCTGTTTGCGCACCTGCCCCACGCCCTGGTCACCACCGTGGCGGGCCTGGCGCTGCTGGGCGCCATCCAGGGCGGTCTGGTCAACGCACTGAGCCAACCGCAAGAGGCCGAGGCCGCGCTGGTGACCTTTCTGGTCACCGCGTCCAACGTCACCCTGCTGGGCCTGGGCTCGGCCTGCTGGGGCATTGTGTTGGGGCTGATAACCTATGTAGCGCTGCGCCCGCGGCCTCAACCCTGACATTTGCATACCAAATAGGCCTCTAGCCCCCATGAACATTGCGCAAGCAGCTACTAAAGATATAGCAATCACCATCGCCGCGGCGCAAAGCACGTCCGTGCCGCTGGACGTGGCGGCCAATGTGCACGAGCACCTGCGCTTTGTGGAGGCAGCTGCCGACCACGGCGTGCAGTGGCTGGTGTTCCCTGAGTTGTCCCTCACCGGCTATGAACTGGCCAGCATGCCAAGCCTGGTGCTGCACGCAGACCACGCGCTCTTGGCGCCCCTGCGCGAAGCGGCCAGCCGCACAGGCATGGCCATCACCGTGGGGGCACCAGTGGATTCTGGCGGTGCCCAGCCCTCCATCGGCGCCATCACGCTGCGGCCCGATGGGCAGCACAGCGTGTACCGCAAGTTCCATCTGCATGACGGCGAGAAACAGTTCGCAGCGCCAGGGTTGGAGGCTGTGCATCTGCAAAGCGTGGGCACGGCCAGCATCGCCAGCGCCATCTGCGCGGACACTAATTTTCCGTCACACGCGACTGGCGCGGCGCAGGCCGGTGCGAATGTCTATGCCGCGGGAATACTGACTTCCGACAACGGCTACGCGGCCGAGGCGCCACTCTGGGCCAGCTACGCGCGCGACCACCGCATGGTGGTGGTGATTGCCAACCACGGCGGGCCGTCAGGTGGCTATGTGTCGGCGGGCCGCAGTGGGATTTGGGATGCTAAGGGAAATCTGATCGCCAGGGCACCGGGTGTTGGCGCGTATTTGGCTATAGCTGGCGGTGCAGCCGGGGCAATCGCGGTTAGCCTTTGAGAGTGAAGCCCGTTTTGGTGAACGCGTCACTGTGCTGGCCCTCTGTTTAGGGGGATTCACCCGATCGGGGATGGTCAAGGGCCAATCGGTTCGGCAAAATTGATCGAACCATACCTTAGCTATTTCACCAAATTTTCATACCTGCTCTGACAACACCATGATGGGACACGGCTATCCACACTCTTCAAATGTGCCTGGTGACTTCTATGTTGAAGATGGTTGCTGCACCTCCTGCAACATGCCGTTTACTGTAGCCCCCGATCTATTTGCTTCTCATCCAGATGGGCATTGCTACGTGAGCAAACAACCGTCGAGTGCAGCTGAGGTCTACCGAATGATCCAAGCTTTTGAAGTTCAGGATGTTGGTTGTATTCGCTACAAGGGAAAGAATCGCGTGATGAAGATCCGGCTGATTGGTGCCGGTGAAGGCGAGCAGTGCGACCAGTTGGAATCCGATCTGAAGGCGCTGAATGATGAGATTAAGGCGGATCGGTGAGGGTTGAAATGACAAGCAATGGCGTAACGCCTAACCCTGTCATAGCTCGGATTCGGCTAGCGTGGGCAGCTCACGTCACATATCAGGCATCTGAGAAATTGCAATGCAAACCAATCTTCAATCGCTGATAGATCGAATGACAGCAAAGGAAGCCGTAACCAGTTCAGAGCAATCCGTTTCCTGGCAAGCGCACCGGGAAGCTGAACGACTCACCGACGAATCCCTAGTAGATGAGCTGGAACGTTTCCTTGCAAAGAGCAAATCAAAGGATGCCAGGCGCGCGACGTACTTCGTACTTGGCGCCATCGGAGTAAACACAGGTGCTGCCCGTTGCGCGGCGACACTGGTTCGCCACTTGAGCCTTGAAACAGACAAAAATGTTTTGCACGGCCTACTCGACGCTCTGGCCAAACTCCACAAGCCGGAAGCGCTGGAACTGGAGCCCATATTTCGCCTGCTCCAAGAGCAAAGGTGGCTGGTTCGGCACGCAGCAATATCAGCCTTGAAAAACTCCGCCTCCAGCGCAGCCGAGGATCAGGTTCTTGCTCACTTGGCCAGAACCGCTGATCCCTACGACAAGATCTATTGCCACGCGACGCTGAACCAGATGGGTACGCCGCGCGCCATCCCACAGCTTCGCCTTAGCCTGACTTCACGCACACGTGACGTAAAGATGTCTGCGGAAGAGGCCATACGGGCCATCGACGAGCGCCGCGCGCGTAACGCCGCCTGACCCGGCCACAAAAGAACCTCCCTCAGCCGTCGCTAAGCGCAGCCGCGGGCCGCAAAAAAGTACCCCACTTTTCAGTCAGCACCAGCCCAATCCCACCCACTAACACCAGTACCGCGCCCAGCAGCGCGGCGTCTGAATAGCCCAAGTGCGCCGTGGTGGCGCTAAAGATCAGTGACGAAGTGCCCACCGCTATCACCGAGGTGATGTAGCTCAGCGAGGTGCTGAGCCCGGGGCGGTCTTCAAAAATGCCCTGCAGGTAGCTGATGGTCACGCTCAAGATCACCGAGGCGCCGACCGCATTCAGTGGGATGGACCAGTAGACCGCCTCCAGGCTGTGCGCATGGCTCAGCAGGCCCAAATAGCCAGCGTAGAAGACCGCACCAATTGCCAGCGCCGTGGATTTGGAGATCCACCGCAGCAGGCGCCCCCAGACCAGCATCAGCGGTATCTCGGCCGCGGCCACCAGGCCCGCATAAACGCCTACATCGCGCTCCGCACCGCCCGCTGTTCCGGTGATCACCAGCGCGTACAGAATGCCCTGCAGGCGGTGCGCACTCATGATGAGCCCGATCAGCATCAGGCGCCACGCCAAACCCCAGGAAAGGACCTCGCGCAATTTGGACTTGGTCTTGGATGGTTCAGCGGCGCCCGCCCTCACCTCTGCCGGTTTGGTGTTCTTGCCCAGACCATAGAACGCAAACAGACCGGCATTGACCAGGCACGCCCCGGCAGAGATCAGGTACACCACGTAGATCGAAGTCCCCAGCGACAGCAGAAAGCCCATGACCGTGGGAACGACCACCCAAGAAATAGCGAACAGCGCGCGGATAGTGGATGTGACCGAGTCGCGCTCGTAGAGCGGGAGCTGGTTGGTCTCCGTCCGTGCCGCCGCAAAGAAAAGGCTGTACAGCGAGCCAGCAATCGGGATGGGCAACAGGTGCGCGAAGAAGAAGGTGGTCACCCCGGGGTGGAAAAACACCAACCCAAACCCGAGCACGCCCATCAGGGCCGCGGGCGGTATCAGGGCATACCGGTTGGCAAATCGGTCCGACGCCAGCCCGATGCTCACGCCAATCAGCATGCCCGATACCGAGGTGGCGAATACGAGCATTGCGTACAGATCGCTGGACATTTTCAGCAGCTCCACCCCCACCAGCGACTGGTAGGGCATGGTGGCCGAAAACGTGACGCCGGAGAGGAACAGGCCCAGCGTGCAAATCCGCAAGCGCGCGTTGCCGAAAATCAGTGCAAATGAATGAAACAATGGTGGCTCCCTTGGCCGCCGATTGTGACGGCAGGGGTGTTCACTGAATATCCCCCACATAGGTGAATTGCATATGCCCCACTACTGGCTCATGAAAGCCGAACCCGCCGAAGCGTCCGTCGACGATGTACTGGCCATGCCCAACGCCACCGTGCCCTGGACCGGCGTGCGCAACTACCAGGCACGCAACTTCATGCGCGATGGCATGCAGGTGGGCGATGGCGTGCTGTTCTACCACTCCAGCTGCGCGGAGCCGGGCATCGTCGGCATTGCGCGCGTGGCGTCGGGCGCCTACACAGACCCCACGCAGTTCGACCCCCAGTCGCCCTACTTTGACGCCGCCAGCAAGCCCGAGGCACCACGCTGGATCCTGGTAGATGTGCAGGTGCTGCACAAGACGCGCAACCTGACGCTGCCCGAGCTGCGCCAAGACCCCGATCTGCAGGAACTGACGGTGCTGAAAAAAGGCAACCGCCTGTCCATCACGCCGGTGGAGCCCCAGCACTGGCGCACCATTTTGCAGCGGCTGGACAGCCCGGATTTATAAGAAACAGGGCTCTAGCCCCCGTAGCCATTGCGCAAAAAGCTATTAAATCAATAGCAACCAGAACGACGGACTCAGCCCTGCTTGCTCTCCAGCAACTTCACCAGTGACCACAGCACGCGGTTGGCCGGCGTGGCAATGCTGAGCGCCTGGCCACGGCGCACCACCAGGCCGTTGAGGTAGTCGATCTCGCTCTTCTTGCCGCGCGCCAGGTCTTGGGCGGTGGATGAAAACTGCCCGGGCATGGTGTCAAAAATCATGCGTACCGCAGCGTCCACGTTGCCCGCCACCTGCACGCCCTCCGCTTCGGCCACCGCCAAACTTTCGTTCACCACGTCGCGCATCACGTCCTGCACGCCCTCACCCACCGCGGTTTTGCCATAGGGCAGCTGGGTGATGGCCGACACGGCGTTGTAGGCACTGTTGAGGATGAGCTTGAGCCACAACGCACCGCGGACGTTGTCTGACACCTCGGCGGCAATGCCGGCGGCGGCCAACGCCGGGGCCACATGGGCCGCAGAGGGTTCGATCACCAAGTCACCCCGCCCATGGTGCTTCACGTGGCCGGGGCCCGCCATCTCGGTCGCCACGTAGACCACCGCGGCCGCCACGGTGTGGTGCGGCAGCACGGCCTGCAGGCGATCGGCATTGTCCACGCCGTTTTGCAGGCACAGCACGGTGGCACTGGGTGCCAGGTGCGGCAGGATGTGTGCGCCCGCGGTTTCGGTGTCGGTGGACTTGACGCAAAACAGCACCAAGTCCGCGCCCTGCACGGCGCTGGCTTCCGTGCTGGCCGACAGGCGCACTTGTTCGTCAAAGGTTTTGGTCTCCATGCGCAGGCCGTGGGCTTGGATGGCTTGCACGTGGGCGGGGCGGGCAATCAGTGTCACGGCATGGCCGGCGCGAGCCAACATGCCACCGAAGTAACAACCGACAGCGCCAGCGCCCATGACGGCAACGCGAAGAGGGGCAATGGGAGGGGAAGACGCAGGCATAGTACAGCTCGCAGGTGGATGGAGAGCTGCCATTCTAGGCAGCCCTGCCTTCCCCTACACTTGTACGCACCACTCTCTACCCCACTGCACCATGACACTCGCCACCGACCTGGAACGCCTGGCCCTGCAAGAGCAACGCCTGCAATTCGACGCCTTTGACCAAGCCACCGCCTGGACGCTGGGCACCAACATCAAGGCGCTGTGCGAAGCGGCGGGGGTGGCGCTGGCCATCGAGATTCGCCTGGCCAAGGAAACGGTTTTTTACTACGCCATGCCGGGCACCGGCCCCACCAATGCCGACTGGGCGCGCCGCAAGCGCAACGCCGTGGAACTGCTGCACAACAGCTCCTACGCCATAGGGCTGAAGCTGGAGCAGGAAAACAGTTCGCTGGAAGCCAAGCAGGGCCTGCCCCTGCGCGACTTCACCGCCCACGGCGGCAGCTTTCCCATCCGCGTGCGCGGTGTAGGTGTGGTGGGGGTGGTTACGGTGTCGGGTATTCCGCAGCGTGAGGACCACGCCATGGTGGTGAAAGCGCTGGCCGCCCTGTGCAGCGTCCCGCTGGCTGAGGTGGCACTGGACTAACTAGAGTGCACCGCGGGTGAGCTTGGCGTAGTCGGCCTCCAGCTTGGCGCGGTCCACGGTTTTCAGGGCCGCATCAAAAGCGTTGCGCAGTTCCAGGCCTGCAGGCGTGCGCTTGAAGCACACGTGCAAGGACAGTTCCGCAATCGGCTTGGCACCAAACGCAATCTTCTCGGCACCGCCAGTGTGTGACAGGGTGTAGTCCAGCACATTCTTGTCAATGACGATGCCCTTGATCTTGCCGCCGCTGAGCTTGTTGACGTTGATGGCGTCGCTGGCCGCCACTTCCACGCGCTGGTGCTTGTCCTTCACCAACTGGTCAAACGCCTCGCCGTTGGAGTAACCATCCACCACGCCCAGGCGGTAGTCGGCCAGGTCGTTCAGCGCAGTCCAGCTGATGGGAGCGCTGCGCAACGATGCAATGCCCAGCACACTCATGCCCATGGGTTGTGACAGGTAGCAGGCCTGCTCGCGTTCCTTGCTGTAGTACTCGGGAAAGTACCCGTCAAAGTTGGGATCCTTCTCCCCCTTCTCCAGCGTGACCGACCACTCAAAGGATGCGGTCATCAGCCGGTAGCCCGCGGCCTTGGCCACCACCGAGGCTACGCGGGTGGATACCCCCGACTGGGGTAGCAAGGTGCCGGTGTAGGGCGGCCACTCCAGGGTGGACAGACGGATGAGCTTGGTGGTCTGCGCGAACGCGCCCGACGCCAACAGCAAAGACAACCCCAAAGACCAACCCAGGCACCGCATATGCATCCCCCGATCAGGCCGACAAACAGTTGCCGTAGCCTTAGGTGAACCTTAGCGGTGGGCGTTAGATGCAGCTTGGCGCTGCACGACCGGGACTGCCTCAATTCCGACGCGCAAGCGCCCTTCAGTGGATGTCCTATTTTGGTGCGTTGTCGCCCAAATACTTTTGGTAAATGGCTTTGAAGTGTCCGCTCTTCTTGAGGGCAGCCAACCCGGCATTGAAGTCGTCGCGGATCTTCGCATCGCGAAACACCGGGCGGTAGTCCATGGGGTTGAGCTTCACAAAGCTGTGCTCGGTGATAGGTCCCAGCAACATGCCCTCGGTGCGCTCTACTTGGGCGCTGAAGTACTTGAAGATGTTGCGGTCACTGAGCACCAGGTCGTAGCGCTTCTTGTGCAGGGTCAGCACCTGCAAGGCCTGGTCATTTTGCTCAAAGTAGTGCCCCGCTGCCTTCACGGGGTTCAGCCATTCCGGGTAGCGCTTGGCCGCGCCCACAAAGGCAATGACGGTGAGTCCATGCAGGTCTTCGGGCTGGCGAATCACCAGCTTGCGCTCAGCCAGGCTGATGAAGACGTTGTCGTAGAACACGCCGGGGTCTCCGTAGAAAGCACCGTTGGGCTGCAAATCCGTGCCGAGGTCTGACATGGCGGCGTCTACTTCGTGCAACTTGAAAGCCACTGGCACCCGCATGAACGGAAAGTACTTGGGCTTGAGCACGTGGCCTCGGTAGGCCAGGGCTTCACGCATCACGTCCACCTCGATGCCGGAGTTGGTTTCAGGAAAACAAAACGGGGGGATGCGCTCGCCAAACGCCATGCTCACGTCGTCGGCCCAGGCGGCGCCTGCCAGGCTGCCCCAGAGCACCAGGGTTGCCAGCGTGAAAGTACGCATGGAGTGCCTCCCTTTCGGTTTTAGCGGCGCCGCGCCGAGCGCACACCGCTGAGTTCGCTCACGATCTTCAGCACCTTGGACAGGCGGCCGGACTCGGTCACCTCCACGGTAAACGTCATCCACGCCGTGCCCTTGACCGATTGGGTCTGCACGCCGATGACGTTCATCTTTTCCTTGGCAAACACCTCGGAGATATCGCGCAGCAGGCCCTGGCGGTCATGCGCTTCCACCGCCACGTCTACGGGGTACACATTGCCGTCTTTGCCCTGGGGCACGCCCCACTCCACCTCGATCAGGCGGTCACCGCTGCGGTTCACCATGTTGCGCAGGTTGGAGCAATCGGAGCGGTGCACGCTCACGCCCTTGCCGCGCGTGACAAAGCCACTGATCAGGTCGGGGGGCGCAGGCTTGCAGCAACGCGCCAGCTGCGTCATCAGCGAATCGATGCCCACCACCAGCACGCCGCCTTTGCCACCAACCGCGCGCGGCTTTTTGAGCGGCATGTAGTCGTCTTGCGTGGCGGCTGGCTCGGGTGGGCGCAGCAGCATCTCGATGTTGCGCAGCGAAAACTCGTCTTTACCTACCACCTCAAACAGCGCGTCGGCATTGTTGAAGCCCAGCTGGCTGGCCAGGTCGTCGAGCTTGATGGCGGTCTTGCCTTCGCGCTGCAGCAGTTTTTCCACCGCCTCGCGGCCCTTGGCCATCGTCTCGCCCATGGCCAGCACGTTGAACCAGGCGCGCACCTTGGCACGGGCGCGGTGGCTGACCAGGTAGCCCAGCTCGGGGTTGAGCCAGTCGCGCGAGGGGCCGCCTTCTTTGACCGCCGTAACCTCCACGGTCTGGCCATTCTTAAGCGGAGTGTTCAGCGGCACCATGGCACCGTCCACCTTGGCACCGCGGCAGCGGTGGCCCAGGTTGGTGTGCACGCTGTAGGCAAAGTCCACCGCGGTGGCGCCTTGGGGCAGTTCCACAATGGCTGCGTCGGGCGTCAGCACATAGATGCGGTCCTCGAACATGCCCGCACCGTCGCCCCCCGCATGGGCGCCCGACAAATCGCGCTCCCAGGCCAACAGCTGGCGCAGCACGGCGATCTTGGCGTCGTATTCGCCCGCCGCCGTCACGCTGCCGCCATAGCCCTTGGCACCGGCCTCTTTGTAGGCCCAGTGCGCGGCCACGCCGTGTTCGGCATGATCGTGCATGGCCTGGGTGCGAATCTGCACTTCGATCGGCTGGGCCCCCGCGTCCCGCACCACGGTGTGCAGCGACTGGTAACCATTGGGCTTGGGCCGGGCAATGTAGTCGTCAAACTCTTCGGTCACCGGCACAAACTGGCTGTGCACCCAGCTTAAAGCGGCATAGCAATCGGGCACCGTGGGCACCACGATGCGCAGCGCACGGATGTCATACACCTGGTCAAACCCCAGCGACTTGCCACGCATCTTTTTGACGATGCTGTAAATGTGTTTGGGCCGGCCCTGTACCGTGGCTTGGATGCCCTGCGCGCTCAGCTCGTCGGCCAGCTGCTGGCGCAGGCGCTCCACCGAGGCTTCGCGCTCGGCGCGCTTTTCGTCCAGCAGCTTGGCGACCTGCTTGTACGTGTCGGGTTCCAGAAAGCGGAACGACAGGTCTTCAATCTCCCACTTCACTTCCCAGATGCCCAGGCGGTTGGCCAGCGGGGCAAACACCTGCAGTGCCTCAGACGCCAAGCCCGGCGGCACCGGCAGCTTGGTGGCCGCAAAGTGGCGCAGTGTCTGCAGGCGTGAGGCCAGGCGCAGCATCACCACGCGCAGGTCTTTCGAGAACGCCAGCAGCATCTTGCGCACGCTCTCGGTTTGCGCGGCGGCAGTCTGCGCCATGGGGGCCGCGTTGCCGCTTTGGCTGGCCGAGTTTTGCGTCACACGCGCCATGCGCTGCAGACGCACCAGCTTGGTGGTCTCCAGGGCCAGGTCGGCAAAGTTGTCGCCAAAGGCCTTGGCGATGACCTCATGCGGTTTGTTCAGATGGTCGCAGGCATAGACCAGGTAGCTGGCGGCCTGCATGGCCTCGGACCCGCCAATGGTGCGCAGGATGGCCGCCACGGCATCGGCGTGCAGCAGCACGTTTTCGCCCGTGTCCAGGGTCTGGGTGACTAACAGGGGCTCGGCAAAGGCACGCGCACGTGCCAGGGCGCCAGCCTGTTCGGGCAGGCTGTCCGCGGTGGCCGCGATGACCTGCGGGGTGGCCGAGGCACTGTGCTCGGCGTACAAACTTTTCATGCAACGCTCACATCATCCGGGGACGTTACCCCAGCAAAAAAGAAGCCACCGCGTCGACCTGGTCGGGCGCGATCAGGGTGGGGGCATGGCCCACACCGGCAAATTCAACCAGCCGCGCCTTGGGGCCGCGCTGGGTCATGGCCTGCGCGGTCGCAGGTGACAACAAATCGGAGTTGGCACCACGCAGCAACAGCGTGTGCGCCGCAATGCTGTCGTACAACTGCCAGAGCTGGGCCTCGCCCTGCGCGGCGATCTCTTGCGTCACTGCGCCAAAGGGCACGGCAATGGCCGGGTCGTAATGCAGGGCTACGCGGCCGTCGGGCGTGGCCTTGACCATGTGGCGCGACAGCTCCAGCCACTGGGCCGGCGTGTGCGGGCCAAAGCTTTGCGAGATCGCCCACATGGCGTCGGCGGCCTGCTGCAGGGTGTCAAAGGTTTGGGCCTTGCCCAGGTAGGTGCCAATGCGGGCCAGCGCCTCCCACTGGATGCTGGGGCCCACGTCGTTGAGCACCAGACGGCGCACCGTGGCGCCCACAGCCTGCGCATGGGCGCAGACCGCCATGCCAATCAGGCCGCCCATGCTGGTGCCCAGCCAGTCCAGCGTGGCGGGTTTCAGGTGGGCCAGCAGGGCCAGCATGTCGGCGGCGTAGCTGGGCAGCTGGTAACCCTGGGGGTCTTTGAGCCAGTCGCTCTGGCCGCGGCCCACCACATCGGGGCAGACCACGCGCAGCGGCTGCGGGCTGCGTGCCAGCAGGGCCTGGGCCAGCACATCAAAGTCGCGCCCCTGGCGCGACAGGCCGTGCGCACAGACGATGGTGTGGGCCGCATCAGGCGCGCCCCACTGCCAGTACGCCATGCGGTGCCCGCCGTTGGCGTCAGCGCAGGGTACGTAGTTCAGCGTAGGGTCAGCCATGGTGCAATCACTCGTTTGATAATGACCACATCCTAATGGAAACCCCCTACTCTTTTGGAAGGACGCAGCATGTTGAAAGGTAAAACCGCCATCGTTACCGGATCCACCAGCGGCATCGGTTTGGGCATTGCCAAGGCGCTGGCCGCCCAGGGTGCCAACATCGTGCTGAATGGCTTTGGCGATGTGGACGGGCCCAAGGCCGAAATTGCGGCGCTGGGCGCCCAAGTGGGGTACCACGGCGCCGACATGAGCAAGCCCGCCGAGATCGAGGCCATGGTGCAGTACGCCACCGCCACCTTTGGCGGTGTGGACATTCTGGTGAACAACGCCGGCATCCAGCACGTGGCGCGGGTCGAGAACTTCCCGGTGGAGAAGTGGGATGCCATCATCGCCATCAACATGAGCAGCGCCTTCCACGCCACACGCCTGGCCCTGCCCGGCATGCAGGCCAAAAACTGGGGCCGCATCATCAACGTGGCATCTGTCCATGGCCTGGTGGGCTCGGCGGAAAAGTCGGCCTACGTGGCAGCCAAGCACGGCGTGGTGGGCCTGACCAAGGTGACCGCACTGGAAAACGCCACCAGCGGCGTGACCTGCAACGCCATTTGCCCCGGCTGGGTGCTCACGCCCCTGGTGCAAAAGCAGGTGGACGCCAAAGCGGCGGCCCAAGGCATCAGCAATGCCGACGCCACCAAGCAGCTGCTGGGCGAAAAAGAGCCCTCGCTACAGTTCACCACGCCTGAAGAGCTGGGCGCGCTGGCCGTGTTCTTCTGCTCGCCCGCGGGCGACAACGTGCGCGGCGTGGCCTGGAACATGGACGGCGGCTGGGCTGCCCAATAAGAGCGCTTGAGAGTATTTTAGGCCTCTAGCCCCCATGGATACTGCGCGAGCAGCTCCTATTTTTGTAGCGCCTACGCGACGGGGCTGAGGCTGATATGGGGCCGCTGCCGGGTGGCCCACGAGCTCATGGCCATGGAGGCCAGCAGCCCTGCTAGCGCGAATCAGTGCAGCGAGCCCATGCCGTCATGGGCAATCAGCCAGCCACCACTGCCCGCGCCCAACGCCTGGCCTGCATACATGGCCGAGCTATTGAGTGCGATAGAACCCGAAGCCAGCGCCGGCGCAATGCCCACCAGCCGCGCCTGCTGCGCCGAGTTGGACGAGAAGCAGCCCAGCGCCCAGGGAATCAACACCAGCGCCACCAGCACCAGGTTGGTCCCCAGCGGCCATAGCACCAGACTCAGCGCCATGGCGCCTACGCCCCACATCACGGCGCCGGGGGCACCCATGCGGTCAATGTGGCGCGACATGAGAATGTTGCCCAACAGGCCAAACGCCCCAAACCAGGCGAACAACAGGCTCAGCTGCAGCGGTGTGATCGCCAGCATCACCTTGAAGTACGGCGCGAAGTAGGAAAACAGCACGAACTGCCCCGCCGAGTACAGCAGCGTGACCGCCACCGACAGCATCAGCACCGGGGAACGCAGGGCCTAGCCCCAAGCCGCACGCGACAGGGCCGGTGGCTTGATGCCATCGGGCATGGCGCGCCACACCCAGACCGCGCTCACCACGCTCAGCAGCGCCACGGCCATAAACGCACTGCGCCAGCCCAGCGTACCGCCAATGAAGGCGCCAATGGGCATGCCGAGTACAGATGCGACCGACCAGCCCAGAAACACAAAGGTGATGGCGCGCCCACGCTGCTCGGGCGCCACCAACAGCCCCACGCAGGCCGCGGCCTGGGGTGTGAAGATGGCGGGGGAGATCACGGTGAGCACGCGCACCACCAACAACGATCCAAAGCTGGGCATCAGCGCACTCAAGCCCAGAAACACGGCGTACCAGAGCAGCGACAGCGCCAGCAGGCGGCGCCGGTCCCAGCCCGCCACCACACTGGCTAGCAACGGGGCGCCCAGGCACATCACCGCGGCAGCCGCGGCAATCAGTTGCCCTGCGGTGGCCACCGAAATGTTGAGGGAGGTGCTGATGTCATTGAGCGTACCCGGCACCACCATCACACCCGTGCCAATGACAAAGTTGCCAAACAGCAGGGGCCACAGGACTTTGGGCAGCGGCGCGGAGGCCGCTGGAGGCGATGTAGAAGTCATGGGCCTATTGTCCCCGTGCAGCGCGGGGCGCGCTGTCACAAGGGCAATAGATGGGCAGCAGCGTTAGCTGGACTGCTTGAACGCCATCACCGCCTGGTTGCGCAGCGTGCGCAGCAGGGCCAGCTCCTTGTCATCCAACTCCAGCGAACCGCGCACGGTTTTGTCGGCGTAGATCAGGCCGAACGGCGCGCCCTTGATCTGCAGCGGCAGCAGCAAGAAGGTGGGCGCGTTGATGTGCAGGCGGTACCAGTCGGGCAGGCGCTGCACGATGCGGGCCTCCGAGGCATCGCTGATCATGGTGTCCGCGCCTTTGACGCTGACCACCCCAAACAGGTCGGGCGTGGCGGCTTTCAGGTGGGTCTTGAACACCTTGACGCAGCGCTCCACCCCCTGCCCGAGGCCAAAGCGGCCCACCATCATCTCGGTCTTGGAATCGCGCATACAAAAGATAATGCGGTCGAACTCCATGGCACGGAACATTGTCTCCAGAATCATGCGCAGCACGTCGCTAAGCTTGAAGTCTTCCACCATGGCATTGGTGATGTCCTGGATGCCTGCGGCCAAGGTCTCGGCCACTTGGCGCGCGCGTAACGAGGCCATTTGGTCGGCCCCTGCCGTGGGTGTGGCCTGCAGCTCCAGACTGCCAAACTGTGATTCTTCGGGGGTGCTCGGGCGCAACATCTCCACAGGTGGCTCGGCCGGCTTGAGCAGCTTGGCCGCGGCAGACCCCGGCGCGACACGGATTTCCATGGCCGCGGCCAGGTCCACCAGCTTCTGGCGCGCCTTGCTGGTGGCTGCCAGCACCTCCTTGGCGCTCACGCCAATGGCGGCCATGTACTTGCGGGTCACCAGCGACAAGCGTGCCTCCCGCTCCTGCGGGTCGCTGTGCAGCAGCACATCGGCCATTTCGTTGGACGCCAGGGCGACCCAGCGCACGCGCTCGTTGCTGTCGGCTGGTGCGCGCTGCGGTGGCTCGCCTGCCGGCTTGCGCATGCAGCGCTGGATGTCTTCGGGCAGGCTCCAGGCCCTGGCAATACCCAGGCCCAGCGCCTCAAAACTCAGGCCCAACACGCTGATGGCCGCCGATATTTCGGACAAGGGCCGGCGCGGGTCCTGCATGAGGCCCCGCACGCGGGAGGCCTCTTCGGGAAAGTAAAACAGCACCAACAACCGCCCCAGATTCTGGAACATGGCGCCAATGAACGCCTCTTCGCTCTCGCGCACCACAGGGCACAGCTCGCCACCGATGCTGCCTGCCAGCAGCGAGCGCAAAAACTCCTCTTTCAATTGCGCGGCATGGGCCTTGTCCTGCATGTGCTCCAGCAGCACCAAGCTCAGCGCCATATTGCGGATACCGTTGAAGCCCACCAGCGTGACCGCGCGCGACACCGTGCTGATGGTGCCACTGCGCCCGTAGTGCGCGCTGTTCACCAGCCGCAGCAGTTTGTTGGTGAGCGCCACGTCCTTCAGGATTTCATTGGTGACGCTGCCCACGCTTTCCGTCTCGGACGCCGCCATGCTCTGGATGCGCACCACCGAATCGGACATCGCCGGGAAGTCGCTCTTGTGGCGCATGCGCCGCAGCAGAAAGTCCAGCGTGTCGCTGCTGTTCGTGGTGGCACTGGGTGAACCGGTCACACTCCCCGCAGTGGACTGGGTCCACTGCTCCAGCTCGGACTGGAACACCCGTGCACCCACAAAACGCTGGCGTGCATCGTGGGCCAAGGCGCGGTTGACGATGGCACGCAACCGGTCGTCCACGCCCGGCACGGTGTCTTCTGGCAGCAGCAGCTGTTCGTGCATTACGCGGTAGACCGCGCGGTACGGGTCGGCCTCGTCGATCAGGCGCTTGCCGGTTAGCAATTCGGCCAGCACAACGCCAGCCGAAAAAATATCCATGGAAGGGGATGGTGGCGCACCATCAGCCGCTTCCGGTGATAGGTAGCCAATCGTGCCGCCCGCCACCGCGGGCTCCGGGCTGCTGCTGTCGCGAATGCGGGCAGCAATGCCAAAATCCATCACCCTCGCACGCCCGGCGTTGTCGATGAGCACATTGGAGGGCTTGAGATCGCGGTGCACCACGCCTGCCGCATGGGCCGTGGCTACAGCGTCCAGCACATCCATCATCCAGGCCACCGACTGCGGCACGGGTGGAGCCCCCCGTTCGCGCAGGATCTGCTCCAGTGTCTGACCCGCCACGTACTCGAACACCAGATAGGGCTGCTGCGCGTGGATATCCGCCTCAAAGACCTGAACAATATTGGGATGGGTCACGCGCCCGACGCTGCGCGCCTCTTGCAGCCAATGGGCTACCGCCTGTTCGTCAGAGCCCTCCCCCGGGCGCATCACCTTGATGGCCACTTCGCGTTCCATGCGGGGGTCAAAGGCCCGCCACACGGTGGACTGCGCGCCCTGCCCCAGCACCTGGCGCAGTTCAAACCGCCCCAACACACTGCCAACTGACAGCATCCCGGCGACGGGCAGGTGGCTCTGGGCAAAAGAGGGGGAATCAGGCATATCGCTAGCTTCTGGCTGTTATTGAAGGGGCCCAACGACGGCGCCCCTGTCGGCAAAACACATACTGGAGTATGGCACCGCCAGTCCCATTTTTCGAGTACACCGGTCAGCCGGTGGCCAGCCCTGTTGACGACTGCGCCGCACGCACAAACGCGACAAATTCGGGCAAGGGAATGGGCCTGCTGAACAAATAGCCTTGGAAGATATGGCACTCGTGGTCCAGCAGAAAGTCCCGCTGCCCCTGGGTCTCCACCCCTTCGGCCACCACGGCAAAGCCCAGGCTCTTGCCCAGGGTGATGATGGTGTGGGCAATGGCGGCGTCATTCGGGTCGGTCAGCACATCGCGCACAAAGGACTGGTCGATCTTGATTTGCTCTAGCGGCAGGCGCTTGAGGTAGTTCAGCGACGAATAGCCCGTGCCAAAATCGTCCAAGGAGAAGCTGACCCCGATAGCGCGCAAGGCCTCCATCTTGTGCATGATGTCGTCCATGTCTTGCACCAGCATGCTTTCTGTCAGCTCCAGCTTGAGCCGCTGTGGGTTGGCGCCCGTGCGCTGCAGTACCGCCTGCACTTGGTCCACAAAGTCCTTTTGGTGAAACTGGCGCGCGCTGACATTGACCGACAGGTTGAGCGGGGCCAGCTCCGGCATCTGCGACCAGGTCACCAACTGGATGCACGCGGTGCGCAGCA
Source organism: Rhodoferax sp. ZS1R25 (assembly GCF_056521335.1). Classification (NCBI taxonomy): domain Bacteria; kingdom Pseudomonadati; phylum Pseudomonadota; class Betaproteobacteria; order Burkholderiales; family Comamonadaceae; genus Rhodoferax; species Rhodoferax sp. ZS1R25. The sequence continues at coordinate 424,112 of NZ_JBWMAZ010000002.1, forward strand.
CCCAGGCCCCCAGCGGCAGTATCAGCCCGGTTTGCTCCGCCAGGTCAATGAACTCGCCGGGGCTGACCAGCCCCTGCTGCGGGTGCTTCCAGCGCAACAGCGCCTCGGCCCCCAGAACTCGTCCTTCCGACGTCACCTGAGCCTGGTAGACCAGAAAAAACTCTTCCCGGGTGATGCCCTTGCGCATGTCTATTTCCAGCCGACTGGACTCTGCGACATCGGACACCATGATGTGCACCAGTGCATACAAGCCCAGCATGGCAAACGCAGTGTTGGTCCAGGTGCCTGAGATGCGGATGTCATCGGGAATACGGTAGGGCGTGGACAGGCCCCACACCGTGCTGGCCACGGCCACGTAGGTGAGAAACAAAACGCCCACCACGGCATTCCGAATCCAGGGCGCTTCGTCGCGCAGCACCAGCATGGAGGCCAGCGCCAGCACCAAAAAGTAGTGGTGGGTGGAGCGCGGCGCGACCGAATCGGGGATGTCAAAGACCAAAGAAAACACGCACAGCATGGCGTAAATGCCGACCACCATCAGCGCAAATGCCAGGCGGGTACGCTGCTTCACCGTGAGGTAGGCCACGGCCACCCCCAGCGACAACATACCCAGCTCAATCGCCACAATGGGCCAGACACCCCGCATTACAAAGAACACGGACCAGACCGCGCCAATGCTCACCATCAACGCCGCCCCGGTGAACAACATGCGCCGCACGCGGCGGTGGTGTTGGTCCAGGGTGTTGGTTGACAGACCCATGGTGTCTGGTGCTCAGACTTGTGCGCTCAGGTAGGCTTCAAACACGTCCACCGGCAGCGGCCGACTGAAGTAGTAGCCCTGGTAGGCGTTGCACCCGTTGCTGGCTAAAAAATCCCGCTGGGCAGCGGTCTCCACTCCCTCGGCGATCACCGCCAGGCCCAGGCTGTTGCCCAGGGCCACGATGGTCCGGGCAATGGCTGCATCGTTGGGATCGGTCAGCACGTCCTGCACAAACGATTGGTCGATTTTCAGCTGGTCCAGCGGCAAGCGCTTGAGGTAGGACAGCGAGGAATAGCCGGTGCCAAAGTCGTCCAGAGAGAAGCCAACGCCCCGGGCCCGCAGCGCAGTCATCTTGGCAATCACGTCGTCCACGTTGTCCACCAGCAGGCTCTCGGTCAGCTCCAACTTGAGCCGCCGCGGGTTAGCCCCGGTGTAGTCCAGCATGGCCAGGATGTGGTCGGCAAAATCCTGCTGGCGGAACTGGCGCGAACTCACGTTGACGGCCAGCGCCAGCGGCTCGGTCAGCGGGTCTTTGGCCCATTCCACCAACTGGGCGCAGGCCGTTTCCAGCACCCAACTGCCCAGCGTCAAGATCTGCCCGCTCTCTTCAGCCACCGGAATAAACGACGCCGGAGACACCAGCCCACGCACCGGATGGTGCCAACGCAGCAAGGCCTCGGCCCCGAGCACCCTGCCCTGCGCATTCACCTGCGGCTGGTAATGCAGCAAAAACTGCCCATACAAAATGCCTTGGCGAATGTCGGCCTCCAGCTCTGCGCGCTGCGATACGGCCGCCTGCATCAGGGGGTCAAAAAAACGCAGGCCGTTGCGCCCCGCGTTCTTAGCCTGGTACATGGCCAGGTCAGCCTGTTTGAGCAGCTCGTCAATGCCTACCTCATGGCCGCAGTACAGGGCCAAGCCCATGCTGGGCGTGCTGTGGTACTCATGGCCAGCAAGGCCAAAGGGTGCATTCAGCACCGCAATCAGTTTTTCACCCACGGCCGTGGCCTGGGCGGCGGCCACTTCGCGCACGGCGTCCAGCCCTTCCAGCATCACCACATATTCGTCGCCGCCCAGCCGGGCCACGGTGTCTTCTTCGCGCACCGTTTCCATCAGCCGCTGCGCCACTTGCTGCAACAGCAAGTCACCCTTGTCGTGCCCGAGGGTGTCGTTCAGGGTCTTGAAGTGATCCAGGTCAATAAACAACAGGGCCCCACAGGCTCCGCTGCGCGCGCTACCGGCCAGCGCATGCTGCAAGCGGTCCATCAGCATGCGTCGGTTGGGCAGGCCGGTCAGTGGATCGTAAAACGCGAGCTGGCGAATCTGGTCTTCCGCGGCCTTGCGCTGGGTAATGTCGGTGACCGTGGCTACATAGTGGGTCAGCTGCTTGCTCTCATCGGTCACCGCGGTGATGTGCATCCATTGCGGGTACACCTCCCCATTTTTGCGCCGGTTCCACAGCTCGCCTTGCCAGGTGCCGTCGCGCGCCAGCTTGTCGTTCATCTCGGCATAAAACGCGTTGTCATGCCAGCCGGAGCTGAACAAGGTGGGCGTCTTGCCAATCACCTCATGGTCTTCGTAGCCGCTGATGCGGGTGAATGCCTGGTTCACCCGCAAGATCTCGCGCCGGGCATTGGTGACCAGCATGCCCTCCTGCGCCTCAAACGCTGTGGCTGCCACGCGCAGCTCTTCCTCGGTGCGCTTGCGGTCGGCCAAATCAATGTCAAACCGGAAGAACTCGGCCTGCTCGGCCGGGTTGTGTACCGCCGCATGGCTGGAGAACACGGGCACGTCTTTGCCGTTTTTGTGCATCAAGACCAGCTCTTCGGGAACGATGACCTCACCCGAGCTGGCCATTTCCTGCAGCGCTTCCCGCATGGGGTTGCGCAGCGCGTTTGGAACAATCGTCTCAAACAGGTTGCGCCCTACGGCCTCCGCTGTCGTGTAGCCGTACAGGCGTTCTGACGCGTGATTCCAATATGTGATGGTGCCATCTGGCGTGTAGCCCTGCACGGCCACGGAGGGCAGGTTTTGCAGCAGGTCGCGAAAGCGGGCCTCAGATGCCCGCAGCTCATCCTGCGCGGCAGAGCGTTCCGTCACATCGCGGGCTAGCAGCACCACGGCGCGGCGCTTGTCCAGCCGCTCGGCCAACGGATGGGTTCGGCCTTCAAAGCGTCGCATGCCCCGGTGGGTTTGAATTTCATATTCGAACATCTGGGTGGCCTGCGACTCGAGGGTTTTGAGCACTTGGTCTAACAGGCGGTCAGCCTCGGCCGCCGGCAGCACATCGTGCAGCTTCCGCCCGAGCAAAGAGTCGCCGCGCGTGACCCGCAAATTGCTGCGGCTGGACAAAACCTCGACAAATTTTCCGTCCTCGTCCAACAAAAACAGCAGGTCCGGGATGGCGTGCACCGTGGCCTGCAGGCGGGCTTGGTGGGTGTCCAGCGCTATTTCCGTTTCAAAGCGAGAACTCACGTCCTTGAGGATCAGGCCCATCAAGAGACTGGCCGGGGTAAACACCAACAGCAGGGGCATGCCCACGGCGGCAATCACCTTGGCCCCCACATCCGGCGGAAGTTGAAAAAACAGGCTGACTTCCACCAGGTGCACGAGCAGGCCAAAGCCCAGCAACGTGGGCCAGCCCAGGTTCGCCCAGCCCGCCCGGCAACCGTAGTAGTAGGCCAGACCCATCGCATAGCTGATGAGCACCACCATCGTGCCTACATTGGCACCCACACCGCCCAGGTACCAGCGGTAGCCACCTGCAATGAGGGCAGCAATGGTTCCGGTCACAGGCCCGCCGAACAGGCTGGCCATGCTGATCACTACGGAGCGGGCGTCGAAGATGATTCCGGTAGTGATCACCAGCGGCATCATCATTCCGATGACGCAAATGCCGCCAAACAGCACCCCACTGGAAATTTGGCTCAATCGCTCCCGCCCGCGCAATGCGCGAATGTTCAGGCTATGCAACAGGCTCAGCGCCAGCAGAAGGACAACGCCCTTGACCAGCTCTAGCACCATATGACAAACCTCCCGCCCGGTAAGCAACGACGCACCAAACTGAATACTCCATAAGTATTGTTCAGGGCATTATGGCGTGGGTATGCCGGTTTGCGGTGCCCTACTTTGGGGGCCTGTTGGCGGGGGATTTAGGGGCTTTTTTGCTGGGCGCGGAGCTGGCGGCGCAGCTCGGCGCGCTCTTCCACGGTCAGCTGGCGTTCGCTGCTGACTGGCGCTGCGCTGTCTTGCACAGGCACGTTGCGGCGCTGCAGGGCTTCGCGCAATTCGGCGCGGCGTTGCGTCGCGCCCTCATTCGCCGCGGGCGCACTGTGGCCCGGCCCGGCTGCCACCAGCAGGGGAAACGCACACAGCAGCAAAAAGACTTTGGAATGAGACATGGTTGGTTAACGTGCGACCAAGGACCGCTGCTGACATTGTGAAAGCCGACCCTGCGCACGCCAGTTGCTTATTTGTAACATAGTGTCAACCCATGCGGGTAGACCCCGATAGGGGCCTGCTAAGCCGCGCAAAATCGGCTTTGTTACAAATTCAGAAAAGGAATGAGTCCCATGCAACCTGCCGGAACCCGCCCCAACAAGATCTTGGTGGTTGATGACGATGCTCGCATTCGGGATCTGCTGCGCCGTTACCTGACGCAGGAAGGCTTTGATGTGCTGATTGCCGAAGATGGCAAGTCGCTGACCCGCATCATGCTGCGCGAAACCGCCGACCTGATCGTGCTGGACCTGATGATGCCTGGCGAAGACGGCTTGTCCATCTGCCGCCGCCTGCGCGCCGCCAACGACCTGACGCCCATCATCATGCTGACCGCCAAGGGTGAGGACATTGACCGCATTGTGGGCCTGGAGGTGGGCGCCGATGACTACCTGGGCAAGCCGTTCAACCCGCGCGAACTGCTGGCCCGCATCCACGCCGTGCTGCGTCGCCGCCCGGTGACCGAGGCCCCCGGCGCTCCGTCCAGCGACAACGAGGTGGTGAAATTCGGTGCCTTTGTGTTCGACCTGGGTGCCCGCACTCTGAGCAAGAGTGGCCAGGAACTGGCCCTGACCACCGGCGAATTCGCCATGCTCAAGGCCCTGGTGCGTCACCCGCGCATTCCACTGTCGCGCGAAAAGCTGGCGCAGCTTTCCCGGGGCCGCGAGTTTGAGCCTTTTGACCGCAGCCTGGATGTGCAGGTGTCGCGCCTGCGCAAACTGGTCGAAAGCGACCCCACCACCCCGCGTTTCATCCAGACGGTATGGGGCGTGGGCTATGTGTTTGTGCCTGACGAAGCAGTTTGAACCCTCCGGTAAGCAGTGTCACAAACCAATCCCCCCGACTTTGACCCCAGCGCCGTCGCGGCGCTGTCTGCAGACGAACCCACCGCCATCCACTGGCCGTTTGCGCGGCTCAGCCTGTTCTGGCGCACCTTCTTTCTGCTGGCAATTTTGCTGCTGGGCAGCATTCTGGCCTGGCTGCAGACGCTGCGTTCGCTGGAGTTCGAGCCCCGCGCGCTACAGACCTCCCAGCAACTGGCCTCCCAGGTCAACCTGAGCCGCGCGGCGCTGATCCACGCCGATGCGATTGCCCGCGTCTCGCTGATCAAAACCATGAAGGACGAAGAAGGCCTGCGCATCGTGCCGCGCGAGCCCAACGACGAGTTCAGCCTGCTCGACAGCGACACCCTGAGTCGCCGCGTGGCACAGGACCTGGCCGAGCGCCTGGGCAGAAGCACCGTCGTAGCCAGCCAGGTGAATGGCCAGATGGGCATATGGGTCAGCTTCATGATTGATGGTGATGACTACTGGCTGCAGGCCGACCAGAGTCGGTTTGCCCCTGCCGGGAGTACCACCTGGATGATCTGGCTGTTTGTAGCCGCGGCCCTGTCACTGGCTGGTGCCGCGCTGATTGCCAGGCTGATCAATCGCCCGCTGAAGGAGCTGTCGTTTGCGGCCAGCCGCGTGCGCGAAGGCAACTTCAGCGCCAGCCAGCTGGACGAGCATGTCAACACCAGCGAGATCCGCGAGGTGAATATCGGCTTCAATCGCATGGCCCAGAAGCTGGCCAAGGTAGAACAAGACCGGGCCGTGATGTTGGCCGGCATCTCCCATGACCTGCGCACGCCGCTGGCGCGCCTGCGCCTGGAAACCGAGATGAGTGTGGCCGATGAAAGTGCCCGCGCCCACATGGCCGCAGACATCAGCCAGCTCGACGCCATCATCGACAAGTTTCTGGACTACGCCCGCCCAGACCGGGTGGCGCTGGCCCCCGTGGTGCTGGGTGATGTGGTCGAGACCTGTGCGTATTCGTTACAGAAGCTGCCCGACGTGCGCATCAAGATCGACATGGAAGAGGACCTGCTGGTGCTGGCCGATGAGGTGGAGTTGGGCCGGGTGCTGTCCAACCTGCTGGAGAACGCCCGGCGTTACGGCAAGTCGGTCAACACCGGCATCGCCATGATCGACATCGCAGCCATCGCGCGTGACAAATGGGTGCTGATCAAGGTGCGCGACCACGGCATTGGCGTGGCGGAAGAGCAGTTGCACCAGCTGACCCAGCCGTTTTACCGCGGTGAGGCTGCGCGTACCGCGGCCAATGGTGCGGGCTTGGGTCTGGCGATTGTGGACAAAACCATCCAGCGCATGGGCGGCACCTTCAAGCTGGGCAACTCCAGCACCGGAGGCCTGTCAGCCCAAATCCGTCTGCAGCGCGCTACGCGGCTTTGAACAAGAGCACGACGGCGCGGGCCTCCATGGCCCGCCCCTCGCCCACTGGCCCCATTTTTTCGGCCGTCTTAGCTTTCACATTCACCTGCCCCACGTCCACACCCAGCACGGCAGCTATGCGCTCGCGCATAGGAACGATGTAGGGCGCCAGCTTGGGCGCCTGGGCAATGATGGTGCTGTCCAGATTGCCCAGCGTATAGCCCAGCGCGCGGATATCCGCCGCCACTTTGGCCAGCAGAACGGCCGAGTCCGCGCCCTTGTACTGCGCATCGGTGTCCGGGAAATGCTTGCCAATGTCGCCCAGCGCGGCAGCACCCAGCAGCGCATCGGTGATGGCGTGCAGCAACACATCGGCGTCGGAATGGCCCAGCAGCCCCTTGCTGTGCGGCACCTCCACCCCCCCCAGCATGAGCTTGCGTCCCTCCACCAGTTGGTGGGTGTCCCAGCCTTCACCGATTCGAACATTCATGGTGTCAGGTTCCTGTGTCAGGGGGCCGGGGTCACGGCAAACGTGGTGACCTCCATGCCAGAAATGGAAACTTGCATGGACTGGAACCCCAGTCCGGCCGTGTTTGTCAGCTGCTCGCGCACACGCTGGGTCACCAGCACCTCGCCCGGGCGGGCAATGTCTTCGCCCAGCTTGTAGGCCAGATTGACGGCGTCACCAAAGCAGTCCACCTGCTCCAGCAACAAAATATCGCCCACATCAATGCCCACGCTGAACGCCAGCAGCGGTGCCTGGCCCTCCACCACCGCCGCGTTCACCATCGCCAAGGCCGCAGCTACGGCATCGGCCACCTCGTCAAACACCGCCAGCAGATTGTCGGCCTCGTTCTTCACCACCTCGCCGCGGTGGGCCAGCACCAGCGGCCGGGTGATCTTGTGCATGCGGCGGATCTGGCACAGGTAGGCCAGGATGCCGTCGCGCCGCACTGTCAGTGTGAAGCCGCTCATGTCCAACGCCAGCACCGCCTTGCGGCGCTGGAAGGTGTCCAAAATCATCTGCTCTACGCCGGGCTTGCGCGCCTCGGGTGTGGCGATGAGGGTGTCCAGCAGGGCGGCGAAGGCGTGCATGGCGGTTTACTCCGGTGTACGGGCAGCCAGCACGGCCTGGGCCAGCGCAAAGTCCTGCGGATACGTGACCTTGAAATTTTGGGCGCTGCCCTCCACCAAGCGTGGCTGCAGGCCCATGAACTCCATGGCGCTGGATTCGTCGGTCACGGCGTCGCCCGCGGTCTGCAAAGCTTCTTGCAACGCCCCCAGGCGGAACATCTGCGGTGTCTGGGCCAGCCACTTGTCAGCCCGGTCTACGGTGCGGGCCACGCGGCCGCCCTGCTCCTGCTTCAGCGTGTCCGGCAGCTTCAGCGCCAGCAAGCCACCCACGGGGTCGTGCTGGCAGGCATCGATCAGGGCATTGATCTGCGCGGGTGTGACGAGGCAGCGTGCGGCGTCATGGACGAGTACCCAGTCATCAGCCCCCGCGCCCTGCGCCAGCAAGGCAGTAAGACCATTGAATACGGTCTGAGCCCTCGTAGATCCTCCGCAAGCAGCTACCAAAACCATAGCATCTTGCTGCGCGAAAAACGTATCACCCTCGCTCACCACCACCAGCGTGCCCGCCAACCGGGGCACCGCCGTGAAGGCCGCTAGCGTGTGCAGCACCATGGGCTTACCGGCGATGGCTTGGTACTGCTTGGGGCCGGCGGCGCCCGATCGACTGCCATTGCCCGCACAGGGAATGAGCACAAAAAAACGCGGGGCTGGGGACTGCTGCATGGTCACTATCGTTCTCTGGCAAAATTTCCCTATCCGTTTACAGGGCAGAGATTCACCCACGCAGGTGAAAAAATGGACGCAAACCGTCACTGCGACGCATCATATCAAGTGAGCCCATGCCGTTTCTCGCCCCCCAATACGAACCCACCACCGTTGTCCTGTCGCTGCTGATCGGGTGTTTTGCGTCCTTTGTGACGCTGGAACTGGCCAAGCGCATGCGCTCCCCAGACAAGACGCTGGCGCGCTTCTGGTGGTTTGGTGGTGCGCTGACCATGGGTACCGGCATCTGGTCCATGCACTTCGTGGGCATGTTTGCGTTTGCCCTGCCCATTGAACTGGGCTACCGGGGAATGCAGACCTTTCTGTCTTGGGTCGCGGCGGTCGTGGTGTCGGCGATTGCCCTGGGCGCAGCCAACCGGGGCCAGCTCAGCCGGCCACGGCTGGTCAACAGCGCCCTGCTCATGGGCGCCGGCATTTGTGCCATGCATTACATCGGCATGGCAGCGCTGGACATGGCGCCCGGCATCGTCTGGAAATGGTGGCTGGTGGCGGCCTCTGCCCTGATTGCCGTCACCGCATCGGCCGTGGCACTGCTAATCTTCTTCTGGCTGCGAAAAGTCAACAGCCGGCACCTGTGGGCTTACCAACTGGCGGCTGCCGTGGTGATGGGCGTGGCAATCACGGGCATGCACTACACCGGTATGGCGGCAGCGCAGTTTCCGGTGGGCTCCGTTTGCCTCAGTGTGGGCGCACTGGCGGGGCCCGAACTGGGGGTGTTTGTCATCCTGGGCACCCTAATGCTGTTGAGCATGACCATGGTTACCTCCATCCTGGATGCGCGCATGCAGAGCAAAACATCCAGACTCTCCGACCGGCTGCAGTCCACCAACGCCGAGCTGCAAAAAGCCAACCAGGAGCTGCAGCACCATGCCTTCACCGATGCGCTGACCGGCCTACCCAACCGCCTGCTGCTGGAAGACCGGCTGCGGCACGCAGTGAGCCGCTTCGAGCGCCAGGACAAGCACCTTTCGGGCAACCTGCAGCGCATCGCCGTACTGTTTGTCGACCTGGATGGTTTTAAGCCCATCAACGACACGTTTGGCCACGCCACTGGCGACAAGGTGCTCAAGGGCGTGGCGCAACGGCTGCTGCAATGCGCCCGCGAGGCCGACACTGTGGCACGGATTGGTGGCGATGAATTCGTACTGCTACTGGAAGACCTGGGCAGCGCCGCCGATGCCGTGGCACTGGCCCAGCGTGTGATCGACATGTTCGCCACCCCGTTCGAGATTGACGGCAGCTCCATGCAACTAGGCACCTCCATCGGCATTGCGCTGTGCCCCGACCACGCGCAGAGCGAAAAACTGCTGGTGCACGCCGATGCCGCCATGTATGCCGCCAAGCGCATGGGCGGCCGCAACTACGCGCTGTTTGAAGCCCACATGGATGCCAGCAACCATGGCGAGGTCAGCCTGCACGCCGACCTGAGCCAGGCACTGGCCCGGGGTGAGATCTCCCTGCACTACCAACCCAAAGTGGAAAGTCGACGCGGCAAGATCCGCGGTGTGGAAGCCCTGTTGCGCTGGCAGCACCCGCAGCGTGGCGCTGTGGGGCCGCAAGTCTTCATTCCGATTGCTGAGCGCTACGGCCTGATCAACGCTCTGGGCGATTGGGTCATCAACGAAGCCTGCCGGCAAATGCAAGCCTGGCAAGGCTCGGGGCTGACCATCGCTGTGGCCATCAATTTGTCGGTCCACCAACTGCGCCAGGAAAGCCTGGGCGAACGCATTGCAGCGGCCCTGACTCGCCACGGCATTCCGCCCGAGCGCCTGCTGTGCGAGATCACCGAGTCGGTGGCCATGGAAGACATCCAGGCCACACAGACCGCGTTCGATGCACTCAGCCGCCTAGGCGTGCTGCTGTCGATTGACGACTTCGGCACCGGCTATTCCAGCCTGAGCTACCTGCGCCAATTGCCGGCCAAGCAACTCAAGATCGACCGCAGCTTCATTCTCGATATCGACGACAGCGTGGACGCGCGCGCCATTGTGGATGCCGTCATCAAACTGGCACACGCCCTGGGCCTGAGCGTGGTGGCGGAAGGCGTGGAGACAGAGGCCCAGCGGGATATTCTGCTGGAACTGGGTTGTGACGAAATGCAGGGCTACCTGTTCGCCAGACCCATGACCTCCGCTGCGCTGCTGGATATGGCGCTGAGCGTCCCAGGCCAGGGCACTACCAGCTTCTCTCCCTCGGTGCTGGGATAGTGAACCGCCCTTAAAATACCCACAGCTAGTACCTGCCAGGCTTTTTCACACCCCCAACACATTCGTTTGGGGGTGTTCTGCATTTTTTGCCGCATTCGATACCCGTTATGGATTTACCAAAACTCACCAGCGGCAAACGCTTTACCCTGCCCCGCCCTGCCGGTTCTGCCGACGCCCTGCTCCTGGCCCGCCTGGGCGAACGTGAAAAAGCCGCCGGCCTGCCCATGACCGTGGTCACGGCCAACGCCAGTGACGCCCAGCGCCTGCTGGAAGAAATTGCCTTTTTCGCCCCCACGCTGCGTTGCGCACTGTTTCCCGACTGGGAAACCCTGCCCTACGACACGTTTTCGCCGCACCAAGACCTGATCAGCGAGCGCCTAGCCACCCTGTGGCGCATCAGCCAGCGCGACAAGGAGACCGGTGCCGATGTGGTCATCGTCCCCGCCACCACGGCGCTGTACCGACTGGCACCACCCAGCTTTTTGGCCGGCTACACCTTCGAATTCAAGGTCAAACAAAAGCTGGACGAAGCCCGCCTCAAAGCCCAGCTCACGCTGGCCGGCTACAGCCATGTGACGCAGGTGGTGAGTCCCGGTGAATACGCGGTGCGCGGCGGGCTGATTGACCTGTTTCCCATGGGCAGCGCCGTGCCCTACCGGGTGGACCTGTTTGACGACGAGATCGACAGCATCCGCACCTTCGACCCCGACAGCCAGCGCAGCCTGTACCCCGTGCCCGAAGTGCGCCTGCTGCCGGGTCGCGAATTCCCCATGGACGACGAGGCGCGCGCCAAATTTCGCAGCCGCTGGCGAGAACTACTGGACGGCGACCCGACCAAGAGCCGCATCTACAAAGACATCGGCAGCGGCGTGGCCACGGCCGGTATCGAGTACTACCTGCCGCTGTTCTTTGACGACACGGCCACCGTGTTTGACTATGTAGGCGCAGACGCCACCGTGGTGCTGCACGGTGACCTGGAACCCGCCTTCCAGCGTTTCTGGCAAGACACCAAGGACCGCTACCGCCTGGTGCAGGGCGACCCCGAGCGCCCCGTGCTGCCGCCCGAAGCCCTGTTCTTGGGCACCGAGCAGTTTTATGCCCGGGCCAACGCCCACGCCCAGTTGGCGATTCGTGCACCCGGTGAAGGCGATGCCTTCGTCGAGTTTGCCGGCCTGCCCACGCTTTCCGTTGAGCGCGGCACCGAAGACCCACTGGCACGCCTGAAGACCCACGCCCGCAACACCCAGCACCGCGTGCTGGTGCTGGCCGAAAGCGATGGCCGACGCGAAAGCCTGCTGGACTTTTTGCGCGCCAGCGGCATCTCGCCCCCTGCCTTTGATTCGCTGCACGAGTTCCAGGCCAGCGACGAGAAGTTTGGTATTGCCACCGCCGGACTGACGGTCGGTTTCAGCTGGCTGGAAAGCGGCATTGACCTGGTCACCGAGACCGAGCTGTTTGCCTCGGGCCCCACCACCCGCCGCCGCAAAAAACAGGAACAGGTCAGCGATGTGGAAGCGCTGATCAAGGACCTGAGCGAGCTCAATGTGGGCGACCCCGTGGTGCACAGCTCGCACGGCATTGGGCGCTACTGCGGCCTGATCAACATGGACATGGGCAACAAGAATGCCCAGGGCGAACCTGAGCTGCAAGAGTTTTTGCACCTGGAGTACGCCGACAAGGCCACGCTCTATGTGCCCGTGAGCCAGTTGCAACTCATCAGCCGCTACACCGGCGTGAGCGCCGACGAGGCCCCGTTGCACCGCCTGGGCAGTGGCCAGTGGGAGAAAGCCAAACGCAAGGCCGCTGAACAGGTGCGTGACAGTGCGGCCGAGCTGCTCAACATCTATGCCCGCCGCGCTGCACGCGAAGGCCATGCCTTCCGCTACAGCCCCGGCGATTACGAAACCTTTGCCAACGACTTTGGCTTTGAGGAAACCGCCGACCAGAAGGCCGCTATCCACTGCGTCATCCAGGACATGATCAGCCCCCGCCCCATGGACCGCCTGGTCTGCGGCGACGTGGGCTTTGGCAAAACCGAAGTCGCGTTGCGCGCGGCCTTTGTGGCGGTTACCGGTGGCAAACAGGTGGCGTTTTTGGCACCTACCACGCTACTGGCCGAGCAGCACTACCAGACGCTGGTGGACCGCTTTGGCAAATGGCCCGTGAAGATTGCCGAGATGAGCCGCTTTCGCAGTGGCAAGGAAATCACCACGGCGCTCAAGGGTGTGGCTGATGGCACGGTGGACATTGTGGTGGGCACGCACAAGCTGCTGAGCCAGGACACCAAGTTCGCCAACCTGGGCTTACTGATCATTGACGAGGAGCACCGCTTTGGCGTGCGCCACAAGGAGCAGATGAAGGCCCTGCGCGCTGAGGTGGATGTGCTGACGCTGACGGCCACCCCCATTCCGCGCACGCTGGGTATGGCGCTGGAAGGGCTGCGCGACCTGAGCGTGATTGCCACCGCACCGCAGCGCCGCCTCGCCATCAAGACGTTTGTGCGGTCGGAGGGCAACGGCGTGATCCGCGAAGCCGTGCTACGCGAACTCAAACGGGGCGGCCAGGTCTATTTTCTGCACAACGAGGTGGAGACCATCGAGAACCGGCGCCAGAAGCTCGAAGAGTTGCTGCCCGAGGCCCGCATTGCCGTGGCCCACGGCCAGATGCCTGAGCGGCAGCTGGAAGCGGTGATGCGCGACTTCATCGCCCAACGCTACAACCTGCTGCTCTGCTCCACCATCATCGAAACCGGCATTGACGTGCCTACCGCCAACACCATCGTGATGAGCCGCGCTGACAAGTTCGGGCTGGCCCAGCTGCACCAGCTGCGTGGCCGCGTGGGTCGCAGCCACCACCAAGCCTATGCGTACCTGATGGTGCCCGACATCGAAGGCCTGACCAAGCAGGCCCAGCAGCGGCTGGACGCCATACAGGCCATGGAAGAACTGGGCAGCGGCTTCTACCTAGCCATGCACGACCTGGAGATTCGCGGTGCCGGCGAGGTGCTGGGCGAGAACCAGAGCGGCAATATGCTGGAAGTGGGCTTCCAGCTCTATAACGAGATGTTGAGTGAGGCCGTGCGCTGCCTCAAGGCGGGTATCGAGCCCGACCTGCTCAGCCCGCTCAACGTCACCACCGAGATCAACCTGCATGCCCCGGCGCTGCTGCCCGATGACTACTGCGGCGATGTGCACCTGCGCCTCTCGTTCTACAAAAAGCTGGCGACTGCCAAGAACACGGACCAGGTGGACGGGCTGCTTGAAGAAATCGTGGACCGATTTGGCAAGCTGCCCGCCCAGGCGCAAACCCTGATCGATGTGCACCGCCTGCGCGTGATTGCCAAGCCTTATGGCGTGGTGAAGGTGGACGCCGCGCCCGGCGTGATCACCATCACCTTCAAGAAAGACCCGCCGATTGACCCGATGAAGATCATCGGCCTGATCCAGAAGAACAAGCACATCAAGCTGGCCGGCAACGAAAAACTGCGCATTGAGCGCGAACTGCTGGAAGTGAAGGACCGTGCGCAGATGGTGCGCGACATCCTCAAGAGCCTGGGCCAGCCGGTGGTGGAAGCAGCGGCGGCTGCGAAGTCCACACCCTAACGCGAAGCCCCTCTCAAAATCCGCTATTTTCCGGCTACATTTTCGACACAACTTTTAACGGGGAGCCTATGGATCAAGACAACGCAATCACCGCTGCTACCAATGTGCACAGCCTGGGCGGCAAATCGTGGACGGCCTACATTGGGACGGGGATTCTCGCCCTCATTTTGATGGCCCTCGTGGCCGTGTTTGGGTATGCCAACATCTTTGGTGGCCTGTTGATCGGCGCACTGTCACTGATCTTCATCGTCCTCCGATTTTTATCCATCAAAAGTCACCAGCTGTACATGGACGACGTCGGTGTCTGGAGGTCCTCCGGCATCCTGCCCTGGACCAAAGGTGTGTCCGGCGTGAAGTGGCGTGATCTGGACGAGGCGGTGTTCTTCCAATCCCTGTTCAGCTGGATGTTCAAGTCCTACTCGATCCGCATTGGCCATCGCTTCACCAAAGACAGCGAGATCTTTCTGAGCCATTGGAACAACGGACACAAAGCCGTCACCACCATCAATGCGCGCCACAAGGAACTGGTACAGGCCAACGCGCTGCGGTAATCCCGGTTTTCGAACTCCCTTGCCTTTGCCCATGTCCCAAGAACCCTCTCCCGGCCTCGTCGTCCAAAACCTGCCTGCCGCCCTGCGCCTGAGCGATTACAAGCTCATTGCCTTCGACATGGACTCCACGCTGATCAACATCGAGTGCATTGACGAGATTGCCGACGCGGTAGGTCGCAAGGCCGAAGTGGCTGCCATTACCGAGGCGGCCATGCGCGGAGAAATCACCGACTTCAAAGACAGCCTGCGCCGCCGGGTGGCGCTTCTCAAGGGCGTGACAGTGGCAGACCTGGAAGCCGTGAAGCGTGAGCGCCTTCGTCTAAACCCGGGTGCCACCGAGTTGGTAACCGCCTGCAAACAGGCGGGGCTGAAAGTCTTGCTGGTGAGCGGCGGTTTCACCCACTTTGCCGAGCACGTGCGCGGGCTGCTGGGCATCGACTACACCCGCTCCAATGTGCTGGAGATTGCATCCGGCCCGAATTGTGGGGTGCTGACCGGCGGGCTGGTGCAGCAGAGCTGGGGCGAGATCTGTGATGGCGCGGAGAAACGCCGCACCCTGCTGGAAGTGGCCTCGCTGCTTGGCATAGAACCCGCGCAGTGCATTGCCATGGGCGATGGCGCCAATGACCTGCCCATGATGGGGGCTGCCGGCCTCTCGGTGGCCTACCACGCCAAACCGGCCGTGCGTGCGCAGGCTCAGGTTGCCATCAACAGTGGCGGTCTGGATCGCCTGCTTGAAGTGCTGACGTAAATCTGTGCGGTCCAAGCCCCTCAGGCTTGGTGCACCACCGCCCGCCCCTGCTCCACCGTAAACGCCGCCAGCGTTTGCACGCCAGAGTCCGCCTGCGTCACATCGTCCACCACGCGCAGCGTCACGCTGAGCTGCTTGGGCGTGAACTCCGCCACCCCGTAGCCCCGTCGCTCGCGGTCGGCAAACACAAAGTGCGGGTTGTCCGCCAGCGTCTCTGGCATGCCCTCGTTGTTGCCACCGCGTGACGTAATGCTGGTGCCACAGAACTCCACGCCCACTGCCTTGCTCTGAGGGCGCGCGTAGTCGGCCTTCACATGGCCCACCCAGTTGGAATGCACGTCACCGCCCAGAAACACCGGATTGCTCACTTGGTGGCGCTGCAGAGCATCGGTCACGCGGGTGCGGGCGGCGCCGTAGCCATCCCAGCCGTCGTTGGACACGCTGAGCCCCTCGCCGGGTTTGAAGTCGCGCTGGCCAAACACGGTCTGTTGGCCCAGCACCGTCCATTGCCCGCCGCCCGAGGCCAAAGACTGATCCAGCCAGTGTTCTTGGGCGGCGCCCAACAGCGTGCGCCGCGGGTCCGCCAGCGCCGGGCAGTGGGCCGGGTTTACGGTGCTGGAACCGGGGCCGCCACCTTTGGTGCAGACCTGCGGATCGCGGTACTGGCGGTCGTCCAGCAAATGCAGCGTGGCCAAGCGCCCAAACGGCACGCTGTCATAGAGGCGCAACGCGCGGTCCTGCCCCCAGACACCATTCAGCGCCCGACCCAGTGCTGCGGCCCGCAGCGGCATGTGCTCGTAGTAGGCCTGGTAGGCGGCAGCGCGGCGCGCGGCAAAGTCGATGCCCTCGGGACCGCGGTTGCCCGGCGTGATGCCGGCGTAGTCGTTTTGCACCTCGTGGTCGTCCCAGGTCAGCAGCCACGGACAAGCCGCGTGCATGGCTTGCAGGTCGGGGTCGCTTTTGTAGAGGGCGTAGCGTGCGCGGTAGTCCTCCAGCGTGACGGCGGTGCCACCGGACGCGCTGCGCACCGCCTTGCTGCTGCCCGCGTACTCGTAGATGTAGTCGCCCAGAAACATCAGCGCATCGAGCTGCTCACCCTGCATGTGGCGGTAGGCGCTGTAGTAGCCGTGCTCCCAGTGCTGGCAGGAGGCATAGCCCAGGCGCAAGCGCTTGGCGGCGGCACCTGGCGCCGGAAAGGTACGTGTGCGCCCCACGGCGCTGATGGCCGCCCCCAACATGAAACGGTAGTGGTACCAGCGGTCTGGCTCCAGGCCCTGCACCTCCACATGCACGGCGTGGGCCAAGGCGGATGGCGCCTGGGCCTGACCGGACTGCACCAGGCGCTGGAACTGTTCGTCATGCGCTATTTCCCAGCGCACCACGGCCTGCGAATGGCCTTGCACCAACCGGGTCCACAAGACGACCGAGTCATGCGTGGGCGAGCCGCTGGCCACGCCGAGTGCAAAGGGGTTGCTATCTAGCCGAGTCTGGCTCCAGGCGCTGCGCGGCAGCCATAGAGTGCTGGCGCTGCTGGCGGCCCACCCCAGGAGTTGCCGCCGGTCCAGCATGGCGCAGGCCGCTTAGCCCTGAGCCGCGATCTGACGCAGCGCCTGCTCAAACACCTCGGGCGGCTGGCCGCCGGAGATGAGGTGGCGGTCGTTGATGACGACGGCTGGCACCGAGTGGATGCCTTGGTCCAGGTAGAACTGCTCCTGCTCGCGCACTTCCGCGGCGTAGTCGTCCGTGGCAAGCACACGCTGGGCCTCGTCCACATCGAGGTCCGCCGCCCGCACAGCGCGCAGCAGCACCTCGTGGTTGCTGGGGTCTTCGCCGTTGGTGAAGTAGGCGGCAAACAGCGCCTTCTTCAGCGCCAGCTGCTGGCCCGAGGTCTCAGCCCAGTGCAGCAGGCGGTGCGCATCAAAGGTGTTGTAAATGCGGCCACGCTTGTCCATGTTGAAGGTGAAGCCCAGGGCCTCACCGCGCTGGCGAATGTTCTCGCGGGCGGCGGCGGCCTGTTCGGGGGTGGAGCCGTACTTCTTGTGCAGGTGCTCGGTGATGTCCTCGCCTTCAGACACCATCTTGGGGTTCAGCTCAAACGGCTGGAACTGGATGTCCGCCTGCACCTCATCACCCAGCCGACCCAGCGCGGTCTCCAGGCTTTGCAGGCCGATGGCACACCAGGGACAGGACACATCGGACACAAAATCAATTTTCAGGGTGGCGGACATATAAGGGTTTCTCGCTCAAAGATCAGGATATCGGGGCGGTCCCAGGAACTACAAGGCCTGGCCCAGGCGGCCAATGCCCTCTTCGATCTTGGCCACATCGGCCGTGGCAAAGCTCAAGCGCAGGGTACTCAGGTCAGGATCATGCGCATAGAACGGCGCACCGGGCACAAAGGCCACCAGCTTGTCGATGGCGCGCTTGGCAAATTCGTTGGCGTTCTGCTCCTTGCCATGCGCGCCGGTCAGGCGTGCCCAGAAGAACATGCCGCCCTGGGGCCGCTCAAATGCAATGGCATCCCCCAGCTCGCGCTGCAGGCATTCGGCCATCACGCGGGCGCGCTCGGCATAGGTGGAGCGCACGGCTTTCAGCGCAGTGGGCAGGCGGTTCAGGGTCAGGTAATGCGCCGCGGTGGCCTGCGTCAGGTTGCTGGTGTGGGCATCGCTGAACTGCTTGCACATGGTGGCGCGGCTCAACAATGCAGGTGGCGCGATCAGCCAACCCACGCGCAGACCGGGGCTCAGCACTTTGCTGAAGCTGCCGCAGTGTGCCAACCAGTCGCGGCTGCCAGGCACGCTATCGCTCAGGGCCAGCAGGCTGGGGGGTGGGGCCTGGTCAAAGAACAGCTCGCCGTACGGGTCGTCTTCCACCACCAGGGTCTGGGTGCGCGCCGCAATTTCCAGAATGCGTTTGCGGCGCTCCAGGCTCAGCATGGCGCCGCTGGGGTTGCCAAAGGTGGGGATGAGGTAGACCAGCTTGGGTTTGTGCTCTTCAATCAGGGCTTCGAGCTTGTCCACATCCACGCCGTTGGCATCAATCGGCGCGCCGATGACCTGCGCGCCGTACAGGCGGAAGCACTGGATGGTGGCCAGGAAGGTGGGGGCCTCCATGATGACCTTGTCACCCGGCGAGATCATGGTCTTGCCGATCAGGTCCAACGCCTGTTGGCTGCCGGTGGTCACGATGAGGCCGTCGGGGGCCACGGTGGCACCCTTGCTGGCCATGTGGGTGCTGATGCCTTCGCGCAGCGGCTGGTAGCCCTCGGTGGCGCCGTACTGCAACACCGGGCCGGGGCTGTTCTTCAGCACCGCGTCGGTGGACTCGCGAATGCCTTCCACATCAAACAGCGCGGGGTCGGGAAAGCCACCCGCAAAACTGATGATGCCGGGCTTGCCCAGCAGTTTGAACAGCTCGCGGATGGCGGAGGTTTCTACATTGTTCAGGCGATCGGCAAATTGCATGGGGCTCTCTTTCGGCAAACGAAGGGCAAAAAATAGTGGTCCGTACCGCGCAGATTGCGGCGCACATGGATGGCTATGGGTTAAATTGTCACCGATTGGGTCGCAACTTTTTTGGGAGAAACCATGGCCAACCTCGATTCATTCTTTGAATCCATCAAATTGCCTTCCATGTCGGAGGTCGCGCACGCGCTCATTCAGAGCCTGAACGACGACAACGCCTCGGTTCCCCAGATACGCGATCTGATCGCCAAAGACCCCGCTCTCTCGGCCAAGCTGCTGCGCCTGGCCAATAGCGCCCAATTCGGCCTGCCGCGCGGGGTGGGCACACTGGACGACGCCATCACCATGGTGGGCATGTCCAAGGTGCGCACCCTGGCGCTGGGCGCCTGCCTGAGCGAATCATTCCCCTCCCTGCCCGACCTGGACCGCGGAGAATTTTGGCGCTCCAGCATGGCCTGCGCGGGCTACGCCCAGTGGCTGGCCAACCGCCTGAACATTGACGGCCAGTTGGCCTGGCTTACCGGCATGATGCTGCGCCTGGGCGAGCTGCTGATTGCCCAAGCCGACCCGACCACCCTGCACGAAATCGAAAAGCTGCCGCACATCCCCGGCGTGCGCTGGCAGCGTGAACAGCGGCTCACCGGTTTCACCGAAGGCCAAATCACCGCCGAGCTGGCACGCCGCTGGAACTTCCCCATGCAAATCGTGCAGGCGCTGCAGCGCTCGGCCGACCCCATCACCGACCAGGCTTTCTCGCGCCTGGGTGCCATCGTGCACCTGGCCGGCCTGCTGGCCGAAGAGCCCCACCGCGATGCCTCGGCCGTGGATATCCTGCCCACCGAAGTGATCAGCGCGCTGATGCTGGATGTGGAATGGCTGCGCACCAAGTTCCCCGACGAAGCGACTTTTCTGGATGTCAGCACCCAGTGACGCCTGCCGCCATTGAGACCTTTTTTTCCACCCTGAAGGCCGCCAACCCACACCCCCAGACGGAGCTGGAATTCAGCTCCGTCTTCGAGTTGCTGGCGGCGGTGCTGCTGTCGGCCCAGGCGACCGATGTGGGTGTCAACAAGGCCACGCGGCGGCTGTTTGTGGTGGCCAATACGCCGCAAAGAATTCTCGACCTGGGCCTTGAAGGCCTGGAGCAGCACATCAAGACCATCGGTCTGTACCGCAGCAAGGCCAAACACCTGATGCAGACCTGCCAGATGCTGGTGGACCTGCATGGCGGCCAGGTGCCCCGCACGCGCGAAGCCCTGGAAGCGCTGCCCGGCGTGGGTCGCAAGACCGCCAATGTGGTGCTCAACGTGGCCTTTGGCGAACCCACCATGGCAGTGGACACACATTTGTTCCGGGTAGGCAACCGCACGGGCTTGGCCCCGGGCAAAACGCCGCTGGAGGTAGAGCACAAGCTGCTCAAGCGCATTCCGTCTGCCTACATGGTGGACGCCCACCACTGGCTGATCCTGCATGGCCGCTATGTGTGCCAGGCGCGCAAACCGCTGTGCTGGCAATGTGGTGTGGCGGCGGTCTGCGGCTTTACACTCAAGACTCCCGCACCTCCAGGCTAAGCCCCCCTCCACCATGGCGGACATCAACTCTTTCATCCAGACGGTCAAACTGCCCGTCATGCCAGAGGTTGGCCACGCGCTGATCCGCACGCTGGAAGATGACGATGCCGATGTGGTCATGGTGCGCGACATCATCGCCAAAGACCCGGCCCTCACCGCCACCCTGCTGCGTATGGCCAACAGCGCCATGTTTGGGCTGTCGCGCTCCGTTACCTCGCTGGACACCGCGGTCACCGTGGTCGGCATGGCGCAGATCCGCGCACGCGCACTGGGCATCTGCATGGCGCAGGGCTTCTCTCTGCCCCCGTCCATCAACCGGCAAGAGTTTTGGCGCTACAGCATGGTGTGCGCGGGCTATGCCAAATGGCTGGCCGGTCAGATGGGGCTGGACGAGGCCCAGGCGTGGCTCACCGGCATGATGCTGCGCTTGGGTGAACTGGTCATTGCGCTGCACAACCCCTCGTTGATCGCGCTGCTGGACGCGCAGCCCTGCCCGGCCGGCGAACGCTGGCGGCGCGAGCATCTGGCGCTGGGGTTTGACGAAGGGCAGATCACCGCACTGGTGGCACGCCGCTGGGATTTTCCCGATGAGGTGGTGCAAGCCCTGGGCCACTGCACGGATGCCGCCGCCGCGGTGCAGGTGTCGCGCCTGTGCGCCGTGGTGCATCTGGCGGGCTGCCTGGCCGACCAGTGCAGCAGCCTGGCCATGGTGCAAGACGGGCTGCGCCAAGCGCCACCCGGCGTGCTGGCCTATCTGAAGTTGCCCGTGGAGCGCCTTGTGGCGCAGCTGCCCGACCCGGAAGGCTTCAGCGATATTTCCAGTTTGTTGGCCTGAGTGGCGCCGTAGAGAAAGTGACTCTTTGAAGCTGGACATTCGCACCATTCTGTTCATGGCCGCCTTCATGGGGCCACTCATGGCCTTCGTACTGCTGTCGTTGCGGCGCAACTACCCCGTCAGCGTGCGCGGCCTGGGCTGGTGGGCCGGTGGCACGCTGGTGATTTTTGTCGGCATTGTGCTGGTGGCGCTGCGCGGCATATTGCCCTTGCTGGCGACGGTATGGGGCGGCAACAGCCTGTTGATAGGCGGCACCCTGATGTGGCTGCTAGGCACCGAGAAGTTTTTGGGCCTGCCCTCCAGCCTGAAAACGGTGGGCGCGCTGGTGGCTTTCGCATCGCTGCTGCTGGCCTATTTTGTGGAAATGCAACCGGTGTACGAAGCCCGCGTGGCCGTGATTGACAGCACCATGGTGATGCTGGTGGTGCTGCACAGCCACCGCCTGGTGCAGCACAACCGCTTCGATTTTTCCGGGCGTTTTTTGGTGCTATCTCTCATGGCCACAGCCTGCGCCTGGGTGGTTCAGGGCGCGGGGGCGCTGTCGGGCTACACCGAAGGCAACGCCATGGTGTCCAACAACTTCAACGCCGTGATCAGCGCGGTGCTGACCTGCTGCACCCTGCTCACGCTGATCGGTTTTGTGCTGCTGGCCAGCGAGCGCGTGCGCGATGAATTTGAGCGCCTGGCCACCAAGGATTCGCTGACCGGCGCACTCATGCGCCGCGCCTGGGACACCGCCGCCCAGCTGGAGATGGACCGCTGCCGCCGCCATGGGCGCGATCTGTCGCTCATCGCCATGGACCTGGACCATTTCAAGCAGATCAATGACACCTACGGCCACCTGGCCGGTGACAAGGCGCTGATCGACTTTGTGGTCCGGGTCAACACCCATTTGCGCCGCCAGGACCAGTTGGGCCGCCTGGGCGGCGAAGAGTTTGTGCTGTTGTTGCCCGAAACCTCGCAGGAGGACGCCGTGGTGGTGGCCGAACGCATCCGCGCTGCCACGGCCAACTCGCCCGCCCATCCGCGTTACACGGTCAGCATGGGCGTGGCGACTTTGCAGGCCAGCGACATGTCGCTGCAGCACCTGATGTCGCGGGCCGATGCCGCCATGTACCGTGCCAAAGACTTGGGGCGCAACAAGGTGGTGACGCAATGAGCCGCCGGTCCTAGGCGGCCCCCCTCAAACCGGTAACAACAGCTGCGGCTGTGACTAGGGCAAAAACCGCAACCACTGGCCAAAGGCCGGCCCCTCGCGCGGCCAATCCCCGGCGTACAACACCGTGCGCTGCCCCTGTGCCAACAGGCTGGCGGCCCGCGCCACACCCGCATGCGTGATCCACACCTGGGCCTGGCCCGCGGCGCGCGCGGGCAGGCAGGCGTCCCACACCTGGGCCACGCGGGCCATGAATTCGGCCACCGACTCCTGCCCGCCAAAGCGGTGCGCCCAAAAGTCGGCGGTCCAGGCGTCCATGGCGTCCTGGGCGATGTCGGCCCAGGCCACTCCCTCAAACAGGCCAAAGTGCATTTCCACCAGCCGCGGCTCGGGCTTGAAGGTCAAATCGGGCCGTAGCCCCCGTAGATGCTGCGCGAGCAGCTCACATCTTTGTAGCACCGAGACGTGCACCTCGGCCCCCTGCGGCAGCTCTTGGGCCAGGGTTTCGGCGGTGCGCGCCGTGGCCTCGGGGTCGGCCGGCATGTCCAGCGCGCCGTAACACAAGCCCGGCGCCACCCGCGGCTGCGCATGGCGCACCACCCACAGCGTCATGCCACGCCACCGCGCGGCAATGCGCCCCAGACCAACGCCAGGCCCAGGTAGAACGCCAGCTCGCACACCTGCTGCGTGGCACCCAGGCAATCACCCGTGAAGCCCTGCAGGCGGCGCGCAAACCAGCGCAGCATGCCCAACCAGGCCAGGCCACTGGCCAACGCACCAGCACCCAACCAAAGAATTAATGCTGGCCAAGACAACCCGGGCACTACAAAAACCATAGCTGCTTGCGCAATGCCGGCAAGGGATAGCACACCCAACGACCATAAACCCGCTACCCACAGACTGCCCAGGCTGATCTGGTCAGCCAACGGTTTGGACTTGGAACCGGCTGCATCACCCACATGCGGCAGCAGGCGAATCGTCAGCAGTGGCCAGAAGCGCGACAGCACATGGCCCGTGAACAGCGCCACGCACAGCACGGCGCCGTGCAGCGAACCCAGCAGCGCCAGCAGGCTCACCTTGGCCAATAGCGCCAGCACCACAGCAATGGCACCGAAGGCGCCCACGCGCGAATCCTTCATGATCTCCAGCGCGCGCTCGCGGCTCTGAGTGCCACCCAGGCCATCGGCCACATCGGCCAGGCCGTCTTCGTGGAAGGCGCCGGTGATCAGCACACTGGCCACCGTGCCCAAGACGGCTGCCACCAGCGGCGCAAACGCACTGGCGGGCAGCAACGCCAGCAGCAGCCAGGTCCCCAGCGCCACCGCGCCCCCCACCAAAGCACCCACGCCCGGCAGGTGCCCCGCACTGGCGCGCAGCATGGCCGGGCTGAAGCCCACCCAGTCCGCCAGCCGGCCGGTCACGGGCACGCGCGTGAAGAACTGCAGTGACAGCAGGTAGTGGCGGAAGAAACGGGCCATGGCGCCTGGGCTTAGTGCGTGGTGACCGGGTCGGTCGACTTTTCGGACACACCGGCGGACGCAAAACTCGCCATGTCCCGCAGGATGGTGCAGGCCGACTGCAGCAGCGGCCAGGCCAGCGCTGCACCCGAGCCCTCGCCCAAGCGCAGGCCCAGGTCCAACAAGGCTTGCACGCCCAGGTGCTGCAGCATGAACTCATGGCCGCGCTCGCCCGAGCGGTGGGCAAACACGCAGCGTTGCAGCACCAGCGGCTGCAGCGCGTGCGCCACCACCACCGCACTGGTGGCAATGAAACCGTCCACCACGATCACGCGGCGCTCGTGTGCAGCTTGCAGCACTGCGCCCACCATGGTGGCAATCTCAAAGCCCCCCAGGGCGGCCAGCGCGTCCAGCGGCGCCGTGGCGTTGGCATGCAGTGCCAGCACCTCGCGCAGCACCTCGGTCTTGCGCTGCACCGCTGGGGCGTCCAGGCCGGTGCCAGCGCCCGTGCACACCGCAATGTCCAGACCCGCTAGGCGCGACAGCAGCAGCGAAGCGGCCGAGGTATTGCCAATGCCCATTTCGCCCAGCAACAACGCGTTGCCCGGCAGGCCCTTCACCAGGTCCATGCCGTGCTGTAGCGCTTCGTCACGCTGCGCGGCCGTCATAGCGGCTTGGGTGGACGAGTCGGCTGTGCCCTGCTCTGCACCTTGCGCCTTGCGCACGTGCAAACCCGGGCGCGTGCTGCCCGCAGGCAAGCCCGCCAGAAAGTCTCGCTTCACGCCGCAGTCCACCACGGTCAGCGCAATGCCGTTCTGCTTGGCCAGCACGCTCACCGCCGCACCACCCGCCAGAAAGTTTTCCACCATCTGCCAGGTCACATCACTCGGAAAAGCCGAAATACCACGCGCCGTCAGCCCATGGTCGCCCGCAAACACCACCATCTGTGGCTGGTCCAGTACCGGGGCGGTGCTGCCCAGGATCTGGCCAATCTTCAAGGCCACGTCTTCCAGGCGGCCCAGCGAACCCAGCGGCTTGGTCTTGTTGTTGAGCGTGTGCTGCAGCGCTTCGGTGAGCGTGGCGTTGGAGATATCGGCAAGGGTAGGCAAGGAAGTGGTCATGGCAATCGCTTTCAAAAAATCAGTTCAACAAATCCTGCAGCACACCTTCAGAGAAGTGCGCTGCGATGTAGTCCGCCAGCCCGTCAAACACGGTCTCCAGCGTGGGCACGGTGCCACCCAGTTGCGCGCCAAACAGCGCTTGCAACGCGGCGGCGTCTTCAAACAAGCCGTGCAGGTACAGGCCCAGCACATTGCCGCGGGCGTTGCACCAGCCCAGACCGTCGGGCAACACGGCGTGGGCCACATCACCCGCCGCAGCCATGGCGACGTGCTGGGTGGTTTGGCCGTGGTGAATTTCATAGCCCGCCACCGGTGCGCCCGCGAGCGCGGCCCAGCGCCCGCCGATATCCGGCACAAAGTGGGTGGACGTGTGGCGCACCGTCTTGTCTTCGGCAAACACCGTCACCAGGGGCAGCAGCCCAAGGCCCGGCGCATTGCCATCAATGCCATGCGGATCAATCAGCGCCTCGCCCAGCATCTGCAACCCGCCACACACGCCCAGCACCGCCCCGCCCTGCTCCGCATGGCGTGCAATGGCGGCGTCCAGCCCTTGCGAACGCAGCCAGGCCAGGTCACCACTGGTGTGCTTGGAGCCCGGCAGGATGATCCAGTCCGAAGGCGTGAGCCCGGCCAGCTCCGAAGGGCTGCGCACCCACTGCAGCCGCAAGCCCGGAATGTTCTTGAGGGGCTGAAACTCGTCGAGGTTGCTGATGCGCGGGTACGCGACCACGGCCACGGTCATGTTCACCGCGCCCCGGGCCACACTGCGGTCGTCAAACACACCGTCTTCCTCGGGCAGGCCGTGCTGCCACCACATCGGCAAGGTGGCTACGGTGGGGATGCCGGTCAGGTCCTGCAGCATCTGCGGCGCGGGGGCCAGCAGCGCGGCATCGCCGCGAAACTTGTTGAGCACAAAGCCTTTGATGAGGTGGCGCTGGTCTTCCGGCAGCAGCGCCCAGGTGCCATACAGGTGGGCGAATGCGCCGCCGCGGTCAATGTCCGTCACCAGTAGGCAGGCCGCATCGCCATGTTGGGCGACGCGCATGTTCACCACGTCGCTGGCGGCCAGGTTGATCTCGGCCGGCGAGCCCGCGCCTTCGATCACCACCACGTCGTTCTCGGCCCGCAAATCATCTAAGGCCTGCGCTATCTGCGGCCAGACCTTGAGGCTGCGGCCGCGCCAGGGCATGGCGCTCAGCTCGGCATTCACCTGCCCCATGAGCACCACCTGGCTGTGGGTATCGCGCTCGGGCTTGAGCAGCAGCGGGTTCATGCGCACATCGGGCACGGCGTTGGCGGCCAAGGCCTGGAAGTACTGGGCCGAACCGATCTCGCCCTGGCCGTTGTCAGAGGCGACAACCCGCGCGTTGTTGCTCATGTTCTGCGCTTTGAAGGGCGCGACCTTGAGGCCTTGGCGCGCGTAGTAGCGGCACAGCGCGGTGGTGAGCCAGCTTTTGCCGGCGCCGCTGGTGGTGCCCAGCACCATGATGCATTTGGCGGTCATGCGGCCACTTTCTGGTTCAAGGCGTTGGCCAGCGCGTCTTGCGCGGCGGGCGGCAAGACGCCCAGCCGCACCCAGCCTGGCAAGCCAAACGAGGTGGCGTCGCGCAGCTTGATGCCGTGCGCGCGCAGCGCAGCACACAGGGCCACAGCATCTACACCCGCAGGCGGGCGAGCGCAGAAAAAGGGGGTGTCGCTGGCCTGCAGGGTCCAACCCGCGGCGTGCAGCAGGTTGATCTGGCGCTGCTTCCAGGTGGCCAGCGTTTGCAGGCTGGTCTGCAGCCAGGCTTGGGTGTCTGCCTGCGTCCAAGCCATGAGCAAAGCGACTCCATGCGCGCCCAGCACCCAAGACGGCGCCAAGCCCTCCAACTGCTGCACCGCCGCTTCCGCCCCCAGCGGCGCGATGGCGTAGGCCGCGCGCACGCCGGTCAGGCCCAGCGCCTTGTTGGGCGAGAACAGCTGCCACAGCTGCTGGCGCTGGCTGTCGCCCAGGCTGGGCTGCCCCTCCAGGCGCAGTGGCGCATAGGCGCTGTCCAGCACCACGGTGCCGCGCAAACTGGCCAGCGCCGGGCTGTGCGCCTGCCCCAGCGGGCTGGACGGCTCGCAGGCCCAGACCAGCGATGCGGCGTTTGCGTCCGCCACCACGGGCACATGCCAGGCCTGCGCGGCATGCGCGTAGTCGCCATAGGCGTGCGTGGGCAGGCAGACACTGCGTGCGCCCTGCTGCACGGCCCAGGCCGTGATGCGAAAAATGAACTCACTGGCGCTGCCCGCCAGCGCGATGCGCCAGGCCTGCACACCGTGAAAGGCGGCCAGTGCGGTACGCACCGCGGTGTAGCCCGCGTCGGGGTAGCGCGTGGCGTCGGCCGCCTGCACCACAGCCAGCGCCTGCGGGCAAGGGCCACAGGCATTGCTGTTGGTGGAAAAGTCATACCGCGGTGCGCCCAAGGCGTCGGGCCCACCGTGGATGCGAGGAACCTGGCTCATCGCCACTCCCTCGCCACTATCAAAACCATAGCTGCCAGCGCAATGCTGACGAGGGCTAGAACCGCTTTTGATGCACAAACCAGAGCAAAAGCAGTATCCACGGCCCCCGCCGCCCTGCCCTGCGCGTTGAGCACATAAACGCCAGGTTTGCGCAGCGCCACGTCCAGGTTCAGCGCCATGGCGGCCATGGGCCAGCCGCTGTTGGGCGATGGGGTTTGCCGCGCCTCGGCCCGCAGGCGGTGCGCCAGCATGGCGCCGCGCACACCAGCCACCAGCAACAGCAGCAGCGCGGTGATGCGGGCGGGCAGCCAGCTCAGGACATCGTCCGCCCGCGCAGCCCACTTGCCGGCCCACTGCCAGTTGGCACCTTGGTAGACACCGGGGTAGCCCCACATGGCGTCGGCCGTGTTGGCAAAGCGGTACAGCGCCGCACCGGGCAAGCCCAGCAGCGCAAACCAGAAAATTGGCGCCACCACCGAGTCGTTCAGGTTCTCAGCCAGTGTCTCAATCGCGCTTTCGCGCACCTGCATGTCGCTGAGCTGGGCCACATCGCGGCTGACCAGCCAGCGCAGGCGCTCGCGGCCGGCGGCCAGCGACTGGCCCAGCGCGGCTTCTACCGCCCGCACCTCGCCATGCAGCATGGCCCAGGCCAAGAGCGGCTTGAGCAGCAGGCCCAGCAACAGCCCCTGCCACCACCAGGGCAAGCCCCCCAGCGCCCACTGCAGTGCGCCAGCTACTCCTAAAACCATAGCAGCTCCCGCAGACCAAACGAGGGCTGCGAGCCAAAATGCCTTGTAATCGGCGACACCGGGCTCTTGCCGCGTGTGGCACTGCAGCCAGCGGCCCACGGTGCCCAGGTAGGAGCCCATCCACACCACGGGGTGCAGGCGCACCGGCGGCTCGCCGCACCAGCGGTCCACCGCCAGCGCCACCAGCACGGCCAGCGCCATCGGCAAGGGCCATTCAGTCCGCATGGAAATCCGGGCTCAGTTGCACGGTCTCGCCAATGATCAGCAAGCCGGGCTGCGGGCCATAGGCCGGCGCACGTGCCACCAGGTTGCGCAGGCTGGTGGCGATCACGGTTTGCGTGGGTCGCGTGCCGTCGCGCACGATGGCGGCTGGCGTCTCCGGCGACAGGCCATGGCTGATGAGCTGCTGCGCAATCTGCGCCAGCCGCTGCACGCCCATGTAAAACACCCGCGTCTGCCCCGGGCGCGCCAGGGCGGCCCAGTCGTGCGTGGCGTCGTCATCGGCCAGATGGCCGGGCAAAAATACACAGCTGCCCGCCAAGTCACGGTGCGTGAGCGGAATGCCGGCCGCGGCCGAGCAGCCGCTGGCCGCCGTCACGCCGGGCACCACCTCAAACGCAATGCCCGCGGCCTGCAGGGCTTGCACCTCTTCGCCACCGCGGCCAAACACATAGGGGTCACCGCCTTTGAGGCGCACCACACGCAAGCCCTGGCGCGCATGCGCCACCAGCAGGTCGTGGATGCCCTCTTGCGGCACCGCGTGGTTGCCCACGGCCTTGCCCACGTAGACACGCTGCGCAGCAGCCGGAATCAGCGCCAGAACTTCGGGCGAGATCAGCCGGTCGTGCACCACCACCTCGGCATGTTGCAGCCGGTCCAGTGCGCGCAGCGTCATCAGGTCGGCCGGGCCAGGGCCCGCACCAACGATGGCGACAAAGCCGGTCACACCGCTCACTGCGGGGCTTGCACCGCGCCCACGGCGGAGGCGTCCGCACGCTGCAGCACGGCCAGCAAGGCCGGGCGCACCCAGCGCTGGAAGGTGAATCCACCCACCAGGCCCATGCTCACCCAGAACGACAGCGCCACCCAGTGGGTTGCCCAGATGAACTGCGCACCCAGTTGTTCCAGCGCGGCATGGGCCTCGGGGCCAAAGCCGGCCAGTGCATCGCCTTGCAGCTTGGGCGCCCCCACCACAAAGGGCAGCGCCAACAAGGCCGCAGCCACCAGCCAGCGCCAGGAAGCGCGCACAAAACCCGCCACCGCAGAGGCCCCAGCCGCACTGCCCACAGCCAGCACCCACCAGACTTGGCGAGCCTGCAGAGGCGCGGCTTCCATGCCGGGCACCTCCGCATGCAGACCCAGAGAGGGCCAGAGGTGAAAACTCAGCCAGCCGGCCGCAGCGACCAGACCCGCCAGGCGCAGCGAAGCCACCGAGGTCCCGCGTTGGTACAGCCAGAGCCCCATGACCGCAAACACCAGCAGCGCCATGCTGAGGGCGTGCAGGATGTTGGCGACCCAGGTCCAGCCGATGCGCTCGGCGCCGTTCTCGGGCTCCCATTCCTTGGCCGCACCGTGCTCATGCGCGTGTTCGTGCGGGGCCACGCCCTCCGCGTGGGTGTGGGTCGCTGTTGCAGCATCGGACACAGGTGCAGGGGCCTCGGCCTTCTGCTCTTCATACAGCTCGGCGGCCAGAATCAGCGGTGCTGCTTGCCAGCGTTGCACGCCGGTTTGCACACTGCCCACCACCACGGCGGTGGCCAGCGCCGCCCAGATCAATCGTTGAAAAACCATGGGGTTCTCCCGGTAAAAGGCAAGCTCAGTGGCAGGGTTTGACGGTGATGTGGCGCACATCGTGCGCGGCGTTGTGCATGAGGGGGCTTTCGGCAAAGGCCACGCCGTACAGCACCACCAAGCCCAAAGCAGCCGCGCCCAGTAAGGGGCGCAACACGGCCAGGCCGGGGTTGTGGATGGCAGCGGGGCTGTGGATCAGCGTTGTCGGTTCAGTCATGGCAATCTCCTTCGGGTGGTTGGGTAAAAAAACAAACGTAATGGATTCGGCCGCTCATGTCGAGCCGGGGGCGCTCAGACCAATGGGGGCAATCGGGCAAGGATACCGCTGCGCAGGCGCTCGGGCCGCGTATTGCGGGCCAAGTTGCCATCCGCGCTGTGCTTGTGCAACTGGGCGCAGGCAATCACCTGGGCTGCAGTCTCGGCGTCAGAGGCCAGGTCGCCAAAGTAATAGGTGAATTTGCCCTGGGCCTGCAGCGTCACGGTGCAGGCGCGGGAGCAGCCGCTCATACAGGCCAGGCCGCGCACTTGCAGGCCTTTGTGTTCGCCGGTGTCCAGCTCGCAGTCCAGCAGTGCATCCTGCACGGCTTCGAACAGGGCCAGGCCTGCGGCCGGCAGCTCGCGCGAGGCACCAGGCGGGCGGCAGGTGGTGCAGACAATGATTTCGGTGTCAGACATGGATGTGTTTTGCAATGGATGGGTCAGGCGTGCGCCAGCCGGTGCTCCGCGCCCCAGCGCGTGGCCCAGGCGGAGCAGCGGCCCAGTGTCTTTTTCGGATCGTCAAAGTCAACGATGACCAGGTGTTGCGGCGTCAGCGGCGCCTGCGGCTGCTCCAGCGTGCGGCCATCGGTCAGCAGCCAGAGCCAACATTCGGTGGGGCCGCTGATGCGTAGCGTGCGCTGCAACAGGCGGTCGGCCTGCACCAAGGCTTCGGCCAGCGGTGTGCCACCACCACCGCCCACGGGGCGCAGGCGCTGGCTGCCGGAAGCACGGGCGCGGCCCGGCGGCAGCAACAGCTCCACGCCCTGCCCGCCAAAACGCAACAGCGCCACATCGTCGCCCTGTCGCGCGGCCTGTTCGATCATGAACGCCGCATGGCCTTTGGCCAGGGCCAAACGGCCGCGCTGGCGCATGGAGCCCGACGTATCGAGCACGATGCAATGCAAGCGCCCGGCGCGCAGCGCTACGGGCTGGTGGCGCAGATGGCCGCGCTGCAGGGGCGCCGGGCCCTTGGCGACCACGGTAGGCAGCCAGGCAATAGCGTCGCTACGCTGCTGTGCGCCAGGCGCAGCCGTTGTAGAAGCGGTATGGGGTGGAGGCCACCGCCAGCTGCCAGGCCCGTTACGCGGGCGGCGGCTGGGGTGGCCTAGGCTTTTTTTGGTGGCCACCCTGCAATGCGTTGCACCTTGGTCGTGCCTTCGGGCTGGGCGGGCATGGTGCCCCAGTCGCCCTGGGGTGTGGGGGCGGCGGCTTGCTGGTCTTGGGGGCGCTGCGGGTTCTGTTGCGGTGGCTGGGGAGCACTCGCGTTGCTAGGCAGTTGCGCCGCACTGCCCTCGGGTCGGCGATGTGCCAGCGCGAGTTCAGCCACGGCATCCACGTCCGCCACGGTCACTTCGCTACGCCCTTCCAATGCCGTTAGTGCGCGGGCAGCACGCAGCATCACCAAATCGGCGCGCATGCCGTCCACGCCGGCCGTGATGGCGCAGGCAGCTGCGTGATTCAACACTTCGTCAGACCAGGTCAGGCGAGGCAGTGCAGCGCGAGCCGCTACCAATGCTGCGCTCAGCGCGCGTTGCTCTTCTGCATGTTGCTCGCCCAGCGCTGCGGGGTTTTCATCAAAGCCCAGCCGCGCACGCAAGATCGCGGTGCGCTGTGCGGCATCCACCGGGTTGGCCAGCGCCACCGACAGGCCAAAGCGGTCCAGCAGTTGGGGGCGCAGTTCGCCCTCCTCCGGGTTCATGGTGCCGACCAGCACAAAACGTGCGGCGTGCTGCTGCGAGATGCCGTCACGCTCCACCGTGTTTACCCCACTGGCAGCTACGTCCAGCAGCGCATCCACCAACGCGTCGGGCAGCAGATTCACTTCATCCACATACAACACACCGCCATGCGCGCGCGCCACCAGACCCGGCGCCAGGCGCACCTGGCCGTCACGCAATACGTCTTCCACATTCAGCGTGCCCACCAGTTGCTCCAGGCTGGCGGCCAGCGGCAGCGTGACAAAAGGCGCGCCGGGCAGCAGCGCGGCCAACGCACGCGCCGCGGTGGACTTGGCCGTGCCGCGCGGGCCGCTGATCAGCACACCGCCAATGCCGGGGTCGATGGCGGCGAGCTGCAGCGCGCGCTGCAATTGCGGCTGGCCTACCAGCGCAGTGAAGGGGAACGCCGCGCGTGTGGCGGGCTCGAGCGAAATATTCAATGCAGGAGTATTCATAGTCGTGCTCATGGCAGGGGTCCTTCTCCGTATTCTTCAACCCGGCGCTCCAGCGCCAGCAAATGGTCTTCAATGCGCGCACGTTGGTCACCCGGCGCCTCCCACAGCCCGCGCTGCATGGCTTCCAGCAGGCGCTCGCCAATGCTGCGCAGTGCGCCGGGGTTGTGCTGCTGCAGAAACGCGCGGTTCGTGTCGTCGTGCAAATAGGCATCGGCCACCAGTGCGTACTGGTGGTCACCCACCACGCCGGTGGTGGCGTCAAACGCAAACAGGTAGTCCACCGTGGCGGCCATTTCGAACGCGCCCTTGTAGCCGTGGCGGCGCACGCCCTCCAGCCACTTGGGGTTGACGGCGCGTGAACGCACCACGCGCGCCACCTCTTCACCCAGCGTGCGGATGCGCGGCGCACCGGGCACGCTGAAGTCACCGTGGTACAGCGCGGCGGCCTCGCCGGTCAGGGCCTCCACAGCCACCGCCATGCCGCCCTGGAACTGGTAGTAGTCGTCCGAGTCGAGCACATCGTGTTCGCGGTTGTCCTGGTTGTGCAGCACCGCGTCCAGCCCGGCGATGCGTTGCTCAAAGCTGCCACGTGCGGCCACGCCGTGTTCACCCTGCCCGTAGGCAAAGGCCCCGGCGCGCAAGTACGCCTGGGCCAAGTCAGCACCATCGTTCCAGCGGCCGCTGGCCATGAGTTCCTGCAAACCAGCGCCGTAACCTCCGGGGCGCGGGCCAAACACGCGCCATGTGGCTTCGCGCTCCGCCGCCTCGGCGCTCAGGCCCTTGGCCTGGGCATCCGCCGCCTCGCGCCGCACGCGGGCGCGGATGGGGTTCACCTCGTCGGGTTCATCTTCTTCGCTGATCGCGGCCACGGTGCGCACGGCGGTGTCGAACAGGTCGATCACATTGGGGAAGGCATCTCGGAAGAAGCCCGAGACGCGCAGCGTCACGTCCACGCGGGGCCGGCCCTTCAGGCTCATGGGCAGCACCTCAATGTCCACCACCCGGCTGCTGCCATCGGCCCATTTGGGCCGCACGCCCAAGAGCGCAAAGGCCTGAGCAATGTCTTCGCCGCCCGTGCGCATGGTGCTGGTGCCCCAGACCGACAGGCCCACCTGGCCCGGCATACTGCCATGGTCTTGCAAGTGGCGCTCAATCACGCGCTCGGCTGCCGCTGCACCCATGGCGTAGGCGGTTTGCGTGGGCACGGCGCGTGTGTCCACCGAGTAGAAGTTGCGGCCTGTGGGTAGCACATCGGGACGTCCACGCGATGGTGCCCCGCTGGGGCCGGCGGGGACAAATTTGCCAGAGAGGCCGCGCAGGCACTGCAGGATTTCTTGCGGGCCGCAGGCGTCCAGGCGCGGGCGCAGCACGGCGTGCATGCGTTGCAACACCGGCGCGGTGTGGGGCCAAGCTTCGGCATCGAATGATTGATCGACCACGACATGGTTGGTGACCAATTGCCGTGCCAGCAGCTCCAGCCGCTCGCGCGTGTGGCCCGCATGGCGCCACGCGTCATCGCTTTGCGCTTGCAGCACGGCAGGACGTGGACCACTCCACAGTGCAGCCCACTCCGGGCTCAGCGCGCTAAAGCCATCCACGCCGTCCAAGAGCAAGTCTTTCGCCAAGGCCACCAGCAAGCTGCGCTGCCCCGCCGCTGTGCCACCGGGAAAACGCGCCAGCGCCACCAGCGTGTCGATCTGCTGGCGGCCCTGCGGGGATGTGCCCAGGATGTGCAGGCCGTCGCGGATCTGCGATTCCTTGATTTCACACAAATAAGCATCCAGCCGCTGCAGCAGTGCCTCGCGGCCGGCGTCATCTGCAGGTTTGGCAAAGCCCAGGTCGGTGTGCAGGTTCTCGGTCAGCACGCGGTCCAGAATGTCGCCGCGCAGGCGCTGGGCACGGCGCGGGTCCAGCGACAGGGCTTCGTAGTACTCGTCCATCTGCCGCTCCAGCTTTTGCAGCGGGCCGTACGTCTCGGCGCGCGTCAGGGCCGGCATCAGGTGGTCGATGATCACGGCCTGCGTGCGGCGCTTGGCCTGGCTGCCTTCGCCGGGGTCGTTGACGATGAAGGGGTACAGATGCGGCAGCGGGCCCAGGATGGCGTCGGGCCAGCAGTTGGCGCCCAGCGCCACGCTTTTGCCCGGCAGCCACTCCAGGTTGCCATGCTTGCCCACATGCACCACGGCGTCCACCGCAAACTGGCGGCGCAGCCAGAAGTAAAACGCCAGGTAGTTGTGTGTGGGCACCAAATCGGCATCGTGGTACGTCGCCACCAGATCCAGATCACGCCCGCGCGCGGGCTGGTTGCCGACAAACACATTGCCGTACCGATGGCCAGACACCATGAAACGGCCACTGCGCACCATGGGGTCCTGCTCCGGCAGGCCCCACAGCGCGTTCACCGCGTCGCGGTTGGCCGTGTCCAGGCGGTTGAAGTCCGCCAGGTAGTCGGCCATCGCCAGGCTTTGGCTGACGGGACGCATGTCGTTGGCGTCCAAGTTGTTGGTAACTCCGGCCACCAACGCAGCCATCAGCGCGTCGCTACTTTCGGGCAAAGCGCCTGTGCCATAACCCGCATCCTGCATGGCACGCAGCAGGGCCACGGTAGACGCCGGCGTGTCCAGCCCTACGCCGTTGGCCAGGCGGGAATCGTCATTGGGGTAGTTGGCCAGGATCAGCGCCACGCGTTTGTCGGCATTCGGTTTGTCGCGCAGCACGCACCAGCGGCGCGCCAACTCGGCCACAAAGGCCATGCGCTCGGGTTCGGGCTGGTAGCGCACCACGTCCACCTCGGTGCGTTCGCAGCGCCAAGCCAGGCCCTTGAAGCTGATGGCGCGCGTGCCGATGCGGCCATCCACCTCCGGCAGCACCACCTGCATCGCCAGGTCGCGCGGCGCCAGGCCATGCGGGTCCGCCATCCACTGCTCTTGCGCGCAACCTGCAGTGATGAGTTGCAGCACCGGGGCGTCACCCGCCAGTGGCTCCATTTGCGCGCCATCCACGCTGTCGACGTCATCCCCATCGAGTGCGGTGATGGCAAAGCTCGTGGCATTGAGCACCACGCCCACGCCATGCTGCGCGGCCAGCGACTGCAACAGCACCAAGCTGGTGGGGTTCTTCAGCGAATCTACCGCCACGGCCACGGTGTTCAGGCCGTGGTCGTGCAGCGCAGCCAGCATGGCATCAAATACCGCCGTGTTACCAGCCTGCACATGGGCGCGGTAGAACACCAACATCGCCACAGGCGCATCGTCTTTCCACGTTGGGGCAGCCAGGGATTCGTAAACCATGACTGGGGGCAACACCGCAGGCGGTGTGGGCCGTGCACCCAGGCCAAAGGCGGAGTGGCCTATCAATTCAAAAAAGTTACGCGCGTTGTCACGGCCGCCTTCGCGCAGGCAGCGCCAGAGCTGGCGGCAGTCTTCGTGCGGGGCGGTACTGCGCAGCAGCAGTTGCAGGTCTTCACTGGCGTCACCCGAAAACAGCGCCAGCCACTGGCCGCGCTCCCGCGCCAATTCGCGCACACGCTCCACCACATAAGCCCAGTCGCTGGCTGCACCCAGGTGGTCGATCACCACCACGCGCGCATGCTGCAGCACATCGTCCACATACATGTCAGCCGACGCGGGCTGGCGCAACCACATCAGGTTCGCCAGACGCACTGTGGGAAAGTCATCGGGCAGTTGCTGCGCCGCATCGGCCAACAGCGACAGCGTGGTGTCCGCCGCGCTGAGCACCACGATGTCACCCCGCGTTTGTTCCACGCGCACCACACCCTGACCACCGTCTTCAACGTGGCCGCCGGGGCGGGTGGAGAGCAAATGCATGCGCGCTCCTTATGCCAGCGCTTCGCTCAGCTCGGCCTGCAACACTGCCGCATCGAGTTCAGAGCCAATCAGCACCAGGCGCGATTGGCGCGCTTCGTCGGCACGCCACGGGCGGTCAAAGTAGCTGTCAAAGCGCGCACCCACGCCCTGCACCACCAGGCGCATGGCCACGCCGGGCAAGGCCACAAAACCCTTGGCACGGTAAATCTCGTGGCGCGCCACCACGCCCTGCAGTGCGGCCAGCAGGCCTTCGCGGCTGCTCACGTCCAGCGCCACCTGCACCGAATCAAAGGCATCGTGGTCGTGGTCTTCTTCCTCGTCGTGGTGGGTCTTGCGCGCATCGATCTGGTCTTCGACCGCGCGCTGCAGGCCCAGCAACACGTCAATGTCAATACGGCCATGCTGGGCATGCACCAGCTTCACGCCGGGCAAGGTCTCGGCGCGGATAGCGGCCTCCACGTCCACCAGCTGCGCGGGCGTCACGCCATCGGTCTTGTGCACGACCACCAGATCGGCCGTGGCCAGCTGGTCTTCAAACAGTTCGTGCAGCGGGGAGTCGTGGTCCAGGTTGTCGTCGGCGCGGCGCTGGGCGTCCACGGCCACAGGGTCATCGGCAAAGTCACCGGCGGCCACGGCGGGCGCGTCCACCACGGTCACTACCGCATCCACGGTAAACGTGTTGCGCAACGCGGGCCACTGAAAGGCCTGCACCAGCGGCTTGGGCAGCGCCAGGCCCGAGGTCTCAATGATCAGATGGTCGATCTGGTCACGGCGCTTGGCCAACTGCTCCATCACGGGGGCAAACTCTTCCTGCACGGTGCAGCACAGGCAGCCGTTGGCCAGCTCGTACAGCTGGCCGTTTTCTTCACCGTTCTCGTCGCAGCCAATGCCACAGCCACGCAGCAGTTCGCCGTCGATGCCGAGCTCGCCAAACTCATTCACGATGACCGCGATGCGGCGGCCCTGCGCGTTGGCCAGCAGGTGGCGCAAGAGCGTGGTCTTGCCGCTGCCCAGGAAGCCGGTGATGATGGTGGCGGGGATTTTTCGGGTTTGCATAGGTCTCTTTCAATTAACGAATCAACGGTATGGCAGTGCTTTGAGGCACTCCACCAGCATTTGGGCGGCCTCACCCAGGCGCGGACCAGGGCGTGATAGCAGGTCCATACGTTCGATATCCAGCAGGCACAGCTGTTGCTGGCGCACTGCCGGCAGCGTGCCCCAGCCGGGGCGGTCTGACAGGTTGGCCAGCGTGGCACGCGGGCCAATGATGAGGTCTGGCGGGCGGCGCAGCAGCAACTCGGGGTTGATTTTGGGGAACAGGCCCAACTCGCCACTCACCACATTGACCAAGCCGAGTCGGGCCACAGTCTCCCCAATAAAACTTTTCTCGCTGGCAGCGGACGCCCCGGCGCCTACTTCCACATAGACACTGCACCCACGCAAGGCAGCGGGCATGCGGCCCGCGGCGGCATCCAGCTCACTATCGATGCGGGCAATCAGCTCGGCCGCGCGGGCGGGTTCACCCAGTGCCTCACCCAGCTTCACCAGCACGCGCTTCAAATCGGCGTGGGTGCGGGCGTCCAGCATCATCACCGGCACACCCAACGCCTGCAGGCGTTCACCCGCGCGGCTGCGCGGCCCTAACAAGACCAGGTTGGGTCGCAGCGTCACGATGCGCTCGATCTGCGCGTCTTCCAGACCGCCCACCTTGGGCAACGCCAGCACCGACGCGGGCCAGGTGGAGTGCCGATCGGTGCCCACCAACTGCGCGCAGTGGCCCAACGCGCACACGGCCTCGGTCAGCGAGGGGGCGAGCGTGACGATGCGGGACACAGGCTGTGCCTGGGCCAGGGCCACACTGGGTAC
Source organism: Rhodoferax sp. ZS1R25 (assembly GCF_056521335.1). Classification (NCBI taxonomy): domain Bacteria; kingdom Pseudomonadati; phylum Pseudomonadota; class Betaproteobacteria; order Burkholderiales; family Comamonadaceae; genus Rhodoferax; species Rhodoferax sp. ZS1R25. Next base: position 462,303 of record NZ_JBWMAZ010000002.1, read on the forward strand.
AAACCCCAGCGCCACTGCAACAAGGACAAAAAATGCGCGCAAAACTTCAGTCCTCAATGCCGCGCTGTGCGGGCACACCGGCTTTGAAATGGTGCTTGACCAGCGTCATCTCGGTCACGGTATCCGCCAGGTCGATCAGCTCGCCCGGCGCATTGCGGCCGGTCAGCACCACATGCACATGCGGCGGACGCTCGCGCAGGCAGGTCAGGATGGTCTCCAGCGGAATCCAGCCGTAGCGCAGCGGGTACATGATTTCGTCCAGCACCACCATGAAGTGTTCCCCGGCACGAATGGTCGCCTCGGCCTTGGCCCAGCCGTCCAGCGCCAACTGGGCCGAATGGTCCAGGTCCTTGCTCTTCCAGCTAAAGCCGTCACCCAGGCCAACGATCGGGATGCCCAACTGCTCAAACAAGCGGTGCTCGCCAAAACGCGCGGTAGGAACCTTCATGAACTGGTAGACCTTGACGGCTTTGCCGCGGCCGTGCGCGCGCAGGGCAATGCCAAACGCGGCCGTGCTCTTGCCCTTGCCGTGGCCGGTGTTGATCATGATCAGGCCGCGGCGCTCGGCCATGGGGACGACGCGTTCGTAATCGACCGGTGGAGTTTCAATTTGCATGGGTGCCCTCTTGGGGGGTTGGGTAACTTTGGGCAGCGCAATCCACTGCCCTTGCACGGGGTGAACGGCAATGCGTCCGTCGAATACGTCTTCCATGGCGCGGTGCGTGGCCAGGTCCGCGCATGCGCCCTGGTGGGTCACGCGGCCACCGGCCATGACGACCATAGAGTCGGCCTGCAGCGCCATGGTGATTTCGTGCAGCACGCTGATCACGGTCTTGCCCTGCGCCACCAGTGCGCGCACCACGTCCAGCCAGTCGGCCTGGTGTGGAGGGTCCAGGTTGGCCAGCGGTTCGTCCATCAGCAGCACCTGGGCCTGCACGGCCAGCGCACGGGCCAGCAGCACGCGCTGGCGCTCGCCACCGGACAGTTGGCCCAGAGAGCGCTGGCGCCAGTCCCACGCACGGGTGGCGCGCAGTGCTTGTTCCACGGCGGCATGGTCTGCCGCATTGGGCGGCGCCAGCCAGGCCTGGTGCGGCAGGCGGCCGAGCATGGCCACGTCCCACACCGTTAAATCATCGGCAGAGGTTTCGTTTTGGCCCAGCCAGGCCAGTTGCCGTGCGCGCTCCTGGTGTGGCAGGTTGTGCAGCGGCTGGCCCAGCAAATGGACGCTGCCGCTGTGTGGCAACACACCAGCCAGACACTTGAGCAAGGTCGACTTGCCGGCGCCATTGGGGCCCACGATGCTGGTCCATTTGCCGGCCGCAATGTCCAGGCTGATGCCGTGCAGGATGGGTTGTTTTTGCAAGCCATTTCCTAGGCTAGCCCCTATGGCATCTGCGCAGATAGCTATGGTTTTGGTAGCAATCGTCATGCCGCACGCCCTCCGCCCAGGCTGCTGCTGCGGTGCATCAGCCACAGCAGGTAGCCGCCACCCAACACCGCCGTGAGCATGCCCACGGGCAGCTCCTGCGGCGCGATCAGGCCACGCGCCAAGGTGTCGGCCGCCATCAGCAACACGCCACCCATGAGGCTGGAAAGCAGCATCAGGTGCGCATGGGTGGTCTTCACCACCGAGCGCACGAGGTGCGGCGCGGCCAGGCCCACAAAAGCAATCAAACCAGTTTGCGCCACCGCCGTGCCCGTGGCCAGCGCCAGCACCGCCACCAGCGCCGCGCGCATGGGCGCCACGGGCAAGCCCAGGCTGACGGCCGTGGCGTCGCCCAAGCTCAAGCCATCGAGCACGCGCGCCAGCAACCACGCCGCCAGCACACACACGCCCCACACGCTGGTCATCAGCACGCAGGACGTCCAGCCGACAAACGCGGTGGAGCCGAGCATGAAGGCCTGCATGGCCTGCAGCGATTCAGGTGAGAACAGCAGCACCAGATGCGTCATGGCACCCAGCACCACGCCCACCACCACACCGGCCAGCAGCAGGCGCAGCGTGTGGCCCACACCTCGTGACAGCACCAGCGTGAGCATCACCGCAAACACCGCGCCCAGAAACGCCGCACCGGTGAGCCCCAGGCGCACCCACAGGCTGCTGGAAAACACGCTGACCGCCACGCCGCCATTCATGCTGCCGCCCAGCATGCCGGCACCGCCACCCAAAGCGGCAAGCGCCAGCGCCACACCCAGCGAAGCACCCGAGGCGCTGCCCAGCAGATACGGGTCGGCCAGCGGGTTGCGAAACAAGCCCTGCGCCACCGCACCGGCCAGCCCCAGCAAGGCACCCGCAGCCCAGGCACCTAGCGTGCGCGGCAACCGGATCTGCCAGACGATCTGCTGCGCCATGGCAGTTTGCTGCGGATCTTGCGCCGGGTTGAGCAGCGGCCCCAACAGGTTTTCCAGCCCGGCACTGCCCACGCAAATGCCCAGCGCTACCAGTGCGAGTGCACCCATCACACCAGCCCAGACCAACCAGAAAACGCGGGTGGGCATCATGGTTTGGCTCCCGAAGAGGACTTGGGAGCCTTGTCCGTCAAACACTTCGCCATGAGGCGTGCGCCCTCCGCCATGCGCGGGCCGGGGCGCACCAGCATGTCGGCCTCGTCGGGCGGGAAGATGCAGACCCGCTGCTCGCGCAGCGCGCGGATGCTTGGCCAGCCCGGCCGCGCGGCCAGGCCATCGGCACTACGCTGGCCGATCATGATGAGGTCGGGGTTGGCGCGAACGATGTATTCGGGGTTGAGTTTGGGGAACGGGCCGAGGTTGGCGGGGACGATGTTTTTGGCGCCCAGGCGCGTGAGCGTTTCGCCAATGAAAGACGCCTCGCCCGCCGCATACGGCCCTTGGTTCACCTCAAAGTACACCTTCACATTGCGAGTGCTGGCCGGCAGGGACTGGGCGGCAGCCGAGACACCTGCGTCTATCGCACGCCAGATGCGCGCGGCGTCGGGTACTTCCAGCAACTGGCCCAGCTTGAGCATGACGCGCTGGACATCGGCATGGCGTTTGGGTTCCAGCGCAATGACCTTGATGCCCAGCGCCTGCAGCCGATCCGCAGCGCGCGACGAGGTGGCCATGAGCACCACATCGGGCTTGAGGGACACGATCATCTCGATATTGGGGTCCAGCCCGCCGCCGACCTGCGGCAGTTTTTGCACACTGACGGGGAAGTTGGAGTAACGGTCCACACCCACCAGGCGCTGGCACTGGCCGAGTTCGCAGACGGTTTCGGTCAGCGAGGGCAGCAGGCTCACGATGCGCTGGGGTGCGGCGGGGAGTGTGATGGTGACACCGCGGTCGTCGGTGATTTGCAGGGCGTGGGCTGCACCACTGAACACACAGGCGAACACGATCACCCATTGGGCCAGGCGACGAAGCGCCACTGCGTTTTGCTCCGTGTCCCCCGCCCGCTGTGCGGGCTCCTCCTTGACCTGCGCAAAACGCAGTGGCGCTTCGCCGCTTCGCGGAGCGCAGCGTCGGAGAAAACTGCCGAATCCTTGGCGCTTCATGGTGCGTCCTTCAAAGTCAGCGGCAGGCCCGCCGCCATGAGCGTCACGCGCTGGCAGGTAGCGGCCACATCCTGATTCAGCTTGCCCAGTGCATCCACAAAGGCGCGCACTTCGCGCCCCAAGGGGATCACGCCCAGGCCAATCTCGTTGCCCACCAGCACCACAGGGCCGGGAGCTTGGGCAATTGCTATCAAAAGAGAAGCTGCCGGCGCACTATTCATGGGGGCTAGAGGCCTATTTTGTTCAGAATCCGCTGGCATCAGCCGGTTGGTCAGCCACAGCGTGAGGCAGTCCACCACCACCAGAGTGTCAGGCTGGCTGTGCTTTTGAATCGCCTCGGCCAGTGCCAGCGGTTCTTCCACCGTGGTCATACCGGGCACGCGCTCAGCACGGTCGGCCTGGTGGCGCGCAATCCGCTGGCGCATCTCGTCGTCCCAGGGCTGGGCGGTGGCTATCAATACGGCGCGGTGGGTGCTGGACTGGACCAGCCATTCACGCGCAAGCAACTCGGCACGGCGCGACTTGCCGCTTTTCTGGCCACCCAGAATCAGTTCGCTTTTTGCAATGTGCAAATCACTCATGCGTGAAAGCTCCTGCCTGGTCCGCGTCCATCCACTGCAGGATGATCTGGTGCATCTTGGCCACGCCATCTGTCAGCGCCGCCGGGCCGGGCTGCAGGATGTCGGGGGACTTGATTTCAAACAACTGGTTATTGCGCACCGCATTCACCGCGCCCCAACCTTCCCGCGCCACCACGTTCTCGGGGCGGAATTTCTTGCCGCACCAGGAGCCGAAAATGATGTCCGGGTTGCGACGCACGATCTCAGCCCCGTCGGCAATGATGCGATTCTTACCCAGCGACTCGGCCGCCAGTTCGGGGAAGCAATCGTCACCGCCGGCAATGCCGATCAGCTCCGACACCCAGCGGATCGCGCTGATGTGGGGCGTGTCCCACTCTTCAAAGAAAACCTTGGGCCGGCGCGCCCCGGCCGCCACCTTGGCTGCCACCGCTGCCTGCATGGCCCGCAGGTCCTCCTGCATCTTCGCAATGCGCTTTGCACCCTGCTCTGCCTCGCCCACCATCGCTGCGAGCTGGAACAGCATGGAAAAAATCTCGGCCACGCTGCGCTGGTTGAAGATGGTGACCTGCACACCGCGCTTGACCAAGTCCGCCGCAATATTGGCCTGCAGGTCCGAGAACCCCAGCACGCAGTCAGGCTGCAACGCCATGATCTTGTCGAGCTTGGCGCTCAGAAAGGCGCTGACACGTGGCTTCTCGTCGCGCGCACGCTTGGGTCGCACGGTGTAGCCCGAGATTCCGACAATGCGGTGTTCCTGTGCCAGCAGGTAAAGCCATTCGGTGGTCTCCTCCGTGAGGCAGACGATGCGCTGCGGGCCGGGCTGGAAGTGCAGCAAGTCCGTCATGCGACCACCTCTACAGACGCGGTGAACAGCTCGACCACGGCCTCAGGACAAGATGGAAACCAGGCATGGAAGTAGCTGGCGCGCACGGAGCCCAGTTGCCACACGGCTTCACCGGCATCGTCAGAAGGTTCGGTATCCGGGCGCGACGTGCGGGCCACGGGCTCCAAAGACGTGGTCGTGGTCGAGTAATGGAAGGTGTGGCCGCGCAAGGTGCCGCTCTCCAGCACCAATTGCTGCGGCCCCAAGCCGGCCAGCAGCTTTTGCATGGTCACCTCACCCGGCAGCACTCTCCACTGCACATGGCGCTGGCCGTCCAGAGTGACCAGCGTGTCAAACAGCGCCATCATCCCGCCGCACTCGGCCCACACTGGCTTGCTAGCGGCAATGTGGGAAGCCAGACTGGCACGCACGGCCGTGTTGGTAGCAATCGTTTCCGCATGCAGCTCAGGGTAGCCCCCAGGAATCCACAGCGCGTCACACACAGGCAACGCCGCGTCCGCCAACGGCGAGAAGAACACCAGCTCCGCCCCCAGCGCCCGCAACGTGTCGAGGTTGGCCTCGTAAATAAAGCAGAACGCCGCATCACGCGCCACAGCAATCGTCCTACCGTACAAAGGAAGGAGTCCGGGTGGCAGGGCGTTCTGCGCAGGTAAAGGAGGAGCCCGCATAGCGGGCGGGGGACACGGAGCAGAACGCTCTGCCACCCGGGCTCCTGGCGCAACGGGGGCAGCATGCTCGAGCGCGGCAAACCCCACCGCCCAACGCTGCAAGTCCTCCAGCGTCATCCGACCCAGCGGTGTAGTGGCCAACGCATCGGCTGCAGCATCAAGTCGTTCCATCGCGTCAACCACCTCGGTCGCCACCGTCAGGCCCAAGTGGCGCTTGGGCAAAGCCAGGGCAGTATTGCGCAGCACCGCACCCAGCCATTGGTCTTCTGCCACGCTGGCCTGCAGCATGCCCGCATGGCGCGCATTGGCCACTCGGTTGGCCAGCACACCAGCCCAGGGCATATCGGCCCGGTAATGCTGCAACCCAAAGGCCAGTGCGCCAAAGGTGCCCACCATGCCCGACGCATCCACCACCGCCAACACTGGCAGCCCAAAACGCTGCGCCAGGTCTGCCGCGCTTGGCTCGCCATCAAACAGGCCCATCACACCTTCCACAATGATCAGGTCCGCCTCCAACGCTGCCGCATGCAGGCGCGCACGGCAATCGGCCTCGCCCGTCATCCACAGGTCCATCTGGTAAACCGGCGCACCGCTGGCCAGTGCGTGCCAGCAAGGGTCCAGAAAATCCGGCCCGCACTTGAACACCCGCACGCGCCGCCCCTGGCGCGTGTGCAAGCGTGCCAGCGCCGACGTGACCGTCGTCTTGCCCTGCCCGGAGGCGGGCGCGGCAATCAGGATGGCGGGGCAGGACGCGGGAGCTTGCATAAGTGTCAGGGCGCCCACTTCAGGCCCACATAGAGGGTGCGGCCGGCGGTGGCATAGGTGTCAGCGAGTTGGTACTTGGTATCCGTCACATTGTCCATCCTCACCAGCACCGACCATTCGCGCGACACCGCCCGCTGGGCCGACAGGTTCAGCAACACATAACCAGGCAACACGGTGGCATTGGCGGCATCGTCAAACCGCAGGGACGAGAGCTGCAACTCCCCGCCCAGCGACCAGCTTTGCACATGGGTGTCCAGCCCCACCACCGCGTGGTGGGTGGCACGGCGTGGCAGCAGCTTGCCGGTCACGCTGTCGCGCGGGTCTTGCAGGTCCAGAGAACCCCAGAGCCGCCCCAGATCCAGCGCACGCTGCGTGCTGAAGCCCACGCCTTGGTAACGGGCCTGGGCCGTGTTGGCGTAGCAGCCCGTGGCGGGCACCGGGCAGCCTGCCGCAGTCGCACCCGACAGAAAGCTCAGCAGGTTGGTCAGCGTGTTGCGGTACACCACCACACCAAAGGCATTGGCGCCCTCGGTGTAGTGCAGGCCCAGCTCCACATTGCGGCCAGACTCGGGCACCAGGGTAGATACACCGTATTTGCTGAAACGCTGGTACAGCGTCGGCACGCGGAACGAGCTGGCGGTGCTGGCAGACGCGCGCCATTGCGGATTGAACGCGTAGGCGTAGGCCGCCGATGTCGTGGTCTGTCCGCCAAATTCACTGTCATTGTCATTGCGGGCGCTGAACTGGAAGGTGTGCACCTCGCCCGACCAGGCGTAGCCCACGCCAGCACCCGCTTGGGACTTGCCCTTATCGATGCGCGGTGTACCCGAGAGCTGGAAGGCGTCGTTGCGCTGCTCCAGCGTGGTGCTGAAGGTCTGCGGGCCCATGCGGTATTCGTTGAACCACAAGGCACTGTCAATCTGCGTGCGGTTGTTTGAATCCGCGGGCAGATCGCGCCCCTGGTCCAGACCCTGGCTCAGGCTCACCTTGGTGGCATAGTGCTCGGTCCACTGGGCATTCCACTGCAGGCTTTGGGTGCTATTGCTATTGATGCTGCGGTAGTCCTTGGTCAGGCCGCCGTCGTACTGCGCGTCCATGCGGCTTTGCAGCGCGGTCAGCTCCAGGCGCTGGTCCGGGTTGAACTGCAGGCCCACACGCAGATTGCCGCTGTTGCTGAGGTAGCCATCGGCATCGGGGTTTTGCGTGCTGACGGTACGGATGTTGAAACCATCACTGGTGGCACCGGAAATACCAAAGGAATAATCCACCACGCCCAAGCCACCACTGGCCGCGAAGTCCAGGGTTTGCGTATTGTTGCTGCCGTAGCCCAGCGCCAGGATAGGTGCAAACCGACCCTGGCCTTTTTTGGTAAAAATCTGGATCACGCCGGCCACCGCGTCCGAGCCATAGACCGCGCTGGTGGGGCCGCGCACGATTTCAATGTGGTCAATTTGCGCGAGCGGGATGGTGTTCCAGTTGGCCCCGCCGCTGACGTTTTGCGAATCCAGCCGCACACCGTCCACCAGCACCGTGGTGTGCCTGCTTTCACCGCCCCGCACAAACACCGAGGTGGCATTGCCAATCCCGCCCGTGCGGGCAATTTCCAGCCCTGGCACGCGGGCCAGCACATCGGCCAACCCGACCGGGCCGGCGCGCTCCAGGGTTTCGCGGTCAATGATGGTGACATCGGCCACCACATCCCCCACTGGCTGCGCCATGCGCGTCGCGGTCACCACCACCTCCTTGAGAGGCACGGACGACTCTATCTGTGCCTGCGCAGCGGACCACACCCATGGGGCGAGCAGGAGCGCCGAACATCGCACCCCAGAAATACACAATGTCATGAAAGCAAAAACCCGAACAGGAACCCTCCCCGGCTTCCCCGCCAGGGCATGGGCGTCACGGAGGCGCGCCAGGCGCACCTCCTCCGTGTTGGCCGGTATCCGGGCTGGTGGATGCAACCTCCATCGCCTTCCCAAACGTGTGTTCAATACGCTCAGTGGCCGTGATGGAAGCGGAGTGCAAGGACTCGTCCACTTACCGTTGCGGGGGCAGCGCAGGTTAGGTTCGCTGTTGCCAGCGGCGCCCTCCTGCTTCCCGTTGAACTGCGGCGTGTGAACCACACCGCGAGCACCAACCCGCGCATTTTACGCTGCCCTAGCTTTCGCTCACCCTACAATGCGGCTTCTATGTCGAACCAGATCCCCATCGACCAAATTGCCGAGCGCGTGGACCGCCTGCTGGTGCGCTACGAAGAGTTGCAGCGCACCAACGCCTTGCTCGCCACCCAGGTGGAAACGCTGACCAGCGAGCGGGATGCTCTCAAATCCCGTCTGGGCGCGGCGCGCGCGCGCGTGGATGCGTTGCTGGAGCGGCTGCCGGACACCCTGGCCACGCAAAAAGACCCAACATGAAACAGCTTGAAGTTCAAATCATGGGGCAGAGCTACCTGCTGGGCTGCCCGGAAGGCGGCGACGCACGCCTGCTGGAGGCCGTGGAGCGCGTGGACACCGCCATGTGCAAGATCCGTGACGCGGGCAAGGTGCGCGCCCGTGACCGCATTGCCGTGCTGGCCGCACTGAACCTGGCCTTTGACCTGTCGGAGCGCCCCGCTGCCCCTGCAGCGGCTCCGATCGCTGTATCTCCCAGCCCGGTGGCCACGTCGGCCGACCACGCGGGTGATGGCCAATTGCTGCTCAGCTCGTTGCTGGAACGCCTGGACGCCGCACTCGGCGAAGACGGTCGTTTGCTCTAAAGCGGGCCGCCAAGGCCTACAATTGCGTCGTCTGCGATGCTGCCGGGCTTTATATTTCCTGAACCAATGCTCATTGAGCCCGGGCTTGGAACATTGCCTTGCTAGCGTGATCATCTCGCGTCAGATGAACCCAAAGCTGGTGCTGACCTCGCCCACCTAAACTTCGGTTTAGGGTGACGGTCTGGCGGCGTTCGCAGACACCTTATTTCCCCACTCCGCCCCCTCACAGGGCGTGAGCCTTGCCCGGCTAAAAGCCCAGGGCGCCCGGCTTGGGCGGCGGCGTCAGCTGCGCCGCCAAAGCTTCAAATTCCGCTGCCGGCAAGCCCGGCGCACACAAAAACCCCTGGAACGATGCGCACTGCAGTTCACGCAAGTAGTCGCGCTGCGCCTCGGTCTCCACCCCTTCGGCCACAACCGAGAGCTTGAGCGCCCGTGCCATGGCCACCGTGGCACCCACAATGGCGCGGTCACTCTCGTCCTCGGGCAGGCCCATCACAAAGGTACGGTCGATCTTGAGCTTGGAGATGGGAAATTTCTTCAGATACGCCAGGCTGGAATAGCCGGTACCAAAGTCGTCAATCGCCAGGCTCACGCCCAGGCCGGCCAGCGCATGCAATCGGGTCAGCGCCTCATTGGCGTCTTGCACCAGGATGGACTCGGTAAGTTCCAGTTCCAGCAGCGCAGGGTCCAGCTCGGCATCGGCAATACAGCTCGCCACGCGCTCCACAAAATCCGGCTGCTGGAACTGCAGGGCCGACACGTTGACCGACACCACCAGCGGCCGCCCCGCACGTTGCCAGAGCGCGGCCTGGCGCACGGCTTCCTGCATGACCCAGCTGCCGATGGTGATGATGAAACCCGACTCTTCGGCCAGCGGGATGAAGGTTCCAGGCGATACATTGCCGAGTTCGGGGTCGGTCCAGCGCACCAGGGCTTCGGCGCCCAACAGGCGGCCATCGTCCAGCGCCACCTGAGGCTGGTAGTGCAGGCGGTACAAGCCTGACTCCATGGCGCGGCGCATGGCGTGGTCCAACTTCATGCGCGACAGCAGGTCCACATTCATCTGCGGCTGGTAGAAGCGGAAGTTGCCGCGGCCGCGCTCTTTCACGCGGTACATGGCGGTATCTGCGCACTTGATCAAGTCGTCCAGCGAGCGGCCATCGGCCGGGTACATCGCCACACCAATGCTGCAGCCGAGTGAGAAGTTCATCTCGTCCACAAGAAATGGCTGCGCCATCGCGTCGAGGATGCGACGCGCAGCCACCTCGGCGCCCAGTGCATCGGCGTCCTGCAAAAACGCCACGAATTCGTCGCCGCCCATGCGGCTCAGCGTGTCCACATCGCGCATGCAATGCAGGATGCGCTCGGTCACCTCGATCAGCACGCGGTCGCCAAAGGCATGGCCCAGCGAGTCGTTGATGTTCTTGAAGCGGTCCAGGTCGATAAACATCACCGCGAAGGTGCCGCCGCCACGTTCCGCCAGGCGCAGTGAAAAGTCCACACGTTGGGCCAGCAACAGGCGGTTGGGCAGGCCGGTCAGCACGTCGCGGTAGGCCAGTTTTTCGATGCGACGCTGGGCCTCCAGGCGCTCGGTCAGGTCCTTGAAATGCCCGATGGTGTTGACGATGGCGCCCTGCGCATCCGTCAGCGCCACCCAGGACACCTCGACCGCCACCGAGGCATCCTCGACCGTGCGCCAGACCTCCCCAGTCCACATGCCGTGGGCCAGCAGCGCCATTTCAATATCGGCAAACAGCTCCGGCCGCCCAGGGTCATGGAACAGCAGCTGCGCCGACGTGCCCACCAGACGCCCCATCTGGGCTCCCGTGAGCTGGGCGCAACGCGGGTTGGCCTGCACCACGGCAAACGCGGCATCGGTGATGAACACGGCGTCGGGGCTGGACTCGAACACCTTGGCCGCCAGGCGCAGCTGCCCTTCAGCCGCCACACGGGCCGAAATATCGCGGAACGAGTACACCTGCCCCTGCACCTGGTGGTGGCTGGTCTGTGGCACGCTCACGCGCTCCAGCGTCTTGCCATCGGTCAGGCGCAGCACGTCGGCCCTCCCATTACCACCGTAGGCCGGCAATGGCTGCACAACGCCAGCGTCCTGCAGCATCTGCGCCATGTGGCTGTCCAGGGCGGACTGGTCGGCCGTCTCTTGCAGCGCCACCGGCAGGCGCCAGAGTTCGGCAAAGCGGCGGTTGTAGTTGCGCACCTGGCCTTGCAGGTCGGTCACCAAAATACCGTCGCCGGTGGACTCCAGCGTGGCGCGCAGCTCGGCCAGGCGCCTTTCCAGTTCGTCCTCGGCGTGCTTTTGGGGGCGCATGTCGCGCAGGCCCACCACATACACCGGTTCATCGTCCTGCAACCAGACGCGGCTGACCTTGCGCTCTACGGGAATGGCGTCACCATCGGCACCGCGCAGCAGGGTGTTGGAATGGATGTTGTGGGCCACGCCGGCGGCCACGTCTTCCCAGAAAAACATGTCTTCCGGGGTGGCGGTCAGGTCGATCGCGGGGAGGCCCACCATCGCAGTGGCCGGCAGCCCCACGAGCGAGGCGGCGGTTTGGTTCACCGCCAGAATGCGCAGGGTTTTGGGGTCAACCAACCAAACTGCTTCGAGCATGCCCTCCAACAAGCGTGCCCAAGCTTGGACTGTCATGCAACCGGTTCCGGTGACTCGGGGTCCGTGGCCTGTTCAAAGAAATAGCAGATGCGTTGCCGTGGTGCCAGGTAGTCCTGTGCCGATGCAGGCAGGGCCGAGGGCTTGAGGCTGCGGCGAATGCCCAGATGGGGCGCATGCTCCAGGTCCAGGATCAGCGCCTCTTGCTTAGGCACGCTGGGGTCGTGCACGATGACGCGCGGCTTCAGCGGGCGCGCCGAATTGACCGACACCACGATGGCATAGCGGTCATCAATCAGCTGCACCACCGAGCCCGGCGGGTACACACCCATCATGCGGATAAAGGCGCTCAGCGCCGCCGCATCAAAACGCGTTTTGAGCTGCGCAAAGATCAGCGACAAGGCTTCATGCGGCGTGAGTGCGGCACCGGGGCGGCTGGGGTTGCAGAGGTTGTCGTAGCGATTCACCAGCGCCAGGATACGGCCGGCCATGGACATGGAGTCGCCCTTCATGCGCGTGGGGAAGCCGCTGCCATCCACCAGCTCGTGGTGCTGCACCATGGCGTTTTGGGCACCAGGGCTCAGCTCCATGGCCTTGGCGAGCAAAGCCCCCTGGGCCACGTGCTCTTGGTACATGCGGTATTCGACGGACGAGAAGTTTTCCTCCACCCAGCGCACGCGGTCAGGCACCTTGACCTTGCCGATGTCATGCAGAAACGCAGCCAGGCCCAGGTCCAGCATGTCGCTGTGGGGCAGGCCCATGGCCTTGCCCAGCAGCAGGCACACGATGGTCACGTTGACCGGGTGCATGGACGACTTGTCGCCCGCGGCTTCCGACAGCAGTCGGATGGACGCCTCGCCGTCTTCCAGCAGCTCGGTGACATAGGAATTGACCATGGCGTGGCACTGCTCCGCCATCACTTTGGGCTGGGTCTGCACCTGGTCCAGCGCCTTGCGGTACAGGCGCACGGACTCGCCAAAGCGGCGCTCACACACCACCAAGCTGCGCTCTTGGGCCGAGACGGCCAGGGCACGCAGCCGGCGCTGCTCACGTTCGCGCATGGCAGCTTGCAGGCGCTCTTCCGCGGCCGCCGACTGGGCTGCAGCGGAGGCGGTGGGCGTGCCATTCAAGCCCGCGAGTGCTTCGGGGTCACTTTTGGAGGGCAGATAGCGCACGCGCACTTGCCCCAGTTCCCGGATGGTGTCGATTTGCTTTTGTGAAGAAATCTTGAAGCTACCCGTGGGAAACGGATGCGACATCCAGCCCACGTCCAGCTCTACATACAAGCCGACGCGCAGCAGTTTGGTATCTACCCAAACGGACTCTTCAGTGTTCATATTGTGTTGGTTACTATCGCCTTGGGCCCGTCAGCCCCACGTTGGTGACAGGCCGGATCCGCATTGCGAACCCACTTTCTTGACCGCTGTCAAGCTGCCTCGAGCATACCCCACGCTGCGAGGGGAAACTGTCACTTGCAACTGCGGTTTTGGCATATCTGCCACATTGAAGCAGACCTGCGCTAGGGGTAGGCACCTAAGACACCGGTCAGTTACAAAAAAGCCCGCGGTTGCGGGCTTTTTTGTAACTCCGGCACCAGGCCGGAGAGGACAAGGCATCAGCCCATATGCAAACCACCGTTGACCGAGAAGTCGGCGCCGGTGGCATAACCACCCTCTTCCGACGCCAACCAGGCGATGATGGATGCGATTTCGGACGGCTCGCCCAGTCGCTTGACGGGCACGGTGGCCACGATCTTGGCCAGCACGTCCTCGCGGATAGCCTTGACCATGTCGGTGCCGATGTAGCCCGGGCTGACGGTGTTGACCGTCACACCCTTGGTGGCCAGCTCTTGTGCCAACGCCATGGAGAAGCCATGCATGCCGGCCTTGGCGGCCGAGTAGTTGGTCTGCCCGGCTTGGCCCTTTTCACCGTTCACCGACGAAATGTTGATGATGCGGCCCCAGCCCTTTTCCACCATGTCGGCCACCACTTGCTTGGTGACGTTGAACATGGAGTTCAGGTTGGTTTCGATCACCGAATCCCAATCCTCACGGCTCATCTTCAGAAACATGCGGTCTTTGGTGATACCCGCGTTGTTCACCAGCACGTCAATCGTGCCGTGCTCCGTCTTGGTCTTGCCAAAGGCTTCCACGGTGGAATCCCAGTCGCCCACATTGCCGACGGAGGCGTAAAAGGTGTAGCCCAGCGCCTTTTGTTCATCCAGCCATTTGGTGAAGTCGCGGGTGGGGCCGCAACCGGCGATGACCTTGAAACCCTCTTTGTGCAGGCGCTGGCAGATGGCGGTGCCGATACCACCCATGCCGCCGGTCACGTACGCTACTTTTTGTGTCATTTTTGTGTCCTCTTTATAAATTCAACTGCTATGAAAAACAGAGCTGCTTGCGCATATTCCATGCGGGCTAGCAGCCCAAAACCTCTTAACGCTCGACCGCCAGGGCCACGCCCATGCCGCCACCAATGCACAGCGAAGCCACGCCCTTCTTGGCGCCGCTGCGCTGCATCTCATGCAGCAGCGTCACCAGGATGCGGGCACCGGACGCGCCGATGGGGTGACCGATTGCGATGGCGCCACCGTTCACGTTCACCTTGGCAGGGTCGATGTCCAGCAGCTTGTTGACGGCGCAGGCTTGCGCAGCAAAGGCTTCGTTCAGTTCGAACAGGTCCACGTCTTGCGCCTTCCAGCCCGCGCGGGCCAAGGCACGCTGGGTGGCGGAAACGGGGCCCAGACCCATGAGGGCGGGGTCCAGACCGGTGGTACCAAAACTGACAATGCGGGCCAGGGGTGTGAGGCCCAGGGCCGCGGCCTTCTTGGCGGTCATGACCACCACGCCGGCTGCGCCGTCGTTGATGCCAGACGCGTTGCCCGCCGTCACGCTGCCAGCCTTGTCAAACGCAGGGCGCAGGCCGGCCAGGGCCTCAGCATTGGTTTTCTTGTTGATGAACTCGTCCGCATCGAACACGATGGGGTCGCCCTTGCGCTGGGGGATGGAGACAGGAACGATCTCAGTCTTGAACTTGCCAGCCTCTTGCGCAGCCGCCGCCTTTTGCTGGCTGCCCAACGCCAGCGCGTCTTGCTGTTCGCGGGTGATGCCGTTGGCCTTGGCCACGTTCTCGGCGGTGATACCCATGTGGTACTGGTTGTACACATCCCACAGGCCATCGGTGATCATGGTGTCGACCATCTTCCAGTCGCCCATGCGCTGGCCGTCGCGGCTGCCCAGCAGCACGTGGGGCGATGCGCTCATGTTTTCCTGGCCACCGGCAATCACGATCTCGCTGTCGCCCCAAGCCACAGACTGGGCCGCAAGCATCACGGCCTTGAGGCCGGAGCCGCACACGGCGTTGATGGTCAGCGCAGGGGTTTCCTTGGCCAAACCAGACTTGATGCCGGCCTGGCGCGCGGGGTTCTGGCCCACGCCTGCCGCCAGCACCTGGCCCAGGATCACTTCGCCCACGGCATCTACGGGCAGGCCGCTGCGCTCCAGCAGGCTCTTGATGACGATGCTGCCCAGCTCGGTGGCGGGCGTCTTGGCCAAAGAACCACCAAATTTGCCTACGGCGGTGCGGGCTGCAGCAACGATAACGATGTCTTCCATAAGGTGTCTCCTTTTAATCAATCAGAAATTCTCAAGCCTTGGCTTGAACGTAGCGCCCGGGAGCTGCCTCGATGGCTTTGTACTTGCCTTTGCCATAGGTTTTGGGCGCAGCAATTTGCTTGCCAGCATGGCCCTTGAGCCACTGGGACCAATCGGTCCACCAGCTGCCGGCATGCTCGGTTGCACCCTCCAGCCACTGTGCATGCGTCTTGGGCAGTTTGCCGTCGGCACGTATCCAGTGGCTGCGTTTGTTCTTGGCCGGCGGGTTGATCACGCCAGCAATGTGGCCCGATGCGCCCTGCACAAAACGCTTTTTGCCGGGCAGCACCTGGGTGGAGGCATAGGCGCCGCCAATCGGCACGATGTGGTCTTCGCGCGAGCCGTAGATGTAGACCGGGATGTCCAGCGCGCGCAGGTCCAGCTTTTGCCCACACACGGTGAGCTTGCCGGGCTTGACCAGGTTGTTTTCCAGGTAGGTGTTGCGCAGGTACCAGGCGTAATAGGGGCCCGGCAGGTTGGTGCTGTCGCTGTTCCAGTACAGCAGGTCAAACGGTGGCGGGGTTTCGCCCTTCAGGTAGTTGCCCACCACGTAGTTCCACACCAGGTCGTTGGGGCGCAAAAAGCTGAAGGTGCTGGCCAGGTCCTGGCCCTTCATCAGACCGCCCTTGCCCAGCTCGCCTTCGCGGTATTTGACGAAGCTCTCGTCAATGAACACATCCAGGATGCCGGTATCCGAGAAATCCAGGAACGTGGTAAGGAAGGTGGCGCTGTCCACCGGCTTCTCGCCGCGCGCGGCCAACACACCCAGCGCCGTGCCCAGCATGGTGCCGCCTACGCAAAAACCCAGCGCATTGATGGTGGGTGAGCCGCTGATGTCCTTGGCCACGCCAATGGCGCGGATGACGGCGTGTTCGATGTAGTCGTCCCAGGTTTTGTTGGCCAGCGTGGCGTCGGGGTTGCGCCAGCTCACCACAAAGGTCCGGTGGCCCTGCTCCACCGCGTAGCGGATCAGCGAGTTTTCGGGCTGCAGGTCCAGGATGTAGAACTTGTTGATGCAGGGTGGCACCAGCAAAAATGGTTTCTCAAAGACCTTGGCGGTCAGCGGCTTGTATTCGATGAGCTGGAACAGCTCGTTCTCGAACACCACGGCACCCTCGGTGGTGGCCACGTTCTTGCCGACCTCGAACAGGCTCTCGTCCGTCATGGACACATGGCCTTGCTGGATGTCGTGCACCAGGTTCTTCATGCCCATCGCAATGCTCTCGCCCTTGGTCTCGATGGCTTTTTTCTGCGCCTCGGCGTTGAAGGCCAAAAAGTTGCTGGGCGCGGCGGCGGCCATCCACTGCTCGATCGCAAAGCGGATGCGGCTCTTGGTCTTGGCATCGGCGTCCACGGCCTCGGCCAGGCCCATGAGCGTGCGGGCGTTGAGCAGGTAGACCGCGGCGGCATAGGCGGCCACGGGGTTGTCGCCCCAAGCGGGCGCGGCAAAGCGGCGGTCCGTGTTGGCGGGGGCCTGGGTGGGGTGGGTCAGCCCCTGGCTGAACAGGCCCATAGCCTCTTGCAGGTACTGTTGCTGCAGCTCTTGCAGCTTTTCGGGGGCGAAGTGAATTTCAGGGGCCTTGTCGGCCATGGCGGGAAAGCCAGCACCAGCGGATCCCAGGTCCATGCCCTGGAAGGATTCCAGCACCTTGGACCAGCTCTGGGTAAATGCCTGCTGAAATTGTTGCGTTGCCTGGGCCAAAAAGTCAGTATTGGATTGGGTCACGCCGTCACCTTGGGTTTTAGTGTCTCTAGTCTAACGCCCAAGTATGGCAGTCCAGCGGCTGCGTTATCCTGACGCAACGCAAATTGAAACTCCATGTACATCGTTCCCATTGCCTGGCTCTATGTGGCCCTCATGATGAGCGTGGCCGAAGCCACCAACACCACCGGCACCGTGCTGGGCGCCATCGTCACTTTCATCCTCTACGGCCTGCTGCCCACGGCGCTGATGGTGTATTTCATGGGCACGCCCGGGCGCAAGCGGAAAATCCGGGCCCAGGAGATGGCCGAACGCGAGGCGGCTATCGCCGCCCACGCAGCGGCAGCCGCAGTGGAGTCAGCCCAGCCAGATGCAGGCGGCGAAGCGCCCGCTGATCCGGTCGCGCCGGTGCGAAAAGAACCGTAAGGGGTTGCTGACGGTGCACCAGGGCGTGCTGCCGTCATTGCCATAAATCGCTTTTACGCCTGCCGCCTGCAGCCGCAGACGTGCCAGGGCCGGTAGATTGGCCCGCCACTTGCCGGGGCCGGCAGGCACAAAGCAGCCCGCCGCTTCAGGCGTGCCCGTCACAAAGGCGTGGCGCACCTCGTCCCCCACCTCAAACGCCGTGGGCCCGATACAGGGACCCAGCCATGCTATGGTTTCAGGAGCTGCTGGCGCAATATCCACGGGGGCTAGAGCATTATTTAGTGCTTTAACTGCGGCTAGCGTGCTCTCCACCACCCCCACGCCGCCCTGCCCGGCCAACCCGCGCCAGCCTGCGTGGGCAGCTGCCACCCAAGCGCCACTGGCGTCGCACAGCAGGATGGGCAGGCAGTCCGCCACCATGATGGTGCAGGCCACGCCGGGCCGCGTGGTCAGGCAAGCGTCGGCCACGGTGCCATCGGGCGTGTCAGGCATCAGGTTCTGTACCTGCGTGCCGTGCACCTGCTCCAAAAACACCGGTCGCACATGGAGAGCACCCTGCAGCACCACGCGGTTGGCCTGCACGTCGGCCAAGTCGTCGCCCACGTGGGTGCCCAGGTTCAGTCGGTCATAGGGCGCGCGGGACTGCCCCCCGCTGCGGGTGGTGCAAAGGGCCTTCACCCCAGCGGGCGCGGGCCAGTCGGGTACCAACCAATCAGCAGAAAGACTCATGGCGTGAAGTCGGGGCAGCGGCTAGGCTGGGCCGCGTCAAACGCGGGCAGCGCCATGCAGGCGTCAAACGCGGCCATGGTTTTGGGCAGGCCACTCAGGTCAGTGTCAAAGCGGCGGGCGTTGAAGATCTGTGGCACCAGCAGGCAGTCGGCCAGCGTGGGCGCATCGCCATAGCAAAAGGCTGTGGGGCGCAGGCCCTGGGCGCTCAGCGCATCCAGCTGGCGCTCAAACGCCAGCAGACCCTGGCGCACCCAGTGGCGGTACCAGGTGGTTTTCTCGTCTTCGTCGCACTGCAGGGTGCCGGTCAGGTACTTGAGCACGCGCAGGTTGTTGAGCGGATGGATCTCGCAGGCAATGGTTTGTGCCAGCGCCCGCACCTGGGCGCGGCCCAGCGCGCTGGCGGGCAACAGGGGCGGCGTGGGGCGCGTTTCTTCCAGGTAGTCGATGATGGCCATGGACTGGCTGAGCGCGTGGCCGTCCACTTCCAGCACCGGCACCAGCGCGTCGGGCGAGCGCGCCCGGTGGGCGTCTTGCAGCTGTTCTCCGCGCACCAGGTGCACGGACAGGTATTCAAACGCCAGGCCCTTGAGGTTGAGCGCAATGCGCACCCGGAACGAGGCGGACGAGCGGCAGTAGTTGTACAGCTTCATGCCAGCGAGGATAAACCCGAAGCCGTTACTATTGGAGACCCTTCCCCTGACATTTCCCCGCCTGGAGCCCCCATGATTCTGGAACTTGCCGACATCCGCATCCACCCTGGCCAAAACGCCGCCTTTGACGAAGCCATTGCCCGCGGTCTGCGCGATGTCATCTCCAAGGCCAAGGGTTTCCAGGGCTACAAGGTGAACCGGGGTCTAGAGAGCCCCGAGCGCTACATCCTGCAAATCTTCTGGGACACGCTGGAAGACCACACCGTCGGCTTCCGCCAGGGAGAACTGTTCCCCCAGTGGCGCGCCATCGTGGGCCCGTTCTTTGCCACGCCACCCGTGGTGGAGCACTTTGACCTGGTGGTGAAGTCGGCTTAACCAAGGAACGCGCCATGAGCTTTGTTGTCACGCCGCCCGCCATTCCCTCCATCCCCGTAGTGGGCGAGTCGGCCCGCTTCCCCATCCACCGCATGTACTGCGTGGGCCGCAACTACGAAGAGCACGCCAAGGAAATGGGCCACACCGGCCGCGAGGCGCCCTTCTTCTTCATGAAGCCCGCCGACGCGGCCCTGGTGGCCGAGGCTGGCCAGACCGTGGCGATGCCCTACCCCACGCTGACCAGCAACCTGCACCACGAGGTAGAACTGGTGGTGGCCATTGGCAAGGGCGGCGCCAACATTGCAGCAGCCAATGCCCTCCAGCATATCTACGGCTACGCCGTGGGCCTGGACATGACGCGGCGCGACCTGCAGAACGACATGAAAAAACAGGGCCGCCCCTGGTGCATTGGCAAGGGCTTTGACTTCTCCGCACCCATTGGCCCCATTACCCCCGCGGCCCAGGTGCCCGCCATCCACAGCGCGGCCATTGCACTGCAGGTGAACGGTCAAGACCGCCAGCGCAGCACCATTGCCAAGCTGATCTGGAACATTGCCGAAACCATCGAGCAGCTGTCCGCCGCCTGGACGCTGCAGCCCGGCGACCTGATCTTCACCGGCACGCCCGAAGGCGTGGGCGCGGTGGTGCGTGGCGATGTGTTGCTGGCCAGTGTGGAGGGGTTGCAGCCCCTGCACGTGCAGCTGGTCTGAGCCCCCTCATGCTGCGCACCCCGATCCAACATTGCAAACAATGCGGCACCGCGGTGGTCTACCGCGTGCCGGACGACGGCGACACCAAAGAGCGCGCCGTCTGCCCGGCCTGCGGCACCATCCACTACGAGAATCCTCTGAACGTGGTGGGCACCGTGCCGCACTGGGGCGACCAAGTGCTGCTGTGCAAACGCAACATCGAACCCCGCTTTGGCAAGTGGACCCTGCCCGCCGGCTTTATGGAACTCAACGAGACCACGGCCGAAGGTGCCGCGCGTGAGACCGATGAAGAAGCCGGTGCCCAGTTTGAGATGGAAGGTCTGTTCACCCTGCTGAACGTGGCACGCGTGGGCCAAGTGCACCTGTTCTACCGCGCCCGGCTGACCAGCGACCAGTTCAACCCCGGCACTGAGACCATCGAAGCCCGGCTGTTTACCGAGGACGAGATTCCTTGGGACGAGATTGCGTTTCGCACCGTCAAGGAAACGTTGGAGCGCTACTTTGCCGACCGGCGTACCGGCCAGTACGGCATCCATACCGTCGACATCGTCTAGGTTCCCATGTTGCCCTGCTTTGTCATGCTGGATCTGGAAACCACCGGAGGCAGCGCGGTGCGCGACCGCATCACCGAAATTGCTGCGGTGCGTGTGGAGCACGGGGTAGAGGTAGCGCGCTGGAGCACGCTGGTGAACCCCGGCGTTTCCATTCCCTCCTTCATCCAGAGCCTGACCGGCATCACCGATGCCATGGTGGAAGACGCGCCCACCTTTGCCCAGGTGGCGCCCCGGCTGCTGGAGCTGCTGGACGGCGCGGTGTTTGTGGCCCACAACGTGGGTTTTGACCACGGCTTTGTGGTGCATGAGCTGGCCCGGCTGGAGAAGCCGCTCAAGGTCAAGACGCTGTGCACCGTGCGCCTGTCGCGCAGGCTGTATCCGCAGCACAAGGGCCATGGACTGGACGCCATCATGCAGCGCCACGGCCTGCGCACCCAGGCCCGCCACCGCGCCATGGGCGATGTAGAGGTGGTGTTGCAATGGCTGCAGCTCGCCCAGGCTGAACTGGGCGCCGAGGCCGTGCAGCGCGAAGCTGCGGCGCTCCTGATGGGCGGCACCAGCGTGCCACCACAGTTGGAAACGCCGGTGGAAGACATCCCCGACACCCCCGGCGTTTACCTGTTTTACGGCGAAGGCCGCACGCCGCTGTATGTCGGCAAGAGCGTGAACATGCGCACCCGCGTACTCGCCCACTTCCAAAGTGCGGCCAAGGTGGCGCGCGAGGCGCGTATCGCCCAAGAGATTCGCCGTGTCGAGTGGCATGACACCGCGGGCGAGTTGGGCGCCCTGCTGCTGCAAACGCGCCTGGTCAGGGAACTCAAGCCGCTGCACAACCGAAAATCCAGCAAAAAGGCCCAGGTGGAACTGGTGCAGCAAACCCTGCGGGGCTGGCCCCACGCAGGCCGCATCGGCATCCGCGAGCACCACGCGCGCACCGGCCGCACCGATGTGCATGTGTTTGACCAGTGGTGCCATGTGGCCACCGTGCACTCGGCCGAGGACCTGGACGATGTGCGTCAGAGCCGGCAAGCGCTGGCGTTTGACCTGGAAACCTACCACGCGCTCGCCAAGCGCTTGGCCCCACCCATGGGCCGCGACAGCGCGGTCTTCCCCCTGGAGAATGCCCATGGCTAAACGCAGCCTGCCTTTGCGCGCGCAGATGGCCGACGCCATTCTGGAGCTGGTGGTGCAGGTGCCCGCCAGCGACGAGCCCATGCAGCAGCACCCCGCCGAGCGCGCCCACGCCATTGCCCGGGCCACCGCGCGCAAGGCCAGCCTGCTGGCTGGCTCGCTCTCGCTGCCGCCCGGCTGGCTAGGCTGGGTCACCGTGCTGCCCGAGATGGTGGGCGTGTGGAGGCTGCAGGCGCAGATGGTGGCCGACATCGCCGCGGTTTATGGCCAGTACCACGCGCTGGGGCGCGAACACTTGCTGTACTGCCTGTTCAAGCAACTCTCGGCCCAGCTGTTTCGCGACATCGCGGTGCGCATGGGTGAGCGCGTGGTCGTGCGCCCCGCCACCCTCAAGGTTCTGCAGACTCTGGCGCAAAAGCTGGGTGGCATGCTGGCCGTGGCGGCGCTGCGCAAGGGCGCATCGCGCTTTGTGCCGCTGCTGGGTGCGGTCAGCGTGGGCGCGTATGTCTATTACGACACCCTGCAGGTCGCGCAGAACGCCGTCGCCTTGTTTGAGGATAAAACCGGGGCCTAGCCCCCGTGGATATTGCGCAAGCCGCTATAAAAACAGAAGCAAACCCATGGCAAAACTCTTCTTCCGTTACTCGGCAATGAACGCCGGAAAATCGACCTCGCTGCTGCAGATCGCCTACAACTACGAAGAGCAAGGCCAGACCGTGCAGCTCTTCACCGCCGGCATTGACGACCGCAGTGGCAAAGGTAGTATCGCCTCACGCCTTGGCCTGCAGCGCCAGGCCGACGTCTTCGACGCCGACACCGACTTTCTGGCACTGCTGGGCGACCGCACCCAGCTGGCCTGCGTGCTGATCGACGAATCGCAGTTTCTGCAACCCGCCCAGGTACGGCAGTTGCACCAACTGGCCCACACCGCCGGCATTCCGACCATCTGCTTCGGTCTGCGCTCGGACTTTCAAGGCAACCCGTTTCCCGGGGCCGCCTACCTGCTCACGCTGGCTGACGACATCGAAGAAATCAAAACCATCTGCGCCTGCGGCCGCAAGGCCACCATGAACATCCGCCTGGACGACCACGGCAAGCGCGTGCGCGAAGGCGAACAAGTAGAGATTGGCGGCAACAACCGCTATTTGCAGGTCTGTGCGCGCTGCTTCTACAGCGAGCCTGTACGCGCCAAATTCGCTCTCGCAAGCGCCAAGAAAAAAGCCGCTCACCAGTGATGGTGAGCGGCTTTTGCCTAGGGCTGGGGTCAATTGAAAGAAGCCTTGAAAACCGCATGAACACTAGAAAGTTGAAAATATTTCTAGTATTTGTTCCCCGGTTTGTTCCCCGGTTTTGGTTCTGCTACCCCTAAATGGAGGCCATGCCAATCAACTGCTCGATATCACCCCCCTAGTAAAAACTTTGAATCTAGTTTGGGGGCACCGCTCAATTCACCCGCGTGCTTCTGGGCTCTGGGAGTACCTTTATGGGGGGGGGCGAAAACATCGAACAAAGTCCGGCCAACTGCTTTTCTGTAGGGGACACAGGGGACATAGGGGACAGCGTTTATCCATGCGGGTTTACGCAGTCCCCGGCATCTGTGAAAGCCGGGGACAGCAGGGGACAAACTGCCACAATGAAGTCCGCCACCGTCCAACGTGCCGGAATGCGCGAACGTTGTGGGCGACAAAGCCAGCACTAGGACAATGCAGACGCCTCGCCCATGTTTTCCTTGGAGCACATCAAGAGGCGCACAAACCCGCTTTTGTAGCGCGAAAAGGCTTCGCACACACCGCCCCCACACGCGGCCCGTGCAGTCCATCAGTGACATTTGATCGGAGGCAAAAACAATTCTGGCCATCGTTGACCGTCATTCCGCAAAATCCTGACCAGGGTGCTTGTGTTGACCAACTGACAGTAATCGACCCAAAGCGAAATTCGGTGGCTTCTGACTCGTAGCCGGATAGCAGGCATTCAGGGCTGGCACGCCAGGCGGATACGATGGACAGCCGATATGCGGCGGAAGCGGTCGGTCACGAACGTCGGCTTGCTGGAAGTCAGCCTGTGTGCCAGTCAGCGGATGGTCGTAGACTTCAAGTCTGCAGCGTAAGCTGCACGCCGGGTGATGGACCTGTTTGTATCCGGATTGAAAAAAACGTGAATCTGTTTTGCATAGGCTACGCCGTCCAATAAGCGGAACGTCGAGCAGTACTTATGAAAATCCTTTCGATCTTCCTCTTTTTCTCAAGCTTAACTATCGCTGTATGTGCGCAAACTGCGACCTATGACTGCGCCAATGGAACGTTTGAGACGGATGAGAAGAATATTCAACAACGCTCCAGCGAACTGGTGACCCCACCGATTCAAAGTGAGCAGAACAGTAATACAAAAATTCCCGTGGAGATATCGCGCATAAGAAGTGGAGCAGTTTCTACGTTTAGGGGGGCTTACGTAAATGAAGGCATGTTGACTTGGTACGCATTCGATGCAGACAGACAATTGTTTGTGGCAGTGTTAACCCGCTCTGATCGGGCATACCCACGATCTTCACCAAACCCTGACAGGATTTCGCCAAATCAAATCTTTCGATATTCCGATGCTGCTGGGTATAAACGTTCTGAATTTGTCACAGTCCTTAAAGCTACGCCTGATCAAGTACGCAACTTCTCTTGTTTTGCGAATCAGCTACTGACAACCGAATCGGAGAACGTATTTCGTCCAATGCCCACGGATACAGTATCAAGTTGGTTTACGTTAATTTCCAACGGGCAATACTTGGAATCGCCAAATGGAACGAAGTCTTGGAAACTACAAGACCAGCTAGAGCGCTGGATTGCAGCTCCTATGAGTGAGCCAATCAATAGTGCATTCAAACGCTGATCCAGCATGAACCATTAGTCGTTGCTGACACACAACTACGTTCCTCTAAAAAAAGGTACTACCCAACCCGACACGCCTGAGGGACGTTTCGCCGAGAAGCCAGCTTCGCGCCACTGAGCTAAACCATTGAACCGTTCAGAGCGATCCCTTTTGTGGCGCTGGATCTGACCGAGCCCGGCGCATCACGGCGACATATTGCGACGAACAACTCGCCAGAATGCGGTCTGCCAGAAGTTGGGGGCCAATGTCCGCACTGGCGCAAGCAGAATTCCAATCTGTAGGACCGCAATCAGTCTGTTGCCGTCTTAGCTACGCGGCAGAAGCTGGCTTTCGCGAATGTCCGCTTTCTGAAAGCCAACCCATATAGCAGTCATACACAAAGGCGTGAAGCATCATTCCCCCGCAAATGACAACAGCAACTTTGACAAGAATCCGCATCGTCCTGCTATCACTCGTCAACTTGTTGACTATCCCAGTTTTGGAATTGGCAACCATACCCGACGCCGTGGAAAGTATGCGAAATTCGTGGGAAGTACGTCCAGTCCTATTGACCTTCGGCCTGCTGGTATCCATCGTTCCGATACTGGTGTACTACTGGTATTTGTTTCGCGACAAAAGCCGAATCGGCAGTTGGAGGGCTTTGCCCTTAATGCTGCTCACCCTTGTCCTAGCCGCTTTGCTCTCGTTGTGTGCTGCGGCTTGCTTGCTCAAGTGCATGTAGTGACGCCGTCACGTGGAATATCGGTTTGCCAAGCAAACACGTCCAGAAGCAGACATTCGTCAAAGCCCGCACCCGGCCCATGGTTGCCTTTGCAGAAACACACTCTTGGCTTATGGTTGTCAATAATTCCCGAAACAAATGGTCAGACCGACCGGAATACGCACAATTTAGGGCTGGGGCTTCAAGCAATGCACCCAGCCCCACACCCAGGGCGCCAATGCTGTCTACGCGTCAAGATCAAAGATTGCAGGCGTAATCAGGTAGCAACGTGCAGGCCCAATGCCGGGCAGCTTGGTCTTGATGCTGTAGCGCCCCGGCTCCTTGACTGTCAGAAAACCATGTTCCACCAGGACGGCGCACACGGCCTGCACGTCATAGCCTTTACACACCTCTGCCTTGAACGTCTCAGATAGCACGTAGTATTCATAGCTGACCGACTCCCCATCCACGGGGTGCATTTCTTCGCCGAATTCGGCCTTGTGCTGACTGTTGGATTTGATTGGCTCACCGTTAGCGTTCAACATGCGCCGCACTCCGGCTTTGTTCAGCGTCTTGGGCACGCGGTCATCGCTGGCGCGATGCCAGTAAGTGAAGCGGCCTTCACCGTGCGCTTCTAGAAACGTACGCACCTGCCTCAGCATGTTGGTTTTCTCACTACTGCCAGCACCGCCCCGCAACTTGATCCATGCATCAAAGCAGACTTGTGCAGCGTTGATTGCTTCATCGACTGGCCAGCCTGTAATGCCCGCAGTTGTCGCAATCTCACCGGCTGCAGCAATCAAGGCAAAGCGCCTACCGCCCCGCTTCACTTGACCCGAAGCATTGGCCGGGACAATCTGAGCCTCTATCGCGTCCATACGTGCACGCAGGCCAGCGGCCAGCCCTTCGGTATTGGCGACAAGGTATTCAAGCCATGTGCGGCCTGCAACGCCATAGCAGCGGGCAGCATGGCCCTGCACCCAGCCGGACAGCTCATGCCCGTTGCTGAATTCGTGGAAATCCTCGAGGGCAGACCCTTCCCGCACCTCGGTGGGTATGGGGATCAGGCGCACCTCTTGCCCACCCTTTATCTTTTTCCCCACCGTCTCCATGTGCTGGGCTAGTGTCAGCTCGCCACTGCTCAAGAACAACAGACGCCAGGTAGGCTTAGGTCTCAGCCCGCCAGCCCCCTTACCGCGTGTTTTACCCATGCCATCGGCAAGCATGTACGCAGCGTTACCAGCGTCCCCAGCATCCATCTGCCCCAGCTCATCCAGAATCAGCGTGCAATCGTTGTGCTGCTCGCCCTGGTACTCCAGACCGTTGGATGTGGCCCGCCATTTCTGCATGTAGCTGTCGGGGTCTTTCTCGGTGCCCTTGCCCCACACACTGGCAGCCAGCAGGAAGCAAGTAGTTTTGCCGATAGAGGTCGGGCCGACATAATGAACCCCGCCGCCTGTCACACCATTGGCCCATGCCAACAGCGGCCCGGCAAAGGCTGTGGCCACTGCAAAGGCTGCACGGGAATTGCCCACGCACAGGCGTGCAAGATCCTGTTGCCACTGCGCCAGGTTGCCGCGCTTACTGAAATTGGCCTCAATGCCCGCTTCGCTATGGAATATCACCCGCTCACCGCTGGGGCTGGTGCCTAGGGTTTCATCGGGCAGCACGTAGCAGCGGCCCGCCCAGCCCACGCGGGGGACATGGCGCACCAGCTCCAAGGCTTCAGGGTTGCGACTCTGCAGGTACTCGGTCAACCAAACGCGGCGCTTGCCATCGGTGGGCGTCATGAAGCCCAGCCCCAACAGCGCAGTGCGGTAGGCATTGCCATCCCCTGCCAACATTGCAAGCGGCATCAGCCAGCGCCGCACCTTGCTGAACTGGGTCACAAACTCCAACAGTAAGGCCGCTTGGTTGTCGTGGCTGTCCCGTGCCATGCCCACCACACGCAGCACACCGCAAACCCTACGGGGTGCACCGCCATCGTCACCGGGCGGAGTGTAGTAAAGGCCATCGCCATCCACCACATGGAAGCGCTCGAAGCCCGCAGCGCTTTGCGGCTCTGTGCGCTCGTTTTGCGCTTGCTTGCTGCGCTGGCCTGCCCTTGCTTTTTGCGCGGCCTGCAGCGCGCTTTGCTGCTCCTGGTGCGCTTCAATCACTGATTCGACCAAAGCCCGCACCGCATCCAGCCCCGCAGCTTGGTGCATATCATTGAAGTCACTGCCGCCCTCGGGCAACTGCCCAGGAAATACAGTGATGCCCTGCACCGCCTTTGCCGCTGCCGTGGCCTTGTCCCTGCCGGGGTTGTGGCCCTTCTGGGCAAACGTCTGCACATCGTCATCGCCACATAGCACCAGCAGTGCGGCGGGGTACTGTTGGTGCAGTGCCTTGGCAACGTGTGCCAGGTTGCCAGCATCAAAGGCCACTGCCGCCGGGTGCCCTGTAGCCTCATGCAAGCTCGCTGCCGTGGCATAGCCTTCAGCTACCAGCAACACCGCAGCGCCTACAGGGTCACCGCACAGATGCCACAGGCCTGACTTGCGGCCACCCTTCAGAAACAGTTTATCCGGCCCGCCGGTAGGTTTCTCCGGTGCAATGCGCTGCACGTTCCACAGTTCACCCACTGCATCGCGCACTGGCACCAGCAGCCAACCGCCAACTCCAAAGCGCACACCGTAGGGCTGCACACGCTTGCGCAGTAGATAGGGTGCAGTACTTGGATCTAACACGACTGCCGCAGCGTCCCACAGCGCTACAGCCTTAGCTACCCAGGGCCAAACGCCCTTCTTTGCCGTCCTGGTACGTTTTCCAGAACCAACGTTTAGAACCGGCTGGACTCACCTCCAGGTACAGGCCCGCGCCATCGGTGAAGCGAGCGCGGGTCTTGTTAGGGGAGCAAACAGCGCTTTTGCATTGCTTGTCGGTCAGCATCGGGAACCTCCTACCGGGGAACAAGTGGCCACTCTGGGACAGTTCCACCGGGGTAAATGCACACGAGACCGGGGAACAACTGGCCAAATTCTAGCCCTTACCCCGGTTTGTTCCCCGCTCTGTTCCCCGGTTTGGGGCTGGCTGGTGGCGCACTTCAATGCACTTACACGGAAGAAATACGCCCGTAAGCTGTTGATTTACCAAAGAAAAAGGCCGCTTGCTGGAAGCCAGCAAACGGCCTTGGTCTTGGGAGTGGTGGAGCTGGGGGGATTTGAACCCCCGTCCACAAGCCTTCTTCGAACAGTTCTACATGTGTAGCCATCTGGTTTGGATCTCGCTCCCTACATCGCGCAGTGGCACGCTATGCAAGACGCCAGCAACCTATTGTCTCGACCCACCCTAAGTTACCCAAGGCAGGCCCAGCCGAATGAAATTAGCCCACAGCCTGGACGGCTTGCGCCACCCTTGCCCAGCCTATCGGCTTGCTGTTGTGAGCCTCACTAGCAATTAAGCAGCGAGTGCGAAACGTTCGTCGTTTGCAGTTAGTTTGTTTGAATCTGTTTTACGAGCGCACTCAGCTCGACATGCCCTGCTGCGCGTCCGAACCCGTGTCGAAACCAGTGCAGCCCCTGAAACTCTATTTTAGGTGGGTTCTGCAAATTGCAAGACCCCACAAAGACAAAAGGGTTAGCTGGAATTTCCAGCTAACCCTCGTCAATTTTTGGTCGGTGTGAAAGGATTCGAACCTTCGACCCCTTGCACCCCATGCAAGTGCGCTACCAGGCTGCGCCACACACCGATCGAAGCCTCAAATTATAACTCGGCTTAGAGATGTTTCTCAGGCTGCCTCAGCAAGAAGTTCACGAATTTCAAATAATTCGCGCTTCAGTTGCACCAGCTCCATCGCAGGCACATCCAGACTGTCCATGCTCTGGCTGTCTTCAAAGTCTTCGAGGTCCATGTCATCGACTTCGACAACCTCCAGACCTTCCAGCATCACTTCGCCATTGCGTTTCTTGTCACGCTCGCTTTGCAGCAACTCCTGCATTTTGTTGCGCGCACCGCTGATGGTGAAGCCCTGGTCGTACAGCAAATCGCGGATCCGGCGGATCATCAGCACCTCGTGATGCTGGTAGTAGCGGCGGTTGCCACGGCGCTTCATAGGGCGCAGCTGCGTGAATTCCTGCTCCCAATACCGTAGCACGTGAGGTTTTACGCCGCACAAATCCCCCACCTCACCGATGGTGAAATAGCGTTTGGCGGGGATGGGGGGGAGCGTTTTCTCCATTGAAATCAATGCTATACGAGGCAAAGCGCAGAGGTTACTCTAACTTTCCCTAACGTGCAAAGCCCAAATGGATACCGCCACAAAATAAGGCGGGACTGTGGCTTAAATCACGGGTGTGATTTTGTTCTCGTCCTGGATTTGCTCTTTGAGCTTGTGGCTGGCGTGGAAGGTCACCACGCGACGTGCCTGAATCGGAATCGCCTCGCCGGTGCGCGGATTGCGGCCTGGACGGGGCGCCTTGGTGCGGATCTGGAAGTTGCCAAAGCCGGAGATTTTCACGTCGGTGCCATCCACCAGGCTGGCCGCGATCAGGTCAAAAAACGCGTCGATCATGTCCTTGGACTCGCGCTTGTTGAGCCCGATTTGCTCGAACAGCATGTCGGCCAACTGGGCTTTGGTCAACGCGGGCGTTTCCAGGCTTTCAACAGAAAAATCCATGGTGGCTAAAACCTTATCTCGTGGATGGTCAGGTCAAACGCGCTGGCGGGCAGCGACCGCCGCAACCAGTTGGTCCACCACGGCTTTCACCGCGGTTTCAATTTGTTCTTCGGTCAGGGTCGCTTCGTCGCTGTTGAGCGTCAGGCGAACGGCCAGGCTACGATCGGTTGCGCCGTCTGCGGCCACCACATCCTTGGCGAGTTTGGGGCGGTACACGTCGAACAGCTGCGCATCACGCAGCAGGCCCGATGTAGGCGCGGCCCACACAGCGGCCATGAGGGCGGCATGGGTCACGCTGTCGCCCACTACCACGGCGATGTCGCGCTGTACGGCCTGGAACTTGGCTACCGGCTTGAATTCGGGGACCGGGCGGGCCAACACGGCATCCAGCGCCAGCTCAAACACCACGGGCGCCGTCGCCAGCTCATACGACTGGCGCCACTTGGGGTGCAACTCACCCACATGGCCAATCACCTTGCCGTCCAGTACCACCTGGGCGCAGCGGCCTGGGTGCATGGCGGGGTGGGTACCGGGCGCGAACTCGGCCCTCAACGGTGCCAGCAAGGCTTCCACATCGCCCTTCGCGTCGAAGAAATCGACGCCCTGCTCATTGCGGCCCCACTGCAGCGCGTCGGCACTGCCGCTTACCAAGCCGGCGATGCGCATGGGTTGATCGAAGCCTTCCACGGTGGCGTCGGTGCTCTTGACCGATGCGTCGCGCAGGAACACGCGGCCAAGCTCAAACACGCGCACGCGCGGTGCCTTGCGAGCGGCATTGAAGCGCAACACCTGCAAGAGCGAACCGATCAGGGAGGAGCGCATCACGCTCATCTGGCTGGCAATCGGGTTCAGCAGCTTGATCGGGTTGGGGTTGCCGGCCAGCTCATGCTCCCAGCGCTCTTCCACAAAGCTGAAATTGATGGTTTCCTGGTAACCCAGAGCGGCCAGCGCGCGGCGCACGGCAAACGGGCTGCGCTGGGCTTCCGCACGGATCTTGGCCGTGATGGGGGCCAGCGGCGGCGTGTGCGGCAGGTTGTTGTAGCCCACCATGCGGGCCACTTCTTCGATCAAGTCTTCCTCGATCTGCAGGTCAAAGCGGTAGGACGGGGGCGTCACGGTGACCGTACCTTCGCCGTCGGTCACCGGCAAGCCCAGACGCTTCAGGGCGCCCGCGCACTGCGCCTGGGTCAGTGGCATGCCGATGACCTTGACAGCACGCGCCACGCGCAGGGTGACCTGCGCGGGCGTCGGCACGTTGGCTTTCTGGTCGTCCACGGGGCCGCAGGTGGTGGCGGGAGTGCCGCAGATCTCGATGATCAGTTGTGTGATGCGCTCGATGTGCTCCACGGTCAACGCGGGGTCCACACCGCGCTCAAAGCGGTGACCGGCGTCGGTGGAGAAGTTGAAGCGGCGCGAGCGGCCGGCGATCGACTTGGGCCACCAGAACGCGGCCTCCACGTAGATATGCTGGGTGTCGTCGGACACGGCGGTGGCGTCACCGCCCATGATGCCGGCGAGCGACTCCACCTGGGAATCGTCGGCAATGACACCGACCTTGTCGTCCACCGTGACGGTGTTGCCATTCAGCAGCTTGAGCTGTTCGCCCGGCTTGCCCCAGCGCACGTCCAGACCACCATGAATCTTGTCCAGATCGAAGATGTGCGACGGACGGCCCAGCTCGAACATCACGTAGTTGGAAATGTCTACCAGCGGGGTCACGCTGCGCTGGCCGCAACGGGCTAGGCGGTCCACCATCCACTGGGGGGTCTTGGCTTTGGTGTTGACGTTGCGCACCACGCGGCCCGAGAAGCGGCCGCACAGATCGGGGGCGCTGATCTTCACGGCCACCTTGTCTTGATTCGTCACAGCCACCGGGACAATGGGTGCGGTGATCAGCGGCGCGCCGGTCAGAGCCGCCACTTCGCGCGCCACGCCATAAATGCTCAGGCAATGCGCGAGGTTGGGCGTGAGCTTGAGGGTGAACAGCGTGTCATCCAGGTCCAGGTACTGGCGGATGTCCTGGCCCAAGGGCGCGTCCAGTGGCAGCTCCAGCAGGCCGCCATGGTCTTCGGACAACTTCAATTCGCGGGCCGAGCACAACATGCCCTGGCTTTCCACGCCGCGCAATTTCCCGACCTTGATCAGAAAAGGCTTGCCATCCTCACCCGGCGGCAACTCGGCCCCTACCAGGGCGCAGGGAATGCGAATGCCCACGCGGGCATTGGGTGCGCCGCAAACGATGTTCAGCAGCTCGGGCTGGCCCACGTCTACCTTGCAGACGCGCAGGCGGTCGGCGTTGGGATGCTGCTCGGCTTCCTTGATCTCGCCGACCACGATCTTGGTGAACGGGGGCGCGACGGGCTTGAGTTCTTCGACCTCGAGCCCGGCCATGGTGAGCGTCTCCGCCAGCTCGGCGGTGGAGATGGAAGGATTGCAGAAGGTACGCAGCCAGGATTCAGAAAATTGCATGGTCAGTCAGGCGAGGTATTTGGCGGTGGGCAGTGGCAGGCGCTTGTCGGTTTACTGGAACTGGGACAAGAAACGGATGTCACCGTCAAAGAACAGGCGCAGGTCGTTCACGCCATAGCGCAGCATGGTCAGGCGATCCGGGCCCATGCCGAAGGCAAAACCGATGTATTTCTCGGGGTCCAGGCCCATGTTGCGGATCACATTGGGGTGCACCTGGCCGGAGCCAGCCACTTCCAGCCAGCGGCCGGCCAGCGGGCCGGTCTGGAACTGGATATCGATCTCGGCACTGGGCTCGGTGAACGGGAAGAAGCTGGGGCGGAAGCGCAGCACCAGATCGTCCGACTCAAAGAAGGTGCGGCAGAAATCGGTGAAGACGAACTTCAGGTCTTTGAAGCTCACGTTCTCGCCCACCCACAGGCCTTCGCACTGGTGGAACATGGGGGAATGCGTGGCATCGCTGTCCACACGGTAGGTGCGACCGGGGGCGATCACGCGGATCTCGGGCATGTCGCCAGAGAACAAGCCGTCAGCGGAGGCACCTGCGGCCGCGCGGTGTGTTTTGACGTGCTGCACCGCATAGCGGATCTGCATGGGGCTGGTGTGGGTGCGCAGCAGATTGGGCGCGGTCTCAGAGCCGCCTTCTACATAGAAGGTGTCATGCATGGAGCGTGCGGGGTGGTCTTCGGGCGTATTGAGCGCGGTGAAGTTAAACCAGTCAGACTCGATTTCTGGACCTTGGGCCACTTCAAAACCCATAGAGCCGAAGATGGCCTCGATACGTTCCAGCGTCAGCGACACGGGGTGCAAACCGCCCTGCCCGCGCTGGCGACCTGGCAGGGTCACGTCCAGAGCCTCAGCCTGGAGTTGCTTGTGTAGCTCGGCATCTGCCAACGCCTGGCGGCGCTCGGTCAGCGCGGCTTCGATGGCCTGCTTGGCCACGTTGATAGCGGCACCGGTTGACTTTTTCTCTTCCACGCTGAGCGCGGCCATGCCTTTCATCAGCTCGGTCATGCGGCCGGACTTACCCAGAAACAGGGCTTTGGCATTTTCCAGATCGGCGGGCGTCACGGCCTGCGCGAAAGCGGCTTTGGCGGTGTCAACGATGGCGTTCAACTCGGTCATAAATTCTTGTGTGACTGTTTATGTCATTGAAAAAGGGCTAGTGCTTTTTCAAGCGCTAGCCCTTGTTTCTGGTGCGCCGAATGCTACAAAATTAGTAGCAATCAGCCGCGAACTCAAGCAGCCAGTTTGGCTTTCACTTGTTCCACGATGCCAGCAAAAGCAGCCATGTCATGGATCGCGATATCGGACAAAACCTTACGGTCAATCTCGATGTTCGCTTTCTTCAGACCATTGGCAAACTGGCTGTATGTCAGACCGCATTGACGGGCCGCAGCGTTGATACGCGCGATCCACAACTGACGGAACACACGTTTCTTGGTACGACGGTCACGGTAGGCATATTGCCCAGCCTTCATTACCGCTTCTTTGGCGATACGGAAGACATTACCGCGGCGACCACGGAAACCTTTTGCAAGGGCCAGAACTTTTTTGTGGCGGGCGCGAGCCGTTACACCACGTTTGACGCGAGGCATGTGATTACTCCTTGTTCGTCGTTAATTAAATACCACGACCGGGCAGCATCTGTGCCATGTGACCCATATTGGTCTCATGAACTCCAGTGGAGCCGCGCAAGTGGCGTTTATTTTTGGTGGTCTTCTTGGTCAAGATGTGACGTTTGAAGGCTTGACCGCGCTTGACGGTTCCACCTGGACGGACGCGGAAGCGTTTCTTCGCCGCGCTCTTGGTCTTCATTTTGGGCATGTTCATGCTCCTTTTCATTTGTGCTCGTGAGGCGTCCGGAAAACTACTTCCAGCCTTGTTGGCCCCGAGCCACTTTTTAAGTGATGCGTTTTACCGCCCCACTGGTTGGCGAACCCGAAGATTCGCCGTTCACCCCGGCAGGTGACCAGACCTGCCGAGAGAATTTATGCCGCAGATTCCGCTGCGGGTTTCGGTGCACCACCACCGGGCTTTTTACGGCCTGGGGCGATCATCATGATCATTTGGCGACCTTCCAGCTTCGGGAATTGCTCCACGAGGATGGTGTCACCCAGTTCGTCGCGCATGCGCTGCAACATCGCCAAACCAATTTCCTGGTGGGTGATTTCGCGACCCCGGAAACGCAAAGTGATCTTGCACTTGTCGCCTTCGGCCAAGAAACGCTTGATATTGCGCATCTTGATGTTGTAGTCGCCGTCATCGGTACCCGGACGGAACTTGATTTCCTTGATCTCAATGACCGTCTGCTTGGCTTTCGCTTCCGCCGCTTTTTTCTGTTCCTGGTATTTGAACTTGCCGTAGTCCATCAACCGGCACACAGGCGGGTTGGCAGTTGCCGCAATTTCAACCAGATCCACATCCAGCTCCCCTGCCATGCGCAGGGCTTCCATCAGGCTGACGACACCAAGAGGCTCATTTTCGGGGCCAGAGAGGCGAACCTCTGGGGCCATGATTTCCCGGTTAAGACGGTGTTTGCGTTCTTCACGCTGACGGCGGTCACGAAATTCAGTAGCGATGGCTCAATCCTTCACAATTTTTGCTACACAAATAGTAGCGATTGCCGCACAGCACGCGCCGTCAAACCGGGTTTTCTTGGGTAGAACCTCAAGCCGCTGATTTGTTGGCAATGTCACTCGTGATTCTTTGAACAAAGGCATCAAGGGACATTGCACCGAGGTCTTGACCACCCCGGGCGCGCACTGCGACAGCGCCTGCTGCCATCTCTTTGTCGCCAATGACGACCAAGTACGGCAGCTTTTGCATCGAATGCTCCCGTATTTTATAGGTTATTTTCTCGTTGCGCAGATCTAAATTGACCCTAAGCCCTTGATTTTGCAGCGTTTTGGCCACGGAACGGCAGTAATCGGCCTGTGCATCGGTGATATTGAGCACCGCCACCTGCACCGGTGCCAGCCAGGCTGGCAAGGCGCCAGCGCTGCCTTCAATCAAGATTCCGATGAAACGTTCCAGGCTGCCGACGATGGCGCGGTGCAGCATGATGGGTCGGTGGCGTGCACCATCTTCGCCTACAAATTCTGCGTCCAAGCGCTCCGGCATGTTGGGATCGATCTGGATCGTGCCGCACTGCCAGGGGCGACCTAGCGCGTCTTTCAGCGTGTACTCGATCTTCGGACCGTAGAAAGCACCCTCGCCCGGCAGATACTCAAATTCGCAACCAGACGCACGCAGGCCTTCGGCCAAGGCTGCCTCGGCGCGATCCCAGCTTTCTTCAGTGCCGATGCGCTGCGCGGGGCGGGTTGCAATCTTGTAGATGATGTTGTGGAAGCCGAAGTCTGCGTAGACCTTTTGCAGCAAGGTCGTGAAGTTCTTCACTTCTTCCTGGATCTGGTCTTCGGTACAAAAAATGTGGCCGTCGTCCTGCGTGAATGCGCGCACGCGCATGATGCCGTGCAGGCCGCCTGACGGCTCATTCCGGTGGCAATTGCCAAACTCGCCAAAACGCAGTGGCAGGTCGCGATAGCTCTTGATGCCCTGCTTGTAGATCAGGATGTGGCCTGGGCAGTTCATGGGCTTGAGCGCGTAGTCGCGCTTTTCGGACTCCGTGACGAACATGTTCTCGCGGTACTTGTCCCAGTGGCCGGTCTTTTCCCATAGCCCCTGGTCCAGGATCTGCGGGCCTTTGACTTCGAGATAGCCGTTGTCCTGGTACACCTTGCGCATGTACTGCTCCACGCCCTGCCAGAGCGTCCAGCCCTTGGGGTGCCAGAACACGGTGCCGGGGGAATGCTCATCAATATGGAACAGGTCCAGCTCGCGACCCAGTTTGCGGTGGTCACGCTTTTCAGCCTCTTCCAACATGGTCAAATGCTGCTGCAGCTCGTCCTTCGTGGCCCAGGCCGTACCGTAAATGCGTTGCAGCATTTCATTCTTGTGGTCACCGCGCCAGTAGGCACCGGCCACCTTCATCAGCTTGAAGAACTTCAGTTTGCCGGTGCTAGGAACGTGCGGGCCGCGGCACAAGTCTTCGAACTTGCCTTCGCGGTACAGCGACACATCCTGGTCCGCCGGGATGCTTTCAATAATCTCGGCCTTGTAATGCTCGCCCAGGCTCTTGAAATACGCCACCGCCTCGTCACGCGGCAATACGCGGCGCGAGACTGGCTCGTCCAGAGACGCCAGCTGCGTCATCTTCTTTTCGATGGCAGCTAGGTCGTCTGGCGTGAAGGGGCGCTTGTACGAGAAGTCATAAAAGAAGCCATGCTCAATGACGGGCCCGATCGTGACCTGCGCATCGGGGAACAATTCTTTGACCGCGTAGGCCAGCAAGTGAGCCGTAGAGTGGCGAATCACCTCAAGACCGTCCGCGTCCTTGGCGGTGATGATGGACAGCGCGCTATCGGCTTGCATCTGGAAGCTGGTATCGACGACTTTGCCATCCACCTTGCCTGCCAAAGCAGCTTTGGCCAGGCCTGCGCCAATGGAGGCAGCGACCTCGGCCACAGTGACTGGGCCGGGAAATTCGCGTTTGGAACCGTCAGGGAGCGTGATGTTGATCATGGTGGATACCGAAAAAGAGTGAATCAGAAAAGCAAAAAGCGCGGAGAGGTCCGCGCTTTACTATGAATTTGGTAGCTGGCAGCGCACAAGGCGCGCGGACTACGGCCTTATTCGCTGATGAATGTCGCCGGTGTAGTTCGCGGTGTCATAACCAAACTGCCTTTCTCGCTCTTATACAAATGTTGAGCGCCGATTTTAACCGCAGTTAGTGCTGCAGTGGCCAGCGGCCCAGCAGATCGTAAATGCCCTTGCCTCTATGGCTGCGGATCAGGACGAACTCGCGCGCTACCCAGCGCACCGACGCGATGGCATGTTCAGCTACGACATGCTTGTCGTAGGCCACTGTCATATGCGGCGTAAAACTGGGCTTGGGACGAACGCCCTGGCTCCGCATTGCTTCGCCGAGTTCCTCGCGAAAGGCGGTCAGTTTGCGGGTGCCTTCTACGCCCGACAGCACATAGGTGCCGCTACTGGGGTAACTCAAAGCGCAATCGAACTCGACCTCAAATGCATCACCAGCCAGCGAATCGCCAGCCCGAACAGCCGCATCCACGGTGTCCGGCGGCAGCTCTTCATAGTTGCCCAGGTCGTGCAAAGTGACATGCAATCGATGCGGCAACAGTGGCTTGCCGGTCAGCCCACGCGCCTCCAGCAAAGCACCGGCACGTTGCGCGAGTTCGCTTGCGTCATCTGGCGTCGGAAAGATGGAAAAGAACAGTGAGTACGGCTCAAGCTCGCCCTTGATCTTGGGCTTTTTGGCTGGCGCCGGTGGCGGCAGATTGCCAAATCCGGGGAATGAAAGCTGTTCAGACATGGAACGTCTACCCTCCTTCAAATAAAAAAGCCGAGTCTCTTTGCAGAGACCCGGCTTCCTATTATGAAAGAACGGTGCTTAGTGGAACTGCTCTTCTTCGGTCGAACCGGTCAGCGCAGTCACGCTGGATTTGCCGCCCTGAATCACCGTGGTGATCTCGTCGAAGTAACCGGTGCCCACTTCTTGTTGGTGAGACACAAAGCTGTAGCCGCGCTCGCGGGCTGCGAATTCGGGCTCTTGCACCTTCTCCACATAAGCCGACATGCCACGCTTGACGTAGTCTTGGGCCAAGTCAAACATGTGGTACCACATGTTGTGGATACCAGCCAAAGTGATGAACTGGTACTTGTAACCCATGGCGCCCAGTTCGCGCTGGAACTTGGCAATGGTCGCGTCATCCAGGTTTTTCTTCCAGTTGAACGATGGCGAGCAGTTGTAGGCCAGCATCTTGCCGGGGTGTTTGGCGTGCACGGCATCGGCAAACTTCTTGGCGAAGTCCAGATCGGGCGTGCCGGTTTCGCACCACACCAAGTCTGCGTATTCGGCGTAAGCGACGGCGCGGCTGATGGCCTGGTCCATGCCCTTCTTGGTCTTGTAGAAACCTTCGGCGGTGCGCTCGCCGGTCAGGAATGGCTTGTCGTTTTCGTCATAGTCGCTGGTCAACAGATCAGCAGCTTCGGCATCGGTACGGGCGATCACCAGAGTAGGCACGCCATACACGTCGGCAGCCATACGGGCGGCGATCAGTTTTTGGCAGGCTTCGGTCGTAGGAACCAGCACCTTGCCGCCCATGTGACCGCATTTCTTCACGGAAGCCAATTGGTCTTCGAAGTGCACACCACCCGCGCCAGCGCGGATCATGGCCTTCATCAGTTCGTAGGCATTCAACACGCCACCGAAACCGGCTTCGGCGTCAGCCACGATAGGTGCGTGGTAGTCGATATAACCCTTGTCGCCAGGGCCAACACCCTTGGACCACTGGATTTCGTCCGCACGGGTGAAGGAGTTGTTGATGCGCTCCACGACCTTTGGCACCGAGTCCACGGGGTACAGCGACTGGTCGGGGTACATGGCGGAGTATTCGTTGTTGTCCGCAGCGACTTGCCAGCCGGACAGGTAGATGGCCTTCACGCCCGCCTTGACCTGTTGCATGGCTTGACCACCAGTCAATGCGCCCAGGCAGTTCACATAGGGCTCGTTGTTCACCAGGTCCCACAGCTTCTCGGCACCGCGGCGAGCCAGTGTGTGCTCAACCTGAAAGGAACCGCGCAAGCGCACGACATCGGCAGCGGAGTAACCGCGCTTGATACCCTTCCAACGGGGGTTGGTGGCCCAGTCTTTTTCCAGGGCGGCGATTTGTTGTTCGCGGCTCAGTTGTTCTGTGATCGATTGCGGCATGAGAACACTCCTAGGTTGGTTAAACGTTGCGGCCTGGTTTTGTCATGCAATTCCGGTGCCGATGGATGAATTCTAAGTCTTATATAAGACATATTTTTAATCTTATGTCTTATATAAGACTTAAATTTATTCGTTTAAATTCAATAACTTAGAAGATTAATATTGAATAGTGAAATCACAGGTGTGTATGTGAAATACATAAGCAGCTTTTGCTCACGGAGGAGTTCACCATGCGAAATGGTGCTACGTATCGCAAAACGACAGCCACGCTAGCCCCGTACGCATGCACCGAACGTGGGCCGTAGCACGGTGCAATCGCGCCCCAGACCAGGGCAACATATGAATAAAAATGGGCTCTAGCCCTCGCAGAGTATGCGCGAGCAGCTATGAAAATCAGAGCAACCCGCTAACCAGCCGGGCACCTTCACACCGGACTGTCGATGCGAATCCAGGTGGTTTTGGTCTCGGTGTACTTGTCCATGGCGTGCAGGGACTTGTCGCGCCCTACCCCGCTTTGCTTGTAGCCACCAAACGGAACGGTGATGTCGTCCTCGTCGTACTGATTCACATGCACGGTGCCGGCGCGCAGCGCGCGCGCGACGCCGTGGGCCTTGTTGATGTCGCGCGTCCAGACCCCCGCTTGCAAGCCATAGATGCTGTCGTTGGCCTGGCGCACCACCTCGGCCGCATCGGTGAATGCGGAGACCGCCAGCACCGGGCCGAAGATCTCTTCCCGGGCTATCGTCATATCGGGGCGCACACCGTCAAAAATGGTGGGCTGCACATAGCAGCCGCCGCTGGACTGCAACACTTGCTCACCACCGGCGATCAGCGCGGCGCCCTGCTGCTTGCCACTGTCGATGTAGCGCAGCACGCTCTCCATCTGCACCTTGTCCACCAGTGCGCCCATCACCGTTTCGGGCAGCAAAGGGTTGGCCGGCGCGTAGCCGGGCACCAGTGCCAGGGCCCTCTCCAGAAACTGGTCCTTGATGCTGGCCTCCACAAACAGGCGCGACGGCGCATTGCAGCTCTCGCCCTGGTTGAAGAAGATACTGCCCACCGCCGCCTGCACCGCGCGGTCCAGGTCCGGGCAATCGGCAAATACGATGTTCGGGGACTTGCCACCCAGCTCGGTCCAGACGCGCTTGATGTTGCTTTGCCCGGCCATCACGTGGATCTGCTTGCCCACGCGCGTAGAGCCGGTGAACGCAATGCAATCCACATCCATATGCAACGCCAGGGGCGAACCCGCTTCAGGCCCAAAGCCGGGCACCACGTTCAGCACGCCGGCAGGAATGCCCGCCTCTAGCGCCAAGTCGCCCAGGCGCAGCGCCGTGAGAGGCGACTTCTCGCTGGGCTTGAGCACGACGGAGTTGCCAGCGGCCAAGGCCGGTGCGATCTTCCAGGCGGCCATGATCATGGGGTAGTTCCACGGGACGATGACACCGACCACCCCCACGGGCTCTCGTGTGATCAGGGCCAACGCGGTGTCGGGCGTGGGTGCGATTTCGTCGTACACCTTGTCCACCGCCTCGCCATACCAGCGCAGGCAGTTGGAGGCGCTGTTTACATCTACCGCGCGGGCGTACTTCACGGGCTTGCCCATGTCCCAGGCCTCGGTGGTGGCCAATTCGTCCGCGTGCGCCAGCACCAGGTCGGCAAAACGGATCAGCACGCGCTTGCGCTGCGCCGGGGGCAGGCCACGCCAGCGTTTGTCGTCAAACGCAGCTCGGGCGCTGCGCACGGCGAGGTCAATGTCGGTGTCGGCACAGCGCGCCACCTGCGTCAGGATGCTGCCATCCACGGGGGAAATGCAGTCAAACACTGCGCCGCTCTGGGCCCCCACGCGCGCACCGTTGATCAGCGCACGTCCATCAAATGTCATATCAGGCATGGCAATGTCCTTGAGGTGCGCAACCAACAGCAGCGCAGTGGGTCAAACCGGATTCAGGGCAGCGACTTCCGCACGCGCAGCCGCCGCAATCTCGCGCTCACGCTTGCGCGACTGGCGCGCCACCCACACGCTGTAGCCCACGATGACGCAGGTCACCGTAGTGATGAGCAAGGTGGCGGCTGCGTAGATGGTCGGATTGATGCCGCGGCGCGCGTAGCTGAAGATCACCTGCGGCAAGGTGCTGACACCGGGGCCAGACAGAAATTCGGAGATCACCACATCGTCAAACGACAGCGTGAACGACAACAGAAAGGCTGCAAAGATGGCCTGCGCAATCTGCGGCAGCGTGATCAGCAGAAATACTTGATGGGGTCGTGCGCCCAGGTCCATCGCAGCCTCTTCGATAGAGCGGTTCATCTCCAGCAGGCGCGACTGGATCACCACCATGCCATAGGCCATGCCCAGCAGCGTGTGGCCCAACACGATGGTCAACATGCCGCGCTCGGGCCAGCCCAGGAAGTTTTGCGCGCCCACCATCAGCAGCAACAGCGAGAGGCCAATCACCACCTCGGGCATCACCAGCGGCGCATTGACCATGCCGGAGAACACGGTGCGGCCAATAAATCGGCGGTAGCGCACCAGCACAAAGGCTGCGAACGTGCCCAGCACCGCCGACAGCACGCCAGTGACCGTGGCGACTTTCACCGAGAGCCAGAAGCCTTCGACGATCTTGGTGTCACGCGTGAGTGCGTCGTACCAGCGCAGCGAGAAGCCGGTGAAGTTGGCGTCCTGCCGTGTGCTGTTGAAGGAAAATACGACCATGAACAGCAGCGGCACGTACAGAAACACGTACACCACCGTCAGCCACAGCTTGCCGAAATTCTTTTCCACAAATGCTTTCATCGCGCGGCCCTCAATGGCGCCCACCGGACTGCTCGGAAGCCTCGCCGGTGTAGTGGTAGTACATAGCCAGGGGCACGATGATGATGGCGATCATCACCACCGCCAACGCCGTGGCGCGCGGCCAGTTGTTGGCCGTGAACATTTCGTCCCACACTACGCGGCCAATCATGATGTTCTCCGGACCGCCCAGCAGCGAGGGAATCACAAATTCGCCCACCGCGGGGATGAACACCAGCATGAAGCCCGCCACAATGCCGGCCTTGGACAGCGGCACCGTCACTAGCCAAAACGCCTTGAACGGCGAAGTGCCCAGGTCATAGGCGGCTTCCAGCAGACGGAAGTCCATCTTCACCAGGTTGGCGTACAGCGGTAGCACCATGAAGGGCAGGTACACATAAGTCATACCCACCAGCATGGAGACATTGGTGTACAGCATCTGGATGGGCTCATCAATGATGCCCAGGTACAGCAGCGCCTGGTTCACCACGCCCTGGTCCGCCAGGATGCCCTTCCACGCATAGACGCGCAGCAGAAACGACGTCCAGAATGGCAGCATCACCATCATCAGCAAGGCGGGCCGCACCGTGGGTTTGGAGCGCGCGATGAAATAGGCAAACGGGTAGCCAATGCCCAGGCACAGCAACGCCGTGCACAACGCGTACCAGAGCGAGCGCAGATAGGCCTCGATGTAAAGCGTGCGGAACAGCCCCCCGTCCTCACCGTTGCGGAAGATGGACCAGTAGTTCTCGTACTTGAGCTTGAGCAAGCCGGTCTGCGTGTCCCAGATCGGCTTGAACGGGTGGATATCTCCGGCCATGTCTACAAAGCTGATGTAGGCCAGGATCAGGAATGGCAACAGGAAAAACACGGTCAGCCAGGTGAACGGCACGCCGATCACAAAGCGCCGGCCGGGCATGGGAAAGCGGGATGGGGACTGCATGCCGAGTCCTAATCGCGCAACACGATGCCGGAGCGGTCGCCCCACCAGAAGAAGACATTGTCTTCCCAGGTGATGTCGCTGAGTTCCTGGCGCCGGGTGTTGGCTTCCATGATCTTTACCTTGGTGCCATCGGTGGCCACCACGATGTAGGTGTTGTACGAGCCAAAGTAGGCAATCTCCTTGACCTGGCCGGTGAACACGTTGTGTCCAACATTCGGTCGGGTCTTGCTGATCTCGATTTTCTCGGGCCGCACGGCAATGCCTACGGGCATGTTCAGCGTGCCACTCACGCCATGGCCGACCTGGATTTCACCAATGCCGGTGATGGCCGCGCAGCGGTCATGCTCGTCCACGCTGAGGTGGCCGTCAAAGATGTTCACATTGCCAATGAAGTCCGCCACAAAGCGGTTCGCCGGGTGCTCGTACACCTCTTCGGGCGAGCCCACCTGCAGCACGCGGCCCTTGCTCATCACCGCAATGCGGTTGGCCATGGTCATGGCCTCTTCTTGGTCGTGGGTCACCATTACGCATGTCACGCCTACTTTTTCGATGATGTTAACGAGCTCAAACTGGGTTTGTTCGCGCAGCTTCTTGTCCAGCGCGCCCAAAGGTTCGTCCAGCAACAAGAGTTTGGGCCGCTTGGCCAGGCTGCGGGCCAGGGCTACGCGCTGCTGTTGCCCACCCGAAAGCTGATGCGGCTTGCGCTTGGCGTAGGCGCCCAGCTGCACCAGGTCCAGCATCTCGCCTACGCGATGCTTGACTTCGTCACGCGGCAGGCCTTCGCGCTTGAGGCCAAAGGCCACGTTCTCCCAGATGTCCAGGTGCGGAAACAGCGCGTAGGACTGAAACATCATGTTGATGGGTCGGTCATACGGGCGCAGCTTGG
The DNA here is from genome assembly GCF_056521335.1 of Rhodoferax sp. ZS1R25. NCBI lineage: Bacteria > Pseudomonadati > Pseudomonadota > Betaproteobacteria > Burkholderiales > Comamonadaceae > Rhodoferax > Rhodoferax sp. ZS1R25. The sequence continues at coordinate 506,109 of NZ_JBWMAZ010000002.1, forward strand.
CGACGTCCTGGCCCCCCAGCAAAATGCGGCCCGAAGTGGGCGACTCGAACCCCGCCAGCATGCGCAGCAAGGTGGATTTGCCGCAACCCGAGCTTCCCAGCAGGGCAAAAATTTCGCCCTGAGCGATGGAGAGAGATACCTCGTCCACCGCCAGCGCCTCGTCAAAGCGCTTGACCAGTTTTTCGGTCACCAAGTAACCCGCGTTATCCGCTTGTGCTGTCATCAATTGATCCCTGCTGAATACGACCGCGCCATGAAAAAGGGCTGTTCATACGCCATGTACAAACAGCCCCTGTTGGCGTTTACACCAAAACCTTACTTGCCTTTTTTGAACGCGTTGTAAGCGTTGGCCAGTGCCTCACGGGCTTCGTTGCTGAAGCTGCTGGGAGGAACCATTTTGGCCAGGTAGTCGGCTTCCACGAAGATGGTCTTGTTGCCAGCGATTTCAGGCTTGACCTTGTCAACAGCCGCCTTGTTGCCGGTGTTGTAGGTCATTTCATTCGCCATTTGCGCTGCGTTTTCAGCACGCAGATAGAAGTCGATGAACGCATGGGCGTTGTTGGGGTGCTTGGCATCCTTGGTCAGCGCGATGGAGTCAATGAAGATCAGGGCGCCAGTGCTGGGCAGCAGGGCTTCGATCACGTCTTTGGAGCCGTTGTCACGGGCGCGGCCCGCAGCGATGTTGATGTCACCCGCCCAGCCAATGGCTGCGCAAGCCTTGCCGCCAGCGATGTCGTCGATCATGGTGGCGCTGAACAAACGTACATCCTTGCGAACCTTGGCCAACATGGCGGTCGCGGCTTTGTAGTCTTCGGCGTTGTTGGAATACGCATCCTTGCCGATGTAGTGCAGGGCTGCTGGCAGGATTTCGGTAGGCGAATCCAGGTAGGCAATGCCGCAAGACTTCAGCTTGGCCGTGTACTTGGGGTTGAACACCAGGTCCCATGCGTTTTCTGGCATGGGCATGCCGCCCAGGGCTTTTTCGACCTTGGTCTTGTTGATGCCCACGGTTGTGAAGCTCCAGGCCCATGGCACCAGGTGTTTGTTCTCTGGGTCAGCCTTGGTCATGACGGCCAGCAGGGCCGGGTCCAGGTTGGCCAGGTTCTTGATCTTGGATTTGTCCAGCGGCTGCAGCAGGCCGCCTTCGATCTGGCCCTTGGCAAAGACGGTGCCGGGCACCACGATGTCGTAACCGGTATTGCCGGCCACCAGCTTGGCTTGCAGGGCTTCGTTGGTCTCAAAGGTGTCGTAGTTCACCTTGATGCCGGATTCCTTCTCAAACGCGGCCACCATGCCTTCGGGGATGTAGTCAGGCCAGTTGTAGATATTCAGGACTTTTTCTTCCGCGTTGGCTGCAGGAGCAGGCGCGCTAGCCACTGCAGCGGGCGCGGGAGCAGCCGCTGCGGGCTCCTCTTTTTTGCCACAAGCCGTCAAAACCAACGCCGCTACGGCGACGGAACACAGGGTGTACTTCATGTTGGAGCTCTCCGTTACAAAAATAGAGGAAGAAAAGTCAGAAATATGCGAAGCAAAAAACAGACCAAAAGATTATAGAAGTGCTTAGACCAGCCCACGGGCCTTCAGATCCACCAAAGTGCGGTCCAAAGCCAAACGGATCAGGCGCATCAGCTCGTCAATGTCAGATTTCGTCATCACCAGCGGTGGAGCAATGATCATCCGGTCGCCCACGGCCCGCATGATGAGGCCATTGCCAAAGCAATGGCCCCGGCAGACCATGCCCACACCATCGTCGGCGTGGAAGCGCTCCAACGTCTTCTTGTTCTTGACCAGCACCAAGCCGCCGACAAAGCCGCAGGTCTCGGCGTGCGCCACCAGCGGGTGCTCGTTCAGCTCGGCATAGCGCTGCGCGAAGTAGGCACCTGTCTCGCCGCGTACCTTCTGGGGCAGCTGCTCGGCTTCCATGATGTCCAGGTTGGCCATGGCCACCGCGCAGGCCACGGGGTGGCCGCTGTAGGTGTAGCCGTGGTTGAACTCGCCGCCCTGCTCTATCAGCACCTGGGCTACACGGTTGCCCACCATCACACCGCCCAGAGGTACGTAGCCGCTGGTCACGGCCTTGGCAAAAGTCACCAAGTCGGGCTTGTAGCCAAACTTCTCGTAACCGAACCAATGGCCCAGGCGGCCGAATGCGCAAATCACCTCGTCGCTGATCAGCAGGATGCCGTATTTATCCACGATGCGCTGGATCTCTGGCCAGTAGGTGCTGGGCGGGATGATCACGCCCCCGGCCCCCTGCAGCGGTTCGGCAATGAAGGCCGCCACCTTGTCAGGCCCCACTTCCAGAATCTTGGCCTCCAGCCAGCCCGCCGCGCGCACGCCAAATTCCTCGCGCGACTCGCCTGCAATGGCGTTCTCGAAGTAGTACGGCTGCTCAATGTGGGTGATGTTGGGGATGGGCAAATCGCCCTGCGCGTGCATGCCACTCATGCCGCCCAGCGAGGCGCCCGCCATGGTGCTGCCGTGGTAGCCGTTGATGCGGCCGATGATGACCTTGCGCTGCGGCTGGCCCAGCAGGTCCCAGTAGCGGCGCACCATGCGCACATTCGAGTCATTGCTCTCGCTACCGCTGCTGGAATAGAACACATGCTGGAAGCTGCGCTCCCCCACCGGTGGCGCCAGGGACGCCAGGCGCGCCGCCAACTGCACGGCCGGCACATTGGTAGTCTGGAAGAAGCTGTTGTAGTACGGCAGCGTCATCATCTGCGCATGGGCAGCATCGGCCAGGGCCTTGCGGCCATAGCCCACGTTCACACACCACAAGCCGCTCATGGCGTCCAGAATCTGCTGGCCTTCAGAGTCCCAGACATAAATGCCCTCGGCCCGCGTGATCACGCGGGCGCCGCGGCTGGAGAGGTCCTTGAAATCGGTGAACGGGTGCAGAAAATGCGCGCTGTCCAACGACTGGATCAAGGCGGTGTCAACAGAGGTAGTCATGGCGGTCATTGCGGGTTGGGTGAACGAGTCAGACGTGGAGCAGCAAGTGCTCCCGCTCCCACGGCGAGATCACCTTCATGAACTCGTCAAACTCCAGCTCCTTGATCTCGGTGTACACCGTCACAAACTCCTTGCCCAGGATTTCGTGCAGGTCCGATTCCTTGCGCAGCCAGTCCAGCGCCTCGCCCAGGCTGCGGGGCAGCGCATAGGGTGACAGGTAGGCGTCGCCACGCATTTCTGGCTTGGGCTTGATCTTGTTTTTCAGGCCCAGGTAGCCACAGGCTAGCGTCATGGCCATGGCTACATAGGGGTTGGCATCGGCGCCAATCACACGGTTCTCCACGCGACGCGCAGCGGGCGATGAAATCGGCGAGCGAATGCCAACCGTGCGGTTGTCGTAGCCCCACTCGATGTTGATGGGCGCTGCGGTGTTGCGCGACAGGCGGCGGTAGCTGTTCACATAGGGCGCCACCAGCACCATGGCCGCAGGGATGTAGCGCTGCAAGCCGCCGATGTAGTGGAAAAAAGCCTCGGACGGCGTACCGTCTTCGTTGCTGAACACGTTCTTGCCGGTCTGCACATTCAGCAGGCTTTGGTGCACATGCATGGCGCTGCCGGGCTCGCCCGCAATCGGCTTGGCCATGAAGGTGGCGTACATGTCGTGGCGCAACGCGGCCTCACGCACTGTGCGCTTGAAGAAGAACACCTCGTCGGCCAGACCCAGCGGCTGGTTGTGGAAGAAGTTGATCTCCATCTGCCCTGCGCCGACTTCGTGGATCAGCGTGTCCACATTGAGCTCCATCTTGTCGGAGTAGTCGTAAATCTCTTCAAACAGCGGGTCGAACTCGTTCACCGCGTCAATGCTGTAGGCCTGGCGGGAGGTCTCGGCGCGGCCACTGCGGCCAATGGGTGCACGCAACAGCGTGTTGGGGTCGGTGTTGCGGGCCGTCAGATAAAACTCCAACTCGGGCGCCACGATGGGTTGCAGGCCTTCGGCCGCATACAGATCACACACGCGACGCAGCACGCTGCGTGGGGCAAAGGGCACCAGCTTGCCTTCGTGGTCAAAACAGTCGTGGATAACCTGCGCCGTGGGGTCGGTGGCCCAGGGAACAATGCGCACCGACGACGGATCGGGCCGCAGTTGCATGTCTTTGTCCGTGGGGTCGACCACGTCGTAGTACGGGCCGCTCTCAGGAAACTCTCCCGTGACCCCCATGGCCACAATGCCTTGCGGCAAGCGCATGCCGCGGTCTTCGGTGAACTTGGCGCGGGGCAAAATTTTGCCGCGCGCTACGCCCGTCAAATCGGGCACCAGGCATTCCACCTCCGTCACTCTCCGTTCATTGAGCCATTGCTCCAGATCGTTGAAGTTCATTGGTTTGTTTTCACTCATTCCCTACTCCTTGCTGTATGCACCGCAAGAGGCGTGCCCATCGCGGGTGGCAACGCGGTGCTGGCTTGGCTACAAGAGCCTGATGCCATTGTGCTGCATAAACGCACCACCCAAGTGCATGGCCCCGCCCTGACCAAGGCCGCGTGTTACATGGTGTATCGTCGTGCGCTTGTTTCTTACCCGCCGCCCCGCTGCATGACCCACACCCCTGCTGTCCTCGCCCATCCCCCACGCTGGATTGCCTACAGTTTTCTGGCGCTCAGCATGTCTCTGGTCGGCAGCTATGTGGCACTGTCCAAGCCCTTGGTGGCCGCTCTTCCCGTATTTCTGTTGGCCTGGCTGCGCTTCGGCATTGGTGGGTTGGCCATGGTGCATTGGCTCAAGCGCCCGGCGTCTGAACTGCCCATGACACCGGCTACGCGCAAGCTGGTGTTTCTGGAATCGCTCTTGGGCAATTTCCTGTTCTCAATCTGCATGCTGTTTGGTGTGAGCATGACCACCGCGGTGTCTGCGGGGGTGATCATGGCGTCCATCCCCGCCGTGGTGGCACTCATGAGCTGGGCCTTTTTGAAGGAACGCATTGGCCTGCGCACCTGGGCCGCGGTAGCTTGCAGCGCGCTGGGCATCAGCATGCTGGCGCTATCAAAAGGAGAGCTGTCCGCGCACCATTCATCGGGGCCAGAGGGCGATTTAGCCCATAACCAGGCGCTGTGGGGCAACTTGCTGGTGTTTGGCGCCGTGCTGTGCGAAGCGGCTTACGCGGTGATTGGCAAGAAGCTGACCGGCGCTTTGTCACCCAAGCGCATCACCGCACTCATCAACCTCTGGGGCTTTGCGCTCATGACGCCCATGGGCCTGTACATGGCGTGGCGCTTTAACTTTGCATCGGTGGCCACGGGCTCCTGGGTGCTGCTGGTCTTCTATGCGCTGGCCGCCAGCGTGTGGACGGTGTGGCTGTGGATGACGGGCCTGAAGACCGTGCCCGCAGCCCGCGCTGGTGTGTTCACAGTCATGCTGCCCATCTCGGCCGCGCTGGTGGGTGTGCTGGTGTTGGGTGAAAGCCTGGGGGGCCTGCAGCTGCTGGCGTTTGGCATTGCGCTGTTGGGCGTAGTGTTGGCCACCCTGCCCTCGCGCAGTGCGGCGGCTACACCAGCGGCGTAGCCGACACGACCATACCGTCTTCATCGGCATAGAGCCAGTCGCCCGGGCGGACCCACACGCCTTGCAACTGCACCGCCACATTCGCTTGGCCTTGGTTGCGTTTCTCGGTGGGCAGCGGCATGGGTGCCAGTGCGCGGATGCCCACGGCCTGCGTCGCCAGCTCGGCGGTATCGCGCACGCAACCGTCAATCACCACACCGGCCCAGCCATTGCGCGCAGCGGCCGCGCCCAGGTTTCCACCCAGCAGGGCTTTGCGCAACGAGCCACCACCGTCCACCACCAGCACCTGGGCCACGCGGCCGGTGGGCGTGTCCAGCCAGCCTTGCGAATCCACAGCGGCTTTCACCAGCGTGTTGTCCTCAAAACACTTCACCGTGACCACCGGGCCCGCAAACTTCAGCGCCTGGCCGAAGTCACGAAACACCGGTGGCAATACCCGAAAGGCACCCGAGGTGTCGCCCTTGTGGGCATCGCAAAGGTCACAGGTTGTAAATGGCAGGCTCATCTGGGGGCGCTCCTTTTCGGTGTTGCGGGCTATTCTCCAATGAAAAAAACAACATTCCCCAATGAAAATTGCAGTTTCTCCCTTGGAAACGCGCTTTTTTGCCATTAGCATCCGGGTTACCAGTGAAGAAGCAGTTTTTTGCTGGTGATTAATCAATCTTCTAGAAGGACAATCAATCATGGCAACTGCGAAAAAAGCACCGGCAAAAAAAGCCGCTCCCGCAAAGAAAGCGGCTCCTGCTAAAAAGGTAGCAGCACCAGCGAAGAAAGTCGCTGTAAAGGCCGCTCCGGCCAAGAAGGCGGCTCCCGCCAAGAAAGCTGCTCCCGCTAAAAAGGTTGCAGCCAAGAAGGCTCCCGCCAAGAAGCGCACCGTGAACGCCGCGTTCATGAAAGCCCTAACTCCCAGCTCCGCATTGGCGGCTGTGGTTGGCGCAGCTGCTCTGCCCCGCACTGAAGTGGTGAGCAAGCTGTGGACGTACATCAAAAAGAACAAGCTGCAAGACGCAGTGAACAAGCGCAACATCAACGCCGACGCCAAGCTGAAGGAAATCTTCGGCAAGGCCCAGGTCACCATGTTTGAGTTGGCTGGCCTGATCGGCAAGCACCTCAAGTAAGCAGCACCTGCACAGCGCTAAAAAGGCCGGCTCATCCCCGGCCTTTTTTGTTGGCATCAGCATTGCTAGTCACTTCGGCGACTGGTAGCCAACCTCATAAGGGAAACTCACTAGTCGTTATTGGCTTCGATCAACACTTTGCACTGCTGTGCACGCCTAGAATTCGCCCCTTCATGCTGCGCTTCCTACTCACCCGATTCAGCCTCGTCATTCCCACATTTTTTGGGATGACACTGCTCGCTTTCTTTCTAATCCGTTTGGTCCCAGGAGACCCCATTGAAACCCTTGCAGGCGAGCGAGGCATTGATGCCACGCGCCACGCGGTGCTCCTCAAAGAATACGGTCTTGATCAGCCCCTGATGGTGCAATACGGCATCTACATTGGTAAGGTGCTCAAGGGTGATCTAGGCAAGTCGATTATCACGCAGGAGCGTGTACTAACAGAATTCGCAACCTTGTTTCCTGCGACTATCGAGCTGGCACTTTGCGCCATCATCTTCGCCTTGCTAATAGGTATTCCAGCTGGGATTTTGGCGGCGGTAAAGCGCAACTCGATCCTTGACCATGGTGTTATGGGCGTGTCTCTAGCGGGCTACTCCATGCCTGTTTTCTGGTGGGGCTTGTTGCTCATCTTGTTGTTCTCGGTGCAGCTGGACTTAACGCCCGTATCGGGCCGCATCAGTGTGCAGTTCTTCATTGAGCCCACCACAGGCTTCTTACTGATCGACAGCCTGCTTTCAAACGACAGGGGGGCCTTCCTTTCGGCGCTGTCGCACCTGATCCTGCCTACCATCGTGTTGGGCACCATCCCGCTTGCCGTGATTGCGCGCATGACGCGCTCGGCCATGCTCGAGGTAATGGGCGAAGACTACATCCGCACCGCCAAAGCCAAGGGCCTGACCGGCCTACGCGTCGTGGCGGTGCACGCCTTTCGCAATGCCCTGATCCCGGTCGTCACTGTTATCGGCCTGCAGGTTGGCCATTTGTTCACCGGAGCAATCCTGACAGAGACAATCTTTTCCTGGCCTGGTGTTGGCAAATGGCTGATTGAAGCCATTAGTCGACGTGACTATCCTGTGCTACAAGGCGGCATGCTCCTGCTCGGCGTGGTTGTCATGACCGTGAATCTATTGGTAGATATCACCTACGGCATCATCAACCCCCGCATTCGCCACCAAAAGTAATGACTACTACCGCTATTCATACGCCGGTGGCGTTGCAACCCTCTCATCCGCTGCAAGAGTTCTGGCGCTACTTTAGAGTCAACAAGGGCGCCATGGCTGGGCTCGTCATCGTAGTGTTTGTGTTGCTGATGGCCCTGTTCGCACCTTGGTTGGCGCCTTACGCTCCAGACCTGACCAACAACGCAGCCTTTCTGAAGCCCCCGGCTTGGCAAGACGGCGGCTCATCTGCTCACCTGCTAGGTACGGACGCCATTGGACGGGACATCCTCTCGCGCCTCATGTTCGGCGCCCGCCTCTCTTTGGTCATCGGTATTGCCGTGGTGTCCATTTCGGTGATGGTCGGCACCGTGTTGGGCCTGGTTGCAGGTTACTTCAAGGGTCTGCTGGAAATCGCCATCATGCGCGCCATGGATATCATCCTCACGCTACCCAGCCTGCTGCTGGCCATCGTGATTGTGGCCATCCTTGGGCCCGGCTTGGTCAATGCCATGTTGGCCGTGGCGATTGTGGTGCTGCCGCACTATGTGCGCATCACACGTGCCGCCGTGATTGCCGAAACCTCGCGTGACTATGTGACTGCCGCACGCATGACTGGCGCCAGCCACCTTCGTCTGATGTTCAGCGAGGTACTGCCTAACTGCACGGCGCCGCTGATCGTGCAAGCTTCACTGGGTATTTCCACCGCGATTCTGGATGCAGCCGCACTAGGCTTCCTGGGCCTGGGCGCACAGCCACCCTCCCCCGAGTGGGGCACCATGCTGGCCGATGCACGCGAATTTGTGCTGCGCGCCTGGTGGGTGGTGACTTTCCCCGGCCTGGCCATTTTGATCACTGTGCTGGCGTTCAACTTGCTTGGGGATGGACTTCGCGATGCGCTGGACCCAAAGCTCAAACGTTAAGCTGAAAAGAGAACAACGCTGATGGCATTGCTAGAAATTGAAAACCTGTCTGTGGAGTTCCCGTCGCACAACGGCGTGATGCATGCAGTGCAGGACGTGAGCCTCTCGCTCGATGCGGGTGAGGTATTGGGCGTGGTGGGTGAATCCGGCTCGGGCAAGAGTGTGACCATGATGGCGCTCATGGGCCTGGTAGCCTACCCTGGCCGCGTGCAGGCCAAGACGCTGCGCTTTGATGGCCATGACCTGCTGGGCCTGAGCGACCGCGAGCGCCGCCGCTTCACCGGCAAAGACATGGCCATGATCTTTCAGGACCCCACCACCAGCCTGAATCCCTGCTTTACGGTGGGCTACCAATTGGCCGAAACACTGAAGCTGCATCTGGGCATGGACCGCAAGGCAGCCCACAAACGCTCGATTGAGTTGCTGGAACAAGTGGGCATCCCCGCACCCGAGAGCCGCCTGAAGGTCTACCCGCACCAGCTGTCTGGCGGCATGAGCCAGCGCGTGATGATTGCCATGGCGATTGCCTGCAACCCCAAGCTGCTGATTGCGGATGAGCCCACCACCGCGCTGGACGTGACGATTCAGGCGCAGATTCTGGAGCTGCTCAAGACCTTGCAAAAGGACCGCGGCATGGCGCTGGTGCTCATCACCCACAACATGGGCGTGGTGTCGGACATGGCCCAGCGCGTGGCCGTGATGTATGCGGGCCAAGTGATGGAGGAGCGCAGTGCCGACGCACTGTTTGCCACACCGGCCCACCCCTATACCGAGGCACTATTGGCCGCCATGCCCGAGCGCAGCCTGCACCAGAGCCGACTGAACACCATCCCCGGCATGGTGCCCGGCCTGCATGACCGCCCCAGCGGCTGCCTGTTCATGCCGCGCTGCCGCCATTCGCGCGAAGCGGCCTGCGACCAGCGCCCCGCCTTGACACCCTGGCCCGGTGGCCAGGTGCGGTGCCACTTTGCGCTGGATGCCGAACAGGTGGCCGCATGAGCACACCCACAATGCCTGCCGTGGCACCCGTGGTCCAAGCGCAGGGCTTGCGGCAGGTCTACACCATTCGCCGCGGCTTTCTGCGTGCACCCGACCAGTTGCAGGCCGTGGCCGGAGTTTCGTTCTCGGTGCAACCGGGCCGTACGCTGGCCGTGGTGGGCGAGTCGGGTTGTGGGAAGTCCACGCTGGCGCGCATGGTGTCGCTGATCGAGTCGCCCACCGAGGGGCAATTGACACTGGCTGGCGTAGACACGGCCCAAGCGGATGCGGTGCAGAAAAAACTGCTGCGCCAAAAAGTGCAACTGGTGTTCCAGAACCCCTATGGCTCGCTGAACCCACGCAAACGCATTGGCCAGATTCTAGAGGGTCCGCTGGAGATCAACACCCCGCTGACCCGCACCCAGCGGCAAGAAAAAGCCCGCGCCATGCTGGCCAAGGTGGGCCTGCGCCCCGAGCACTACGACCGCTACCCCCATATGTTCTCTGGCGGCCAGCGCCAGCGCATTGCGATTGCGCGCGCGCTGATGCTGGACCCGGCGCTGGTGGTGGCCGATGAGCCAGTGTCGGCATTGGATGTGTCCATCCAGGCACAGGTGCTGAACCTGCTGGCCGACCTGCAAAACGAGCTAGGCCTGGCGTACCTCTTCATTTCGCACGACCTGGGCGTGGTGCGCCACATTGCCCACGATGTGCTGGTGATGTACCTGGGCCAAGTGGTGGAACAAGGCGACAAAGCCACGCTGTTCGAGCGCCCCCTGCACCCCTATACCCGCGCCCTCATGGCGTCCACGCCCGGCATGCACGCGCGAGGCACTGCCGGCCAGCGCATCGTGCTCAAGGGCGAACTGCCCTCCCCGTTGAACCCGCCCGCTGGCTGCGTGTTTTCCACGCGCTGCCCGCACGCCACTCCTCGCTGCCACAGCGAGCGCCCAGTTCTACAAACGCTTGATGGCAGGCTAGTTGCTTGTCATGAAGCGCTGACCCTTAGCCAACTCGCTGCATAGGCAGCATTAACCCCCAGAGGAGTAACTCCCATGAACCTGAACTCAAAGAAAGCCGTCGCGACACGCCGCACCAAAAGTGCGCTGTTGTGCGCATTGGCGCTGCCTGCTGCTCTGGCACTTGCGCCGGTCGCAGCCAAGACCTTGGTGTACTGCTCAGAAGGTAGCCCCGAGAACTTCTACCCAGGTGTGAACACTACCGGGACTTCGTTTGATGTAACCGAACAAATTTACGACAATCTGGTGCACTTTGAGCGGGGCGGCACCAAAGTCGAACCCTCTTTAGCCGAGAGTTGGACCATCTCAAAAGATGGCCTGGAGTACACGTTTAAGCTGCGCAAGGGTGTGAAATGGCAGTCCAACAAAAACTTCCAACCCAGCCGCGACTTCAATGCGGACGACGTGATGTTCATGCTGGAACGCCAGTGGAAAGAAAACGACCCTTACTTCAAGGTCACCAGTCCGAACCACGCGTACTTTGGCGATATGGGCATGCCCAAACTCCTGAAGTCCGTAGACAAAGTGGACGAGTACACCGTGAAGATCACGCTGAACAACCCCGAAGCTCCCTTCCTGGCCAACCTAGCCATGCAGTTCGCGGGTGTGCAGTCTAAGGAATACGCGATTGCCATGCTGAAGGCCGGCACTCCAGAGAAGATTGACCAAGACCCGCTGGGTACTGGCCCCTTCCAAGTGGTGCAATACCAAAAGGATTCGCTGATCCGCTTCAAGGCTTTCCCCCAATACTGGGCTGGCAAGGCCAAGATCGATGACCTGATTTTTTCGATTACACCCGATGCGTCAGTACGATGGGCCAAGCTGCAAAAGGGCGAATGCCATGTCATGCCCTACCCCAACCCGGCCGACCTGGACGCCATGCGCAAGGACACCAACGTCACTGTAATGGAACAACCTGGCCTGAACATTGGCTACCTGGCTTACAACACCACCAAGAAACCGTTCGACGATGTGCGCGTGCGTAAGGCCATCAACATGGCCATCGACAAAAAGGCCATCGTCTCTGCTGTGTACCTTAGCACCGGTGTAGCCGCCACCAACCCGATTCCTCCAGGCCAGTGGTCATACAATAAGGCCCTGAAGGATGACGCCTTCAATCCTGCTGAAGCAAAGAAGCTGCTGGCAGCTGCGGGCTACCCCAATGGGTTCACCACCGACCTGTGGGCCATGCCTGTTCAGCGCCCCTACAACCCCAACGCCAAACGCATCGCCGAGCTGATGCAAGCCGACCTGGCCAAGGTGGGCGTGACCGCCGAGATCAAGAGCTTTGAATGGGGTGAGTACCGCAAGCGCATGCAGGCTGGTGAACATCAAATGGGCATGCTGGGTTGGACCGGTGACAACGGCGACCCTGATAACTTCTTGAACACCCTGCTGGGTTGCAGCTCCGCCAAGAGCAATGGCTCCAACGTGGCCAAGTTCTGCTACCAACCCTTTGAAGACCTGGTGCAAAAGGCCAAGGTGGTGTCCAACCCTGCAGAGCGCACCAAGCTGTACGAAAAAGCCCAGGTGATCTTTAAGGAACAGGCACCCTGGTTCACCATTGCCCACGCGGTGCAGTTGGCCCCAGTGCGCAAAGAGGTGCTGGACTACAAGCTGAGCCCCTTTGCCCGACACACTTTCTACGGTGTGGATATCAAGTAAGCCCCTCACGCAGCGACCCAGGGCCGGTTTTCACCGGCCCTTTTTTTCGGCCATTCGCGGCAAGTCTAGGGAAAGTACCGATCCTTGGCGTTGGGCAGGCGTCATAAGATAGCGCTATCCAAACCACGCGAATCACATGAATTCCATCGTCATCATGGGTGTTGCCGGCTGCGGCAAGTCCAGTCTGGGGGCAGCGTTGGCACAGGTCGGCCACCTCTCCTTGCTGGAGGGCGACGACTACCACAGCCCCGCCAGCCGCGAAAAAATGCGCCAGGGTATTGCTTTGACCGATGCCGACCGCGACGGCTGGTTGGCCACACTGGGCGATGCCCTGCGCGCCCAACCCCAGGGCCTGGTGGTGACGTGCTCGGCCTTGAAACGCAGCTACCGCGAACGCCTGCGCCAGGCCGCCCCAGGGCTGCGCTTTGTATTTATGGATATTGACAAGGCCCACGCCCAGGCCCGGGTCGTGGCGCGTGCGCCTTCCCATTTTTTCTCCACCAGTTTGGTGGACAACCAGTTCGCCACGCTGGAATCCCCCGTGGGCGAGGCTGGCGTGCTGCGCGTGGACGCGCTGCGCCCGCTGGTCGATTTGCAAACCGAGGTCAGCGCCTGGCTGCACCCCACCACGGAGGCTCTATGACAGCAATCCCACCCAACCGGTTTCAACGCTGGTCCAACCACCTGCTAGCCCTGTGCCTGGGCGTGATGGCCGTGGCCGTCTTTATCAACGTGGTGCTGCGCTACGGCTTTGGCAACGGCGTAGCCGCCAGCGAAGAGGTGTCGCGCCTGCTGTTTGTCTGGATGGTCTTTATCGGCGCCACCGCTGCCTACCCCGCGGGTGAGCACATGGCCTTCACCAGCCTGGTGGGTGCCCTTCAACCGCACCCGCGCGCCATGGCTGCCATGACGGCGCTGATACGGCTGCTGGTGCTGGCAGCCTGCGTGATGCTGGGCATAGGCGCCTGGCAGCAGGTGGTGGTGGGTTGGGGCAGCTATTCGGTAGTGATGGGTTACCCCACGCTGCTGCTGCCCTTGCCCGCCCTGCTGTGCTCTGCCGCCATTGGCGTCTTTGCGCTTGTTGAACTGATCAAACGCACGCCGCTGGACCTGGGTCACGCGGCAGAACTGGACTGAACACCATGAGCAACGAAGGTCTCGCTTTTCTGGTTTTTTGCTTCGGCATGCTGGCCCTGATGGGCATTGGCATGAACATGGGCCTGGCGCTGGTGCTCACCGGCGCCGGCATGGCCTGGGTGCTGGAGTTTTGGGACACGCAGCTGCTGGCCCAAAACCTGGTGGCTGGGGTGGACAGTTTTCCGCTGCTGGCCGTGCCCTTCTTCATCCTGGCCGGTGAGCTGATGAACTCCGGCGGCATCAGCCGGCGCATCATCGCCATGGCACAGGCTTGGGTAGGCCATATCCGCGGCGGGCTGGGCTTTGTCGCCATTGGCGCCGCCGTGCTCATGGCCAGCATGAGCGGATCGGCACTGGCCGACACCGCCGCGCTGGCCACCATCCTCATGCCCATGATGCGCCAGCAGGGCTACCCCATGCACACCTCGGCCGGGCTGATTGCGTCAGGCGGCATCATCGCGCCCATCATCCCGCCCAGCATGCCGTTTGTGATCTACGGCGTGACCACCAACACCTCCATCTCGGCACTGTTCATCTCTGGCATCGTGCCCGGTCTCATCATGGGCGTGGGCCTGGTAGTGGCCTGGAAGCTGATGCTGCGCAAGATGGACCTGCCTGAGGGCCAGCCCCTGCCACTGCGCGAGCGGCTGCATGCCACGCGCAAGGCCTTCTGGGCCATGCTCATGCCCATCATCATCATTGGCGGCATGAAGACCGGCGTGTTCACGCCCACCGAAGCCGCCGTGGTGGCTGCGTTCTACGCGCTAGTGGTAGCCCTGTTTGTGCACCGTGAGATGAACCTGCGCGAGGTACACGGCGTGCTGGTGCGCGCCGCCAAGACCACGGCCATCGTCATGTTCCTGTGTGCCGGTGCGCAGGTGGCCAGCTACATGATCACGCTGGCCGATCTGCCCGGTGTGCTGACCGGCTGGCTGGGCCCGCTGGTCAACAGCCCGCGCCTGCTGATGCTGGTGATGATGGTCGTGCTGATCATCGTGGGCACCGCGCTGGACTTGACCCCCACCATCCTGATCTTTGCGCCAGTGATGCTGCCGATTGCGGTGAAGGCTGGCATAGACCCGGTGTACTTCGGTCTGATGTTTGTGCTCAACGGTGCGATTGGTCTCATCACCCCGCCTGTGGGCACGGTGCTCAACGTGGTGGCTGGCGTGGGGCGCCTGCCGCTGCACCAGGTCATCAAGGGGGTGAATCCGTTCCTGATCACCTACACGCTGATCCTCTTCCTCTTTGTTCTGTTCCCGCAAATCGTGACCGCGCCCGTGGCGTGGATGCGATAGACCCCGTTCCCCTTACAACCCCAGGAGACAACCATGACCCACTTCCCCACCCTGCTGCGCCGGACTCTGGTAGCAGCGGCCAGCGCCGCACTGCTCAGCGCCTCGTTTGCCACGCTGGCGCAGGACATCAAACCCCGCCTGATCCGCTTTGGCTACGGCTTGAATGAGCAAAGCAACCAGGGCCGCGCCTCCAAGGTGTTTGCCGAGGCCGTGGAAAAAGCCTCTGGCGGCAAGATGAAGGTGCGCGCCATTGGTGCCTCCGCCCTGGGCCCCGATTTGCAGATGCAGAACTCGTTGATTGGCGGCGCGCAGGAAATGATGGTGGGGTCGACCGCGACACTGGTGGGTATCACCAAAGAGATGGCGCTGTGGGACACGCCGTTTCTGTTCAGCAACGCCAAGGAAGCCGACACCGTGCTGGACGGCCCCATTGGCGACAAGATCCGCGCCAAGCTGCAGGACAAAGGCTTGGTCGGTCTGGCCTATTGGGAAAACGGCTTTCGCAACCTGACCAACAGCAAGCGTGCCATCACCAAGATGGAAGACCTGGGCGGCATCAAGCTGCGCGTGATGCAGAACAACGTGTTCCTGGAGAGCTTCAAGACCCTGGGCGCGAATGCCGTGCCCATGGCGTTCTCCGAGTTGTTCAGCGCGCTGGAAACCAACACCGTGGACGGCCAGGAAAACCCGTTCAACACCATCCTCTCCAGCAAGTTCTATGAAGTGCAAAAGTACATGACGGTGACCAACCACGTGTACAGCCCCTGGATCGTGCTGGTCAGCAAGAAGTGGTGGGACCAGTTGTCCAAGGACGAACAAAAGATCCTGAGCGACGCCGCCATCGCCAGCCGCGACTTTGAGCGCAAGGACACGCGCGACGAAGCCTCCCGGGCTGTGGCCGACCTCAAGGCCAAGGGCATGCAAGTGAACGAGCTGTCGCCCGCCGAAGCCGGCCGCATGCGCGACAAGCTAACCCGCGTCTACGCGCTTATTGGCGCCGAGGTGGGCATGGACCTGTGGAACGAAACCCAGACCGAACTGACCAAGCTGCGCAGCAAGAAATAGGCCTCTAGCCCGCTTATCCATTGCGCTAGCAGCTTCTTTTTTGATAGCAACTGCGTGCTGAAGCCCTGCCCTCAAGCAGGGCTTTTTACTTCGTACAGCTCCAGCGGCAAGCCATCCGGGTCGGCAAAAAACACAAAGCGCCGCCCGGTGAACTCGTCCACGCGGATGTCTTCCACCGCAATGCCCGCAGCCTCCAGCTGGCGCTTCCAGGCCGCCACGTCATCCACCGCGAACGAAAGATGCCGCAAGCCACAGGCCTCCGGTCGCGAGGGGCGTGCTGGCGGGTTGGGGAACGAAAACAACTCAATCTGCGCACCATCGGGCAGCGCCAGGTCCAGCTTGTACGACTGGCGTTCCGCCCGGTAGTTTTCTGCCACCAGCTTCAAACCCAATGTCTCCGTATAGAACTGCTTGGACCGGCCATAGTCCGAGGCAATGATGGCCACATGGTGGATGCCGCGCAAGCTCATGCCTGCGCCCGCAGCGCGGCCTCGGTCATCGCGGCCAGCGTGCCGCGCGTACTGATGAGCTCGGGCTCCAGCACCACCTCAATCACCGTGCCATTGGGCCTCGCCAGCGCAGCCAGCAGCTCGGCTTCAAAGTCTGCACTCTTGCGGATCGTCACCCCCGCATAGCCATAGGCCCGTGCCAGCGCCGCAAAGTCGGGGTTGTTGAGCGCCGTGCCCGCCACACGCTGCGGGTACTCGCGTTCCTGGTGCATGCGGATGGTGCCGTACATACCGTTGTTGAGCAGGAGGATGATGCTTTTGGCATCATGCTGCACGGCTGTGGCCAGCTCCTGGCCATTCATCAAAAAGTCTCCATCGCCGGCAATGGTGAAGGCGACTCGTCCGGTGGTGATGGCCGCGGCAATGCCAGCCGGCACCCCATAGCCCATGGCCCCATTGGTGGGAGCCAGCTGGGTCTTGTGGCCCGCCGCCAGGCCGGTGTAGCGGTAAAAGCGGTGCAACCAGCTCGCAAAGTTGCCAGCGCCATTGGTCAGTACCGCGTCTTTGGGCAAGTGCTTTTGCAAGGTGGCCATCACGCGCGGCATATCCACCAAGCCCCGATCGTTGTCGGCTGGCAAGCCGTTGATCACGCTGGGGACGAGATTGGCCAGGTAGTCGGCGTTGCAGCCCTGCGTCCAGGCCTCCCATGGCACGTTCACGGGGGCCGTCAACACTTCCAGCGAACGCGCCGCGGCGCGCATGCTGGCGTGGATGGCCAGGTCGGCCTGGTAGACACGGTTCAGCTCTTCGGCGCTGGCGTGGATGTGTACCAGCGTCTGCGCCGCCTTGGGGGCCTGCAGCAGCGTGTAACCGCCCGTGGTCATCTCGCCCAAGCGTGGGCCGATGGCGATGATGAGGTCGCTGTCCTTGACGCGCTTGGCCAGCGCGGGGTTGATGCCAATGCCCACATCCCCCGCGTACTGCGGGTGGTGGTTGTCAAAGGTGTCTTGGAAGCGAAAGGCATTGCCGACCGGCAGGCGCCAGTTTTCCGCAAAGCGCTGCAGCGCTTGCGCGGCCTGCGGCGTCCAACCGCCACCGCCGGCAATGACAAAGGGACGCTCCGATTTCAATAGCAGCTGGCGCAGGTTCCGCAAGGCCCCGGGGTCACTCCAAGCCTCTACCGGTTCCACCCGAGCCAGCGGCTGGGGCCACTTGCCCGCTGCATCGGGCACCAGCGCCTGGGTCAACATGTCTTCGGGCAGCACCAGCACCACAGGGCCGGGGCGGCCATTCATGGCGGTGGCAAAGGCACGGGCAATGTATTCGGGGATGCGCGCGGCCTCGTCAATGCGCTCCACGCGCTTGGCCATGCCCAGTGCGCTGGGGCCGAACATCACGCGGTAGTCCATTTCCTGGAAGGCTTCGCGGTCACGCTGGTCACTGGCGACATCACCCACCAGCAGCACCATGGGCGTCGAATCCTGAAACGCGGTGTGCACGCCAATGCTCGCATTGGTGGCGCCGGGCCCGCGCGTGACGAAACACACGCCGGGGCGGCCCGTCAGCTTGCCATGCGCCTCGGCCATGAAGGCGGCTCCGCCTTCTTGGCGGTTCACCACAAACTGGATCTGGTCGCGGTACCGGTGAAAACCGTCCAGCACGGCCAGATAGCTTTCACCGGGCACACCAAAGGCGTGGGTGACGCCTTGTTCCACAAGGCATTGCACCAGCAGGTGGCCGGCAAGTTCGGGGGATGAAGTGACTGCAGTCATGCGCTCCATTGTGCCGCCAACAGAGTGCCCCTTCACCTCTGCAGCATGCATGTAGTCGTGTTGAGCGGGCTATAGTCGAAATCACTAAAACTAGCGTCACTCCAGCTTTCCAAGTAGAAACTCACAACAGCTATGGCAGCCATCTTCGCTTTCAAATGCAACTGCTGCGGCGAGATCCATGAAGGATCGCCGAGTATTGGATATCGCATGCCCGATCAATACGCGTGCCTCTCTGAAGAGCAGCGTTCAAAGATAGGAAAAATCAGCAGCGACTTTTGCACGATCACACGTGAAGCCTGTACAGACTATTTCATTCGCGCCGTACTTGAAATACCGATTCACGGAATAGAAGAGCCATTTTTGTGGGGAGTCTGGGTTTCTTTGAGCGAAAAAAGTTTTACGCGCTACGTCGAAACATACGACGCACCAATGGACGGTGATGGATTCTTTGGTTGGGTTTGCAATGAAATTCCAGCCTATCCGTACGAGGGCTCACGCCCAGCAGATGTCGTTGTCCAACTTGGTGGGGAGCGTCCAAAAGTAATTCTGCATCGCGGTGATCCGGAGAATGATCCTCTAGTCACGGATCAAGTCCATGGAATTTCCGTTTCTCGGGCGCAGCAAATTTCAGAGGATGCCTTGCACCGGATCTGAGCATTCATCCCCAACTTTCAGCTATTTTTTGGACTAGGCGAAACACGCACTACTGCGTCAAAGCCAACCCACCGACTAGGTGCCAAGCCTGGCCATGACCGCGGGCACGCAAGGCCTGCACTGCCTGCAGACTGCGCCCACCGCTGCGGCAGAAAAACACCAGCGGGCGACGCCCATCGCCCAACCACGCGGGCATGTGCTGGCCAAGAGTGGCCAGCGGCACATTGCGCAGCGCCTGCGTGGGCCACAGCAGGCTGTGCTGGCCCACCGCATGTTCACATGCTTCGCGCACATCCACCAGCAGGGCGTCGGGGTGGCTTTGCAAAAACGCGGGCAAAGTGTCGGCGGTCAGTGCACCTGCGTCCATGTCGATGCCTGGTGCCTCGGTCACTGCAACACCCGCCATCGGCGGCGGCACGGATGTCGCTACGCTTTGCAGCGCCGCACCACAGCGCGCAATACGCGCGCAGGCTTCGTCAATCAGCGCGTCATCGCTCAAAGCGCCAATGGACAAACGTGCCGCGCCCTCGGCTTGCCAGGCCGGCAAACCCATGGCACGGAGCACAAAGCTGGGCTCCGCCTTGGCTGCGCTGCAGGCACTGCCTGCACTGATGCGCATGCCGGCCGCGTCAAACAGATTCAGCAGCGCCTTGCTGGAAAGGCCCGGCACTGAGAAATTGAGTGTGGTCGGCAACGAGCCTTCGAACGGCATGTTGAACACCATGCCGGGCAAAGCGGCGCGCAGGGCGTCGGCCAACCGCAGGCGCGCCTGTTGCAAAAAGGCCGTGGAACGGAACACCGCGCCCTCCCCCCCGTGCCCCGCCTCCAGGGCTTGCAGCACCGCGCCTAGGGCGGCAATACCGGGCATGTTTTCGGTACCCGAGCGCTGGCCACCCTCTTGCCCGCCGCCCACCATGAGCGGCGTGAACGGGCTACCGGCGCGCACGTACAGCATGCCGATGCCCTTGGGCGCATAGAGCTTGTGGCCAGAGAACGGCGCGTAGTCAATGCGCGTGGCCTGCAGGTTCACATCCAGTTTGCCCAGCGCCTGCACGCAGTCCACCAGCCAGAGTGCGCGGGACTCCGTCGAATTCAACAGCTTCTCGATGCCTGCGAAGTCCGACACCACACCGGTTTCATTGTTGGCGGCCATGGTGCAAAGCAGGCCTGCAGTCGCCACATGCGCCTGCAGAAACGCCATATCGTGCCGACCGTCACGGTCCACCGGTACTTCCACGATGGGCAGATCCAAGCCAAGCACCCGGTTCCAGTGCGCCAGGCTTTGCGGCACGGCCTTGTGTTCGGTAGCCCCCACCAGCAGCGGGCCGTCCACGCGCTCGCCCGCATCGCGGCGTTCGCGCAGCGCGCACAGGGCGCAGAGCACGGCGGTTTGTATGCCTTCGGTCGCACCGCTCACAAACAGCAGGCGTCCTGCACCCACACCCAGCAAGCGGCTGGCGTGGGCCCGCACATCGTCCACCAATGCCCGCGCACGCAGACCCGTGCAGTGGCTGCTGCTGGGGTTGCCAAACTGCGCTTGCATGGCCTGAAGCGCTGCATCGCGCGCGGCGGGCAGCAGCGGCGTGGTGGCATTGCAGTCCAGGTAAATCTCGGTCGGCGGGGTGTGCATGGCTGGCCTCAGAAGCAAATAGGAATGCTGCAAATCTTAGGTTGGCATGCCAGGAATAGTCGTTTTAAATTTACCCACAAACTGCATTTTTGTAGAATGAACGTTCTCTTAATACGACATATAGCAGCATGAAAGAACTAGATCGCATGGACCGCGCCATCCTGGGTGCACTGCAGCAGGACGGCTCGTTGTCAGCCGCGCAACTGGGCGAAAAGGTGGGCCTGTCGGCCACGCCCTGCTGGAAGCGCGTGAAGGCCATGGAGGAAGCCGGACTGATTGAGAAGCGCGTGGCCATCGTGAACCGCGAACAGGCGGGCTTGCCGGTGACCGTGTTTGTGAGCCTGCGCACCAACCGGCACGACGAGGCGTGGCTGCGCAAGTTTGCGGCCTCGGTCTCCAGCATGCCGGAGGTGATGGAGTTCCACCGCATGAGCGGCGACGTGGACTATCTGCTCAAGGTGGTGGCCGCCGACATTGCAGGCTACGACCGCTTCTACAAGCGGCTGATCCAGAACGCACAGCTGGCCGGCGTGTCGTCCGCCTTCTCCATGGAGGAGATCAAGAGCACCACGGCTCTGCCGCTGTGAACGGCTGGGCTCAAGCTGTCGCAGCCGCAGGTCTGACCATGCCCACAGAGACGGCCGCCATCGCTTCTGCCACCCGCTCCACGTTGTCTGCACGCAGGCCCGAGATGCACATGCGCCCGGAATTCACCAGGTAGATCGCATACATTTCGCGCAGACTGCGTACCTGCTGCGCCGACAGGTTGGTATAGCTGAACATGCCACGCTGCGTCAGCAAATAGCCGAAGTCACGCTGCGGCAAGCGGCGGGTCAGTGCCGCATGCAACTGGTGGCGCAGTCGGCGAATCCGTTCACGCATGGCGGTGAGGTCACGCTCCCAGCTCGCACGCAGCTGCGGGTCTTCCAGCACCCGGGCCACCACGCGGCTGCCGTGCGCGGGCGGACTGAAATAGCTCTGGCGTACGGTGGACTTGAGTTGCCCGAGCACACGCTCGGCCTGCACCGCATCGGCACACACCACACTAAGCGCACCACAGCGCTCCGCATACACCCCCATACTTTTGGACAGGGTATTGGCGAGCAAAAAACACATACCGGATTGCGCCAGGGCCCGGACCGCATACGCGTCCTCTTCCAGTCCGTCCCCAAACCCTTGGTACGCCAGGTCCAGGAATGGGATCAGCGCCTTTTCCTGCAGCACCGGCACCAGCAGCTGCCACTGCGCAGGGGTCAGGTCCACGCCCGTAGGGTTATGGCAGCAGGCGTGAAGCAGCACCACGCTGTGCCGGGGCAATGTGCGCAGTGTCTGCAGCATCGCGTCAAACCGCAGGCCGCCCTCGGCGGCGTAATACGGGTAGGCGTGCACAGTCAGTCCTGCGCTCTCGAAAATGCTGTGGTGGTTGTCCCAGGTCGGATCACTGAGCCACAAGGCGCTGGTAGGAAACCACTGGCGGATGAACTCGGCCCCCGCCTTGAGTGCGCCGCTGGAGCCCACAGTTTGCACAGTGGCCACACGCCCCTGGGCCAGAACTTCATGGCCGGCACCAAACAGCAATTCCTGCATGGCATTGCGAAAACTGGGACTCCCTTCCATCGGCAAATAGGGTTTGGGCTGGCGGGCCTGGGCCAAATACTGCTCGGCCTCACACACGGCATGCTGCGCGGGCACATGCCCCCGCTCATCGCAGTAAATGCCAATCGACAAATTGACCTTGTGCGGCCGAGGGTCCCGATGAAAGGCTTCGTTCAGCGCCACGATGGCATCACCCGCAAACGCTTCTACGTGTTGGAACATTTTTTGTCTCGTTTAGCTGAGCCCGCTGACGGGCAAAGCGACACCATGCACGGCACGGGCAGCATCGGACGCCAGAAAGGCGATGGCCTGGGCCAAGTCGTGCGGTGCCACCCAGCGCGCCGGGGCCGCCTCCGGCATGGCGGCCCGGTTTTCCGGGGTGTCGATGATGGAGGGCAGCACGCAGTTGACGCGGATGTTCCGCTCCCGCAATTCGGCCGCCATGGACTCTGTCAGGCGGATGACCGCGCCCTTGGACGCGGTGTAAGCCCCCATGTGGGCGGCACCGCGCAAAGCAGACTGCGCGCCCACATTGACAATGCTGCCACCGCCCGACAACAACATGCTGGGGACAACCGCACGCACCATGTTCAGGAGCGTGCGGACATTGGTGTCCATCAGAAAATCCCAATCGCTGTCCTGGGTGGTGTGGACGGAAGGCCCCATGCGGAAGCCGCCTGCCAAGTTGCACAACACGTCAATGCGCCCAAACTGCTGCTGCGCCGCCCCGACCGCAGCCTGCACCTCTGCAGGCTCCAAAAGATTGACTGGGAGCAGCAACCGCTGGCCGGTGGACTGGCCGTAGCGCTGCGCCAGCCCCTCGTGCCGCAGGTCCAGCAATCCCAGACGTGCCCCGCGGGCCGACAGCAATTCGGCCACGGCCACACCGAGGTTGCCCGCGGCGCCCGTGATCAGCACGGTTTTGTTGGCAAAGTCCACCTCACTTCCCTCCGCGTCGGGCATCGTGGTAAGTCCCCGTGCCACGGGTCAGCACCATGTCATCGGGCAGCACCTGACCCGGTGCGTACTCCGGCTGGTGCTGCACCTGGGCGTACAGCGGTGCAAAGTCGATTTGGGCCAAAGACAACAACTCGTCAAGGTGCTGGATCACGAAATAGGTTTCCTGAAAGTCATCGATGCGGTAGCGCGTGCGCATCACGCGCGGCAAATCAAAGCGCACGCGGTTGGCGGATGCACCGTCCAGCGCAAACACCGTCTCCGAGGCCGAGGAGGCAATGCCCGCGCCATAGATGCGCAGACCGTCCTTTTGCTGCACCAGACCGAATTCCACGGTGTACCAGTACACGCGCGCCAGCTTGTCCAGCACGCCCAGTTTCTGCGCACGCAGTCCGCCTTGGCCATAGGCCTGGATGTAGTCGGCAATGGCCGGGTTCATCAGCATGGGCACATGCCCAAAAACGTCATGGAAGACATCCGGCTCTTCCAGATAGTCCAGCTCATGCGGCTTACGGATGAAATGCCCGGCCGGGAACCGGCGGTTTGCCAGGTGTTCGAAAAACACCTCGTCGGGCACCAGCCCTGGCACCGCCACGACCTGCCAGCCCGTGCGCCGCATCAGCACATCGTTCAGACGCCGGAAATCAGGAATGGCGTCCGCCGATATCGGCAAATCACGCATGCCCTGCACAAACTCGTCACAGGCGCGGCCTGGCAGCAGCCGGCTCTGGCGCTCAAACAGCGTCTTCCAAGTGGCATGCTCCGCGGTTCCGTAGTGCTCCCAGCCTTGGTCAATGGTCCAGTCCGCACGCTGGGGTACCAGCCCGGCAGCCAAACCGTGTTTGGTGGATGTCGCTTCGGTGTTCATGGGGATACCCCTTGGGAACGGTCTACGTAAGCCGCATCGATCACACGCGCCAAGTCCAGGTCGCGTTGCGACAGGCCCCGCACATCGTGCGTGGTGAGGGTGATCTCCACGCGGTTGTAGACATTGCGCCACTCGGGATGGTGATTGCGCTTCTCGGCCGTCAGCGCCACCTGCGCCATGAAGCCAAAGGCCTGCGCGAAATCGGCAAACAGCAGGGTGCGCGCCATCAGACCACCGCGCTCTGCGCTGAAACGCCAGTGGGGCCAGTCCGCCTGCAGGGTGGCAAAGGTGCCCGGGTCGATGCGTTCCATGCCGCCCTCCTTCACAGGCCGCGCGCGGCCAGCAGGGTCCCGCGACATTCACCGAACCCAATACGCCGCACGCCCGCGCGCTCGCAGCTGCCACGCAGAATAATGCTGTCACCGTCCTGCAAGAACGTGCGCGTCTCACCATTGGCAAGCGTGAGCGGCACCTTGCCGCCCTGGGTCAGCTCCAGGAGTGAACCGCCCTGCTCCGGCGCCGGACCGGACAGCGTGCCGGTGCCCAGCACATCTCCCGCGCGCAGGTTGCAGCCGTTCACCGTGTGGTGCGCCACTAGCTGCGCCAGCGTCCAGTAGGCATCGCGCATATTGGATTGCGAGAGACGCTCGCCCGCGCTGCCCGCCGCGCGCATAGCGGGCGTCTGCAGCCAGACTTCGAGCTGCACATCCAACGCACCTGCGCTGCGGTTGGGTGCGGAGTCCAGATACGCCAAGGGCTGCGGGTCGTCCGCACTCCGCGTGAATGCGGCCCGAAACGGCGCCAGCGCCTCCATCGTCACCAGCCAGGGCGACACGGTAGTTGCAAAGTTCTTGGCCAGGAACGGGCCCAGCGGCTGGTACTCCCAGGCCTGCACATCGCGCGCGCTCCAATCGTTAAGCAGCGTGAGGCCAAAGAGGTGATCTTCTGCATCCGCTATGGAAACAGGAGCACCCAGCGCATTGTCCACGCCGACCCAGGCCGCTATTTCCAGTTCGTAGTCAAGCCGGGCGGTGGACCCGAAGTCTGGCACCGTGGCGCCGGGCTTGAGCGTTTGGCCGCGCGGGCGGTGGAACTGCTGGCCGCTGGCACCGATGCTGGACGCACGGCCGTGGTAGCCAATGGGCACCCATTTGTAGTTGGGCAGCAGCGGGGCGTCCGGACGGAACAGCTTGCCCACCGTGGTGGCGTGGTGGATACCGGTGTAGAAGTCCGTGTAGTCACCGACCTCGCAGGGCAGGCCCAGTTCCACCTCCGTCTGACGCAGCAGTGCGTCAGCCCATACCTTTTGCAGGGCCGAGCCCGTACGCAGGCCGTCCCAGATGGCCAGGCGCAGCGCGCGGCGCTGGGCCACGGGCGCTGCCATCAGGCGCGCCATATCGTTGTGGTCCGTCAGGCCTGTGGCATGCAAGTCCAGCACGCGGTCGCCAATGGCCACAGCGATCTGCCAGGGCTCCAGCTGGTTATGGCGAAAGCGGCCGAACGGCAGGTTCTGGATCGGGAAGTCCGTGTCCGCCGCGTTGGCCGATTCCACCCAGCTTTGGGTGGCGGGGTCGTGCGTGGCGTCCAGCGCAATGACGGGTGCGCTCATGCCTGGACTCCCAGCTCTTTGGCATGCAAAAAGGCCGCGTGCTTGGGCGCGCGTTTGGTCACACTCCACTCCTCCAGCATGGCCCACTTCACGGCATCGGCCTGCGCGATCTTGGCGGTCTCTTCGGGGTCCGGGCAGGCCAGCTCCAGGCGGTGGCCATTGGGGTCGAAGAAGTAAATGCTGTGGAACATGCCATGGTCGGTCACGCCCAGCACGTCCACACCATTGGCTTCCAAATGCGCCTTGAACTCCAGCAACTCAGCACGGTCTTTCACGCGAAAGGCAATGTGCTGCACCCACTCGGGCGTGTTCGGGTCGCGGCCCATGGGCGGCTGCGTGGGCAGCTCAAAGAAGGCCAGCACATTGCCCATGCCCGCGTCCATGAAGATGTGCATGTACGGGTCCGGCGCCTTGGTGCTGGGCACCACGTCTTCGGCAATGGCCAGCACAAAGTCCATGTGCAGCATCTTCTGGTACCACAGCACGGTTTCCTTGGCGTCCTTGCAGCGGTAGGCCACGTGGTGGATGCGGTCGATTTTCATGGTGTAGCTCCCTGTTCACTTGGCGGCTTCGAGCACGCCACGGTTGATCTGGTCACGCTCCAGCGACTCGAACAGGGCCTTGAAATTGCCTTCACCAAAGCCCTCACGGTAGTTGCCCTTGCGCTCGATGAACTCGAAAAACACAGGCCCCAGCAGTGGCTGGGAGAATATCTGCAGCAACAGGCGCGGCTGGCCGCCTTCGGTCGTGCCGTCCAGCAGAATGCCACGTGCCTGCAACTCACCCACCGGCTGACCATGACCCGGCAGGCGTGTGGCCAGGTTCTCGTAGTACACGTCGTTGGGCGCCGTCAGTAGCGGAATGCCGGCCATTTGCAAGCGGTCTATGGCGCTGGGCAGGTCCTCGCACAGCAGGGCGATGTGCTGGATGCCCTCGCCGTTAAACTGCATCAGGAATTCCTCGATCTGCCCCCCGCCCTGGCGGGCTTCTTCGTTGAGCGGAATGCGGACCAGCCCGTCCGGCGCGGTCATGGCCTTGGACGTGAGGCCGGTGTATTCGCCCTGAATGTCGAAGTAGCGGATTTCCTGGAAATTGAACAGCTTGCTGTAGAAGTCTGCCCAGTACGCCATGCGGCCCCGGTACACGTTGTGCGTGAGGTGGTCGACCACGCTGAAACCGTGGCCTACGGGGTTGCGCTCCACACCGGGCAGGAATTCAAAGTCGATGTCGTAGATCGACTTGCCGTCTTCATAGCGGTCAATCAGGTACAGCGGCGCGCCGCCGATGCCCTTGATCGCGGGCAGGTTCAGCTCCATGGGACCAGGACGCAGCTCTACCGGTTGCGCGCCCAGCTCCAAGGCCCGCTTGTAAGCCAAGTGTGAGTCTTTGACACGGAATGCCATGCCGCAGGCGCTGGGGCCGTGCTCGGCGGCGAAGTAGCCCGCTACGCTTTTGGGCTCGCGGTTGACGATGAAGTTGATCTCGCCCTGGCGGTACAGCACCACGTCCTTGGAGCGGTGCTTGGCCACCAGCGTGAAGCCCATGCGCTCGAACACCGGCTCAATCACGCCGGCCACGGGCGAGGCGAATTCCACAAACTCAAAGCCCATCAGGCCCATCGGGTTGTCAAACAAATCACCTGGTTGGGTGGTCATGGTCATGCTCCTCAAACGCTGTTCTTGAAGCCTTGATTGTGGTCAATTGGATGCGCAAATGGTGTGCAAGTTACAGGCCAAGAGGCACTTGCGATGCATAATTTGTGCATGAAACAAGACAAACACGAAGATTCGCTGCTGGATGGCTTTGATATCAGTCTTCTTGCTGCACTGCAGCGCGATGCGCATGCCACCCACCAGCAAATTGGAGAGCAGGTGCATTTGTCAGCCTCACAGGTCAGCCGCCGCGTGCAGCGGCTGCAGACCCAGGGCATCATCCGTCGCTATGTGGCCCTGCTGGAGCCTGTGGCCATTGGCCTGGGCGTGCGTGCCATCTCCTATGTCACGCTGACCCGCCACAGCGGCGACGAGGGCCTGGCGTTTGAGCGCGAGATCGCCGGCTTCCCTGAAGTGCTGGAGTGCTATTCGGTGGCCGGTGAATCGGACTACATCCTGCAGATCGTGGCCGCCGACCTTAGCGTGCTCTCCGAGCAGGTGCTACGCCGCCTGACCCGCATCCAAGGCGTGGGCAGCATCCGCTCCAACATCGTGCTCAACCGCATCAAGAGCAGCACCGAGCTGCCATTGGCGCATCTCAAGCGCAGTGGCTAAACCATCAGGCGATAACCTACCGCTGTTTCGGTGAGCAAATGCTGCGGCTGGCTGGGATCAACCTCCAGCTTTTGCCGCAAATGCCCCATGTAGATACGCAGGTAATGGCTCTGGTCAGCGTGAGACGGCCCCCACACCTCGCGTAGCAGCTGGCGGTGTGTCAGCACGCGCCCCGCATTGGCCACCAGTACCAGCAGCAGGCGGTATTCGATGGGGGTAAGGTGCACCTCATTGCCCGCGCGGCGCACCAGGCGGGCCTGGCGGTCGACCTCCACTTCACCAAACACAAACAGCGACTCATCCACCTTGCCCTCGGCACTGGCTGCCCGCGGGCGGCGCAGATTGGCCCGCACACGGGCCAGTAGCTCGCCCACGCCAAAGGGTTTGGTCAGGTAGTCGTCGGCGCCAGCGTCCAGCGCGGCAATCTTGTCGCTCTCGTCACTGCGGGCCGACAGCACCACGATGGGCACGGCCGACCAACTGCGCACATCGCGGATCACGTCCAGGCCATCGCCATCGGGCAGCCCCAGGTCCAGCACCAGCAGATCGGGCTTGCGGGTGGCGGCATCGCGCAGGCCGTGCTGCGCGGTCTCGGCCTCAAACACCTGCCAGCCTTCGGCCTCCAGCGCCACGCGCACAAAGCGGCGGATCTGGGGCTCGTCTTCAATCAGTACGGCAACGGGCGAAGGGGTGGACATAGGGCTCAAGGTTCGTCGGCTTCGGTGGGCGCAAGCGGCGGTTCGCGCCGCGGCAGAGAGATGGTGAATTCTGCACCACCGCCATCGGCATTGCGGGCGCTGATGCGGCCCTTGTGCGCATCCACCACGGCCTTGCAAATCGCCAGTCCCAAGCCCACGCCACGCGTGGACGATTCGTTCTTGCCGCGCGTGAATTTCTCGAACAAGTCCGCCTCCCTGCCCTGGCTGGCGGCTGGCAGGCCGGGGCCGTAATCCCGCACACGCAACTCCAGGGTGTCAGGCGTTGCCTGTGCCGACACGTCCAACGCCGGAATGTGCAAGGGTGTGGACACACCGTACTTCGCAGCGTTCTCCATCAGGTTCACCAGCACACGCTCCATCAGCCCCGCATCAAACTCCACCAGCGGCAGATCGGGAGCAATGGCGGTGTGCACGGCCAGCGGCCCCAGCGCGTGCCGCGCAGCGCGGATCGCCCCGCCCACCACCTCCTCCGCCGACTGCCATTCCAACCGCAACTCCACCTGACCGCTCTCCAGCCGGGCCATTTCCAGCAGGTTGCCCACCAGGGCCCCCAACTCGCGCGCCTCGTGGCTGATAGCGTCTGCGGAGCTCTTCTGGTCAGTGGTGAGAGGCGCTGAGCTGGCCAGCGATTCGGCCTGGCCGATCAGTGCCGTGAGCGGTGTGCGCACGTCATGCGACATGGCCGCCAGCAGCGTGTTGCGCAAGCGCTCAGACTCCATCTGCACCACGGCGCCCTGCGCCACATCCACATAGTGCACGCGCTCCAGCGCAATGGCGATTTGCCGCGCCAGCGTGTCCAACTGCTGCACCTGCTCAGGGATCAGCAGCCAGCGCGCCTGCGCCGGTTGCAGCGCCAGCACGCCGCGCACGCGCATGGGCGCTTGCAGCGGCACATAGTGCCAGGGGTTGGATGGCAGCGTGGAGGTGGCCAGCCCTGCGTGCTGGCCGTTGTGAAACGCCCAGTCGGCAATGCTGCCGTCCAACCCCAGCGGCAGGTCAGCAGGCAGCGCCAGTTGGTCACGGGCGTCGGGCAGCAGCATCTTGGCCTGGCCACCAAAGGTGCGGCGCACCGCCGCCTCGCCCAGCTCCACCACTTGCTCGGTCTGCAGCGCGGCCGACAGTTCGCGCGTCAGTTCAAACAGCGCTTGTGCGCGCCGCTCTCGGCTGGCGGCAACAAAGGCCGAAAACCGCAAATTGGCCGTGAGCTGACCGATCAACAGACCCACCACCAGCATCACCGCAAAGGTGACCAGGTACTGCGCATCGCTCACCGCAAATGACAAGCGTGGCTGTACATGAAAAAAGTCAAACGAGGCCACCGACAGCACCGCAGCCAGACTCGCCGGCCCCCGGCCCAGCTTGACGGCCACCAGCACCACGCACAGCAAAAACAGCATGACGATGTTGGCCAGGTCAAACCAGGGCAATAGGGGTTGTGTGAGCGCCGTGGTGAGCAGGCAGGCCGCCGTTGCTGCGCCGTAGCGCAGCCAAGTCTCGCGCTGGCGTGTACCGGTTTGGGGTACCTCTTCGGCCTCACGGCGGATGGCCTGGCCCAGTTTGCGCACGCTGTCGGTAAAGCCCACTTCCACAATATCCAGCGTGGGCGCCAGATTGGCCAGCTGGCGTGTCAGCGTGGGGCGCAGTTGGCTCCACACACTGCGCCAGCCGTGTTGCGCCGGGCGCCCCAGCACCACGGTGGCGCAGTTCAAGGTTTGGGCGTGCAGAAGCAGCGCGCTGGCAATGCCTTCACCGGTCAGCACAGCAGTGCTGCCCCCCAGCTCTTCGGCAAGCTTGAGCACGGCCAGCGTGCGGTCGCGGTCCTGCGCGGCCTGGCGCTGTAGCGCCGGGGTCTCCACATAGGCTGCGTGCCAGCGCACATTGAGCTGCCCCGCCAGGCGCGCAGCCGTGCGCACCGCATGTTCTGCACCCGCGTGCGGCCCCACGCACACCAGCAGCGCACCCGAGGTGTTCCAGGCCGGTTGGTCCGTAGCGTTCTGCTGGCGCGAGGTTTGCACCAGATGCTGCCGATAGCTGCGTACGTCATCGCCCACGTGCTCTGCCGTACGGCGAAGGGCAATTTCACGCAACGCAATCAGGTTGCCTTTGCGGAAGAAATTCTGGCTGGCGCGCTCGGCCTGCTGCGGGATGTAGACCTTGCCGGCCTTCAGGCGCGCCAGCAGTTCGTCCGCGGTTACGTCCACCAGCACGATTTCATCGGCCCCGTCCAGCACGGTGTCAGGCACGGTCTCGTTCACGCGCACGCCGGTGATGGCGCCCACGGTGCCGTTCAGGCTCTCCAGGTGCTGCACGTTCAACGCGGTCCACACATCAATGCCCGCATCCAGCAGCTCCTGCACGTCCTGCCAGCGCTTGGGGTGGCGCGAGCCCGGCGCATTGCTGTGGGCCAGCTCGTCCACCAGCAGCACGTCAGGCTTGGCCGTCAGAGCAGCATCAATGTCCAGCTCCAGCAATACTTGGCCGCGGTAGGCAATCTCTTGCAGGGGCAACACGCGCAGCCCGGCCTGCAGCTCCATGGTGTCCTTGCGGCCATGGGTTTCCACTACGCCCACCAGCACCTCTTGCCCGGCGCGCTGCGCACGCTGTGCAGCGCTGAGCATGGCGTAGGTCTTACCTACGCCCGCGTTGGCACCAAAGTAAATACGCAGCTTGCCGCGCTGCTGCGTGGCCTGCGCCTCTTGCAGCTGCGCCAGCAGGGCGTCCGGGTCGGGCCGGGAATCTGAAGGGCTTGCCATTTATCTAGTGTGCATCAAGCGCCAGGTTCAGTTGCAGCACATTCACCACAGGTTCGCCCACCACACCGAACAGCGGGCGCTCGGTGTGCTGCGTCACCAGCGCCTGCACGGCTTCCTGCGATAGCTTGCGGGCGGCCGCTACGCGCGCCAGTTGGTACTGGGCCGCGGCGGGGCTGATATGGGGGTCTAGCCCACTGGCCGAGGCTGTGACCAGGTCTACCGGCACGGCAGCCGTGTTGGTCGGGTCGGCTGCGCGTAGCGCTTCCAGGCGCCCCTTCGCTGCGTCTACCAGCGCAGGGTTCAGCGGGCCCTGGTTGGAGCCGCTCGAGGCCGCCGCATTGTTGCCAAACGGGCCGGTGGCCGAGGGGCGGCCCCAGAAGTGGCCGGGGTCAGTGAAGTTCTGGCCAATCAGGGCAGAGCCCACAGGTTTGCCATCACGCAGGATCAGGCTGCCATGCGCCTGGTGCGGAAAGACTGCCTGGCCCACGCCGGTGACCACCAGCGGGTAGGCCACGCCGGTGACCAGGGTGAGTGCGAAAAACAGAACCAGCAGAGGGCGAAGTGTTTTGTTCATGAGAAGGCTCCTTAAACCAGATTCAGTGCGACGAGCAACAGGTCAATGGCCTTGATGCCAACAAAGGGCACAACCAGACCGCCCAGGCCGTAGATGGCGAGGTTGCGGCGCAAGAGTGCGGCGGCGCCCACGGGGCGGTATTTCACGCCCTTGAGTGCCAGCGGAATCAGCACCACGATGATCAACGCGTTGAAGATGACGGCGGACAGGATGGCCGAGTTGGGGCTGCCCAGGCGCATGACATTGAGGGCAGACAGCTGCGGGTAGGTGCTCACAAAAATGGCCGGGATGATGGCGAAGTATTTGGCCACGTCGTTCGCAATGGAGAAGGTGGTGAGCGAGCCGCGTGTCATCAGCAGCGCCTTGCCGGTTTCCACAATCTCCAGCAGCTTGGTGGGGTTGGAGTCCAGGTCCACCATATTGCCGGCCTCCTTGGCGGCCTGGGTGCCACTGTTCATGGCCACGGCCACATCGGCCTGGGCCAGTGCGGGCGCATCGTTGGTGCCGTCGCCGGTCATGGCCACCAGGCGGCCTTCAGCCTGGTAGCTGCGGATCAGCGTGAGCTTGTCTTCGGGTGTGGCCTCGGCCAGAAAGTCGTCTACACCCGCCTCGGCAGCAATGGCGGCGGCGGTGAGCTTGTTGTCGCCCGTGATCATCACGGTCTTGATGCCCATGCGGCGCAGCTCACCAAAGCGCTCCTTGATGCCGACCTTGACGATGTCTTTGAGCTCCACCACACCCAACACCCGATTGCCATCGGCCACAGCCAGCGGCGTGCTTCCGCGGCGTGACACTTCATCGGCAGCGCGCAACACCTCAGGGGGCATGCTGGTGCCCATGGCTTCCAGGTACTTGCGCACGGCATCGACCGCGCCCTTGCGCAGCTGGCGGGTGCTACCGTCTGCGCGGGTCACGTCCATGCCGCTCATGCGGGTCTGCGCCGTGAACGCGACCTCATGGGTGGTACCTACCAGCGGCTCCATCTGTACCTTGCTTTGGGCCAGGGTCACAATGCTGCGGCCCTCGGGTGTCTCATCGGCCATGGAGGCCTGCGCAGCGCACAGCGCCAACTGGGCCAGGCTGATGCTCGGGGCAGGAACGAACAGCGCAGCTTGGCGGTTGCCATGGGTAATGGTGCCGGTCTTGTCCAGCAGCAACACGTCCACATCGCCCGCAGCCTCCACCGCCCGGCCCGAGGTGGCAATCACATTGGCCTGCATCATGCGGCTCATGCCAGCCACGCCTACGGCCGACAGCAGGCCGCCAATGGTGGTGGGAATCAGGCAGACCAGCAACGCAATCAGCGCCGTGATGCTGACCACCGTACCGCTGCCAGCGGCTTCCACACTGAAGATGGAAAACGGCAGCAAGGTGACCGTCACCACCAGGAACACGATGGTCAGCGCCACCAACAGAATGGTCAGCGCCACTTCGTTGGGGGTCTTCTGGCGCTTGGCACCCTCCACCATGCCGATCATGCGGTCCAGGAAAGACTCGCCGGGGTTCACGCCAATGCGCACCACCAGCCAGTCCGACAGCACGCGGGTGCCGCCAGTGACCGAGGCAAAGTCGCCACCCGACTCGCGCACCACGGGTGCAGATTCGCCGGTGATGGCGCTTTCGTCCACCGTGGCCACACCCTGGATGACTTCACCATCCACAGGGATCATGTCGTTGGCTTCGACCAGCACCACATCACCCTTGCGCAGGTTTTCGGCCTGCTCTGGCAGCCAGGTGGAGCCATGCACAGGATCTTTCAGTTTCTTGGCCCAGGTGCTCTTCTTCAGCCCCTTGAGCGAATCGGCCTGGGCCTTGCTGCGACCTTCGGCCAAGGCTTCGGCAAAGTTGGCAAACAGCACGGTGAACCACAGCCACACGGCAACCGTCAAGATGAAGCCGGGCGAGTCGCTCACGTTGCCCTGCAGCGCCTGCAGGCCCAAGAGCGTGGTCACGATGCTGCCGATGTAGACCACAAACATCACCGGGTTGCGCCATTGCACAGCAGGATGCAGCTTGGTGAATGCGGCCCACACGGCGGGCTTGACCAGTTTGGGGTCCATCAGAGTTAGAGAAGTTTTGCTTGTCATAAAGTGTTCTCGCAAAAAGGGGCGGCGTTTACGCGGCGGGCCAGAGCATCAGGTGCTCAACCACTGGGCCCAGGGCCAGCGAGGGCACGTAGTTCAGCAGGCCCACCAGCAGCACGGTGCCAATCAGCAACACCACAAACAGCGGGCCGTGGGTCGGGAAGGTGCCGGCGGTGGCAGGCAAGCGTTTCTTGGCGGC
Organism: Rhodoferax sp. ZS1R25; assembly: GCF_056521335.1. Lineage (NCBI taxonomy): Bacteria > Pseudomonadati > Pseudomonadota > Betaproteobacteria > Burkholderiales > Comamonadaceae > Rhodoferax > Rhodoferax sp. ZS1R25. The sequence continues at coordinate 540,115 of NZ_JBWMAZ010000002.1, forward strand.
CAGCGCACCGGCAATGGCCAGCACCGGCACGATCACGCCAAAGCGGCCAAACCACATGGCAATCGCCAACAGGTAGTTGTAGAAAGGCGTGTTGGCAGACAGGCCCGCAAAGGCGCTCCCATTGTTGTTGGCGGCCGAGGTCAGCGCGTACAGGATCTCAGAAAAGCCATGGGCACCGGGGTTGGCAATGCCGGCCTGGCCGGCGCCAGCCAGCACGGCAACGGCCGTGCCTGCCAGCACCAGAATGGGCGTGACCAGAATCGCAATCGAGGTGAGCTTCATCTCGTGCGCCTCGATCTTCTTGCCCAAATATTCGGGGGTGCGACCAATCATCAGGCCCGCGATGAAGACCGCAAGAATGGCGAAGATCAACATGCCGTACAGGCCGGTGCCAGTGCCGCCAAACACCACCTCACCCAGCTGCATCATCACCATGGGCACCATGCCACCGATGGGCGTGAAGGAATCGTGCATGGCGTTCACCGCGCCGCAAGAGGCCGCGGTGGTGATGACCGCAAACAGGCTGCTGGCAGTGATGCCAAAGCGCGTTTCCTTGCCTTCCATATTTCCGCCGCTCTGCAGGCTGCTGGCGGTCTGGTCTACGCCCAGTGCAGCAATTTGCGGGTTGCCCATCTGCTCGGCCGGGGTGATAACGACCACGGCAACCACAAACATCACCGTCATCGCGGCCAGCACGGCCCAGCCCTGGCGTGTGTCACCCACCTCGCGGCCAAAGGCAAAACACAGCGCGGCGGGGATCAGGAAGATCGCCAGCATCTGCAGAAAGTTGCTCAGCGCCGTGGGGTTCTCATACGGGTGAGCGGAGTTGGCGTTAAAGAAACCGCCACCGTTGGTGCCCAGCATCTTGATGGCCTCTTGTGACGCCACTGGCCCCATAGGCAGGGTTTGGGTCGTGGTGCTACTGTCTTCCATCACCAGTGCACCCTTATCGTCCAGCGCGGACTGACCGTCTGCGCCCAGCTTGGGTTGTTGGAACTGCGTGGTTTCCAGCGTAGTGACGTCCTGGTAGGTGTCAAAGTTCTGGATCACGCCCTGCCCCACCAGAAAGATGGCGAACACCAGCGACAGTGGTAACAGCAACCAGGTGGTGATACGTGTGATGTCGACCCAGAAGTTGCCGATCACGGCGGTTGATTTCGCAGAAAAGCCGCGGAACAGCGCAAACACCACGGCGATGCCGGTGGCGGCGGACAGGAAGTTTTGCACCGCCAGGCCCAGCATTTGCGTGAGGTAGCCCATGGTGGATTCACCTGCGTAGCCCTGCCAGTCGGTGTTGGCGACAAAACTCACCGCGGTGTTAAAAGCCGAGTCCACCGACACGGCGCCCATGCCTGCGGGGTTGAGCGGCAACACGGCCTGCCAGCGTTGCAACAGGTACACCACCAGCACACCCAGCGCATTGAACGCCAGCAGCGCCAGCGCGTACTGCTTCCAGGGCATTTGCTGGTCGGGGGAGGTGCCTGCCAGGCGGAACAGCGGCGCCTCCAGCCGCAGCATCCACTGCGGCAAGCGGCCAGAACTCAGACGTGCAATCCAGATACCCAGGGGCCAGGATGCGATCAACAGGGTGGTGAGAAAGAGGGCCAGCAGCCCCCATGCCGAGCTGCTCATTAAAAGTCCTCCGCGCACACCAGCGCATAAACCAGATACGCCAGCAGCAAGGCAGCACAAGTGCCGCCCAGGCCGTAGACCACATGCAATGTATTCACCGTTTCCATCATTTCTCCTGCATCAGTTGGATGGGAGAAGTGTGGTCAGGCGTGCGTAAAAACGGGGTTTAGATTGGGAACGGGGGTATAAAAAAAGCGTAAACGCGTGCGGCTTACTTGGCCGTGCGCAAGCCCACACCGAGCGCGGCACCCACGCTCAGCAACAGCACCAGGGCCGCGCCCAGCAGCGTGGCACCGTACCAGCCGCGGTCCATAAACACGCCAAACACGATGGGCGAAATGGCAAAACCGGTGTCCAGGCCCGAATACACCAGGCCATAAACGCGGCCGGTAGCGCCCTTGGGCGTGGCCTTCTTGATCATCATGTCGCGCGAGGGGCCGCCGATGCCAACGGCGAACCCGGTAATGGCCAGCACCACCATGGTGCCCGTGGCGCCCAGCAAGCCGGTGCCACACAGGGCCAGCAACACCGCACCCGCCGCCATGGCCAGGGCCACCACACGGTCTGAATGCTTGGACTTGGCCGCGACAAAGCCACCAATGAACATGCCCACCGCGCCACACAGCATGTAGGACGAAATGGTCAGCGTGGCCGCCTCAAAGCTCACGCCGTGCATGGCCTTGAGGATGGACACCGCGTAGCTCTGCACCACAGCCAGCGTCATGGTGGACAACAAAAAGAAGCCGAAGCACCACCACACCACGGGCAGCTTCATAAAGGCCAGGTCGTGTTCGGTTTTGGCGTGGGCGGCCACACGGGGCGCCACCGTAGTGCTCAGGTGTTCACGCTGCACCACCAGCAGCGCCAAGATGGCGGCGTACATCACCGCTGCGGCCAGGTAGGCATTGCGCCAGCCCATCAAAGCGCCCAGCCCGGCAAAGAACACCGGTGCCACGGCCCAGCCCAGGTTGCCTGTGAGCCCGTGCGCGCTGAAGGCGTAGCCCAGCCGTGGAGTGGAGACGCGCTGGTTCAGGATGGTGAAGTCCACCGGGTGAAAGGTCGCGTTGCCCAAGCCCGCCAGGGCAGCTACCGCAAACAGGCCGGTGTAACCGGTGACAAACGACGCAGCAATGCAGGCCGCAATGAACAGCACCAGGGCCACAAACATCAACGGGCGCGCGCCCAGCCGGTCCACCACAAAGCCGGCACAGGCCTGGCCCACGCCAGACACCACGAAGAACATGGTCATCAGCAAACCCAGTTGCGAGAAGCTGAGGCCAAACTCTTGCATAAACACGGGGAACAGCAAAGGCAGCAGCAAATGGCCGAAGTGCGAGCTGGCATGGGCCAGGCCCACCAGGCCAATCACGGTGGCGTCCCGCTTCATGGAAACAGAGGCGGCGGGGGCGGAGGAAAGGGTTGCGGTGGTCATGGTGGCATCGTACGGGCGCCCGCATTTTCTTGATTACGACAAAAAGACAATAATTGTCGAAATTCCGCCAAACCTGACCCAACGATCAACGCCCATGAAACGCAAGGCCTCGCTGCACCCCGTGTCTTTTGACACCTCGGCCCAACGCCCGCCTACGGCCGAGCGCCCGGTGCGCAGCCGGACACGCTCGCTGGCCATGGACGCGCACATCAAGCCCCACCAGCACCCCTGGTCGCAGTTCACCTATTGCGCCAGCGGGCTCATGCAGGTCACGGTGACGCAGGGCGAGCGGCAGACCACCTTCATCGTGCCGCCCAGCCGCGCGGTGTGGATTCCGCCGGGCGTGCAGCACAACGTGGTGGTGCTAGAAACCGCGGAGTTACGCACCGTGGACATGGCGCCCAGCGTGTTGCCCGCCAGTTGGACGGAATGCCGCGTGCTGGTAGTGAGCAAGCTGCTGCGCGAGCTGGTCCATGCGCTGGAAGGCAGCGAACCCGGCCCGCGCGATGACGCGCTGATGGCCCTGACCGCTGACGAAACCACCCGCGCCGACACCCAGGCCCTGGGCGTGCCCATGCCCCACCCCGAGCACGGCGACAAGCGCCTGCGCGCGCTGTGCGAGGCGGTGCTGCGCGACCCGGCAGAGAAATCGCAACTCAAGGAGTGGGTGGCCGACATAGGTGCCAGCGAGCGCACCGTAGCGCGGCTCTTCCGCGACGAGCTGGGCACCAGCTACCAGCAATGGCGCACCCAGGCGGTGCTGGCCCACGCCCTTCCCCAGCTGGCACGCGGCGTGCCCATTGCCCAAGTGGCCGCTGCTGCGGGTTATGCCAGCGACAGCGCGTTTTCCGCCATGTTCAAGCAAAGCATGGGCAAGCCGCCCAGCCACTTTCTGGCCCGCAGCTAAAATCCGACCCGCAGCCCGCAAGGGTTGCCGCGTTCTCAGGGCGGGGTGCAATTCCCCACCGGCGGTATCTGTGGCTTGACCACAGCAGCCCGCGAGCGCCCACACCAGCCTTTGCGGGCGTGGGGTCAGCAGATCTGGTGAGATGCCAGAGCCGACGGTCATAGTCCGGATGAAAGAGATCGCGCACACCTGAAACAGGCACGCCGTTGCGCATGCCTGTCTCTGCGTTTGCGTGCGCCCTGATTCTTGTTAACCCTCTTTTGAGACCACCATGAATCAGACTTCTTCGCCGCGCATTGCCATCATCAGTTCTTCGTGGCACCGCGACATCGTCACCAGCAGCACCGAGGCCGCGAAGGCCGAACTGCAACGACAAGACATTTCCCCCGAGCAGGTGGACCACTTCGAAGTGCCCGGCGCCTTCGAGATCCCGCTACACGCCCAGCGCCTGGCACGCAGCGGCCGTTATGGCGCCATCATTGCCTGCGGCCTCGTCGTTAACGGCGGCATCTACCGGCACGAGTTTGTCACCACCGCCGTCATCGACGGCCTCATGCGCGTGCAACTGGACACCGATGTACCGGTCTTCAGCGCTGTGCTGACACCCCGCGATTTTCATGAGCACGAAGAGCACCTGCGCTTTTACCGCGAGCACTTCGTAAAAAAGGGCACCGAGGTCGCCCAGGCCTGTCTGGCGACCTTGCGCAGCCTGCAGGCGCGGCCCACCGTCGCATAAACTGACGCCCATGCACCTCTCCAACTGGCTGGTTTTTTGTGGCGTTGCTTTTCTGGTGTGCTTCAGCCCCGGCCCCGGTGTGCTGCTGGCCATCTCCAACGCCATGGCGCATGGCAAACGGGACTGGGTGGCGAGTTCACTGGGCAATGCCACGGGCCTGTTCATCATCTCGGGCGTGGCCATGGCTGGCATGGGCGCCATCCTGGCGGTGTCGGCCCTGGCGTTCACCGTGCTCAAGGTGGCCGGTGCGCTGTACCTGATCTACCTGGGCATACGGCAGTGGCGCAGCCAGGCGGTGTCATTCGCCGCGGCAGAGTCGGCCACACAAGCGACTGGCGCCCCGGCAAGCCGCAAGCTCTACGGGCAAGGCATGGGCGTGGCACTCACCAACCCCAAGGCCATCCTGTTCTTCTCTGCCCTCTTCCCCCAATTCATCACGGCCGATGCGCCAGTGTTTGAGCAGGTGGCCGTGCTGACCTGTACTTTTGTGGCCATGTCGCTGCTCTCGCACCTGTTTTACGTGCTGGTGGCGCGCCTGTTCAAAGGCCAGCTGACCAACCCGCTGAAACAGCGCCTGTTCAACCGCGTCTCGGGTGGGCTGTTTGTGCTGCTGGGCCTGAGCCTGCTGCGCCTGAAGAACAAGGTGTCGGCCTGAGCCCTGCGAGCTTGCTATCGAAATAGAAGCTGCTCGCGCATATTCCACGGGGGCTAGAGGCCTATTTATCTCTTAGCTGGCTGGCGCAGCACCTGCACCAGGCCCAAGATAAACAGGCACACGACCACCAGGTCAAAGCCGATCGCCAGGCCCGCCTTGCCGAGGTAGGCCTGGCCATAGACCAGCACCAGCCCGATGAAAACCAACTTGCTGACCACCGCCACCGTCAACACCAGCGGGCGACTGGCGGGCCGGTAGGCGCCGTAGATCAGTAGCGCCCCCACCAGCGCGATCAGCACGCCCCAGTTGCGCACCACGATATCGGCCAATGGCCCCTCCAGCGTGGCGCCAAAGGTATTGCGCAGCGCGCCCTGCGGGTCAATGGCGGCGTACAGCATGGTGCAGGTCAGCACACCCGACACCAGCATGATCCACTTCAAGGGTTTGGCAATCCAGTTCATCAATAGTTCCTTCAAGACGGTGAGCCCACAGCCGACGCAGGCAACCCGAATATTTTGTCAAAAGCCCAGGTAAAGGCCACGGTGTAGACAAAGAAGAACGCCAGCATGCCCAGGTCGGCCACCAAGGCCGTCCACAGGGAAACGTCCAGCCAGTACGCCATCACAGGCACCAAAAACACGGTCAGCCCGCCTTCAAAGCCCACGCCATGCGCAATGCGCCGCAACAGCGTGCGGCCCTTCACGGCTTGGCGAGCCTCCCAGCGCTCAAACAGCATGTTGAACACATAGTTCCAGGCCAGCGCAATGCTGGACATGATGGCCGACAACACAAAGGCAGAACCCGGAGGGTGGGAAAAAATCAGCGCCAGGGTGGGCGTGACCACGGCGATGGCAATACTTTCAAACAGGGCTGCCTGTACAACGCGACGGGTGGTGGGAGACATCAACCCATCGTAACGGCTGCGCGCCGCGTCGCTATATGCGCCGCCGTATCATGGCCATGGCCTGTTCATTGCATGCTATGGGGCCATCAAAGCCCGATTCTTGTGGAGCCGCTGTGCTGATTGCCCAACTGTCTGACCCGCATGTGCGCCCGCCCGGCGAGCTGTACCGCGGCGTGGCCGACTCCAACCGCGCACTGACGGCTGCCATCACCCACCTGCACCAGCTCGACCGCCGGCCCGACCTGGTGGTCATCACCGGCGACCTAGTGGACTACGGTGAGCCCGAGGAATACGCGCACGCACTTGCGCTGCTATCGCAACTCACCATCCCCTACCTGGTTCTGCCCGGCAACCACGACCACCGTGAAGCGTTTCGCGCAGCCTTTGCCCGACACACCTACCTGCCCACCCAGGGGCCGCTGCACTACTGTGTGGACGACTACCCGGTGCGCATCATTGCGCTGGACTCCTGCGTGCCGGGGCAACACCATGGCGCGGTGGATGCCGCGGGCCTGCAGTGGCTGCAGAGCACGCTGCAGGCCGACAGGAACAAGCCCACGCTGGTGCTACTGCACCACCCCCCGTTTGTGAGCGGCATTCCTTACCTGGATGAGTACCGCTACCGCGACCCGGCGCCCCTGGAAGCCGTACTGCGAACCGTGACGAATGTGGAGGCCGTGCTCTGCGGCCATGTGCACCGCCCCATGCTGCGGCGCTGGGCTGGCACCGTAGTGGCCAGTTGCCCCAGCACCACCACCGAGATCGCGCTGCAGCTGGCGCCCGATGCCATACCCCAGTCTTTCATCGGCCCTGCAGCTTGCATGCTGCACCTGTGGCAGCCCGCGCATGGGCTGGTTAGCCATACGAGCTACATCGGCCAGTATCCGGGGCCGTATCCCTTCTTTTAGCTTCTCGGGTTAGCACAGGCCTAAGCGGCGACAAATGCCCGGTCAGTAGGCTGCAGCCGGAAGGCACTGATAGCCTCCACCAACAGCCGCGCCTGCTGACTCAAACTGTCGGCCGCCGCTGCAGACTGCTCCACCATGGCAGAGTTCTGCTGGGTGGCCTGGTCCAGGTGGGCCACCGATTGGTTCACCTGCACGATGTCTCGGCTCTGCGATGACGACATGGTGCCCAGCTCGGCAATCAGGGTCACCACACGCCCAACCTGCTCGCGAATATCGGCCATGTTGGCGCCCGCTGTCTCCACCAGACGCGAGCCCGCATCGACCTTCTCCACGTTGCTGCTGATTAAGGTCTTGATCTCGCGCGCAGCGGTAGCCGAGCGTTGTGCCAAGCTACGAACTTCCGAGGCCACCACGGCAAACCCGCGCCCCTGTTCCCCTGCCCTAGCCGCTTCGACCGCAGCATTGAGTGCCAAGATATTGGTCTGGAACGCGATGCCGTCGATGACGCTCACGATGTCGGAGATACGCTGAGACGCCACGTTGATCTGGGACATGGTGCTAACCACCTGGCTGACCACGTCACCGCCACGCGCTGCGGCACCGTTGGCCACCTGGGCACAGTCATTGGCCTGCTGCGCCAAACTCTCGCTGCTGCGCACCATGGTGGAGATTTGTTCCATGGCCGCAGCGGTTTCTTCCAGGCTGGAGGCCTGCTGCTCCGTGCGATGCGACATGTCGCCATTGCTGGCTGCGATTTCGGAGGCACCCAGTGCCACAGCATCGCTGCTGCTGCGCACCATCCCCACCAGATTGCGCAGCGACTCCTGCATCGACCGCAGGGACTCCATCAAGCGCCCCACCTCGTCCTTGGCCTCGGGCTCGACATGGGTGCTCAGATCCCCCTGCGCGATGCGCTGCGTCACATGCACGGCTGCCAGCAGCGGGCGTGTCACGCTGCTAGCGGTCCAGTTGGCAATCAGCGTGCCCGACACCATGGCCACCACCAGCAACAGCAACATCGCATACCCAGCCTGGCGCACCGTGCCATCGGTGGATCGGCGCGCATCCTCCATCCGCTCGCGCTGCAGGGCAATCAGGACATCGAGTTCAGAGAAATAGGCTTTTTGCAGCTGTGTCACGTCCCCCACCAGCAGGTCGCGCGCAGCCTCGTTATTGCCCTCCAAGCCCAACTTCACCGATTCGTCCACCTTGGCCGCATAGGCCAGGCGCTTGGTGGTCACTTCCTTGAGCTTGGCCTGCTCTTCCGGTAGCGTCAGCAAATCTTCCAGCTGCTTGAGCAAGGCGCGGGTGGAGGTGCGATTGCCGTCAATGACGGTTTTTTCGACTAACTTTCCCTGGGGGTCGGTCTGCAACGCAATGTTGCGGGCGGCGCGGGCCGTGAGGTTGACGTTGTCTTTGATGTTGGACAGCACAGTCACCACCACCAGGTTGTGTTCCGTGAGTGCGCGCACCTGGCCACCCACCTGGTCCAGGGCCAGGCGCCCGAACAGGGCCACCGCAATACTCACCAAGATGAGCAGGCCAAAGCCCAAGCGCATGCGTGTCGCAATGGAGCGATTTTTCAGCAACTTCATAGATATCTCCCTGTTGAAACCCAAAACGTTTGATTTCCAACGCCTTAGCTTCAAGCGCTTCTGCGAGCACTGCTGGCGCAGTATGCGGCGATCCATACACGTTGGCAACACGTGGCCGTGGGCTTCGGCGCCATTGACACGCTAGCCCCCCGGCATGGCCGCCGACATAGACCTCTATGCACTGGACTGCCCGTGCTACTTTGGCCTGCACGACGTGGCCGTGGGACCGGCAGCAAGTGGCGGGCTGTCCACACTCAAGGGGCTGTGGGTGAATGGGCAGCAGGTCGTCGAGAACGATGTGCTGCGTGGGGTGGATGTGGGGGAGCTGCGGGCGGAGGCGCGGGGAGCTGTGACGAGGTTGATGCGCATTTGAAAGTCATGCACTTCCAGCTCATTGTCTCAATTTAGGTGCTTGAAAAGTATGCCTGTCGGCGAGGCACGCCTTGCCTTGTCTGCCGCTGATATTTCTTTGTATTTGGTTTTGATGTCCTTTAGTGTTGTGAGTCCGGTTATGCCGAAAAAAGCAGAAACCCCTTGGAGAGGTACGTTGCCCGTCACTGCTCCGGCGATTCCTATCCCTCCAATCGCTAGACATGTAGGAACATCAATGCCATAAAGGCTGAGCTTTTTCCTTTTTGCATCAGAAAGGTCTTTTTGGTGTTTCCTGAAAGCGATATCAATGTTTTCAACAACTTGATCAGCAGTCCTGAAGTAGTTGTCTGGATTGACTTTGAGAAGATCTGAAATTCCATTGGAAAGAAGCATCCGCAACTCTTCTGCTTGGCCGTTCCTTCGAATTTGAAGAACTGATTCTGGGGGAACATTTCCCAACCATTCCAAATTAATATTTGCTTCCGCAGTCAACGCACGTACAACATGTCGAGCCTCCCGATTTCCAGCCTGTTCCGCCGCTGAAGTTCCTTGATATTCGAGCAGCCACGTGTAGTAATTCCACGAAGTCGGTGCAGAAATGAGCGGTGATCCTCCAAATTGAAATGCGGCATCCTCCGCCGCCATTGCTTGCGGCATGCGCCCTAGACACGCGGCGATTATTTGCTGCCCCGCAATGTTCTTATCCATATTTGGAAGAATCGGGTTTTCGGCAATCGCTCTACGCAATTGAACCTCCGGGTCAACGCCCCACTTGGTGTCAAAAAGTAATCGCTCAGGACAGCGTAGTTCTTTCAAGACCTGCTCCACGCTCTTGAGTTCGTTGCAAAACGCATGAAGCTCTTCGAAATCATTAAAGGGTCTCCCAAAAAGACGGCTGCCATGCTTCACCATTACTGGAGTGGCCCTCTCAATCAGACCTGTGCGCCCACGACCCTCTACGTCATCACGATTAGGGGTGATAAGCGCAATAGGTGGAGACACGTCTGCAATTGCAATATCCCTATAGGTCATTGCCGTCAGAACGTGCTTGAGAAACAACCTGGCCACCTCTGCCGGAGGCAGTATTCCTGCCAATGGGACAATTCGAAGTATCGGACAAGGTAAAACAATGGTGTCGATGTACAACCCGGCTGTCGAAACCACGTTCTCGCTGTGCAATGGAAATAAGTCACCTGAGAAAATTGATTTCAACTGCTGGCCATCTTGCAGGTGGTATTCAGAAATATCACTTGCGGTTTCCCAAAATGCTTTGATCGCTCCTTCAAACTCCGGTAGGCCCCCGACTAACTTTTCAACGAACTGGTCATCTGATGCAAAGTGAGCTGCAACGACATGAGGCGGCACTTCTCTTCTTTTCATCTCGTCGTAAAGCCAACCCAATTGCTCAAACAGAAAATCAAAATACGCCTGTTGCAAATCCTGCAAACTAGCTGATTTCTTCATTTCTTCACGTTGCTTCATCGCCAGTAGGGCGAGGGTTGAGGCGCGAATTCGCCCATCCACAGTTGTTGGATCGACTTTCCCGTCAGCACGAAGTCGAATGGACTCGTAGCTTCGCTTAAAGTCATCAACAAGGTGTTCGGCGAAGCGCATCTTGCCGGCTTCGAGTTTTTCCTTCAAAAGAAATACTCGATCCGTCAAGTCCTGGATCTCTTCCTCCGTATATGTTCTTTCAGACATTTGAAATCCCTCCGTTTTGTATTCCGCCATAGTAAGTGAGAACAACAAAACAGAGCTCCGTCACAGCGACCAGTATTGCTTTAACGGACCTTGCAATGGTTAAGCAAACAGGACTAGCGCCTGCTTTACTAAGCCGACTACCATACTCAAATGATCCTGCACCTAGAAACCCCTCTCCTAGAATCTCGCGCCCTCAGCCTCGCCGCACAGCGCTCCATCTGGCTAAAGATGGAGGCGCTGCAGCCGCCCGGCAGCTTCAAGATTCGGGGCATTGGATATGCCTGCCAGATCCATGCGCAACGCGGGGCCAGGCGTTTTGTGTCGTCGTCTGGCGGCAACGCGGGCATGGCGGTGGCGTATGCGGGGCGCGTGCTGAACATCCCCGTGACGGTGGTCGTGCCGCAGACCACCACGGCGCGGGCGCAGGAGCTGCTGCGGCTGGAGAACGCGGACGTGATCGTGCACGGTGCGTCGTGGCAAGAGGCGAATGAACTGGCGCTGTCGCTGGTGGGGCCGGACGATGCGTTTTTGCATCCGTTTGATGACCCGCTGCTGTGGGCCGGCCACGCCAGCATGGTCGACGAAGTGGCCCGCGCGGGCGTGGTGCCTGATGCGGTGGTGCTGTCAGTGGGTGGTGGTGGCCTGCTGTCGGGCGTGGCCGAGGGCATGGCGCGCAATGAATGGGATCAGGTGCCCATCATTGCGGTGGAAACGGATGGCGCCGCGTCGCTGCACGCGGCCATGCAGGCCGGGCACACCTTGGCGCTAGACGCCATCACCAGCATTGCCGGTTCGCTGGGCGCCAAGCGCGTGTGCGAACAAGCTTTTCAATGGACGCAGCAGCGCCCGGTGCAGAGTGTGTTGGTGTCAGACGCGAGCGCGCTGGATGCGTGTGAACGCTTTCTGAACGACCACCGCGTGCTGGTGGAACCCGCTTGCGGCGCCAGCCTGGCGCTGGCCTATGAAGCCAACGCGGCGCTGGCGCCCTTCCGCAACGTGCTGTTCATCGTATGCGGCGGCGCCACCGCCACGGTGGACCAGATCCGCCAGTGGCGGCAAGCCATCTAGCGGATCAAAGGTTTAAGGAGCAGCGTTCTTCTTGGCAATTTCATTGCCAACGTAACCGCCGCCCACTGCACCGGCAATGGTGGCAAGGGTCTTGCCATCGCCACTGCCAATCTGGCTACCCAGCGCACCGCCTACTAGAGCACCTACACCGATACCGACTACGCTGTTTTTCTGGGCCGGAGCGGCGGGGGCAGCAGCGGGTTGCGCAGGGACACCGGAATTAGTCGCCACCTGCATGGAGGTTTTTTGGGTAGCTTGTTTCTGGCTTCCAGCCTTCTGCAGCGAAGTATGTGCAGGAGACGCCGACACATCTGCCGGAGCACTGACGGCAGCAGCCGCTGGCGCCGTGGCATTGGAGTTGGGAAGAATTCCGGTAAGGGCAGCGGCGCCAAGCAGGCTGACCAAAATCACTGAGCCTGCAGCGATTGCAATCACTGGATGCAGGCGCCATACGCGAGGTTGATTGCTAGAGATTGGGTACGAGTTCATGGAATTTCCTTACGTGGTGACTTAATAAACCACGTCGTCAGTGTGGCTGACGCACGCGGTTGGTACCAGAGGACGAAATCCCGACTTGGCGTAGGAGTACTCCTACAAGGCCATTGCACACCATGCGCTGCGCGAAGGAATATTTGCTACCAAATTAGTAGCTGCTCGCGCATATTCCACGGGGGCTATAGGCCATTTCTCTTCAAAACTCAGTAGCACTCCACCTGCACCGTGGCCTTTTGCACCTGGGCCGTAATGTCGCTCACGCTCAGCGGTTTGCTGGTGGCGGGGCCTACGGTGTAGTCCACCGCATGCGCGTCCAGAAAGCCAGACACGGTGGCCAGATTGATGCCAAAGTTCACGTTCTGCGCCGCAATGGGGCCGTTGGGCAGCAGGCGTGCCCGCACAATGCCCACCAGCGCGCCAGTGTTGTCCACAATCGGCCCGCCACTGGAACCTGGCTGCACCGTGGCCGACATCTGGAAGGCCGAGGTGTCGTCGTTGGCGCCGCTCAGCGCATTCAAAATGCCGGTGGTAACGATGGGGCCCGACGACAGCAGGCCGCGCAGCGGGTAGCCAATGGCCACCAGTTCGTCACCCAGGCGCACGCCCTTGCCCGCGCGGAACTTGATGGCCGGTGGCAACGCGCCCTCCAGCTTGAGCAGGGCCAGGTCGTTCTTGGCGTCCTTGGCCACCACTTTCACATCCAGGCCCAGCGGCTGCACGCGCACTTTTTCGCAGCCTTGCACCACGTGTTCGTTGGTCACGATGTCGCCGCGCTTGCTGACCACCACGCCGCTGCCGTACACCCCTTTTTGCACTACGGGCGTGGTCGGTGGGCGGGCCACCATGGCGGACAGCTCGGCAAACATGGTTTGGGCCACCAGGGTTTTGGAGTTCTTCACCGACTCTTCCACTTCGGTCGCGCTCAGCACCTTGGCTACGCGGTCTTTGCCCTCGTTGGCAGCCTTCACCACATCGGGCGGCGCATTGGCTGGCACCACCAGGTACCAGGCGTAGGCCTGGCTGGCGGACTTGGCAATGCCGCCGCGGCCAAACTCGTAGACGCTGGCGATCCAGGTGTAGCTGTTGTAGTTGTTCTGCAGCACCGCTTTTTTGAACCACCGCAGGGCCTCGGCGCCGTCGGCGGTCACGCCTTTGCCCATGGCGTAGATGCGCCCGGCCGACACCATGGAGGTCGCGTTCAGGCGTTCGGCGCTTTTCTTGTACCAGTCCAGCGCCACCAGGCTGTCAGCCACCACGCCGGACTTGCCGTATTCATAGGCGTCGCCCAGCCAGTTCATGGCCAGCGGGTCGTTTTGCGCCGCGGCCTCGTTGAACCAGGTCAGGCCCACCACTTCATTCTTTTCTTGTCCGTACAGGCCGCGCGTCAGCCACACGCCGTACAGCGCTTGGGCCGCCGGGTAGCGCAGTTCGGCGGCCTTTTTGACCAGCTCCACGCCTTTGCTTTCGTCTTTGGTGACCAGGTTGCCGTTCAGGTACATCACGCCCAGTGTGTGCGTGGCACGCAGCGATCCGCCCTCATAGGCTTTGAGGATGTATTCGCGTGCCTTGAGTTCGTCGCGGGTACCGCCCAGGCCCCGCATCAGCATGTCGCCCATCAGGGCCATGGCTTCCACATCGCCCTGCACTGCGGGCTCGGTCAGTTCTTTGCGCGCCTCAGGGTAGCGCGATTTGCCATAGGCTTCCGCGCCCTCAAGTACACCCGCATGCGCCACGGCGCCCATCAGGGCCAGGCCCACCACACACCAGGTCTTCATGCTCATCGGTCTCCCCACCGTTGCAGGCCCCGCGGTGCGCAACCTGCGGGCCCTATTTTTTGCTAATGGGGAGAATATAAGTTACAGAAGGTTACGCGGTGACCTGCACGCCCTTCCAGAACGCGACGCGGTCGCGCACCATCTCGGCTTCGGCCTTGGGGTCGGCGTAGTACCAGACGGCGTCGATGTTCATCTCGCCGTTGACCATCAGCGAGTAGTAGCTGGCCTGGCCTTTCCAGGCGCAGCTGGTCTTGTGGTTGCTGAACTGCACATAGTCGCGGTTCAGGGCACTGGCGGGGAAGTAATGGTTGCCTTCTACCAACACGGTGTCGTCGCTTTCGGCAATCACGGTGCCGTTCCAGATAGCTTTCATGGGGACTCCTGTCAATCAACAATTAGTAGTCCCATTGCACCACAGGCCAAGGCGCCAAAGGGCTTCCGGGGGTAATGGGTTTCGCTTATCCTGTGCCCCACCCTGAAAGGAACATCCCATGGCAACACCTCTGCATTTTCTGCGTCGCACGGTTCTTATTGCGGCCGCTGGCCTGATGACCATGGGGGCCGCACACGCACAAACCGCGGTGCGCGTGGGCTCCAAGATCGACACAGAAGGCAAGCTGCTGGGCAACATCGTGGTGCTGGCGCTGGAGGCCAACGGCATCAAGACCGAAAACAAGGTCTCGCTGGGCAATACCAAGGTGGTGCGCACCGCACTGCTGGCCGGCGAAATCGACCTGTACCCCGAATACACCGGCAACGGCGCCTTCATGCTGGGCGACGAGAGCAACAAGGCCTGGAAAGACCTGCGCGCGGGCTATGAGCTGGCCAAGAAGATGGACCTGGAGAAAAACCACGTCGTCTGGCTGGAACCTGCCAACGCCAACAACACCTGGGCGATTGCCGTGCGCAAGGACGTGGCCACGGCCAACAAGCTGCACACGCTGGACGACATGGGCAAGTTCATTGCGGGGGGCGGCACTTTCAAGTTGGCCGCCTCGGCCGAGTTTATGGAGCGGGCTGATGCCATGCCCGCCTTCCAGGCCGCCTACGGCTTCAAACTGCGTGCCGACCAGGCACTGGTGCTGGCTGGGGGCGACACCTCCGCCACCATCAAGGCCGCGGCCGAAAAAACGTCGGGTGTGAATGCGGCCATGGCCTATGGCACCGACGGCCCCGTGGCCGCGCTGGGCCTGGTGGTGATGGAAGACCCCAAGGGCGTGCAACCCGTGTACGCCCCCGCTCCTCTGGTGCGTGAAGAGGTGCTGAAACGCACGCCCGCCATTGCCACCGTGCTGGCGCCTATCTTCAAATCACTGGACGGCCCCACGCTGCAGACGCTGAATGCGCGCATCCAGATCGAAGGCCAGGACGCCCGCAAGGTGGCCGCCGACTACCTGCGCAGCAAGGGATTCATCAAATAAGCGCGCTGCCTGCCATGGGCCAGCCGCCGCACGCGCCACCGCGCAACCCGGTGTTGGCGGTTTGCCTGGCGCTGGGCGTGGGTGCCGCCTGGGCTCTGCCCTTTGTGCGCGTGGCGCCTAACCGGCTGCTCTCGGGTGAGCCGGTGTTTCTGGCGCAACTGCTGGCAACGCCGGCCTGGTTGGCTGTTACGTTGGCAGTTGCGGCGCTGGTCTGGGCTGTGCTGCGCCCCCAAGGCCACATTACACAAGGCCTGGTGGCCACGGGCATGGCCCTGCTGCTGGCGCTGCTGTGGGCGCTGGCGGCGCACCATTCCACGGCCGTGGCGCACACCGAATCCCCACTTGCCCGCACCGCCCTGGGCGCCGGCTTCTGGAGCCTGATGGCGTTGGCTTGGCTGGCCTGCCTGGACGCGGTGGGCCGCCTGCAGCTGCGCACCCTGCCCCGCCTGGCTGCGCTGGCTATGGCCACCCTGCCCTTGTTGGCACTGCTGGCCATGGGCTGGGGCGAAGACTTGTCCATCCTCAAGGAATACGCCAACCGCAGCGATGTGTTTGGCGCGGCTGTGCTGCGGCATCTGCAAATCGTGGTGCTGGCCGTGCTACCCGCAGTGCTGCTGGGCCTGCCACTGGCCTGGGCCATGGCGCGGGCGCAGCGGCTGCGGCAGGCGCTGTTCCCCGTGCTCAACGTCATCCAGACCCTTCCGTCGATTGCGTTGTTTGGCCTGCTGATGGCGCCGCTGGCCTGGCTGGCGGCCACCTATCCGCTGCTGGGGCGCGCTGGCATCAGCGGTGTGGGCCTGGCACCGGCGGTGCTGGCGCTGATTTTGTATTCGCTGCTGCCCATCGTGCGCTCGGCCCTGGCCGGGCTGGAGCAGGTGCCCGTGGCGGTGACCACCTCGGCCCGCGCCATGGGCCTGGGCGCTTGGCAGCTGTTTTGGCGGGTGGAACTGCCACTGGCGCTGCCCGTGCTGCTGGTGGGCCTGCGCACGGCGGTGGTGCAGACCATTGGCTTGGCCGCAGTGACCGCGCTGGTGGGCGCAGGCGGGCTGGGCGCCATGATGTTTGACGGCCTGTTCAGCGCCGCCAACGAGTTGGTGATGTTGGGCGTACTGCCCATTGTGCTGATGGCCGTGCTGGCCGATGCCCTGTTCAAGGCGCTGGCTGCGCTGCTCGAAAGTCCCACCGCATGATCACGTTTGACAACACCCGCAAATCCTACGGCGGCACCACGGCCATTGCCGGACTGAATCTGAACATTGCGCGCGGTGAGCTGGTGGTGCTGATCGGTCCCTCGGGCTCGGGCAAGTCCACCGCGCTGAAAATGATCAACCGCATGGTGGACCACGACGGTGGGCGCATCCTGCTGGACGGCAAAGAGATTTACAGCTTCAACGTGCGCGACCTGCGCCGGCGCATGGGCTACGCCATCCAGTCGGTGGGCCTGTTCCCGCACTGGACGGTGGAGCGCAACATTGCCACCGTGCCACAGCTGCTGGGCTGGAGCCGCGAACGCATCGCGGCCCGTGTGACCGAGCTGCTGACCCTGTTTGCCATGGATCCCGCGCAGTACCGCACCCGCTTGCCGCACCAGCTCTCGGGCGGACAACAACAGCGCGTGGGCGTGGCGCGCGCGCTGGCTGCCGACCCCGATGTGCTGCTGATGGACGAACCCTTTGGCGCGCTGGACCCGGTCACGCGCGCCGCGCTGCAGCTGGAACTCAAACGCGTGCACCAGGCGTCTGGCAAAACCATCGTGCTGGTCACCCACGACATTGATGAGGCCCTGCTGCTGGCCACGCGCATTGTGCTGCTGCGCGAGGGGCAGATCGCCCAGGTCGGCACGCCGCTGGAGCTGCTCTCGGCCCCTGCGGATGACTTTGTTGCAGACTTTCTGGGCCGGGCGGACCGCGGGCTCAAGCTACTGTCGCTGCGGCCCATAGCTCCCCTGGTAACGCCGCTTGTGGTGCCTGCCTCCCTCGACACGCCTGCCGAGGCCAGCATTGCCCTCACCGCCACCGTGCGCGAAGCCATCTCCAGCATGGCGGTGTATGGGGTATCGGCCCTGCGCGTGGTGGACGACGCCGGCGCCACCGTGGGCCAGGTGACTGCGGCCGACCTGCTGGCCCCCGCTGCCCATGACTGAGTCCCTGCGTACCGCGCTGTGGCGCGACCGACTGGTCTGGACGCTCGCACTGCTGTTGGCGCTGGCCTATGGCCTGCCGCACAGCCAGCCGCTGTTTGCCGCCTGGTTCCCCGCGCTGGAGCGGCCGGTTTACCTGCAGGAGCCGCTGGCCGAGCTGTTGTGGCAGCACCTGGGCCTGGTGCTGCTGTCCAGCGCAGTGTCGGTGCTGATGGGCACTGCCGCCGGCCTGGGCGCCACGCGCCCCAGCGGCAAAGCCTTCCGCCCCCTGCTGGAAACCATTGCCGCCATGGGCCAAACTTTTCCGCCGGTGGCCGTGCTGGCCGTGGCGGTGCCGGTGGTGGGTTTTGGTGAGCTGCCCGCGCTGCTGGCGCTGTCCATCTTCGGGCTGCTGCCCGTGCTGCAGGCCACCATTGCGGGGCTAGAGGCCGTGCCCCAGCCTGTGCAGGAATCAGCCCGCGCGCTGGGCCTGGGGCCATGGCAACTGCTGTGGCAGGTGCAGGTGCCGCTGGCCCTGCCGCTGTGGGTGGCGGGCGTGCGTACCTCGGTCATCATCAACATCGGCACCGCAGCCATCGCTTCCACCGTAGGTGCCAATACGCTGGGCTCCCCCATCATCGTGGGGCTGTCGGGCTTCAACACCGCCTATGTACTGCAGGGTGCCGTGCTGGTCGGCCTACTGGCCGTGGCTGCCGACATGGCGTTTGAACGGCTGGCGCGGCGTGTGCAGTGGGATGCATGAGTAGGCTGCATTACTATCAATTCAATAGCTGCTCGCGCATATTCCATGGGGGCTAGAAGCTCATTTGGCATACATATTCGCATTGACTACAATTTAGCTACTTTTGTAGCAAAACCGTAGGAGGCACAACCATGGGCATGCCAGTCCGCATCGACGACACCCTGTACGACCAAGCCCGAGCGCAAGCCCAGGCCGAGCGGCGCACTATCGCCGGCCAGATCGAGTTCTGGGCCATCGTGGGCCGCACCGCACTCGACAACCCCGACCTGCCGATTGACTTTGTCCGCGACCTGATCGTTGCACGCGCGGAGGGCCCTACTCTGGCCAGCGAGTTTGTGCCGGAAGGTAGCCGCAGCGAATGAACGCCAACATACGGGTGCTGCAAAGCGCCTCGTTCAAGCGCGCGTACAAGCGTCTGCACAGCAACCAGAAAGCGGATGTAGACGACGCCGTGGCCGCCATCGTGTGCGACCCGACGTTGGGTGAAGCCAAGAAAGGCGATTTAGCGGGCGTGTTCATCTACAAATTCGCCTGTGTGGGCCAGCTCACCTTGCTGGCCTACGAATACGACCCCGGCACGCGGATGCTGCTGTTGCTGGGTTCGCATGAGAACTTTTACCGTGAGCTCAAGCGTTAATCATCGAGAACGATGTCGCATCCAGAAATCCTCTACGAACACTAATCTTCAAGCACTGGCGTGGCCGCGCTGTTTGGGCAGGCAGTGCTCAATCGTGGTGAATTTTCCGGTGTAACTCTGATTCCTGACATCGTCTACCCCAATCGTCTTAACTGCTATTAGTACGCCTTAGTTTGAAATCTTCTGGGCGGTCCTGCTTGATTGACTTGACTTCAAAAGCTCCCTCACATCAATACTCCAAATAATTCCTTCATGGTCTTTGCCCGGAATGCGCTGTTTTCCACGCTCAGCTACTCTGCATCCCTGATAGAACCTCACAACCCGTTCAGACGACTGAACGGCACGTGGAGAACCCGTACAGCCGTATTCAGCATTCGCAGAGGGAAAATTTTCTACTTTGATTTGCTTGGCCCACTCCAACTCGCCACTTTTTGAGTAGAACGCAAGAAGCTGCGGCGTACCGGAACCCCAGTCTGTGTTGCCCGACCACACCAAAAAGCCATTTCCCCAAGCATATGCGTCCCACGGATAGCCCCCCTCACTTCCAGTTTGAAGGCGGTAAAGAGTTTTACTCTCCCAATCCACCAATTCACGGTTATACGAAGCAAATCCTGAGCTCTTAGCTTTATTAGTTGTCCGTGGCCATTCGGTTCGAATACTCCAAGGACTCATCACTTTTGAATATTCTTGGTCATCAACCGAAAATAGTTCGGCAACAGGGCGAATCACTTGGAAATCTAGAACTCTCTCAACGAGTTGTTTTGGGGGCTGGTTTGCAACTACCACGGTCCGGGCGAGCACCTGAGGGTGAAGAGGTTCTCCATCGACTGCGCGCAGCCTATCAACCAATGCTGTATGGCGCGCACTGCAGGACATATCTACATTCTTTTGATCTCTAGATAAATCCCTTGCAGAATTCACCCACGGATCGGGCCGGACGTCGGTCAATTTCGCCAAAACGGTATTGCTTTTTCTATCCGTAAGCAGCCAGTTGACAAAGTCTTTCGAGGTACTTTGGGTTGCGTTCACAAATGCAATGGAATATCTAGCAGTCGGTGCGTTTGAATAAGTGGCGGCCAAGCAGGTATCCGGGAGAAAAGGTGGCGTATTGAATTTTCCACTCAATCCATATGGCAGCGCGGTCTCAGCCAAGCACTTACTGTCACCATCACGAGAAAGCTCCAATCGAACGAAAGACCCGACCGGCAGATTGACAGCCCAGCCACTCTCACCGTCTCCATCAGGATATGCAATTTCTACTTGACCGTTCGGTCTTCTTTGAACCATAAGTTCAACAAATTTCAAACGTCTGTCGGCGAGCAATGTCAGGATATGGCGCTGCCTCAAAGCGGCCACTTCATCGAGGATTCCATCCACCTCAAAAAAGCCACCGTTTGGCATTAGACGCAACTCGGCTAACTCTGTGTTGCATTGAGCATAGGCTGACATTCTCTCGTTTTGCGTAGCATGTAACGCACGTCCGGGTGCACCAAGCTTCGACTCGTAGAGCATGCCCCATGCAACCAACGCAACCAAAACTGCTGGCAGCCTTAGTCGACCACGAAATATTTTTGCGATCAGGAAGATCGAGAACACCACAGCGAGCAAGACCAAGACCGCGATGATGACAAGGATGGGGCCTAAATCAAAGGGACTGGAAGTCCCTGCCCAAGTAAGCATAGGTGCAAGTAAAAAGCACCCACCCCCAACTAGATGTTTGATTGGGACTGAAAAAGGTCTTAGACGCATGAAGCGTTAGATCCTACCTGAGTGGGTCGACCTGAATTTGGTGACTCTCCTCAGCTGCATGATCGGCTGCTTTCTGCCAATTCGAGTGGTTAATCTCCAGAAAAAGGCAGCTTGTCGGCTGGTTAGCTGTGACTGACGAATGAAAACACCTAGCTACAGACACGGAAAGTCAGCAGCCCGGCCGGCAATTGAACCGTTACGCAAAGTGATCTATCAAGCAGCCCCCGAAACTCACTATCAATTCAATAGCTGCCCGCACATATTCCACGGGGGCTAGAGGCCTAAAAGGCATCTAACCCCGCCCCACAACCGCTCAGTTGAAGCTGAACTGCCCGGGCGCCTGGATGGGGTCCACCCCCACATTGATGGTGTCCTTGGGCAAGAACTTGCCTTCCAGCAAGAGCTTGGACAGCGGGTTCTCGATACGCTGCTGAATGGCACGCTTGAGCGGCCGCGCGCCAAACACGGGGTCGAAGCCCACCTTGGCCAGCTCGGCCACGGCGGCGTCGCTCACCTGCAGCGTCAGGTCCATCTTGGCCAAGCGGCCCATCAGCGTGGCCAGTTGGATCTTGGCAATCGACGCGATGTTGGCGGCGTCCAGCGAATGGAAGACCACGGTCTCGTCAATGCGGTTCAAAAACTCGGGGCGGAAGTGGTTCTTCAGCTCGCCGGTCACCGCCTCTTTCACATCCTCGTAGTCCTGCCCCACCATGCTCTGGATGAGCTGGCTGCCGATGTTGCTGGTCATCACGATCACGGTGTTCTTGAAGTCCACAGTGCGGCCCTGGCCGTCGGTCAGGCGGCCATCGTCCAACACCTGAAGCAGCACGTTGAACACGTCGGGATGGGCCTTCTCGATCTCGTCCAGCAACAGCACGCTGTAGGGCTTGCGGCGCACGGCTTCCGTCAGGTAGCCGCCCTCCTCGTAGCCCACATACCCGGGGGGCGCACCAATCAGGCGGGCCACCGAATGCTTCTCCATGAACTCGCTCATGTCGACGCGAACCAGGTGCTCTTCGCTGTCAAACATGAAGCCCGCCAGCGCTTTGCACAGCTCGGTCTTGCCCACGCCCGTGGGGCCCAGGAACAGGAAGGAGCCTGTGGGGCGGTTCGGGTCACTCAGGCCCGAGCGTGAGCGGCGGATGGCATTGGCCACGGCGGCAATGGCTTCGTCCTGCCCGACCACACGGTCGTGCAGCTTGCCTTCCATTTGCAGCAGCTTGTCGCGTTCACCCTGCAGCATCTTGCTGACCGGGATGCCCGTCGCGCGGCTCACCACCTCGGCAATCTCTTCGGCGCCCACCATGGTGCGCAGCAGCTGGGTGCGCCCACCGTGTTTGGCGTCTTTGGTCTTGTCAGCCTCTTGGGCCTGGGCGTCTTTCAGGCGCTTTTCCAGCTCGGGCAGCTTGCCGTATTGCAGCTCACCAGCCTTGTTGAAATCGCCCTTATCGGTCAGCTCCTTGATTTGGAAGCGCACCTTTTCGACCTCTTGCATCAGGGTTTTGGAACCTTGGGCCTGCGCCTTTTCAGCCTTCCACAGTTCGTCCAGGTCAGCAATCTCTTTTTGCAGCGCGGTGATCTCTTCGTTGATCAGCTCCAGGCGCTTTTGCGAGGCATCGTCCTTCTCGCGCTTCACGGCTTCGCGCTCGATCTGCAACTGGATCAGGCGGCGGTCTTTCTTGTCCATGACCTCGGGCTTGGAGTCCAGCTCGATCTTGATCTTGGACGCGGCCTCGTCGATCAGGTCAATGGCCTTGTCCGGCAGAAATCGGTCGGTGATGTAGCGGTTGGAGAGCTCGGCCGCGGCCACGATGGCGGGGTCGGTAATCTGCACGCCGTGGTGCACTTCGTAACGCTCTTTGAGGCCGCGCAGGATGGCGATGGTGGCTTCCACGGTGGGCTCGCCCACCAGGATCTTCTGGAAGCGGCGCTCCAGCGCGGCGTCTTTTTCGATGTACTTGCGGTATTCGTCCAGTGTGGTGGCGCCCACACAGTGCAGCTCGCCGCGGGCCAGCGCGGGCTTGAGCATGTTGCCAGCGTCCATGGCGCCCTCGGCCTTGCCGGCGCCCACCATGGTGTGCAGCTCGTCGATGAACACAATGGTCTGGCCTTCGTCCTTGGCCAGGTCCTTCAGCACATTCTTCAGGCGCTCTTCAAACTCACCGCGGAACTTGGCGCCGGCCAGCAGTGCGGCCATGTCCAGGCTCAGCACGCGTTTGCCCTTCAGCGATTCGGGCACCTCGCCCGCGACGATGCGCTGAGCCAGGCCTTCCACAATGGCGGTCTTGCCGACGCCGGGTTCACCGATCAGCACGGGGTTGTTCTTGGTGCGGCGTTGCAGCACCTGGATGGCACGGCGGATTTCGTCGTCACGGCCGATCACCGGGTCCAGCTTGCCCAGGCGGGCGCGTTCGGTCAGGTCAATGCAGTATTTTTTGAGGGATTCGCGCTGGTCTTCGGCATCGGCGTTGTCCACGTTTTTCCCACCACGCACGGCGTCAATGGCGGCCTCCAGGCTCTTGCGGGTCAGGCCATTGGCGCGGGCCAGGTTGCCCGCATCGCCCTTGTGGTCGGCCAGCGCCAGCAAGAACAGCTCGCCCGCAACGAATTGGTCGCCGCGCTTGATGGATTCCTTTTCGGCCGCCTGCAGCAGGCTCACCATGTCTCGGCCTACCGTCACCTGCTCATGCCCTTGCACCTGGGGCAGGCGTTTGATGGCCGCCTCGGCAGAAGCGAGCAGCCCCGCCACATTGACACCGGCACGGTTCATCAGCGCCTTGGGGCCATCGTCCACACGGATCATGGCGGCCAGCACGTGCACGGGCTCGATGTAGGCGTTGTCGTGGGTCAGGGCCAGCGTCTGGGCTTCGCCCAGGGCTTCCTGAAATTTCGTCGTCAGTTTTTCAATTCGCATGTGTGCTCCTGTGGCGCAAAGGCCAGATGCATCCCAGCTTGGGGGTTACCGGCCCCTTTTCAAGTGCGCCAACGCACGGTAACCGCCCAGCAGCGCCCTCCATTGCACCTCGATTGCGCCTATGTTGACCCAGATCAACCACCAGCGCTATGCCAAATCCCAGACCTCACTCACCTGCTCTGGGGTTGCTGCGTCCATGCGCAAGGTGGTAAAGCGCGCCGTTAACCGGTAGCCCCCGGCCTGTTGGCGCTGCACCTCGCAGGCCAACCAGCCATCGCCGTCCCAGGCCTGCGCGCGGATATCGGCTTGGCCGCCCAATAGCGGCACCACTTCGTGGGTCAGCACGTCGGCAGGCGACACATTGGCAAAGCGCAGCGGCGCGTGCAGCGGCGGTGTGACCAGCGCGTAGGCCCGCACCGGGCTATGGCTGAAGACGATCGTGGCGGTGGCGCTGCAGTGGTAGTCACCCGACAGGAACACCACGTTGCTGATCTTGTGCTGCGCGATGAAGTCCAGCACCCGGCGGCGCTCGGGCTCCACCAGCTGCCAGTTGTCGCTGTCGCGCGGCGACGGCCTGCCCGCTGCCTGCACCACCCCGGGCGCCAAGACCGAGCCCGTGGCGATGAACTTGGGGTGGCTGCCGCGCGCCTGCTCGGCCAGCAGCCAGTCTTCCAGCAACAGCCACTGCCCCTCTTCCAAAATACGCCGCTGGCCCTGCGGACCCAGTGCGCGGTCCCGGTGGATGCGGGTGTTGAGCGACAGGAATGCGGCCACCTCATGCGACACGGCGCCGTCGTGCCCTTGCGGGCCCAAAGGTTCGGGCCCATGGGCCCGCTGGAAGGCGGCAAACGCGCTCAGCGCATTGCGCGACAGCACGGCCCGCGCGGTGCTGAGCCGGGGCTCGTCACGGCTCCAGTTGTCGCCAATTTCGTGGTCGTCCATCACCATGTACAACGGCAGGCTGCGCGCCAGCTGGCGGAAGCCCACCGAACCAAAGGCCTCGCGGTAGCGCGGCAGCAGCATCTCGATGGGCGAGGCGCTGGACGCCAGCCCGGCACGCGCATCGGCGTAGATCTGGTCGCCCAGCATCCACATGAACGACGCCGGCTGGCTGCGCTGCTGCGCGGCCAGCGCCTGCAGCGTGTGGTCGCTGCGGGCGGCTTCCAGCTCGGTGATGCCGGGGTGGCGGCAGGTGGACGCCACAAAGCGCAAGCTGGCGCCAGGCACCAGTGTGATGCCGCGCAAGCGCAGCACGCACTCGCCCATCCACCGCAGGCTGCGGCGCTGGCGCGACAACGTGCCCGGCTGCGCGCGCAGGGCGATGGCGCGCTGCTCACCCACCAGGTGGGCCAGGGGGCGCAACAGCAGCACCGCATCCTGCACGGTCAAATCCATCGGTATCGGTTTGATGCACTCCTGCGCGCCCGCGCCCAGCAGCGGCCTGGGCGGCGCGTCTACCCGCTGCGCAGCGCTAGTCTGCGGCTCGGGCGCCGGCCCCTGGGCCGTAGGCACGGGGCTACGGCCACCGTTTTGCATTACCTCGTCCACGGTTACCGGCGCGCCCCAGCTCTCGGGCCAGTGGTGGGCCACTGCGGCGTCAAGCCCGGTAGGTGCGTCGGCCGCAATGCTGTGCAGGCTGACCATGGCCACGGTGATGGGGCCCACCCAATTCGCGGGTACCGCCACATCAGCCACGGCGTAGACGATGCTCTGGTCGGGCGCCGCGCCTGTGCTCACACCCACCAGCCCCTCCAACGGGCTACTGTGCAGCTTCCAGGCGTGCACCACGCGCTGGCGGCCTACCGAGAGCAGCGTCATCGCGGCCACGGCTGTATCCGCCTGGCTGTTGTCCACCTCCATCCACACACGCACCAGGGTCTGGGCACCCTCGCGGCGCACCCAGCCGGCAATCGGCCCGGTGCGCGGCAGGCGTGCGCGCAGGCGGTTTTGGGTGGCGGGCGCGGGCAGCTCGGCGGCTTGGGCCTGGTTGAAAAAGTCCACCACCTCGCCAAAGATCACCTCGGGCGCGCGCTTGCCGATGGTGCAGTCAAAGTGCGCATGGTCTGGCGCGATCAAGAAGCGGTCCAGTTGGGTGGACAGGCGCTCGGCACCAAAGGCGCGGCTGAACTGGCGCTTGGTTTCTTCCAGCGATTCTTTGTCGAACAGCACGTTGTCAGCACCGTGCAGCAACATCACCGGCATGCCCAGGTAGCGACGCACGTTTTCATCGGTCACATAGATGTTCTGGCCATCGGCGTCCACCAGGTGTTCGTACTCCACGCACTTGGCACCGTGCAAAAACACTCCCAGGTTGGTGCGGCCAAAGTACAGGTCCAGCTTCTCATGGGTACCGGGGCGGCCCGGCTGGCTCTCGATGAGCTGGTCGTGGCGGAACAAGCGGCTCAAAAAGCCCGCCATGCGCTTGCACGAGGTGCTGTCGGGGTGCGGCACGCGCAGGTCGTGTTCACCGGGGCAACGTTCGTGCTCGTCGTAGGCAAAGCTGGCAAAGAAGCGGTCCATCAGCGCATGCAAGCCATCGGCCTGCGCCGTGCCCGCAGCAAACTCGACGAACTCCAGCCCCAACGCATTCACCATGAGCGAGGCCACCTGCAGGCGCATCTGCGCGGTGACTGAGCCAATCACATAGGGCTGGAACTGCGAAAACAGCACCGCCGCCACTTTGGGCTGCCCATGGGGGTGGGTCAGGTTCCCACCCAGCAACGACATGGCGGTGGACGCCGACCCCACGCAGTGGCTGAACACGCTGATCTGGCCGGGTAGCAGCGGCGCGTCCTTGCGCTCTTCCTGCAGTGTTTTCAGCACGTGGTTGACGGCCGCAGGAATGTCGCTGGCGCCGATGTCGTCCATACTGGACAGGCGGGTGGACGCATGCAAAAACGGACTGACGCGGTACTCCATGAGCCACACATCCCAGCCCTGGGCATAGAGCATCGCAGCCAAGGCGCGCTCACCCAACTCTTCGGCCACAAAGGGCAAGGTGTTTTGCGCAAAACCGTTGAGCAGCACGATGGACTTGAAGCGCCGCAGGCCCTGGGCCGTGACGCTGGACTCCACTTGCGGCTGGGCGTAGCGCACCAGGCCTACGCGAATCCAGTCAGTGCTATCTTTGGGCGGTGCACCGTCGGGCGGCAGCTGGGTGCTGGCGCGCAGGGGAACGGTCAGGCATACCGGAGCCTGCGGCAGCACCACCTGCCCGCCCGCCAGTTGGATGGGCGGGTACAGGTCGGCCGAGAGTTCGAAATGGCCATCGTCCGGACCCGCCAGCGGGTCTTTGGCAGGCAGGTCGGGTTTGTAGTCCGGCAGGCGGAAGTCCAGCATGCGGCAGCTCACCACATAGCGCAGCACGATGAGCGGGTAGCTGATGAAGGCGGCCAGCGCGTTGACCGTGTCCGGGCCTGGTTTCATTTGCGGGGCAATGCGCCGCACCATCTCAGGAATATCCATGCACAAGCGGCCCGTGGCCAGCTCGGCCCCATCGCTCGCTTGCAGCAGGCGCACGTCCAGCTGGGTCAGCTGGTCCCACACGCTGCGCCGCTGCGGCGCGGGCCAGCCGCCATGGCGCAGCTTGCGTATGCCCCACTGCCAGAGCTCGCCCCAGCCCAGCGCGGGCTGGATGAACTTGGTGCCCTCCAGACGGTAGCGTTGTTGGCCATCGCTGGGGTCGCGCAGCTCCAGCCGGTACGCAAACGTACGCGCAGCGCTGGCGTTCCAGAGCATCATGGCGCCGTCGTGCAGCGTGGTCCAAAAGCCGGGGCCGGGCCGCTCCAGCTTGGGGTCTTTGGGGTGTTTGAAATCGGGATACCAGCGGGCGATGCCGTACGTTAGCCCCGCTCGGACAGCTCGGCTGATGCGCGCGCCCACCCACTCTTGCACCTCGGCAAACATCTGCACCTGCCCCCCCGTGACCTGCAGCACAAGCGGGGGGGCTCCAGCCCGGTCCACCACCACGCGCGATGCCGTCAGGCGCTTGGCCGTGGGCGTGCCGGGTATCGCGTGCAGCGTATGCGTGGGGTCTTGCCACAGCTGCGTCCAGTCCTGCACATCCATTTCCAGGAACAGGGCTGCGGGCACGGTGGTCGCATCGCCCTGCGGTTGCAGCCAAGTCGGCAGCTGCGCATTCGCGGTGGACGCCAAGGTGCCACGCAGCACTTCGGCCAGCACCGCACCGCGTGGCGCGTCCGGCACGGCCTGCACAGACTTCTGCCGTGGCGGATGCTGCGGCAGCACATGTTGCGTGGGCTCTGCCAGCGGCGGTGCCAGCAACAAACACAAACGACAGGCGCGCTCCGCCAGTGCGGTGATGGTGAGCAAGGGGTTGACGCCCAGCGAAGTGGGAATGACCGAGCCATCCATCACCAGCAAGCCGCTGTGCACCCGGCCATCGGGCATGAAGACCTGGCCCAGGTGGTTCACCACACCCTCCGCGGCCGAGCCTGCCATGCGGCAGCCGCCCAACGGGTGCACGGTGATCCAGCTGGTGTCGCCCTGGGGGCCACTGAGCACGCTGGCAATCTTGTCTGGCAGCACGCCGGTGGCGGGGTTGGGCAAAAACTCGGCACCTGCGCCTTCCACGCTGCTGGCGCGGCTGCGGTGCAGCAGCGGTGCAGGGTCTTGGGCGTCTTTGCCCCACGACCACTGCACACGCGCATACGCGCTGGCCAGCTCTGCCCGACCGGCGGAAGAATCGTGGCCCATACCCAGCATCACCAGGCTGCGCGCCGTGGCATCGTGCCGCACGGCCAGCGGGTCTTGCCCGGCTTTGCCGCGCAGGCCAAATCGTGCCAGCTGGGGCAGGATGCCCAGCGTGGCCAGCGCCTGGCCCACGATGGGCGACAACATGCCAGGAATGCTCCCGTCCTCGGTCACCGTGCTTTGGGTGTGGTCCAGGTGGTCATGAAAACGGATCACGCCGCTGATGGTGGGCCCCACCTTTTGGGGCAATGCGGGGCCACTGCCCTGCCCAACGGCGTTGGCGGTCTCCGTCAGGTCGTAGGCGGCACTCAGGTCGTCGCCGTTGGCTGAAATGCCCCGGCCCAGCCAGGTGTGTGCCACTGGCAAGCCCAGCTTGTGGGAACGCAACAAAATTTCGCTGGAACCAAAGGTGCCCGCACTGAGCACCACGGTGCCTGTGCGCACCACAAACTCATAGCGGTCGTTCAGCGGGACCTTGGGGGCGTCAAACGACGCTTCCCAGGCCCCACGCTCGGTAGTGCGTATGCAGTGCACCACCCAGTCGCGCCCGGGGTGGGCCACATGGGGTTGGTACAGCACATGCAATACGCTGACGCCGGTGAACAGGCGCGCGCCCAGCTTGGCGGCGCGCGGCAGGTAGGTTTTGTTCAGGCTCAGCTTGGCATCGTGGTTGCAGCCGGAGCAGCAGTCACCGCAGCCCACGCAGGCATTGCGCGGACCCAGGTCCAACGGCGTGTCCTTGCGGAACTCAATGCCCAAGGGCACATCTTCGGTGGTGACGGACAACCGTGCATTGGCGAAGCGCTTGGCTGCGGCCCGGCCAATGTCTTGCAGGCGCTGGTACTTCAGGGTTTGCTGCGGCACGCAGGCGGGCGAGGCCCTCTGCGCTTCCGGAGTCTGCACCTCCAGCACCTGCGCGGCCAGCGCATAGTCCGTATCCAGCGATGCATCGCGCAGCGGCGCGGGCCAGGCCGCTTGCTGGAAGACGCGGGCATCGGGGCGCAAGGCCACGGCCGCGTTGATCAGGCTGCCGCCGCCCAGGCCATTGCCCACCAGCGCTGTGGCGCGCGTGCCTACCCGAAAGTCAAACAACGCGTCTTCGTAGCCAATGGCGGCAGGGCCTTTTTCGCGCTCCAGGTCGCCGCCCACTTCGGCGCGCACAAAGCCGCCAAACTGGCCAAAGTCCGTGGGGAACTCGCCCGCTACGTACTCGTTGCCACGCTCCAGCACAGCCACGCTCTGGCCGCGCTCGGAAAACCGCAACGCGGCCACCGAGCCCCCATAGCCCGACCCGACCACCAGCACGTCGGGGGCATAGCCCTCGTCCGTGCAGGATGCGATCAGTTGCTCAACACCGTGTGACAGCCAGTGCATAGCCCACTCTCCCTATCGTTTTTAGTTATGGCAAAAAAGGAACCTGTGCAGCACACCAGTGTTCAAAATCCTTGACCGGCATGGGCTTGGCCGCATACCAGCCCTGGGCGTAGTCGCAGCCCATGGAGCGCAGCAGCACCCATTCCTCGGCGTTCTCGGCGCCCTCGGCCACCACGCTCAGGCCCAGGCGGTGGCCCAGGGCGATGGTGGATTCGAGCAGCGAGGCCTCGTCCGTCCCCGCGCGCACATTGCGCACAAAGGCACGGTCAATCTTGAGTTCGGCCACTGGCATTTTTTGCAGGTAGGCCAGCGATGAATAGCCGGTGCCAAAGTCGTCAATCGACAGGCTGAAGCCCGCACCGGTCAGCGCATTCATCACCTCCAGCGCGGCGGCCGGGTCCTGCATCGCGCCGCTCTCGGTGATCTCCAGGCGGATGTCTGCGGGGTCGGCCCCGGTGTCACGCGCCAACGCGGCCACGCGTGCGGCAAACCCCGCTTCGCCCAGGTCAAAGGTCGAGAGATTGACCGAGATCTGCAAGGGCTGGCCCAGGGCGCGGTAGTTCGCCACCATGCGCATGGCCTCTTCCAGCACCCAGCGCGTCAGCAGCGTGATGCGCCCGGTCTTTTCGGCAAACGGCACAAATTCGGCCGGCGGTATAAGGCCACGGCGGGGGTGCTCCCAGCGCACCAGGGCCTCGGCGCTTTGCACCGCACCGTCTGCCAGCCGCACCTTAGGTTGCAGGTACAGGCGCAGTTCACCGGCCTCCACCGC
Organism: Rhodoferax sp. ZS1R25; assembly: GCF_056521335.1. Lineage (NCBI taxonomy): Bacteria > Pseudomonadati > Pseudomonadota > Betaproteobacteria > Burkholderiales > Comamonadaceae > Rhodoferax > Rhodoferax sp. ZS1R25. The sequence goes on from NZ_JBWMAZ010000002.1 coordinate 570,757, forward strand.
GCGCTTGAGCTCAGACAGCAAGTCCAGATCCGCACGCTGGCTGGTCTCCAGATCAGCGCGGTACTCCATCCAGTTTTTGTGCTGAGCCCGGCCGGCGTCCAGTGCAATCTCGGCATTGCGCAGCAGCTGGGCCATAGATGGCTGGCTGGCCAGCACCAAGGCAGCACCCGCCGCCAGCGCAATGTCCACCGCCTGGCCTTCCACCTCGGCCGGGTGGTTGAACTCGTACTCAATTTCTTCGCGCACCGATACCAGCGTGAGCTGGCTGGGGTAGATCAGGCAGAACTGGTCCGCATGCATGCGGCCTACGCGGGCCGTGGAATGGGTCTTGCACACGGCCAGCAAGCGCTTGCCCGCCTCTTGCAGGATGCGGTCGCCCAGCGTGGGGCCCAGGGTTTCGTTGATGGCGTGAAAGCGCTCCACGTTGAGCATCAGCACGCAGGGCACCTGGCCCTCGTCGATCATCAGCTGGCCATACTGGCGTATGCCTTCGCGGTTCAGCAACCCGGTCAGTGGGTCAAACCGGGCCATCCGCGCGGTCTCGCGTTGCAGGCGCAGCGTGCGTTCGGCAATGCCGTAGCAAAACGCAATCGGCAGCAGCAGTGTGCGCACAAAGTCGAAGGTGGAGCCCAGCGCCAGCTCCGTGGGCATGGGTTCATGCAACACCACGCTGTAGAGCAAAAAGGTCAGCCAGTAGGCGGCAATCGGGGTCAGGCCCAACAGCAAAATGCCGCAGCCACGCTCCCCCTTGCGCCAGCCGCGCCAGTTGCCAGTCAGCAGCACCAGAAAGTGCAGCGGCACCAGCGCGTAGATCAGCACATTGGCCACACCTGGCAGCAGGTAGTGCATGGGAATCATGGCGGCGAACATGGCGGCCACGCCATAGGCCACCTTGGTGGTGCGCGGGCTGTGCTTGGCAAAGCGGCCAAAGCGCACGCTCAGCAACACCGACAGCACGCCCACCAGGTAATTGAAAATCCAGGCGTTGAGCCACAGCGGCGAGCTCACATTGAGCACAAACGGCAAGCCGCTCTTGGTGAAGATGGTGATGGATTGCAGCGCGGCGTACACCGCGTAGATGGCGTAGTTGGCATCGCGCAGGGTGATGGCAAAGAACAAGGCCACTAGCGCCGTGGTGAACAGAAACACGGCACCGCTGTGGTTCAACAGGTCCACGCCCTGCTCGTCCCGCAGGCTGTCTTCGGGCACCACGGCTTCTACCAACAGCGTGCGCGCCAGACCCGGATAGGCCAAAGCGCCCGCAGCGGGCTCAAAGCGGGCGTACAAGGGGAAGGCGGCCGCTGCATCGGGGGTGAAGATGGCGCGCAAGCCGGTGACCAGCACGCCGCTGCTTCGGCCCAGGCGCAGGGCTTGGCCCAGCGGCTTGCCATGGGCATCAAACAGGTTGATGTTGACGCGCTGCACATTCAGGTCGGCAAACGACAAGCGGTTGACGGTCTCCAGCGCGTGGCCCTGGGGCAGGCTGGCGATGCGAATCCAGCAGGACTGGCCCTGGGCCCCTACGGGCGCCTTTCCATCGGCAGCCGCGGTCCAGCCCTCGTGGGCCGTCGTCTGGATGACTTGTTCTGCAGAGAGGCCGTCGCAGCGGTAGTCCACCGGCAAGGGCGCGCTCCAAACGCAGGCACTCCACAGCGCAGCGACCACCGCAACACACCAACGCAGCCCAGGTAGCCGGAGATCCATGCCCGCCCTTGTTGAATGAGAGATGAAGCGGGCAAACGCGGACAACGTTCTGACCCGTAAACCCACGGCATTGTAGAGGGACAGGGCCGGATTTGGCCTGTTTTCGGGCGTCGGCTGCTACGCTTTTTGACGCAGGGCGCTCAGGCGTTGCTTGCCTCGATGCCCCAGCGCGCTAGTGCGGCGTCGTCGCTCACCCGGGCATCCACCCAATGGGCGCCTTCGGCGGTCTGCTCCTTCTTCCAGAACGGGGCCTGGGTCTTGAGGTAGTCCATCAAAAACTCGCAGGCCTGAAAGCTCTGGCCGCGGTGGGCCGAGGTCACCACCACCAGCACCACGCCGTCGGTGGGCCACAGCACGCCCACGCGGTGCACCACGCGGGCGCCCAGGATGTCAAAGCGGGCGAAGGCGGCGTCCACCATGGCCTCGATGGACTTTTCGGTCATGCCGGGGTAGTGCTCCAGCTCCATGGTCTGTACCGAGCCCGCGGCGCCGGGGCTATTGCGGTCACGCACCGTGCCCACAAAGCTGCAGACGGCCCCCACGCGCGGGTCACCCACCTGCAGGGCGGCAATCTCCTGCGCTACATCAAAAGGCTGTTGCTGGATGCGGACACGGGCGGGGGAAGCGGCTTCAGAATGCATGGCCGAATTGTGGCACCGTGCTAGGATGATGACCATGTTCGCATTCACCGCACTCCTCGCCACGGCCACTCTGGCCCTGGTCGGCGCACGTGTGGTGGCTGCGAACAAATCCAAAAAACCCAAGCTCATTTGACCGGAGCTGCGGTTCCGTCCTCAGATGAGCGATGGAACTGCGAACAACACCCTCCCCCGTTTAACGCACCCCGCCGCACAGCTGACGATGGTTCTTTCCATCGGTCTTGTTTCTGCAAAGGATGTTCGCGTGCACGCTACTGCTACCTTCTCTGGCCTCTGGATTCCACTGGTCACCCCCTTCCATAACGATGCCGTGGACCATTTGGCCCTGCGCAAACTCGTGCAGCACCTGCTGCCACAGGGCATTGCGGGCATCGTGGTCTGCGGCTCCACCGGCGAAGCTGCTGCTTTAAGCGGGGACGAGCACTTGGCCGTGCTGGACACCGTGGCACAGGCCGCACCGGGCCTGCCGCTGGTGATGGGCCTGTCGGGCTACCACCTGCCCGACACGTTGGACTGGGTGCGCACCGTGAATTCCCGCAAGCTGGCCGGACTGCTGGTGCCCGCACCCCACTACATCCGGCCCTCGCAGGCCGGGCTGGTACAGTGGTTCACCGCCATTGCCGATGCCAGCACCCAGCCCGTCGTGGTCTATGACATTCCGGCACGCACCGGGGTTCAGCTTGCGCTGGCCACGCTGCGCACACTGGCCCGGCACCCCAACATCATGGCCATCAAGGACTGCGGTGGCGACTTGGCCAAGACCCAGGCGTTGATCGCCGACGAGCAGCTGCAGGTGCTGGCCGGCGACGATGCCAATATCTTCACTACGCTGGCGCTGGGCGGCACGGGTGCCATTGCAGCCAGTGGCCATGTGCACACGGCGCGTCTGGTGGCGCTGATGCAGCAGGTGGTGCGTGGGGAACTGGCGGCGGCGCAAGCGCTGTGGCGGCCAATGCTGCCGTTGATGGAAGCCCTGTTTGCCGAACCTAACCCGGGGCCACTCAAAGCGTTGCTGGCACAGCAAGGATGGATACAAGCCGAGTTGCGCGCACCCATGACGGCGGCATCCACCGAACTCACCGCGCGGTTGGTTGCACTGAGCGCTGCTTTGGGGGCTAGCCCCCGGTAACAGGCGGAAAAAAAGCGACTTCGCAACCGGAAGTAAGTGGTGCGGACTCCTGGCTCATGACCTGGTCCAACGCCATGCGCACCGCACGGCCCGGGGCCAGGGCGTCGGCCCCAGCGCCACCGCGCGCCACCAGTTCCGCACGCAGTGCGGCCAGCGTGGGGGCCTGCGTGTCCAGCACCTCGGCGCCCGTACCCATGGCTTCTCGCACGGATGCGAAGTAACGCACTGTGACCTTCATGCCAGCAGCTCGCTGAACGGGATGTAACGCACCATGGCGCCGTACGGAATGGCCTCACCGGGCGGGGTGTCGATCACGCCATCGCCCCACACAGCCGAGGTCAGCACGCCAGAACTCTGGTTATCGAAGAGATCCAACCCGCCTTGGTCGTTGCGGCGTACGCGCAGGAATTCGCGGCGCTTGTCGGCCCGCGGCCACTCAAAGTCTACCCGGGCGGCAATGGTTCGCAGCGCCACATCCCCCACGCCCTGCAGCTTCAACAGGAACGGCCGCACCAGCAGCATAAAGGTCACAAAGCTGGACACCGGGTTGCCGGGCAGACCGAGGAAGTGGGCAGAGCCCACCGTGCCATGCGCAAACGGCTTGCCGGGTTTGATGGCGATTTGCCACAGATGCAGCGCGCCCAAGGCCTGCACCGCGGGCTTGACATGGTCTTCCTCACCCACCGAAACACCGCCGCTGGTCAGGATCACGTCGTGGTTGGCGGCCGCCTGCTGCAGGGCCTGCACGGTCGCGTCCAGTTGGTCGGGCACGATGCCGAGGTCCGTCACCTCGCAGCCCATGCGGCGCAGCATGGCGCTCAGGAAAAAGCGGTTGGAGTTGTAAATCGCGCCCGGCGGCATGTGGGCCGGCGCCACGGCGCCGGGCATCACCAGCTCGTCACCGGTAGAGAACAACGCCACGCGGGGCCTGCGCACCACCGACAGTTGGGCCATGCCCACGCTGGCGGCCAGACCCAGTTCGGCGGGCCCCAGGCGGGTGCCTGCGGCCAGCACCACGTCACCGCGGCGCACGTCTTCGCCGGAACGGCGGATGTTCTGGCCCGGGATCGGCACACTGTTGATGCGCACCAGGGTCGCGCCCTGGGCATCAGGAGCTTCCTGCACGCTGCAGTCCTCCTGCATCACCACCGCATCGGCCCCAAACGGAACCGGGGCGCCGGTAAAGATGCGCGCAATGGTGCCGGGTTGCAGCGGTGTGCCTACGCTGCCCGCCGCAATGCGCTGCGAAACGGGCAAGCCCGCGGTGGCGGCCAGCACATCGTCCACACACACGGCATAGCCGTCCATGGCGCTGTTGTCATGCGGCGGCACCTGCAGGCCCGACACGATGGACTGGGCCAACACGCGGCCATCGGCCTCCATGGTGGACACGGTGTCCCACTGCGCCAGCGGCTGCACGCCAGCCAGCAGCTGCACCAGCGCGTCGTCCAGCGGCATCAAAGGTTTACGGGGAGCGGTGGACATGCCGTATGTTTGCTATGGTTTCAATAGCTGCTGGCGCACGTTCCACGCGGGCTAGACAGCTATTTGGTGTCTATCTGGCTCAGTAACCGCACTCGCTGGCGATCAGGGCCTGGATGGCGGCCACATCGGCCTCCATCACGCGCACGCGCTTGGGCAAGGCTTCGATGCCGTTGAACTTGGCGGGGCGCTCCGGCTCGCGGCCCAGGGCCTCGACGATGGTGGCGGCAAACTTGATGGGCAAGGCTGTTTCCAGCACCACCATGGGCACACCGGGGGTGTGCTGCTCTAGCGCCACCTTCAGGCCGTCGGCCGTGTGGGTGTCGATCACCATGCCGTGGCGGCTCCAGGTGTCCTGAATCGTTTGCAGACGGTCGGCATGCGTGCTCTTGCCGCTGACAAAGCCGTAGCGGGCGGCAGCCTCTGCAAACACCGGGTCGGCGCTCAGGTCAAACTGGCCGGTCTTGGACAGGCCCTCGCCAAACAGCGCTTTCACGCGCACACCGTCGCGACCCAGCAGGTCGAACACAAAGCGCTCGAAATTGCTGGCCTTGGAAATGTCCATCGACGGGCTGGAGGTCTCGTGCGTGTCAGCCGTGCCGCGCACGCGGTACACGCCGGTGCGGAAGAACTCGTCCAGCACATCGTTCTCATTGGTGGCAACCACCAGCTTGTCGATCGGCAAGCCCATCTGGCGCGCCACATGGCCGGCGCAAACGTTGCCGAAGTTTCCGGAGGGCACCGCGAAGCTGACCTTTTGGGCGTTGCTGTCAGTGGCTTGGATGTAGCCCGCAAAGTAGTACACCACCTGGGCCAGCAAACGTGCCCAGTTGATGGAGTTGACGGTGCCAATCTTGTACTTGCGCTTGAACGCCAGGTCGTTGGAGACCGCCTTGACGATGTCCTGGCAATCATCGAACACGCCGTTGACGGCGATGTTGTGGATGTTGGCGTCCTGCAGGCTGAACATCTGCGCCTGCTGGAAGGGGCTCATGCGGCCGTGCGGGCTGGTCATGAAGACGCGTACGCCCTTCTTGCCGCGCATGGCGTATTCGGCTGCGCTGCCGGTGTCGCCACTGGTAGCACCCAGGATGTTGAGCTCTTCACCGCGGCGGGCCAATTCGTACTCGAACAGGTTGCCCAGCAACTGCATGGCCATGTCCTTGAAGGCCAGCGTGGGGCCGTTGGACAGGGCTTCGATCCACACGCCGTCTTCGAGGTGACGCAAAGGCACGATCTCGCCCGTGCCAAACACTTCGGCGGTGTAGGTCTTGGCGCACAGGGCACGCAGATCGGTGGCGGGAATGTCGTCGATGTAGAGCGAAAGGATTTCAAACGCCAGCGCGGCATAGCCTTGCTGGTGGTAGACGGTACGCCACTGCTGCAGCGTGGCGTCGCTCACCTGAGGATAGGCCTCAGGCAGGTACAGACCGCCATCCGGTGCCAGGCCTTCGAGCAGGATCTCGCAGAAGCGTTTGCGGTCAGGGTTGCCGCGGGTGGAGAGGTAACGCATCAGTTCAGCTCCTCTTTGCGGATACGGGTGATGGGCGCCAGCACCGTGGGCAAGGCCTGCATCTGGGCGATGGCACTGTTCATCCTGGCCTCGGCGCAGTCGTGCGTGAGGATGATGACGTCAGTCTGGGTGCCCGCTTCGCCGCTGATCTCGTCGGCTTCGCGCTGCAGCACCGCATCGATGCTGATGGCTGCCTCGGCCAGGATGCCAGTAACCTTGGCCAGCACACCGGCCTCGTCGGCCACGCGCAGGCGCAGGTAGTAGCTGGTCACCACATCGCCCATGGGCAGGATGGGCGTGTCGCTCATGCTGTGCGGCTGGAAGGCCAGGTGCGGCACGCGCTGCGCCGCATCGGCGGTGTGCAGGCGGGTGATGTCCACCAGATCCGCAATCACGGCGCTGGCCGTCGGCTCGGAGCCCGCGCCCTTGCCGTAGTACAGCGTGGTGCCCACGGCGTCGCCATTCACCACCACGGCGTTCATCGCGCCTTCCACATTCGCAATCAGGCGCTTGGCCGGGATCAGCGTGGGGTGCACGCGCAGCTCAATGCCCTTGCCCGAGCGCTTGGTAATACCCAGGAGCTTGATGCGGTAGCCCAGCTGCTCGGCGTACTTGATGTCGGCCGAACCCAGCTTGGTGATGCCTTCCACATGGGCCTTGTCGAACTGCACGGGAATGCCAAAGGCAATCGCCGACATGAGCGTGAGCTTGTGCGCGGCGTCCACACCTTCGATGTCGAAGGTGGGATCGGCTTCTGCGTAGCCCAGGCGCTGTGCTTCTTTGAGCACCACGTCAAAGTCCAGGCCCTTGTCGCGCATCTCGGACAGGATGAAGTTGGTGGTGCCGTTGATGATGCCGGCGATCCACTGCACGCGGTTGGCGGTCAGGCCTTCGCGCAGCGCCTTAATGATGGGAATGCCACCGGCCACAGCCGCTTCAAACGCCACCATCACACCCTTGGCGGACGCAGCCGCAAAAATCTCGGTGCCATGCACGGCCAAGAGCGCCTTGTTGGCGGTGACCACATGCTTGCCTGCGGCAATAGCCTCCAGCACCAACTCTTTGGCCAGCGTGTAGCCACCGATGAGCTCGACCACGATGTCGATATCGGGGTTGCGGATGATCGCGCGTGCGTCGGCCACCACCTGGGCCTTGTCGCCCACGATCTCCTGCGCCAGCGCCGTGTTGCGGCGCGACACCATGGTCACCTCGATGCCGCGGCCGGCGCGGCCCTTGATTTCTTCCTGGTTGCGCTGCAGGACGTTGAACACACCGCTACCCACGGTGCCCAAGCCCATCACGCCTACTTGTATCGGTTTCATAAATTCTTCAGGTAAAAAGGCTTCTAGCCCGCGCAAACACTGCGCGAGCAGCTATCAAAATCAGAGTGAGTCAGCCGGCCTTGCGGGCACGGTAGTGCTCCAGGAACTTGGCGATGCGGCCAATGGCTTCGCGCAGATCGTCTTCGTGCGGCAAAAACACAATGCGGAAATGGTCTGGCTGCGGCCAGTTGAACCCCGTGCCTTGCACCAGCATGACGCGGGTCTCGCGCAGCAGCTCCAGGAAGAACTGGCGATCGTCCGCGATGGGGTACACCTTGGGGTCCAGCTTGGGGAACATGTAGAGCGCAGCCTGCGGCTTCACGCAGCTCACGCCGGGAATGGCGGTAATCAGCTCATAGGCCAGGTCGCGCTGGCGGCGCAGGCGTCCGCCTTCGCAGACCAGGTCGTTGATGCTCTGGTAGCCGCCCAGCGCGGTCTGGATGGCCCACTGGCCGGGCACGTTGGAGCACAGCTTCATGTTCGAGAGCATGTTCAGGCCCTCGATGTAGTCGGTCGCGTTCTTCTTGTCGCCCGACACGACCAGCCAGCCCGCGCGGTAGCCGCAGGAGCGGTAGCTCTTGGACAGGGAGTTGAAAGTCAGCGTCAGCACGTCATCGGACAGGCTACCCAGCGCCGTGTGCTTGATGCCGTCGTACAGCACCTTGTCATACACCTCGTCGGCCAGGATGACCAGGCCGTGCTCCCGCGCAATGGTGATGATGCCCTTGAGCAGCTCATCGGAATACATCACGCCCGTGGGGTTGTTGGGGTTGATGACCACGATGCCCTTGGTGCGCGGCGTGATCTTGGCGCGGATATCGTCCAGGCTGGGCATCCACCCATTGGCCTCGTCGCACAGGTAGTGCACCGGGGTGCCGCCCGACAGGCTGGTCGCGGCCGTCCACAGCGGGTAGTCGGGCATGGGCAGCAGCAGCTCGTCGCCATCATCGAGCAAGGCGTTCGTCGCCATGGTGATGAGTTCGCTGGCGCCATTGCCCAGGTAAATGTCGTCCAGCGTCACGGCCTTGATGCCCTGCTGCTGGGTGTAATGCATGACGGCCTTGCGCGCCGCAAAAATACCCTTGCTGTCCGAATAACCCGCCGAGTTGGGTAGGTTGCGAATCATGTCTTGCTGAATTTCCTCAGGCGCATCAAAACCAAACACCGCCAGGTTGCCCAGGTTGAGTTTGATGATTTTCTGCCCCTCGTCCTCCATCTGCCGCGCCGCGTCCATGATGGGTCCGCGGATGTCGTACAGCACGTTGGCAAGCTTGGCAGATTTCTGAATGGTTTTCAAAGGCCCTCCGGCGGTCTTCAGCATGGGGTGAAACCTATAATTTGACCACAGTTCCGCAGCGCAACAGCCTCGCCGCACCCCGCGCCCACCCCAAACACCCGCACATTGCCCATGAAACTTTTGCCCGATGCCCTGCAAGGTCCGTCCATCACCGGTTACGGCCCTGGCTGGATAGCGGTGAATGGCCAGCAATACACCACCAGCATGATTGTCAGCAGCGAGGGGTTATGCCAACCCTGGAGCTGCGCGGCCTTCGACCAGCTGGATATTGCCCACTTTGAAGAACTGGCCACGCTGGCGCCCGAGTTGGTGCTGTTTGGCAGTGGCGAGCGTATCCAGTTTCCACGCCCGCAGTGGCTGGCCCCCCTGTACAGCCGCCGCATCGGGCTGGAGACCATGGACACCCAGGCGGCCTGCCGTACCTTCAACTTTCTGGCCGGGGAAGGCCGCAAGGTGGTAGCCGCGCTGCTGGTATAGGGATTCCTCTAGAGCCTTCAGGGTTTGGGGAGTGGTTTTCAGAGTAAAATCACGGGTTGCGGTCTGGGGCGACATTCGCTGTCACGTTTGGCGCCCTTCACTACGACTGACAAGTCCGGCTTACCGGACTGCAACACCGAGACTGAAACTGCTTATGGCCATCGTTGTCAACAAACCCCTGCCCGAATTTGAAGCCAACGCCACCGGCGGCATCAGGGTGACCAACACCACCCACGTCGGCAAAACCATGGTGCTGTACTTCTACCCCAAGGACAATACCCCTGGCTGCACCACCGAAGCGATGCAATTCCGGGACAAATACAAGGATTTCGTCAAAGCCGGTGCCGAGGTTTTCGGCGTCTCCCGTGACAACATGAAGTCCCACGACGAATTCAAGGCCAAGCTGGAACTCCCGTTTGAGCTAATCGCCGACACCGAAGAAAAAATGTGCCACATGTTCGGCGTGGTCAAGAACAAGATCATGTACGGCAAAAAGGTCAAGGGCATCGAACGCAGCACCTTCCTGGTGGGCGCCGATGGCCTGCTGAAGGAAGAATGGCGCGGCCTCAAGGTGCCAGGCCATGTGGACGAAGTCCTCAAGGCGGTCAAAGTCCTCAAAAAAGCGGGTTGATTTTCGCGCCTGTTGTTTTGGTGCACACCAAAGCAACCGTGTCACGGCAGTCATGCATAATGAATTCATGCCGTTGAACGTCGCAACCGCGCTCCCACAAAAAGCCGCCTTGGCTCAAGGCGGCTTTTTCGTTTTTACGGCTACGGTTTTTCACTTTTCATCCTCTGCGAGCCCACTCCATGCCATTGCCTCCCGCCCCGTCCAAGCGCGCCGATCGCCTGACTGCCAAAGACTTTGACGCCCCCGCACGTGCCACAGCCCGCCCTGTGCGCAAGGCCCAGCAAGTCGAGACACTTGCTGCCGCAGCCCCAAGCTTGAGTGAAAAGCCCACCGCCAAAGAGTCGACCAAACGGGTTCAGACCTCGGCACTGACCCACACGCCCGTCAGCAGCCCGGCGGTAGTGGCCGCAGCGCCGGCAGCGCCCCGAGCGGTTGCACCCGCCCGCCGCATCAAACGCACGGGCCCCAGCGGTCCGAGCAAGCTGTTTGTGCTGGACACCAATGTGTTGCTGCACGACCCCATGTGCCTGTTCCGCTTTGAGGAACACGACATTTACCTGCCGATGATCGTCCTGGAAGAGCTGGACGGTCACAAAAAGGGCATGACCGAAGTGGCGCGCAACGCCCGCCAGACCAGCCGTACGCTGGATACGCTGGCCGGCGCCCCCGGCGCCGACATCACGGCGGGTTTCGAACTCAACAGCACCGGCCACAAGGACGCGGGCGGCAAGCTGATGTTCCAGACCCAGCCGCTGAACTACACCTTGCCCACCAGCCTGCCCCAAGGCAAGGCCGACAACCAAATCCTGGGTGTGGTGGAGGCTCTGCGCCAGCACTACGCGCCGCGTGAGGTGGTGCTGGTGTCCAAGGACATCAATATGCGGGTCAAGGCCCGTGCGCTGGGCCTGGCCACAGACGACTACCAGAACGACAAGACCCTGGAGGACGGCGACCTGCTGTACTCCGGCGCACTCGCCCTGCCCTCCGACTTTTGGGCCACCCACGGCCAAGGCGTGGAAAGCTGGCAACAAGGCCCGCACACCTTCTACAAGGTGGACGGCCCCGTGGTGCCCAGCATGCTGATCAACCAGTTCGTCTTCTTTGAATCCCCCGGCGAACCCAGCCTGTATGCGCGCGTGACGGAAATCCGCGGTACTACCGCGGTGCTCAAGACCCTGAAAGACTTCAACCACTTGAAGAATGCGGTTTGGGGTGTAACCACGCGTAACCGCGAGCAGAACTTCGCCATGAACCTGCTGACCGATCCCGAAGTCGATTTCGTCACGCTGACCGGCACCGCTGGCACGGGCAAGACGCTGATGGCCCTGGCCGCCGGCCTGACCCAGGTGCTGGACGATCGCCGCTACACCGAAATCATCGTCACCCGCGCCACCGTGAGCGTGGGTGAAGACATCGGCTTCCTGCCCGGCACCGAGGAAGAAAAAATGGGCCCTTGGATGGGCGCGCTGGACGACAACCTCGAAGTGCTGGGCAAAACGGATACCAGCGCCGGCGAGTGGGGCCGCGCGGCCACCAATGAGCTGATCCGCAGCCGCATCAAGATCAAGAGCATGAACTTCATGCGCGGCCGTACCTTCCTGAACAAGTACGTGATCATCGACGAGGCGCAGAACCTGACGCCCAAGCAGATGAAGACGCTGATTACCCGTGCCGGCCCCGGCACCAAGATCATCTGCATGGGCAACCTGGCGCAGATCGACACACCCTACCTGACTGAAGGTTCGTCGGGCCTGACCTTTGCGGTGGACAAGTTCAAGGGCTGGCCGCACGGCGGGCACATCACGCTGGCGCGCGGCGAACGTTCGCGCCTGGCGGACTTTGCGAGTGAGGTGCTGTGACATTGAGGGTCAGACCACTCGCGCAGCGACGTGCTCTGACCCCAACTGATTAGAAACGCTATTGATTCAATAGCTGCCGATGCAATGTGGACGGGGGCTAGAGGCCGATTTGGCTTCTAGCCCCCGTTCTTTTGGTGCCGTCAATCAGTAGTCGTCGCCACCGCTGTAGGCCAGGTTCTCGAACTTGGTAAAGCGGTTCATGAAGGCCAGCTTCACCGTGCCCGTGGGGCCGTTACGCTGCTTGGCAATGATGACTTCGGCCACGCCAGGTTCCTTGCACTGATCCTTGGTGTAGTACTCGTCGCGGTAGATGAACATGATGATGTCCGCATCCTGCTCAATGGCGCCGGATTCGCGCAAGTCACTCATCATGGGGCGTTTGTCGGGGCGCTGCTCCACCGAGCGGTTGAGCTGCGAGAGCGCGATCACCGGGCATTTGAGTTCCCGCGCCAGCATCTTCAGACCCCGGGAGATTTCGCCCAGCTCGGTGGCGCGGTTTTCACCGTCGCTGCTACTGCCGCTCATGAGCTGCAAATAGTCGACCACGATCAGGCCCAACTGGCCGCACTGGCGTGCCAGGCGGCGCGCGTTGGCGCGCACCTCGCTGGAGTTCAGGCCCGCGCTTTCGTCGATATGCAGGGAGATGGTTCGGAGCTTCTCGATCGCTTCCGACAGGCGTGGCCATTCGTCATCGGTGAGCTTGCCGGTCCGCAGATGGCCCTGGTCGATACGGCCGATGGAGCCCACGATACGCACCGCCAACTGGGCGGCGCCCATTTCCATCGAGAAAATGGCAACCGGTAGGCCTTCATTGAGTGCCACATGCTCGGCAATGTTGATGGCCAACGCGGTTTTTCCCATGGAGGGGCGTGCAGCCAGCACGATCAAATCACCGGCCTGCAGGCCGGCCGTCATGCGGTCAAAGTCAATAAAGCCCGTAGGCACCCCCGTCACATCGTTGGGGTTGTCAGCCATCTCCTGCACGCGGTCCAGCAGGTTGACCACCAGGGTGTCCATGCCTTGGAAACCCTGCTTGTTGCGCTTGCCCTGCTCGCCGATGTTGAAGATCTTTTGCTCGGACTCGTCCACGATCTCGGACACCGGCCGACCCTTGGGGTTGAAGGCATTGGTGGCAATCTCATCGCTGGCACTAACCAGCTTGCGCAGGATGGAGCGGTCCCGCACGATCTCGGCATAGCGGCGGATATTGCTGGCGCTTGGCACATACTGGGCCAGCGAATTCAGGTAGGCCAGCCCGCCCATTTCCTCGGCCTTGCCCTGGCTTTGCAAATGCTCAAACACCGTGATCACATCAGCCGGCTTGTTGCCGTTGATCAGCGTACCGATGGAGGCATAAATCAGGCGGTGCTCGTAGCGGTAGAAATCCGTGTCCACCAACACGTCGCTGACGCGGTCCCAGGCCTCGTTGTCCAGCAACAGCCCACCCAGCACGCTGGACTCACCCTCGATGGAGTTGGGCGGCACCCGCAACTGGGCGATTTGGCGGTCGGTATCAAAGTTATCGCTGGCGGACAGTACGGCGGACATTGGTGGTTTCCTTGAAGCCTTTCATCCTACGATGTGGCCGCATTGGCGTCGAGGGACAAAGCTGGGGGCAAGTTGTGGGCAAACTGTGCAAATGGCGGGATAACTCCGTCCCAAAAGCACAAAAGCCGCAAGGGACCAGCCCCAGCGGCTTTTGGTGAGGGCACACCCCGTTGCCGGGGCATACCATCAAAGTGCCATTAAGCGGTTTCGCCGTACACGGACACGGTGATGTCGACCACCACGTCAGTGTGCAGAGCCACGCTCACGGTGCTTTCGCTCACGACCTTGATAGGACCGTTGGGCATGCGCACTTGAGACTTGGCCACCTTGTAGCCGGCTTTCACCAGTTCTTCGGCGATGTCGTAGTTGGTCACGGAACCAAACAAACGGCCATCCACACCAGCCTTTTGGGTCAGCTTGATGGTGGTACCACCCAGCTTGGCACCCAGTGCCTGGCATTCAGCCAGCTTGGCAGCGGCTGCTTTTTCCAGCTCAGCGCGCTTGGCTTCGAATTCTGCCTTGGCAGATTCGGTGGCGCGGCGTGCACGGCCGGAAGGGATCAGGAAGTTGCGTGCGTAGCCATCTTTGACCTTGACGATTTCGCCCAGGTTGCCGAGGTTCACGACCTTGTCGAGCAGAATAATTTGCATTGCCTACGCTCCTTAGATCTTGTGCTGGTCGCTGTAAGGCAGCATCGCCAGGAAGCGAGCGCGCTTGATAGCGGTGTTCAATTGGCGCTGAAAAATAGCGCGGGTGCCGGTCAGGCGTGCGGGAATGATCTTGCCGTTTTCAGCAATGAAGTCACGCAGCGTGTCGATGTCTTTGTAGTCAATCTCTTCCACACCGGTCACGGTGAAGCGGCAAAAGCGCTTGCGCTTGAACAGCAGGGATTGTGTGTTGCGCTTTGGGCGCTTGTCTTTGTTGAAACGTTTTGGTCCGGGCATGATGGACTCCTAAAAATTAGTCTTGCAAAAAATCTTGAATGTGAAACACGAGTGACTTGCCTTGGCGTGCATTGGCGAGAAAACCACTGAACTTCCAGACACTGCCGATGGCTTGCTTGGCAAGCCGCTCCGCCAATGTGCCGAAAGCCACTGCTTTCACCACCACCTTCACGGTTCGCTGACCCCCTGCTTCTTCCACTTGGGACTCGTGTTCAAGTCGCAAATTCAGAGCGGGTAAGCCGGCTGGCGTGTAACGCATGGACTCAACCTCTGCGATACAGGCACTTAAAACCAATGAGTTGGCTTGCACTCCTTTTCAGGCAAATGCGTGTTTACGCTTGGTACTCGGCCTGTTGGGCCTTGCGTGCATCTTCGCGTTCCACAGTCTTCATCATGGAAGAAGGGCCGGTATCGGCTTTTTTCTTCAACACGGTGAGGTGGCGCAACACGGCGTCGTTGAACTTGAACGCGTGTTCCAGTTCAGACATCACAGCCTGGTCGGCTTCGATGTTGACGCACAGGTAGTGGGCCTTGGCCAGCTTGTTGATCATGTACACCATCTGACGACGGCCCCAATCTTCAACACGGTGCACCTTGCCACCGCCAGCGGTGATCATGCCCTTGTAACGTTCCAGCATGGCAGGAACTTGTTCGCTCTGATCCGGGTGGATCATGAGGATGATTTCGTAATGACGCATTGATACTCCTTGAGGATTTCCCAGCATCTGGGATTAAGTAAGCTGCCCCCGGCGTCTAAACAGGGTGCAGCAAGGCGAAGCCCATGATTATAGCTCAGCCCAGGTCGGGCGCCAAATCTCGCTCTGGCAGGGGTTCTGGGCGCGTTACGCAGCTGAGCAAAAACCCCACCACAAAGCCCGCCAGCACCCCAAACACCCCTGCGGAAACGGGTTGGATGCCCCACCACAAGCCCTCGCCCTGCAAACTCAGGGCCAAGCGCAGGCCTGGCAAATTCACCGCCATGTAGTAGACCGTGACGCCCAGACCGGCCAACATGCTCCCCACCGCCCCCACCCGCGTCATGCGGGGCCAGAAGATGCCCAGCACCATCGACGGCACAAAAGCCGCCCCCGCCAACGAGAACGACGCCGACACCAGGTACAGAATGCCGGCCGGCCGCTGCGCCGCCGCGTAGGCCGCCACCAGGGCCACCACCAGCAAGGCAAATTTGGACCACATGACGCGGCGCATGGCCTGGGCCTTGTTGCCACTGCCCTCGAAATACACATCGTGCGCCAGCGCATTGCCAATCGTCAGCAGCAGGCCATCGGCCGTGGAGAGCGCAGCGGCCAGTCCGCCTGCCGCCACCAGCACCGACACCACATAAGGCAAGCCGCCAATCTCAGGCGTAGCCAGCATGACCAGGTCGGCCCCCACCCGCAGCTCGGCAAACTGCAGGATGTGGTCGCCATTCACATCCGCCACGGTCAGCAGCGTGGGATCGCGCGACCACTGGGCGATCCAGCCGGGCAGCGCGTCCATGGGCTGCCCCACCAGATGCGCCATGACCTCGTACTTGACCAGCACGGCCAGCGCCGGGGCCGACAGGTACAGCATGGCAATGAATACCAGCGACCAGGCCACGGAGCGTCGGGTCTCTGCGACCGAAGGCGTGGTGTAGTAGCGCGTGAGCAGATGCGGCAGGCCGGCTGTGCCCACCATCAGGCAGAACATCAGGGCCAGAAAATTCAGGCGTGAGGTCTGGGTGTCCTCCGGCGTGCCCCCTACCCCACCGGCCTTCCCCGCAAAGGGTTGGGAATGCAGAGGCATGCCACCCAGCGGTTGCGCGCGCTCCAGATTGTCGGTGCGGGCTTTGGTCCAGCGCTCGCGCGCGGTGACCGCGTCTTTGGGCAGGGCAGACAGTTCTCGCCGCAGCGTCTGGGCGCGCGTGTTGTCGGCCTTGATGTCGCCCAGGGCACGCAGCTGCTGGCGCAGCTCCTGCCGCTCCTGCTGCAAGGCCTCGTCCACGTTTTGCAGCTTGCGCTCCAGCACCGCGGCGCGGTGCGCGTAGATGCCGATGACTTCCTGCTCGACCGGCGAGTTGAGAAACTGCTGCTCCAGCGCCGCAATTTTGGGCAACTGCTGGCCGTAGGCCAAGGGCGCCAATGGATTGCCGGTCTGCTTGTAAGACAGCCAGGACACCGGGATAAGAAACGCCAGGATGATGATCACGTACTGGGTGACCTGGGTCCAGGTGACGGCCCGCATGCCACCGAGAAACGAACACACCAGCACGCCGCCCAGGCCCAACAAAATACCAATCTCGAAGTTCACGCCGGTCAGGCGCGAAGTAATCAGCCCCACGCCGTACAGCTGTGCCACCACATAGGTAAACGAGCACAGTACCGCGGCCAGCGCGGCCAGCATGCGCGGCCAGCGCCCCCCAAAGCGCACCGCGAAATAGTCGGGCACGGTATACAGGTTCATGCGGCGCAAATACGGCGCCACCAACAGAGCCACGAGGCAAAAACCGCCGGTCCAGCCCAGCACATAAGCCAGACCGCCAGGCTGCCCCCCCGCCCCTGAAAAGCCTTGCAGGTAGAGGCCACCGGCCAGGCTGATGAAGGAGGCCGCACTCATCCAATCGGCCGCCGTAGCCATGCCGTTGTAGATGCCGGGCACGCGGCGCCCGGCCACGTAGTACTCATTGGCATCGGCCGTGCGGCCCACCACGCCAATCACGGCGTACATCATCAAGGTGGTGGTCAAAAAGATGCCCGCCACCCAGGGTTTGGACAGGCCAAACTGCTCCGCCACAGCCAGTGCCCCGAGCAACAGCAGCAACGTGGCCACATAAATGCCAAAACGCCGGTGCAGGGTGCGCGTGTATCGGCCGTAGGCCCGCGGATCAAAGGTGGGAGTTTCCGTCTCGCGCCGGTTGGCACGCCAGGCATACACCACCACGATGGCAATGAAGACCAACACCGCGCCCTGGGCCGCAAACCAGAAGCTTATGGGCCAGGACAGTAGCTGCCACTGCAAGTCCCGCGCGAAAAAGACCGCCCCGAACGACACGGCAAACCACAGCGCCAGCAACCCTGCATGCAGGTGCCACCGGCGTGTGGTCTGCACACGCGTCATTGGTTGGCGAGCTGCTGCCAGGTCGCGACGACCGAGTCCGGGTTCAACGAGATCGAGGAGATGCCCTGCTGCTCCAGCCACTGCGCAAAGTCAGGGTGGTCGCTGGGACCTTGGCCGCAGATGCCGATGTACTTGCCCTGACGCTTGCAGGCGTCAATGGCCAGCGTGATCAGCGCCTTGACCGCGGGGTCACGTTCGTCAAAGTCGGCCGCCAGCAGCTCCAGGCCCGAATCACGGTCCAGGCCCAGCGTGAGCTGGGTCAGGTCGTTGGAACCGATGGAGAAGCCATCGAAATACTCGAGGAACTGGTCCGCCAAGATGGCGTTGCTGGGGATCTCGCACATCATCACCAGCTTGAGCTCGTCCTCGCCGCGGCGCAGGCCGTGGCGGCCCAGCAACTCGGTGACCTTTTTGGCCTGGCCCAGGGTGCGCACAAAGGGCACCATGACCTGCACATTGGTCAGGCCCATGTCGTTGCGCACGCGCTTGAGTGCCTCGCACTCCATGGCAAAGGCTTCGCCAAACTCGGTGCTGGTGTAGCGCACGGCGCCGCGGAAGCCCAGCATGGGGTTCTCTTCCTCAGGCTCGTAGCGGCTGCCACCGATGAGCTTGCGGTACTCGTTGCTCTTGAAGTCCGACAGGCGCACGATAACGGGCTTGGGCCAGAAGGCTGCGGCAATGGTCGCCACGCCTTCGGCCACACGGTCTACATAGAAAGCGCGCGGAGACGCATGGCCGCGGGCTACCGACTCCACGGCCTTTTTCAGGTCGCTGTCGATATTGGGATAGTCCAGGATGGCCTTGGGGTGCACACCAATGTTGTTGTTGATGATGAACTCCAACCGCGCCAGGCCCACGCCCTGGTTGGGCAACTGGCAGAAGTCAAACGCGAGCTGCGGGTTGCCCACGTTCATCATGATTTTCACCGGGATGTCGGGCATGGCGCCGCGCTGCACTTCCGAGACCTCGGTCTCGAGCAGGCCGTCGTAGATGAAGCCGGTATCGCCCTCAGCGCAGCTCACCGTTACCAGCATGCCGTCCTTCAGCAGGTCTGTGGCGTTGCCGCAGCCCACCACGGCCGGGATGCCCAGCTCGCGCGCGATGATGGCGGCATGGCAGGTGCGGCCACCGCGGTTGGTGACGATGGCGCTGGCGCGCTTCATGACCGGCTCCCAGTTGGGGTCGGTCATGTCGGTGACCAGAATGTCGCCGGCCTGCACCTGGTCCATCTCGTTGATGTTGTGCACGATGCGTACGGGGCCGGTGCCAATCTTCTGGCCAATGGCGCGGCCTTCCACCAGCACGGCGCCTTTGCCCTTGAGCTTGTAGCGGTACTCGGCGGCATTGCCGGCCTGGCTCTTCACAGTCTCGGGGCGGGCCTGCAGGATGTAGAGCTCGCCGTCGATGCCGTCCTTGCCCCACTCGATGTCCATGGGACGGCCGTAATGGTCCTCAATCACCAGCGCGTAGCGGGCCAGTTGCTCCACATCGGCATCGGTGAGCGAGTAGCGGTTGCGCAGCTCGGTGGGTACATCGGTGGTCTTGACCAGCTTGCCACCGGCGGCTTTTTCTTCTGCGCTGGTAAACACCATTTGCAAGAGCTTGGAGCCCAGGTTGCGGCGGATCAGTGCGCGCTTGCCAGCCTTGAGCATGGGCTTGTGCACATAGAACTCGTCGGGGTTCACTGCGCCCTGCACCACGGTTTCACCCAGGCCGTAGCTGGAGGTGATGAACACCACTTGGTCAAAGCCGGATTCGGTGTCGATGGTGAACATCACACCCGCCGCGCCCAGGTCCGAGCGCACCATGCGCTGCACACCTGCCGACAAGGCGACCACGTCATGGGCAAAACCCTTGTGCACGCGGTAGCTGATGGCGCGGTCGTTGTAGAGCGAGGCGAACACCTCTTTCATCTTGTGCAGCACGTCCTCGATGCCGACCACGTTGAGGAAAGTTTCCTGCTGACCGGCAAAGGATGCGTCGGGCAAATCCTCGGCCGTGGCGGACGAGCGCACGGCAAAGCTGGCTTGGGCGTTGCCCGCAGACAGCGTCACGAAGGCCTCGCGGATGGCTTTTTCCAGGTCAGCCGGAAAAGGCTGGGCCTCGACCATGGCGCGGATTTCGGCACCTACGACGGCCAGCGCGCGCACATCTTCGGTGTCCAGGTTCTTGAGTTTGGCGCTGATCTTGTCGGCCAAGCCGGCGTGGGCCAGAAACTGCCGAAAGGCATGGGCCGTGGTGGCGAAGCCCGTGGGCACTTTAACGCCCTGCGGTAGTTGGGAAATCATCTCCCCCAGGCTGGCATTTTTGCCACCCACGGATTCCACATCGGCCATGCGCAGCAGCTCGAAGGGGACGACCAGGTCGGTCGGGTTGAAAAGATTAGACATAGGAATGCTCCAGAAGTTAAAACCGTTTCATGGCCCGCAGGTCCGAGACCCGCCCGCAGCCGCGCACGACCGTTCGTTTTCTGTTGTTGGTGTTCTGGATTACGAACCGGTTACCAAATGCGCTAAATTGTGGTGATTGTAGGTGGCGAGGGCGGTAGGTGAGACTACTGAAAATCCAGGCGCGCTTGCAAATCACTGACACCCTGGACCACCCACCATGCACCAACGCACCGTATTTTTCATTTCTGACGGCACCGGCATCACCGCCGAGACCTTTGGCAACGCCATCCTGGCGCAGTTCGAGTTGAAGGCTCGCCATGTACGCCTGCCCTTTGTGGACACGGTCGACAAGGCCTACCAGGCGGTGCGCCAGATCAACCACACCGGGGTGGTGGATGGCAACAAACCCATTGTGTTCACCACGCTGGTGAACATGGAGGTGCTCAAAGTGATCCAGGAGGGCTGCCAGGGCATGCTGCTGGACATGTTTGGCATGTTCGTGAACCCGCTGGAAAACGAGTTGCAGATCAAGTCCCACCACCGCATTGGCCGCTTCAGCGACGCCAGCAAGAGCAAGGAGTACCAGGACCGCATCGAGGCGATCAACTTCTCGCTAGCGCACGACGACGGCCAGAGCAACCGCGACCTGGAACAAAGCGATGTGATTCTGGTGGGCGTGAGCCGCAGCGGCAAAACCCCCACCTCGCTCTACCTGGCCATGCAGTACGGCCTGAAGGCCTCCAACTACCCGCTGATCCCGGAAGACTTTGAGCGCCGCCAACTGCCGCCTGCGCTGGTCCCGCACAAAGCCAAAATTTTTGGCCTGACGATTCAGCCCGAGCGCCTGAGCGAGATCCGCAATGAGCGGCGCCCCAATTCGAAATACGCCTCCATCGAGAATTGCCGCATGGAAGTGAGCGAGGCTGAGACCATGATGCGGCGCGCCGGCATCCGCTGGCTGTCTACCACCACCAAGTCCATCGAAGAGATCTCCACCACCATCCTGCAAGAGATCCACCCTGAGCGGCTGATGTACTAGTTCGCTATGGTTTTAGTAGCTGTTGGCGCAATGTTGACGGGGGCTAGCGGCCTATTTTTCTTAAAACTCAGGCGGGCAGCTCGGCCAGCACCTTGCCCGCCTCAATCGTGATGCGGCGGTCACAGCGCGCGGCAATGGCACGGTCGTGGGTCACCAGCACCAGGGTCGTGCCCTGCTCCCGGTTCAGGTCAAACATCAGCTCCATGATCTTTTCGCCCGTGGCGAAGTCCAGGCTGCCCGTGGGCTCATCCGCTAGCAGCACGGCAGGCTTGACCACAAAGGCACGGGCCAGCGCCACGCGCTGCTGTTCACCCCCACTCAGCACCTTGGGATAGGAGTTCAGGCGCTGGGCCAGGCCCACGCGTGCCAGCATCTCGGTGGCAGCGCTGCGGGCATCCTTGCGGCCATCCAGTTCCAGCGGCAGCATCACGTTTTCCAGCGCGGTCAGGTTGCCCAGCAGCTGAAAGCTCTGGAACACAAAGCCCACCTGGCGCGCGCGCAGCGCAGCGCGCGCATCTTCGTCGATGGCGAACAGATCGTGGCCCGCCAGCCGCACCGTGCCGCGTGTGGGCGTGTCCAGCCCGGCGATGATGGACAGCAATGTGCTCTTGCCCGACCCGGATGCTCCGACGATGGCCGCGGTCTCGCGGGCTTTGAGTGCAAAATCAATATCGCGCAGGATCTCCAGCGTGCCGGTGGAATCGGTCACCGCCTTGAAAACATGCTCTACCGAAATGATGGGATCTGACATGGGACTCTCTGTAGTTCGACGACACTGTAGCGCGCTGCTTATTTTGGCTGGATTCGCAGGGACTTGTGCCCTGCCCGCCCAGGCCGCCGCACCCAAGCCTGCCACCATTGTGGTGGTGGGTGATTCGCTGAGCGCCGAATACGGCCTCAAGCGCGGCACCGGCTGGGTGGCGCTGATGGAGCAGCGCCTGGCCCAGGACAAGGTCAATGCCAAGGTGGTCAACGCCAGCATCAGCGGTGACACCACGTCGGGCGGCCGCTCGCGCCTGGCGGCGCTGCTGGCGCAGCACCACCCCAGCGTTGTGGTGATCGAGCTGGGCGGCAACGATGCCCTGCGTGGCCTGCCCCTGGGCATGACGCAGGACAACCTGCAGGCCATGACGCAAACTGCCCAGGCGGCTGGTGCCAAGGTGCTGTTGGCGGGCATGCAGGTGCCGCCCAACTACGGCCAGGACTACACCAAGCGCTTCAGCGACACCTTTGCCACCGTGGCCAAGGCCAACAAGGCCGCGCTGGTGCCGTTTCTGCTCAAGGGCGTGGCCGATGCGCCGAACGCGGCCCAGCTGTTCCAGGCCGACCGCATCCACCCCAAAGAAGAAGCCCACCCCACCATCCTCAACACCATGTGGCCCGCGGTACGCGCGCTGCTGCGCTAAGCAAGTCCCATGAGCCTCAAGTTAATGGCGGCCGCCCAGGCCTTGGCCCAGTTGGACCAGTTTGATGCCGTGATCGACGCGCGCAGCGAGGGCGAGTACGCGCTGGACCACCTGCCGGGGGCGCAGAACTGGCCCACGCTGCACGACGACGAGCGCATCACCATCGGCACCCTGTACAAGCAAGTCAGCCCGTTTGAGGCCCGCAAGCTGGGAGGGATAGCCGCCGCCCGGAATATCGCCAGCAACATCGAGGCCCACGCGCTGGACAAGCCCAAGCACTGGGCCCCACTGGCCTACTGCTGGCGCGGCGGCCAGCGCAGCGGCTCACTCAGCCTGGTGCTGGACCAGATTGGCTTCAAGGTCACGCTGGTCGAAGGCGGCTACAAGGCCTTTCGCGCTGCCATGCTGGAGGACATTGCGCTGCAAGCGCAGCGGCTGCAGTTGGAGGTGGTGTGCGGCACCACGGGCTGCGGCAAAACCCGACTGCTGCACGCGCTGGCAGCTGAGGGCGCCCAGGTACTGGACCTGGAGGGCCTGGCCAACCACCGCAGCTCTCTGTTGGGGGCCGTTCCCGGCCTGCCCCAACCCACGCAAAAGCGCTTTGACACACTGGTGTGGAACGCGCTGCGCCGTTTTGACGCCACGCGCCCTGTGTATGTGGAGAGCGAGAGCAAAAAGATCGGCAACCTGACCCTGCCCACGGCACTGGTTGAGCGCATGCACGCCAGCCCGTGCCTGCAACTGAGCCTGCCCACCGAAGAGCGCATAGAGCTGCTGCTAGAGGATTACAGCCACCTGGTGCACGACACCACCTACTTTTGCCAGCGGCTGGACGTGATGGCCGAATTTCGCGGCAAGGTGGTGGTGCAGGGCTGGAAAGACCAGGTGATGGCCGGTAACTTTCGCCCCGTGGTGCAAGACCTGCTGGCCCAACACTACGACCCGAGCTACCTCAAGTCCATGCAGAACCACTTTCGCCAATACGGCAACGCGCGCAGCATCACCGCCCCCAACCGTTCGGTGGAGGCGATGCGCCAGCTGGCGCAGGCGCTCTTGGCGCCCTAGCGATTTGCGAATGGGGGGATGGGAGGCGGCTCAGGCAGCGTCGCCAGCGGCAGTACCTTCGGCAGGCGTGCCGGGCTCAGCGTCAGTCTCGTCATTCTCAGGCGCGTCACCTGTGAGCTTGCGCTCGGCCTTGCTCTTGAGCTTTTCTTCTTTTTTCTTGCGCTTGGCCAGTTCTTTCTGACGCTTTTCGTAACCGTAATTGGGTGTTGCCAAGTTGTGCTTTCAGTATATGGGGGGCACTTTACCACCTTGGTGCCCCGTCGCCAGCCTGCATCTGGCGTTTACCGCGTGATTTGTCAGGCCATAGCGGCCTCCTCCGCGGGCTCTGCCTGGGCAGGCCATTGCACCGCCCCCCGATAAGCGTGCCAGCTGGCGTGCCCCAACCAGGGCCCCACCACCAGCAAACCCAGGCTCCAGGGCACCAGCATGGCCAGCACTACCAGAGTCGTCAGGATGGCGCCCCAAAGCAGCATGACCGCCAGGTTGTGAAACACCACCTCCAGGCTGGTGATGGCCGCCGAGATGGCATCGGTGTCGCGGTCCAGGATCATGGGGATGGACACCACGGCGGTGGCAAACACCAGCATGGCAAAGCCCCCACCGACCACGGCGTAGGCGACCACAAACTCCCAGTTGTCCGGGTTGAAAATGGCCTGCACAACCCCCGTGGTCGAGGGCATGCCGGTGTTGAAGAACACCGCAAACACCACCAGCGACGCCCTGCCCCAGAGCAATTCGAGCACCACCAACACCAGCACCAGCAGCCCCATACTGCCCAAGTGGCGGTCCCAGCAGGTGACCGAAGCACCGAGCTCGGGCACCAAACCCAACTCGCGGCGGCGGCTAACCTCGTACAGGCCCATCGCCAGAAATGGCCCCAGCAGCAGGCAGCCCGATGCAATCGACAGGGTGTATTCGGGTTTGGACTGGAAGACCGCAGTCAGCACCAGCGCCATCAGGCAAAACGCCACACCATAAAACGCAGCAATACCGGGGTGGGCGACCAGGTCAGCAGCACCCTTGCGCAGCCACACCAACGGCTGCAACCCGTTCAAACGGACGATGGTTTTGCGCGGTGCCGTCGATGGCGGTGGGATATACGGTTCAGGTTCAGGCGAGGAAGGTTGCATAGGTACCCCCAGCCTACCCAGACCGCGGGCCTTTGCCTACTCAGGAAAACGCGCGGTTGGCGCGCAAACTTCAACGCAGGACTTGCAAGGCCTGGGCGATGTCCGCCTGCAAATCCGCAACATCTTCCAGCCCAACCGAGAAGCGCACCAAGGTGCCGGGCAACAAATGCGCGGGCCAGCCCGAACGCATGGTCTCTAGTTCGTAGGGCACCACCAGGCTGATGGGGCCGCCCCAGCTGTAGCCCAGGCGGAACAGCTTGAGCGCGTCACAGAAAGCATCGGTCTGCGCCTGGCTGAAGCGCTTGTCCAGAATCACGCTGAACAGGCCGGCAGCTCGCCCTTCTTCATCGCTGCACAGGGCTTTCCAATGCGCATGGCCCGGTGATTCTTCGAGCGCAGGGTGCAGCACCTGCACAAACTCGGCTTGGGTCTGCGCCCAGGCCGCCAGCTCGCGCGCGGCCACATCATGGGCGCGGTAGCGCAGTGCCATGCTGGGCAAGGAGCGCAGCACCAGTTCCACATCGTTCATGCCCACACCGATACCAAAGCGCATGTGGGTGAGCTTGAGCTTGAGGTGCAAGCCCGCGTCAACTGTGGTGACACTGCCCATGAGCACGTCGCCACCGCCGCTGGGGTACTTGGTCAGCGCGTGGGCCGAGATGTCGACCCCCACCGCAGGGCTGGCACCGGGCACCAGGTCAAACGGCGCAAACGCCAGGCCTGCGCCCCAAGTGTTGTCCAGCGCGGTCAGCACCTTGCGGCGCTGGCAGATGCGCACCATCTCCACCAGATCAGGGAACTCCAGCGAGACCGAGCCCGCGGCCTCTAGCCAAACCAGTTTGGTGCGGCTGGAGATTTGCGCCTCCAGGTCCTCGGGGTCCATGGGGTTGTAGTACTGGTGGGTGATGCCCCAGCCCATCAACTCGCCTTCGACCAGGGACTTGTTGGGACCGTAGGCGTTGTCGGGCACCAGCACCTCGTCACCGCTTTTGAGCAGAGACAGGGCCACCAGACCCAGGGCGGCCAAGCCACTGGGCACCAGCAGACACTGCCGGCCACCTTCGATGGTGGCCAGGCGCTCTTCCAGCGCGTAGCTGGTGGGCGTGCCGTGCAGGCCGTAGGTGTACGCGGTCTTGTCTTTCCACTCGCGGCTGCGCATGGCAGCCACGGTGGGAAAGAAGACGGTGGACGCCTTGAAGACGCCGGGTTGCGGTGCCTCAAAGCCTTCTGGAGGAACGTAGGGGTGGTGAATGAGGCCGGTGGTGGGATGCGCCATCAGACCAACCTCACACCGACCATTTTTGGATCAATTGTTGGGGGCGCAGGGAGTCGTAGCCCTCGAAGGGCTGGTGAATCCAAGGATTGGTGGGCAAGAATTCGACGGAGTAGTCGGGCGTGAAGGTGCTCAGGGCCTTGGTCCAGATCACGGCGCTGCGCAGCTCGCTGATGGGCTTGTAGTTGTTCTTGAGCTGGTGGATCACCGCGTTCAGCGTGTGGCCCGAATCAGCCAAGTCGTCCACCAGGAGCACGCGGCCGGCGATCTCACCCTTGGGCGTGGTGATGAAGCGCGCAATGTCCAGGTTGCCCTGCTGCGTACCGGCTTCGGCACGGTAAGAGCTGGTGGACATGATGGCCAAGGGCTTGTCAAACACACGCGACAGGATGTCGCCGGGGCGCATGCCGCCACGGGCCAGGCACAGGATGGTGTCGAACTCCCAACCCGACTGAAAAATCTTGATCGCCAGTTTTTCAATCAGGTTGTGGTACTCGTCGTAGCTCACATACAGGTGCTTGCCGTCTTCTGTCAACATCAGAATGCTCCTAAATTAGTAGCTGCTTGCGCAATATTCACGGGGGCTAGAGGGCTATTTGACTTCAAACCGGGCGATCACTCGGCCAAGTAGGGGTGGCGCATCATGATGGTGTGGTCACGGTCAGGGCTGGTGGACACCATGTGAATGGGCACGCCCGTCACTTGTTCAATGCGCTGCAGGTACAGGCGCGCGGCCACGGGCAGCTTGTCGTACTGCGTCACACCCACGGTGCTGTCGCTCCAGCCCTCCATGGTTTCGTAAATCGGCTTGCAGCGCGAGATGTCATCGGCCCCCATAGGCAGGATGTCTACCACTTCACCGTCCAGTTCGTAGCCGGTGCACAGCAGCAATTCTTTCAACCCATCCAGCACGTCCAGCTTGGTGATGCACAGGCCGGACAAGCCGTTCACCTGGGCGGAGCGCTTGAGCAGTGCGGCATCAAACCAACCGCAGCGGCGTGAACGACCGGTGGTCACGCCCTTTTCGGCACCCACGGTGCTCATGTGGTAACCGGGCGTACCCTCCACTTCCCAGTCCAGCTCGGTAGGGAACGGACCACCACCCACGCGAGTGCAATAGGCTTTGGTGATGCCCAGGATGTAGTGCAGCATCCCCGGGCCTACGCCGGCACCTGCGGCAGCGTTACCCGCCACGCAGTTGCTCGAGGTAACGTAGGGGTAGGTTCCGTGGTCCACGTCCAGCAGCGTGCCCTGGGCGCCTTCAAACAGCAGGTTGGCACCGTGGAGGTTGGCTTCGTTCAGCTCGCGCGACACATCGGCCATCATGGGCTTGAGCAGCTCAGCGTGGCGCATAGCTTCGGCGTACACGGGCTCAAACAGCACTTTGCCATCGGCCATATAGGGCGTCAGCGTGGGGCCGAAGTCAAACGCGGCGGAGCCCAGGTAGCTGGTCAGCACGTGGTTGTGCAGGTCCAGCAGCTCGCGCAGCTTGGTGGCAAAACGTTCCGGGTATTTCAGGTCCTGCACGCGCAGGGCGCGGCGGGCAATCTTGTCTTCATAGGCAGGGCCAATGCCACGGCCGGTGGTGCCGATCTTGGCGTTGCCGCCCTTCTCGCGTGCAGCTTCGCGGGCTACGTCCAGTGCCGCGTGGAACGGCAGGATCAGTGGGCAGGCTTCGCTGATGCGCAGGCGCGAGCGCAGCTCCACACCCACTTTTTCCAAGCCTTCAATTTCCTCAAACAGCTTGGCGGCAGACAGCACTACGCCGTTGCCGATGTAGCACTTGACGCCGGGACGCATGATGCCGCTGGGGATCAGGTGCAAGGCGGTTTTAACGCCGTTGATGACCAAGGTGTGGCCCGCATTGTGGCCACCCTGGAAGCGCACCACGCCTTGCGCGCTTTCGGTGAGCCAATCGACCAGCTTGCCCTTGCCCTCGTCGCCCCACTGGGTGCCCACGACCACTACATTTCGACCTTTGGTTGTATTCATTTCACTCTGCTTTAAATTGCTGTTACGACCCACTGACCGGCGGCTTGCACCAATTCGCGGTCGCACTGAAACTCATCGACTTCACTCTCATGCCCTGGCAGCACACACACCACCGTCTCGCCCTGCTGGCGAAGCTGGGCAATGGCGGTGCGCAACGCGGCAGCTTCGCCCCAAGGCGCGCGGATGGCCGCACGCAAGGGGCGCACGGCAGCGGCGCCAACCAACACTTTCACGTCCAGGCTGAACCCCACGGCCGGGCGCTTGCGGCCAAACACCGAACCCACCTCGTCATAGCGGCCACCGCGCGCCAGCGCATCACTGGCACCGGCGGCATAGACAGAGAAGCGCACACCGGTGTAATAGGCGTAGCCACGCAGGTCCGCCAGGTCAAACGACACGCGCACGCCTTCCAGGTGGCTCGCCAGCCATTTCAAATGGTCCAGCGCTTCGTGGATCGCGGGCAAAGGGGGCAAGACCTTGCGGGCATGCTCCAGCACCTGTTCGCCACCATAGAGATCAACCAGCGCCAACAGGCCTTGGGCAATCGCTTCGGGGCAACTCTTCACCAGCAAAGCCAATTCGCTGCTGTCTTTGGCGGCCAAGGCGGCGTGCACCAGCACCTGCTGCGCGGCGTCCAGGCCCGAGGGGGCCAACAGGGCTGCCACGATGCGCGCATCGGCCATATCCACCGTGAGGGCACCCACTTGGGCGGTCTTCAGGGCGTCCAGGGCCAGCGTGAGAATTTCGAGATCGGCTTCCAGGCCAGAGTGGCCATAGATTTCGGCACCGAACTGCAGGGGTTCACGCGTGGCGTGCGGCACTGCGGGGCGGGTGTGCAACACCGGGCCGCAGTAGCACAGGCGGGTCACCCCCTGGCGGTTCAGCAAATGGGCGTCAATGCGGGCTGCCTGCGGCGTGCTATCAGCCCGCAAGCCCATGGTGCGGCCCGAGAGTTGGTCCACCAGCTTGAACGTTTGCAGGTCCAGCGCCTCACCCGTGCCAGACAACAAGGACTCCAGGTGTTCCAGCATAGGGGGCATGACCAGCTCGTAGCCATAGCAGCGCGCCATGTCCAGCAGGTCTCGACGTATTTCTTCGATGTGGCGCGCTTCAGACGGCAGCACATCGGCAATGTGATCCGGCAGGACCCAAGCAGACATGGAATTAGTGGGGGCTGTTAAAACAGCGATTTTACCGGGCTTGAGGCCCGGTTTTCAGGGCGTGAGCCACCAAATCGTGATCAAACCCGCCAAGATGCTGAGCAAACCGAAGAATCGGATCTGCCCATCCTGCAGCTGCAGCAGCTGCGCAAACATGCGGCGCCACCCGGTGGGTGAGATAAAAGGGAACAAGCCTTCAATCACCAACACCAGGGCCAGCGCCAGCCAGAACGCGTCAGCGCTCAAGGCCTACTTCTTGGCTGCGGCCATTGCGCCGCCGCCATTGCGGAATACCTTGAAGAATTCGGAAGAGCTGGGGTCCAGCACCATCACATCACTCTTGTTGGCAAAGCTGGTCTTGTAGGCTTCCAGGCTGCGGTAGAACTGCGCGAACTGCGGGTCTTTGCCAAAGGCCTCGGCATAAATGCGCGCAGCCTCGGCATCGCCCTCGCCCTTGATCTTCTGGGCTTCGCGGTAGGCATTGGCAATCGCGATCTCGCGCTGGCGGTCCGCATCGGCGCGGATTTTTTCACCCTCGGCGGCTCCGGTGGAACGGAGCTCGTTGGCTACGCGCTTGCGCTCGGCCTCCATGCGGCGGTAGACCGACTCGGTGATGGCCTCCACATAGTCCACACGGGTGATGCGCACATCCACCACGTCCACGCCCCAAGGCTTGGCACCACGCACCTTGTCGAGCACCTCAGCTTTCACGTCAGCCATCAGCGCTTCACGCTTCAGCGACAGCAGTTCTTTCACCGTGCGCTTGTTGATTTCTTCCTGGAAAGCATTGCGCACCACACGGTTGAGCTGGCTGGCTCCGGCGCTTTCGTTCAAGCCTACATTGCGGATGTACTCGGTAGGCTCGCTGATGCGCCAACGCACATACCAGTCAATCACCACGCGCTGCTTTTCTGCAGTCAGCATGGGCTCAGCATCGGTGCTGTCCAGCGTCAGCAGGCGCTTGTCGATGTACGAGACATTTTGGAACGGTGGCGGCAGCTTGAAGTTCAGGCCTGGCTCCGTGATGACTTCCTTGATTTGGCCCAAGGCATAGACCACGCCAAACTGGCGCTGGTCCACCACAAACAGCGTGGAGCTGGCCAGCGCCAACACTACCAGCAACGAAGAAAAGATAAGTCCGATCCGGTTCATGGTCAGTTCCTAGCGCGAATCGCGGTCACGGGTGCGCGAAGCATCCCGGCTGCGTGCATCGTTGTTCAAAATGGTCACCGCTGGGGCAGTGGCAGGAGCGGTCGTGGTTGCGGCTGTGCCGGCATCCGCCGCAGGCGCTTGGGTCCCATTCATCTGCAGAACCTTGTCCAACGGCAAATACAGCATGTTGCCACCCTGGCGAGACTCCACCAGCACCTTGGTCACATTGCCATAGATCTGCTGCATAGTGTCCAAATACATGCGGTCACGCGTTACCTGTGGCGCCTTTTGGTATTCGGTGTACACCGAGCGGAAGCGCTGTGCGTCACCCTGGGCCTGGGCCACCACACGGGCCTTGTAGGCATCGGCTTCTTCCTTCAGGCGCGATGCGGAACCCACGGCACGGGGCACCACGTCGTTGGCGTAGGCTTGGGCTTCGTTCTTGGAACGCTCGCGTTCCTGACCCGCCTTCAGAACATCGTCAAACGAGGCTTGTACCTGCTCGGGCGGACGCACACCACCCTGTTGCAAGTTGATACCAACCACTTCCACACCCACCTTGTAGCGATCCAGAATGGTCTGCATCAGGGCGCGCACACGCGGTGCAATCTGGTCACGCTCCTCGGAGAGGGCCGCATCCATCTTCATCTTGCCCAGCACTTCACGCACCGCGGTTTCTGCGGCCTGCACGACAGCCTCATCGGGCTTCTTGCTTTCAAACAAAAAGGCACGGGCGTCGCTCAGGCGGTATTGCACGGCGAACTTGATGTCCAGAATGTTTTCATCTTCGGTCAGCATCGCGGACTCTTTGAGGCCGGTGGCCTTCAAGACCACGTCACGGCCCACATCCACCGAGCGGATTTGGCTGACAAACACCAGCTCATGCTTTTCAATCGGGTACGGCAAGCGCCAATTGAAGCCCGCGTTGACGGTGGACTTGTACTTGCCAAACTGGGTGATCACGGCCTGTTGGCCTTCTTGCACAATGAAAAAGCCGGTACCCAGCCAGATCAGCAACAACACGCCAACAATCAAGCCAATGCCAATGCCGGCACTCTTCATGTCAGGCTGAAATCCGCCGCCATTGCCGCCGTTGCCAGTGCCTTGGGGCTTAGCGCCACCACCGAACAGGCCACCAAGCTTGCGGTTGAAGTCGCGCCACAGTTCGTCCAAATCTGGGGGGCCCGATTGGGCAGCACCACGGTGACCCGATTGCGGCCCCGTGCTGGGCTTGCTGGCTTCAGGGGGAGATACCGGTGGCTCCCCGCCCTCGCCCTCTGGCTGCTTGTCCTCACCTCGGCCCCAACGCGAATCGTTGAGGTTGAACATTTGGCGCATCCACTGCGGGCGACGAAGCCCCTGGAGGGAAAGCGTAGGAATTTTCATGATTTTGTCTCGCATACAACTGCTGACGATTGTGCCTAACTAATCACCGTCCCCAGACGGATCAGGGGAATACGCGGGCGAAAGGTCTGCCTCCACGGGCAGTGCGGCCATTTGCGCCAAGCGCTGGCGCAACAAAGGCATGCCCTTGTTGTCCCGCGCGCTGACAAACACCCGCGGGGTTTGCACGCCGTTGACCTCGTAATCATCTTCCAACCGCAAGGGTTGGTGCTCCGCATCCAGTGCATCGATCTTGTTGAAGACCAGCAACTGTGGAATGTGGTCTGCACCAATCTCCGCAAGCACGGCCTGCACCTGGGCAATTTGCTCCGGGAAGTTGGGGTTGGATGCGTCCACCACATGTAGCAACAGATCGGCGTCAATCGCTTCTTGCAGCGTGGCCTGGAAAGCATCGACCAACCCGTGCGGCAAATCACGGATAAAACCCACGGTATCCGACAGCGACACCGAACGCTGGGCATCGCCCAGGTAGAGCTGCCGCGTGGTGGTATCCAAGGTAGCAAACAACTGATCGGCCGCATAGGCGCGCGCCTTGACCAGCGCGTTGAACAACGTCGATTTACCCGCATTGGTATAGCCAATGAGTGAGATGTTGAAGGCATCGCGCCGTTCGCGCTGCCTGCGCTGGGTTTGGCGCTGGCGCTTGACCTTGGTCAGGCGCTCTTTGGTGCGCTTGATGGTTTCGCTGATCATGCGGCGATCCAGCTCGATCTGCTTCTCACCTGGGCCACCACGCACCCCCGCACCACCGGTTTGGCGCTCCAAGTGTGACCAGCGACGGACCAGACGCGTGCTGAGGTACTGCAGGCGCGCCAGCTCGACCTGCAACTTGCCCTCGTGGCTGCGCGCGCGCTGGGCAAAGATTTCCAGAATGAGAAAAGTACGGTCGTTGACCGGCAGTTCAATGTGGCGCTCCAGATTGCGCTGCTGGCCAGGACTGAGCGACTGGTCAAACAGGATTTCCGTGGCCCCCAATTGCTGGGCGAGCATTTTGATTTCGTCGGCTTTCCCAGAACCGACAAACAAGGCGGCATCCGGCGCCCGGCGCTTGCAGGTGATGCGCGCCACAGGGCTCAGCCCGGCGGTTTGCGCCAACAGCCCGAGCTCTTCGAGCTCACCGTCGAAATTGGGAACACCCAAATCCACCCCGACCAAGATGGTAGGAGTGATGGGAAAATCAGTGCGATTGGTCAAAAGGGAGATCTGGCCGATCAAACAGCTGCGGGCACAGTGCCCGCAGGATTAGGCTGCGCCAGCGTCGTCTGCGGTGGCCGCAGCGAGGTTCACTGCGCGGCCTGGAACGATGGTGGAGATGGCGTGCTTGTAGACCATTTGTGTCACCGTGTTGCGGAGCAACACGACGTACTGGTCGAACGATTCAATTTGTCCCTGAAGTTTGATGCCGTTGACCAAGTAAATGGAAACCGGCACGTGTTCCCGACGCAAGGCGTTGAGGAACGGGTCTTGTAGGAGCTGACCTTTGTTGTTCACGATATTCTCCGTGTTCAAAAAATGAAGAGGACTCGACCATACCACAGCATTGGACATGCGCTGAGCGCAACCGTGGTAACCCGGGGGTCAAAGGGCTACTTGGGCGTCAAATGGGCGCTAGTCTTTGTCCGCGTAGGGGTTTTCCGAGGATTTCATCTGGATTTTGAGGGGGGTACCCACCAAATCAAACTCCTTGCGGAAGCGGCCTTCCAGAAAGCGCTTGTAGGTCTCGGTCACATGTTCGAGCGAATTGCCATGCACCACAATGATGGGCGGGTTCATTCCACCTTGGTGGGCATAGCGCAATTTCGGGCGGTAGACCCCAGTTTTCTTGGGCGTCTGGAACTGTACGGCCTCCAGCAACAAACGGGTCAACACTGGGGTTGGCATTTTGCAATTGGCCGAGCGATGCGCCTGTGCAATGGAGTCCCACACTGGGCCCAGACCTTGGCGCTTGTGGGCAGAAATCATGTGCAA
The DNA here is from genome assembly GCF_056521335.1 of Rhodoferax sp. ZS1R25. Lineage (NCBI taxonomy): Bacteria > Pseudomonadati > Pseudomonadota > Betaproteobacteria > Burkholderiales > Comamonadaceae > Rhodoferax > Rhodoferax sp. ZS1R25. The sequence goes on from NZ_JBWMAZ010000002.1 coordinate 604,400, forward strand.
GGCGGCGAACTTCAGAAAGCCCAGGCGGGTTTCGATAGAGCGTTTGACCAACTCGCGCTGGTATTCGTCGACTGCATCCCATTTGTTGATCGCCACCACCACGGCCCGGCCCGACTCCAGGATATAGCCCGCAATGTGCGCATCCTGGTCCGTCACGCCTTCGATCGCGTCAATCAATAGCAACACCACGCTGGCGGATTCAATCGCCTGCAGGGTCTTGACGACAGAGAACTTTTCAATAGCCTCAAAGACCTTGCCTTTGCGACGCAAACCAGCCGTATCAATCAACTCAAAGCGCTGACCGTTGCGCTCAAAAGGTACCGAAATCGCATCCCGTGTGGTCCCGGGCATGTCAAATGCTACCAAGCGCTCCTCACCTAGCCACGTGTTGATCAGGGTCGACTTGCCCACATTGGGGCGCCCTGCCACTGCCAGCTTGATAACCGCAGGATCCACTTCCTCGACAGCGTCCTCAGGCAGGTCCCATTTCAGAAGTGCCAAAGCCATGTCGACTAGGGAACGAATGCCTTGCCCGTGGGCCGCGGAGACCGGAAACACTTCGCCAAGACCTAGCTCAAAGAATTCGGACAGCTGCGAGCCATCCTTCATGCCTTCGGCCTTGTTAGCGACCACCAGGCAGGGCTTGCCCAACTTGCGCAGGTACTTGCCGATGTCATAGTCTTGGGCAGATACCCCGCCTCTGGCGTCCACCACAAACACCACCACGTCCGCTTCAGCGACTGCCTGGCGGGTTTGCTTGGCCATTTCCTTGTAAATGCCAGAACTGGCATCCGGCTCGAACCCGCCGGTGTCAATAACGATGTATTCGTGCTTGCCCTGCTTGCCATTGCCGTAGTGGCGGTCGCGTGTCAGCCCCGCGAAATCGGCCACAATGGCATCTCGGGTTTTGGTTAGCCGATTGAACAACGTGGATTTGCCGACGTTCGGACGACCGACCAGCGCGATGACAGGTTTCATGAAGAGTGCACTTTTCTAATTATTCAGGGCGGTACGCAAAAACGCCGCCTTTTTGCGTTACTGCAATCAATGTTTTTCCAACCAGCGTGGGCGAGGCCATGATGGCCGAACCATCGGTGCTCAAGCGGTTCAAGGCGGCAGCATCCTGGCGTGCCAGGAAATGCAGCAAGCCAAAACTGTCCCCCACCACAATGCTTTGACCCAGCAGCACAGGCGCAGTCAGACCGCGCCAGCGCAGGCTGTCCGAGGACCACAGGCGCTCGCCATCGGCACGCCGCCAAGCCACCACTTTTCCATCGTTCTCGGAGCCGACCAGCACACTGTCGTCGCCACCCAAGCCTGTGCTGCCAACCGCCGGTTTGGTCCACGCCACTTTGCCCGTCGCAGCATCCACACACCCCACCACGGACTGAAAAGCCCGAACACACACGCTGCTGCCCACACGGCTCACACCGGCAGAGAGATCCACCAGTCGCTCAACCTCGTTGGTTCCTCGGCTTACCGCCACAGGAGCCTCCCAGCGCACGCTACCCGATTGAGGGTTCATACCCACCAGGCGGCCACCAATGCCAACCACCAAGGTATCGCCTACGGGCATCAACACCCCCGCTTGGCCCAGCACCAAGGCATCGGAACCGCGCTGTTGCTGCCACAGCTTGCGACCCGTAGCGGCGTCAAAAGCGGTAATGGTGCGATCGGCAGAGAGGGAAAACACACGCTCGCCAGCCACCAAGGGCGTGGTCAATGCCGCCGCCCCCAAGCGTTGGCGCCAAATGACCTGCCCGGCCTCCAGAGTGATCAACTCACCCTGGTCTGTCACGACGGCCGCATAGTGGCCGTCGCTGCCGACGCCCGTCACCACTGAAGCGGCCAATTCCGCTTGCCACACGGGTGCACCGGTTTCACCATTCAGTGCCACCACATGGCCACTGGAGGATGCAAGAAACAGCGTGTTGCCAACCACCCGAAGCTCTGTCGGGGCATTGATAGCGCCAACACTGGCAGCCCAAGCAGGCTTGACGCCCAGCAACGCGGCATTGGGCCCTAACTCAGCAGGCACCGGCTTGGCAGGGCCAGCGCAACCGGACAGCACTATAGATAGTGCGCCCAATAGAACGGAGATCCAGCGGGTCAGGAGAGGCCGCGACATCAGGTTGCGTCACCCGCGGTGGCGCCCAAGGCATTCAGCTTCACCAGCACCATGCGGCGGTATTCAGACTGGGCATCAAACCCGAGGTAGGCCTTTTGGTACAAGGCGATTGCCTCTGTATTCTTACCCTGGGCTGCCAAAACATCACCCTTGCGATCGGCCACCAAAGACGCAAACTCGGCAGGGAATGCGCCATCCAACAGTTTGAGCGCCTCGTCATAAGCTTTGGTTTCCAGGCGCATTCCAGCCAAGCGCAACTTGGCAATGGCGGCGTACCCCTCGTCGGTCTTGCTCTCAGCCACCCATCCCAGCACGTTCTGCGCAACTTCGGGCTTGCTCGACAGATACGCCATCTTGGCAACCAGCAAACCTGCCTGCGGTGTATAGACGGCAGAGCCAAAGCGCTGCTTCATGTCATCAAAAGCTCGCTCAGCCTGGGCTATATCGCCACTGCGCACGACCTTCTCCACCTCATCAAACATCGCGGCCGCTTGGGTCGCCTGCTTTTGCTGCCAGTACTGGTAACCGTTCCATGCGGCCAAAGCACCCAACACCAGTACCAAAATACCGGTGATGAGGTTGCCATACTGTTTCCAGAAATGTTTGAGCTGGTCTAGCTGCTCTTGTTCTTCAAGGTCTAAGTGGTTTGCCATATCAATCTTCAATTAAGCGGGGGATTGTAGGCTCTTGGCCCATTGTTCAATTTGGTCAAGCGGCTGAGTGGCTTGTGTTTGGGTTGCATCCCGCAGGGGCTTGATGGTCACCTGGCCTTGGCGCATTTCATCGGCACCGAACACCAAAGCGAAGCGGGCGCCAGAGGTATCCGCACGCTTGAACTGCGATTTGAAACTGGCCATGCCCTCGGGGCCAGATGTGTGCATCTGCACCGACACCCCCAGTGACCGTAACGTCTGCAGATGGCGCATGACCTGCGGGAGGTCGGTGACTTCGGACACGATGGCATACGCGTCTGGCACGGGTGTCGATACGGAGGTGCCTTGCTCTTTCAATAGCTCCAGCACGCGCTCAATGCCCAAGGCCCAGCCCACGGCCGGTGCGGCCTTCCCGCCAATCTGGACGATCAGATCGTCATAGCGGCCGCCGGCACACACCGTGCCCTGGGAGCCCAAGCGGTCAGTGACAAATTCGAAGACCGTCAAGTTGTAGTAGTCGAGGCCCCGCACCAAGCGCGGGTTGATGGTGTAAGTGACACCGTTTGCATCGAGGATGGCCTTTAAACCCTCAAAATGCGCAAGCGACTCAGCGCCGAGAAAATCCAGCAGGCGCGGCGCCGCCATGACCATCTCCTGCATGACAGGGTTTTTGGTGTCAAGGATGCGCAACGGGTTGCTGTGCAGCCGGCGCCTAGCATCTTCATCTAGCAGCTCGGCATGCCTCTCAAAATACGCGATGAGTTGGGCACGGTGTTGTGCCCGCTCTGCTGGCTGGCCCAAACTATTGAGTTCCAGCCGCACGTCGGTCAGACCGATCGCCTTCCATAGCGAAGTGGCCAACAAGATCACCTCGGCATCAGTGTCCGGACCGGCAAAGCCCAGCGCCTCGACACCTACTTGGTGGAACTGGCGATAACGCCCGCGTTGCGGCTTTTCGCGTCGGAACATCGGGCCCATGTAAAACAGGCGCTTGCCACCGTCGTAAAGCAAGTTGCTCTCGATCACGGCACGCACCACAGCCGCCGTTCCTTCGGGGCGCATGCTCAGGTGCTCGGCCTGTCCATGCTTGTCGGAACGGTCTTCAAAGGAATACATCTCCTTCTCGACAATGTCAGTGACCTCGCCAATGCCGCGCACAAAAAGCGCAGTTTGCTCAAGGATAGGGGTGCGGATGTTACGGTACGCATAGCGAGACATGAGTTCACGCACCGTGGCTTCTAACGATTCCCAGCGCGCTGAATCCGGTGGCAGGATGTCATTCATGCCTTTCACACCAACGAGTTTCTCCACCTTGCGTGGAACGATCTTGTCAACCATAAGTTTTTGAATCAGGAATTGGGTTCTACGGACGCAAAACGCCGCTGAATGTAATCTTCAACCACCGCCTGGAATTCGGTGGCAATCGCGTCGCCGCGCAAGGTCATGCGTTTTTCGCCATCAATGTAGACAGGCGCAGACGGCGCTTCACCCGTACCGGGCAGGCTGATCCCAATGTCCGCATGCTTGCTCTCCCCAGGACCATTGACAATGCAGCCCATGACGGCCACCTTCAAGTGTTCGACACCCGGGTAGGCGGAGCGCCAGACTGGCATTTTCTCCCGCAGAAAATCATCAATCTGTTTGGTCAGCTCTTGAAAGGTCGTACTGGTGGTGCGGCCACATCCCGGGCAGGCGGTCACACTGGGAACGAACGTGCGCAACCCCAAAGCCTGGATGATTTCCGAGGCGATGACAACCTCCTGGGTCCGAGCTTCGCCAGGCGCAGGCGTCAGAGAAACGCGAATGGTATCGCCGATACCTTCCTGCAGCAGCACGGAGAGCGCCGCTGCAGAGGCCACGGTGCCTTTTGTCCCCATACCTGCTTCGGTCAATCCCAAATGCAAAGCGTAGCGCGAGCGGCGCCCCAACTCACGGTAGACCGCGATCAGGTCTTGCACACCACTAACCTTGCACGAAAGCATGATCTGCTCAGGCCGCATACCCAGCTCCTGCGCGCGCTGCGCAGACTCCAGTGCTGACGTGATCAAGGCCTCGTACATCACCTGTTTGGCATCCCACGGTATTACACGGGCCGCATTCTCATCCATCAAGGACGCCAGCAACTCCTGGTCAAGACTGCCCCAGTTGACACCAATACGAATCGGTTTGTCCCAGCGGACGGCGGCTTCTATCATTTGGGAAAATTGCTTGTCCCGCTTGTCGCCCTTGCCCACATTGCCAGGATTGATACGGTACTTGGACAGCGCTTGGGCGCACTCCGGAAAATCCGTGAGCAGGCGATGTCCGTTGAAGTGGAAGTCCCCAATCAGAGGGACATCAATACCCATGCGATCCAATTGTTCGCGAATGTAGGGCACGGCTTGCGCGGCTTCTGGCGTGTTGACCGTGATCCGAACCAGCTCGGAACCCGCGTTGGCCAATTCTTTGACCTGGATGGCTGTACTAATGGCATCCACGGTGTCGGTGTTGGTCATGGACTGCACGCGCACCGGCGCACCACCACCCACCGTAACAACACGGCTTCCCCACGTCACTGCGGACTGCAAGGAACGTCGCTGACCAGGCACAGCCAGCGCAATCGGAGAATTCGCTTCCACTACTTCACCTCAAATCGAGCAACGTTGTCACGGGCAATGGCGGTCGCATTGAAGGCCTTGCCGCGCACTTCTACATCGGTCAGATCGGCACGTCCTACCACCACCGTCAAGGGGCTCACGCCGGTGGCCTTGACCACCTCCCCTTGGGTCAGCATTCTGCGCACCTGCACACTACCCTTGGCGTCGGTAACCTCTACCCAGGAAGGTCCCCGCACCCGGAATACCACCATGTCTGACGGGGAAGCTGCCGGCGCCTCCGCCACCGGGGCAGGTGGAACAACTGCCGGCGCCACAATGGCTGTCGTTTGAACTGACATCTGCGGTGGATTGGCTTGCACCACGTCTGTAGCGACAGGCACAGCCGGCACATTCACTGCAACTGCAGGAGTTGTGACATCAGAAGGTGCAATAGCCTCAGCTTGGGGATTTTTAACCGGCTCGGCACCAACAGCATCAGACGCTGCAACCGTTACCTTTTCCATCTGAAACTCAGGAACCATCACGACCACCACAGCGGCCACCAGCAAGGCCACGACCACCAGTGCGGCGGGACGCTTCAGAAAAGACGGCAGCGACATGGCGCTGGTGTCTCCAGAGGCTCGAAATGGCGCGTTGATCCCGCGCTCCCCCGTATCCAGACGAGGAATACCGTTCTGCGGCAATTTAGCCAACACGGGAGCAGCGTCTATCTTCAGACTGCGACACACACTGGAGGCCAAGGCCCGAACAAAAACAGCATCTGGCAGCAGATCCAAGCGGTCTGACTCCAGCGCCTCCAGCTTCTTCACAGGGACCTTCATGGACACGGCCAAGGCCGCCACATGCAAGCCCGCAGACTCTCTCGCAGCGCGCAGCATTGCGCCCGCGGTCAAGACAGGAGAAACAATCGGCGATGGCACATCTGCAACATCCGCCATAGGTGTATCACTCATCGAATGCTCCGCGCTCCAGCAAGGTTGTCTCTTTGGACTGAGGGAAACGTTTTTTCAACTGCCCTGACAACTGCGACACAGCCTCACGATTGTCCAAGCGACGTTCGATCTTGATGCCCAGCCACAGGGACTCGGCATTGGCGTAATCACCATTGTTAATACGACGAACATAAAACTGCGCGCGCACATACTCCGCACGCTGGAACAGCAGCAATGCCAGGTTGTAGCCTGTGACAGGACTGGCAGCATCCAGCTCATACGACCGGATCAAGCTGCTCTCTGCCTCGCTGCGTTGCCCGGCTTTAGCCTGGCACACACCGAGCGCCATCCAAGATTTCGCGCGGTCGGTATAGGTCGGATCCGCAATCGCATTGCCAAACTGCTTGTATGACTCCGCCATACGGCCCTGCTGGCACAGCAACCAGCCGTAGTTGTGTTGCACTGTGCCCGCCTGGGGGTTGATCTGCAGCGCGCGCTTGAAGCTCTCTTCGGCCAACCCCATGTCATTGAGACGCAGGTAAATCAGACCGCGCAGGTTGTGTGCCTCAAAAAGGCTAGGATCGGCGGCAATAGACTGCTTCAGTTCATCCAAAGCAATGTTGGTCTGCCCATTGTTGTAATACCCAGCCGCCAGCTCCAGGCGAATACGCGCACGCTTACGGGCTGCAGACTCGTCCGAGTCCGTCATGAGGTCGGCATTACCCGCGGGACCTGCGGAGTTGGAGGCACAGCCCACCACTCCCGAGACCACATGCAAAGCTAGCGCAGACCAAAGCAATCCGCGCACCCACTTCCCAACCAGACCAGCAAGCTTAGGCATCCAAATCCTTTTTCGATTCGACGGAGGCAATCTCCAAAACAGGATGCAGCATAACGGTTCGTTGCTTGAAAATTCGCTTGGCGACATCCGTTCTGTCTTTGACATCACCCGCCAGCTGCCCGCAGGCGGCATCGATGTCGTCCCCACGGGTCTTGCGCACCGTGGTCACAATGCCTGCGTCGCTGAGAATTTTGGAAAAGGCCTGAACGCGCGCGTTAGGCGAGCGGGTCAACCCGGAAGCCGGAAAAGGATTGAAAGGAATCAAATTGAACTTGCACGGCAAGGTCTGAGGCTTGCCAGGCTGCACCAACGCCACCAATTCACGTGCATGTTCAGGCGTGTCGTTCACGCCATCCAGCATGCAGTACTCAAACGTAATGAAATCGCGCGGCGCGAAGGCCAAATAGCGCCGGCAAGCGTCCAGCAACTCTGCAATCGGGTACTTCTTGTTCAATGGAACCAGGCTATCGCGCAGCGCATCATTGGGCGCATGCAGAGACACGGCGAGTGCCACCGGGCACTCCTCGCCCAACCGATCCATCATGGGAACGACACCAGAGGTGGACACCGTTACACGGCGCCTGGACAACCCATAGGCATGGTCACTCAGCATGGTGCGCAAGGCGGGCACTAGGGCTGAGAAGTTCTGCAGGGGCTCACCCATACCCATCATGACCACATTGGAAATGACCCGTTGGGTGACGCCCAAATGTTTGCGCAAAAAATGCTCGGCGAACCATAGCTGCGCAACGATCTCAGCAGTTGTGAGATTGCGACTGAAACCTTGATGGCCCGTAGAACAGAATCGGCACCCCACAGCGCAACCGGCCTGCGATGAAATGCACAAGGTGCCTCGGTCGTCCTCGGGAATGAAAACTGCTTCAACGGCATCACCCTGCCCTACGTCAAACAACCATTTGATCGTGCCGTCTGCGGACATGTGCTGCGTGATCACGGGCAAGGCCCGCATTTCGGCGCAGGTCTTGAGCTTTTCCCTGAGTGACTTGGCCAAGTCACTCATGCTGTCGAAGTCAGCCGCCCCTCTTTGGTGAATCCAACGGAACAGCTGGGTGGCCCGGAAACGTTTTTCCCCGAGCCGCTCACAAAAGGCGGCCAAGCCCTCGAGATCAAATTCGAGCAGATTGGCCGTCATTGCATAACTTAGCGAGAGTAAACGTTCATGCCGGGGAAGAAAAACGACACTTCAACAGCGGCGGTTTCTGCGGCGTCGGAACCGTGCACAGCATTGGCGTCAATGCTGTCTGCAAAGTCGGCACGGATGGTTCCAGGAGCGGCCTTCTTGGGGTCGGTAGCGCCCATCAGGTCACGGTTCTTCAGGATGGCGTTTTCGCCTTCCAGTGCCTGAATCATCACGGGGCCGGAGATCATGAAGTCCACCAAGTCCTTGAAGAAAGGACGTGCCTTGTGCACGGCGTAGAAAGCCTCTGCCTCGCCGCGCGACAGATGCGCCATGCGAGCAGCCACAACCTTCAGGCCAGCCGCTTCGAAGCGGGCGTAGATTTGACCAATCACATTCTTCGCAACTGCGTCGGGCTTGATGATGGAGAGAGTACGTTCGATTGCCATATAAGTTCCTAAAGTTTCTTGCTGTTACAACATTTGCCCGAACAGAGCAAAGCCTGCGATTTTACCATTGGTGATTAGCGATTTCGTCCACCCCGACGCTGATTGCCGCCGCCCTTGGGGCGACCGGCCTCTTGGCGTTGCCGGGAGAAGCTGTCGGCACCGATGTACCCAAACGCAGTCTTCATGGGATCTGGTTGGGACGAGGCGGCTTGGCGGTCGGCAGGTTTGTCCTGACGCATACCACCACGGCCGGCATTTTTACCTGCGGCAGGGTTGCCAGGCTTCGGAAAGGCGGGGCCGCGGCCAGGGGTATTGCGTCCACGCTGTTTTGGGGGACGCGCACCGCCATTGGCATTGGCATTGCCGCCACGATGTGATGGTTCCCGGGCATCGCCGTCTTCACGCTGGGCACGTCCACCACCGGCAGCTTGCACCAGAGAGCGGATATCTGCATCGTCCAACTCCATCCAGGCACCACGCTTGAGCCCACGGGGCAGCACCATGGCGCCGTAGCGGATGCGGATCAAACGGCTGACCGCGTGCCCCACCGCTTCCAGCATACGGCGCACTTCCCGGTTCCGGCCTTCAGAAATCGTCACGCGGTACCAGCAATTCGACCCTTCGCCGCCGCCATCCTCAATGGAGCCAAACTGGGCCAAACCATCATCCAGCTGCACGCCATTCAGCAGGGCCTGCTTTTCTTCCTTGTTCAAGGCGCCGAGCACACGCACCGCATACTCGCGCTCCAGACCAAACCGGGGGTGCATCAAGTTATTGGCCAACTCGCCGGAACTGGTGAACAGCAGCAAACCTTCTGTATTCAAGTCCAGACGCCCTACCGATTGCCACTTGCCCTGGTGCAGTTTGGGTAAACGGCGGAACACCGTAGGACGGTTTTGGGGGTCGTCATGGGTCACAACCTCACCCACCGGCTTGTGGTACGCGATCACGCGAGCGGGGGGCGGGTCAATGCGAAAGCGAATGGGTTTGCCATTGACCTTGATGTTGTCACCAAACTGAATGCGCTGGCCAATGTGGGCTGGCTCGTTGTTGACCGAGATGCGCCCTTCCAGAATCAGTTGCTCCATTTCCAGGCGAGAACCCATACCCGACTGGGCCAGTACCTTGTGCAGCTTGGGGGTCTCGGCCAAAGGCGCCAGCACACGCTTGGGCACTGTCAGGTCTTCGATCGCTTCATCCGCATCGAATTGGCCAGAAATCACGTCGTCAAAGCGGTTCGCTGGGCCGGATGGTGGTGCGTCGCCCGTGGGCGCGGCAGAAGTGGCCTGCACGGCCGCCTTGTTAGCAGACGCGGGCACTGCGCCGTCCGATTCCAGCTTCGGTTCGTTTGTTTCGTCGTTCATTCTGCTAACCCAATCATGTTTGTTCCAAGCCCAAGGTGTCCAAAGGCATATTCATCTGCGCGCCCGGCGCATCAGGATCTGTCGCCTCCGCTTGCACCACCACCGGCTGCTCTTCCAGTGCTGCCGCCAGCACCTCCAATGTGTCACCCGGACTACTGGGGCTTTCCAATAAGGGGAGCTGGTCCAGCGATTGCAGCCCCAAGTCATCCAAAAACTGTTTCGTGGTCGCGAACAACGCGGGCCGACCTGCGGCCTCGCGATGCCCAATCACCTCCACCCAGCCACGGTCTTCCAGTTGTTTGATCAACAAAGAGCTGATCGTGACGCCTCGGATGTCTTCCATGTCGCCCCGGGTCACCGGTTGGCGGTAGGCAATGATGGCCAAGGTTTCTAACGTCGCCCGCGTGTAGCGCGGCGGCTTTTCAGGATGCAGCCGGTCAAGATACTCGCGCATCTCGGGCCGGCTCTGGAAGCGCCACCCCGTGGCCACGCTCACCAACTCCACACCGCGCTCAGCCCAATCGTTCTTCAGATCTTCCAAAAGCTGCTTGATCGAATCCACACCAATGGCATCCGCAAACAACTCTCGCATGCTTTTGAGCGGCAAAGGTTGTTGAGCGCACACCAAGGCGGTTTCCAGAACCCGCTTTGCATCGACCATGTTCATAGTCAGGGTATTTCGAATATGTCACCAACACAAGTGAGCGGCTGCTGTGGGGCCGTCAAGGGCAACTTCAGCGGCATATTTCGCCGCAGTGCCAGCCCGGGAGCGACTTGCCGAGGCTTTCAGTGTCCTCCCGGACCTGCAGCTGCATTGTATCGCAGCCCCCAGTCCCCTAGCATCTGCAAGAAGTCTGCAGGTGGCTGGGACTCAAATGCCAGAGGCTCGCCGGACACCGGGTGTGCAAATGCGAGCTTGTAGGCATGCAAGGCCTGCCGGGCCATTGCGCCGGTAGCGCTGCCGCCGTACAGCGTATCGGCAATCAAGGGGTGCCCTAGCGACGCCATGTGCACGCGTATTTGGTGGGTTCTCCCCGTATGGAGAATGCAACGCACCCAGCAGCCCTCACCGCCATTGGCAATCCAGACAATATCTGTTTTTGCAGTTTTTCCAGACGTTTGCGCCAGATCGACCACCGCCATGCGCAAGCGATTGCGGGGGTCGCGGCCAATGGGCTTGTCTACCGTCTGCCGTACGGCACCCGCCCAGACACGGTGTGCCAAGGCGACATACTGGCGGCTCACATCCCGTGCAGCAATGGCTTTGACCAGCGCATCCATGGCGGTGCGCGTGCGCGCCACCACCATCAGGCCACTGGTGTCTTTGTCTAGCCTATGCACGATGCCTGCCCGTGGTACCGAGGCGCACGCAGGGTCACGGGCCAGCAGGCCGTTGAGCAGGGTCCCGCTCCAATTGCCCGGTGCCGGATGAACCACCAAACCTGCCGGCTTGTTGATGACCAGCAAATGCGCGTCTTCAAAAACCACGTCCAGCTCCATGGCCTCTGGCCGGAACGCCTGGCTTTGGGGCGTGGGCCGCAGCTCCACCTCGATCATGTCGCCAGCCTTGACGCGCTGCGAAGTCTTGCGCACCGTTTGGGCATTGAGGCGCACTGAGCCATCTTCGATGAGCTGCTGCAAGTAGCTGCGCGAGAATTCATTGGCCGCCAAGGCCAACGCCCGGTCCAATCGCTCGCCATGTTGGGGAGTGTCGATCACCACACTGCGCACCTCAGATTCTGCGACCGGCTCCGCCACCTCATCCAAGTCCGGCTCCAGAGAGGGCGTCGATATAATTCCGGCGGTCTGATTCAAGAAGGTCCCCAAGATGCTACGTGTGAAATTATCGGTCGTTTGTGCCCCGCTGTTGACGGCCTTCACATTGCTGTTGGTGGGCTGCTCCAGCACACCGGTGGACAAAACCGCGGGAATGAGCCCCAACCGCTTGTACGCGGAAGCCAAAGATGAAATGCAATCATCGCAGTGGGACAAGGCTGTACCCCTGCTCGAAAAACTCGAAGCCCGTGCCGCCGGCACCCCGTTGGCGCAGCAAGCCCAGTTGGACAAGGCGTATGCGCACTACAAGTCTGCAGAACCGGCGCAGGCCTTGGCCACGCTGGACCGCTTTATCAAGCTCAACCCAGCCAGCCCGGCATTGGACTACGCCATCTACCTCAAGGGGATCGTGAACTTCAATGACGACCTGGGTGTACTGTCTGCCATCACCCGCCAAGACCTAGCCGAGCGCGACCAGAAGGCCGCCAAGGAGTCATACGAATCGTTCAAGGAACTGGTCACCCGTTTCCCGGATTCCAAGTACACCCCGGACGCACGCCAGCGTATGAACTACATCGTAGGCTCTCTCGCGCAGTACGAGGTGTATGTGGCCCGCTATTACTACAAGCGCGGGGCCTACCTGGCTGCCATCAACCGCGCGCAACTCGCCGTGACAGACTACCGCGACGTGCCCGCAGTGGAAGAAGCTTTGTTTATCCTCTACAAGTCCTACGACGCCTTGGGCATGGAGCAACTGCGCGACGACACCAAGCGCGTGATGGAAAAAACCTTCCCGCAGTCAGACTACCTGGTCAAGGGCGGCAAGCCTAATACGGATCCTTGGTGGAAGATTTGGTAAGGTCCCGCAAAGCCTGCTGAAAGGCATCTGTCGAATCAAGCCTGCGCATGGGCGGCAGGCTTGCCAGGAGCTTGCGGCCATAGCCCATCTGGGCCAGCCGCACGTCACACAGCACCAGCACACCACGATCCGTTTCGCGGCGAATCAACCGCCCCACCCCTTGCTTTAAGGCCACTGCCGCCTGAGGCAGTTGGTAATGGGCAAAGGCACTCTTCCCCTCCTCTTCCAGGGCCTGACAACGCGCCTCGACCAAGGGGTCGTCGGGCGGTGCGAAAGGGATCTTGTCTATCACCACCAGCTGCAACGCCGCACCTGGGACATCTACCCCCTCCCAAAAGGAAGCGGACGCCACAAGCACACACCCTGCAGCCTCCGACGCGCTGGCAAAGCGATCTATCAACTCGCGTTTGGAGCCGTCGCCCTGCACCAGAACCCGGATTGCGCCAGTGGCAGCCAATCGCGCCCGCAAGCGCTGGCCAATGCGACGCATAGCGCGCAAGGTGGTGGTGAGTACCAGCGTCCGTCCGCCCAAAATGGCTGCGGCCTGCACCACCAGATCGGCCACCTGATCGCTGTGCTGGGGCTCCGACGGTTTGGGGAAAACCTTCGGCACATACAGTGCAGCCTGCTCCAAATAATTGAAGGGGCTGGCCACTTGCAAGACTTGGGCGCCCTCCAAGCCCGTGGACGCTAAAAACCACTGCAATCCGGCTTCATGCCCCAAGGTGGCGGACGTAAAAACCCAGGACTTGCGTCCCTCTCCCAGGCCCCCATCCCCCGCGACTTTGGAACGCAGTGCATCGGCGATTTGCAAGGGTGACTCGACCAAGCGCAGCCGCAACCCGGCTTCCAGCCAGCGCACATTGCCCGCCTGCGGCGGTGTTGCGAAATCATCTAGCCGCGCAACCAAGACCTGTGTGCGCTCGCGCAGGGTACCCAAGTCGGGTGACATTTCCGCCACAAGATCTAGTGCCTGCAGTACGCGTCCCAGGGCCGCGGCAACCCCTCCCATGGCCTGCGACCAGGCCTGAGGCACGACCCCAGCGGGGGTATCGCCCACCCAGCGCAAACGGGTCGGCATATCAGCCCGCCCACCACACAGCAGTTGCCACTCCGCCAAGGTGTTTTCCAGGTACCCCACCAAGCCCTGCCAATCGGCCAGCCCGCGGGCATGCTGGCTGCCCAGCAACACCACATCGCGCCCCAGCGACAGCAATTGTCCCGTGGTGAGTTGTTGTCCCAGAAACTGGACACCAATTTCATTGAGCTGGTGCGCTTCGTCAAAGATGACGGCCTCGACCGAGGGCAACAACTCGGCCACGCCCGACTCCTTGACATTCCAGTCGGCAAAAAACAGATGGTGGTTGATGACCACCATGTCGGCGGCCATCGCCTCGCGCCGGGCCTGGTACACATGGCAAGCTTGGTATTGCGGGCAGCGTCCGCCTTGGCAGTTCTCGCGGGTAGAGGTGACCAGCGGAATCACGGGCGACTGTTCATCCACGGAGGCTAGCTCGGCAAGATCCCCTGTGCGGGTGGCGAGTGCCCAAAACTCCACGGCAGCGATGGAACGCAGGTCGTCGGGCGTTTGCAAGGTGCTGCCGTAACGCGCCACCCCCAACCGCTGCAAACATAGGTAACTGGCACGCCCCTTGAGCAGCGCCACCCGGGCCCCGACCCCAAGGGCCGCCAGCAGCTTGGGAATGTCACGGCCGAAAAGCTGGTCTTGCAAGGCCTTGGTCGCAGTAGACACCAGCACGCGCGAACCACTGAGCAGGGCAGGCGCCAAGTACGCATAGGTTTTGCCGATGCCGGTACCGGCCTCCACCACCAGCACGCCCCCAGACTCCAGCGTCTGGGCCACGGCCTGGGCCATTTCCAGCTGGCCGGCGCGCGGAGAAAACTCTTGCACCGCACGAGCGATGGAGCCCTCCACCGCAAACGCTTCGGTCACCGCGTCGGACAGGCCCATACCTCAGGCGGGCTCGTCAGGCTGCAACGCGTCCTGCAAACGGGTGATCTCGTCGCGCAACGCCAAGCGCCTTTTTTTCAGACGACGCATCATCAGCTCATCCTTCGGCGCATCCAGCAGCGCGATGTCAATCAGGGCATCCAAATCGCCGTGTTCGATGCGCAGCTCGATCAGCCGACGCTGCGGGGAGTGGAGATTCGTTTCCAATGGTAAATCGGGATAAGTACGTGGTTAAATGGCGCGGGTTGCCGGCGACTCCGCTCGATAATACGGCCAGTTTCTTCATTCTCGGAAAACCATTGCTGGATCGAACGCACCATGGCCACTGGATACCGTCTTACCGCCTCCACCGGCATTCACAAAGGTGACCGGGATTACCAGCAGGACCAGGTCGCCTTGTTCAAGCACGGCCGCAGCAACGGTTGCCTGCTGGCCATCGTGGCGGACGGCATGGGGGGGCGCAGCGGCGGACGCAAAGCTTCCGATCAGGTGATGATGACCGCCAAACAACTGTTCGAGCGCTACGACCCCGAAACCGATGACGCTGCGGCCACCCTGATGCAAATCGTGCAAGAAGCGCACATTGTCATCAAGCTGACGGCCATTTCTTCTGAGGAAGAACCGCACAGCACGCTGGCGGCATTTCTGATCAACCCGGGTGGCGACTGCCACTGGGCCCACACCGGGGACTCCCGTGTGTACCAGTACCATGGCAACCGCTTTGTGAAGCGCACCATGGACCACTCCTACGTGCAAGCGCTGGTGAACCGCGGCGAAATCACCGAAGAACAGGCGGCAGTGCATCCGCAGTCCAACATCCTCATGGGCTGCCTGGGCACGGACAGCGACCCGCCGGTGGACTTTCACTTCATCCCCAAACTGCGGGCGGGTGACGTGCTGATGGCCTGCAGCGACGGTGTGTGGCACTACTTCAACAACGGGGAGCTGGGGTCGGTGCTGTCCACCCTGTCCGCGCGCGAGGCCACCGAATTTCTGATTGAAAAGGCCCGCTCACGCGGCCACGGCGGCGGAGACAATCTCTCCCTTGTGGTGGTGAAGGTCGAGGCCCTACAGAGCTAAGTTCAAGCCACCATCAGGGTGGCGTAGGCAGGGACTGTTTGGGTTTGGTGCTTTCCCGCAACCGCTTGTCGCGGGCGGCCTTGCGCTCTTGAGCCGCTTTCTGTTTGTCCGCAAATGCCTGTTGGTTGGCCGTCTGCGCACTGGCAGCTAGGCCAGGTTTCGAAGCAGCAGCTGAGCGGTTGCTAGCCTGCGCGGTCTGCGCTTGGTGTTGGGCCTGCTTGTCCCGCTGCTGCTGCAGTTTGTCCTCCTCAACATCCCGGTTGCCTTGTGTCCCAGCATCACGGGCCAAGCGTTCCCGCGCTTTGTCGTCCAGACGCTCCCGCTGCTCAGCGGCGCGCTGCGTGCGCTCCGCGTTGTTCAACACAGCCTCCTGGCGTGCCAAGGCTTTGCTGCTGGCGCGGCGGCGTGCGGACACGTCTTCCATGCAGGTGGTGACGGCAAAGCGCTTGGCGCACACAGCTTCCTGCGCAGCAAACTCTGTCTGCGCTTGGGCACGTGCCGCGGCAATGGACTGGCGCTGGGCCTCAACATCGTCCTGGGCCAGCGCCGTGCCAGAGGCCAGCCAACACAGCGACAGAGCGATGACTGCCGTTTTCATGTCAGCCCCGTGTCCACTACGCGGCGCTCGAGCAGCAAAAACTCTTTGGATTGCATCTCCGTCAGGCGCGAGACCGTGCGTGGGAACTCGTGTGACATGGGACCTTCGGTGTACAGCGCCTCGGGTGCCACGGCAGCCGACATGATGAGTTTGACGCGCCGGTCATACAACACATCCACCAGCCAGGTGAAGCGCCGCGCCTCAGAGGCCATGCGCACTGGCATATAGGGCACATCGCTCAAGAATACCGTGTGAAAGCGCGAGGCAATCTCCAAGTAGTCGTTTTGCGATCGGGGGCCACCGCACAGGGTTTTGAAGTCAAACCAAACGGCACCACCTGCCATGCGCCGCGCATGGATTTCACGCGATTCGATGTGCAAGACCGGGTTTTCATCATGCTGCTCAGCCAGTGCATTGAAAGTGGCCGTCATCGCCGCATCGGCCTCCGGGCCGTTGGGCACGTGGTACAGCTGGGCGTCCTCCAGCGTGCGGCGCCGGTAGTCGGTGCCGTTGTCCACGCTCAGCACCTCCAGCTTGGCATTGAGCAAGGCAATCGCCGGCAGGATACGGTCACGGTGCAGGCCGCCGGGGTACAGGTCGTTGGGCTTGAAGTTGGACGTGGTGACAAAGCCAACGCCATTGTCAAACAGCGCCGTCAACAGGCGGTGCAGGATCATCGCGTCGGTGATGTCCGCCACGTGGAACTCGTCAAAGCAGATCAGGCGGTAGCGCTTGGCCATGCGCTTGCCCAGCTCATCCAGCGGGTTCACCGTGCCTTGCAGGTCAATCAACTCGCGGTGCACCTCGCGCATGAACTCGTGGAAGTGCAGGCGCGTTTTGCGCTTGAGTGGCACGGCGTTGAAGAAGCAATCCATGAGGAAGCTCTTTCCCCGGCCTACTCCGCCATACATGTACACGCCGCGCGGAATCTCGGGGCGGTTGATCAGCTTCTTGAGCGCGTTAGAACGCTTTTCCTTGTACTGCGCCCACTCAGTGGCGCAACGCTCCAGCGCCTCCACCGCACGCAGCTGGGCCGGGTCGGCCGTGTAGCCGCGCGCGGCCAGCTCGGCCTCGTAGGTTGCTTTGACGCTCAAGAGGAACTCCGATTCGCTATGGAAATAATAGCTGCTAGCGCACTACCCACGGGGGCTAGCAGCCTATTTCGTTCCTAAATCAGAAGTTCAGCGTGCGTTTGTCCACCGCCAGCGCCGCTTCCTTGGTGGCTTCACTCAAGGAGGGGTGGGCGTGGCAAATACGCGCAATGTCTTCAGCACTGGCCTTGAACTCCATGGCTACCACAGCCTCGGAGATCAATTCCGATGCCTGCGGACCCACGATGTGCACGCCCAGGATTTCATCGGTCGTGGCATCGGCTAGAAACTTCACAAACCCGGTGGTGTCGCCCAGCGCGCGGGCGCGACCATTCGCCAGGAAGGGGAACTGACCGGCCTTGTACGCCACGCCGTCCGCTTTGAGCTGCTGCTCGGTGCGGCCAACCCACGCAATCTCGGGGCTGGTGTAGATGACCCACGGCACGGTGTTGAAGTTGACATGTCCGTGCTGACCAGCAATACGCTCGGCCACGGCAACGCCCTCTTCTTCCGCCTTGTGCGCCAGCATGGGGCCACGCACCACGTCACCCACTGCCCACACGCCGGGTAGGTTGGTTTTGCAGTCTGCATCCACCACCACGGCACCGCGCTCGTCCAGCGCCAGGCCCACCGCTTCGGTGTTCAGACCGATGGTGTTGGGCACGCGGCCGATAGAGATGATGAGCTTGTCCACATCCAGCGTTTGGGCTTCGCCCTTGGCGTTGGTGTAGGCCACCGACACGCCCTTCTTGCCGTTCTTGATCTCACCGACTTTCACGCCCAGCTCGATCTTCAGGCCTTGTTTGGTGAAGGCCTTGAAGGCTTCCTTGGCGACCTGCTCGTCCACCGCGCCCAGGAAGACCGGCAGGCCTTCCAGGATGGTGACCTCCGCGCCCAGGCGCTTCCACACAGAACCCATTTCCAGGCCGATCACGCCGGAGCCGATCAGGCCCAGCTTCTTGGGCACGGCGCCGATATTCAGCGCGCCGTCGTTGGACAGCACATTGACTTCATCAAACGGGGTGCCGGGCAAGGCGCGCGCGTTGGAGCCGGTGGCAATGATGATTTGCTTGCCGGTGATGACTTCTTCGGCAGCACCTGCCACCTTGATCTCGTAGCCAGCATCGCTTGCTTTCACAAACGAACCGCGGCCATGGAAGAAGGCGATCTTGTTCTTCTTGAACAGATACAGGATGCCGTCGTTGTTCTGCTTCACCACGGTGTTCTTGCGGGCCAGCATCTTGGCCACATCCATGCTCACGCCAGTGGCCGTGATGCCGTGCTCGGCAAAGTGGTGGTTGGCGTGGTTGAAGTGCTCGGACGATTGCAGCAAGGCCTTGGAGGGAATGCAGCCCACGTTGGTGCAAGTGCCGCCGGGCGCAGGACCGCCCTTGTCGTTCTTCCACTCATCGATACAGGCCACGTTAAAGCCCAGTTGGGCCGCGCGGATGGCGGCGATATAGCCACCGGGGCCGCCACCGATAACGATCACGTCGAATTGTTTGCTCATGCTGTGTGGTCCTTAGATGTCGAACAACAGACGGGCGGGATCTTCCAGCGCTTCCTTCATGGCCACCAGGCCCAGCACGGCTTCGCGGCCGTCGATGATGCGGTGGTCGTAGGACATGGCGAAGTAGTTCATGGGGCGCACCACCACTTGACCGTTTTCCACCATGGCGCGGTCCTTGGTGGCGTGCACGCCCAAGATGGCCGACTGGGGCGGGTTGATGATGGGGGTGGACATCATGGAGCCAAAGGTGCCGCCATTGGAGATGGAGAAGGTACCACCGGTCATGTCTTCAATGCCCAGCTTGCCGTCCTTGGCCTTTTGGCCGTATTCAGCAATCTTCTTCTCGATGTCGGCAAAACTCATCTGGTCGGCATTGCGCAAGATGGGCACTACCAGGCCACGGGGCGAGCCCACGGCAATACCGATGTCGAAGTAGCCGTGGTACACGATGTCATTGCCGTCCACCGACGCATTCAGCACCGGGAATTTCTTCAGGGCGTGCACCGCGGCCTTGACGAAGAAGCTCATGAAGCCCAGCTTCACGCCGTGCTCCTTCTCAAAACGCTCTTGCATGCGTTTGCGCATTTCCATGACCGGGGCCATGTTGATTTCGTTGAAGGTGGTCAGGATGGCGTTGCTGCTTTGCGATTGCAGCAGGCGCTCGGCCACGCGGGCGCGCAGGCGGCTCATGGGTACGCGCTGCTCGGGGCGTCCGGCCAACGAATCCGCCAGGCTCACGCTCGGCGATGCCACTTGGGGCAAAGAAGCGGTGCGAACCCCCGTGGGGATTGCGGCAGCAGCTACCACTTTAGGAGCAGCAGCGGCGGCCAACACATCACCCTTGGTGATGCGGCCATCCTTGCCGGTGCCTTCCACGCTGGACGCAGCGATGCCGTTGTCGGCTAGCAGCTTGGCCGCCGCAGGCATGGCCACACCGGCCTTGGAGTTGCTAGCGGGTGCCGCAGCGGTTGCGGGTGCAGCGGCAGGCGCTGCAGCCACGGGAGCGGTTGCGGCGGGAGCCACGGCGCCGGCCACAGCGGCCGTGTCGATGCGGGCGATCAGCTGCTCTGCCACCACGGTGCCGCCATCGGCCACCAAAATTTCAACGATCACGCCGGAAGACGGTGCGGGCACTTCCAGCACCACCTTGTCGGTTTCGATGTCGATCAGGATTTCGTCCGCCGTGACGGCGTCACCCACTTTTTTCTTCCATGCCAGCATGGTGGCTTCGGCCACAGATTCAGAGAGCTGCGGTACTTTGACTTCTACGATTGCCATATCAATTCTTTCCGTATGTGTTCGAGTGAGGATGCTGCTGACGGCTTATTTGGTCAGCACAAAGCCCTTGAGCTTGGCGAATGCGCCTTCCACCAGCGCTTTTTGTTGCTCTTGGTGGAGGTGGGAATAGCCCACCGCAGGCGACGCAGACGCGGCGCGCCCGGAGTAGCCCAGCTTCTGGCCTTCGAGCATGTTTTCGTGGATGTAGTGCTGCACGAAGAACCAGGCGCCCTGGTTCTGTGGCTCGTCCTGGCACCACACCACGTCGGTGGCGTTGGGGTACTTCTTCAGCTCTGCCGCAAACACCTTGTGGGGGAACGGATACAGCTGCTCCACGCGGATGATGGCTACGTCGTCGTATCCCTTCTCTTCGCGCTTTTTCACCAGGTCGTAGTACACCTTGCCGGAGCAGGCGATCACGCGCTTGACCTTGTCGCCCTTGAGCTCTTTGCTCTCGGGGATCACGGTCTGGAACGCACCCTTGGTGAACTCGGTCAGCGGCGAAGTCGCATCCTTGTTCCGCAGCAAGCTCTTGGGCGTCATGATGATCAAGGGCTTGCGCAGGTTGCGCACCATTTGGCGACGCAGCACATGGAAGATCTGGCTGGCCGTGGTTGGCTGCACGATCTGCATGTTGGTATCAGCCGCCAATTGCATGAAGCGCTCCAGGCGTGCCGAGCTGTGCTCGGGGCCTTGGCCTTCGTAGCCGTGCGGCAGCATCAGCGTGATGCCGTTGACACGGCCCCACTTCACTTCGCCGGAGGCGATGAACTGGTCGATCACTACTTGCGCGCCGTTGGCGAAGTCGCCGAACTGGGCTTCCCAGATCACCAGGGTATTGGGGTCGTTGGACGCATAACCGTATTCAAAGCCCAGCACCGCTTCTTCGGACAGGATGGAGTCGATGACGACGAATGGGGCCTGGTTGTCGGCCACGTTTTGCAGGGGCACGTAGGTGCCCGCATCCCACTTCTCGCGGTTCTGGTCGTGAATCACGGCGTGGCGGTGCGTAAAGGTACCGCGCCCGCTGTCTTCGCCCGACAAACGCACGGGGTAACCACTGGCCACCAGAGAGGCGAACGCCATGTGCTCACCCATGCCCCAGTCCACATTGACTTCACCGCGGCCCATGGCGGCGCGGTCGTCGTACACCTTCTTCACCAGCTGGTGCGGCGTCACACCAGCAGGAATGGTGGTCAACTTCTCAGACAAACGCTTCCATTCGGTCAGCGGAATGGCAGTGTCACCTGCGTCGGTCCACTTTTTGCCCAGGAAGGGCGACCAGTCCACCGAGTACTTGCTTTTGAAATTGGTCAACACCGGGTCTACCGTGTGCTTCCCAGCGTCCATGGCGGCGCGGTATTCCTTGACCATGGCATCGCCCAACTCCACACCCAAACCTTGGGCGGCCAACTTGTCAGCGTACAACTTGCGGGTACCCGGATGGGTGCCGACCTTTTTGTACATCAGGGGCTGCGTCAGCGACGGTGTATCTTGCTCGTTGTGGCCTAGTTTGCGGAAGCAGGTAATGTCCAACACCACGTCCTGGCCGAACTCCATGCGGAATTCCAAGGCCAGCTGGGTGGCCAGCACCACGGCTTCAGGATCATCCCCGTTCACGTGCAACACTGGAGACTCGACCATCTTCACGATATCCGTGCAGAAAGCGCTAGAGCGCATGTCACGCGGGTCCGAGGTGGTGAAGCCGATCTGGTTGTTGATGATTAGGTGGACCGTGCCACCGGTGGTGTACCCACGGGTCTGGGCCAGCGCCAGGGTTTCCTGGTTCACGCCCTGGCCGCCGAACGCGGCATCACCGTGCACCAGCACGGGCAGCACCTGGCTGCCCTTGGGGTCACCCCGGCGGTCCATACGGGCGCGCACAGAGCCTTCCACCACCGGATTCACGATTTCCAGGTGTGACGGGTTGAACGCCAGCGAAAGGTGCACTGGGCCGCCGGGAGTGGACACATCGGAGCTGAAGCCCTGGTGGTACTTCACGTCACCCGAAGGCAGCTCTTCGGGCGCAGTGTGGTCGAACTCGGCAAACAGGTCCGCAGGCATTTTGCCCAGGGTGTTCACCAGTACATTCAAGCGGCCGCGGTGGGCCATACCGATCACGATTTCCTGCACGCCCTTGGCGCCGGCTTGCTGGATCAATTCGTCCATGGCGGCAATAAAGCTCTCGCCCCCTTCCAGGGAGAAACGCTTTTGACCTACGTATTTGGTGTGGAGGAAGCGCTCCAGCCCTTCGGCAGCGGTCAGGCGCTCCAGAATGTGCTTCTTCTTCTCGGCGTTGAACTGGGGCTTGCTGCGGCTGGCTTCCAGCTTTTGCTGCCACCAGCGCTTCTGGTTCTGGTCGGTGGTGTACATGTACTCCACGCCAATGGTGCCGCAGTAGGTTTCACGCAAAGCGTTCATGAGCTCGCGCAGGCTCATGGATTCCTTGCCGAAGAAGGTATTGCTGATGTTGAAGACCGTTTCCTGGTCAGCGTCGTTGAAGCCGTAGAAGGTTGGCTCCAGCTCGGGGATCTTGTCGCGCTCGGTGCGCTTGAGGGGATCGAGGTCAGCCCAGCGGGCACCCACGTTGCGGTAAGCGGCAATCAACTGCTGCACTGCGGTGCGCTTGCGCCCCATCTCGGAGTCAGCGCCGGTGGCCATCACCACATGCTTCACACCCTTTTTGGCCAGATCAACGAAGGCGTTGATCACGGGCATGTGGGCTACGTCTTTGGACGTAGAGCCATCGGCTGCGGGGACGTTTTGCAGCGCGTCGAAGTAATCGCGCCAGGTGTCGGGAACGCTGCCGGGGTTGGCCAGGTAGTTCTCGTACATCTCTTCGACATACGGAGCATTGCCACCGAACAGGTAGGTGTTGTTTTGATAGGTTTGGTACACGGACGAAGCCGTGCTCGCACCATTGGAGCTTGAATCACTCATATTTCGCTGACCTCCGTTCCCCTTCAGGGAACATTAGCTGGTTAAAGCTAGTTAATTAACCTTCCGCGACACGGCTGAACCGATTGGCGGATGCGACTGTGGCATGGGAAGGGCCTTCATTGCAGGGCGGATTGTGCCACCTTATGCGTTGGCGGCAAAGGGAATTCACCAAACTGGGGCGATGCCCGTCTTGATTCAACGGGGGGCTTCCAAGGGAGAATTGGGCTTTTGTTGCAAAAGCGCATGGCATAAAATTCGCTTGTTGCCTGCGTGCTTAGGCCTCCCCATTTCGCCAGAAAGTCCCCTCCATGCGTTTACGTCTTCTTTCTTGCCTGGCGCTTGGCAGCGCGTTGCTCGCCGGCACAGCCCATGCCGAATGGGACGCCACGCTGAAGCAGGCCTTGTCACTGGCCGAATCAGGTGCTGCGCAAAAAGCGTTTGAGATGCTGGAGCCCCAGGAAATGCAGCGCTCCGGCGATCCGGATTTCGACCTGGTGTTGGGAATCGCTGCCAACCAAGCCGGTCATTACACCCGCGCCATTTTTGCGCTAGAACGGGTCTTGATGGTTACCCCCAACAACGCGCGCGCCCGGGCAGAACTCGGACATGCGTTGTATGCCGTAGGTGACAACGCGGGCGCCAAGACCATGCTGGGCCAAGCCAAGGAGCAAGGCATTCCCACCGAGGCGGCCCGCACGATTGACCAGTTGCTGCAGACCATCGAGCGCATCGAGGCCGAAGCGAAGACCACCACCCGGGGTTACCTTGAAGCCACTGCGGGGTTCGACAACAACGTTAACAGCGCCCCCGACAGCAAGGCCTTTGGCCTGAAGCCTGTGAGCAGCCAGTTTGGCGGCATGGGGTTGGGCATTTCCGGACGCACAGCCATTGCGCCGCGCTGGTCTGCTATCGGCAGCCTGAACGCGAGTTTCCGCGCCCATGAGCCGACGGCACTGGCCTATGACAACACCCAGATCGACGCCAGCGCAGGCGCCGCCTATCTGGTGGACCGCAACGAATACACCGTGGCGGTGCAAGCGGGGAACAGCACCATTGCGAGCGTTCCCGCCCGCACCAGCTGGAGCATCACGGGCGAGTGGACGCACCGCTTTGATGGCTTCCGTCAGTTCAATGCCTATGCCCAACTGGGCCAGCTCCGCTACCCACAGCAAACCCGCAATGTCGACCGCTACACGGTGGGCGCGTCATATGGACAGCAGTTCAAAAGCGGACTGTCCGCCTATGGCAGCGGCTATCTTGGACAAGAACTCACCATGGAGCCCGGCGTCGGCCATTTGGGGCAGCAGTTCATCGGCGCACGCGCGGGCCTACAGCAGCCGTTTTCAGAAGCACTGGCGGGCTTTGCCACTGTTAGCCTGGAAGACCGAGGCTACAACGGGCCAGACCCCTTCTTTGGCAGCGTGCGCCACGACCAGCAATGGGGACTGACCCTGGGCTCCATCTGGGTTCCCGCCAAGGCCTGGCGTGTGACCTCGCAATGGGCCTACCTGCAAAACGTGTCCAACCTGAGCACGTCCACCTTCGACAAACAAACGCTGTCCATCACCGCACGCCGCGAATTTTGATAGCAGGAGCACACCATGCGCACACACCTCTTCTCTTGCCGCACCGCCCTGGCCGTGGGTTTGCTGGTCACGTCCCCCTGGAGCTTGGCAGTGGATGCCGGCACGGCCAACTTTGTGTTTGGCGACGTAACTGTGCGCTCCACCAACGGGAGCAACGTGCCCCTGAAAAAAGGGGGCGCCGTTCAGAGTGGCGATGACATTCTGACCAGCAATGGGGCGCAAGCGCAGATCCGCTTCAGCGACGGCGGCATGGTGGCTATCCAGCCTAATTCGCAGTTCAAGCTGGCCAGCTATGCCGACCACAACGACGCAAAAAGCGACAGCTTTCTGGTCGAGCTGGCCAAAGGCGGCATGCGCGCTATCACCGGCCTGATCGGCAAGCGCAACCACGACAACTACAAGGTCGTCACCAACACCGCCACCATTGGCATCCGCGGTTCGTCCTTCCTGATCTCCTACAACACCGATGGATCCGTTGCGGTGAATGCGGAGCAGGACGCGATCGTGGTTTGCACCAACACCGGTTGTGCCGGCCTGACCGCTGGCGAAACGGTAGTCGTCAAGGACAAAAACCAGGACCCGGCACGTACCACCCAACGCACATCGTCCGAAGGCAGTGTTCCCCCTCCCCCGCAGAGCCAGACCGTGGCGGGCAACAAGGTGTATGTCATCAACGACTTACAAGCGGAATTCAAAGGTATCGACAGTGCGCTCAATACCGCCGGCTACTCCACCGTGAACGCCGATGGCAAGGCCTCCGCGGTCGTGATCGACACGCCCCTGGTTTCCTTTTTGGACTCAGATGGATCCAAGCAATTGCTCAAAGGCAACAACGTTTCCAGCTTTACTGCATCAGGGGATCCGTTTGCTGCCGACTACATTGGCTGGGGCTACTGGGCCACTGCCACCAAGGGCCCTGTGTCGGGCACGGCGGCAGCACTACAAGACGTGCACTACATCGTGGGCCGCCCAACTCCTACGCTACAGATGCCTACGGTGGGCACCTTTGAATACAACATGATTGGCGGAACCGCACCAACGGCCACCAATACGTCCACCGGCGCAACCTTGGTGGGGCAATTGGTCAGTGCCAGCATGACGGTGGACTTTGGCTCTTCGTACGTGCAAAGTATCAGTGCCACGACACGCTTTGCAGGCAACGATTACACCGCGAGCGCGAGTGGTTCCTTGAGCGGCGCCCGCTTCAATGCATCCATGACGGACTCCAACTTCAAGGGCATTCTTACTGGCGCCGGAGCGACCAAGGCCGCCTTTACCTTTCAGCAAACGAGCACTGCCGTAGGCACCATCACGGGTGCGGTAGGCATGACCAAGGGCGCGGAAGTAACCAACTACGCCCAGTAACTCACTTCACGGTAGGGCCAGATCTCGGATTTGCTGCAGGGCAGACGGATCTTCCATCGTGGTGAGATCTCCGGGATCGCGCCCCTCGCACACCGCCTGAATGGCACGGCGCAGCAGTTTGCCGCTGCGGGTTTTGGGCAGTACTGTCACAAACCGAACGCGTGCCGGGCGGCCCACCGCACCAATGGAATGGTCTACCACCTTCATGATTTCGCCCTCCAAGGTCAGCTTGGCAGCATCGTCGACCAGGGCACTGGCGTCTTTGGCCACGACAAATGCCATGGCGACTTGACCTTTGAGTGCATCCGCCACTCCGACCACGGCTACTTCGGAGACGTTCGGGTGGCCTGAAATGCTTTCCTCAATTTCTCGGGTGCCCAAGCGGTGGCCCGCCACATTGATCACGTCGTCAGTACGACCCAGGATGAAAAAGTAACCATCCTTGTCGCGCACGCCCCAGTCAAAGGTGTTGTAGACCAGTTTGCCGGGAATGCTGTTCCAGTAAGTTTTGACAAAGCGGGCATCGTCTTGCCACACGGTTTGCATGCAGCCTGGCGGCAACGGCCCCTCAATGGCCACCACCCCTTTTCGGTCTGCGCCCACCAACTCTTCGCCCGTGTTTTCATCCAGCAGCTTGACGTTGTAGCCGTACATGGCCACGCCGGGGCTGCCAAATTTGCTGGGCGCTTGCTCGACGCCATTGGCGATGCTGAGGATGGGCCAGCCGGTCTCCGTTTGCCAGTAGTTGTCGATGATGGGCTTGCCCAGCGCTTGGCTGATCCAGTGCGCCGTCGGCTCATCCAGCGGCTCGCCCGCCAAAAACAGTGCACGCAGGCTAGACAGGTCGTATTGGGACAGCAAGGCGGGGTCTTGTTTCTTGAGCACCCGCACCGCCGTGGGGGCGCTGAACATCACGGTCACCTTGTATTTTTCGACCAAGCTCCACCATATGCCACCGTCCGGGCGAGTGGGTAGCCCTTCGTACATGATGGTGGCCATGCCAGCGATCAGGGGGCCATAGACGATGTAGCTGTGGCCCACCACCCAGCCAATGTCACTGGTAGAAAAGTAGGTTTCGCCCGCCTTGCCACCATAAATGTGCCGCATGCTGGCCGCCAGGGCGACCGCGTAACCGCCTGTGTCGCGCTGCACGCCCTTCGGTCTACCGGTGGTGCCGCTGGTGTAGAGCGTGTAGCTGGGGTGCGTGGCATCGACCCACTCGCACGGAACCACCGTTTGCAAGTGATTCTGGCGCTGAGCCCCCCACAGATGGTCGCGATCAGCTACTAAATTCATAGCAACCAGTTGCCGGTCTACCAGCAGCACCGCGGCCGGTTTGTGGGTCGATGTGGCAATGGCCTCATCCAGCAGCGGCTTGTAGGCCACCACCTTGCCATTGCGAGAGCCCGCGTCAGCGCTCACCACCACAACAGGGGTTGCATCTTCAATACGTGAGGCCAAGGCGCCGGCTGCAAAGCCCCCAAACACCACCGAATGGATAGCGCCAATGCGCGCGCAGGCAAGCATGGCGAATGCGGCCTCCGCCACCATGGGCATGTAAATCAACACCCGATCCCCCTTGTTCACACCAAGCGCACGCAAGGCCGCCGCCATGCACTGCACTTCGGTATGCAGCTGGGCAAACGTGTAGGTCTGCTCGGTGTTGGTTTCTGTGGAAACGGCGATCAGTGCGGCTTGGTCAGCACGGGTGGGGAGGTGGCGGTCCACCGCGTTGTGGCACAGGTTGGTGGCGCCACCCACAAACCACCGCACAAAAGGTGGGTTGCTGTAATCGCACACCTGCTGGGGCGGTGTTTGCCAGTCGATCAGTGCGGCCTGCTCTGCCCAAAAACCGTCGCGGTCGTCGATAGAGCGACGGTAAAAGTCGGCGTAGCCTGGCATGGTGTGTCTCCGGTCGGATTCGTAAAACTGAATTCATAATTATGAGCAAGCAACTTGCTACAGGCTGACTTCAGTATTTACCCCCAGGGCGCCCCACTAGCCCGCCAAGGACCGCAGGCTTACTTGATAAGCGCCTGCATGGCCTTGAAATCGGGGTGCTCGGCAGAGCGCACCCATTCAAACCCCACCATCTCGGTGGTTACCAGCTCGGCACCCGCGCCGGCCAGACGGTCAAAGGCGGCATCCCGATTGCGCTCCGAGCGGGAGCTGCAGGCGTCGGTTACGACCCACACCTCAAAGTCATCTTCCAGCAGGTCCAACGCCGTTTGCAGCAGGCACACATGCGCCTCGCAACCCGCAATCACAATGCTACCGCGCTGGTCTGCCGGTGGTTTTTGCAGGTGCTTGGGCAGGCTGCGCGCATTGCCTTGCACGGGTTTGGCTGGCGGGCGCAGCCATTCGCCCAAGCCTTCCTCCACCGCGCTGAACTGCATTTTGCTGAGCACCCTGGCCTCTGACTCTTCCAGTGCTTCCAGCAGTTGCGGCACCGTGGCCCCTAATCCAGACGGGTTTTGCTCGGTATAAAAAGCAGGCACCTCCAGCAAAGCGGCCCATCGTGCCAAGCGCACGGCATTCGCCAATACCAGATCACCCTCCAGCATGGCGGGCATCAGCCGCACTTGGTAATCCACCAAAACCAGCTGGCTTTCTTCAATATCTAACAACATGGAATTCTTTCGTTCTGACTAATACAGATAAGCATAACCGCCGCCTGTGCCACTAACGGCGAGACACCTCGACCGCGTTAGCCAAACAAGTCCACTTGGGCGGGCGCGCTGCCCTGCCCCTCTTCAGCGGTTAATGCCTGGGCCATGGCCCAGCGGGCTGCTGCCTGGTCCAGGTGGGCCGCGAACGACTGCAAAGCCAAGGCGTTGAGCGCAGACAAACGCCTGGCATCGCGCAATAGCAAGGCACCCATGGCAGCCGATAGCAACGCCATGGTTTCTGATGGCAGCTGCGCGTCTGGGCAACCCAGCGCACCCAAAGCGGCCGACACCGGCGCCAGAGACTGCAACAGATCTGCCACGATATGGTGGGTTTGGGCCAACTGCTCGGGATCGGTCGTGTCTTGGGCTAACAGATGCAGGACCAGACCAGCCTCACTGGGGTGGGCGGAAAAATACGCAAACCAGGCATGGGCACGCACGTGAAGAATGCTGGACCCTGCATTATTTTTAGGCACTTTGGCCTGCTGGGCGGCGGCCTGTGCGCCCAGCAAGGTCTCTTGCAGCACCGCCGCGAACAGGGCTTGTTTGCCCGGAAAGTAGGCATACAGAGCACCCGGCGTGTACCCAGCCCGGCGGGCAATGTCACGCACATTGGCGCCCTGAACGCCCCCTTCGGCAATGGCCGAACGCACCGCCCGCAACACGATGCCCCGCCTGGCCTCGGCCATCGCCTGCTGGCGCTTGTTCTTCAGTTCCATGGAAACACGCACCCAATCAAACACAACATCAAGTATTTGATCATCACTCAATTCAAAAAACCTTGAATTTAAATTTGAACATTGTTTAATTTTAAGAACACGCAATCCATCTATTGAATCAACAAGCCCCTCATTTTTCCAACGAATCAAAGACTTACCTGAACATCTTGAGACACTACATTGCTTGACACCCGCCGCTTAGCTCATTACATTGCGTCGATGCTTTTTCGCTTTCTGGTTGTTGCTGCGCTTTTGATTGGTACTGCACACGCCGAACCCACGCCCCCTGCCGACGACATGTCACGCTTCATGAATGAGCGTGGTTTACTGGCGCGCATTGGTGACGTAGGCGAAAAGATGGGCAACAAGGCATCCGAGCTGGTGTTGAACTCCATGGCCTTCTTGGGAGTGCCCTACAAGCGTGGTGGCAACGACGCGCAGACAGGCTTTGATTGCAGCGGCTTTGTGCGCGCCATTTACGAGCAAACCGCCGGCTTGCTACTGCCCCGCAAGGCTGAGCAACAAGCCGCGGCCACCGAAAAAATCGACAAAAAAGACCTGCAACCCGGCGACCTGGTGTTCTTCAACACCATGCGCCGCGCTTTCAGCCACGTAGGCATTTACGTGGGCAATGGCAAATTCATCCACTCGCCCCGCCCCGGCGCGGAGGTGCGGGTGGAAGACATGGGCGTGAGCTACTGGTCCAAACGGTTCGACGGTGCACGCCGCGTTGCCACCGAAGAACCAGCACCGCTCGCCGCCCGCTGATTTGCACGGCCGTTAGCGGTCGTAACCCATCTGCAGACGCCCTAGCGGCGTCAGGTCTGCCGGCATGAACCGGCCTTCAAAATCCACCTCGTAGTCTTCCGGCGCAAAGTTGGGCGACGACTTGCCCACCTCAAACGCGGGCCGCTGCTGCGCCAGAAAAATGCGGTTTTTCTCACAATCGGGCGCCGCACCGATGTAAATCACGTTGCTGTAGCCCTTGCCCAGGTGCTTGTCTTCCACGCCGTGGATGGTGTCCGGATGCCACCACACGGTGTCTCCGGCTTCCACCTTGGGAATGGCGACATAGGCACGCAGCAGCAGCGCGTGGTACTGCTCTGACACCACCAGGGCGCGGCCCGCGCGCGCGCCACACAACTCGTCTTCGGCAATGTCGTCCTGCAGCGCGCGCAGCAGCACCCAGGGCATGGCGTTGGCAATCGGCACCAGATTCAGCGTGCCGTCGCCCGGCCCCTGGGGCGTCAGCGCCGTCCAGCCCTGGAAGGTGCGGAACATGCTGCACACGGCTGGCGACGGGATTTCGTGGGTCTCGGTGCGGTAGGCGGCGGCAAAAGGGTCGTACTGGTTGGCATCGCCCCCATAGATATGGCGGTAGACATTGCGGTAGCCGGGGTCCGTCCAGCGCTCGATGGAGCCACCGTCGACGTGGGGCGACAGGCCCAGGGACGCATCACCGGGCTCACGCTGGCGCACGCGATCGGCATAGGTGCATTCCTGGTCGGGGTTAAACACCGACTGGCCGTTCTGGTCAATATTCCACAGGCGGTTGAGCCAGCGGCGGGCGTGGGCCAGCTCGGTGGATTGGCGCGCCTCCATCTGCGGCTTCGACCAGTACACACCATAGATCTGTGGGCGGCTGCTGGCCAGGGCGCTGAAGTATTTGTCGATGCCGCGCTTGCTCACTTCCTTGTCCAGATAGTGGTTGTCGGCCAAGTACGACTCAATCGTGTGGTTCCACTTTTCCACGCGCGCCTTGTCAAACACCCCCCGCACCACCACGCAACCACGCTGCTTGATGCGAGCCACCGTAGCGGCGTCCAGCGTGTCCAGCTCGGCGAACTGCACCTCTGGCACGGAGTTGATTCCTTGTGCGCGTTCGCGCTCTATGGCTTCGACCTGGGCTTCTATCGCTCGCGTCAGTACCTCGAATCGTTCCTTCAAATCAGGGATCTGGGCCCGCAGCAGGCGTTTGGCGGCAATGATTTCGCTCTGGAAATTGAGGTTGGGATCAGCTTGTTGCATGGAATAGCTCCAAAGTGGGGGGAGGAAAAAGTTGTTGGTTGACCGACATGCCGGGCTCGGCAAAGCGCGCCAACATGCAAGTGCCGAGCGCTTTGCCAGCCCGGTGCATGTCTTCAAAGCAGCCCCAAAAGGGCTGGCGGATGTACTGCGGCAGCGGGCTGCTGTACTTGATGGCCAGCTCAATGTCCTTGCCCACCTGCAGACTGCTGTCGGCCAGCGCGCTGAGCAGGGGCAGGATGGGCGCTTCGCGCGTCAGCACCAACCCATCAAAGCGACGGGCGTTGTCACGCGCCCACCGGTAAATGTCGCCGGGCGCGTCATCCAGGCTAATGGCCCGCACGCATTCCCCCGTCACACCACGCTGCTGGCACTCGCGGCTGAAGCCATCGGCCAGGTGGTGGTGAAAACTCGCACCGGCTTCGGGCAACAAGATGCCCAGACGCTGGCGCCCCTGCGCCACCAGCGTGGCCACCGCGCCACCGGAAAAGTCTTCGTTGGCAAAGTCCACACTGTCGTGGGCCGCCAACTGGGTGCGCCCGTAGGTCACAAATGGAAAGCCCTGCTCCTGCAACCAGTGCACGCGCGCATCCTGTGGGGCGGAATAGGTCAGCACCAAGCCATCGGCCAGGCCGCGCTCCACCACATAGCGCACGCTGTCCAGCGCGTCCTGCCCCACCAACTGGGGTAACACGATGAGGTGGTAGTCGGTGCCCTGTAGCGCGTCGCCCAGCCCCATGAGAAAGTCCTTGAAGCCGGGCTGGATGGCATCTTGCCGGTCCATGATGAAGGCCAGCGAGTTGCTGCTGCCCGTCTTCAGGCGCACCGCCGCGCGGTCGCGCACGTAACGCAGCTCACGCGCCGCCTGCAGCACTTTTTCACGCGTTTCCGGCTGCACGCTGGGCAAGCCCGCCAACGCACGTGACACCGTGGCCGATGACAAGCCGGTGGCCTTGGCGAGGGTGACGATGCTGGTTTTTCGAGCTTGCATGGGATCTCCTGCAACAAATTATGCAAACGTATACATTGCATGTCAAGTGTTGACTTAAAGAAATGTAAACGTTATCTTTTTGATTTTAAGGAGACTGTATGCGTTGGGCATTGATTGGAGCCAGTTCTATTGCTGAAACATGGATGGTGTCTGCCATCCGCTCTGTGGGGGATGAAATCGTGGCCGTGGTGTCGGGTGATAGGGACCGCGCCCGTGCCTTTGCGACCCAGCACGGCATTGCACATGCCTTGGATGACGAAGCCGGCCTGCAAGGCCTGGACCTCCAGGCGGTCTACATCTCCAGCACCAATGAAAAGCATGAGGCCTCGGTGCTGCGCGCCGCACGCCTGGGCCTGCACGTGCTGTGTGAAAAACCCCTGGCTACCTCGCTGGCCGCAGCCCAGCGCATGGTGCAGGCCTGCGCCGACACCGGCGTGGTGATGGGCACCAACCACCACCTGCGCCACAACAGCGCCCACCTGCAAATGCGCGAGCATGTGCGCCAAGGTAGCTTGGGCCGCTTGGTGTCCGTGCGCGTCAACCACTCGGTCTACCTTCCGGCACATCTGCAAGGCTGGCGGCTCAAAGACAAAGGTGCGGGCGGGGGCGTGGTATTGGACATTGCGGTCCACAACGCCGACTCCCTGGGCTTTTTGCTGGGCGAGTACCCCACCGAGGTCACCGCCATGACCAGCAACAGCGGCATGGCCGAGGGCATGGAAGACAACGCCATGTCGGTCTGGCGCTTCCCCAGCGGCATCACGGCATTTACCCACCAGGGCTTCAACACCCCGTTTGCGGACGTGGGCCTGGAAATCCATGGCACCGAAGGCTCGCTGCAAGGCACGGGCATCCTGCACCAGGGACCTGATGGCAGGCTGAATTTCAAGAACGCCCAGGGCGAACAGGCCTTGCCGCTGGAACCCACCAATCTGTACAACCGCTGCATCCAGCACTTCCACAAAGCCATCCAGGGCCAGCCCAATGACTTGGCGGACGGCCAGGCCGGCGTGCGCTCGTTGGCCGTGGCGCTGGCGGTGCTGGAAAGTGCCCAAACCGGCCGCACGGTGAGGGTGGCTTACAGCGGCTGAAGCACACGGGCCACGGCACAATCGCCGCATGGCCCGCCCCCGCAACAGCCCTACGCATCTGCATCCCGGTGCCGACCACCGTGACCGCACGGTGGCGGCTTGGGTGGAGGCGCTGCGGCGCAAGGCCGACGCGGCCACACTGAAGACTCTGCCCACGCTCTCCGATGCGGATGCCGCCCGCGTGATGGCGCTGCTGCGCATGGACAGCCCGCCGCCCGCCGAGCTCGCACCAGTGGTCGAGGTGCCATCGGACAGCATGCCCGGCCGCTTCCGCCCTCGCCTCACGCTGCAAACCCTGGGTCGGGGCGATGGCCTGCTGGGCCTCAAACCCCAAGGCAAGCTGGGCCCGCGCGGCGACAGCGTGACGCTGGCGCAGTTTGACTGGACCTACCAGACCGATGCGGGTGACCGCTGGCAGACACCGGCCCCCACCTCCATCCTGAACAACCGGCCCCAAGCTGTGCAGGAGCTGTTTGACACCGGGGGCCCCGTGGTGCGCATGCAGCGCGACCTGGCGGCCGAGGCCGACGCCATGGACCTGGTGTGGGACATGGGCTTTGTGCCGCTGGACCCGCAGTCTTTCCAGTGGCGCAGCCGTGAACACCCAGCGCTGGGCTCGGTGTGGACGCTGCCGCAAGAGGAGTTCTTTGGCGACTTCTGGGCCGATCAGGTGCCGCAGCTGCAGGCCAACGGTTGGTCGGTGGTGGTGAAACCCGGCTTTGCGCACGAGAGCGTGCCCGTGCAGCGCTGGAAGCTCGTGGTCAGCCCTGACAACGGCGAGGTGCTGGGCAAGGAACTGGACACGCCCCTGGTGAAGCCCGGGCGCGGCGTGGAGAAGCTGCAACTGCCCGCGCGCGAAGGCGCCTGGCTGCTGAGCCTGGGCATCGAGATTGACGGCCAGACGCTGGACCTGGCGCCCATGCTCGCCGACCTGCTGCGCCGCGACCACCGCTGGCTCAACGCCGCGCAGATCGCGGCCATCGACGACCTGGCCATCGTCTCGCTGCGTGCGCCGGGCGGAAAACGCATCGACGCGCCCGCTGCGCCGATCAAAGCCATCGTCGGCGCGATGGTGGACCTGCTGACCGACCCGCTGCGCAACCAGGACCCGAGTTTGTTGAAGCTGGGCGCGTGGGAGGCCCGACGCCTGGACGCCCTGCGCGCCAGCCTGCTGGACGCCCACCGCGTAGGCGCACACAACGCCTGGCAACTCGAAGGTGATATCGGTTTGGCCAGTCTGGCCAAACGCCTCAAGGCCCTGGGCACGCCACAACCCGTGGCCGCCCCCCAAGGTCTGCAGGTGCAACTGCGCCCCTACCAGCTTGAAGGCCTGGCCTGGCTGCAATACCTGCGCGCCCACAGCCTGGGTGGCATCTTGGCCGACGACATGGGCCTGGGCAAAACCGCGCAGGCCCTGGCCCATGTGCTGGTGGAAAAACACGCAGGGCGACTCGACCTGCCGGTACTGGTCGTGCTGCCCACATCACTCATCTTCAACTGGCAGGCGGAAGCACAACGCATGGCACCAAGCCTGCGTGTGCTGACACTGCAAGGCCCGGACCGCGCCGACCTGTTTGCGCAAATGCCTGACCACGATCTGGTGCTGACCACCTACCCGCTGCTGTGGCGCGACATGGATGCGCTGGCCGCACAGCGCTTTCACCTCGTCATCCTGGACGAAGCGCAGATGGTGAAGAACGCCGGCAGCCGCAGCGCCCGCGCGCTGCGGCGCCTGCAGACGCGCCACAGCCTGTGCCTGACCGGCACGCCCATGGAAAACCACCTGGGCGAGCTGTGGGCGCAGTTCGACTGGCTGATGCCCGGCTTCTTGGGCGACGCCCGCCACTTCGCCGCGCGCTGGCGCAAGCCAGTTGAAGAGAACGGCGAAACCCTGCGCGCCGCGCTGCTGGCCCAGCGCGTGCGCCCCTTCATCCTGCGCCGCCGCAAGCAGGACGTAGCCAGCGAGTTGCCGCCGCGCACTGAAGTCATCAAACGCGTGCAACTGCAAGGCCAGCAGCGCGAGCTGTACGAAAGCGTGCGTGTGGCGGCCGATGTACAGGTGCGCCGCGTGCTGCAGCGCCAAAGTTTCAACGGCGCGCAGATCAGCATCCTCGATGCGCTGCTCAAGCTACGCCAGGTCTGCTGCGACCCGCATTTGGTCAAAGGCAGCAAGCCCGTAAACACCATGGAACGCGCCAAGCTGGAGCTGCTGGCCGACATGCTGCCCGCGCTGGTGGAGGAAGGCCGGCGCGTGCTGGTGTTCTCGCAGTTCACCGAGCTGCTGGACTTGATTGCCGACCAACTGCATGCCCAAGCCTTGCCCTTCCTGAGCCTGACCGGCAAGACTGCCACCACGGCGCGTGGCGATGTGGTGCGGCGCTTTCAGGCGCAGGAGGTGCCCGTGCTGCTGCTGAGCCTGAAAGCCGGTGGCGTGGGCCTGAACCTGACCGCCGCCGACACCGTGATCCACATGGACCCGTGGTGGAACCCCGCTGTGGAAGAACAGGCCACCGCCCGCGCCCACCGCATCGGCCAGGACCAACCGGTGTTTGTCTACAAGCTCGTGGTCGAAGGCAGCATTGAGGAGCGCATGCTGGAGCTGCAGGCCCGCAAGCTCGCGCTGGCGGACAGCGTGCTGGGGCATGACGCGGCAGGAGCGCTCAAGTTTGACGAGTCGGATCTGGATGCCTTGCTCGCACCGCTGGGCGCCCTGATCGCCAGTGGGCAAACGCCGGAAGAAGCTGCGCGGCGCTGGGGACGCAGCGGCAGCCGGACGTGAGCCATTCAGGCATCAAACAGACCTCTAGCCCTCGTTAAATGTGCGCGGGAAGCTATTTATTTGATAGCAAAACAATACGCCGCGTGCATCACATCTTCTGGGTGCCTCACACAATGGCTGTAGTTTGCTGGCCCAAATCCAGCTGACCGTCGTCGGTGCGGATGCTGGCGCAGATGCGATCGCCGGGCTGCAGGTAGTGGGGCTTGCGCTGGTTCATGCGGGTGAACAGCCGCCACTTGGTCGCTTCGCTCACCAAGTGCTGCACCACCCAACTGACCAGCCGGCCCGGCGCCTTGGCCGCGCAGCCGGCGGGCGTGCCGGTGGCAATCAGGTCGCCAGCATGCAGGTCTTGGAGCTGCGCCAGCTCCGTCAGCGTAGCGTGCGGCGGGTGGATCATGTCGGCGCAAAAAGCGTCCTGCCGCAACTCCCCATTCACCGCGAGCCGCATGTGCAGTTCGGGCCAACGCTGCCATTCCTCCACCGTGAGCAGCAGCAAGTACGGCCCCACTGGGCCAAAGCCACGGTAGCTTTTTCCCTTGTAAAACTGGCCTTGCGGCAACTGCACATCGCGGGCCGAAATGTCGTTGACGATGACCAAGCCCGCCAGCCATTGGCCCAGGTCGTCCGGCGCCACGTGCGTGCCAGCAGGGATGGGGCGGCGTAGCACCAGCCCCAACTCAATCTCGTAGTCCAGCAACTGCACATGCGGTGGGCGCAGCACCGGTGCATCCGCCGCCACGATGCTGGAGGCCGCCTTGGTGAAGAACATATTGAAGTCGATGCGCTCAGGGTCCTGCCCCGACTCCCGCACGTGGCTAGCGTAGTTGACGCCCTGACATATGAATTGTTGGTTGCGCGTGATCGGCGCCAGCAGTTGCACCGCGGCCACGGGCCGTGTGGCCTGCGCAGGTGTGCTGGCGCGAATGGCCTCCCAGGCCTGGGCGAGAACCTCCCCGGTGGTCTGTGCGGGCGTGTCCAGCGGTGCGAACCGTGTGCCGTGGAGCACGCCCCAGCCGATGCGGGAGCCGTCTTGGTAGCGGATAAGAATGTGTGGCATGGGTGCTCCTTATTGCCAGCTGCGGCCTGGGGCCGCGATGGAACCGTTCAGCAACTGCAGCCGCCGCCAGCTGATACGCCCTGCGGCCAGCAGTCGGATGATGTGCAGCAGGTTGCCCAGGGTCTTGGCCGGTTTCATGCTGCTGGGCGCGTCCTGGCCCCAGGCCCAGACGCTGCCAAAGGTGAGTGGTGAGTAGGCAGTCGGGAACGCGGCGGTGCATAGATCGCCATCGGCGTAGTGTTCAAACTGGAAGCCATGGGGGTCGGCCCAGTAGTCAAAAATCTGGCTACCAATCAGATGGCGGCCCAGGCCCCATACATGCTGGTAGCCCTGCCCGCGCAGAAACTGCTGGCCTTGGCCCACCGCATCTAGGTCCACCACTTCGTAGGCGCTGTGCTCGTACTTGTCTTCGATGCCTCCGACGATGACCACGCTGTGGTGGTCGGTGGGCTGGGCGCCCAAGTTCAGGCGCAGGAAAGCAATGTTGGGACTGCCATCGGCCAGGTACTGCACATCACTGGGCAGCAGGCCCAGCACCCGCTGGTACCAGTCTGCCAGCCCCGAAAAATCCACCGTTTGAAAGACAACGTGACCCAGCCGCTGCACCTGCGCGGGCGCCAGTGGCGTGCGCAGCGGCGCGTCCACGCGTACCGGCGTGGTTGGCCCATTGGCTAGCGGTGTAACGCTGGCGCGGCTGTCCAAGGCGGCGCTGGGCGCCTGCCCTTGCAGTAGCCAGACGCGGCGGCCACTCGGGTCCAGCAGCTCCACGCCCCGGCCGCCACCAGGAATGCGAGCCGGGTCCAGCCAGCGGCCTTGGAGTTGTTGCACATACACGTCCAGGCTCGTGTCATCCGACAGGGTGAAGGCCGCACCCACAAAGCGATCGGCAGCCCCACGCTCGGCCACATAGAGCGCGGCACTGGGGCCGACGCCACGGGCCAACAGCCGGCCCGGGTCATGGTCATCGGTGACAAAGCCGAAATCCTGCAGAAACCCGCGCATGGCATCGAAGCTGCGCAGCTCCCACATCAGAAACGCCAGCGCCACGGCGCGCCCCAGTGGCTGGGGCTGGGGTAATGGTTGGAAAGCGGTGCTCATACGGCCCCCCATCCATGCCAGCGGCAAAACGCCCGGCCCATGATGAGCTCCTTGTCTCTCTCACTCAACCCTGGCATCTCGTCAGTCAACATGGTGATGGCCTCGTGCCAACTGCAGGCCAGGCGTGTGATGTCCGAACCCCAAAA
Source organism: Rhodoferax sp. ZS1R25 (assembly GCF_056521335.1). Classification (NCBI taxonomy): domain Bacteria; kingdom Pseudomonadati; phylum Pseudomonadota; class Betaproteobacteria; order Burkholderiales; family Comamonadaceae; genus Rhodoferax; species Rhodoferax sp. ZS1R25. Next base: position 643,132 of record NZ_JBWMAZ010000002.1, read on the forward strand.
CAGACGCTCGGGTCCATACGCGTCTAGGAGTTGGCGCACCGTGGCGTGCATGTCCTTGAACGGGTACGCTTCCTGCGAATAGCCCGGCACCCCCGATAGCTTGACTGCCACATTGGGAAAGCGCGCCCAGGACAGCAAGTCTGCCGCCTGCACCAAGCCCCCAGACGATGTAAAGCCCACAAAACCCAAGTGGTCCACCGTGAGTTTGAGCGCGGGGTAGCGCTCGGCCAAGGGTGCCACCAGCGGTAGCAAGGTCGGGCCACACAGGGCGATGGGCAAACCCATGTCCTCTGCCAAGGGCCAGAGCCAGTCCATGGTTCCATTACGGGGCCAGGCACGTTCCTCCTCTGCCAAGCACAAAAAGCGCAGGCCAATCACGCCGGGGCGCTGGCGAATGGCGCGCAGCTGCTGCGGCGCCTCCGGGTGGTCCAGTGCAAGACTGGCCAGGGTGGCGAAGCGCGTGGGGTAGCGTGCCGCCGATTCATCTGCGTACGCATTGGCCTGCGCACTCCAGCCCGGTGGGTGGTTGATGGCGGCATGCACGCCGGCCGCGTCCATGTCGGCAATGGCCTGCTCGGCCAGGTAGGGCATCTGCCGGTGGTGGGCAGGGGCTTGCCCGGTGTTCCACAGGTGGATTTGAGAATCAACAATCAGCATGTGAGGCTCCGGTTACTTGGCAAACATGGCGCCCACCTGCTGCAACCAGGCCTGGCGCTTGGCATCGGTCGCGTGGCTAACAGGGGACAGGGCCACCCATTCCACCTTGCGCACGCCGCATTTGCGCAGCGTGCCGCGCACCAGCGCGCGCTGCACGGCGTCGCCATACAACCAGCGGTAGGCCCACTTAGGTGTGTTCATCGTGGTCACCACCACGGCGCGCTGGATGTGGGTCAAACGCCCCTCAACGCCACGCTTGGAGGGCTTGTAGGCCCATCCGTTGGTGAACACTTTGTCGATAAAGCCCTTGAGCAGGGCCGGCATCACCTCCCACCAGATCGGGAAGATGAAGACCAGTTGCTGGGCTGCGTCGATGCGGGCCTGGTAGCGCGGGACGGCTGCGTCGGCACTTTGGCCGCGTGCGTAGACAGCCAGGTCTGCACCGCGCATGACGGGGTCAAAATCTTCTGCATCCAGATGCAGGCGGTCCACGGTGTGGCCGGCTTGCTCCAGCTGCTGCACCACGCGGTGGTACAGCGCGTGGCAATAACTCTTGGAATAGGGGTGGGCCAGAATGACCAGGGTTTGCATGGGTGCTCCATCAAAAAATGTGATGGGGCGATGATGCGAAGCGCGGGCCGCGCCGTCATTAACAAAGGTTCAGAGCGCCTTCAATTTGCGCCGAATCCGGCTCAGGTGCACGGCACTCACGCCTAGGTAGGCCGCCAGAATGTGCAGTGGGATGCGCTCCAGGCGCTGCTGGTGCGTGGCCAGCAACGCCTGGTAGCGCTGGGTGGGCGTATCGGCAATGGCGCTGGTGTAGAGGTTGGCGTAGTGGATGAGCCGCTGCTGCAACAGGGCCTGCAAGTCGGCCTGCAACGCGGGGTCCACCAGGGTCCGGGCTTTGATGGTGGCACCGTCCATCACGCGCAAGTGGCAGGCCTCCATGGTCACCAGGTGCAGGGCACTGGGGCGCCCGGTCAGCAGGCTCTCCATCGAACTCACCACCTCGCCTTCAAAGAAAAACTGGGTGCTGGTCTCGCGTCCCTGCGAGTCAATCAGAAAGAGACGCGCACAGCCCTGCTCAATGAGGTACAGGCGCTGCGCCACCTCCCCCGCACGCAACAGCAGCTGGCGAGCGTCCGCCTGACAACGGGTGCCAAGCTGCAGGAAGGTGGTGTGTAAAGCGTTCATGCCAGGGTGCCTGCGCATTGTCCACCAAGCCGTGAATACAAACAAAATATGCCTCTAGCCCCCGTGGAATATGCGCAAACAGCTACAGAATTCATAGCATCAAGAATGCGCGCCGCAGCGACGGCTAGACTGCAGTGGTGATACCACCCTCTTGCCTCCATCCCTAGATGCGACACATCCCCCCCTCTCCCTGTTTGCCCTGGCTGGCTCTGGTGTGCCTGGCGGCGCTGGCATCGTGCACAGCGGTAGCGCCCAGCCTGCCATCGCCGCCCGCCAGTCCGCTGGCCTCACCGACCAAGGCGCCAGCCCAGTCCTACCGCATCGACCCCACGGCCTCCACCCTGCATATCCTGGTCTACCGCGGTGGCCCCATGGCGCGGCTGGGCCACAACCATGTGGTGAGTTCGCACAACCTGCAGGGCCGCGTGTGGCAAGGGGCAACGCAGGAAGACTCGGGCTTTGACATCACCGTGCCGGTGAACGACCTGGTGATGGACGACGACACAGCGCGGGCCTCCGAGGGTGAGGACTTTCCGCTCAATGTGAGTGAAGACGCCAAGCAAGGCACCAAGGCCAATATGCTGCGCGACACCTTGCTGGATGGTGCGCGCTACCCGGAGATCCGCATTACCTCGGTGCGCGTGCAGGGCCATGCCCACGCCCCCGTGGTCATTGCCAGTCTGCGTATCAAGGACCAGATCCGCCAGGTCACCGTGCCAGTCACCTTGCAACCCACTGACACGGGCCTGCGCATTAAAGGCGCGTTCGAGATCAAGCAAACCGACTTTGGCATCACCCCACTGAGCATTGCGCTGGGCGCCCTGCTGGTGGTGGATGCCGTGACCATCAAGTTTGTGCTGGTGGCTGTGCCCGACTAGCGGCCACAGGCGCCACCACGGCGGGCCGCAGCACCAGCCACAAGGCCACGGCAATCAAACCACCGCCCAGGGCGTGCGCAACGGTGGCGGATTCATGCAGCACCAATGCCCCCCACAGCACGCCAAACAGCGGGATGAGAAAGGTGACGGTGAGGGCCTTCATGGGACCCACTTCGGCGATGAGCTTGAAATACAGCACGTAGGCCAGGGAGGTACACAGCAACCCCATCGCCAGCATGGCCAGCCATACGCTGACACCCACCTCGCCCCAGGCCACGGGGTGCGTGGCCGTATCCCAAATGGCAAACGGCAGCAGCAAGACCACGGCCCCCAGCTGACTGCCCAGCGCCACGATGCGGGCGTCCAGCCCTCCGCGCAGCGTGATCCAGCGCTTGGTGAGAAAACCCGCCAGGCCATAGCAGGCGGTGGCCACCATGCAGACCGCCACGCCCCACAGCGTGGCCGCATTCAGTTCCACAGGGCCCGCGCCGGTGAGGATGGCCACGCCGCCCAGGCCGACGAACACGCCCAGGGCCTTGGGCCAGGTCAGGATCTCACCAAACGCCAATACACCGATGGCCACACCCATCAGCGGTGTGGTGGCGTTCAGGATGGCGCTATAGCCAGCCGGCAGAATGCGCGCCGCGAACGCAAACATCAGAAACGGAATGCCGGAGTTGATGGCCCCCAGTACCAGCGTGGCCCTGAACTTGCCGCCAAAAGCCAGCGGCAGCTTCATGACTGCGGCCACGCCCAGCAGCCCCAAGGTTCCCAGCACCACACGGCCAAACGCCGTGGGCATGGCCCCGAGCACGGGCGCCGCAATCCGCAGGAACAGAAAACTCCCACCCCACAGGGCGGCAAGCAGTAGCAATCGGGTCAGGTTGGCAGCATTCATGGTGTATCCAAAACAAGTGGTAATGGCGTTGATTTTTGCGTTATGGTTTAGCCAAAGCAAACGATTTATAGTCAACAGAGATTTAGTTTTTCTAATTCATCATGCAACTTCCACCTCTGCTGGCCCTGCGCTTCTTTGAGGCCACGGCGCGCCGCCTCAGCGTCAAACTGGCGGCCGAAGAGCTCTGTGTGACGCCGGGCGCGGTGTCACAGCAGCTGCGCAAGTTGGAAGACTTTTTGGGTTGTCCGCTGTTTGAGCGCCTGCCGCGTGGCCTGGTGCTGACGCCCGCCGGGCGCGATTACCAGGCCAGTTGCCAGGAGGCGCTGGCCCTGATTGGCCGCGCCACGGCCAAGCTCACCCAGACCCAGCGCCAGACCATTGTGGTGAGCTGCACCCCATCATTTGCCGCGCAGTGGCTGGTGCCACGGCTGCAGGGTTTTATGCAAGAGGCACCGAAGATTGATGTGCACGTGAGCACCACCAACCGCATGGTGGACTTGCACAGCGAGGGCGTGCACTTTGCCATCCGCCACGGCCTGGGCCGCTACCCCGGTCTACGGACGGAGGCGCTGATGGAAGACGACTACATCGCCGTCTGCAGCCCTAAGCTCGTACAGCCACGCACCTCGGTCCAACCGGCAGACATTCAGGCCCACCAGCTGCTGCACGACGAGGGCCGCAAAGACTGGCGGCTGTGGCTGGATGCGCAAGGCCTGAAGCAGGTGGACAGCAGTGGTGGCGTGGTGTTTGTGGATTCGAACGCCGCCATCGAAGCCGCGCTGGCGGGCTTGGGCTATGCGCTGGTGCGCTCCGGGCTGGTGGCGACCGAAATCACCGCAGGCCGACTGCTCAGCGTGCAGGCCCCGGCGCTGCATTCGCCCATGGCCTACTACTTGGTCTACCGGCCCGAAACCCTGATGGACCCGGCCATGGGCCGCTTTCGCGACTGGCTCATGGCCCTATGAATTTCAAATCAAAATAGCCTTAAGCCCGCGTGGATATTGCGCGAGCAGCTACTAAATTTGCAGCAAATTTGCCTGCTGGTGGTGGACATGCCACCGGCGCAGAGGCTCACTGGTGTTTGACATCCAACGCCGAGGCATTCAGTTCTGCGATGGCACAAAAAGCTGGTTTGGCAAACAGATACCCCTGCATGAGATGGATGCCGGCGTCACGCAGGAAGTCCCGCTCGCCCAGCGTCTCTATGCCTTCGGCGACAACTTGTATGTTCATGTCCTTGCACAGATAGACCAAGCTGCGCACGATGGCTTGGCGGGCACGGTTGGTGTCGACGTTGCGAATCAGGTCCATGTCAATTTTGATGATGTCCGGTTGAAAGTCTGACAGCAGCTTCATGCCCGCATACCCTGCCCCAAAATCGTCGATGGCGGTCTTGAAGCCGCAGCGTTTGTACTCGCGCAGGATGGAGGCAAACCAGGGCCCATCCTCGATGCGCTCGCCTTCGGTCACTTCAAAGATGATCTGTTCCAGCGGGAAGTTGTGGGCCCTCGCAGCCTCCAGGGTGGTGCGGATACACACCTCAGGCTTGTAGATGGCGTTGGGAAGAAAGTTAATGGACACCGGTTGCTGGATACCCAGCTCTGCAGCGCCTTTGATCGCCTTGACGCGGCAGGACTGGTCAAAGCGGTAGCGGTTTTGGTCATTGACCTGTGACAACACCGTCATGGCCCCCTCTCCGCCGGGGCCTCTAACCAGGGCCTCGTGCGCAAAGATGCGGCCGCTTTCCAGGTCTACGATGGGTTGGTAAGCGTACTCAAACTGAAATCCCAAGCGTTCGGCTTTTCCACAGTCTTCGCAATCCTGTGGCGTGCCGTTGAGCGGTACGAAATTGAGGGGAAACGAAGGGTTGACCTCGGGCAAGGACGACATTTGCATGGCTCTGATTCTCTACACATCGGTGCGGGAGTCAATGCTACAGAAAAAGAGAAATACCAGCGCTGTCCGAGGCTTCGGCAATCTGCAATTTCGCTACTGAATTCGTAGCAATTCAACGGGATCGACGACTTACTTGTCCAGCGACTCGTGCGAATCCGCACTGCCCCTGCGCCAGTAGCTGGAGGCGCGAATCCACTGTGGGTTGGCCATGCAGTCGGTCGTCAGGTAGGCACGCAAAGCCTTGGCCTGCATGGACTCGCAACCGATCCACGCATGGAACACACCGGCCGGCATGGCGGTGCGGCGCAGTGCCTCCAGCAGCGGCAGCGCATCGGCGCCCGTGCCGCTGCGGTACACCCACTGCACACTCAGCGTGGCGGCACTGGGCAGCGCGATGTGGTCGGCAGGGCCCTCCACTTCAATGAGTACTTCGGCACGCGCGCCCGCGGGCAGCTCTGCCAGGCGCCGGGCGATGGCAGGCAAGGCGGTGTCGTCGCCCATCAGCAAATGCCAGTCAAACCCCGTGGGCACGATGAGCGAACCGCGCGGGCCGCCCACGCCCAGCGTCTGGCCCACCTGGGCCTGCGCCGCCCACTCGGTGGCCGGGCCACCGGGCTGGTGCAGCGCAAAGTCAATCTGCAGCGTGCGGGCCACAGGGTCAAAGTGGTGGGGCGTGTAGTCGCGCATGGTGGGGCGTGTGCCCTCGGGCCACACAGGGCCTTCGGCACCCACGGTGGGCAAAGCCAACACGCCAGTCACCGGGTCAGGGAAAAAGAGTTTGACGTGGTCGTCAAAGCCCAGGCTCACAAAGCCTTCGAGGTCGTCGCCAGCCAATGTGACGCGTACCAGGTGCGGCGTGAGGCGCTCTACGCGGCTTACCTGCAGCTGGCGAAAGCGCAGGGGGTGGCGTACGCGTTGGGACGTCAGATCGGCCGACATCAGATTTTCTCCAGCTGTTGGGCCGCGTGGTCCAGCACGGCGGCAAAGGCGTTGGCCTGGTCGGGCGTCAGCGCTTCGCGCGACAGGCGCATGCGCATGGCCAGCTTCAGGTTTTCAATCGCACGCATCACCTGCGGCGGGCGGCCACCACGGGCACCGGCGCCGTCCACCCCGCCATTCAGGCGGGCCAGCATGGCGTCGGTCAACGCCCGGTTCTCTTCCAGAAAGGCCTTGCCCGCATCGGTAATGGCGTAGCGCTTGCGGCCGCCGGCGTCAGCACTTTCGCCTTGCAGGTAGCCCTGCTCTTCCAGCAGCGTCAGCGTGGGGTACACCGTGCCGGGGCTGGGGCTGTAGCTGCCGCCCAGGCGGTCTTCGATGAGTTTGATGAGTTCATAACCATGGCTGGGTTTGTCGCTGATGAGTTGCAGCAGCACAAAGCGCAGGCCGCCGTGGCTGAAAATGCGGCCGCCACCGCGCCCGCCGCCCATACCGTCGCCGTGCTCGCTGGAGCGCATGTGGTAGTTGAAGTGTTGGTGGTGCCGCATGTGTTTTCTCCTTATTCAGATGCAATTATGATATATCTAAATGCTTTCTAAATAAAGTCAAAATCCAGTCTTTACCTGCCTTTTACGCCAACACCTCCTGCCCGCCCCCCCCCAGCACCATTTGTGTGCCAGCACACGGCAAAGACCACGCCTATCGCCGAGCATGGACCTTCGGTCAATTCACGACCACACAGAGGATCGATATGCCCATTGCACATTTCCACAAGGCCACCGACCCCGCCACCGAGGACGAGGTGCATATCAACACCGATGCCGTCCTCTACGTGGAAGAGCCGCCTGCCACGCAGATTGGCAAAACCGCGATCCAGGTGATGGGGCTGCAAACCGATGGCATCCGTATCACCGAATCCCTGAGCCAGGTGCTGGTGCAGCTGCCGCTACTGGTAACTACCTGGCGGCATTACCACGCCGGTGAGCCACCCGAGGGCGCCAGCGCAGTGCACATTGCTGCGCAAAACGTGAGCTATATCGTTCCCAACGTGCCGCACAGGCCCACGTTCTGGACCATCCATTTCAAGGACGAATCCGAACTGCGTGTTGTGCATCCCCTGCCGCTGGATCTGTAGACGACTTACGTGCCGGCGCTGAAGCACCGGCTGCAGACTTTGATGCCTTATCCTTGGGCCCACTCAGCGCAACCTGTGGGAGCCTTGGATGAAAAAAAAGACAGTGACCGCCCTGGTGTGGGTTCTTGCTTCCGGTTCGGGGCACAGCCATGACCTGACCGCCCTGCCCCTGGGCGACGGCAAGATTTCGCAGTCGCCCAAAGTGGGTTGGATTTGGGCCTGCCATACCGACCCGCAGGCCGGTGGCGCCCAGCAGGTCGGGCCGTGGATCAACAGCGCCAAAGGCACCTACGACCTGACCACCAAGCCCGTGGTGCCGGGGCAGGTGAACTGGCCTTCTCAGTTCAAGCTCAGCATTCAGAACGAGCAACGCGTGTTCAGCGGCAACGACCTGCCCAGCCACGCCACGGGCACCTTTCCGGTCCCCAGCAACAGCGATGCGTACCGCTACGACCGCAACCCCAACAGCATCAAGGCGCAGACCATGCAAGTAACGCTGCCGCTGTGGCCCGCACTGGCAGCGCAGGCCACCTGCGTGCCAGGGGCGATTGGATTTTTGTTGAGCGGCTCCGTGCTGTTCAACGCCTTGGATGCGCCAGGCCGCGACGCGGTGGCCCACGAAACCCAGGACGCCTGCCAGGGCCACCCGCAGGAATCGGGTGTGTACCACTACCACAGCCTCAGCAACTGCGTGGCCGACACACGCGAGCCGACGGGGCACTCCGCGCTGGTGGGCTATTTGCTGGACGGCTTCGGTATTTACGGCTCGTACGGCGAAAAAGGACAGGCCCTGGCCAGCAAAGACCTGGACGAATGCCACGGCCACACGCACACCATCACTTGGGAAGGCAAGCAGGTGGCCATGTACCACTACCACGCCACGCCAGACTTCCCCTACACCGCGGGCTGCCTGCGCGGGAGCTACAAGCAGGCCGACGTCACCACCATCAGCGGCCCGCGCCCACAGCGCAACATGCAAGGCCCAGGTGGCCGACCGCCTGAGGGCGCTGCCGGTGCGCCTCCAAACGGTCCTGGTGGCCCTGCTGGCCCTGGTGGTGCACCACCCGACCTGAACAAGGCCGCCGCCGCTCTAGGCATCAGTGCACAAAAATTGCGTGAGGCTTTGGGCCCGCCCCCACCGGACCTGCGTGCCGCCGCCACCAAGCTCGGCATCAGTGTGGACGCGTTGCAGTCCGCCCTGAATACCGCCCGTTGATTGTTTGAGGAACCCCATGGCTACTTTGCTTCCGCGCTGGAACCTGTCGCTGCGCACCGAACTCATTGCCTGCCTGCTGGTCACCAGCCTGGCGTCCACCGCCATCGTGGGCGGGCTGACCTACCAGCGGCTGATGAAGAAGTTCAACACCCTGGTCATGCAGGAGTCCAGTAAAAACTTCACCAACGATGTCCAGAAATATTTCAAGACCTATGGCAGCTGGGAGGAAGGCCAGAAGGTGGAGGGCTTTCGGGCTTTTTCCGAACGGCATCGCCCACCTCCACGACCCGATGCCGGCGGTGGCGTACTCCCGCCGCCGGCGGAGCCCCGCCCTGTCGGCCCCGGGCTGGTGGCCCAGCCCGGCAACCAGCCCCCGCCACCGTCGCCGGGTGGTGGCATGCACAGGCCCCCGTTTCGCTTCTACCTGTTTGGTGCGGACTACCGCTCACTGTTCACACTGGCACCCTACAAGCCTGGCGACCCGATTCGCGACGAAGACCGCGCCCGCATGTTTCCCATCCTGCTCGACGACAAGGTGATCGCCTATTCCTCACCGCAGGGGGAGCCCAACTACTCCGACCTCGACCTGGGCTACCTCTCAGCCATGCGCGAATCGTTGGTGCTGGGCACCACCATGGGCCTGGCCCTCACGCTGGTGTTGGGTGTGTTTTTGGGCAACCGGCTGAGCCGCTCTCTGCGCCGCCTGACGGGGGCCGTGCAAGCCATGGGCCAGGGGGCGCTGCGCCAGCAGGTGCCCGTGGAATCCGACAACGAAGTGGGCCTGCTGGCCCAGGCCTTTAACCGCATGAGCGACGAGATCGCGCGGCAGTACGAAGACCTGCGCCAGTCCCACGCACAGATCGAGGCCATGGCCGCGCAGATGCGCGAGCTGAGCCTGCGCGATGCGCTGACCGGCCTGCACAACCGCCGGCATTTTGATGCGCAGTGCGCGCAGTTCTTCGCCAGTGCCCAGCGCTACCAGCGCCCCTTTAGCGTGATGCTGTGCGACATCGACCACTTCAAGAACGTCAACGACCGCTTCTCCCACGCCACCGGCGACGAGGTACTACGCCGCTTGGGCGACATCCTGCAGCAAAGCACGCGAAGTTCGGATTTGGTGGCGCGCTACGGCGGTGAAGAATTTGTGGTGGCCTTCCCCGAAGCCGATCTCGTCCACGCGCGCGAGGTATGCGAAGCCCTGCGCCAACGCGTGGAAGCCTACGCCTGGCATGAGGTGCACCCCGACTTGCGCGTCACCATCAGCGTGGGCCTGTGCAGCGGCACCCAGGCCGCCAGCTTTGAACGCATGCTGGAAGCTGCCGATGCCCTGCTGTACCGTGCCAAGCATGGCGGGCGCAACATGGTCTGCACCGAGTAGTCAACGCTAGCGCCGGTTCAACCCATAGGTTTCGATCAGCAACTCAGCAAACAGCGTGTTGGCCCAGGCGAACCAAGGGCGGGTGAACTCTTCGGGGCGGTCGGGGTGGAAGCTCTCGTGCATCAGGCCCGTGCCCGCATCGCAATCGCGCAGCATGGCAATCAGCGCCAGGCGTTCCTGGTGGTCGGATGAGGTCAGCCCCTGCATGGCCAGGCCAATGGGCCACACAAAGCCCCGCGGCGTGTGCGGGCTGCCAATGCCTTGGGCGCGGCTGCCTTGCTGAAAATACGGGTTGTCGCGGCTGAGCACAAAGCGACGCGTGTTCTGCACCACCGGGTCATCAGCCGGCGCGTAACCCAGATAGGGGATGGACAGCAGGCTGGGCACATTGGCGTCATCCATCAGGTGGTGGTTGCCAAAACCGTCAGTCTCATACGCGTAGATCTTGCCGTGGACCGGGTGCAGCACCGTGCCATAGGCCTGGATGCCGTGGTCGATCTCTTCGGCCAGAGTTTCCAACTCGGTCGCCAGCGCAACGTCTTGGCACACCGTGCGCAAGATCTCTGCCGTGTGCCGCAGCGCCACCACGGCAAACATATTGGCCGGAATCAGGTAGCCGAATTCGCAGGCATCGTCGCTGGGCCGAAAGCCTGACCAGGTCATGCCGGTGTAGTTCACCGGCATGCCCCTGCCCTGGTTGCGCAAGGTGTCGGTTTGCACCGCGTGGGGGCGTTCAAACCGGTAGGGCGAATCCTCGAAGTGCCGCTGCTCTGTGCGGAACAGGGCCGCCACCGTGCGCACCGCCTTTAGCCAGGTGTCGTCAAACACGGAGGTCACCCCGCTGCGCTTCCAGAACTGCCAGGCCAGGTCCAGCGGGTAACACAGAGAGTCCACCTCGTACTTGCGTTCCCACACCATGGGGTGCGCATCGGTCAGGTCACCGGGGTGGCCACCGCCCGTGGGGCCTTTGTTAAACGCGTTGGCATAGGGGTCCAGCAGGATGCAGTCCATCTGGCGGCGAATCAGGCCGGCCACCAGGTCTTGCACCTCGGGCACATCGGCCGCCAGCAGCAGGTAGTGCCGCACCTGGGCGGACGAGTCGCGCAGCCACAGCGCCGGGATGTCACCAGTGAACACGAAGGTGGTGCCATCGTCCAGCCGTTCGGTCGTGGTCTCAATGGTGTTGAGGGCGCAGGTTTTGAACTGCGCCTGCAGCGCGGGATCGGCGGGCAACTGGCGGGCTGCCTGCTCGATACGGTCGGTGAGCTGGGGTAAATGCATGGCGAAACCATAGCACGGGAGACCGCCCTTCAGCCCCTGCCAGTTACCGCCGGGTTACCAGCTACTGAGGCCGCGGAGCTTAGTGCAGCGCCCGCACGGCCCAGCGCAACTTGGCCGACGAGGAGCGCGGGTTGCTGCGCTGTTCGTCGTACGAGGCGCGAATCGGATCGGCCGCCACGCTGCTGAAAGTGCCGTTGCGCTCGCCGGTTTGAAAAAACTTTTTCACGCGCCGGTCTTCACCAGAATGAAAGCTCAAGATCGCTACGCGACCACCGGGTTTCAGGCAGGCGGGAAGGTTCAGCAACATGGTGTCCAGCACGCCAAACTCGTCATTCACCTCAATGCGCAGCGCCTGAAACGTGCGTTGCAACACCTTCTTGGTTTCCACCAGGCGCTCTTCAGCGGGCATGCTGCGTTTGTACGCCAGCTCCATCGTGGCCCGCACGAGGTCAGCCAGCTGCACTGTGGTTTCCAGGTACTGGCCTTGCAGGGCTGCGGCCAAGGGGATGGCAAAGGGCTCGTCGGAGTTGTCGGTCAGCAGGTCGCGCAGCCGGTGCCGCGTGACGCACAGCAGCAGCTCGCTGGCCGACTGACCGGTGCTGGGGTCCAGGCGCAAATCCAGCGGACCATCGGCGCGAAAGCTAAAGCCCCGCGCCGGGTTGTCAATCTGCATGGACGACACGCCCAGGTCGGCCAGCACAAAGTCGAAACCGCCGCCCGCTTGCGGCAGCAAGGTGGCCAGTTCACTGAAGTTGGCGCGGTGGACGATAAGCGTTTCTTCGCCAAAGCCCAAGGCACGCAGCCGCGCCGTGGTGCGGGGCAGCTCAATGGGATCGACATCCATGCCAAACATGCGTCCACCGGGCTGCACCAGCGGCAGCATGGCCAGCGTGTGGCCGCCAAAGCCCAGAGTGAGATCCAGCCCGGTTTCACCGGGCACGGGCTTCAGGATGGCGAGGATTTCGTCCACGCAAATGGAGCGGTGCATGCCCGCAGGCGTTTGCCCACGCTGCATGACCTTGTCCACTTCTGCCGCATGGCGCGTGGGGTCCAGCTCTTTGTATTTTTCTTCAAACTGGCGGGGATGGGTGCCCGCGTAACGCACGCGGCGCTTGTGGGGAGGGGAAGCGTCGGTCATTGGCCATTATGCGCCCCGAAAAGTTCCAATAAAAAGGCCGCGCAGCCCCCGTAGGATCTGCGCGGCCAGCTACTAAATTTGTAGCGTTTTTAGTGGCTATCAGACGCGCGGCACGGGCGTGCCGGAGTTGACGCACAGCGCCATGTTGAGCGCCTTGACGGCGGTCTTGTAGTCCTCGCGCTCAATCACAAACTGCATGTTCACCTGGCGCAGGGTTTGCGACACGCAATTCACGTTGACCTGTGCGTCTGCCAGTGCCTGCGCGGCCTTGGCCAGCACACCGGGAATGCCGATGTTGGAGCCGATGGTGCACACGATGGCGCTGGGCTTGACCGTCACCACCTGGTACAGCTCTTCGAGTTCCGCCACCAGTTCGGCCGTCACCTGGTTGTCCCACACCAGGTGGGCGATGGAGTTGGCATTGGTCGCTTTGAGGATGTAGCTGATGTCGTGCTTGCAGAACACCTGCATCAGGCTGGCATCAAAGCCCACGGTGCCCACCATGCTGGGGTCGTGGATTTCGATCAGCGTGACTTTGTCCGTACCCGTGACGATTTCCACCCGGGCACGCTCGCCCACAAAGTCCTTGGTGATCAGCGTGCCGGGGTGGTCCGGCTCAAAGGTGTTCTTCAAGCGGATGGGGATGCCGGCGAGCTCCATGGGCTTGGAGGCCTTGGGGTGGATGGCTTCCATGCCCACGTCGGCCAGCTGGTCGGCCACGTCGTAGTTGGTGGCGCCCACCACGATGGCGTTTTCCAGGCCCACGAGGTTGGGGTCGGCCGACGACAGGTGGAATTCCTTGTGGATCACCGCCTCGGCTGGTCGCACTTCGACGGCAATCTTGCTGAAGGTGACTTCGGAGTAACCGCGGTCAAACTCGCGCATGATGCCTTCCGTACCCTTGGTGTAGCCCGTGGCCACGATCACGTTGTTGGCCAGGTCCAGGTCTTTGAAGCTGTGGGCAATGCGCTCGTCAATGGTCCAGGCTTCGTTGTCGTCAAAGCCCGCCAAATCCATCAGCACGGCCTTCACGCCATTGGCCTTGAGGATCTCCACCGAGTTGAACGCGCTGTGGGATTCGCCGATGGAAGCCAGCACTTCACGCGCAGCCAACAGCACGTCGTGGCGGCTGAGGTAGCCGCTGGCCAGCACATGCTGCATGGCCCCCAGGTATTCGCGGGCCTGGGCAATGCGCTGGTCGATAAAGGCATCGGCCACGGCCAGCGGCAAGCCGATGTCGGCGTAGCCAGCGTTGATCTTTTTCAGGCTGACAGACAGGCCCGTCAAGGCATCCTGGTAGCCCTTGCCCTCGGCAAACAGGGCGTAGATGCCGCGCTCGCCGGTTTTTTTGTGCTCCAGCAGCTGGTTGGTCACGCCCGAATAGGCCGACACCACGTAAATGCGGCCGTAGATGCGTGCAGGGTCGTGCAGCACGATGTGGCGCAGCACATCGCCAAAGGCGGTCATGGAGGTGCCGCCGATCTTTTCGACAGATATCTTGGAGGAATTTACGTCTGACATGGGCAAGCTGGGGAGGAGCTAAAGGGTTGGAAAGCTGAGCGGAAAGCCCTCTATTTTCCATCACTTTGAAATTGTGGCTTGGGCCGCCAAAAATAGGGGCATAAAAATCGCGCAGCTCTTGCGGAATCTGCGCGACTGGCTACTGATTTAGCGACACATCCGCATCAGGTAACAAGCGCTTGGCTTTCTGTGCCGCGCTGCAGCTGCCACAGCAATACCGCTGCGGCCACCGACGCTGCCAGCACCACATAGCCCGCGACATCAAAGTTCTGCAGCTTGCCGTCGGTTCCGATGGTGACAATGTGCCCGGCGATGACAGAAGCAACTCCGCCAGAGAGCTGCTGCAGAGAGCCACTGATCGCATTGAACGACCCGCGCTGCGAGGCGATGGGTACCGAGGCAATCAGCGCCCGGAACGGAATCATGCGCGAGAAGATGCCCACGAACATGACTGCATTGACGACCACCACCACCGCCAGGGACACCGGACCGAGGTGCGTGTAGACCAGCACCATGACGATCGTTACCGCCGTGCCGAACATGAACACGCGCAATTGGCCGAACGCGTCGGCCGCCCTGCCGATCAAAGGCCCGAAGACAATGGTGCACAAGCCGGTGATCAGATACACCGTTGGCAAGTGGTCCAGGCTGATGCCCAGGTTGCTGACGGTATACGCGCTGCTGAAGGGCATCAGCATGAACCCGCCGGTAGCCACCAACGTCGTCGTCGCAAAAGCGATCAGGTAGCGTCGCTCGGTCAAGGTGTGGAACAGGTGCATCAAGGGGCTGTGCTCTTGGGGCAGTTTCAGATGGTCGGCGATGGGTCGCATGCCCCAGGCAACGGCCACACCGCCGAGCAGGCCCAGCGCCGCCATCGCCAAAAAGGGCATGTGCCAATTCCATTGGTTCGACAGGTACAGCCCGACGGGGATGCCCAGCACCTGGCTGGCCGCAAAGGCGGTCTGCACCACCCCCATCACACGGCCGCGCATCTGGGGCGGGAACAGGTCGGTCGCAATGGCCAGCACCACCGAGCCGATGACGCCGCCAAACAGGCCGGTGACGATGCGTGCCATCAGCAAGGTCTCAAAGCTTTGCGCCAGCCCGCACCACAGCGTGCCGAGGATGAAACCGGCGTAGAAAAACAGCAGCAACTTCTTGCGGTCGTAGCGGTCTGCAAAGCCCGCTGTGAGCAAGCCCACCACACCGGCGCTGAACGCATAGGCAGACACCACCAGCCCAAACTGGCTGGGGCTGATGCCCAGCGTGGGCATGATCACCGCGCCCAGCGGCGCCATGAGCATGAAATCCAGAATGACAGCGAACTGCAGGAACGCCAGGATGGCGACGACGGTTTTCTGGTAGGCCGAAAACTTCAAGGGCGCGGCCTTGGCATCGGTAGGGGTGGACGCCTTGGTGCTCATTTCTGATCGCCTGCCGTTCTGCCCCAGGGCCCTCGCCGATGGAACTGCTCACGCTCCTCGGGCGTCATGGACTGCCATTTGTCCCAGCGCTTGCGCCCATGCCAACCGCCGTGGCCGCGAAAGCCACCAAAGAGGATGCGGCACAGCACCAACAAGCCCAGCGCGTGCAGGTAGTCAATCTGCCGGGCATCCGCGAAGAGCGCGGGAGCCACCGCGTTCCACAGCAGCATCACCGCCCCGCTCATCACCGCCGCCGCCAGCAGACCCCAAGCAGGCCACGCCACATAGCGCCAAAAGCCAAATTTGTATCTCATGTTTCTTCTCCTTCAAACGTCGTCAGATTTCAAGTTTCAAATTCGTCGTACACCGCCTGCAAGCGCGCCCGCAAAGCCACGACCGCGTAACGCTTGCGTGCCAACAAGGTGTTCACGGCAACACCACTTTGTGCGGCCATGTCCTTGAAGCTTTTTCCCTCGATCTCGTGTGCCATAAACACATCCCGCTGGTTGTCCGGCAACTCGTCCACGGCCAGCTGCAGCGTCCTCAGCAAAACGGATCGGGCGTACTGCGCCTCCGGCCCCGCGTCCAGCGACGGCAACGCCAGATCGAGTTGATACACCTCGCTGTCCTCGTCGTCAGGATCACCCGTTGCCTCATTCAGAGACTGCTCGCCTTTCTTGCGGAAGCGATCGATGATGCGATGGCGCGCCACCTGGAACAGCCATGCGCCGACTTGTTCAATCGGTTCGGGAAGCCGATAGGCCTCCACGAATTCATGGAACACGTCTTGCAGGATGTCTTCGGCATCCGTCGGGTTGCGCACCCGGTGCCGGATGAAATTCCCCAACCGGGAGCGCTCGCGCAGCACCACGGCAGCGATGTCGCTGTTTTGGTCAATCATTCACGCGGGGCAACAAGGGCATCAACAAGTCCATACCTCTGATGACGTTTCAGAATCGGAAATATTGTGCGCCAGACGGGGTTTTTTTAGATTTTCTAGACCGAACCGCCACGCCAAGTCGCAACGCGGCGATGTAGCAACCCAAAGTACGCCTAGTAGCTATAGGTTTGTTGGCCCGCAAACGGTGGCGTGCGGCCGACCAAAGCCTCGAGCATGGTCAGCTCGTAGTCGCGGTGGTGGATGACCGGTGCAGCCGTCAACAAGGGGCGGGATGCGTCCAAGCCGATATAGAAAGGCGAGTCGTGGTAGCGGGTGACAACCGTTTGGGCTTGGCCATGGTCCGCAGTCGGTGTCAGATCTGCCGTGCCATAGCAAAGACAGAAGTAGGTTTGCGTGTCAGACGTTTCGATATAGCAGGCCGTTCCACGGATGCCTGCAGTGGCGGTCGGCATCACGATGCGCTTGGCACCCGGACCAAATACCGCCAACATCTTGCCCGTGACCACCCGCAAGATGCCCACTGCGGCGTCGCTGCCAAATTCCACATGGCTGTCTTCACGCATCAGGTAGGCGTTGTTGCCCATTACGTAGATGACCTCGCTGGACTTGCCAGTGACGACAGTGTCGCCCGTGAGCACCAATTGCCCTTCCTTGGCAGGCACACCATTCACGCGCACGCTCCCCTTGATACTGCGTATGCCAGGCGCCAAAGGGCGGGTCCCCATGGACATGACCTCTACCATGTAGGCAGACAAGCTGCCGAGGGCCAAGCCTTGCAAGATAGTGCGACGAGGTTGCATGGTGTGTTGCCCTGAAGTGAAATAGTTGTGCGCTCGAAAGATTGCGCATTTAGCTATCAATAAGATAGCTTTACGCGCAATGCTACCGGGGGCCAGATGCCAATGTGATCAATAAGCGCTAGTGGCAGCAGCTGCTTTGGCTGCACTGCCCACGGTGTGCCATACGCCACCACTGCCTTCGCCATTGCGCTCACCGGGTTTGCTGTCACCTGCGAAATAATACAGTGGCATGCCTTTGACGGCCCACTGCTTGCCGCCAGTGCCGTCAATCAGGGTGAAATCCCCTTTTGCGCTGGCACCGTCTTTGGCCATGAAGGCAGGCCAAGCTGCCAAGCACCCGCCGCTGCAATTGCTCTTGCCCGGCGCGTCCTTGTCAAAGGTGTAGACAGTGCGACCGGCCGCATCTGCCAGAACGCCGTCGCGCATGACGGGCTGTGCGTAGGCAGCGGCAACGGTGAGTGCGAGCAATGCTGCGGAGATGATGGTTTTTTTCATGATGACTTTTCCTTGAAGGTGAGATGCAACGATTAACAATCAGGCAATCGTCAAGCCTGCGCGCCGCCATGGCATGGTCTGCATTCTTCACGGCGAGCGGTTTCGCCGGTAGCCCCAAAATTGGGGTCATGGGCGCACCCCAATCTACTTGTCAATGGCCATTGGCCCCTTTACGCTCACCCCTATGGTTCCCCCCCACCCCTCCCCTCTGACCGCCAGCCCTGAAGGTGCGCCACGCCCCATTACCGTCGCCGTGCTAGAGGATGAAACCCATGTGCGCAAGATGTTTGAGGCCGTCATAACCGCCGACCCTGGCCTGCAACTAGCCTTTAGCGCGCAGACCGTGGCGCAAGCCAAGGACTTGGCACGCACCCATGAGGCACAGGTCTATTTGGTGGACCTTGGGCTGCCCGACGCCGACGGCCGCGAGTTCATCCGCTGGGTGACAGAGAACCAGCCTAGCGCATCGGCCATGGTGGTCACCGTCTTTGGGGATGACGAACACATCGTCAGCAGTTTTGCGGCAGGTGCCGTGGGCTACTTGTTGAAGGACGCCCCAGCAGACGAAATAACGCAACACATTGCCGATTTGGTGGGCGGTGGCTCCCCTATCAGCCCCAGCGTTGCGCGCCGCGTGCTGCAGCACTTCAAAACACAACCTGCACTGGCGGCAACCCCTACAAGCCCTGTGCCGCTGGACCCATATCCTGCTGAGCAGGCGCTGAGTCCGCGAGAACACGAAGTGCTGTGTCTCATTGAAAAAGGCCTGACCTACGAGGAGATTGCCCAGGTTCTGGGCATCACCTGGCACACAGTGACCGGCTATTTACGCCGGGTGTACCGCAAGCTGGAAGTGAACTCTCGGGGCGAAGCGGTATTTGAGGCGCGCCAGCGCGGCCTGCTTTGACCACCGATTGGCAGATCTTCACAGGTTCGATGCAGTTTTTTCAGCACACACTGGCGCAAATAACCTGCGTCTTCGCGTCGGTCATTGCCCTTCTGCAACTGGGTCTGTTCCTCAACAACCGCAAAGACACCCAATACGGCTGGACCTTTGTGGCGGTGGCCGGCTACGCGTTGGTCAGCCTGACATTCTTTATGCCCGTGCTTTCGTACACGTGGCAAATGGTCTGGAATGTGGTCCTGTTTTTCAGCATCCAAGCCTTTGCCATGGGGGGCGGGGTCTACATGCTGAATGAGTGCGGTGTAAGCCACAAAGCCTATGCCCGGTTTGCCGCCATTTGGAGCGGCATCTTTCTCGCGCTGTACGGCGGCGTATTGGCATGGCAAGGAACCGTCTTGCCGCCCCTTTATGTGCTGACGTGGTACTTGGGCCTCTGCGTTGCAAACCTGTACCCTGCCTGGCGCCTGTGGCAGCTGACTGTGCGGCATCGGCATTGGCAGCACGCTGTTTTTTTACTGACCTATATGACCGTGGGTGCGGCGGCATTGCTGGACATCACGCGTTTGCTGGGCAGCCCGCTGGTGGCAGGCAAGGTCCCCGTTTTGCCCCTTGTGGCCGCCTTGTGGTTTCTGGCCGTGTGCTTCTTTTTGGTGAATGACTTTACGGCATCGCTGCGTGTCCAGCGCCAACACACTGCGCAGCTGGCCCAGGAACTCGCCGCACAAAAGGAAGAGTTGTCCCGCCTGCACGCGCTGGAAAGAGCAGCCCAAGAGTCCGCCGCAGCGGCCCTGGAGCGCAGTCGCATCATGCAAGACATGCACGACGGCCTGGGCTCCCAGCTGGTGAGCTCGCTGGTCATGGCCCGTGCAGGTGAGCTCAGCAGTCACCAAACCTACGAACTACTGCGCAGCTGTATCGACGACCTGCGTCTGGCCATCGACACGTCCCAAGACTCTCAAGATTCGCTACTTCTGGCCCTGGGCAACCTGCGTTTTCGCATGCAACCGCGCCTCAAGGCCGCGGGTATCACCCTGCAATGGGAAACCCAACAACTGAGCCACCCCCTTCCCTTGCGACTGCAGGACAAGCTCCCCGTGCTGCGCATCGTCCAGGAAAGCCTGGCCAACGCGCTCAAACACGCGAACGCGAAGACCATCAAGGTAGAGGCCAGCAACACCGAAACCGAGCTGACTATTCGCATTGCCGACGATGGCAAGGGCTTCGATGTGGCGACGGAGAAAGCCCGCGCCTCAGGCAAGGGGCTCCACGGCCTGGACAAACGGGCCCGCGTGCTGGGGGCCCAATTGCACATCGATAGCTCCGCACAGGGAAGCTCCATCGTCTTGACGCTTCCGCTACCGCAGCAAAAGCTGCCGATCTAGCGGGAGAGCCAATAGTTTGCGGGAAGGCACGGCCGTCCTTGAAACAAGCGAAATACAAGTAAAAAAGCCGCGCAGCCCTTACGGAATCTGCGCGGCCAGCTATTGAAACAATAGCGTTTTTAGCGACTAACCAGCATCACTTCTTCTGCGGCGGCACATCCGTGCAGCTGCCGTGTGCGATCTCCGCCGCCATGCCGATGCTCTCGCCGAGTGTCGGATGCGGGTGGATCGTCTTACCGATATCCACCGCATCTGCACCCATCTCAATCGCCAGCGCGATCTCGCCGATCATGTCGCCAGCATGCGTACCCACCATGCCGCCGCCCAAGATCTTGCCGTGGCCGTGGGCCTCAGGAGAATCGTCGAACAGCAGCTTGGTCACACCTTCGTCGCGGCCGTTGGCAATGGCGCGGCCCGATGCGGTCCAGGGGAACAGGCCCTTCTTGACCTTGATGCCTTGGGCCTTGGCTTGGTCTTCGGTGAGGCCGACCCATGCCACTTCGGGGTCGGTGTAGGCCACGCTGGGGATGACACGGGCGTTGAAGGCCGCGGCTGCCAGTTCCTTGTTGCCTTGCAGTTCACCGGCAATCACTTCGGCCGCCACATGCGCCTCGTGCACCGCCTTGTGCGCCAACATGGGCTGACCCACGATGTCGCCGATGGCGAAGATGTGCGGCACGTTGGTGCGCATCTGGATGTCGACGTTGATGAAGCCGCGGTCGGTCACGGCCACGCCGGCCTTCTCGGCGCTGATCTTCTTGCCGTTGGGCGTGCGGCCCACGGCCTGCAGCACCAGGTCATACACCTGCGGTGCGGGGGCGGTGCCGCCCTCTTCCGCTGGTGCAAATGTGACCTCAATGCCTTCAGGCAAGGCGCGTGCAGACACGGTCTTGGTCTTGAGCATGATGTTGTCGAAGCGCTTGGCGTTCATCTTTTGCCAGATCTTGACCAGGTCGCGGTCGGCGCCCTGCATCAGGCCGTCCAGCATTTCCACCACGTCCAGGCGGGCGCCCAGTGTGCTGTAGACGGTGCCCATTTCCAGACCGATGATGCCGCCGCCCAGGATCAGCATGCGCTTGGGAACACCGGTCAGCGCCAGCGCGCCGGTGCTGTCCACCACGCGCGGGTCGTTGGGCATGAATGGCAAACGCACAGCCTGGCTGCCGGCGGCGATGATGGCGCGCTTGAAAGCGATGACCTTCTTGCTGCCGGTTTTCTCTTGCGCGGTGCCACTGGTTTCTTCCACTTCCAGGTGGTTGGCGCCGACAAAGTTGCCGTAGCCGCGCACGGTCGTGACCTTGCGCATCTTGGCCATAGCGGCCAGGCCGCCGGTCAGCTTGCCGATGACCTTTTCCTTGTGGCCGCGCAGCTTGTCGATGTTCAGCGTAGGGGCGCCAAAGTCCACGCCCAGGTCGGCCATGTGGCTCACTTCGTCCATCACGGCGGCCACATGCAGCAGCGCCTTGGAGGGGATGCAACCCACATTCAGGCACACGCCGCCTAGCGTGGCGTAACGCTCCACCACGATGACCTTCAGGCCCAGGTCGGCCGCGCGGAAGGCAGCGGAGTAACCGCCGGGGCCGCCGCCAATCACCACCACATCGCATTCCAGATCGGCGCTGCCGCCAAAGCTGGAGGCTGCAGGCGCCGGAGCAGACGCTACAGAAACAGGAGCTGCTGGTGCAGTGTTGGTGGGGGCTGGAGCCGGTTTCGACTCTGCAGCTGGAGCTGCGGCGGCGCCAGCGGCTTCCAGCAATACCACCACGGTGCCCTGCTTGACCTTGTCGCCGAGCTTCACTTTCAGTTCTTTGACCACGCCGCCTTCGCTGGCGGGGATTTCCATGGAGGCCTTGTCGCTCTCCACGGTGATCAGGCTTTGCTCGGCCTTGATGGTGTCGCCCACCTTGACCAGCAGTTCGATGACGGCCACTTCGTCCAAGTCGCCAATGTCCGGAACCTTGATTTCTACGATTGCCATAGCTTTACTCGCTTTTTTGTTTCTTCAGTTTGATGGTGAACACCTCAACCGGGCCGGCCGAGTTTTTGTCAAATTCGCACCCCGCCTGCACGCCGGCCACCGCCAGTTCGCGCGCGGTCTTGGGGCTGTCCCACGCGGCATGCATGGCGCCCAGCGCGAAGCTGCGGCCGCTGCCGATGCCCCAGAACTCCTTGAACTCAAAGACTTCCCGGTAGCTGTAGAGGCCATAGATGCCGGTCGCGTTGGCAATCACCACGCTGAACTGGCTGGACTCGTACGGGTCGTTGTCGTCTTCCTTGGTTTGCAGGAAGAAGCTGTCTTTGAGTACCGGGTGCAGCTGGGTGAAGGTGTCAAACACCTGGTCTTTGCTGTTCAGGCGCAGCTTGTCGGCGGGCAGTGCCGCCATCGCCTTGCGCAGCACCGGAAAATGCGCCACCGTGCCCGCCAGCCCCACGTAGCTGATGCCACCAGCGCCCTCTACCTTGAAGAGCTTGCTGTTGGCCTCAAACCGTTGGTTCAGGCGGGTGTCGCCAAAGGTGACCAGGGTGTCGGCGGCTATCGCCACCTGCCCGGCCTTTTTGACAACAACGATGGTCGTCACAGCATGCCCGCAGCGCAGGGCCGCCCCAAGCAAGGGTGCGCCCCCCCGGGGGGCAGCGCAGTACACGCAGTGACAAGCGTGGGGGTCATAGCAAAATGCGGCGGAAGTCGCCCAGGATCTGGCCCAGGTAGACGTTGAAGCGCGCGGCCGCAGCGCCGTCGATCACGCGGTGGTCCCACGTCAGCGACAAGGGCAGCATCAGGCGCGGCACAAAGGCCTTGCCGTCCCACACGGGTTCCATCTGGCTCTTGCAGACGCCCAGGATGGCGACTTCAGGGGCGTTGATGATGGGCGTGAAGTAACGCCCGCCAATGCCGCCCAGGCTGGAGATCGTGAAGCAAGCACCCGACATGTCGGCCGGGCTCAGCTTGCCGTCGCGCGCCTTCTTGGCCAGCTCACCCATCTCGGCGCTGATCTGGAAGATGCCCTTCTTGTCGGCGTCCTTGATCACGGGCACCACCAGGCCATTGGGCGTGTCCGCCGCAAAACCAATGTGGTAGTACTGCTTGTAGATCAGCGCGTCGCCGTCCAGCGAGCTGTTGAACTCTGGGAACTTCTTCAGCGCAGCCACGCAGGCCTTGATCAGGAAGGCCAGCATGGTGACCTTGATGCCGGACTTCTCGTTCTCTTTGTTGGTAGAGACGCGGAAGGCTTCGAGGTCCGTGATGTCGGCGTCGTCATGGTTGGTGACGGCGGGAATCATGATCGCGTTGCGCAACAGGTTGGCGCCGCTGATCTTCTTGATGCGCGACATCTCCTTGCGCTCGATCGGACCAAACTTCGCAAAGTCCACCTTGGGCCAAGGGATCAGGCCCAGGCCGGCACCGTCGTTGCTGCCCGATGCCTTGGCTTGCGCCGCAGCGGCCAGGGTTTGCACCGCACCGCTCATCACGGATCGGGTGAAGCCTTGCACATCGGCCTCGGTGATGCGGCCCTTGGGACCAGAGCCCTTGACCTCATTCAGCGGCACACCCAGCTCACGCGCAAACTTGCGCACCGACGGCGACGCATGGGGCGGGCCCAGCGTGGCGCCACCGGGGGCATGGGCAGGCACGGCCACTGCAGCTGCCGGGGCTGCCACTGCAGCGGCAGCCGGTGCCGGCGCTGCGGCGGCAGCCACCGGGGCTGGAGCAGCCGGTGCGGCCGCAGGGGCTGCGCCCACCACACCGTCCAGCACCACCACCAGATCACCGATGTTGACGGTGTCACCAATCTTGACCTTGATTTCCTTCACCACACCGGCGGTGCTGGACGGGATCTCCATGGATGCCTTGTCGGACTCCACGGTAATCAGGCTTTGCTCCACCTTGATGGTGTCGCCCACCTTGACCAGCAACTCAATGACGGCCACGTCTTTGAAGTCGCCAATGTCAGGCACGCGCACGTCCACGGGGCCTGAAGCTGCAGGGGCGGCAGCGGGCGCAGCAGGCGCTACAGAAACAGGAGCTGCTGGCGCAGCAGCTGCGGGGGCTGGCGCCGCTTTGGGTTCAGAAACCGGGGCAGCAGCGCCACCTTCGGCGTCCAGCACCAGCACGACGGAGCCCTGCTTGACCTTGTCGCCCAGCTTGACCTTGATCTCTTTGACCACACCCGCGGTGCTGGACGGAATTTCCATGGAGGCCTTGTCAGACTCCACGGTGATCAGGCTTTGCTCGGCCTTCACGGTGTCGCCCACCTTGACCATCAATTCGATCACCGCCACCTCATCAAGGTCGCCAATGTCCGGAACTTGTACTTCTACGATTGCCATGTTGTATGTCTCCGGTGCTTAGGCGTACAGGGGGTTCACTTTGTCGGCATTGATGCCGTACTTCTTGATGGCCTCTGCCACCTTGGCCACGGGCACCGTGCCGTCTTCGCTCAGCGCCTTCAGGGCGGCCACCACGATGTAGTGGCGGTTCACCTCGAAGTGCTCACGCAGCTTGCTGCGGAAGTCGGAGCGGCCAAAGCCGTCGGTGCCCAGCACCTTGTAAGTACGGCCCTTGGGCACGAAGGGGCGAATCTGCTCGGCGTAGGCCTTCATGTAGTCGGTCGACGCGACCACGGGGCCGGTGGACTTGCCCAGTTGCTCTTCCACAAACGACACACGCGGTGTTTCCAGCGGGTGCAACAGGTTCCAGCGGTCGGCATCCTGACCGTCGCGGGTCAGTTCGTTGAAGCTGGGGCAGCTCCAGACATCGGCGCCCACGCCCCACTCTTTTTCCAGCAGCTCTTGCGCGGCAATGCTTTCGCGCAGGATGGTGCCCGAGCCCAGCAGTTGCACACGGGGTGCCTTCTTGGTCAGCGCGGGGCCTTCCTTGCACAGGTACATGCCCTTGATGATTTGCTCTTCGGTGCCCGCCTTCAGGCCGGGCATGGCGTAGTTTTCGTTCAGCAGCGTCAGGTAGTAGTAGACGTTGTCCTGCTTCTCCACCATGCGCTTCAAACCGTGGTGCAGGATGACGCCGACTTCGTGCGCGAAGGTGGGGTCATAGCTGATGCAATTGGGAATCGTGCCCGCCATGATGTGGCTATGACCGTCTTCGTGCTGCAGGCCTTCGCCGTTCAGCGTGGTGCGGCCCGAGGTGCCGCCCAACAGGAAGCCGCGTGCCTGCATGTCGCCCGCAGCCCAAGCCAAGTCGCCAATGCGCTGGAAGCCGAACATCGAGTAATACACGTAGAACGGAATCATGATCCGGTTGCTGGTGCTGTAGCTGGTGGCCGCCGCAATCCAGCTGCTCATGCCACCGGCTTCGTTAATGCCTTCTTGCAGGATCTGGCCCGCCTTGTCTTCCTTGTAGTACATGACCTGGTCTTTGTCGACCGGGGTGTACAACTGGCCTGCAGGGTTGTAGATGCCCACTTGGCGGAAAAGGCCTTCCATACCGAAGGTACGGGCCTCGTCCACGAGGATAGGCACCACGCGGGGGCCCAGGGCCTGGTCGCGCAGCAGCTGTGTCAAAAAGCGCACATAGGCTTGGGTGGTGCTGATCTCACGGCCTTCGGCCGTCGGCTCCATCACGGCCTTGAAGGTGTCCAGCGAGGGCACGGTGAAGCTCTCATCGCTCTTCACGCGGCGGTGTGGCAGGTAGCCGCCCAAGGCCTTGCGGCGCTCGTGCAGGTACTTCATCTCCGGCGTGTCGTCTGCGGGCTTGTAGAACGGCACATTGGGCAGATCGCTATCAGGCACAGGAATGTTGAAGCGGTCGCGGAAGGCCTTGATGTCCTCGTCGGTCAGCTTCTTGGTCTGGTGCACGGTGTTCTTGCCCTCACCCGACTTGCCCATGCCAAAGCCCTTGACGGTCTTGATCAGCAGCACGGTGGGCTGGTCTTTGTGGTTCACAGCCTTGTGGAAGGCGGCATACACCTTCTTCGAGTCGTGGCCACCACGGCGCAGGTCGAAGATTTCCTCGTCCGACATCTTGGACACCATCTCCAGCGTACGCGGGTCTTTGCCGAAGAAATGCTTGCGCACGTAGGCACCATCGTTGGCCTTCATGGCCTGGTAGTCGCCGTCCAGCGTGTCCATCATCAGCTTCTTCAGGGCGCCTTCCTTGTCGCGCGCCAGCAGGGCATCCCAACCAGAGCCCCACAGCAGCTTGATCACGTTCCAGCCCGCACCGCGGAATTCGCCTTCCAGCTCTTGCACGATCTTGCCGTTGCCGCGCACTGGGCCGTCCAGGCGCTGCAGGTTGCAGTTGATGACAAACACCAGGTTGTCCAGCTTTTCGCGCGCAGCCAGGCCTATCGCGCCCAGGGATTCCACTTCGTCCATTTCGCCGTCACCGCAGAACACCCAGACCTTGCGGTTCTCGGTGTTGGCAATGCCGCGGGCATGCAGGTACTTCAGGAAACGGGCTTGGTAAATCGCCATCAATGGGCCCAGGCCCATGGACACCGTGGGGAACTGCCAGAACTCGGGCATCAGCTTGGGATGCGGGTAGCTGGACAGGCCCTTGCCGTCCACTTCCTGGCGGAAGTTCAGCAGCTGCTCTTCGGTCAGGCGGCCTTCCAGGTAGGCGCGGGCGTAGACACCGGGCGACACGTGGCCTTGGATATACAGGCAATCGCCACCGTGGCCTTCGCTCTCGGCATGCCAGAAGTGATTGAAGCCGGCGCCAAACAGGCTGGCCAGCGAAGCAAACGAGCCGATGTGGCCGCCCAGGTCGCCACCGTCCACGGGGTGATGGCGGTTGGCCTTGACCACCATGGCCATGGCGTTCCAGCGCATGTAGGCGCGCAGGCGCTCTTCAATTTCCAAGTTGCCGGGCGAGCGTTCCTCTTCTGAGGGCTCGATGGTGTTCACATAGCCGGTGTTGGCCGAGAAGGGCATGTCGATGCTCTTCTGGCGGGCATGCTCCAGCAGCTGCTCCAGCAAGAAGTGGGCGCGCTCGGGGCCTTCACTTTCGATGACAGCGCTCAGCGCGTCCATCCATTCACGGGTTTCCTGACCGTCCACGTCGGACGTGCCCAAAGGGTTTTGGGGAACTGCTGCCATCGATGTCTCCTTCTTGGTGCTTTGGCGTAATTTAGTGCGGTAACCCTAGTTTCTCATATTTATTTGTGCATTTCAAATCATGCCTAGTCATTTCATATAATGAACTTTCATGAAACCGCATGTACCCTGCGCGTCCGCAGGGCAGCGGGCCCGTCCCCTACACTTGGGCAATGCCTTTTTACAAAGTGATTTCTCTCCCAAAACCCCTCGCCCTGCCCTCGGTGGGCGGCGCGCGCCGCTGGTGGCAGCGGCTCACCCCGCACCGGCAAGACCGGGTGGCCATGCTGGCCCCGCTGGCCGCCGTGATGTTGTTTTTTGCCGCCATCGTGGCCGCCCTGGGCTACCTGCGCCTGGAAGAAATGGACCGCGAGCAAGAGGCCGTGCAGCGCGATGTGGAGTACACCCAGCAGCGCCTGCGCCTGCGCCTGCTGGAGCGGCAAGAGCAAATCATGCGCATTGCGCGCGAGGTGTCGGGCCGGGAGCTGGATGCCGATGACTTCCGCCTGCGCGCGGCCACCATGATGGACCAGTACCCCGAAGTGCAGGGCATGGCCTGGGTCGACGACAAGCGCCGCACCCGTGCCAGCCAAGGCATGGGCGTTATCTCCAGTGGCCCGATGCAAACCCCTGGCGACGTGCTGGCCAAGGGCCACCGCGAAAGCGGTTTCTCGCTCACGCGGGAGGTGAACCAGCCTGTCTACATCCAGCACCCGCTCAGCAAGGACGAGGAGCCGCTGCTGCAGATGTATGTGCCTCTCAGCGACCGCGGCCGTTTTGGCGGCGTGCTGCTGACCGAGTATTCGGTGGACGGCCTGTACCGCTACGGTGTTCCTTCCGAGGTATCTGCCCGCTACGCCGTGTCCTTGCAAGACGCCAATGGCGCACTGCTGGCAGGAACCAGCATCCCCGCACGCAAGCTGGTGGGCCGCTTTCTGCCGTGGTCCAACCCGGCCAACGAGTACTCCATGGCCGTGTCGCCGGTGGGTGCCGGGCTGGTCATCCGGGCCCAGGCCTACCGGGCCTCGCTGGGAGTGATTGGCAGTGGCCTGTTCTGGCTGGTCAGCGCCCTGAGCGTGATGACCGCCTGGATGCTGATTGCCAACTGGCGCCACACGCGCCGGCGCGTGCAAGCCCAGCAGGCGCTGATGTCGGAAACCAACTTCCGCCGCGCCATGGAAAATTCCATGCTCACCGGCATGCGCGCCATGGACTTACAAGGCCGCATCACCTATGTGAATGCCGCTTTTTGCCAGATGACCGGCTGGACTGAGTCGGACCTGGTGGGCCGCACCGCCCCGTTCCCCTACTGGCCCGATGGTGACCGCGAGCACATGGCCTCGCGCCTGGAAGAAGAAATGCACAGCAACACCGCGCCCGGGGGCATCCAGGTGCGGGTCAAGCGGCGTGACAACACCTTGTTTGACGCCCGCCTGTATGTGTCACCGCTGATCGATGCTATGGGCACGCAGACCGGCTGGGTCACCTCCATGACGGACATCACCGAGCCCAACCGCGTGCGCGAGCAGCTGTCGGCCTCGCACCAGCGCTTCACGACGGTGCTGGAAGCGCTGGACGCCTCCATCTCGGTGGCCCCCCTGGGCAGCGACGAACTGCTGTTTGCCAACAAGCTGTACCGCCAGTGGTTTGGCGTGCAGGCTGGCGGCCACCTGCAGCTGGTGGCCGAGGCCGGCATGCCACACAACCCGCCCAATGACGAGGCGTCGGACAGCGTGGACTCGTTTGCCGGCCTGCCCACTACCGCCCTGCCCGACAGCGATTCGGAAAGCGCCGAGATTTTCATCACCGCCCTGGGCAAGTGGCTGGAGGTGCGCACACGCTACCTGAGCTGGGTGGACGGCCGCTTGGCCCAGATGGTGATTGCCACCGACATCACCACCCGCCGCCTGGCCGAGGAGCAGGCCGCCACCCAGGCTGAACGCGCACAGACCGCCAGCCGCCTGATCACCATGGGCGAGATGGCCTCCAGCGTGGCCCATGAGTTGAACCAGCCGCTGACTGCCATCAACAACTACTGCAACGGCATGGTCTCGCGCATCAAGGACAAGCAGATCTCGGAAGAAGACCTGCTGGTGGCGCTGGAGAAAACCGCCAAACAAGCGCAGCGCGCTGGCCAGATCATCCAGCGCATTCGCTCCTTCGTGAAACGCAGCGAGCCCAACCGCACACTGTCCGAGGTGTCCACCATGGTGGCCGAGGCGGTGGAGCTGGCCGAAATCGAGCTGCGCCGCTTCAACGTGCGCCTGAACCACTATGTGGCAGCCCGTCTGCCCATGGTGCTGGTAGACCCCATCCTGATTGAGCAGGTGCTGGTGAATTTACTGCGCAACGCAGCGGAATCCATCGACATGGCGCTGCGCCAGACGGCCGACCGCATCGTGGAGCTGCGCGTGCTGCCGCGCCACATCGACAACAAACCGGTGATCGAGTTTTCCGTGCAGGACACGGGCAAGGGCCTGGCCCCCGAAGTGATGGCGCGGCTGTACGAAGCCTTCTATTCGACCAAGGCCGACGGCATGGGAATTGGCCTCAGTTTGTGCCGCTCCATCGTCGAGTCGCACCTGGGCCGAATGACCGCGGAGAACATCTACAATGGCACGGACGTGTCAGGGTGCCGCTTCTCCTTCTGGGTACCTCTGACCGATATCGGCGCTCTGACATACAAAGAACCGCCCGCGCCCCAACCCAACCTCGGATAACTGAATGAGCTTGATCCCCAAAAAAGGAACGGTTTACGTAGTCGATGACGACGAAGCAGTGCGCGACTCCCTGCAGTGGCTGCTGGAGGGCAAGGGTTACCGGGTGCGGTGCTTTGATTCCGCCGAGTCCTTTTTGAGCCGCTACGACGCACGCGAAGTGGCCTGCCTGATTGTGGATATCCGCATGGGCGGCATGACTGGCCTGGAATTGCAAAGTCGCCTGATCGAAGCGAAGTCTCCCCTGCCTATCGTGTTCATCACCGGCCACGGCGATGTGCCCATGGCCGTGGACAGCATGAAAAAGGGCGCTATGGACTTCATCCAGAAGCCCTTCAAGGAAGACCAACTGGTCAGCTTGGTGGAGCGCATGCTGGAGCACGCCAAGGACACGTTTGCTGATTACCAGCTCGCAGTCAGCCGCGACGCCTTGCTCTCCAAACTCACGCTGCGCGAGAGCCAGGTGCTGGAGCGCATCGTGGCCGGACGCCTGAACAAGCAAATTGCCGACGACCTGGGCATCAGCATCAAGACGGTGGAAGCACACCGCGCCAACATCATGGAAAAACTCAGCGCCAACACCGTGGCCGATCTGCTCAAAATTGCCCTGGGCCAGAACGCACCGAAAACCTGACGCTCCATTTTTATAGCACCTCGCGCCCGCTCTGCCTCCGCTGCGGGCGTTTTTACTTGATGACATGACCATGACCGCTTCCCCCGCCCAAATCATCGATGGCAACGCCCTGGCCGCCCAATTGCGCGGCGATGTGGCCAAACGCACGACTGCCCTCAAAGCCCGTGGCCTGACGCCCGGCCTGGCCGTGGTGCTGGTGGGCGACAACCAGGCCAGCCAGGTCTATGTGCGCAACAAGGTGAAGGCCTGCTCCGACGCGGGCCTGCACTCGGTGCTGGAAAAGTATGACGCCACAATGACCGAGGCCGAACTGCTGGCCCGGGTGGACGCGCTGAACAACGATCCCAGCATCCACGGCATCCTGGTGCAGTTGCCCCTGCCCAAGCACATTGACGACCACAAAGTCATTGAGGCGATCTCTCCCGCCAAGGACGTGGATGGCTTCCACGTCGCCAGTGCTGGCGCGCTGATGGTCGGTGAAGTCGGCTTCAAGGCCTGCACACCCTACGGCTGCATGAAGATGCTGGAGAGCATTGGTATGAAGGACCTGCGCGGCAAGCACGCCGTGGTCATCGGCCGCTCCAACATCGTCGGCAAACCCATGGCCATGATGCTGCTGGCCGCCAACGCCACCGTGACCGTCACCCACAGCGGCACGGCCGACCTGGGTGCCATGACGCGCCAGGCGGACATCGTGGTCGCCGCCGTGGGCAAGCGCAATGTGCTGACCGCTGACATGGTCAAGCCTGGTGCCGTGGTGATTGACGTGGGCATGAACCGCGACGACGCCGGCAAGCTGTGCGGCGACGTGGACTTTGCCGGTGTAAGCCAGGTAGCCAGCCACATCACCCCCGTCCCCGGCGGCGTGGGCCCTATGACCATCACCATGCTGCTGGTCAACACACTGGAAGCCGCCGAGCGCGACGCCGCTACACGCGGGCTTGCATAAGCCTTGCTTGCCCCCAATTAGTTGTCACGTCCTTTGTCCGAGTCCTTGCCCATGAATCCACTGTTAAGCACCACTGGCCTGCCGCTGTTCAACCAGATCCAGCCCGATCATGTGCTCCCCGCCATGGACGATCTGCTGGCCCATGCCGAACAGGCGCTGGAGAAAGTCACCGCGGCCGACTTCCCCTCTGAATGGCACGCGATTGCCCGCGAGCTGGACGTAGCCACCGAGCGGCTGGGCATGGCGTGGGGCGCGGTCAGCCACCTCAACAGCGTGGCCGACACACCCGAGCTGCGCGCCGCCTACAACGCCACTCTGCCCAAGGTCACGGAGTTCTGGACCCGGCTGGGTGCCGATGAACGCCTGTACGCCAAGTACAAGGCCATAGCCACCCAAACGCTGAACGCTGAGCAACTGCAGGCCCATAAAAATGCCGTGCGCAACTTTGTGCTGGGTGGTGCCGAGCTGCAAGGTACCGAGCGCGAACGCTTTGCCGCCATCCAGGAAAAGCAGGCCGAGCTGGGCCAGAAGTTCAGCGAAAACACGCTCGATGCCACCGACGCCTTTGCCTACTACGCGACCGAAGCCGAACTGGACGGCGTGCCGCCCGATGTGGTGCAAGCGGCACGTGCGGCGGCCCAAGCCGAAGGCAAAGAAGGCTACAAGCTCACGCTGAAGATGCCTTGCTACCTGCCCGTCATGCAGTTTGCCAAGAGCAGCGCTCTGCGCGCCGTGCTGTACCGTGCCTACGTCACCCGCGCCTCCACTGAGGCCGCGGCTGAGTTCCACAAGTTCGACAACACGGCCGTGATCCGCGACATCCTGGCGCTGCGCCAGGAAGAGGCGCATCTGCTGGGCTACGCCAATTTTGGTGCCTTGTCTGTGGTGCCCAAGATGGCCGATTCCCCCGCCACCGTGGTCACGTTCCTGCGCGACCTGGCCCGCAAGGCACGCCCGTTTGCCGAGCAAGATATTGCCGACCTGCGCGCCTTCGCCCAAACCGAGCTGGGTCTGAACGACCCACAGGCCTGGGACTGGCCCTATATCTCCGAGAAGCTCAAGGAAGCGCGCTATGCCTTCAGCGAGCAAGAGGTTAAACAGTACTTCACGGCCCCCAAGGTGCTGGCGGGTTTGTTCAAGATTGTGGAGACCCTGTTCGACGTGGAAATCCGCGAAGACAGCGCCCCGGTGTGGAACGAGGGCGTCAAGTTCTACCGCATCGAGCGCCGCGGCGCCCAGGGTCTGCAGTTGGTCGGCCAGTTCTATCTGGACCCCACAGCCCGCAGCGGCAAGCGCGGTGGTGCCTGGATGGACGATGTGCGCACGCGCTGGCTGCGCCCCGATACCCAGCAACTGCAAACCCCCGTGGCCCACTTGGTGTGCAACTTTGCCGAGGGTGTGGAGATCAATGGCGTGCGGCAACCTGCGCTGCTGTCCCACGACGACGTGACCACGCTGTTCCACGAATTCGGCCACGGCCTGCACCACATGCTGACCCAAGTAAACGAGCGCGATGTCTCGGGCATCAGCGGTGTTGAATGGGATGCTGTGGAACTGCCCAGTCAGTTCATGGAGAACTTCTGCTGGGAATGGAATGTGCTGCAGCACATGACTTCGCATGTAGACACAGGCGCTGCCCTGCCCCGCGCGCTGTTTGACAAGATGCTGGCTGCCAAGAACTTCCAGAGCGGCATGCAGACCCTGCGCCAGATCGAATTCGCGCTCTTCGACATGCTGCTGCACACCGAGCACAACCCCGCAGACGACTTCATGCCGCTGCTGGAACAGGTGCGCCAGGAAGTGGCCGTGCTGCAGCCGCCAGCCTGGAGCCGTGCGGCCCACACTTTCAGCCATATCTTTGCGGGCGGCTATGCCGCGGGCTACTACAGCTACAAATGGGCCGAGGTGCTGAGCGCCGATGCCTATGCCGCGTTTGAGGAAAGCGCAGACGCCCAAGGCTTGCCCAATCCCGAAACCGGAAGACAATACCGCATGGCTATTCTGGAAGCGGGTGGCAGCCGACCTGCCATGGAGTCGTTCAAGGCCTTCCGCGGGCGCGAGCCCTCGCTGGACGCTCTGCTGCGGCACCAGGGCATGACCACCCACTGAACTCCACCGATATACGCGTAGGATTGGACCCATGACACACCGCAACATTCAGGCATGGTTGGGCGCTTCGGCTCTGGTTTTACTGGCCTTCTCTGCCCAAGGGCAGATGGTCTACAAAATCGTGGGCCCCGACGGGAAAATCACGTTTTCAGACAAACCACCAGCCGCCGACAAGGGCAAGATTGCCTCCACCGGCACCGGAGGCGCTGCCGCCGATGCCGCCAGCTCTAACCTGCCCTATGAGTTGCGCCAGGTCGTCTCCAAGTACCCGGTGACGCTGTACGCATCGGCCCAATGCGCCCCCTGCGACTCCGCCCGTAGCCTGCTCAAAGGCCGTGGCGTGCCGTACACCGAACGCTCCGTCACCACCGCGGAAGACCTGGAAGCACTGCAACGTTTGGCCGGCGAAAACTCACTGCCGTTTGGCACCATCGGTGGACAGCGATTGAAAGGCTTTTCGGACGCGGAATGGTCCCAGTACCTGGACGCGGCGGGCTACCCCAAAGCTTCGTTGCTGCCCAGCAACTACAAGTTCGCTACCGCCAC
Source organism: Rhodoferax sp. ZS1R25 (assembly GCF_056521335.1). Lineage (NCBI taxonomy): Bacteria > Pseudomonadati > Pseudomonadota > Betaproteobacteria > Burkholderiales > Comamonadaceae > Rhodoferax > Rhodoferax sp. ZS1R25. The sequence goes on from NZ_JBWMAZ010000002.1 coordinate 677,174, forward strand.
TCCTTTGGTTGCCTTGCAAAAGCCTGTGGCTGCGCCTAAAGAAGCGCCCAAAGCAGCAGAACCTGCGGCTGCGCCTGCACCGTCTGCCCCCGCCCCCTCCAACCCCGCAGGCATTACGTTCTAAACACGACACCGTACCCAACGCTATTCGGTAGCTGTCGCCCATGGAAATTTATACAGGTAGTCGGTAACCTCATGCCTCATGAGAGCACCACCTACCCCCTCTTCCTTGAAATGGCTAATGAACCTGCGTGCCAGACTGGCTGGCGATCTTGAGAAATTAGAGATTACTGAAGTCAAGCGCACGCAGACCTTCTCTGAGGAGGTCGGCCGGCTAGAGGCAGAGCTTTCAGCGTTAAATGAAAGGCATGCTTGCGCCATTGAGGCCTATCGGAAGACCTTTGCGGCGGTTCGCAATCAGCTAGTCGCTACGGATCTCATATTGGCTCAACACGAAATCCAGATCAATCCAAATCTGATTGCCCCAATCCGCAGGCACGGCAGCATGGCACTCGGGAAATACGGTGACGTGACAAGGCACATTTTTGGATGTTTCCGGCAAGCTCAAGGCAAGCCGCTGACCACCACGCAAATTGCAGACTACGTTGTCGCATGTCTTGGAATTTCATTGGATACAGAAATTCGAGTTCGTATCCGCAAGAGAATGCAAGCCCTCGTCAAATATGGAAAACTTGAACGACTTCATTCTGCGGTAGGTGGTGTGGAGGGCAAATGGCGACTTGCAGAAGGTGTGCAACTCAGGTTTCGATCCGAAATTCCCCTTCTCGATGATGACCTTGCCAGTATCCTCTCCACCATCGAGAAAGCCCATTGCTGAAGATACGACCAAACAGATCAACGAGCTTTTCGCTCTCTGTTTTCCGCCGGACATCTTCGCGCCAAGCAAATTCCTGGGCATAGTCCAAGAGATACTTCGGTCGATAGCCATGGTAGGTGCCGTACTCGGCCCGTCGCATTCGAGAATAGAAGCTCTCGGCCTGGTTTTCATTGACGCCATCAATCGTGCTGAATTCAACGGAATGTTCAACACAGTGGTGGTCGTACCAGGTTGAGAGCGCGTTGTAGGCGGAATTTTCATCGGTCATGATGGTCGTTCCGGGCGTCACCATCGCTGTAGCCAGTTTGCTAGCTACTCGTTCGTTCTCTGTATAGGCAATGGCGACCCGGGTCTTGCAAGCTCCATGTCCTTTTTCGGGATAGACCTCGCGCAAAACCATGACCACACGCCGGAGCTTTCGCCTGGCCCAGTTTCTGGCTTCGGCTTTGTTACGCGGTTTCCGTTTGGGAGCGGATTCGCCGCGCATCTTGGCTTCCAATGCAGCAGTGACATCTGCCGCGTTGGTTTTAAACCGGATACGCCCCTTCCTAGGCTTGCCACAGAAATATCCCCCGTCAATCTCGACCAGACCCGACAGTACTTCGGTATCTCGCTGCCGGATCAAAGTCTCTCGCAACTTTCCGGTGAGGACGGTGGCCGTTTTGTCCTGCATGTTCAGTAGTCGGCACATAAACAGGGCGGGAACGCCCTTGGCGCTGGCAATGTACAAGCACAAAGCCATGAGCAGTTTTTTGAACTCCATCTTGCGATCAGCAAAGGGGGAGTTCACCAATGGTGAGAAGTGGTGATCGCAGTGCCGACACCGAAGTTGCCAGCGACCAATGCGGGCAAATGTCCGCCCAATACAGCCGCAAGACGGGCATACGACTTGATCCCGATTGCCCCAGCGCAGCTCCACAAATTTCCAAAAAGCCTCTTCTTCGGTCAAGTTGGCGGCCTCCCAAAGCGTGAAATCACGCAGCCGACTCGAAAGTAAGAAGTGCTGTCCTGATGCTTTTTCTTCCGTTTGCATAAGACATCCCGAAATTGTTTCTCGAATCGCCACGACTGGCGTGGCGCCGTTTTCGGGAGGGCAAAGTTTGTCCAGCAGCGCTAGCTAAAGGCTGTTGACAGACGATTACCGAAGCGGGATACTTTGCGCATCAAGTGGCCGTCCAAGCTCTTGTGCACAAAATCCAAGCCTAGGTGCGTGTTAGCGCACTCACCTAGGCTTTGTGCTTTTCTCCCAGGGACTTTTCAATCAATGGGGATTCATGGAAGCTCCTTTCAGATGAGAGGGGACAAAAGCAAAGTCCACGAGGCTGCTTATTTCGCGGCCCCGGTCTTCGCTCCAGTTGAAATTTCCGTAGTAGCTGTAGCACGGCATTTCACTAGCCAGACAGCTACGTCTCTTGCCAACGCAAAGCGGCCACGTCGGTTTGGAATATCGAAAACCGGGATGGTTACCGTGCCACGCAGCAAGGCCTGACGCAGCGCCGCAGCACTTGGATAGCCCAGCACTCGGTAGAGAACCCGAGCTCCCAAGACAGGGCCGTGACGGTCAACTAGTCCACGTTCAATCTCTTGAGCAAGAGCCTCGTCTGTGCTTTCTGATGCGGTTGTTTTCACTCGGGGCTTTCTCTGTTGTGCTCTGTCTTGCATCGTATTGATGGGTTTCAAATACGTCGAGAAGGTAAAAAAAACGGTTATCGTTACCCCCTCTGATTGCCCTTAAAACGCATGCAAGCTGTTGATTTAGCAAGGCTTTCTCTTGATGAGTTTTGTGAAAAAGTGGGTTGGTACGACCATGTACCAACTCGTCCTCGTGCGCGGCGTGATGTGACAGATGCATTGCGAACGGTCTACTGGTACAACGGTGTCCGGCAAGCAGCCAAGATCTTCAGCGCACGCGGCCTGGAGCGGAGTTTTGAACCTGAAGCGTTTTGGGTTTCAGGCGATCACGAAAGATTGCGTCGCAACAAATGGGGCAAATACCGGATGGGTCAACACGTCCCGTCCGAAACCATCGTCGCGAAAGTTGACGTGGAATTCCCAAGTTTGCGGCGGGATTTGAATCATCCTCTGTGGCAAATACTTGCTTCACGCGAATCAAGAAATTTGCAATACAAAGATTTTTTGCCGCTACTTGACTTGGACATACAGCAAGTGCTCCTAAAGCGCGGAGCGTTTGATAAGCCAGATAGCAAACGGGCAACCTCTTTGGATCTTCGCCTGGCCAACGCACTTGAGCGGCGTGCAAGTTTGGACGCACTAGCGGCCACAGTGCTGTTAATTCAGCAAACGTATGCGACCCGTCAAATGGCGCTCATGCATGAGTGGATTGGTCGTCTGTACCGAATGTTGGTCATTCTTGGCTACCACCTAATGACGCGGAACATTGCGTTGCCACTATTTGAGCTGATAGTGAAGAGAGTCTCTATGGAAACAGAATACTCTGGGATCACCCGCTATTTACCTGCCTCACGCTATATAGAAACGATTGGTGCTGTCTTGGACGCGATGTACCACCTCGAAGATTTTCCCTATGAGGAAATGTCAGAGTCTGAGAAGACTCACAACAGACAGCTCATCGTCAATGGAAAATTTGGATGGGATCACAAATGTGCATTCAATCCAATTCGAATATTCACTGGCGACACGAATTTGTGCACGGCAGATGATCGAAAAATCATCCAATGTGACATCAACCTGTACAAGTGGTCCTGGAACATGTTGCGCACTGGAGGGCATCGAAATTTTCCGCCAGAAGAAGCCATTGATGGCACGAATTTATGGGCTCGCAATTTGAATTCTTATGGTGGCTGAATTGAGTGCAACGCTTGATTTCCTGACTTCCGGTAGCGCATTTCAAGATAAAACTGGTCTTGTCACAGGTAACTTCATCCAACTTCTTAGCCTGGGCAGTCGGTCGTCAGAATTAGCGGTGCGGGACAATTTCAAGCCGTATGGTGCCCAGCGGCTATCGAAATTACTCACCACTTAAAGCCGTGAATGGCACGAATCTGGGGCTTGGAATTTGGATGTTGCCCCAGACTCAAGTGTTTAATCTGTCGGCATGCGACGAGCCCTCTACGGTTTTGAAATCTGCGTTAAGCTAGGATGCGTCTCGTTACAAAATAACATGTGATATCGGAATCACGGGAACGAAAAAGCACGCAATCTAGGGAGCAATTCAAATGGTGAAGAAGCGCGGCAACACATCCCCTCAAGGCAAAGCGGTTCTTGGGGATCAGTTGATTTCAATCAGTCGATTGCATTTGGACCCCCAGAATCCCCGGCACGAGCCGTTGGAAAGCGACACGGAAATCATCAAACAACTTTGCAACGCGGAAATGGTCGCTGAGTTAGCTCAGGACATTGCAAGGCGTGGATCGTTGAGCCCGCTCGATGTGTTGGGAGTAATCCCGTTCGAGGGGCACCCAGGACATTTCATTGCGGTTGAAGGCAACCGGCGCACATGTGCTTTGATTTTGTTGGCTGATGCCAATCGTGCACCGACGCCTGCGATGCAAGTGCAAATTCGACGCGTCGCCGCCTCTGCGGCGGTTCCGCGAGAGGTGAAAGTCCACGTTTTTGCAGATCGCGAAGCGGCAAAACCCTGGATCGATTTGCGTCATCTTGGTCCACAAGGTGGCATCGGCACTCTCGAATGGGATGCAGATCAAAAAACAAGGGCTGCCGGTGGCAATACGCGCACTTCGTCGCGTGCCAACACTCTTTCTTTGGCGGTCTTGGATCGTTTGCTTCAAATGGGTTTGTTGACAGCCGATCAGAGGCGCCAAGCGAGCCTGACGACCATCACGCGCTACTTGGGTACGCCAGGAGTGCGTGCAATTCTCGGACTTGGTAGCGGGAAAGAATTGATCTATACACACGATGTCGCTGAAGTCGATGCCGCACTGCAGCACTTAGTTCTCGACAGCATTGAACCTAAAGCCGACGGGAGTTTTCCCGTCAACTCACGCAGTGGCAGTGCGGATCGATTGGCATATGCCAATGGCATGAAGAATGCCGGAAATGCACCGACTACTCCGTTGGCAGCACCCGCGCCACCACAAGCGGCTGCTGCCAGAGTTGTGTCAACCAACAGAAAGCGCAGTGCTTCTAACCCCGCAAACCACCCAACACTGTTTGATAGGAGTTTCACGATAACGCATCGTGACCCCGTACTCTTGCGTCTGCGAAATGAAGGGCTTTCGCTCGTGTTGAAGGACTACCCTTTTAGCGCCAATTATTTGCTGCGCGCGCTCGTTGAACAAATAATGATCTTGTTCGCCAAGAAACGCGGCAAGTACAACACTGCACTGACTGACGAAGCACTCACTCAATTGTGCGCAGCCGAGTTGAAGGCTATTGGGACAAGTGGGAAGGCGTTGACCGTGATAAATAAGGCTGCAGGCAATGCCTCGCAGCCTCACAGCCTTCACAGCTTAGGACACGCTGTGCACGGCGGATCGATACCAACTAGACAGAGTTTGAGGGCGCTTTTTGATACATGGCAACCTTCTCTTCGCGCAATGCTGGACGCACTCTGAACGCGCTTCTGCACAGATTCATTTTTGAAAAAATAGTGCTGGCCAAGTGACGCGGCGATCGATATCATCGCGCCCATGCCTGTTACCGACTCCCCTCTGCGCTACCCCGGTGGTAAAACGCAATTGAGCCCCTTTGTATTAGATCTTGCACGAGCCAATGATCTGTATGGGGGGGTATATGCGGAGCCCTTTGCAGGGGGCGCAGGAGTGGCTTGGCGGCTTTTACTTAACGGTGACATGACTGAGGTCTGGCTTAACGATATAGACCCAACCATATTTGCCTTTTGGGATACGGTAGTGCATAGGCCGGATCCACTGTGCGAGCGAATTTTGCGCGAGAAGGTGACTATTGAGGAATGGCATGCCCAACGCAGCATTTTGAGCAATCCTGGAGCCAGCTCGCTAGACCTAGCCTATGCAACGCTATTCCTGAATCGGACCAATCGCTCAGGCATCTTGAAGGGTGGAGTCATCGGTGGTAAGTCTCAGACTGGGAATTACAAACTGGATTGCCGCTTCAATAAGACAGATCTGATTGAAAAAATTCAACGTATTCATATTTATCGGGATGTCATTCGCGTCAGTCAATTGGATGCCGAGAAATGTCTTCGTAAGTGGGAAAAAGAGTTGCCGCGACGTGCGCTAGTGAACATCGACCCTCCCTACTATACGCAGGGACGGGATCTGTATTTGAGCTTCTATGCGCCAGAAGATCATGGTCGACTCGCGAAACTGGTGCGAGGTCTTAAGGTTCCGTGGATGTTGACATATGACGACGCTCCCCAAATTGAAGAACTGTATGCTGGTCTACCAATCTATCGCAAAAGCCTAACTTACTACGCTCAAGTCAAACGGCGCGCGTCAGAACTACTGATATTGGCTCCAGCGCTCAATCCACCGGTAGCGTTGCAGCTACCTATGGCGGCATAGGACTTTAGAGGTGACGAGTGATGCCATGCGCTACAGAAATTGTTGGTGCTGGCATCGCGTGGTTGCCAAGAATGGACACTGCGGCTCTTTTTTGCAGAGACTATTGGGCTTCAACTGCCCGCGATTGTTCTGTCGTGAGATTGGTGTTCTCGGGAGCCCAGTACCACTGACTCGAAGAGAAAAATGCTGGAATTTGGAAACGAAGAAATCGAAGACTTTGTTGGGTTTTGTACCGACAAAGGCTTTTGGGTAGGCGAACGCATCGAGGTATTTGACAAAGAGAACAGATGGCGCCTTTCCGGTATGGTTCCAGAGATTTCGATTTGCATGGATTCTGAAAAATTCACTGCACTGGTTTGCATAGATGGATTGATCCTGCTTAGAGTCAAAGAGCTTTCAGTGAGCATGCCAAGCATGTCGGACACCCCTAGAGCTGTGCAATGGTGGGAGGAACACATCGACTATATGAATGCATTGCTAGTCTTTCTGGAATCGGAATCCAATAAATGCACTCAATCAGGGAAGATAGAACTCTCTTCGATATCAATCGATAAAACATGCCGAGTCGGCATTCAAGGCGGACGGCCGCTTAGACGCGTGCACATAGGAGAAATTTCTCGGGTGAGGGCAAGGCAACAGGCTACCGGATGGCTCATAGGCGCAGACGAGAAAACCATGCCGTCCATTGAGTGGACTGGTTGGGATAACTGGACTGTCGTTTCTGAAGAAGCCATTGAAGCCGGTCTAACTCAATTTAAACACGCGATTCCAAATCCGACGCTTATCAAACGACTGTCTTTTATCGCTCAGGCCAAGTCGGCTTTTACGAGGAACGATTTTCGAATCGCTTTCCTACTTCTTTGGTTTGTAATTGAAGCAGCTGCAAAAGACATGCTATTGCTTGCGGGCGAAACACTTGACAGCAATCAACCAACCATCAATTCTGTGCTTCGAAGACTGAGAATCCGTGGTCTGGTGAGTGCAGAACTGTTTTCTGAATTGGATGACTTGCGGAAGCGGGTGCGAAACAAGCTGATGCATGAGTCTGAGACCGCGACTTGTCTACCTTCAGATTGCATCATCGCTGCGGGCGCAGTTCTCACACTTGTTCAGCCGAATTTGGCAACTTCAATCGACCTGCGCTGGTCTTATAGTGTCGCGTTTTGAACGACCGTCATCGTTTCAAAAGTTCGGCCCAATGCAAAACGATGCCCTATATCTGATAGCGCTAAACGTATCGTCGATTCGGTAGCTTCGTTTTTGTAGCGATTCACATGTACTCTTGGGAGCTCTCAGCAGTCCAGAGCACTGCGACGGTGGAAACTCAAACCTGAAAAAGGCAGGTCTCAACATATTCACCTGGGGAAGTAGGGGAAAGAATGCCTCTAAAGCAAAAAAGGCCGAGTTCAAGGTGAACTCGGCCTTCAGCTCAAGAAGGATTATTTCTTCTTGGGTGGCGCCTCAACAACAGTACGGGTGGGCGCTGTCCTGGCACGTTCCAGAGGAACGTACCGGCCAGTGCCTGCGTCACGGGCATGACTACCGGGTGCCGGAGGGCGGGGTGGGTTGGATTTCATGATCCAGGTCTTTCTGCTCTAAGAGCGCTAAAAATAGACCGAGCACCATCTTCAAATCAGGCAAAATAATCCAGTCACTGATTACTTTGTAATTCGACTCCCAGCCCGGTCAAAAAGGTTTTGGGATGCAAGAGCCGAGGCTGCAACCTCGGCTTTTTGCTTTCTGGTGATCACACTATACCTAGTGCCTCTGATCCATTCAAGCCACTACATGTAGCGTTCAGACTTGAAAACCTTTAAACTGCGTTTAAACACCGTTTAAACGCAGTTTAAAGGTCTAGGGGATTTTTATCAGGGTAAACACTTAGATAAAAATAGCCGCCTGGATCAAAAAACAGCCTGCAAAAGGCGCGCGCGCGATGTATCTGAAGGGCGGTTGGCCCCATTAGGTGGTCGTGAACTTAAGAATCCTCTTCTGTGAAGGCTCGCATGCCGCTGCAGGATTCGACCAGATCAAAATCGGGAATCCCTATGGCAATTCCAAGGCGATGCGGCTTACCGTCGTTAACTCAAAACATTGAAGGCTTACGAATGCATGCGCTGCTAATGGCCATGTTTGTTCCGGAGTCGGATGTCACGCCCGTTGCCCAAAAGTGGCGCTCTTGGCTTGTCCACAACCTTTTGAAGATTGCTCGCCACTACACCGACGCGCGCAAACTGATCCTGGACCAGATTAATGCGGGCACCGGGCCAGTGTTGGAGGCGGTAAAGGGAAGCGCTCTACCCATCTTGGATTTCGCTCTCGCAATGGAAGACTGCGTCACGTCGCTTGAAAAAGTCATTGTGTGCATCAGCGCACTGGACAGAAAAGGCCAGATGTCAGGAGCGCGTCTCTTGGCTCTTGAGGCGGAGAGAAACGCTTTGAAGCGCCTGCGGAACCAGCAAGAGCACATGCATAACGATATTGCTGCAGGGAACACTGGAAACGGCCCAATCTACTTGACCGTCATGGACGACGACGAAGGCATGCGGTTTCGCGATCTAACAATGACGTTCGCTGATCTACTTCGACTCATAGACGCGGCTTACTTGGACATCGCGGCGCTGTTTCCAAATCATGACGTGCGGTCGGCGGCCAGCCCAGCCGGCACACCATGCTTGAGCATCACGATGACCCTTGAAGAGATTGGACCAGACGGCCAGGTCAAGCAAATTTTGTAAACACAGTTGTCGAACAGACTGAAATCCGCTGCCAAACCTCCAACCGGCCGCTGTTGCTGCGGTCGCCCGTTTTTTATGGGGAGGGCTTGTTTCTCGCGTTTCTACTCGCCGTCGAAAAGCAAGTTTCCTGTGCACCAAATGGCGTAGCCAAAGTTACTGATCAACTGTTCGCCCTGACGCAGATACGACGCGGCGGTGTCGATGCCGGCAAGTTTGAGGGCTTCGTCGATTTTCGAACTTGTCGGATGCGCATCGCCAAGGCGCATGTCGTAGGCACCGGCGATGGCCGCAAAAACCTCTTTAGCACGCGCCTCCCCGGCCTTCTGGGCCAGAACGCTCTGCAGCAACTTGTTGGACCCCAGCTTCTCTTTGTCAGGGTGGTGGGATAGCTTACGAAGAGAACGCACGTCCAATCGATCGGAAAAAATGCGAACGAGCTCTTTGGCCAGCCGTAGGAGCGTAGCTTGGTCCTTGCTCGAAAACCGAGAGACGTGCTGCATGGATGCAAAATCGTCAATCTCATGCGTGAACAATGACACACCGAATCTCCTGTGGAAGTCGATACCCAACATCCGCATGCACTCAAACAGCATTTTCTCCACAGCGTGAGTGCCCGCTGGATTTGCCTTGACCTGCGCGGCCAGAAGCTCAGCACTAACTTTGCCCTCGGGTGCGACATTGCTGGCGGCCCAGAGGAACTGTTCCCAAGCGGGCAGCTTGGCGACATCGTAGGCGTAGACGGTGATGAGGTCCGACGTGTTAATGCCGAAATGAGTCATGTACCCCGAAGTGGAATTGATCGCACCAGTTTCCGCTGTGTACCATTTCAACGAAAAGCCTCGACGGCTCAAAAGCTCATTGACCACGGATGCGCGGAACCAGAGCCACCGTCCAATGTCTTCGTCGTCCAACTCGGCCGAAAACTTACGCGAGCCATCCGTATCGACGATGAAGTGCGGTAGATTCTGATCACTGTCCCCGCGCACACGCGTACTTTTCCCTTGATGTTCGATCCACTCATCTCGCCAGAATTCGCCTTCAATGCGCACCCCGGAATACCCGCCTCTATGGCCCTCGGCTTTCTCTGAGGCGGTGTTGTCATTCGTTTCAGGGCCCATGACCGGAGCATCTTCCTCCTCGTCGACGTCTGTGCGCCACATACGAAATGATGCCCAACTTCCGCCAAACACCTCGTTCAGCTCCCTGAAGCGCAGCTCGTACCTGCCACCATCACGCTGCTCCTGGATCTCGTTCATACCGGCGTAGGGACTATCCTTGAGGGTGGTCACGTTCTCGACACGCTGGCGGTAGTAGGACAGGCGAAGAAATAGGCCGCGCGCGGCCAAGTAGTCCATTAGGAATTCACGCTTGATTTCGATCAGGCTTTGAATTCCATCGCCGTCCACCGACTCTCTGGCGACCACGACAAAGTCCTCTTCCGGTCTGACCCAGTTCGGCCCCTCCTTAATTAGTCGAAGCGCGACGACGAGGTCTGGATTCAATATCCACTGTCGGCCGCCGATCACGGGTTGCGGATGCTCGAAAACTAGGTTGATCCCTACTGGCTCCTTGTCGTTGTACTGATATTCATCAATCGGTGAGTAATGACCGTCTGAGTAGGCATACGGTGCCACCGTGTGTCCGATGCCAATGTCGCTCCAACTCAAGCGCTCAGCAAGCTCACGATGCTGTTTGGGGAAGGCAACTGAGCCACAGGCAAACACGTCACCGACATAGCCAATTGCTTTCACATTGCCTTTTTCGTCATTGAGTGAAGCACGAAGGGGAACCCATGTCGCCCGAGAAAAGGGGCGCCGAATTTCAGACGAATGAAGGATCCAAGCCTCGTTCATAAAGCGGCACTCAAGGTGATGTCAGCAGCCGCTATTCTGATACAGCGATCCGCGCCGTACATATGTCGGACCGTCTTTTAATCTTGAGCACGGAATCAGCGCTGCATAAAGGCACGTTGGGTGCAGTCAAAAATAGTCACGGACGAGCGCCAGTTTTGGCCCACCCAGAATGCGTTCCACTACTCAGCCTCCGAAGAGCTAACAGCTTCAAAAAGCTGCTGAATGAGATTGTGAACAATGACAAATGTCCTAAACACTGTCGGATAAAGATTGCTTGTGCCGTGGCCATGCATATTCCGAATGCTTGGCAAACTATCAGCGACTCTCTCCAGCCAATCGATCGCCAAGTCTTCCTCTGTTGGACGGATAGATGAGTCGTCATAGGCGATTTCGGTCAGTCCTTGTTCTTGCATTGTTTTGCTCAGTTCCAAGAAGTGGCGATGACGGGCAAGCTCACCTGCGATCTCATGCCTGGGTGTGAAGCGAGCATCATTGATAAACCCTTTGGCTCGGGCCTCACGCAGCATGAACTTCAATCCAGGCACGCGCTCATCTTCGGTTCTTAGCAATCCTTCGGCAATGAATTTTGACCGCAGTCCAAACTCTAAGGTTGTCAGCGCGTATTGCTCTGCAACCATGTAGAACCGATAGACGCACCAGGAATACAAGAAGAGGTTTTTTGCCGTCTCAAAGTGGATGCGGACACTTTCAGGAACAGCTTTCCCATATACCAAGCCGGACATGGCTTGATGATGTCCGGCTAATCGGTCGAAGGCGTATGCCCCGGAACCCATTCGAGCATCTGGAAGCGCGATTTGCTCTGGACTACGTAGGGAGTCAGCTGGGTCTATGTCTTGAGATGAAAGAGAGTTCATCTACAAATAATGCCTCATGCCGCTGAATGGCGGAGTTGAAGAGAATATTCAGAGGCCGACGATTTGAATGCCGAGCATTGACGCGTGCTCATTTTTTAGTAAAAATCACTCTGTCGCCCTTTAAGGCCATTGTGTATTCTCTCCCCTTGAGGGACCCGCTAAAGCCCAGCTCTGCTGGGCTTTAGCCTTTCTGGAATACCAAGTCGCCGTGCCTCCAATTCCACCTCTTGGACTGACCTATCCATCTTTGGGCGACAGCTACCGAATAGCGGTACCCAACAAAAAAGGCTGCCCCGTGGCAGCCTTTTTTGTTTCATCTCCCTGTCAAAGGTTGCGATGCGCCACCGGTGTTTCAGGTACCGGGTACCCCGCTGCACCAAAGGTGCTGACCACCGCCTTGTGGGTGTCAAAGTACACCTGCCAGTAGTGGTCGGTGTGGGTGTAAGGCCGCACGCACAGCAGCGGGCCCTCAGCCGTGAACTGCAGAATTTCGATATCAGGTGCCGGTGTGGCGGCCACATTCGGAATGGCCGCTACGGCCGCCCGCAGACGGGCAATCGCGTCCAGTACATCCACCCCATTGGCCACCTTGGCCAGGCAATCCACCCGGCGGTGCGACAAGGTACTGAAGTTCTGGATCGCGCCCGAAAACACCGTGTTGTTGCCCACGATGGTGACCACGTTGTCGGGTGTGACCAAAGTGGTGCCAAACAGGCCCAGCTCTTTGACCGTACCGGTCACGCCGCCCGCAGTCACGAAATCACCGACCTTGTACGGGCGCAGCACCTGCATGAACACACCGGCCGCGAAATGCGTGAGCAAGCCGCCCCAGGCGGTTCCAATGGCCAAGCCTGCACCGGCCAGCAGGGCCGCAAATGACGTGGTCTGCACGCCGAAGATGTCCAGAATCGCCAGAATCAGAACAATGTTCAGAATAACGGCCAGGATGGAGGTCAGGTAGTTTGCCAACGTCTGGTCCACCTTGCCACCGCGCTGCAAGGCGGCGCCCATGAGCCGCAACGCCAATGCGATTAACCAGCGGCCCACAATCCAGGCGCCCAAAGCGCCCAGCAACTTGAGACCAAAGTCTGCGCCCTGTGTCGTCAAAAATGTCCAGATGACTTCCGTGTTCATGCTCCCATGCTCCCAAAAATAAACTAATGCTGGCGATGATAGCTTTGGGAGAAATGGGGAAACGTCAACTATGTGGCGTACAGACGAAAAAAAGCCCGATCACAGATCGGGCTTTTTAAACTTTGGCGGAGACGGAGGGATTCGAACCCTCGATGAGGCTCTACACCCCATACTCCCTTAGCAGGGGAGCACCTTCGGCCACTCGGTCACGTCTCCTAAAGGTCAGGCGAGATTATCGCACAGACTCCGACCTGTTTTTCCCAAACCGCGGCTGGTTGCAGCTCATCCTTCAACACATCCGACGAATGCCTATGGCGTGTACCAAGCCAGCACCAGGCCCCTACGCTCCACAAAACCCTGCGCCACCTTGATGTGGATGCGATGGCCACGTGTGGTGCAATCCGCAATCTGCTGCTGGAGCTCAGCCAATTGCGCTGCGCTCGGAATCACACCGTAAACACTGGCGAGCCAGTGTCGCAAGGCATTGGCCTGGCGTGCCGCGCTTAAGGCTTGCAGTCCTTTCAAGCTTGGCAATCCATCGTCGGTACGGTACACGACCCGAAGATCGGCAACGGCCATCTCGTCCAACAGCGTCTGGGCTTGTGCGGCATGGGCGGCGCTGCGGGCCACTGTGTCGCGAAACTGGGGGAACACGGCTTCCAACGCGGGCAGCAATTGGGCGCGGATGCGGTTGCGCGTGAAACGCTGGTCGGTATTGGTCGGGTCTTCTACAAAACCAGCCCCACGCTCGGCCAGCCAGGCCCGAATGCCTGCCGCCGAAACCGCCAGCAGGGGCCGGTAAAAGGCTAAGCCATCGCGCTGCCACTGTGCAGGCATGGCGCTCAGGCCGCGCAGGCCCGCGCCGCGGCTCAGCGCCAGTAGCAAGGTCTCTACCTGGTCGTCGGCATGCTGGGCCAGTGCTATGGATTTAATAGCTTCTTGCGCAGGATCCATGAGAGCTAGAGCACTCAAAGCCTTGTAACGGGCGGTGCGGGCAGCATCTTCGGGGCTCTGACCCGGTGCGTGCCCGGCATCCACTTTCAGCACCCGCAGGGGCACGTTCAGTTGGGTACAGAGATCGACACAATGGGTTTCAAAATCGGCCGCAGCGGCTTGCAGACCGTGGTTCACATGGAGGGCGACCACCTGCCCTGGCCACTTGGCGGCACAGGCCATGAGCAAGGCGGTGGAATCGGCGCCACCACTCAGTGCCACGCCCAAAGGCAAAGCGGGCGCAAAGGCCCGCAGGGCCGCATCCAGTGACTGGGTCATGGCGTGCGGCAGGTTGCCGGGCTGCCGGCTTATTTGCCGGTGGCCTTGGTGTCGGTAAAGCGGCCGTAGCTTTGCAGGCGCTCGTAGCGGCGGTCCAGCAATTCTTTGACCTTGAGGTCGCTGATCTGGCGGTAGGCATCGCCCAGCGCACGCTTCAAGAAGGCTGCGGCCTGTTTGGTGTCGCGGTGCGCGCCCCCCACAGGCTCGTTGACGATCTTGTCCACCAGACCCAGGGCCTTGAGGCGGTGGGCGGTGATGCCCAGGGCATCCGCAGCGTCCTGCGCCTTGTCGGAGGTCTTCCACAGAATCGAGGCGCAGCCTTCGGGGCTGATGACTGAGTAGATGGAGTACTGCAACATGATGACCTGGTCTGCCACCGAAATTGCCAGCGCACCGCCCGAGCCGCCTTCGCCAATGATGGTGGTGATGATGGGCACTTCGAGCTGCGCCATCTCGAAGATATTGCGGCCAATGGCTTCGGACTGGCCACGTTCTTCAGCATCAATGCCGGGGTAGGCACCGGGCGTGTCCACAAAAGTGAACACCGGCAGCTTGAACTTTTCGGCCAACTTCATGAGGCGCAACGCCTTGCGGTAACCCTCAGGCTTGCTCATGCCGAAGTTGCGCAGACCGCGTTCTTTGGTGTCACGGCCTTTTTGCTGGCCGATCACCATGCACGGGGTGCCGTTGAAACGTGCCAGGCCACCTACGATGCTCAGGTCATCCGCAAAGTGGCGGTCACCGTGCAGCTCCACAAAATGCGTGAAGATGTCGTTGACGTAGTCCAGCGTGTAGGGACGCTCGGCATGGCGCGCGATCTTGGTGATTTGCCAGGGGGTCAAATCACTGTAAATGTCCTTGGTGAGCTGCTGGCTCTTCTTGCTCAGCTGGTCAATCTCGGCGGAAATGTCCACCGCCGACTCGTTCTGCACATAGCGCAACTCTTCGATCTTGCCTTCCAGCTCGGCAATGGGCTGTTCAAAGTCGAGAAATGTCTTTTTAGCCAACGCGGTTCTCCTTCTAGTACGCGACCGGTAGGGGGTCGAGAGACCGCCAAATATACCAAGTTGCCACGCTGCAGTACGGCGCCCAGGCGGCGGCCACCTCGCGCGCATCACTGCGACTTACTACATCGTCCGAAAAATAGTTCTTGCTGATGCCCTGGATCAGGCCGTCATCGTCCAGCGGCAGCACATTGGGACGCATCAGGTGGAAGATCAGGAACATCTCAGCCGTCCAGCGACCAATGCCGCGGATAGCCACCAGTTCCGCGATGATTTCCTCATCGCCCATGCCGTCCCAGTCCTTGACGTGCAAGGCCCCATTGTCAAAGTGCAGCGCCAAGTCCACCAAATACTCGACCTTGCGCACGCTCAGGCCCGCGGCGCGCATATCGTCCACCTTGAGCTTGAGCACATTGGCCGGGGTCATCTTGCGCGGCAGCAATGCAAAGCGGTCCCACACCGTCTGGGCTGATTTGACCGAGATCTGCTGGCCCACAATGCTGCGCGCCAGAGTGACGAAGGCGTCGCCCCGGGTTTGCAGGCAGGCATCGCCAAACTGGGGAATCAGGCGCTTCATCACCCGGTCTTTTTTCATCAGATGCTTGCAGGCCTCTTCCCAAAAATAGGGAGTGGCTACCGCCTCTTCGGACTTGATAGATGTAGCCATTACTGCGTGGCTTCCCAAGTCGTGCCCGTGGCCGAGTCCTTCAGCACGATGCCCTGGGCCAGCAAATCCTTGCGGATGGTGTCGGCCAGGGCAAAGTCTTTGGCAGCCTTGGCGGCAGCGCGCTGGGCAATCAAGGCCTGGATAGCGGTATCACCCAAGGACGCACCCGCTTGCAAAAACGCTTTAGGGTCCGCTTGCAACAGCCCAAGACAAGCCCCCAAGGCTTTCAACTGCCCGGCCAACGCGGTGGATTTGCTGCGGTTTACTTCAGTCGCCAGGTCAAACAACACGGCAACGGCCTCGGGCGTGCCGAAATCTTCGTCCATGCCGGCCTTAAAACGTGCCGCAAAGGGCTCAGACCAGTCGATAGCTGTCGGCACTTGGGGCGCCACGAGATCCAACGCCGTGTAAAGGCGGCGCAGTGCGGCGTGGGCGTCGTTCAGGTGGGCATCGCTGTAATTCAGTGCCGTACGGTAATGGGTACGCACCAGGAAGAAACGCACCGTCTCCACGTCGTACTTGGCCAAGACCTCACGGATGGTAAAGAAATTGCCCAGGCTCTTGGACATCTTCTCGTTGTCCACCCGCACAAAGCCGTTGTGCACCCAAAAGGCCGCCAGCGGCTTGCCATTGGCACCTTCACTCTGGGCGATCTCGTTTTCGTGGTGGGGAAACTGCAGATCAGCCCCACCGCCATGGATGTCGAAGGTTTCGCCCAGCGTTGACCCGCACATGGCAGAGCACTCGATGTGCCAGCCGGGGCGGCCGGCACCGAACGCACTGTCCCACTTGGCGTCGGCCGGTTCTTCGGGCTTGGCAGCCTTCCACAGCACAAAGTCCAGGGGGTCTTCCTTGCCATCCAACACGGCCACACGCTCCCCGGCCCGCAGTTCATCCAGCGACTTGCCCGAGAGCTTGCCGTAGCCGACAAACTTGCGCACCGAGTAATTCACATCGCCATTGCTGGCGCGGTAGGCCAGGCCCCTGCCCTCCAACCGCCCAATCAGTGACAGCATCTGCGGCACGTATTCGGTGGCGCGTGGCTCTAAAGTGGGGGGCTCAATCCCCAGCGCGCCAATGTCGGCGTGCATGGCGGCAATCATTTCATCGGTGAGCTGGCGGATGGTGATGCCACGCTCCAGCGCGCGCTTGATGATTTTGTCGTCAATATCGGTGATGTTGCGCACATAGGTAACGCGAAGGCCACTGACCTTGAGCCAGCGCTGCACCACGTCGAACGCCATCATCATGCGAGCATGGCCGATGTGGCACAGATCGTAGATGGTCATGCCGCAAACGTACATGCGCACATGCCCCGCCTCGATCGGTGAAAACGTTTCCAACTCACGCGACAGCGTGTTGTAAATGCGCAAACTCATGGGTATCTCAAAACCAACACACAAAAGCAGCGAGCCCATGGCAACTCGGGTGCGGGTTGCAGGGCTCGCGCGGGGTGAATCCGGGGTATTTGCCGGGGAGAGACAGGCTACCCCTCAGCTACAATGCAACGCAGTATAAAGCCCCGGCCAGAGGGCCATCACCCGCGCAGAAATCCAAAGGCAATATGAAGCACGCCCCCTCTCTCGTATTCTCATCACTCCGAATGGCAGCCCTCGCGGTCTCCATGATGCTGTCGGTAGCCCATGCGGATGAATATGCGGACGTGTCCCAACTGGTGCGCAATGGCAAGCTGGCCGATGCACTGACCAAGGCCGACCAGTACCTGGCGACCAAGCCACGTGATCCACAAATGCGCTTTCTCAAGGGCGTGATCCAGCGCGATTCTGGCAAAACCAGCGACGCCATCGCCACCTTCACCCGCCTGACCGAAGACTACCCCGAGCTGCCCGAGCCCTATAACAACCTGGCTGTTCTGTACGCTGGTCAGAGCCAGTTTGACAAGGCCCGCACTGCACTGGAAATGGCCATCCGCACCAACCCCAGCTACACCACCGCCCATGAAAACCTGGGCGACGTATATGCCAAACTGGCCAGCCAAGCCTATGGCAAGGCGCTACAGCTGGATGCATCCAACACCGCCGTGGCGCCCAAGCTGGCCCTGATTCGCGAGCTATTCAACCCTGCGGCCAAGGGTCAACGCCCCACGGCCGCAGTAACACTGCCCTCCCCCGTGCCCGCAGCGCCCAGCGCTGCTGTGGTTGCTACGGCGCCCCCGGCCAAAGCCCCGCCAACCCTGCCCGCCCAGGCCCCAGTCAAGGCGCCCCCCACATTGGCCACCGCACCGGCACCCGCCGCCACCGTGGCAGCTGTCACACCACCTGCGGCTGCTGTGCCTCCTGTTGCAGCAGCTGCGCCAGTGGCCACACCGGCCCCCACGCCCACACCACAACCGGCCGCCGCGCCTGCCCATGTGGCTGCCAATGGCAACAAGGAAGTGGAAGCCGCCGTGCGTGCATGGGCCCATGCCTGGGCGTCCAAAGACGTCAAAGGCTATCTAGCCTCCTATGGCAAGGAATTTGACCCACCTGGCAACGGGAACCGCGGCGCCTGGGAAGAAGAGCGCCGCCAGCGCATCACCAGCAAGTCAAAAATCAGCGTGAAACTGGAGAATCTGAATATCTCGGTCAATGGCAACAAAGCGGTGGCCAAGTTCCGCCAGGACTACAAGGCCAATGAATTGGCCGTATCCAGCCGCAAGGCGCTGGACTTGGTCAAGGCCGGTGAGCGCTGGGTCATCGTGCGGGAGTCGGTGGTCAACTGAGTCTCAGCGACTACAGTTTGTGTTCACCATGCTTTGCTCCCGCCAGACCTTGCGCACCTCCATCGATTCCTCTTTACCAGCCACGCTGCGCACCGCCGCGGTGGTGCTGGCCGTGTGCCTTGGCAGCGGCTTGGCATTTGCCACCAAACGCGCGGCCAAACCAAGCGCGGCCCCGACTCCCGTCGCGCAGCAGCCCTCGGACTCTGACGGCGTAGCCGAAGCCCGGTTGATCGAGGTCTACACCCTGATCGGCAAGGGTCAAAACCGCGAGGCGCTGGCCAAGGCCGAACGTCTGGCGCAAGACCTGCCGCACTTTCAGCTGGCCCAGTTGGTCTATGGCGACCTGCTGGCCGCGCGCACCCGTCCACTGACCATGGTGGGCGACGTCCCCGAGGCCATGGCGCGTGAAGCCTCTAGCACCCTGGGCGAGCTGCGCGAAGAATCCCTGCGCCGCGTGCGGGCCCTGAAGGAGCGCCCTACCGCTGGCATGGTGCCCACCCAGTTTTTGCAACTGTCCCAGCGCACCAAGCACGCTATTGCGGTGGATGCCTCGCGCTCGCGCCTGTACCTGTTTGAAAATACGGCATCCGGCCTGAACCTGATCGCTGACTATTACATCTCGGTAGGCAAAGCCGGTACGTCCAAGACGACCGAGGGCGACCAACGCACGCCGCTGGGCATTTACTACATCACCAGCAACCTGGACCGCAAGTCGCTGAAGGAGTTTTATGGCTCCGGCGCCCTGCCCATCAACTACCCCAATATTCTGGACACCAAGCGTGGCAAGACCGGAGGTGGCATTTGGTTGCATGGCACACCACCCAACCAGTTCTCGCGCCCGCCTTTGGCCACCGACGGCTGCGTGGTGCTGGCCAATCCTGACCTGGACCACATCATCCGCACGGTGGAGGTGCGCTCCACGCCCGTGGTGATTTCGCCCCAGTTGCAATGGGTGTCGCCCAATAGCTCGCGCGGCGAGGCCAAGCCGTTTGAAGACGCCCTGCTGGCGTGGCGCAACGCCAAGACCTCGGGCGATATCAACCAGGTGCTGTCCTTCTACACCTCTGATTTCTCCAGCAACGGCAAGTCGCTGACGCAATGGACACCGACCCTGCGCTCCGAGATGGACAAGATGCAGGGGCGCACCATCCAGCTCAAAGATGTGTCCTACCTGCGCTGGACCGACAGTGCCGACACCATGGTGGCTACCTTTGGTGAAGTGGCGGATGGGGTGCGCGTAGGCTGGACCAAGCGCCAGTACTGGATACGCCAGGGCAACCATTGGAAAATCTTCTTTGAAGGAGTCTTGTAGTGGGACTGTTCACCTCGCGCCGCGCTGCGCTGGCTCTGTTTGCAACACTCTTGCTACCCGTCGTAGCGCAAGCGGACGAACTTCCCCGTGTGAAGTTCCAGACCTCCGCGGGTGAGTTCGTGGTGGAGCTGTACGCCGACAAAGCCCCCAAGACCGTTGAAAACTTCCTGCAGTACGTGAAAGACAAGCACTACAACGGCACGATTTTTCACCGCGTGATTCCCAACTTCATGGTGCAGGGTGGTGGCTACGACACCAAGTACAACGAGCGCCCCACCCGCGCGCCCGTGGCCCACGAAGGCCGGGATGCTTTGGCCAAAGGTGGCCCGCGCAACGTGGTCGGCACGCTGGCCATGGCCCGCACCAACGATCCTCAATCTGCCACCGCACAATTCTTCATCAATGTGCAGGACAATGCGTTCCTGGACCCGGTGCTGATTCCACCGGGTGACCCGGTTCCCCGTTTTGAGTACCAGGGCCAGGTGTACAAAGACACCCCCCGCGCAGCACTGCTGAACTCGCCCCAGTTGTTCGGCTACACCGTGTTTGGCAAAGTCATCAGCGGCATGGAGGTGGTCATGAAAATCAAGGCGACTCCCACCGGCGCAGGCGGACCTTTCCGCAGCGACGTTCCCCAAACCCCCATCATCATCAACTCCGCCACAGTGGCGAAATAAACCATGAGCAATCCCCAAGTCGAACTCCACATCACAGGCTACGGCGTCATTACGCTGGAACTGGATGCTGACAAAGCCCCCAAGTCCACTGCCAATTTCCTGGCTTATGTGAACAAGGGCCACTACAACAACACCATCTTCCACCGCGTTATCCCCGGTTTTATGGTGCAAGGCGGCGGCATGGAGCCGGGCATGGGCCAGAAGTCCACCGATGCGCCCATTGAGAATGAAGCCAACAACGGCCTCAAAAACAATGTGTACACCGTGGCGATGGCGCGTACAGGCGATCCGCACTCCGCCACAGCCCAGTTCTTCATCAACATTGCCGACAACGGCTTCCTGAACCACACCGCCCCCTCCACCCAGGGCTGGGGCTATGCCGTGTTTGGCAAAGTAGTGGCTGGCACCGAGGTGGTGGACAAGATCAAGGCCGTGAAGACGGGTCGCAAGGGTTTCCATGACGACGTGCCGAAAGAAGACGTCATCATCGAAAAAGCCGTCGCGCTGTAAGCACCGGGTGTCGTGGGATGGAACTGCACGCGCCATCCCACTGGCAACGCATAGACTTCATCTCTGACCTGCACCTGCAGGCCAATGAACCGCTAACCTTCGAGGCCTGGCGCCAGTACCTGGGCCAGACCACGGCGGATGCGGTTTTTATGTTGGGCGACCTGTTTGAAGTGTGGGTGGGCGACGATGTGTTGACCCAAGCCCCCAGCTTTGAGGCCCAATGCAGCCGCGTGCTGCTGCAAACGACACAGCGTCTGCCCGTCTACCTCATGCACGGCAACCGCGACTTCCTGATGGGCGACGCGTTGATGCAGGCCTGCGGCGCTACCCTGCTCCCGGACCCCACTGTTCTCCAATTCGGCGCCGCGCGCTGGCTGCTAAGCCATGGTGACGCGCTCTGCCTGGACGACACCGACTACCAGGTCTTTCGCACCCAGGTGCGCAGCCCCGAATGGCAGCGCGCGTTCCTGGGCCAGACACTGGCTGCGCGGCAAGACATAGCCCGTAGCTTGCGCACGCAAAGCGAGGCCAAAAAGCATGTGGCAACCCAGTACGCCGATGTGGATACGTCCGCCGCGCTGCAGTGGTTGGCGGCCGGGAATGCCCAGCACCTGCTGCACGGCCACACGCACAAACCGGGTTTTCACACGCTCGACGCCACGCATGACCGTACGGTGCTGAGCGATTGGGATGTAGGTGCCACACCACCGCGGGCCGAGGTGCTGCGACTGTCATTGAACCCGCATGCAGAGTTCGGCGTGCAGGTCAGCCGTCTCCCACCCGACAGTCCTGAAATCAGTTCACCCAGGCTTGCGGATTGACCTCGTCAATCTGCCAGGGGTCCAGAAACTGCTGGGCGTAGCGCAGGTACACCTGCTCCTGCACAAAGATGTCGAACAGGTCGGGGTCGATATGGCCACCGGTGCGGAACTTGTGCATGATGCCCATCGCCTGCGACAGCTTCATGCCCTGCTTGTAAGGGCGGTCCCGCGCGGTCAGTGCCTCAAAAATATCGGCAATACCCATCACCCGCGCCTGGACCGACATCTGCTCGCGCGTCAGCCCCTTGGGGTAGCCCTTGCCGTCCATGCGCTCGTGGTGGCCACCGGCGTACTCGGGCACATTCTTCAGGTGCTTGGGCCACGGTAGTTGTTCCAGCATCTTGATGGTGGCCACGATGTGGTAGTTAATGATGTCGCGCTCACCAGCTGTCAGCGTGCCGGCACGGATCGTCAGGTTTTCAATTTCTTCTGCCGTGAGGAAGTCAGACTCCACCCCATCGGTGTTGCGCCACAGCGTGCCGGTGCCCATCAGGCGGACCCGCTCGATGTCAGCGTCCTTCATGAACTCGCCGCCCTG
Organism: Rhodoferax sp. ZS1R25; assembly: GCF_056521335.1. Classification (NCBI taxonomy): domain Bacteria; kingdom Pseudomonadati; phylum Pseudomonadota; class Betaproteobacteria; order Burkholderiales; family Comamonadaceae; genus Rhodoferax; species Rhodoferax sp. ZS1R25. The sequence goes on from NZ_JBWMAZ010000002.1 coordinate 699,621, forward strand.
GTTGGCCTTGCGCAAGAACTCACGGTCTTCGTCCAGCGCCTCAATCGCAGTGCGGGCGCTGGCCATGATGTCGGCCTCGGCTTGGGCATCGCGCACATCACGTTGTGCCAACTGCTCGCGCAGCGCGGCAATTTCCAGATCGCGCTTCAGCACTTCAAACCGGGTGTCCACCAGCTGCATGCGGTCAAACAGGGTCTGCAACTTGGTGGCCTTGTCCACCACATGCACCGGCGTGGTGACCTTGCCGCAGTCGTGCAACAAGCCCGCGATCTTGAGCTCGTAGCGGTCGCGGTCGTCCATGGTGAAGTCCGCCAGCGGCCCACCCTTGGTGGCATTCACCGCCTCCGCCAGCATCATGGTCAGCGCTGGCACACGCTGGCAGTGGCCACCGGTGTAGTGCGACTTTTCGTCAATGGCCAGGTTGATAAGGCTGATGAAGGACTCGAACAGCGCCTCCAACTGCGTCATCAGGTTGCGGTTGGTGATGGCAATAGCCGCCTGCGAGGCCAGGGACTCCGCCAGACTTTGGTCTGCGCTGGAGAAGGACACCACGGCGCCAGTCTGTGGATGCTTGGCGTTGATGAGTTGCAGCACCCCGATCACGTCGCCCTCATGGTCCTTCATGGGCACGGCCAGGAAGGACTGCGAGCGGTAGCCCGTGCGTTCGTCGAACTGGCGGGTGCCGGAGAAGTCGAAATTGGCTTCGGTGTAGGCGTCGGCGATGTTGACGGTCTGGTTGTGCAGTGCCGCGTAGGCGGCAACGAGCGAGTCATTGCGCTTGCCTTCGGCATCGCGCAGCGGCAGATTGGGAAAATTGATGGGGTTGCCCGAGGTGCCACCCATGGCGATGTGCAGCGAATCGGTACGCAAAATCTCAAACCGCAGCGCCTGCTGGTCATCGGTCACGCGGTACAGCGTGCCGCCATCGGCGTGGGTGATGGTTTTGGCCGCGACCAGGATGCTCTCCAGCAAGCGCGTGATATCGCGCTCTTTGGAGAGAGCCGTTCCGATGGCATTGAGTTGCTCCAGCCTGCGCAGCAGGTCGTCCACTGAGTCCACAGTTTCCCCCTTGGTCAAAACGCCCTCCCTCGCTGGCAGCGCCATTGTTCCACGCCGCTTAGCGCTTGAGCAACACTTTCAACGCATTCTGCAAACGGCGGGCATCGGCGGCATTGAATTCACCAGCCAACACCGCGGCAGTGTCCTGTCCCCAGGTCTGGGCGGGGGCGGGGTCGTTGCGGCGCGTCAGCAGCTGCAACTGCAGGCCGCGGCGCGCATCCAGATGTTCGGCGGGCGTGGGCACTTCGGCTGCCATTTCCAGGCGCAGCAGCGACTGTGCGGCTTGTGGCTTGGCGCCCCCCTCCACGGCTTTCACCCACACCGGGCGGTTTTGGGCCGCAGCGCGGTTGCCCAGCTCTTGCGCGGGCGGCAGCAGGCTGGCATCGCGCTTCTCCCACGCGGTCAGCAGCTGGGTCAGCGCCTCCCCATGGGCTTGTGCCGCCAATTTTTTCAACGCCAGTTGGGCGTGTTCGAGCGCATCACGCTGGGCACGGAAGGCCGTATCGCCCAAGCGTGGGGCGGCAGGTGCATAGGCGCGGTCGCCTCTATCACCCCGGTCATCGCGGCGTGGGCCGCGGTCACCCCAGGGGGCTGCGGCACCGTCACGGCCACCGCGGCCGGCACCGGCGTCCTTGCGGTCGCCAAATTTGCCACCACGGCCACCGGGGGCAGCGGGCGCTTCTTTCTTCATGCCGGGGCGGTCGTCGCCGCGCACAGCCACCACGGGTTTGGGTGCGGGTTTGGCTGGTGCAACGGGTGCCGCAGGGGCTTCTTCTGCGGCAACTTCGGTTACAACATCAGTTTCAGCAGCGGCATCTGCTACAGATTCAGGAGCTGCTGGCGCAGATTCCACGGGGGCTGCAGGCATATTAGGTGCCTCTGCGGCGGCAGACTGGGCCGCCTGCTCTTGTGCCCCGGCGGCGGTGACTTCGGCTTGCGCCTGGGCCTGGCCTTGCAGGGCGGCTTCCAGGGCGGCCATGGCGGCGCGAATCGCCTGGGCGTCGCCCGAGGCATTGGCGGCTTCCAGCGCCTTGGCAGCCTCCAGCACACTGCGGTCACGCGCGCCCAGGGCGGTTTCGGCCTTTTCACGCTCGGTCGTCTTGCGGTTGAAGGCGTCGTCAATGGGCTTGCGGAAGGCGTCCCACAGCTTTTGTTCTTGGCGGCGGTCAATCGGCACCGCGTGGGCCTGCGCTTGCCAGCGCTGTTGCAGCGCCTTGACCGCGTCAATGCGCAGCACGGGGGCGTCGCCCAGCACCTTGGCTTCTTCGATCATGGCGTGGCGGGCCGCCAGGCTTTGGGCCTGCAGGGCCTCCAGCGGGGCGGCGGCGTTGGCAATGGCGGCTTTCCACAGCGGCTGCAGTTCGGCAAACACCTTTTCGCCCACGTGGCCGCCTTCGCGCCAACGGTCGCCGAACTGGTGCAGGATGCGGTTGAAGCCCTTCCAGTCGTCGTCCAGCGCCGTGCGGTTGGCTTCGGCCCAGGCGTTGACCTCGGCAATCAGCGCCAGGCGTTGCGCCTTGTGCTCGGCGGATTCAGCCTTCACCTTCTCCAGCCAGCCCTCGACCACTTTGTAGGCCTCGTTGCAGGCCTCGTCAAAACGCTTCCACAGCGCGTGGTTGGGTACGCCGCCCTGGTCGGTTTGTTTCCACTGGTCGCGCAGGGTGCGCAGGGTTTCCTGCATCTTGCGTCCGCCAATGGCTTGGCCTTCGGGGCGTTTCAACAGACCTTCGGCCTTGGTGACCAGCTCTTCGCGGATCTGGTCGGCACGCCAACGCTGCCAGCCTTCCAGCTCTCCTGCAGCGGCCAAAGCGGCATGGGCCTGGTTCTCCAGCTTGCCGTCGATGACTTTGCCAAATTCCTTAAGCGCATTGCGCAGCGCATTGGCCGCGCCAGCGCTGGCCTTGCCATGGCCTTCGGCCACTTCCAGCTCCAGCGTGGTCAGCGCAGCACGCACAGCGGCGGTGGCTTGGGCGCGCACTTCGGGGTCAATCTTGGGTTTGGCCTGCTTGGGTGGTGCCTCAGCTGGCACGCCGCGCGCAGTGCGCAGCTCATCTGCCCACACGGGCACGGGTGGCAAGGGTGCGCTGGCGTCGGCCGCGGCGGCCACGGCCAGGCCCAGAGCCGCCTGGAAGGCGTCCCATACCACCAGCAACTGACCACGGGAAGCGTCCAGCAGCGGTGGGAACTTCAGGTCCACGCTGGCCCAACTGACGTGCGCCACCAGCGCCGTAGCCTGGGTTTGCCAATGGTTCACGTCGGCGCGCAGGGCATCCAACGCAGCCTGGGCATCGCCCCAGGGCTTGGTCGACAGCACTTCAATGCGCTGGGCCAGCAACACAGCGGCCTCGCGCTGCACCTGCACCTGGTGCTGCAGGTCTTCAATGCCACGCACACGTTCGGCCAGTTGGGTTTTGAGGGTGGCGAGTGGCTCTTTGCTCAGGGGGGCACCGGCTTTGGCGGCATCGCGCTGCCAGGCCAAAGCATCCGCAATATTGAGCTTGGCGGTGTCGATCAGCGCCTGGGCGCGGGCGGCCCACACGGCGGCCAGGGCCTCTTGCCCCTTGGAGCGGCGGGCTTCGTCGAGCTTTTCGCGCACCAGCTTGGCAGCGCCCTTGTCCTTGATGCTGAGTTCCTTAAACACTTCGGACAGCTGCTCGGCCGCTGGATTGCCCAACAACCACTCCCGAATGCGGGATGCGCGCTCGCCCGAGGTGGCCGCAGTGAAGGCGCCCCCGGTCAGGCTGTCTAGATGGGCAATATCGGTGTGTTTGGCAGAGGTGGGCGACGTCACAGTGGGCTCGGGAATAGGTTGAATGCAAATGCGCAACCGGCTATTTTCGCCGCGAAATGAAGCCGCCCTCGATGTTTTTGATATGCCCTGCAAGCAGTGTGGCAAGCCAGCCGCTGCTCACGCCTTATTTTTAAAGAAAACAAGGCCCTAGCCCCCGTATTCATTGCGCGAGCAGCTATCAAATGCATAGCATAGTGAACGTGCGCTTCTACAGGAGGGCTTTGGCACCTGCGCTATCTATATAGAGGGGCAGTGCAATTCCCCCAGAAGACATCGCACAAAACAAGAAAGCCCGACACCAGTCTTCACAGACAGGTGCCGGGCTCGATGGCTGACCACAGGTCCATGCCATCCGGGGTTGCCGCAGGGGAGTATGGCGTCCCAAGCGGTCTAGAAGCAATAGATTGCCTCCTTTGAAGTTACCGGGGCCGCTTTATCACGGTGCCTTCAGCACGGACTGGCTACTGCCGGTAATTCGCCTGCAACTGCAGACCGCCCCACTCTAGTCATCGGCCAGACGAGATGCAAATCGATCTTTCAATGGATCTTGAGGGGCCGATTGGAGGGATTGAGGCCTGCACTCTATTTGCCTGGCTTTTGGCTGTTTTACCTCCCAAAACGCCCTCTTAAAATCATCATGAATATAAAGAATCGATTTGTTATTGTTGACTATGTATATGAAAGCCCCCTAGAATCCGCCCATTCCAAGTTTTGACTAGGGATAACCCGCCCCGCTGCCGAACCCGGCATATTCAAATCGCTGCACATGTCGAGACGACGCCGCAGGATATTGATAGCGTACCAACCCAAACGAGGTGTCTGAACCGCCCCGCTGAACAACAGCGCCAAGGTCCCGGCCCCCGCCAAAGAAGGAAGAGCTATGACAGCGACTCAACAATTCACCAAGGGCCTGCGCATCGTTGCGTCAGACATTGCCCAAGGTTTCTTTGAAATCACACACAACGGCTTCGCCCTGCTGGGCTTGGCCGTCATGTTTGCCGTTATCACCCTGACGGCAAAACCCGAAATCCGCCAAGCCGGTGAAGTTCAGCTGATGGGCTGGTTGCAAAACCGCCATGTGGCCGAGACCGGCCTGCTCACCGAACCCGAAGCCGTGGACCGCGCCACCGCCACCAACCCGCAAGGCTTGCCCAAGCAGCAAGCGGCCGTGGCCTTTTGGCTCAGCCGCAAGTACGGCATAGCGCCAGAACCCCTGAGCGCCTTGGTGGCCGAAGCCTATGAGACCGGCCAACGGACCAAGATGGACCCAACGCTGATCCTCGCGGTGATGGCAATTGAATCGGGCTTCAACCCGTTTGCACAAAGCCATGTGGGTGCCCAAGGCCTGATGCAGGTCATGACCAAGGTGCATAGCGACAAGTACGAGAACTTTGGCGGCAAGCTGGCAGCCTTTGACCCTGTGTCCAACCTGCGCGTGGGCGTGAAGGTGCTGCAAGAGTGCATCGCCCGCGCTGGCTCCATCGAAGGCGGACTGAAGTTCTATGTGGGTGCCGCCAACATGGAAGAAGACGGTGGCTACAGCGCCAAGGTGCTGGCAGAGCATGCCCGCCTGCAACTGGTCGCCTCTGGCCGCGCAGTGCCTATGGCATCGCCCATGCCGGTGCCCGTCAAGCTGCAGGCACCCTCTACGGCGACTCCCGCCACGGTGGAAAACGTAGCCAGCCTCGCCAACTCCTGAGCCGAGTCGGGTAAACTCCGCATTGCACGCAACTGGCGATAGGCGCCTGATCCACCCGGATCATCGGCGCTGACGTGGGACACCACTGGGAAGCGTGCCGCAACCCCTTTTCGGGTTTGTGATCAGCCGTTCGCCTGGGCAGCCCTGTGTCTTTCAGACCCACAGGCCCTTTGTCTTTTAGGACTGCCATGTACGACCGCAACATCCTTGTTGAACAAGCCGACCCCGAATTGTGGGCTGCCATCCTGGCCGAAAACGCACGCCAGGAACACCATATCGAGCTGATCGCCAGCGAAAACTACGCCTCCCCCGCCGTCATGGCCGCCCAGGGCAGCCAGCTGACCAACAAATACGCCGAAGGCTACCCCGGCCGCCGCTACTACGGTGGCTGTGAGCACGTGGACGTGGCCGAGCAACTGGCCATCGACCGCATCAAGCAGATTTTTGGCGCCGAAGCCGCTAACGTGCAGCCCCATTGCGGCGCATCGGCCAATGAAGCCGTTTTCCTCGCCTTCCTGAAGCCTGGCGACACCATCATGGGCATGAGCTTGGCCGAAGGCGGCCACCTGACCCACGGCATGGCCCTGAACATGAGTGGCAAATGGTTCAACGTGGTGAGCTACGGCCTGGACGCCAATGAAGCGATCGACTACGACGCCATGGAGCGCAAAGCCCATGAAACCAAGCCCAAACTGATCATTGCTGGCGCATCCGCCTATTCCCTGGCCATCGACTTTGAGCGTTTTGCCAAAGTAGCCAAAGCCGTGGGCGCCATCTTCATGGTGGACATGGCCCACTACGCTGGCCTGATCGCCGCAGGCGTGTACCCCAACCCTGTACCGCACGCCGATGTGGTCACCTCTACCACCCACAAGAGCCTGCGTGGCCCCCGTGGCGGCATCATCCTGATGAAGGCCGAGCACGAAAAGGCGATCAACAGCGCCATCTTCCCCGGCCTGCAAGGCGGCCCGCTGATGCACGTGATCGCTGCCAAAGCCGTTGCGTTCAAGGAAGCGCTGGCGCCGGAGTTCAAGGCCTACCAGCAACAAGTGGTCCGCAACGCCAAGATCGTGGCCGAAACCCTGACCGCACGCGGACTGCGTATCGTCAGCGGTGGCACCGACAGCCATGTGATGCTGGTGGACCTGCGCTCCAAGGGCATTACCGGCAAGGAAGCCGAGGCCGTGCTGGGCGCCGCCCACATGACCATCAACAAGAACGCAATCCCCAACGACCCCGAGAAGCCCATGGTCACCAGCGGCGTGCGCATCGGCACCCCCGCCATGACCACCCGTGGATTCAAGGACGAGGAAGCCCGCGCCACGGCCAACCTGATTGCCGATGTGTTGGACAACCCGCGCGACGAGGCCAACATCGCGGCCGTGCGCGCCAAGGTACATGCGCTGACCTCTCGCTTCCCGGTTTACAAGTAATCAGGCTCGCCCACGATGAAGTGCCCGTTTTGCAGTCATTCGGAAACCCAGGTGGTGGAGACCCGGATTTCTGAAGACGGGGACTTCATCCGCCGCCGCCGCCAGTGCGGCTCATGCGAAAAGCGCTTCACCACCTACGAGCGCCCGGACGTCAACTTTCCGGCTATCGTCAAAAAAGATGGCCGCCGCATCGAGTTTGAACGCGCCAAACTGCTCGCCTCCATGAACTTGGCCCTGCGCAAGCGGCCTGTGAGCACCGAGCAAATCGACAGCGCCATCGAGCGCATCGAAGAAAAACTCCTCAACCTGGGCCTGCGCGAAGTCCAGTCCACCCGCATCGGCGAACTCGTCATGCGCGAACTCAAAAAGCTCGACAAAGTCGCCTACGTGCGCTTTGCAAGCGTTTACCGGAGTTTTGAGGATATTGATGAGTTCAAGACGTTGGTGGATGAAGTTAGTCGGTAAGCACACACAAATACGCGCCTCATTGAGCCGCTCAATGGCAATGCTGAGCCGACACACGGTGAGCCAATGGCTGGCTTTTCTTGGACCGGCTATGTAGCATTCAAACATGCAACACTGTTCCGTTCTCTTACCCAATTTTGGGAGTCACCGCAGGCGCTCCTTGAACAATCGCGGTATATATCAGCAAGGATTTTCGCTGGTTGAAGTGCTTGTATCAATATTTGTATTGACTGTCGGTTTGCTTGGGATGGTGGGCATGCAAGCAGCATCGCTGCAGTCCAATCGAGAAGCAAAACTCCAATCATCAGCCGTGGTTCTCGCAAGGGAACTTGCAGACATGGTGCGAGGGAATAAATCAGAAGGCGTTAAAACAACGAACAATCCTTATATCGGTACATTCACAAGCCCACTCACCTTTTCTACCCAAACTTATTGTCTAAATGTGGCGGCTGCTTCAACCTGCTCAACAGCAAATGATGTGGCAAACGCAGAGATGACGGAATGGCTAACGCGCGTTGACAACGAACTACCTGGCGCAAGAGTTACCGTTTGCTTTGATGCAGCGCCCTTTGACGCGACTGGGGTGCCACAGTGGACATGCACAGATACCGGTTCAGTGATGGTAGTAAAGATTGGGTGGACCCGCGGCTCTACCAATAGAGGGCAAACAGGCTCGGCCGGACTTGAACGTGCAGGTGTCCCAAGTGTTGTAGTACCTGTGACCGCGGGGAGTGCAACATGAAACACTCTTTACGCCTTAAATCATGCCACCAACGGGGATTGACTTTAATCGAGTTAATGGTCGCGCTCGCCATCAGTTTAATTATTGTCATTGTGGCACTCACAACATTGGTGGTCGCACGCAAGGGTTTCAACGCGGTGGATACTGCCTCGCAACTCAGAGACAATGGACGCTTTGCATCAGATGTTATTCAGCGTATCGCAGTCCAGGCAGGTTTTAAGGAACTACGCTATGCAACTCAACCTCCAACTGCAGCAGAAGTTGCAGCCAACATATATCCAAATATTTATGGATTTAACAACTCGCTAATTAGCGCATCGGATCCATTAAATTCCGCCTCGGCGCGGACCGCTAGTGTCCTCGGCTACGGCAGTGACATATTGATTCTTCGATATCAAGCACTGGAGACTTTTCCTGGCTCCGGTACAGCCGATGGTTCAATGATTAACTGCAATGGAAAAGCAGTGAGTGTAATACCCAGTACTCGCGATGAACGCTATTCAAGCATCTTTCATGTGACTGTTGGGACCGATGGTGAACCCACGCTGTACTGTACCACTATGAACTTGGCAACAGGAGCTGTTGACGAATCGCAACCTCTTATCCAAGGCGTTGAAGAGTTTCAGGTCTTGTACGGAATTGACGGTTTCTCTACTGTTAACACAGCCTTTAACGGAGCTACCGACTCCATTCCAGAACGCTACTTGCGCGCGGACCAGTTGGTTGTTGGTGGCGACCCTGCCTCAGTTGCCACATACAACAATTGGAGACGCGTTCGTAGTATTCGGATTGGGATGATTTTGCGGGGCGGTTTGAATTCTGCCCAAGAGCGAGTCGTCCAAACACTATATCCATTTGGTCTTGGAAAGGCTTCAAGTGCAGGAATACTTGGCAGCGCCATGTCCAGTGCCAATGATATAGGAACCATATTCAGCGCTCCTGCCGATGGTCGTCTACGTCAAGTGGTGACATTTACCGTCCATCTGCGAAACGACCAGAGTTTATAAATGAATCACAGAAAACGTTCAGGCATACAGATGTCCAATTGCCACACTACTCAGAGAGGTGCGTCACTAATGACTGTATTGCTAATACTAGTATTGGTAAGTCTCGTCGGCGTGGGTGGGGCTCAAATAGCAATGATGAGTGAGCGCGGTGCACGCAATGATCGTGATATGCAACTAGCGTGGCAATCCAGTGAAGCAGCTTTATTGGACGCGGAGTCCGATATACATGACGCCACGTCTACCAGAGTATCAACTTTTGACAGCAAGATTACTGCCGTTTTTTTAGATGGCTGCGGGACCTCGGGAACATCCCAAGGCCTGTGCTCACTACCAGGCTCTGGCAAACCCGCGTGGATGACCATTGATTTTACAGATACGAGCAACAGCGCACGTAGCGTTGCGCTGGGTACATTTACTGGCAATACTTTTTCCTCGGGAGGCATTGGCATACAGCCTGCGCAGGCACCTCGCTACATTATTGAAGTGATTCCCGATACTATTGGTGATCGGTCTGACCCTTCATATATCTATCGCGTCACTGCTATGGGCTTTGGACCACGATCAGACATTCAAGCAGTAATGCAAACGGTATACAGAAATTGAGAACCCAAAAGGTATTCAAATGAGTAGTAAAAACCAAAATACACTTCAACGATGGGCTCAGTCACCCGGAGTATTGAGAATCATAGGCCGCACAGTACAAAGTATTCTCAGCCAAATTTCTTTGCGTTTTGCTGCAGCCATTATAGGGCTAGCCACTGCCGCCGCTTTTGTTGTCTTTGCGCAAATCTCTCCACCGAATATACCTACTATTGCTCTCTCGTCGGACCCACTTTACACCCCCTCTGCAGTGGACAAGCCGGTTCTAGCGCTGGCCTTGTCGGTGGAGTTTCCAACTGTTGGCGCTCAATATGTTGATCCAGACAATAATAATAGCGGTACGACCGATGATCCTACTTACTCACCCACAATCGAGTATTTGGGTTATTACGACGCGGAAAGTTGTTATACCTATGATAACGCCGGTGCTGGAGCACCTTCCGGGCAAACAAATGACTATAAGCGATTTGTTCGGCGGGGAAAAGCAATTGCGTTGGCCACGCCGAACACTGCCAATCCCACTTGGACAACACGGATGTGTTGGGACGGTGCCAAGAGCTATACCAAAGATGATGGCACATTCAGCACAACGACCAATGATGCATTCAGCGGCAACTTCCTAAATTGGGCTTCTAGCTCGGCGATCGATATGTTGCGTCTAGCATTGACTGGCGGTGATCGAGTTGTTGATACAGCTTCATTAACCATATTGCAACGAGCCGTCATTCCCAACGGCGACCCAATTAGTATGGGTAACAGTTCAAACTTTCCAGCGAAACGCCTTTACGCCAGCGGCACATCTCGCGCAATTACGTCGGCTAATTTTGCGTCGCCGTCATACGCGTCTGGCGTCCCCTATTTTGGTGCTATTCCAAGATCTATGGCAACGGATGCTGCAGGTGTAGATGTCTATGTAGCAAACACGCTCAACAGAATTTACTTCGGAACTGCAAAGGCAGGAAACAATTCCGGGGGGTTCGGTGGCTACACTCTGGGAGGGTCCGCCACTGTTGCTATGTCGTCTATTGTTTTCAATAATGGTCCCCTTCCCGGTGATGCGGTCGCTTGTACTACTGGGGAAAATCAAACCTGCGCTTTTGCTGGTATCAAAGAAGTTTGGTACGGGGCCAATAATGCAGGGACAAACAAGTGGAATGTAGTCTCCACCTCGGATGGAATCGATTGCTCCAATGCAACGATTGGCGATCCTTATGGTGGCGTTGCAAAAAAATGCTACATACGGACGAGTGCATGGACGCCACCGGCGACAACCAACCTAAATAATAACGGTTATTTTTTTGCACGCGTACAGGTATGTGACCGCGATCCGAGTACGTATATCCTCAAAGATGTTCGCTATTGGGGATTGTGCTCCAAGTATCAAGAGTCATCTAGCAATACAAATCCCATTTATAAACCGACGGGCACGGTGCAGAAATATGCTGATCAGCTCAGATTGGCTGCATTCGGTTATGCGATGGATCAAACTGCAAGTTACAGCAACGGGCGGTACGGTGGAGTACTGCGAGCACCAGTGAAGTATGTGGGGACGAGAACATTTGACTCCAGTGGTTTCGAAAACACCCCTACTGGAGGCAACCCCAAACAAGAATGGGATCCGGTAACAGGAATTTTTTACTCCAACCCAGAGTCGAACAACACTGTTCAGACCGCAGACGGCCGAGCAATTTACTTAAGTGGTGTCACTAATTATTTAAATCAATTTGGCCGAACCGGATCTGTAGCGGGCCGCTATAAAAAATACGATCCAATTGGTGAGTTGCACTACGAGACCTTGCGATACCTTCAAGGTTTGCAACCTAGTACGGATGCAATCAACAATCTGACTACGGACATGTATGATGGATTTCCAATATACACGACCTGGAGCGATCCGTATTCGGGACGCCCCACTACGTCAGATTACTCGTGCTTAAAAAGCAATATTGTTGTCATCGGCGACAAAAATACCCATGATGGCAATCGACTGCCCACTGCAAGCACCGCTGGCAATATTCCCAATATTGATGCTTGGAGGACAACCGTCCAGAATTTTGAGAAAAATGCTAATTCCACATATGTCGACGGACAGGGTGCTACTAGGTCGACTGCCAATCCGAACGGTGCGAACAACAGTGTTCCATCCGGAAGTACTACAAGTCAAATTCTAGGCTCAGCATACTGGGCCCGTACACACGACATTCGGCCTGCGACATGGTCAAATGAACCAACTAAACAAATGCCGGGATTGCGCGTCAAAACATTTGTCTTTGATGTAAACGAATATGGAGGATCAAACGACGCCAATAGCCGCCGAACATCCAACCAATTATTCATGGCTGCAAAATATGGTGGATTTGAGACTGATCCAGCAAATACAGCAAAGAATGAATATAACACCAGAGGTAACCCTTTTGTCAGTGAGGCAACAGGGACAAACAATAATTATGTTTGGGCGGATAAAGATACTAGAGCTAGTCGCGTGGGAGAAGCCAATACTTATTTCCTTCAAAGCGATGCTCGTGGGGTTTTGAGTGCTTTTGACGACATCTTTGCTCGAGCATCGACGACGGCCCGTAGTATTTCCGGCACTGCTATCCAGTCAAAGAATTTGACGCAAGGCGATACTGTATACCAAGGCCAATTTGATACCACTGATTGGGTAGGCGATCTCATCGCCACGCCTTTAAATGTCAGCGCGAGTAACGACGTAACCATTAGCACCACATTTAAGTGGACTGCTGCGACCCAGTTGAAGGCTTTAATATCTCCAGCAACTAGCCGAAAAATTTTCGTTGGAAACCGCACCGCAACGGCAAACCCTGTTGCAGCCCCCTTCTTATGGGACACTCCTGCAGGGACCGCAGGTATTGAAACCAGTCTTCGCACTGATCTGGACAAACCAAGTCCATCACTTGCCGCTGACGGATATGCACAAAGGCGATTGAATTTCTTGCGTGGAGACCCAATTGACGAGGGAGGTATATTCCGACGCCGGCGTTTCCTGCTTGGCGATATCGTCAACTCTGGTGTAGCGTATTCAGGGGCACCGACAGCGTCCATCCAAGGTGGTACTTATGCAAGTTTTTACAATACTTATAAAAATCGAACCGCGGCGGTATTCGTGGGTGCAAATGATGGGATGATGCATGCCTTCAATGCAGAAACCGGCAATGAACTCTTCGCCTACATCCCCAGTTGGCTAGGCCCCAAACTTTCGGCCTTAACAAGCACAAGCTACGCAACCAACCACCAAAGTTATTTGGATGGAACACCCACCGTAGGCGAAGCCTTGGTCGGTACCTCAGGTACTTATGCAGACTGGAAAACGGTTCTTATCTCGGGAACAGGAGCCGGGGGGCGCGGAATATTTGCCTTGGACGTAACTGATCCAACCACATTTTCCGCAACCAGTGCGATGTGGGAGTTCACACAACTTGACGATCCTGACATGGGCTTTGTGATAGGCAAGCCCCAAATTCTAAAAATGAGAACCAGCGCCCCTGGCAATACGGCCACTTACAAATATTTTGCAGTTGTAGCTAGCGGTGTCGATAATTATGCAAATGATGGAGCAGGGAACTTCAGTACCACAGGAAAGCCCGCATTATTTTTTCTGGACCTTGCGAAACCTGCTGGATCAGCCTGGCAGCAAGGCACAAATTACTACAAAATTAGTTTTCCGATCGATGCTACATTGGCACTGACAAAGCCAACAGGAATGCTTAATTTCCGTGTCGCTGTGGGTAATAATCGAGAGGTGACACAAATTTATGCAGGTGACTTGCATGGTAATTTATGGAAGTTAGATTTCTCCCTTTATGGAACGGCAGATTGGAATATCAATAAACTGTCTTACTTCAATAAAGGAACTGTTGCAATCCCTCAACCTTATCCTATGTTTATTGCAAAGGACAGTTCGGGTAACATTCAACCAATATCAGCTTCACCGTCACTGGTTGCAGGAACAACGGCGGATACAACGTATGTAGTTTTTGGCACAGGAAAATATTTGGAAGTAGCTGACAAATCGAATACAGCGGTCCAATCTGTTTATATGGTGTATGACAATGGCAGCTCTGCAGCGGATTCGAGCCCGGCAGGAGATAGTGCTATCAATGGTCGTGGCCGGCTTAAGGCGGGTACTGCAAGCGCCAGCGGAACCACAATGCCTGCCTTTACTTTAGGCAGGGCAATGGCAGATACTGACGTTATTCGCTCAGGATGGTATTTTGATTTTCCCACCTCCAAAGAGAGACAAATATACGACGGCGTTCCTTTGGTCAATTCCAATATCGTTAGTTTTAATTCACTCGTTCCAGGAGCATCTACCGCGAGTGGCAATTGCACAGCCAGTGGCGGTTTTGGGCGAACGTATAATATAGACGCATTGTCAGGTGTAGGCACTGCCAACGACTCTGCAGTGGGTATTTTGGGAGCACCTCTAATCGCCAATCTTGTTGGTGCCACTACCTACTCTTTAAGTGACAGCACTGGAAGGCGTACAAAAACTATTGTTAGCCAAGTACTGCAACAAGGTTCAGATGGACTTGCGGCCGGTGCAAAGGTCTCTCGCCAAATAACCGTCGGAAGGCTCAGCTGGAGACAAATTTACAACTATCAAGATTTGAAAAATACTCCATGAAAAAATTAATGCACGGTTTTACGCTGATCGAACTGATGATTACTGTTGCCATCATTGGGATATTGGCTGCCATAGCGTTTCCAGCCTATACGAGTTCAGTTCTCAAAGGACGACGGGCGGAAGGGCGTGCTGCGCTGTTGGATCTGATGCAGCAACAAGAGCGCTATATGACCCAACGCAATTGTTATTTGGGGTTCACCACAAACTCATCCGGAGTTGCAACGGCGGTGGCACCGTCTCCGAGTACTGCATGTGGTGGGGTAACTGCTTCCTCTGTACCATTTAAAACTTTTTCCGGTGACTCATTAGCCAATTCTGCCTACCTGCTTTCCGCCGAAACCTGCGATGCAACTGGAGGAGGGACATTGTCCATTGCTGAATGCGTCCGAGTCATTGCAACCCCAACCAGATCCGGAAGTGATCCTGATGTGCTCAATTTGCGTCTGACAAGTACCGGCGTGAAAGATTGCACTGGCCCCAAGACTTCCATTTGCTGGAAATAGGTCTATGAAAAAATTGAAGGGGTTCAGCCTGATCGAATTGATGGTTACTGTGGCAATTGTCGCGGTGCTTGCCATGGTTGCTGTTCCTGGATATGTAGACTTTCAGCGCAATTCAGAACTGATTTCTCGGACAAATACCCTTGTTGCAAGTCTCAATACGGCTAGAGGCGAGGCAATGAAAAGCGGGCGATACGCCATGGCCATACCTTTTGACCGTGCAAATTGGTCGAGCGGTGTCACTGTTTTTGTAGATACCAATGGGAATAAAGCATTCGACGAAGCCGTGGACCGCGTTATCTATCAGAACAGCGATCCATTCCCTAGTTTTCTAACTTCTTCTGGAACTAACACAGCTGACACAGCATTAGTTACAAATCCCTACGTTCTATTTGACGCACAAGGCTATCCGAAAACGAGCGCGGGAAGCTTTGGCAATGTTACGTTATCCATTGCAAGAAATGACGTATCGGCTGCCAGACAATCCGCTCAAACACGCAGGATTATTGTTTCGCGAACCGGGCGACTTCGCACATGCGCACCAAGCTCCGCTACCGACAACACATGCGCAGAGAGTAGTGCAACTAGTGCCAATTGAAGTTTTTAAATTAGCGTGCACATAGCTTTCGATCACACGGTTTTGGGGAAGTTGAAGGAACTAAACACTCAACAGGCCTACTTGGAAAGTGCTCCAAATCCTTTGGTGTTTTGCATACTGACTTCCTCAAGCAGAATACTCATTGCTCAAGGCCAGACTCAACGCGCTGGCGGCCCCCACGCCGAAATCATGGCTCTGCGCGACGCTGCAGCCCAGGGCCACTCTGTGGCCGGCGCCACCGCCTACGTAACCTTAGAGCCCTGCTCCCACCACGGCCGCACCGGACCGTGCTGTGATGCGTTGATCGCAGCCGGTATCAAGAAGGTGGTTGCAACGAATGTGGACCCAAACCCGTTGGTGGCTGGCCAGGGTTTTGCGCGGTTGCGTGCTGCAGGCGTCGAGGTCGAAGTGCTGGACCCTACCGATCCGCTAGCCATCGCTTCGCGGGAACTCAACATTGGCTTCTTCAGCCGCATGATCCGCAAAACACCATGGGTTCGCATGAAAGTGGCTGCGTCGCTAGACGGCACCACCGCGTTAGACAATGGCGCTAGCCAGTGGATTACCTCCTCCGAGGCGCGTGCCGATGGCCATGCCTGGCGTGCTCGGTCGTGCGCCATCCTGACAGGCATAGGCACCGTCTTGGCGGATAGACCACGGCTGGACGTGCGCTTGGTGGAAACACCGCGCCAGCCGCATCTGGTGATCGTAGACAGCGACTTGCAGACGCCGCTGGATGCTCCTTTTTTTATAGCTATTCGCACAGTGTTCATTTACGCTGCGACACAAAACGATGCTAAGCAGGCTGCTTTGGAGGCTCTGGGAGCCAAAGTGATATACCTGCCGGGCCACAGCGCCCAAGGCCAGCCCACGGGCAAGGTCGATTTGGCGGCCATGGTCAAAGACTTGGGCCAGCGCGAAATCAATGAGCTGCATGTCGAGGCCGGGTTCAAGCTCAATGGATCGCTTGTGCGCGAAGGCTTGGTAGACGAGTTTGTGGTTTACCTAGCGCCCAAGTTGCTGGGCCAGGGTGCAGGCATGTTCAATATCGGCCCACTGAGCGAGCTGGCGGAGGGCGTGGCACTGGATTTCAAATCCACCGAGATGGTTGGGCCTGATTTGCGCATCGTCGCGCGCGTGCAGGGGCGCGACGTCTTCTAAGGTTATGCCACACCGGGGACCAGCGCCCTGCCCTTTCCCTGCGAAAATGCGCCTATGTTCACAGGCATCATCACCGGCGTAGGCCGAATTTCCGCCGTCCAGGCTCTGGGCGAATCTGAAATCCATGGCAAACGCCTGACCATCGAAACGCCCGCGGGCTATCTGGACGACGTGGGTCTGGGCGACAGCATTGCGCTCAACGGTGCTTGCATGACGGTCACCACCTTCGATGTGGCGCAACAGCAGTTCACCATCGACATATCCGCCGAATCTTTAGACAAAACCGCTGGCTTGGACGCGCTGGGCCCCATCAACCTTGAAAAAGCCCTGCGCGCGCATGACCGCCTGGGTGGCCATCTGGTGTCGGGCCATGTGGATGGCATGGGCACCGTGAGCCACTTTGCCCAGGTGGGCGAGAGCTGGGAATTGCGCGTGCTGGCGCCCGTGGCGCTGGGCAAGTATTTGGCCTACAAGGGCTCCATCACCATCAACGGCGTAAGCCTGACCGTGAACCGCATTGCCGATGTGGCAGACGGCTGCGAGGTGAGCATCAATCTGATTCCGCACACCGTGGAAAACACTGCGCTGCACACATTGGCAGTGGGCAAAAAAGTGAACCTGGAAATTGACCTCATCGCGCGCTATGTGGAGCGCATGATGACGGCGCCCGCCGCACAGGCCTAACTGCCTTTAATCCGAGCCGGCTGCGCCCGAGCGCCACTCGGGCAGGCTCCAGCCCCGGTACAGGGCCAGCAAGCGCAACGCGGTGGCCACGCCAGCCGCAGCCACCAGGCTGCCCCACAGCGGCAGGCCCAACGCCTGCGCGCCCACCATCACCCAGCCCCCGACAAACGAACACACCGCATACGGCTGGTGGTCGCGGAACGCGCGCGGAATTTCGTTGCAGACCACATCGCGCATGACCCCGCCAAACACCGCCGTGACCATGCCCATGAGCACGGCCACGATGGCGGGCATGCCCATCTCCAGCGCGATATGGGTACCACCGGCTGTGAACAAGCCCAGCCCCAGCGCGTCGGGCCACTGCATGGCACGCTCGGTCGGTTCAAAGTGGCGTGCGCGCAAAAACAGCATGGCACCCACACACAGGGCCAGCAACGCCCACAGCCAGGTGGCGTGCTCCACCCAGAAGAAGGGGCGCCGGTCCAGCAGCACATCGCGCAGCGTGCCGCCGCCAAACGCGGTTAGTCCGGCCACTACGCACACACCCACGGCATCCAGCCGCTTGCGCGCCGCTTCCATGAGGCCGGACAGCGCAAATGCCACCGTAGCGGCGGCTTCAATGGCAATGTGGGTGTTGGAGAGCGTGAGCACCTCGGCCAGATGGTTCATTGCCATGCCCTGCCCTCCTTGCTGGGTGCCAAGAAAAAGGGTTTAGAACGTCAGCGTCTTCACGCCGCTGGCCGTGCCCAGCAGGCACACCTGCGCGCGCTGGAAGGCAAACACGCCCACCGTCACCACGCCGGGCCACTGGCTCACTTCGGCTTCAAAGACTAGCGGATCGGTGATCTGCAAGCCGGTCACGTCCACAATCCACTGGCCGTTGTCGGTCACCAGCGGCTTGCCGTCTTTCTGGCGCACCTTGCCCGCGCCACCCATGGCAGCAAACTGGGCGATCACGCGCTGCGTGGCCATGGGGATGACTTCCACAGGCAGGGGGAACTGGCCCAGCGTCTTTACCAACTTGGACTCGTCCGCAATGCAGACAAACTTGGCGCTCTGCGCCGCCACGATCTTCTCACGCGTCAGGGCCGCGCCGCCGCCCTTCACCATGTTGCCAGCACCATCGATCTCGTCCGCACCGTCGATGTAGACCGAGAGCTTGTCCACCTCATTGCTGTCAAACACTTGGATGCCCAGCGCCTGCAGGCGCTCAGTGCTGGCCACGGAGCTGGACACGGCGCCCTTGATCTGGTCCTTGATGGTGGCCAGCGCGTCGATGAACTTGTTGACCGTGGAGCCGGTGCCCACGCCCACAATCTCGCCGGGAACTACATACTGCAGCGCAGCCTGGCCCACCAGGGTTTTGAGTTCGTCTTGGGTCAGTGCGGGTGTGCTCATAAGGGACAATCGTGGGAGTTGAAATCTGAAAGCAGGAATTATCCGATGTCTCTGGTGCCCTACGCCCTCGCCCGCAGCGTTTTGTTCAATCTGGACCCCGAAGTCGCCCACGACATCACCATGGCGGGCCTGGCCGCCACCCAGGGCAACCCGCTCAAGTTGGCCTATTGCAACAACCGTGTGGACGACCCCGTCACCCTGGCCGGCCTGAAGTTTCCCAACCGCGTGGGCATGGCCGCCGGCCTGGACAAAAACGCCCGCTGCATCGACGGCCTGGGTGCCATGGGCTTTGGCTTTGTAGAGGTGGGCACCGTCACCCCGCTGGCCCAGCCGGGCAACCCCAAGCCGCGCATGTTCCGCCTGCCCGCGGCCCACGCGCTCATCAACCGCCTAGGCTTCAACAACGGCGGGCTGGACGCCTTCATTGCCAACGTACAGCGCTCCGCCCTGCGCCAGAGCAAAAACCCGTCGTTGCTGCTGGGGCTGAACATCGGCAAAAACGCCGCCACGCCCATCGAGAAAGCCACGGACGACTACCTGATCTGCCTGGACTGCGTGTACCCGCATGCGGACTACATCACGGTCAACATCTCCAGCCCCAACACCAAGAACCTGCGCAGCCTGCAAAGCGACGAAGCGCTGGACGCGCTACTGGGCGCCATTGCCGAGCGCCGCGAACAGCTGGCGCAAAAACACGGCCAGCCAGACGGCAAAGGCGGCATGTCACCACGCCGCGTGCCCATCTTCCTGAAGATCGCCCCCGATCTGGAGGCCGACCAGGTGGCCGTGATTGCCGCCACGCTCAAACGCTACGGCACCGACAGCAACGGCCAGGTCAACAACGCCTGGGGCGTGATCGGCACCAACACCACGCTGTCGCGCGAGGCTGTGAAAGGCCTGCCGCATGCGGAAGAAACCGGCGGCCTGTCGGGCGCGCCAGTGCTGGAGAAAAGCAATGCAGTGATCGCCCAGCTGCGCGCGGCGCTTGGCAAAGACTTCCCCATCATCGGCGTGGGCGGCATCATGAGCGCGGCCGATGCGGTCAGCAAAATCCAGGCGGGTGCCGATGTGGTTCAGATCTACACCGGGCTGATCTACAGCGGCCCGCAGTTGGTCAGGGATGCCGCCCTGGCGATCAAGTCTTTGAATAAAAAGAGCCACTAGCCCGCGTCAATAGTGCGCTAGCAGCTCCTGAATCCATAGCAACTCAGGGTTCGACGGCCAACCCCAGAATCGCTGCCCCGTCGGCCACGGTGCCCAGCAAGGTGGCTTTGCCGCTGCTGAGGTCAATGGTGTAGAGCTTGGTCGTGGGTTGGCTGGTGCTGCGTACCGCGGCGAAGGCAACGCCCGTCACGTCGGCGATGTCCAACGACGCATCCAGCAAGGGGCCGGTGCCCAGGGGCCCCACCGTGCGCAGTTGCCCAGTGTTGGGCGACACGGCGGGTTGCACGCCCTCCACTGTGCCCTGCGTCACCAGCATGCCAGCGCGGCGGTCGATGGCGTAGTTGGTGGTGAGCTTGTCGTCTTTCTTGTTGTAGGTATAACCCGCAGCCACTACCTCTGGCTGCTGCCCCGCCTGCACGTCGCCCGGCCCATAGGCCAGAGCCGGATCGGTGGCGGCCACGGCGCCGGTGTCGGGGTGCAAGCGCAAGTTTTGGCCCGTATTGCTCACCACACGCACCCGGTCCGCCACGGGGTTGAAGTCCACCCCAAAGGCATTCCCCTGCAGCGCCACGCCGGGCCCGCTGCCCACGACGGTGAGCACCCCGGTGGGGGCATCCAGCGTGTAGAGGCGCCCTGCACTGCTCAGCGTGAACAGCATGCCCTTGGAGATGCGGTAGTCCATGCCCACCAGCGTCTCCCCCTCGGGCAGCCCCACCACCGCGGTGCGCCGCAGCACCTTGCTGGGCTGGCCCGCATTCACAGTCAGCAATTCCATTTTTTGGGTGAGAACATGCAGGGTCTCCGTGCGCAGAGACTCCTGGGTTTCGGACCTGGTCGCACAGCCCGCCAGAACCGCCAAGGCCATGGCGGCCCGCGCAATCTTCACACTCGATGCATTGAACTTCATCACGGCAACCCTTCAGCATGGAAAAAAGAACTCTAGGGCGTCTGCAACAGCCCCTGCACATATTCTGCGATAGCCAGTGCACTGGTCAAGCCCGGCGACTCGATCCCAAACAGATTCACCAGCCCCGGCACGCCATGCACCGCCGGCCCCTGAATCACAAAATCCGATGCGGGCGTGCCAGGGCCGTGGATCTTGGGGCGTATACCTGCATAGGCAGGCAACAGCGCACCGTCGGGCAGGGCCGGCCAGTACTTGCGCACCTCGGCATAAAACGCATCCCCGCGCGCCGGGTCCACTTCCAGCTCCTGCGGGTCGTCCACCCACTGCACGTCCGGGCCAAAACGGGCCTGGCCGCCCAAGTCGATGGTCAGGTGCACGCCCAGACCCGCGGCCTCGGGCACGGGGTAAATCAGCCGCGAGAACGGGCTGCGCCCCGCCAGCGTGAAATAGTTGCCTTTGGCAAAGTAAGCCTGCGGCACATGGCGCGCGTCCAGCCCCGCAAAGCGGGCTGCCAAGGCGGGGGCCGCGAAGCCAGCAGCATTCACCACCGTGTTGGCCCGCAGACGGGTGCCATCCTCCGCTATCAAATCAATAGCTCCTTGCGCAATATCTGCGCGGGCTAGAGGCGAATTCAGTGCCAAAACACCGCCTGCGCGCTCCAAATCGCCCAGCAGCGAAAGCATGAGCGCGTGGCTGTCCACAATGCCGGTGGACGGTGAATGCAGGGCCGCCAGGCACTGCAGCTGCGGTTCGGCGGCGCGGGCCTGGGCAGCATTCAGTAGCACCAGATCGGCCACACCATTGGCCGCCGCCTTGGCTTGGATGCCCTGAAGCTGCGCCACTTGCGCGGCATCGGTGGCCACAATGAATTTGCCGCAGCGCTGGTGCGGCAGGCCGCGCTCGGCGCAGTAGTCATACAGGAGCTGTTTGCCACGCACGCAGAGTTGCGCCTTCAGCGACCCCGCTGGGTAGTAAATGCCGGCATGGATCACCTCGCTGTTGCGTGCGCTGGTCTGGGTGCCAAAGGCATCGCAGGCCTCCAACACCAAGACCTCGCGACCGGCGAGTGCCAGCGCGCGCGCCACGGCCAGCCCCACCACGCCCGCACCAATCACCACGCAGTCCACCTGCTCCGACATCATTGAACCTCACATTAATGCACGCTCCACCTTTTTTTGATAGGTATTTGGCCGGTGTACCATCTTATCAGTGGCATGTGGGCATGCTTTTTCGCAAGCTTCAGCGCTCAAAAAAATTGATCCATCAAAAAATCGCGTGGAGATTACCTTGGCAAACCTAGCACCTACAGCCCGAAAAGGCTTTTTACATAGGCGGTGGTTCCGTATTTGCGCATTGCTACTGGCATTGCTGGTGGTCGTCATAGCTATATTTTTAGTGGGCCCACGCAATACTTTTGGCGCAGATACCCCAACTGCCAGAGCAAAGCCCCCCCAAGACGTAACGTTAGTAGAGAATTGGTTGCGCAACAGTGAAGCCACATTCACCGACCTCAAGCCGGGCAATGCGAAAGGCATTGTGTGGGCTGGGACGCCAGGACGACGCACGCCGTGGTCCGTGGTCTATATTCACGGATTTTCAGCCAGCCGATTGGAAACTGCACCACTGACAGACATGGTTGCCGAAGCTCTAGGAGCCAATACGTTTTATACCCGCCTTGCAGGACACGGGCGCCCCGACTTTGCAATGGGTGAAGCCACTGCGCAAGATTGGCTGGCAGATGCCGAGGAAGCAATTCGCATTGGTCAGACTTTGGGTGAGCGTGTTTTGGTTATCAGTTGCTCGACCGGATCTACATTAGCTACGTGGATTGCAACCCATGCGCCATCTTCCGCAATTGCGGCGCATGTATTTATCTCTCCCAACTTTGGCCCCAAAGACAAGCGTGCAGAGATTATCAACGGCCCTTGGGGTCAACGCATTGCATTCGCGCTGCAAGGAGAGACTCGGGGCGGAGCACCAGAAAATGGAGCAGAAGGAGCTGCCTGGACATCCAGCTACCCAACTAAGGCGCTGTTTCCAATGATGGCATTGGTCAAAGCAGTGCGGGAAAGCGATTTGTCAACCTTTCAAACACCGGTTTTGCTTCTGTACAGCCCAGGAGATCAAACGGTAGATCCAGCTGAAACGGTCGCGGCTTTTGCCCGCATAGGAGCGCCGCTGAAGACCATCGAGATGGTGGATTACAGCGAGTCCCGTGGTCAGCATGTGTTGGCAGGAGCGATCAAAGCTCCCAAAGCCACGAAGACCATGGCGACATCCATCATCGAGTGGGTCCAGTCCCTACCGCAAAAACACTAACCATCTTGTATCGCTATGGACAGCCCAGATTCCTCCACTGACAGTATTAATCGCCTTCCCCTCAAGTCCATGGGCCTGCGCTCCGGCATGGCGCTACAAACCCGCCGGCTGGTCGAGGGTGCCAGCAAAAAAGAGGCGCAGTTTTTCGGCGCCATCGAAGGCAAGGGCGTGATGGTCGGCCCGCCAGGGTCCGATGCCACACAAACTGGGCTGGAGGAAGGTGAGGTGTGCGTGGTGCGCGGGTTTACCGGGCAGTACGAGTTCTCGTTTTTGAGCAAGGTGCTGCAGACCTTCGAGAAGCCCTTTGCCTACGCGCTGCTGGCCTACCCCGCGCAGGTGGATGCCAAGAAGGTGCGCCAGTCCATGCGCACCAAGGTCTCCTGGCCTACCCGGGCGCGACCTGCGAATGTGGCCGAAGATGCGCCGGCCTTGGACCTGATGCTGGTGGACATCAGCCCCGCGGGCGCCATGGTCAGCAGCCCTGCCGCGCTGGGCGGCATTGGTGATCTGGTGCAGCTAGGCATGGATGTGCAGTTTGAAGAGAACCCAGTGCGCCTTCAGCTGACCGGCAGCATCTGCCACCACAACCGCGCCGCCGGGCAAGACCAGTTCTTTGTTGGTCTGGCCTTCAAAAACCTGACCCAAAACGACAAACTGGTGCTGCACTACCTGACCCAGGCCCAGGTACCTAGCGCCTAAGCCGTGTGCGGCTTGGAAGGCGGAAACAAAAAAGCCTAGCTCGTTGAGCTAGGCTTTTTAATGTGGTGGGCGATGCAAGTTTCGAACTTGCGACCCCTGCAGTGTGAATGCAGTGCTCTACCCCTGAGCTAATCGCCCTGAATTCTTATCAGGTAAGCCTCAAATTATATAACAAAATTTAAGCGGTTTTCCGCCACAGCGTTTTCCCGCCGCTGGATTTGTCGAGCTGGGTCAGCACATCGTCATGGGCAGCCACTTCCTGTGCGTTGGCACTGAGCACGGGCAGGTCAATCGTGCGCAGGTCGACACGCTCCACCACGATGCCCTTGGTCTCTTGCGTGGCGGTGTCCATCAGCAGCGCGTCCTGGCCCCGCGTCATATTAATGTAGACGTCGGCCAACAGCTCGGCATCCAGCAGGGCGCCGTGCAGCGTACGTCCAGAGTTGTCTACTTCCAGCCGATCGCACAGCGCATCCAGACTGTTGCGCTTGCCGGGAAACATCTCCTTGGCCATGACGAGGGTGTCCAGCACGCTCCCCACGTACTCCTTGAACCGCAGGCGGCCGGTGCGCGCAAGCTCCATGTCCAGAAACGCCAAGTCGAACGGGGCGTTGTGGATGATGATTTGCGCATCGGCCACATAGTCCACCAACGTTTGCGCGATTTCCTCGAACCGGGGCTTGTCACTCAAAAACTGCGTCGTCAGCCCGTGGACGCGCAAGGCACCCTCGTCGCTATCACGCCCGGGATTCAGGTAGAAGTGCAGGTTATTGCCCGTGAGCTTGCGGTTCACCAGCTCCACACAACCGATTTCCACCATGCGGTCCGGATTGTCCGGATGGTTGGCGTAGAAGCCAGTGGTTTCGGTGTCCAGAAAGATTTGGCGCATCGCAATACCTCAGTGGTTCTCTTTGGCGTGGTTGATCGAGTACTTGGGAATCTCCACCACCAAGTCTTTTTGTGCCAAAAACGCCTGGCAGCTCAGGCGGGAATTGGGCTCCAGGCCCCAGGCCCGGTCCAGCAGGTCTTCTTCCGTTTCTTCCTGCTCATTCAGGGATGCAAAGCCCTCACGCACCACCACGTGGCAGGTGGTGCAGGCACAGCTCATGTCGCAGGCGTGTTCGATGTTGATGCCGTTTTCCAACAGGGCTTCGCAGATCGACGTACCGGCTGGGGCCGTCAACTCAGCGCCCGTGGGGCAGTATTCCGGATGCGGCAAGATTTTGATGATGGGCATGGTGCTTACGGGAAAAGATCAAATGGATTCAATGTTCTTGCCCGACAGCGCCTGCGCGATACCGCGATTCATGCGCAGCGCGGCAAAGGCTTCGGTGGCCTGCGCCAGGGCTTTGGATTGGGCTTCGACAAAGGCTGCGTCGTCGCTGGTGCGGGCAGCGTCCAGTGCCTGCATCGCAGCATCGACCTCGGCGCGCTCTTGCACACTGAGCAAATCGCCATCGGCGGCCAGCGCACTGTGGGTGGCCAGTAGCAGGCGGTCGGCATCCACCCGGGCTTCCACCAATGCGCGCGCGCGCATGTCGGCCTCGGCCGTGGTGAAGCTGTCCCTGAGCATTTGCGCAATCTGGTCGTCGGAAAGGCCGTAGGACGGCTTCACATCAATGCGTGCCTCGACCCCACTCACCTGCTCCTTGGCCGCTACGTTTAGCAGGCCATCGGCATCCACCGTGAAGGTCACACGGATGCGCGCTGCGCCAGCAGCCATGGGCGGAATGCCCCGCAGCTCAAACCGGGCCAGGCTGCGGCAGTCTGCCACCAGGTCACGCTCCCCCTGCACCACGTGCAAGGCCAGTGCCGTTTGGCCGTCTTTATAGGTCGTGAAATCCTGCGCCATGGCGGTAGGAATGGTCTGGTTGCGTGGCACGATGCGCTCCACCAAACCGCCCATGGTTTCCACCCCCAGAGACAAGGGAATCACGTCCAGCAGCAATAAATCGCCCGTGGGGTTGTTCCCAGCCAATTGGTTGGCCTGGATGGCAGCGCCCAATGCCACCACCTCGTCGGGGTTCAGGTTCGTTAAGGGCGCCTGGCCAAAAAATTCGGCCACCGCGCGACGCACCTGCGGCATACGGGTCGAGCCGCCCACCATCACCACGCCCTGGATATCGTCCTTACCCAGGCTTGCATCCCGCAGCGTCTTGCGTACGGCCTGCAAGGTCCGCGCGGTCAAGGCAGCGGTCGCTTCTTCAAACTGCTCACGGTTCAGCGACACGTCCAGCCCGCCCGTGGACAGGTCTGCCTCAGCGGTCACGATGTCTTCGTCCGACAGCGCCTCTTTGCAGTGGCGCGCCTCCGCCATCAGCACCGCTTGGTCTTCCGGCGTACGCGCCTCTAGGCCGGCCTGGGCGAGCAACCAGTCCGCCAGAGCCCGGTCGTAGTCGTCGCCGCCCAGGGCAGAATCACCGCCTGTGGCCAGGACTTCGAACACGCCGGCCGACAGCCGCAGTATGGAAATATCAAACGTGCCACCGCCCAGGTCATACACGGCGTACACGCCCTCGGACGCGTTGTCCAAGCCATAGGCAATGGCCGCCGCCGTGGGCTCGTTGATCAGGCGCAACACGTTGAGACCCGCCAGTTGCGCAGCGTCCTTCGTGGCCTGGCGCTGCGCATCATCAAAGTACGCGGGCACGGTCACTACGGCGCCGTAAATGTCGTCGTTGAAGGTGTCTTCGGCACGAAAGCGCAGCGTGGCCAGAATCTCGCCACTCACTTCCACCGGGCTCTTGTCGCCCGCAATCGTGCGGACCTTGACCATGCCCGGCGTCTCCACCAGCGCATAGGGCAGTTTGCTGGCATGGGCAATGTCTTGCATGCCCCGACCCATCAGCCGCTTGACCGACGCAATCGTATTGCCGGGGTCAC
The DNA here is from genome assembly GCF_056521335.1 of Rhodoferax sp. ZS1R25. Lineage (NCBI taxonomy): Bacteria > Pseudomonadati > Pseudomonadota > Betaproteobacteria > Burkholderiales > Comamonadaceae > Rhodoferax > Rhodoferax sp. ZS1R25. Next base: position 726,375 of record NZ_JBWMAZ010000002.1, read on the forward strand.
TGGTTTGCTGCTCCAGAGCGGCGAAGCCGATTTGGCGGCGGTCTGCATCCACGTAACGCACCACGCTGGGCAGAATCACGCGGCCTTCGGCGTCGGGCAGGCACTCGGCCGTGCCGTTGCGCACTGCCGCCACCAGCGAATGCGTAGTGCCCAGGTCAATGCCTACGGCGATGCGGCGTTCATGCGGGTTGGGCGATTGCCCGGGTTCAGAAATTTGTAGAAGCGCCATGGAGGTAATTATTCAAACTGGTCGAAGCGCTGGTTCAGGTCTTGTGTGAATTTTTCGATGAACATCAGGGCCCGCACAGGCCCCACCGCCGCAACGGCATCGTGTTGCTGGTCCAGCAGGGTGGCACATTGTTGCAGCAATTGCGCGCGCGAGGCATCCACCTCGGCTTGCAAAGCCTCTAGTGCCGGTACCGCGTCCGCGTCATCCAGCGCCTCGCGCCATTCCATCTGCTGCATCAAAAACGCAGCGGGCATGGCGGTATTGCTGTGGGCATTCACGGGCGCACCATCCAGTTCACACAGGTAGACTGCGCGCTTGAGTGGATCCTTCAGGCGCTGATAAGCCTCGTTGATGCGCACCGACCATTGCATGGCGATGCGCTGCGCGGCCGCACCTTGGGCGGCAAATTTATCGGGGTGGGCTTCGCGCTGCAGCGCCTTCCAGCGGGCGTCGATGGCGGCGCGGTCTTGCGCAAACTGCCGGGTCAGACCAAACAGTTCGAAATCATCGGCCTGCAGGTTCACACGCGAAACGATTCACCGCAGCCGCACTTGTCGCGCTCGTTGGGGTTGTTGAAGCGAAAACCTTCGTTCAACCCTTCACGCACAAAGTCCAGCTGTGTCCCGTCGATGTAGGCCAGACTTTTGGGGTCCACCAGCACCTTCACACCAAAGCCTTCAAACACGATGTCTTCGGGCGACAACTCATCCACGTACTCCAGCTGGTACGCCAAGCCAGAGCAGCCCGTAGTTTTGACGCCCAGACGCACGCCCACGCCCTTGCCACGCTTGGTCAGGTAACGGGTCACGTGCCGTGCTGCGGCCTCGGTCAGAGAAACTGTCATGTTTTTAATCAGTTGGGGACAGCGCTAAAGATCTGTCCCGCAAACCTATTAGTTAAGGTGTTTTTTCTTGTAGTCGTCCACCGCTGCCTTGATGGCGTCTTCGGCCAGGATGGAGCAGTGAATCTTGACAGGTGGCAGAGCCAACTCTTCCGCAATCTGGCTGTTCTTCAGGGCCGCTGCTTCGTCCAGTGTCTTGCCCTTGACCCATTCGGTCACGAGCGAGCTGGAGGCAATGGCGGAACCACAGCCATAGGTCTTGAAGCGTGCGTCTTCGATCACGCCAGTCAGAGGATTGACCTTGATCTGCAACTTCATCACGTCACCGCAAGCGGGCGCACCCACCATGCCGGTACCCACGCTGTCATCGCCTTTTTCAAAGCTGCCCACGTTGCGGGGGTTTTCGTAGTGATCAACGACTTTGTCTGAATATGCCATTTTTGTTTCTCCAAATTGGGGGACTTAATTAGTGGGCTGCCCACTGAATCGTCGAGATATCGATGCCTTCTTTGTACATGTCCCACAGTGGGCTCAGGTCACGCAGTTTGGCGACGTTCTTCTTGATCGTGTCCACGGCGTAATCGATATCGGCTTCGGTAGTCCAGCGGCCAATCGTCATGCGCAAGCTGGAATGGGCTAGCTCATCGCTGCGGCCCAAGGCGCGCAGCACATAGCTGGGCTCCAAGGATGCGGAGGTACAGGCGGAACCGCTGGATACCGCCAAGCCCTTGATGCCCATGATCAGCGACTCGCCTTCCACATAGTTGAAGCTCATGTTCAGGTTGTGGGGCACGCGCTTGGACTCGTGGCCGTTGATGAACACCTGTTCGATGTCTTTCAGGCCATTCAACATGCGGTCGTGAAGGGCCTGGATACGGACGTTCTCGGCGTGCATTTCCTCTTTGGCAATGCGATAGGCCTCGCCCATGCCCACAATCTGGTGCGTGGGCAGCGTGCCGCTGCGCATGCCGCGCTCGTGGCCACCGCCGTGCATTTGCGCTTCCAGGCGGATGCGGGGCTTGCGGCGCACAAACAGGGCACCAATGCCTTTGGGGCCATAGGTCTTGTGCGAGGTCAGACTCATCAGATCCACTGGCAGCGTGGTCATATCGATGTCCACACGGCCGGTGGCTTGGGCGGCGTCCACATGGAAGATCACGCCCTTTTCGCGGCAGATGGTGCCGATGGCGGCAATGTCCTGGATCACACCGATCTCGTTGTTCACGAACATCACGCTGGCCAGAATCGTGTCGGGGCGAATGGCAGCCTTGAAGGCGTCCAAGTTCACCAGACCGTCTTCTTGCACGTCCAGATAGGTCACTTCAAAACCCTGGCGCTCCAGCTCGCGGCAGGTATCCAACACCGCCTTGTGCTCGGTCTTGACCGTGATGATGTGCTTGCCCTTGCTCTTGTAGAACTGGGCCGCGCCCTTCAGGGCCAGGTTGTTGGATTCGGTCGCACCCGAGGTCCAGACGATTTCGCGCGGATCAGCATGGATCAACGCGGCCACTTGCTCGCGGGCCTTCTCCACCGCCGCTTCGGCTTCCCAGCCCCAGGCATGGCTGCGCGATGCGGGGTTGCCAAAGTGGTTGCGCAACCAAGGAACCATGGCATCTACCACCCGCTCATCGCAGGGGTTGGTGGCGCTGTAGTCCATGTAGATGGGAAAGTGGGGAGTGGTGTCCATGGCTGGCTCGATGCTGGCTAAAAAGTAAAACGAAAATCAGGATTTGGAGAACGCGTTGCCCAGGGCGAAGACCGAGTTGGGCGCATTCACCCGAATGGGCTTGACCACGGGCATGGCAGAAATGGCGCGCTTCACGCTAGGCTTGTCTTCGATCTGCAGGCCCTTGGCCAGTTGGTCGTCCACCAGTTTTTGCAGGCTCACGGAGTCCAGAAACTCCACCATGCGGGTGTTCAGCGAGGCCCACAGGTCATGGGTCATGCAGCGGTTGCCCTCGCCTAGGCAGTTTTCTTTGCCGGCGCATTGGGTGGCATCGATGGGTTCGTCGACCGAGACGATGATGTCGGCCACGGTAATTTCGCTGGCCTTGCGGGCCAGGGTATAGCCGCCTCCCGGGCCGCGGGTGGACTCCACCAGCTCATGGCGGCGCAGCTTGCCAAACAACTGCTCCAGGTAGGACAGGGAGATTTGCTGGCGCTGGCTAATGGCCGCCAGCGTGACCGGACCGGAGCTCTGACGCAGGCCCAGATCGATCATGGCGGTGACCGCAAAACGGCCTTTGGTAGTGAGACGCATGGCAAGCTCCTTGAGTCGTGTTGGTTGACTAAGCGACTCAAGTATACCAAGAAACCTACCAATCCGCTCAGGTACCTAGACCGGGCAGTCGCATACCCGAGCTATTTAGAAGGAGATGGTAGAACCACCACGTTGTCCGCCCCTGGCGCGCCAAAGGCTTGCTGCTTCAGGATGCCCAACTGGTCGCGCACCCGCGCCGCCTTTTCGAACTCCAGATTGCGGGCATGTTCCATCATGAGCTTCTCCAGGCGCTTGATTTCGCGGGAGATGTCCTTCTCGCTCATGTCCTCCACCTGCGCACGTTGCTGGGCGTCGCGCTCCAGGCGATCGGCTTCCTTGCCCGCCTTCTCGCTGTAAACGCCGTCGATCAGGTCGCGCACCTTTTTCACAATGGCGCGGGGGGTAATACCCCGTTCCAGGTTGTGGGCAATCTGCTTCTTGCGGCGTCGCTCCGTCTCGCCAATGGCACGCTCCATCGAATCCGTGATCTTGTCCGCATACAGAATGGCGCGGCCTTCCAGATTGCGCGCGGCGCGGCCTATGGTCTGGATCAGGGAGCGCTCGGAACGCAAAAAGCCTTCCTTGTCAGCATCCAGAATCGCCACCAGCGACACCTCGGGAATGTCCAACCCCTCGCGCAGCAGGTTGATCCCCACCAGCACGTCAAAGGTGCCCAGGCGCAGGTCGCGCAGGATTTCCACGCGCTCCACGGTGTCCACATCGCTGTGCAGGTAGCGCACCTTGACGCCGTTGTCGGTCAGGTAGTCGGTCAGCTGCTCCGCCATGCGCTTGGTCAGTGTGGTGATGAGCACGCGCTCATTTTTCTCCACGCGGATGCGGATTTCCTGCAGCACATCGTCCACCTGGCTGGTGGCCGGACGCACCTCCACTTCAGGGTCCACTAGGCCCGTGGGCCGCACCAATTGCTCCACCACCTTGCCCGCATGGTCTTTTTCCCACTGGGCGGGTGTGGCGGACACGAAGATGGCCTGGCGCATCTTGGTCTCGAACTCTTCAAACTTCAGCGGACGGTTGTCCAGCGCGCTGGGCAGACGAAATCCGTACTCCACCAGCGTGGTCTTGCGCGCCCGGTCGCCGTTGTACATGCCGCCAAACTGCCCGATCAGCACATGGCTTTCGTCCAGAAACATCACCGCGTCTTTCGGCAGGTAATCGGTCAGCGTGGACGGCGGCTCACCGGGGGCGGAGCCGCTCAGGTGGCGCGAGTAGTTCTCGATGCCTTTGCAGTGCCCCACTTCGCTGAGCATTTCCAGGTCAAAGCGCGTGCGCTGCTCCAGCCGCTGGGCTTCCACCAGCTTGCCCATGCTGACAAACTCCTTGAGCCGGTCCGACAGCTCCGTCTTGATGGTCTCCACGGCCATCAGCACCTGTTCGCGCGGCGTCACATAGTGGCTGCTGGGGTACACGGTGAAGCGCGGGATCTTCTGGCGGATGCGGCCAGTCAGCGGGTCAAACAGCTGCAGACTCTCGATCTCGTCGTCAAACAGCTCCACGCGGATCGCCATCTCGGAATGTTCAGCAGGAAAAATGTCGATGGTGTCGCCGCGCACACGGAAAGCGCCGCGGCTGAAATCCATGTCGTTGCGCTGGTACTGCATGCGCACCAACTGGGCAATCATGTCGCGCTGGCCCAGCTTGTCGCCCGTGCGCAGGGTCATCACCATCTGGTGGTAACTCTCGGGCTTGCCGATACCGTAGATGGCTGACACCGTGGCCACGATCACCACGTCACGACGCTCCAGCAGGCTCTTGGTGCAGCTCAGCCGCATCTGTTCGATGTGCTCGTTGATCGCGCTGTCCTTTTCAATGAATAGGTCGCGCTGCGGGACATAGGCCTCGGGCTGGTAGTAGTCGTAGTAGCTGACGAAGTACTCCACCGCGTTCTTGGGGAAGAACTCGCGGAACTCGCTGTAGAGCTGTGCGGCCAGCGTCTTGTTGGGCGCAAACACGATGGCCGGGCGCCCCAGGCGGGCGATCACGTTGGCCATGGTGAAGGTCTTGCCCGAGCCGGTCACACCCAGCAGGGTCTGGAACACCTCGCCGTCTGTCACCCCCTCCACCAGCTGGTCAATCGCTTCAGGCTGGTCGCCTGCCGGGGGGTAGGGTTGGTACAGCTCATAGGGGGAATCCGGGTAGCGCACAAAGGTGCCGGTGCGCACCTGTTCGGCGTCGTCGGTCACTGCGGGGGTGGGCTGGCTGGAGGACATGGCGGCGTGCTCAAAAGGGGCAAAGGTAGAACTGTAGACTAGACCGCGAATCTGCAGGAACCCACCATGCCAAACCCTTCATTCCTGGGCACCGCCCTCCCCCTGATTCAGGCCCCCATGGCGGGCGTGCAAGGCCATGCACTGGCCGCTGCCGTGTGCAATGCCGGTGGCCTGGGCTCGATCCCCGCTGCCATGCTGAGCCTGGAGGCACTGCGCACCGAACTCACCCAGCTCACCGCACTGACGGACAAGCCCTACAACGTCAACTTCTTTTGCCACGCGCCCCCCGAACCCGATGCGGCCCGGGACGCGGTCTGGCAACAAGCCCTGCAGCCCTTTTATAGAGAACTGGGGCTCTCAGTAGCGGACATCGTCCCCGGCCCGGGCCGGGCGCCCTTCAGCGACCAGGTCGCCGATGTAGTTCAGGCGTTCAAGCCCGACGTGGTGAGCTTCCATTTTGGCCTCCCATCTCCGCAATTGCTGGCGCGCGTCAAGTCGTGGGGCAGTCGTGTGCTCGGGAACGCCACCACGGTGGACGAAGCCCTGTGGCTGCAAGACCATGGTGTGGACGCCATCATTGCCCAGGGTGTGGAGGCCGGTGGCCACCGGGGCATCTTTCTCAGCGAGGACCTCAGCACCCAAGTGGGCACCATGGCCCTGCTACCGCAAATCGTGCGGGCCGTGACCGTGCCGGTGATTGCCGCGGGTGGCATTGCCGACGCGCATGGCGTGGCCGCCGCCATGGCGCTGGGTGCATCGGCCGTGCAAATTGGCACCGCCTACATGTGCTGCCCCGAGTCCACCACCTCCGCCCTGCACCGCGCGGTACTGCAAAGCCCCGCCGCGCGCCACACCGCGCTCACCTCTCTGTTCACCGGACGCCCGGCGCGCGGCATCATGAACCGGCTGATGCGCGAGCTGGGTCCGCTAAGCCCGGCCGCCCCCGCCTTTCCACTGGCCACCAGCGCCATTGCCCCGCTGCGCGCACGCGCCGAAAGCCAAGGCAGCACCGACTTCACCCCTCTGTGGAGCGGTCAAAACGCCTCACACTGCCGCAATGTCCCGGCCGCTGAACTCACGCGTGCACTGGCAGAGGGCCTTGCGCGTTAAGCACCCAGAAAAGGCACCAGCGCGGTGCCCGGTAAAATAGGGATTACCCGCATCGCAGGCCGCGGAGTGGGTTACCCCCCGACATTCCAATCACAGGACTTTTCCATGTCTCTTTTCTCCGCCGTCGAAATGGCTCCCCGCGACCCTATCCTGGGTCTGAACGAACAATTCAACGCTGACACCAACCCCAACAAAGTGAACCTGGGCGTGGGCGTGTATTTCGACGACAACGGCAAGCTGCCCCTGCTGCAATGCGTGCAAGCCGCCGAGAAAACCATGATGGACAAGCCCACCGCGCGCGGCTACCTGCCGATTGACGGCATCGTGGCCTACGACAACGCCGTCAAAGGCCTGGTGTTTGGCGCTGACAGCGAACCCGTCACCTCCGGCCGCGTGGCCACCGTGCAAGCCATTGGCGGCACTGGCGGCCTGAAGATCGGCGCCGACTTTTTGAAGCGCCTGAACCCCACCGCCAAGGTGCTGATCTCCGACCCCAGCTGGGAAAACCACCGCGCGCTGTTCACCAATGCCGGTTTTGAAGTGGGCACCTATGCGTACTTTGACGCAGCAGCCAACGGCGGCAAGGGTGGCGTGAACTTTGAAGGCTACCTGGCCAGCCTGAATGCCGCAGCCGCTGGCACCGTGGTCGTGCTGCACGCCTGCTGCCATAACCCCACCGGCTACGACATTACCCCCGAGCAATGGGACCAAGTAATTGCCGTGGTGAAGGCCAAGAACCTGACACCTTTCCTCGACATGGCCTACCAGGGCTTTGGCTACGGTATTTCCGAGGACGGCGCCGTGATCGCCAAGTTTGTCGCCGCCGGCCTGAACTTCTTTGTGTCCACCAGCTTCTCCAAGAGCTTCAGCCTGTATGGCGAGCGCGTGGGCGGTCTGTCGGTACTCTGCAAGGACAAGGAAGAGGCCGGTCGCGTGCTGTCGCAATTGAAGATCGTCATCCGCACCAACTACTCCAACCCACCGACACACGGTGGCGCCGTAGTGGCAGCGGTGTTGAACAACCCCGAGCTGCGCGCGCTGTGGGAAAAAGAACTGGGCGAAATGCGCGTACGCATCAAGGCCATGCGCCAGAAACTCGTCGACGGCCTGAAGGCCGCCGGTGTGAAACAGGACATGTCCTTCATCACCACGCAGATCGGCATGTTCAGTTACTCCGGCCTTTCCAAAGACCAGATGGTGCGCCTGCGCTCCGAGTTCGGTGTCTACGGCACCGACACCGGTCGCATGTGCGTGGCTGCACTCAACAGCAAGAACATCGACTACGTCTGCCAGGCGATTGCCAAGGTCATCTGACTTGATGACAAAAACAGCTGCTAGCCCCCGTGCACTATGCGCCAGCAGCTCCTGAAACCATAGCAAAGGTGAACCCTTTGACTGTGCGTGGCTTGGCTCTGGCGGTGTGGTGGGGGTTGTCCGTGGGGCAGGCGTGTGCGGGGGCCAACCACACGCAGGCCAGCTACCGGGCGCTGGAGAAGATGCCCGAGGTGGCCCATGCCCCCCGGGTCAGCGCCGAGCCGCTGGAAGCCTTTCTCAGGGCCGAGGAAAAAACCCTGGAGGCTCTGCTGGCCAGCCACGAGGCCTGGGCCATGGCTTCGTTGGAAAACTACCCGGCGCGCCCGGAGGCACTGGCCTTTGTGGCCAACCCGGGGCGCAATGACGAAGCCCGACGCCAGGCCTTTTTGACCGCCCTGCGCGTCGCCCCCAACAGCAAATGGGCGCTGTATGTACAGCCGGACACCCAGGACGCCCCGATCACCAGTGGCCTGCTGGCCTGGACCGACATCAGCCCCCTGCCCGCCAGCAGCCTGCCCCAGGCCAGTGCGCGGCAGTTTTTACCCCTGCGCCCCGGCGAGCTGGTGAGCGCGCTGACCGTGGTGGCCACCGCCACCGACGAGCCGGACTACGGCCTGGACGCTTTTCTGTGGGAAGACAGCCCCGGCCCCTGGGGTCGCCAATACGGGCTGGGGCCGCAGCCCTTTGGCAACCCTGCCCTGGCGGCCGACGCGCAGGCGCCCTTCAACATGGGCTTCTTCTTTGAGGACCGCATGCTGCTGGGCGTGGCGCCCTGGGCCAAGCGCTCGCTGGTGCTGTCGCGCTTCTACCAGTACTCCAGCCTGGCGTCGCTGGCGTTTCGCTCGGGCCATGACTACTGGGGTTGGCGCTTTGCCGGCCTGGCGCTGCACTATGTGCAGGCCCTGACGCAGCCCTACCACGCCAGCCTGGCGCCCGGCGAGTCCACAGCCAAGCTGCTGGGCTTCTACGCCTTGGCCCGTGTAGGCCTGCCCCGCCTGCGCAGTGAGCAGATTCGCCTGATTGCGAATCGCCGTGTGGCGCTGGACCTGGTGCAGGCCGAATGGCTGGAGTCAGCCGACAAGGCCTTGCAAGCCAGCGACAAGGACCGCAACTACCCGGAATGGAACGACCGCTACGTGCGCGACGTGGTGGCCGCCCAGTCTGCCGCGGCTGGCAACCGGGCCCAGGCTGCCTTATTGGCCTGTCTTCCGCCAGAATGGGTGTCTGACCCGCAAGTCGATTTGCAATCACCTGAGCGCACCCTGGCTCCCCTGGAAGACACCCTGCGCAACGAGCCCGCGAAGCGGGCGCGGCTGCAGGCGCTGCTGGCGGAATGGATGGGCAACTTTGGTGCGCACAGCCGCAACGCCTTACGGGCTATTGTCAAATCCGGCAACCTGTATTAAAGCAATTACTGTTATATTGCACTGCAACATTTAAGAGGTCCCCCCATGCTGTACCAGCTCTATGAAACCCAACGTTCCCTGATGGAGCCGTTTTCTGACCTGGCTCTGGCAGCAGCCAAGCTCTACAGCAACCCGCTGTCCGTCGTCGGGCAAAACCCCTTCGCGCAGCGCCTCTCGGCCGGCTACGACCTGATGCACCGCCTGGGCAAGGACTACGAAAAGCCAGAATTCGGCCTGCGCACCATCGATGTCGACGGTGTGGACGTGGCCATCCACGAGCGCGTGGAAGTTACCAAGCCATTCTGCGAGCTGCGCCGCTTCAAGCGCTTCACCGACGACACCAAGACCCTGGACAAGATCAAGGGCCAGCCCGTGGTGCTGATCGTGGCGCCCCTGTCAGGCCACTACGCCACGCTCTTGCGTGACACCGTCAAGACCATGCTGAAGGACCACAAGGTCTACATCACCGACTGGAAAAATGCCCGCCTGGTGCCGCTGGAAGACGGCAGCTTCCACCTGGACGACTACGTGAACTACGTGCAGGAGTTCATCCGCCACGTGCAGGGCAAGTATGGCAACTGCCATGTGATGAGCGTGTGCCAGCCCACTGTGCCCGTGCTGGCCGCCGTGTCGCTGATGGCCAGCCGTGGCGAAACCACGCCGCTGACCATGACCATGATGGGCGGCCCCATCGACGCCCGCAAGTCGCCCACCGCGGTGAACAACCTGGCCATGAACAAGAGCCACAGCTGGTTTGAGAACAACGTGATCTACCGCGTGCCCAGCAACTTCCCGGGCGCCGGGCGCCGCGTCTACCCCGGCTTTTTGCAGCACACCGGTTTTGTGGCCATGAACCCCGACCACCACGCCAAGAGCCACTACGACTACTTCAAGGACCTGATTAAGGGTGACGACGCCAGCACCGAGGCCCACCGCAAGTTTTACGACGAGTACAACGCTGTGCTGGACATGGACGCCGACTACTACTTGGAAACCATCCACGTGGTGTTCCAGGACTTCAGCCTGGTCAACGGCACCTGGGATGTGAAGAACCCCCAGGGCAAGCTGGAGCGCGTGAAGCCTGCCGATATCAAAACCACCGCCCTCATGTCTGTGGAAGGCGAGCTGGACGATATCTCTGGCGCCGGCCAGACCGAGGCGGTACACGACATCTGCAGCGGCGTGCCCAAGAGCCAACAGCGCCACTTTGAAGCCAAGGGCGCAGGCCACTACGGCATCTTCTCGGGCCGCCGCTGGCGCGAGCATGTGTACCCGCAGGTCAAGGCCTTCATCAAGGCCCATGCCGCGCCAGCAGCCAAAGCAGCTCCGGCTGCAAAACCGGCACCAGCGGCATTGGCCAAACCCGCCACCAAGGCGGTTGCAGCTAAAAAAGTGGCTGCAGCCCCCGTGAAACCTGCGCCAGCAGCTCCTAAAAAGGTAGCAGCCAAGCGCAGCGTCAAGGCCAAGTGAACGCCGGCACCACCGCTGCACCGGCCCTGGTGCAGCGCCTGCTGGACGCCCTGCCCCAAACCCAGTGCACGCGCTGCGGCTACCCCGACTGCGCGGGCTACGCCCAGGCTGTGGCTGCGGGTGAAGCAGGTATCAACCAATGCCCTCCGGGCGGCGCCGAGGGCATCAGTCGCCTCTCCGCCCTCACTGGCCAGCCCATCGTTCCTCTGGACCCCGCGTTTGGTGTGGAGGGCCCGCGCAGCGTGGTCTTCATCGACGAGAACTGGTGCATAGGCTGCACACTGTGCATCGCCGCCTGCCCCACCGACGCCATCATTGGCAGCAACAAGCGCATGCACACGGTGCAAGAGCAGCACTGCACCGGCTGCGAACTGTGCCTGCCCGTCTGCCCAGTGGACTGCATCCTGCTGGAGAACGTGAGTGGCACGCAGACTGGCTGGAGCGCATGGTCACAGCCGCTGGCCGACCATGCCCGCGCGCGCTACAGCGCCAGCCAGGCGCGCCGCACGCGCGAAGAGGCGGAGCAAGCCCAGCGATTGCAAGAGAAAGCAGAGATGAAGCTGGCCGACCTGCCCGCCCATTCCCAGCACACCGACCCCACCGTGCTGGACAAAAAACGTGCGGTGATTGAAGCAGCCCTGGCGCGTGCGCGCGCCAAGCAGGGCCCCAAGCCTTCCTAGCTCGCCACCAGGTTCTTGTAGACGCCGCAGCCCACGTAGACATCGTCCACTTGCTGGACAAACGAGAGCTTGGTCTGCACCTTGCCAGTGGCAGGGTTGGTGATTTCGTATTCCACCCAGCCCGGGCCCTGGCTGGCCTGGTGGATGATGGACGCGATCAGCGCGTCGCCATCGATACCGGCCACGTCTTGCACCCGCGTATTCACCTTGGCCGCATTGCCACCGAAGGCCAGGTAGGTGCCCTTGCCGTCCAGCACAAACACATACATGTCGCGGTCAAACAAACCCGTCTCTTTGGGCGTGACATCGCGCAAGAAACTATCGCGCGAACCGCTGCGCTGGCGCAGCGCAATGGCGCGCTCCACCAGGGCACGCGCCTCGTCGGTGGTGCCCTGTTGCAGCTTGAACACCTCCACCGCCTTGGACAGCGTGGAGGCACGCTCTTGCAGATCGGTGGACTGGCTCACCGCACGCTCCACCATGGCCGCGTTCTGCTGCGTGATCTCATCCAGTTGGCGCACTGCCGCGGTGATTTCAGACAGGCTGGAGCTTTGCTCGGCGCTGGACGCCGAGATCTGCGACATATTGACCGCCACGCCGCGCACACCTTCGACGATGCGGTTGATGTTCTCGCCCGCCGCACGGATCTGCGCCACCCCCGTGGCCACCTGGGCGCTGGACGAGGTGATGAGCTTGCGGATTTCCTTGGCCGACTCGGCCGAGCGCCCGGCCAGCGAGCGTACTTCCGACGCCACCACGGCAAAGCCACGGCCCGACTCGCCGGCCCGAGCGGCTTCCACCGCCGCGTTCAGCGCCAGGATGTTGGTCTGGAAGGCCAAGCCGTCAATCACGCCCACGATCTCGTCCATACGCTTGGTACTCGCCTCAATCGCCTCCACCGAGGCAATGGCCTGCACCATGCCGCGCGCGCCTTCTTCGGCCGTTTCGCGCACGCGCTGCGTGGTGGTGTCCGACTGCTGCGCCACCTGGGCGTTGCCCTCCACGGTGGACGAGAGTTCTTCCACGCTGGCCGCGGTTTGCTCCAGGTTGGCCGCTTGCTGCTCGGTGCGGCCCGACAGGGCCTCGTTGCCGCGCACCAGGCTTTCACCGGCATGGGCCACCAGCGCCGAGTTGCTGCGCACGCTGGCCACCATGATGGACACATTGGTCACCATGGCCTGCATGGCCACGGCCATGTCCGACAGTTCGTCTTTGCCCAACACGTTGGGCTTGTGGCGCAGGTTGCCGCTGGCGGTCTGCTTCATGAACTCCAGCACTTCTCTCAAATCGGCCATGAAGCTCATGTTGAAGGCCAGCATGAAATACACCACCAGAAGCACGGCCACACCACTGCCCACTGCGGTTATCCAGAGCATGCGGGTGACAGAGTCCTGTCGGCTTTGCAGCAACTGTTGCACACCGGTAACGGCCGAGCGCTGGAACTTGGCGACCTCGCCAATCGTCTGGGTGCCGGCGGCGAAATAGGTTTGCGAATCGCTGATGGCAGCACCCGCCGCAAAGCGCTCCCGCGCCATGCGTGAAAACTCGGTGGTGGCCGTTTGGGCCTGGGTGGCCGCAGGGTCTTTGAAGCCGAACTTGGCCATGAGGCTCTGCGAGTACTGCGCATCGCGCACCCAGGCGTCCAGCGCATCCAGCTGCGAGCGCACGCGCGTCGCGCCCACTTCGTCCAGCGTGGGTTGGCTCAGCAAACCAGCGCCCAGGCCACGCAGCTTGCCCACCTGCTCGGTCCAGGGGATGACGCGTGACACCACGGAATCCATCAGCAAATAGGTCAGCGGGTCGGGGTCATACAGCAGGCTGGAACTGTCGGCCACACCGTAGACAAAGCGGCCCAGGTCTTCCACCAACGCAGTGTGCTGGGCAAAACTCTCGGGCGCGGACTTGCCCTCCAGCGAAGGCACCAGACCGTCAATGCGGCTGCGCAGGTCGGCCCAGCCAGCGGGCACGGCAAAGGTGGTGACGGCGCCCAGTTTTTTGTCCAGGCTGTCACGCGCGGCGCGCAGGGCTTCGCGGGTTTTGTCGCGCCCGGCCTGGGCACCGGTGTTGCCCGACAGCACCATGTTGGATTGGCCGCGGTGCGTCTGGATTTGGCGGATCAGCTCGCTGGTGTCGTCCACCAGCGCAATGCCTTCCAGTTCGGCGCGGGCGATCTCCATGTCGCTCACCTCGCGCGCGACCAGCTGCCAGACGATGGCCAGCATGGGCAGCAGCAGCACGGCCGAGAGCACGCCCAGCTTGGTGCCAAAGCGCATCTTGCGCATGACCCACATGCCTGCCGAAAAAATCTGACCCAGCTTCATTGTTTTGTCTCCTGAACGGCTTTGCCGTCATTCAAGCACTGCTAGCTGACTCTAAACCTACCGAAAGCGGCGCAAATACCAAGAAACCCACAAAAAGCCCGGCCAAATGGCCCAAAAAATGGCTATTCAGGCCGTCAGGGCGGCCACCACGTCCGGCGGCGCCTGCACCAGCTCGATCAGCACGCCCTCCCCCGCAATGGGGAATTCGTCGTTGCTTTTGGGGTGCAAAAAACAGATGTCATACCCCGCCGCGCCTTTGCGGATGCCGCCCGGTGCAAAGCGCACGCCTTTGGCGGTGAGCCATTCCACGGCCACGGGCAGGTCGTCGATCCACAGGCCCACGTGGTTCAACGGGGTGGTGTGCACTGCCGGTTTTTTGTCCATGTCCAGCGGCTGCATCAGGTCCACCTCGACCTTGTACGGCCCGGTGCCCATGGAACAGATGTCCTCGTCCACATTCTCTTTTTCGCTTTTGAAGGTGCCGGTGACTTGCAGGCCCAGCATGTCCACCCACAGCGTCTGCAGGCGTTTTTTGTCAGGGCCGCCGATGGCGATTTGCTGGATGCCCAGCACCTTGAAGGGACGTTGGGGCGTGGCCTCGCTCATACAAACTCCACAATGGCCTGGTCCACGCTCAGGCTCTCGCCCTTGGCGGCCAGCACCTTGCCCACCACGCCATCGGCCGCGGCAAACAGCACGTTCTCCATCTTCATGGCCTCGATCACGGCCACACGCTCACCCGCCTGCACCTTTTGGCCAGGCACCACGGCCACATCCACCAGCAGGCCCGGCATGGGCGAGAGCACATAGCGGCTCATGTCGGGTGGCGCCTTGTGCGGCATCATCTTGTGCAGCGCGGCCATGCGTGGCGAAATCACCAGCGCGTCGATGCGCGTGCCGTCGTGCTGCACACGCAGGGCCAGCGGGTTCTTGGGGGTTCCACGTTCGATCTGCGCAGTGAACGGCTTGCCATTCACCGTGCCGTTGATAGCAATGTCGTTCAGGCGCGACTTGCTACGAATCACATAGCTGTTGCCGCCCACCAGCACCCGGGCCGAACCGGTTTCGCCCTCAAACTCGTCCACATGCACCGCGGTATAGGCGTTCTGGCCGTCGGCGGCCAGGGTCACCACCACATAGTCCTTGCCCGCGTTCACCGCATAGCCGGGAAGCTGGCCCGTCAGGCCAGTCGCACGCTCGCGCGATTTGCGGCGCACAAAGGCTGCCAGCGCCACCAGAAAATTCGCGTCGTCGTGCGGCACGTCTTCTGCATGGAAGCCCTTGCCGTAGTTCTCGGCAATAAAGCCGGTGTTGAAATCGCCCGCCACAAACCTGGGGTGCGCCAACAGTGCCGCCTGGAACGGGATGTTGCTGCTGATGCCGCGGATCACAAAGCCATTCAGCGCTTCGCGCATCTTGGCAATCGCATCCAGCCGGTCCTTGCCATGCACGATGAGTTTGGCAATCATCGAGTCGTAAAACATGGGGATCTCGCCGCCGTCCTGCACACCGGTGTCGACCCGCACGCCCAGCAAGTCAGCCGTGTTGCCCTGCCACATAGTTTGCTCGGGCGGTGCAAAGCGCACCAGGCGCCCGGTAGAAGGCAGGAAGTTGCGGAACGGGTCTTCGGCATTGATGCGGCACTCAATGGCCCAGCCATTGCGCTGCACATCTTGTTGCTCCAGCGGCAACTTCTCTCCGGCCGCTACGCGGATCATCAGCTCCACCAAGTCCAGCCCGGTAATGCACTCGGTGACCGGGTGCTCCACCTGCAGGCGCGTGTTCATTTCCAGAAAGTAGAAGCTCTGGTCCTTGCCGACCACAAACTCCACCGTGCCCGCGCTCTGGTACTTCACGGCCTTGGCCAACGCCACCGCCTGCTCGCCCATGGCCTTGCGCGTCGCGTCGCTGATGAAGGGGCTTGGCGCTTCTTCAATGACCTTTTGGTGGCGGCGCTGGATCGAGCATTCGCGCTCGTTCAGGTAAATCACATTGCCGTGGCTGTCTCCGATCAGCTGGATCTCGATATGGCGTGGCTCTTCGACAAACTTCTCGATGAACACACGGTCATCGCCAAAGCTGTTGCGGGCTTCGTTGCGGCATGACGTGAAGCCTTCAAACGCTTCCTTGTCATTGAAGGCGACGCGCAGACCCTTGCCACCGCCGCCGGCCGATGCCTTGATCATCACCGGGTAGCCAATGCCATTGGCAATCTCCACGGCTTTCTCGGCCGTTTCAATCGCATCGTTGACGCCGGGGATGCAGTTCACGCCGGCCTTGCCCGCCAGCTTCTTCGATTCGATCTTGTCGCCCATCGCGCCAATCGAATAGTGCTTGGGGCCGACGAAGATGATGCCTTCTTCTTCCACGCGTTTGGAGAATTCGGCGTTCTCGCTCAAGAAGCCGTAGCCCGGGTGTACGGCTTGCGCGCCGGTCTGCTTGCAGGCGGCAATGATCTTGTCGGCCAGAAGGTAGCTCTCGCGGCTGGGGGCCGGGCCAATGTGGACAGCCTCGTCGGCCAGCGCCACGTGGCGCGCCTCCTTGTCGGCGTCTGAGTACACGGCCACGGTTTGGATGCCCATCTTGCGGGCGGTCGCAATCACACGGCAGGCGATTTCGCCGCGGTTGGCGATCAGGATTTTGGTGAACATTCGCAGTCTCCTATTCGGGAATCAGTTTTTGTGCTTTGCGCAGCGGCGTGAAATGCCACCAGGGTTGCGCGGGGCCGCCGTTCATAAAGTCTTTGGCAGCCAGAAAGGTGTCGAGTACGCAGGGGTCATGCCGCGCCCCCATGGGCGTACGCAGCGCCTCATAGGTGGCGATCGGGTCCATTGCGGCCACGTCGGCGGGCGTGTGCACGCCCAGGCCGCGCAGGTCCCCCGCAATGGATTTGCCGATGTTGGGGATATCAGTCAGCACGCGGGCTTGGGCCGCATGGGTAGCTTTAGGCATGACGGGGTACCTCTGGCTGGACTTGCAACAAGGCCTGCACAAATCGCTGCGGGTTTTCCAGATCAGGAAAGTGCCCGCAGTCCTCCAGCACCACCACCTGCGCGTGCGGCACATCGTGCAAGATGGCATTGGGCTGCGTGAACTTGTGCGAGCGGTCTTGCGTGCCCCACAGCACGGTGCAGGGAATGCCATGCAGGCGCGCCGCATCCGCCGGCTCGCGCAGCAGGCCCTGCACCACGCCGGCCAGGCTGAAGCAGCCGCCACAGCGAAGCGCGTGGTGGGACACGCTGTGGAAGGGCTCCGCATTCGTCGCCTTTGGCAGTGCGATGCGGTACCAAGCAGAGGCCATCTTCTGGCGGAACACACGGCTCAGCAATTGGCCGAGCAATGGCACCTTCAACACCTTGGGCACCACGCGGTCCGTCCATCGGTGCATGGCTTCCAGCGACGGTGTTTGCGACAACACCAAGCGCTCCACACGCTGCGGCGCCATCTGTGCCACGCGGATGGCGTAGAAGCCATTGGCGCAGCTCAGCGCCAGCGTGGCCTTGGCCACACCGAGCTGGTCCATCAACTCCAGCATCGCTTTGGCGCCGCGCTGCAGGCTATGGTCGTAACTGCTGCCTGGCGCCGAGAAACCAAAGCCCGGCATGTCGAAACACAGCACACGGTAGTGCGGTGTTAACAGCGCAATCACCGCCGCGTAGTGTTCGATCACGTTGGGACCATCGGGCGACAGCACGATGCAGGGCTTGTCACCGCCCGAATCGAACACGCGGATGGCCCCCTGCGTGGTGTCCACCCAGCGTGTGGGCAGGCTGGAGGGCGGTGTCAGGCGCGCACGCCGCACCGCACCAGCACTCAGCCATGCGTCTAACCAGGTACTCCAGCTCGCCATACCGCTGCGCTTCAGAGGGGGATGTTCCCGTGCTTGCGCCACGGGTTTTCCAGCTTCTTGTCTTTGAGCATCACCAAGGACCGGCAGATGCGCTTGCGGGTTTCGTGCGGCAGGATCACATCGTCGATGAAGCCGCGGGCGCCAGCGACAAACGGGTTCGCAAACCGCGCCTTGTACTCGGCCTCTTTAGCGGCCAGCTTGGCCGGGTCGCCCTTGTCTTCGCGGAAGATGATTTCCACCGCGCCCTTGGCGCCCATCACCGCGATCTCGGCATTGGGCCAGGCAAAGTTCACGTCGCCGCGCAGGTGCTTGGAGGCCATCACGTCATAGGCACCGCCATAGGCCTTGCGCGTGATGACCGTAATCTTGGGGACTGTGCATTCGGCATAGGCATAGAGCAACTTGGCGCCGTGTTTGATGATGCCGCCGTACTCCTGACTGGTGCCGGGCATGAAGCCGGGCACGTCGACAAAGGTGATGACGGGAATGTTGAACGCATCGCAAAACCGCACAAAGCGCGCGGCCTTGATGCTGCTCTTGATGTCCAGGCAACCGGCCAACACCAAGGGTTGGTTCGCCACGATGCCAATGGTTTGCCCGTCCATGCGGGCGAAGCCGATGATGATGTTCTTGGCGTATTCGGGCTGGATCTCAAAGAAGTCGCCATCGTCCACGGTCTTGACGATGAGTTCCTTCATGTCATAGGCCTTGTTGGCGTTCTCGGGCACCAGCGTGTCCAGGCTCGCGTCCACACGGTCGATGGGGTCACCGCTTTTGCGAACGGGGGCTTTCTCGCGGTTGTTCAGCGGCAGGTAGTTGTACAGGCGGCGCAGCATCAGCAGCGCTTCCACGTCGTTCTCAAACGCCAAGTCCGCCACGCCACTCTTGGTGGTGTGGGTGATGGCACCGCCCAGCTCTTCGGCAGTGACTTCCTCATGCGTCACCGTCTTCACCACCTCGGGGCCAGTGACAAACATGTAGCTAGAGTCTTTCACCATGAAGATGAAGTCGGTCATGGCCGGGCTGTACACCGCGCCGCCGGCGGATGGTCCCATGATCATGCTGATCTGCGGAATCACGCCGCTGGCCATCACGTTGCGCTGGAACACGTCGGCATAGCCGCCCAGGGACGCCACGCCTTCCTGGATGCGCGCGCCGCCGGAGTCATTGAGGCCAATCACCGGTGCACCGACCTTCATCGCCTGGTCCATCACCTTGCAAATCTTCTCGGCATGTGCTTCGCTGAGCGCACCACCAAACACCGTGAAGTCCTGGCTGAACACAAAGACCAAGCGGCCATTGATCATGCCGTAGCCGGTGACCACACCGTCGCCGGGGATCTTCTGGTCCTGCATGCCGAAGTCCACGCAGCGGTGTTCGACAAACATGTCCCACTCTTCAAACGTGCCCTCGTCCAGCAGGATCTCCAGCCGCTCACGCGCGGTCAGTTTGCCTTTTTTGTGCTGCGCAGCGATGCGCTTTTCACCACCGCCCTGGCGCGCGAGTTCGCGCTTGGCTTCGAGTTGTTCAAGAATGGCTTGCATGGAAAATCCTTCTCGTCTGAAACGTTCTGATTGCTATTTATTTAGGAGCTGCTGGCGCAATGGATTCGAGGGCTGCAAGCAGATTTCGTGCTGCAGTGCTGGCTGCCAGCTCACCTGCCTGCACCGCCGCCGTGAGCCGCGGCAAAGCCGCGCGCACCGCCGGGTTGTGCTTGAACGCGTGCTTGAGCCCCGCGTCGATGCGCTCCCACATCCACGCCAGCGACTGGTTTTGGCGGCGGGTGTTGAAAAAGCCATTGGCGGTTTGCAGGGTCTGGAATTCGTTCACCGCGGCCCAGAAGGCGTCCACACCCGTGCCATGCAAGGCACTGAGCGACATCACTTTAGGCTGCCAATGTTTGTCGCTGTGCGGATCGTTCGGATTGCCATGCATGCCCAGCAGCCGCAGGCTGGAGGTAATCATGGCCTGTGCCCTGGTTGCTGCATCGGCGTCGATGTCCGCCTTGTTGATGACCACCAGGTCCGCCAGCTCCATCACACCCTTCTTGATCGCCTGCAGGTCGTCGCCCGCATTGGGCAGCTGCATCAGCACAAACATGTCGGTCATGCCCTGCACCGCGGTCTCGCTCTGGCCCACGCCCACGGTTTCGACAATCACGATGTCGTAGCCCGCGGCCTCGCAGACCAGCATGGCCTCACGCGTCTTCTCGGCCACGCCGCCCAGCGTGCCGCTGCTCGGGCTGGGGCGGATAAACGCTTTCTCGTGCATGGAGAGTTTTTCCATGCGCGTCTTGTCGCCCAGGATGGAGCCGCCGGACACACTGGAAGACGGGTCGATAGTGAGCACCGCCACGCGGTGGCCTTGCGCTATCAGGTACAGGCCCAATGCCTCGATGAAGGTGGACTTGCCAACGCCCGGCACGCCGCTGATGCCCAGCCGCAGCGACTTGCCGGTGTGCGGTAGCAGCGCAGTCAGCAGCGCGTCACCCTGCGCGCGGTGGTCCCCCCGCGTGGACTCCAGCAGGGTGATGGCTTTGGCAATGGCACGGCGCTGCGCAAGGGATTCCCCCCCGAGCAAACCGGCCTGCACGGCTTCAGGTGTCACCCGATGGCCTTTTCGATTTGACTCAGCACATCCCGTGCGCTCACCGGGATTGGCGTGCCCGGGCCGTAGATGCCTTTGACGCCTGCGGCGTACAGGAAGTCGTAGTCTTGCCGCGGGATCACGCCGCCGACGAAAACGATGATGTCGTCTGCGCCCTGCTTCTTCAGCTCGGCAATGATGGCGGGCACCAGGGTCTTGTGGCCGGCGGCAAGGGTGGATACGCCGACCGCGTGCACGTCGTTCTCGATCGCCTGGCGGGCGCATTCTTCGGGGGTCTGGAACAGCGGGCCCATGTCCACGTCAAAGCCCAGGTCGGCAAACGCGGTGGCTACCACCTTGGCGCCGCGGTCGTGGCCGTCCTGGCCCAGCTTGCTGATCATCACGCGCGGGCGGCGGCCCTGCTTTTCTGCAAAGCCCGCGATGTCGGCCTTCAGGGCGTTCCAGTATTCCATGGTGTCTCCATTGGAAGAATCGTAAGCCGCAGCGTACACGCCCGAGACCTTGTTGGTATCGGCGCGGTGGCGGCCAAAGGCTTTCTCCAAAGCGTCGCTCACTTCGCCCACTGTGGCGCGCAGGCGCACGGCCTGAATCGTCAGGTCCAGCAGGTTGCCCGTGCCGCTCTCTGCTGCAAAAGTGATAGCTGCCAACGCACTGCCTAGGCGGGCTGCGTCGCGTTTTTCCTTGATAGTTTGCAGGCGGGCGATCTGCCCGTCGCGCACCGCGACGTTGTCGATATCGCGCGCTTCAATCGCGTCTTCGGTCTTCAGCTTGTATTTGTTGACGCCGACGATCACGTCCTGCCCGCTGTCGATGCGCGCCTGCTTCTCGGCGGCGGCGGCTTCGATCTTCAGCTTGGCCCAGCCGCTGTCCACGGCCTTGGTCATGCCGCCCATGGCTTCGACCTCTTCGATGATGGTCCACGCTGCGTCGGCCATGTCCTGCGTCAGCTTCTCCATCATGTAGCTGCCCGCCCACGGGTCGATCACATTGGTGATGTGGGTTTCTTCCTGGATGATGAGCTGCGTGTTGCGGGCGATGCGCGCGCTGAACTCGGTCGGCAGCGCGATGGCTTCGTCAAAGCTGTTGGTGTGCAGGCTCTGCGTGCCGCCAAACACCGCGGCCATCGCCTCGATGGTCGTGCGCACCACGTTGTTGTATGGGTCTTGCTCGGTCAGGCTCCAGCCGCTGGTCTGGCAATGCGTGCGCAGCATCAGGCTCTTCGGGTTCTTCGCGTCAAAGCCCTTCATGATGCGGCACCACAGCAGCCGCGCCGCGCGCATCTTGGCAACCTCCAGATAGAAGTTCATGCCAATCGCCCAGAAGAATGACAGGCGCCCGGCAAAGTCGTCCACATCCAGCCCGGTGGCAATCGCCGTCTTCACATACTCCTTGCCGTCGGCCAACGTGAAGGCCAGCTCCAGCGCCTGGTTCGCGCCCGCCTCCTGCATGTGGTAACCCGAGATGCTGATCGAGTTGAACTTGGGCATGTTCTTGGCTGTGTAGCCAATGATGTCGCCGATGATGCGCATGCTGGGCGCGGGCGGGTAGATGTAGGTGTTGCGCACCATGAACTCTTTCAGAATGTCGTTCTGAATCGTCCCGCTCAATTGGTCTTGCGCCACGCCCTGCTCTTCGGCCGCAACCACATAGCCCGCCAACACCGGCAACACCGCGCCGTTCATCGTCATCGAGACCGACACCTTGTCCAGCGGAATCTGGTCGAACAGGATCTTCATGTCCTCGACCGAATCAATCGCCACACCGGCCTTGCCCACATCACCCGTTACGCGCGGGTGGTCCGAGTCATAGCCACGGTGCGTGGCAAGGTCGAACGCGACCGACACGCCCTGCCCGCCCGCAGCCAGCGCCTTGCGGTAGAAGGCGTTGGATTCTTCGGCGGTGGAGAAACCGGCGTACTGGCGGATCGTCCATGGACGCACCGCATACATGGTGGCCTGCGGGCCGCGCAGGTAGGGCTCAAAGCCGGGCAGCGTGTCGGCGTGTTGCAAGTGGGCCGTGTCTTCCGCGGTGTACAGCGGCTTGACCGCGATGCCGTCGGGCGTGATCCAGTTCAGTGCGTCCACATTGCCACCGGGGGCGGACTTGGCGGCCGCTTTGGCCCAGGCGTCCAGCGTGGCGGTTTTGAATTCGGGGGTCTTGTCGGTCATGGCGTGGTCCGCGGGTCGTTCATGGGCTCCCCCAAAGGCGTAGCCGCGAGGGTAATCCCGTCAGCGTTTGGGTGGAAGCGAGTTTACATTATTCATAATTATTGATTCAGAATATTGGTTGGAGCTTACAATTAGCCAACTTTTTTGAACTGGCCGCGCCAACTCTGCATGTCTGCACTGATGTCTGAAACCCGCCCCGCTGTCTCGCTGGCCCCCCGCCCTCTGTATGAGGAAGTGGCCGAACTGCTGCGCCAGCGCATCTTCCAGCGCGAGCTGGAGCCGGGTAGCTGGATTGACGAACTGAAGATTGCCGAAGAATTCGGCATCAGCCGCACCCCCCTGCGCGAGGCGCTCAAAGTGCTGGCCACCGAAGGCCTGGTGACCATGAAAGTGCGCCGCGGTGCCTATGTGACCGAGGTGTCGCAGCAAGACCTGTCGGACGTGTACCACCTGCTCAGCCTGCTGGAAAGCGACGCCGCCGGTGTGGTGGCCACCCAGGCCACCGACGCTGAACTGAAAGAACTGCAGACCCTGCATAAAGCGCTGGAGACAGCAGCCAAACCTGGAAAGGCCAATACCGACCAGTTCTTCGCGGTGAACGAACAGTTCCACATGCGCCTGCTGCAGATCGCCAACAACCGCTGGCGCGACCAGATGGTGGCCGACCTGCGCAAGGTGATGAAGCTGAACCGCCACAACTCCTTGCTCAAGACTGGTCGCATCGCCGAGTCACTCGCTGAACATCAGGCCATCATGGATGCGCTGACCGCGCGGGATGCAGTTGGGACGCAGTTGCGCATGCGGGAGCATTTTGCTAATGGGTTGGAGGCGGCGGAGTAGGGGCGATCATCTGCATTCACAGCAGCGTCGTGTCTTCACTGGGTCTTGCGCCAAGCAGATGCAGTACTAAATTTCTCAGGGACTCGCTCAAGTTGACCCAGATCCTTCAACCTGATGAATACATCCTTCATCTGATTTGAGTCTTTAATCCCTGTAATTTCACGCCCAAGAGCATTGGTTATCTCATCATGGTCCTGCATATATTGCATCACAAGCACTTCTGCTGAGGCCAGGGGCTCATGACGAATCCTGACAATGACCGAATTTTCGCCCTCAGAAATCTCAGGTGGCTTGAGCTTCAAATTCTTCATGGCCTCAAAAGCGGTGTTCAGCCCTTCACCTACATCCTTGTTTGGGGGGTTTGGAAATTTATTGATGAGCCGCACAATCTGCGGATTGCGGGCGCTCTGTGTTTCAAGAATATTTTCGACAGTGACATGCCCGGGAAGCTTCCCGGGACTCTCGATTTCTACGCGATTATCGAAGATTCGAATCAGGGTATCTGCAGTGATGCTGTAGTCACGATGTAGTACGGCATTAGTGATGACCTCATGTAGGGTTTCGTCCGGGTACTGCACAGCTTCCAAGCCTTCCGCACCAAGCTTTTTCGCGTCCTCAATAATTTTCTTTGTTTGCTCGACAGCCAAGTAAATTTGGCTATAAATATCTCCTTCCACAGTCAACGGTGTACCGGAGAGATGCTCCCTGCTAATTTCCTCCAGCTTTGTCTTGTAGCGCATAATTTTTATGCTGGACCTTTTAGGCAAGAAGACTGCGGGCTCATCGCAGAAGAGAAGAATTCCCGACACTCTTGAATGTTTTTCCTTGATTAAATCTTGATTCTCGAGGTACTTTTTCGGCTCCCCCGTTGGAATTACATTAATCATGAAACCAATGATGCTCTCGCTGTTTTCCACACGCTGGAGAGGACACTCAACCCACTCGTTCTCAAAAGTAATAATGCCCTTGTCGAATTCAAGTCGCTTTATTTTTTCATCTGTATCTAACTTAATCTTTCCAGCGTTGACGCGGAGATAAACCTCCCCAGCGGTGGATTTCACAATCTCTTTCACCTTCTTTACGGTGATGTGAAGAACATGGCCTGTAAAGCCATTGCAGGTTAGATACTCGAATGCAAGGTGGTTACCTAAATTGTGGCAGCTGAGAAGCGTTTGCGTGACTGCATTGGCGTCCTCAGGTGTATTAAAGCCGCGCCAAGTGCGAGACTTGTTAGCTTTGTCCTCATCGATGCCAATATAAATATCACCACCGATTGAGTTAGAAAATGCTGAGACGGTCTCGGAGAGTTTGGAGGGCTTAATCTCAATTGCCTTCACATCATTCAGGTAGTCTTCTTCTTTGCTGATGATGTCATTCGCCTGATCATGGCGAATTTCATAAACTGGATATGTCATTTGTCACCCTTCCCATTTTTTGTGCTTAGTGCCGCCTTGGAATAATAAGCTACCTGCCACCAAACAGGCAGACGGTGTTTGATTGCCTCTTTCATCGCCGACTGCGAGCTGCCTGCCTCTGCTTCTTAGCAGAGCTCGACGTCTAGTCGGTTAGTAACCGCAACGGTTGCGTTGTGGCTGTCGTCCAACTCGCATTTCCAAAGAATCCAGACGCTGCCTGGACCTATAAGCAAAATCCATAGTTCTGGTGCAGTAGCGGTGGCACCAGCTATTGATCGCGGAGCATCTGTAGCAAGCTCCGCCAAGAGCGTCCTCCCTCATTTCGTCACCCACCAAAGCATTCCCCGCATTCGTCCTGGAGACTCCTCTGATCACCCAGAGGAGCCGTCATGACCATGACCTGTTTCATCCGCTACGAAATCGACCCGTTCAAGAAAGACCAGTTCACGGCCTATGCTGAAAACTGGGCCCGCATCATCCCGCGCCTGGGTGGGCATTTGCTGGGCTACTTTGTGCCACACGAGGGCAGCGATTACGATGTGTGGGGCTGATCTCCTTCTCCAGTCTGGAGACGTATGGGGCCTACCGCCTTCGCGGGGACGGATGCGCCGCCATGAGGGGGAACGCGCGCCGTAGGTGACGCCGTTGGGTCGCAAGCACCTGACAGGTTTGCTGCCGTCCATCAACGCTTTAAGAACGAAATTGGCCTCTAGCCCCCGTAGAATATGCGCGAGCAGCTTCTGTTTTGATAGCAAGCAGCGAGCGCTGTGATCATAAGATCCATGCTGCCGAAATGCCGCGCGCCTCAAAGTAGGCGGCCAAACCATCAGCTTTGCGCGATGAATCCGCCATAGCGACATGCATGTCCGGGCGGATCAAATATACGGCTCCGCGCTCAAAGCCAGCCTTCTCAAATTCATCGTGCCATTCAAAGGCATGCAGCGGAACGCTCCGCTCCAGGCACCAGGCGGATACCTCCGCGGGGGGCTCTCCATAAACATGGACCTGCCAGCGTATGGCCTTGAGTGGCCCTAAGTTGTCAGAGTCACCGATGCGCACCCAGGGCATGCGGTCGCCAGCGTGGATGTCGCCAACCGATCCGGCGCTTAAGGGGCCGCCGCGGTAGTTCACGCGGGTTTGCGAGACGATCTCGAACATCTCCTCGCGCACCGCGTCGAACTTGAACGCAAGGGGCGCGACGACCGGAGCGATGTGGTGGCGGACCAGACCGGCAAGTTTGCTGTCGGAGGTCACGGCGGTGAACACGCGGTCGGTGGTGGCGACGAGCAATTCGGCAAAGGCTTTGCGCTCGAACTCGTAGGAATCCAACAGCGAGTCGGGCGCCGTGCCTTTGATGACGGCGGCGAGCTTCCAAGCCAGATTGACTGAGTCGCCAATGCCCGTGTTCATGCCCTGGCCGCCAGCGGGGCTGTGCACATGCGCGGCGTCGCCCAGAAGAAATGCGCGCCCGCGCCGGTACATATTGGTCACGCGGTGGTGTACCCGGTAGGTGGAGAACCAGTTGACCTCTTCGATCTGGATGCCCATGGCTTCAATAGCTTCTTTGCCCACGTCATCAAACGTCAGCTCCCCGGCATCTGCGCGCTCGGCACGCTCGCCGCGCACGGCCCCGATCAGGCGAGCACGCCCTTGATCGTCGTAGCTCATCAAGAGCACGAAGTCGGAGACTTCGAGAGAGATATGGATCTCGCCCAAAGGCGTCGGGCTGGCGGTCTTGATGTCCGCGACATAGAAGACTTGCGGATAGGTTCCGCCTTCGAACGTGGCGCCCAACGCATGCCGCACGACGGAGCGCGCGCCATCACAACCGGCCAAGTAGCGCGCGCGGCAGACGGACTCGTTACCCTCGCCGACATTTACGCGCTTGACGCGGACTTCGACGATGTCGCCCTTCTCTTCGAAGCCGATGACTTCTGTCTCACGCTCCACCTCCACCCCGAGTTTGCGCAGCGCGTCGACAAGGGTTTGCTCGTGGCGGTCCTGCGGATAAACGAGGACGTAGGGATAGGGCGAGATTTGCGCGCCCGCCGCCGCCAACTCTATCCGCGCCCTCCTCTTGCCACCTGCCCAGATGTTGAAAGCCGGGTTCTGCATTCCGGCTGCGACCACCGTGTCCGCAAGGCCTACCTGCGTGTAGAACTCCAGCGTGCGGGCCTGGACAGCCATCGCACGCGAGGTGGTTCCGGGGCCGGCGGTCTTGTCGACGATGCGGACCGACACGCCCTGGTGCGTCAGCCACAGTGCCAGGACGAGGCCGGTGGGGCCTGCTCCAACAATGAATACGTCAGTTTGGGTTGATTCGTATGTCATCAGTTCTCCGAAGTTGTGGTTCAGCGCCCCAGCTCAAGGCCAGCAGTCAATCAGGTACCTGACCACCATACACCGGCGACGATGGCAAGAAGAACCAGCACCAACACCCAGACGGGCACCCGCTCGTCGTCCCGCTCGAACTCAAAGATGCCGTTGATGACCACGCCGATGAGCGTGCCCACGAATGGTCCAAATAGCAGGCCGACGGCGCCAAAGCCGATAGCGCTCCAAGCAACCCAGTGGCCGAAATCCACCGGCATCCTGGATGGCCCCATCGTGCTGGAGTAGACACCAAAGAGCCACGCCAGCGCTAAACCAACGATGCCTCCAAACAAGGCGCCTAGCGCTGCAGCTGTGAGGCGATCGCCAAGGGTGAGTTTTGTCATCTTTGTGCCGGAATTGAGATAGAGATAAACCTGTTTTGTGAGGGTTTTATAACGGATTGGCCAAGCAATTGGGCTGCACCCTGAACACTGGGTTTTGAATAAATATTGGCCTGTATCCCCCGTGGAATATGCGCAAGCAG
Organism: Rhodoferax sp. ZS1R25; assembly: GCF_056521335.1. Taxonomy (NCBI): domain Bacteria; kingdom Pseudomonadati; phylum Pseudomonadota; class Betaproteobacteria; order Burkholderiales; family Comamonadaceae; genus Rhodoferax; species Rhodoferax sp. ZS1R25. The sequence goes on from NZ_JBWMAZ010000002.1 coordinate 753,971, forward strand.
CTTCTTTTTTCATAGCAAGAGTCGAGTAATCAATCAGTAGTTCTGGTGCAGCAGCGGTGGCACCAGCCGCGGGTCGCGCAGCTTTTCCACCCACCATTGCAAGGCCGGCCCGGCACGGTGCGAATGCCAGCCTACAAACAGCAGATTCGGCTCGCGCGGGTCTTGGGTTTCTAGCGCCACCAGCGTGCCCTGCTCCAGATGCTGGCGCACTTTCTCTAACGGCAGCCAGCCCACGCCCAGGCCTGCTACTTGGGCGGCAATCTTCGCGCGCATGCTGGGCATGGCCAAGCGCTCCTGGTGCGTCTGCACGCCGTAGCTGCGGGCAACGGCAAGGCGCGAGGTATCGGCCACCACGACCGAGCGGTGCGCGGTAATCGCTTCCATCGACAGCGGCTGCCCTTTCTTCGCTGCGCGCGCAAGCGAGTGCCGCGGCGATACGGCGAAGACCCATTCCAGCTGCGTCAACTCAAACCATTGCAGATGCGCCATCGCAGGTGGTTCGTTGGTGGCGGCGACCACCAAGTCGGCGCGCTGGTCCAGCAGCGCCTCCCAGGTGCCACCCAGCACCTCGTGGGCAAAGCGCAGGCGCACGCCGCTGTTCAGCGCATCGAAGTCGGTAACCAGCGGCAGCAGTGCCTCGATGTTTGCCAGCTCGTCGGTCACGATGCGCAGCTCGGACTCCCAGCCGCGCGCCACCTGCTTGACGCGCTCGGTCAGGCGCCGAGCCTGGGCGTGCAACTGCGCGCCCTGCTCGACCAGCAGCAGGCCGGCAGGCGTGAGCGCGATGCGGTAACCGGCGCGGTCAAACAGCAGTGCATCCAGCCGCTCTTCGAGCTGGCGCGCGGCGTAAGACACGGTGGACGCGGCCTTGCCCAGGCGCTCGGCCGCACGCGACAGGCTGCCGGTGGCGCGCACGGCCTCCAACAGCTGTAAATCTTCCAGGCTCAACATATTCGATAGTTTCGCATGAGTTCATCGAATTTGTGATGTCTATAGACCCACCTAAAGGCAGAAACTTCATCCATCAACCCTGCAGTGGGGTTGAAAGCCCCGTAAATCATCAACGAAACAACTGAAGGAAACATCATGAACCGCTTTGAAGGAAAGAATATTTTGGTCACCGGTGGCAGCAGTGGCATCGGCGCCGCAGCCGCTATCGCCTTTGCCCGCGAAGGCGCCCGGGTGGCGATCACGGGCCGAGACGCCGAAGGCCTGGCCCGCGTAAAGGCCGAGTTGGGTCCGAACGCGCTGGCTTTGGTCAGCGAAGCTGGCGATGTGTCAGCCCAGACCGCGCTGGTCGCAACGCTGCAAGCGCAGATGGGCGTGATTGACGGCGTGTTCATCAACGCCGGCGTGGCGAAGTTTGGCCCGCTGGCGCAGATCGACGAAGCGCTGTGGGACAGCAGCTTTGACACCAATGTCAAAGGCCCCTACTTCCTGATCCAGCGCCTGGCTGCGCTAATGACGCGCGGCGGCTCCATCGTGCTGAACGGCTCGATCAATGCCCATATCGGCATGCCGAATTCCAGCGTCTACGCTGCCAGCAAGGCCGCGTTGATTTCGCTGGCCAAGACCTTGTCGGCCGAGCTGCTGCCGCAGGGCGTGCGCGTCAATGTGGTCAGCCCCGGCCCGGTGACCACGCCGTTGTACGGCAAGCTGGGCTTGGCGCCAGACCAACTGCAGGCGATGGCCGCAAGCATTCAGACGCAGGTACCGCTGGGCCGCTTCGGTACGCCAGAAGAAATAGCCGCCACGGTGTTGCATCTGGTTTCCAAGGAATCTGGCTTCATTGTCGGCACTGAGATCATTGCCGACGGCGGTATGAGCCAGATGTGAGGCAGATGCGCAGAGTTTTACAACGGGTCCCCCGCTCGCTCCAAATAACTCTGCGCCATCAGCCCTAGCTGCTTCTTGATCGCCTCACGCTGGGCCACGGGCGGCAGCGTGGTCACCAACACCTGGGCGGGGCCAATGAGGGAAGTGGTCAACACAAAGCTCACCAGGCTCGGGTCCTGAAAGCGCCGGTCGGTGCAGCTGGCCAGCAGATCGCAGATGGCCAACTGGGCGCGTTGCGTCATGGTGGCGGTCACTGCATCGCGCCCCTGATCAGACGGAATCGCGTACAGCGCCTGCGACACGTCAGAGCGTGCCATCTTGGCGTCGATAAAAGCATTCACCAAGGCGTGTGCCATCTCGGCAGCAGTGCGGGCCCTGTAGCTGCTGCAAACGGCCTCCATCTGCCCAATCACGTCTTCCAGGTGTTGCTGCAACACAGCCGCCAACAGCGCCTGTTTGTTGGGGTAGTACTGGTAGACCGAACCCACTGATACGCCCGCCCGCTCTGCCACGCGGGTCGTCGTCAGGCCATGGATTCCGTGCGACAGTAAAACCTGAATACTTCCTTCGTGAATGACCTTCAAAGTCTCCTGGGAACGCCGCTGAACGGGCGGTTTCCTTGGCGACAAGCTGGGTTTTGGCGGCATGGTGGAACGCGAATATTAAAACTGAATTATTGTTCATATTATCCATTCCTCACTGCTTTTCCTTGAGGATTTCCATGAACAAAACCATTCTGATCACCGGCGCCAGTTCGGGCCTGGGCCTGGCCCTGGCACAACGCCTGTCTACCCAGCCCGGCCTGCACCTGGTGCTGCCGGTGCGTAACCCCCAACGTGGCGAACAGTTGCGCGCTGCCCTGCCCCACACCAGCTTGAGCACCCCGCTGCTGGACCTGTCACAGCTGGACAGCGTGCGGCGCTTCGCCCCGCAGGTGCAGGCGCCGCTGGACGCGGTGATGTTCAATGCCGGCGTGCAATCGGCTGACTCGCTGATCCGCACGGCCGACAACCTGGAGCAGACGTTTGCGGTTAACCACCTGGCCCACCATGTACTGCTGCGTGCGTTGCAGCCCGCACTTCAGCCCGATGCCATCGTTGGCTGGACGGCCAGCGGGACCCACACCCCGGAAGACCGCATGGCCAAAAACTTTGGTTTTGCAGGTGCGCACTATCTGCCGCCCGAGGTGCTGGCCCAAGGCCAGTACGCCAGCGCGCCCAACATCGCCCAGATCAACCGCGATGCCTATGCCAGCTCCAAGGGACTCAACGTGCTGTCAGCACGTCACTTTGCCGCCCGCGAGCCTGGCCAGCGCCGCTATTTCTCCTACGACCCTGGCCTGATGGCCGGCACGGGCCTGGCGCGCGAGCAAGGGGCGCTGCTCAATCTGGTGTGGAAATATGTGCTCCCCGTAGTGAGCAAAGCAATCAAGGGCACCAGCACGCCGAAGGTCTCTGCGCAGTTGCTGGCCCGCATTCTGCTGGGCAAACACTCACTGCCTAACGGCGCGTATGTGGAATTCAGCGGCGCGCAAAATCCTCCCCATGTGCCACCGCGCGAAGCTGCTTACTCCGAACGGCTTATGGCGTTCAGCGACGGCTACTGCTAATCAAGCCCTTTGTAGACATCCGTTTGGACGCTTGCCGACATACAGCGGCGGCGCGTATATTGATCGGGCACGAAAACACTTGAAGCCCAAGGAGAATGCGATGAGCAACCGCCACGGTACACCGATCTGGTACGAATTGATGACCAAGGACCCTTTGGCCGCTCGACGCTTCTACTGTGCCGTGGTGGGCTGGGAGATCAATGAATCTCTGCCAGCCGGATCCACGATGGACTACCGCATGATCAGTGCGAAGGATGGCTTGGTTGGCGGCGTTTTCAGACTGACAGAAGACATGTGCCAGAACGGTGCCACCCCGTGCTGGTTGATGTACATCGGCGTGGACGATGTCGACGCGAGCGTGGCGGCAATCACCGCGGCCGGTGGGGCGGTGCACATACCGGCATTCGATATTCCCAGTGTCGGGCGTATCGCGATGGTCTCGGACCCGCAGGGTGCTCCGTTCTATGTGATGCGCGGTGCGAGCAACGAGGCGAGTACGGCATGTGACCCCGACCGCGCTGGACACGGTGCGTGGCACGAACTGCATGCCTCCGACGGCCCGAAGGCGACCGACTTCTATTGCACTCAATTCGGTTGGAGCAGGTCGCGTGCGGTAGACATGGGGCCCATGGGCACTTACCAGTTGTTTGACATAGGTGACCGCAATCTTGGGGGCACCATGACGGACTCTAATTTTCCGCGTCCGGCGTGGTTGGTCTACTTTCGCGTAGACGGGATCAAGAGCGCCGCGCAGCGCATCGTCACGGCAGGTGGCAAAGTAATCAATGGCCCCATGGAGGTGCCTGGCGGTGGCTGGATCTTGAATGGACTGGATCCCGAGGGCGCGATGTTCGCATTAACGGGCACCCAATAATTCGTCTCGCGAGACCTTACCCTCCCCGCCCCTTGCCAACATACGGCAGCGCAAACAAATACAGCCCTGTAACGAGCATCAAGAAAAGCGGAGGCAGCGGTGAATAGGTGATCCAGGCGGGTGGTTCACCTTGCGCCCTGACCGCAAAGTTGGCGATGACGGTCAACGTGAAGACGATGGACAGCCAGCGGTGGCTCTGGCGAATCCAGTGGTTTGCTTGAGTGCTCATGTGGTTTCCTCTCACGCCTTGCGGGCCTGGATCATCTTCCAGCCATTGCCCGATGGATCGCGAAAGCCCGCGTCCACGGCGCCGTAACGGTCTAAGGGCTCTTGCGTGAATTCCACGCCCAGGGCCAGCATGCGGTCATAGGCGGCGCGGCAGTCATCCACCTCGAGAACGAGGGGCGGCATTGCGCCTTTGGCGACCATGGCCTGAAGCGTCTGCGCGGTTGCCAGGTCATGCACCGGCGGGCCGGGCTTGAAGAGACCGAGCTGGAATGACGACTGACCCGGGGACTTCACGGTCAGCCAGCGGTAGTCCCCATTGCGTACATCCGCCTGTACCTCAAAGCCCAGCTTGTCGCCGTAGAACGCGAGCGCCTCGTCCTGGTCTCGCACATACACACCCACCACTTGTACCGTCTGGCTCATCAGATTTCCCTTTCAGTTCATGAAGTCACTTTTATATCGCTGGCCAAACGGCGGCGCTTCTCCAAAACTGCTGTTCTGAGGTCGGGCCGGTGTGCAGCGCTGACGATGCAGGCAGGCACACTCTGCAGTTCGGCGGCCGCGGCGCGCGCGCGTAGGCGTACCGTGCTCGGTGTGTCGCCAGTGATGTCGCGGAAGATGCGCCCGAAAGTGCCAAGGCTGCGCCAGCCGGTCTGAAAGGCGATTTCGGTAATGCCCAGGTCGCTGTCGCGCAATAGCGCAGTGGCCCGTTCGATGCGGCGAGTGAGTAGATAGCGGTGTGGCGGGACGCCAAAGGCTTCTTTGAACGACCGCGCAAAGTGGGCCTCGGACACATGGCTGACCTCTGCCAGCCGCTGCACCGGCCACTCTTCATGCGAGGCGGCATCCATCCGGTCTTTGGCACGCAGCAGGCGGCGCAATAGCTCAGGGCTTTGGTTTTCCGTATCTATGCCCATGACGCCCTAGCCCGCCGCCACGATCACATGGGCCTGAATTTTTCCAGCCACCGGGCCTGCGCCATGACGGCGGGCGATGGCCTCCGTCGCACGGTCTGTGCACAGCGAGAGCAGGCTGGCATCGCGCGCCTCGATTTCGTTGCGCAGCGGCGTGCCATGGCAATAGGCGGTGGCGGCAGCGCGGGCTGACGATGCGTGGCTCAGCTTCTCGCGTGTCTCGATTTGAATATCGGTGAACCCCGCACGACTCAACTCTTCACGGATCACCGCGACATCGTGGTAGCCGTGCGGCGTGCGGGCAAGGAACCGTGGCGGGTCGTTTGGAAAGACCGCAGCAACGGCGTTGGTGACGTCATCGGCAAAGGCGTTTTCCTCAATGCGGTCCCAGACACTGAAGACAAAGCGTCCACCTGGCCGCAACACGCGACGCGCCTCGGTGTAACCGATAACCCGATTGGGAAAGAACATGGCACCGAATTGGCAGCACACCACGTCGAACGTGGCATCTTCGAACGGCAGGCTGAGCGCGTCCGCCTGTCGCCAGGTGATGCGGCTGTCCGCCCCCTGCCGGACGGCTGCGTAGTCGAGCATGGGTTGATTGAGGTCGGTCACCACATAGCGCGCATCGGGCTTCAGTTTGGGTGCAAGCAAGCGCGTGACCACACCGCTGCCCGCCGCCGTCTCCAGCACCGCGCCGGGTGACAACGCTGCGACACGCTGCGCCGTGTCGACAGCATAGGCCTCGAAGATCAGGGGGACCATCAGCGTGTCGTAGAACTTCGGGATCGAGCCCGCGAACACTTTGTCGCTCTCAGCCATACGCCATCCTTCGCAGCTTTTAACTGCACTATTGTGCCGCGCAAGGCATCCAGCGCTCAGCCCGGCGCTTTCTCAGGCAAGGTATCGCCGAAGACTGCCACGCGGTCCCGCCCCGCGATCTTGGCTGCATACAGTGCCGCATCGCTGCGCTGCACCAGCAAACCGGGGCTGTCGTCCGGCCCTGTGGAATACGCAAGGCCGATACTGGTGGTCACGCGCAGCGTAGTGCCATCCAAGTCAAACGGCACGCGAATGGCCGCGAGTATTTTGGTAGCCACTGCCAGAGCATCGTCGGTGCTGCGCAGCCCTTCCATGAGCACCACAAACTCGTCACCGCCCATGCGCGCCACGGTGTCGCTGTCACGCACGGCGCGGGTTAAGCGGTCGGCCACGGCACGCAGCAGTAGATCCCCGCAGTCGTGGCCCCGGGAGTCATTGATCTGCTTGAAGTGGTCGATATCCAGGTAGAGGAGGCCCACCGATTCCTTGGTCCGCTGGCCGCGGGTCAGCGCCTGTGCAATGCGGTCGTCGAAGAGGCGGCGGTTGGGTAGCTCAGTCAGGCTGTCGTGGTGCGCCAGGTACGACAGCGCCCGTTGGTGTTCGTGCTGCTCGGTCGTGTCAAAAGCCAGCACGTTGAAACCCACCACACTGCCGTCTTCTGCCCGATCGGGGATGTAAGAGACGGTGACAAACTGCGGGTAGTTTCCGCGTGGCGCTGGGGTTTCGTGGGTGAACTGCACGGTCTCGCCGGCCAAGGCTTTTTGGATGCGTGGCAACGCGACCTCATAGCGCGCATCGCCCAGCAGGTCCCGTGGCGTCTTGCCCAGCAGGTCCGCCAATGGCCGACTAAACCAGCGCTCGTAGGTCGCGTTCATGAAGCGGTAATGCAGATCCTTGTCGATAAACCCGATCAACGCGGGCACGTTGTCGGTAATGGCTTGCAAGCGCCGCTCACTGCTGACCGCACGGACCTCGGATTGCGAGATCGCCTTGATCAGCGGCCCCACCGTCTTTCTCAGCAATATGATGCCGATCGCCAAAGAAATAACCAGCACGACGATGGAGCGCCAAATCAAGTTGTTAATGGGCTGGTACACATCGGCCGTATTCACTTTGGACAGCGCCACCAGGCCCGTGTTGCCCAGCTGGGCATAGGCGTGCAACGAGATCACACCGCGGGAATCCGACGCATTGCGAACCCCGGATTGGCCGTCTATCGCATCGTCCACCGGCAGGCGGGGGCGGTTTCCCAAGGGCGGCAGGGCCCAAGGGGCGGGATGGAATTTCGATGGGAAGCAAGCGATGTTGCCCGCCAGCTTTCCGCAGATGGTGGCCTCGGCACTGTCGTTGCTGTAGGTGTCGGGCACGTACACCTTGGTCAATGCAGGCAGCTCCCGCTCGGTCGTCACATAGGCGATGACCTTGCCGGAGTCCGACGTGATTTCGGAGGATGCGCGGAAGAAAAACCCCTGCGAACGCCACATCAGCTCACCGCCCGCGGGCTGGCGAAGCGGAATGCTCATTTCAATGGGGTTGGTGATATGCCCCACGTCTACCGTGGGCGCGCCATCCGCCCAACGCAGGGATATGCTCGAAAATCCTTGTTGCAGCAAGCGCTCCACGGCGAAATGCAATTGCGCCACATCGGCAGGATTGCGCTGCTGCGCCACTTTGCGGATCAAGATCGTCAGCAGGGGGCGCGCGTTCAGCGTGCCCGTTTCGGCCACGGACTGCGCAATGATGACGCCGGCAAGCCGGCCCTGCCCCTCCAGCTCAGACCTCAGCTTCTCACGTATGGCCTCTTGCTGGTAGTTGGCAAAGATGATGGCAGTGTTCAATGCCCCAGCCATGCCCATGGCCAACAAAATCAGCGTGCCGGTCAACAGAATGTTCTTTTGCTGCTGGCCCGCCGAGTAGGTCTTCAGGTTTGCAAACTCGCGGTACTCGTAATACACACCCAATGTCAGCAGGCCCAGGCCAAAGGCCGTGGGGGCCGCCATGCGGTTGAACTTGTACCAGCCGTACAGCAGCGTGGGGTCCAACATCAGCCCAGTGATGCCGGTGACCACCAACACCAGCTGCAGGCTGCTGCACAGGGGCACCAGCCATTTGCGCACCGGCGCATCGGGCTTGCAACTCAGAAACAGCGCCACACCGAGAAGGATCAGCGCAAGGCAGGTATTGGGTGCAACCCTGCCCGGCCGCGGGCTTCCGTCCTGAATCGCCCTGTGCAGTGACTCCCAGTCCAGACCCAGCGCCACGTCAAAAATATCTTCGTACAGAATGAGGCTCGCACCAACGATGAGGATGATGGAGATGGCCTTGCGCAATGGAATGCGGTACGGGCCGGCAGGCAGGATCAGGGCGATTCCAGCCAGCACAAATGCGATGGCCGAGTTGAAGCTGACCGAATTGGAGGCGGGAACAATCTTTACCATCCCGGGGTTGTTCAGCAACCAGCCGATGATCAGTTCAATACCCAGGGCAAGGGTGAGATAGCCACACAATCGTGTGACCAAAGAGCCGGTGACCGTTTCTTCCGATCGGGGTGCTGTGGGCATTGTGGGCAACCTATCCAACATACGCTGACTCTTGGATCACTGGGTGCATGCCAGCTGGCGGTCAGACAGCGGAAGTATGCCCAAAATTCACCGCTCGGCAAACCCGCAATTGCTGGGCATCGCCACCAAACGATGGCACGGTCTGAGGGGTTGCATTTGAAAGTCTGCCGATAATCAACGCATGGACCTATCACGACTGCCCCACCGAATCACCGGCCCTTCGGCATGGGTCGGCCCTACCATGGCGAAGGATGAACGCAGCTGGCTGTACCGCCTATCAACCGAAGATATTGCGGATCTGGAAAACGCGGCACGGCAATACCTGTCGCTAGGCCGCGACATCGGTGAGATTGTGGCCGCCGATTTCCCTCTGTCCTCATTCGCCGGCCACTTGAAAGCGCTGCAGCATAAGCTGTTGCATGGCAATGGCATCGAAGTGCTGCGCGGCTTGCCTGTTGAGGGCTACAGCCAGGAATTTGCCGCCGCTGTCTTCTGCGGCATAGGCGCCCATCTGGGCAGTGCACGCTCGCAGAATGCAGCGGGCCACATCCTCGGGCATGTACGCGACCTGGGCGCATCGTCCCAAGACCCGAACACACGGATTTACCAAACGGCCGAGCGTCAGACCTTCCACACCGACAGCGCTGACGTGGTGGGCCTGTTGTGCATCCGCGAAGCAAAGGAAGGCGGACGCTCCTTGCTGGTGAGCGCAGAGACGATCTACAACCGCATGCGCGCGCTGCGCCCCGATTTGCTGGAAAAACTGTTTGACCCCATCGCCACCGACCGCAGGGGCGAAGTACCTGAAGGCGCCAAGCCATGGATGGAGATACCGCCACTTAGTTGGCATGAGGGCCGCCTGACCGTGTTCTACCAACGCCAGTACATCGACAGCGCGCAGCGATTCGAGGGTGCCATGCGCTTGACACCCGCGCACGTGCAGGCGCTGGATCTGTTCGATGCCTTGGCCAATGACCCCGACCTGCATTTCGGCATGCAGTTGCAGCCCGGTGACATGCAGTTTGTCTACAACCATTCGCAGCTACATGACCGCACCGGATTTGTCGATTGGCAAGATCCAGGCAAGAAGCGACACCTGCTGCGGCTGTGGTTATCCGTGGCCGGAGACCGGCCGTTGCCCGAATGCTTCAAGGAACGTTACGGCTCCATCGAAATCGGCAAACGAGGCGGCATTATGACGAAAGAAACCCGGCTGCACGCGCCGCTGGACCAACTGTCAGGCTGCAAATAAATACATATCCAGGCTTGCGTTTAGCTCTCGAGCGCTCCATATGCTGCGGTGCAACAAGTACTTATGGAAGGCATACCCCATGCGCTCATTTACAGATTCACTGGCACAAGCCAAGGAACTGACCCTTCAAGGCCGACTCATGGAAGCCACCAGACTGATTCAAAGCGGGCTGGGGATAGAGACGCCCTCTGCGCCGGACCCAGCACAGTCCAGCGCTTATGCCGGAAACAACGCGGGCTTCGCCACGCAGGCAGCCCCGATGGCCCAACCCGTCCCCAATTGGCGCGCGCACAAAGCTGAGGCGGTGGATATTGAATTCCGGGAAGAACCTGACGTTGCTGCGCCCATCCGAGCCCCTACCGTAGACCCCGCAGCAACGGCCCCGGCATCCTTCACGCTGCACGCGTTCCAGGCTGGCGCCCAAAGTTACAACTACCGACTGTTCATTCCCAGCAGGACCAGCGTGGAGTCCCTGCTACCCGTCGTTGTCATGCTGCATGGCTGCAAGCAAAACGCCGACGATTTTGCCCGCGGCACCGCCATGAACGCCATTGCGGAGCGCGAGAAATTCATCGTGGTGTATCCGGAGCAGATTCGCCAAGCCAACAGCATGGGGTGTTGGAATTGGTTTGAACCGCAACACCAGCAGCGGGCCCAAGGCGAGCCCGCCATGATCGCCGCGCTGGTTACCAAGCTGGTGGCAGACCATGCGGGAGACTCGTCGCGCGTCTACATTGCCGGGCTGTCGGCAGGCGGGTCCATGGCCGCCCTGGTGGGGCAGCTCTATCCAGAGATCTTCGCCGCAGTGGGCGTGCATTCGGGTCTTGCGCCAGCCGCGGCCCATGATGTTGCCTCCGCATTTAGCGCCATGCGCAAGGGGCCGGGCTCTGGGCCCAAACGTCCCATTGCCTTGCCCACCATCGTGTTTCAGGGGTCAGGCGACAAAACTGTGGCGCCTGCCAACGCGCAGGCCATCGTCAGGGCCGAGCTGGATGCCTTTTCCGCACGGGGCACTGTTTTGCAAAAGAACACTGAAGGCACCAACCCCGGTGCTGGCCGCAAAGCCACCCGGGAACGCTGGACCGACGCCAACGGCAAATGCATGGTGGAGAGCTGGAATGTGACGGCCGCACCCCACGCCTGGGCGGGAGGAAACGCCAGCGGATCGTTCACAGACCCGCAGGGGCCCAGTGCGTCAGAGGCTATGTTCAGCTTCTTCCGGCTTCACTCCAAATAGGAGTCTCGCCCCATCGATGCAAGCAGCGGGGTCAGGGTTGGAGGCTTGCGATCAGGTACCGAAGGACCAGCCCCGCAGCGTGGCTGCCACTGCCAATTTCCAGCAGATCGCCTTCTTTGTCACGGTCCTCCATCTCACCATTGGCATTGAAGGAAAACTCCCCTAAGTGCTTGAACGGCTCCGCTGAATAATCGTTCTTCACGTAGGCGTTGACGTAGCCCCTGGTCGCACCCTGTGTGTCGAAGCGCGCTGAAAACACGAACTGCACGATGGGGCCATGGCGTAATCGCGCGCTGAACCGACCTGGCTCCAGGTCCAATTTCACTTCAATATCGCGAATCTCAAAAGCTTTGCCGGTCAACACCTCGTGCGCACGCACGGCAAACTCTTCGAACTCGCGGGACAACTTGTCCATTTGTCCACTTGCGCGAACTCCAGTGTTGATGAGTGCATCAAGATCTAGCATCGCTGTTCCTTTTTGAAGTTGCAGGCCGATCTCACGGTATCACACAGACTTGGTGAATGCCTAAAAAAGTGAAGCGCCAGCCGATGGCGTTTTACGCCCAGTAACAAGTCTATGACGTCATTGCACGCCTATGTAATGTTTCGCACAGTGCACGCCCCATGGCTGAACTATCTTGAAACCTGATCAACCAAGGAATCAACATGGCAACATCCAAAAGCGCTCCCACCCCCATCACCAAGGCCTCCAGCGCCGGGAAAGTAGCAAAAACACAGGACGCGATTGCAATCCTGCGCGCAGACCACAAGCTGGTCAGTGAACTGTTCTCCGAATACGAAAAAACCCATTCAACGTCGAAGAAGAAAGAACTGGTCACGCAAATTTGCACGGAACTCAGCGTGCATGCCCAGGTGGAGGAAGAAATTTTTTATCCCGCCGTGAAGGCGGCGTTGCGCGACAAAGAGCTGGTGCCAGAAGCAACCGTTGAACATGCATCGCTGAAAGACTTGATCTCCCAAGTCGAGGGACAAGAACCCGACGGTGAAATGTTCGATGCCAAGATCACAGTGCTGTCGGAATACGTCAAACACCACGTCAAGGAAGAACAGAACGAAATGTTCCCTAAGGCAAAAGACAGCGAGCTCGACATGGAAGATCTTGGCGCGCGCATTCTCGCGCGCAAGGAAGAGTTGAACCTACAAATGGCTGCGTAGAGTCGCGCGACCTCCCCAACATCAGCTTTGCAGATAACCATCTGCTCCAAAGATTGCAGACTTTCCCAGGTCCGCAATGCGCTCCGTTCAACACGTTGAGCGGCTTCACTCTCCCAAGGAAAACTCATATGTCCACAAGCAATGCAGGTAAAGGTTCGTCCAAGCAGCAATCGCCCGGTAGCACCCGGGGCGGCACACATGAACAGCAGCAAAGCCACAAGAACAGCTAAGTAGCTGCTCTATGAGCGTTCGCAAGGGCTTGCTTCGGCAAGCCCTTTTTTCTTTCCAAAGCTGCACTCTCTCAGTACGTTGCCCCACACACGCAGATACAACTTGAAGTACATCTGCACTCCGCCTGTGCGGTTTCGTACAGATGTTGGGGGCTCCAAAGTAGATGCTGAAGTCCTTTCAACCATCTCTAGGAGAACCCCATGAACGACAAACGCCAACCCTCTGAAGATTCCTCCAATCGCGACCCGATCACAGGTGAGCCCGGTGCACACCCTGTGGGAACCGGTGTGGGCGCCATCGTCGGTGGCGCCGCAGCAGGTGCTGCGGTAGGAAGTGTGGCGGGCCCGGTAGGAACCGTGATTGGCACCGCCGCGGGCGCTGTCGTCGGTGGCCTGGCGGGTAAAGCTGCTGCCGAGGAAATTGATCCCACCGTCGAAAGCGCGTACTGGCGTGAGAACTACGCCACCCGGCCTTATGTCGAAAAGGACGCCACATTCGATGACTACTCGCCCGCCTACGAATACGGCGTTGATTCGGCCGCCGAATTCGACGAGCAGAACTTCGATGACGTGGAGTTGGATTTGTCGGAGAACTGGGAATCGGTCCGTGGCGGGTCTTCCCTGAGCTGGGAGCGCGCACGCCACGCGACACGTGATGCGTGGAATCGCGTTCGCAATGCAGTGTGAAGCCAGGGAAGAGGGTCCACACCATGAACAGTAATTCGCCCGCAAAACCTGTCACGGAACAGGACCTCGCCGTCGCACAGGCCGACCAGACCGAGGCCCTGGCCGCAGGAATGCCCTTCAACGCCAACAAGGCGTTGGAGCACGGTGCCGCGCAGGGAGCTCATCCTCCCCCAGGCCAAACCGTCACACCGGAATCCAGACTGCCCACCGCCAGCACCTTGACTGAAGACCTGGGCACAGAAAAGACCGGCAGTTTTGCGTCACCTGGTCTCAACGCGACCATTGAAACCCTGGACCGTGTGCGGGTGGATTCCAGCGATCAGGTGCTGACCACCAACCAGGGCGTCCCCATCGCAGACAACCAGAGTTCCCTCAAGGCCGGAGTGCGTGGCCCGGTGCTGCTGGAAGATTTCATCTTGCGCGAGAAGATCACGCATTTTGACCATGAGCGCACCCCGGAACGCATCGTCCACGCACGGGGTTCCGCGGCACATGGCTATTTCGAGTGCTATGAGCCGCTGACCCAGTACACCAAGGCCGCGCCGTTTCAGTTCTCGGGCAAGGAAACGCCGGTGTTCGTGCGCTTCTCCACCGTGGCGGGCGAACGCGGCTCCAAAGACACCGCCCGCGATGTGCGAGGGTTTGCGGTCAAGTTCTACACAGACGAAGGCAATTGGGATCTGGTGGGCAACAACATGCCCGTGTTCTTCATTCAGGACGCTATCAAGTTTCCTGACCTGGTCCACGCGGTAAAGCCCGAACCGCACAATGCCATGCCCCAAGCAGCCAGTGCACACGACACCTTTTGGGACTTTGTATCGCTGATGCCGGAATCTACCCACATGCTGATGTGGGCCATGAGCGACCGCGCCATCCCGCGCAGCTACGCCACGATGGAAGGTTTCGGTGTCCATACCTTTCGCTTGGTAAACGCCGAGGGAAAGTCTGTATTCGTCAAATTCCATTGGAACCCGAAGTACGGAACCCATTCGCTGGTGTGGGATGAAGCGGTCAAGATTTCTGGTGCCGACCCGGACTACCACCGCCGCGACTTGTGGGAGCGCATTGAGGCTGGCGTATTCCCCGAATGGGAGCTGGGCCTGCAGATGTTCACCGAAGAGCAGGCCGAGGCATTCAGCTTCGACATCCTGGACGCCACCAAGCTGATCCCTGAGGAGCTGGTGCCCATCACCCCGGTGGGCCGCATGGTGCTGAACCGAAACCCTGACAACTTCTTCGCGGAGACCGAGCAGGTGGCCTTTTGTGCCGCACACGTGGTACCCGGCATCGATTTCAGCAACGACCCGCTGCTGGCCGGGCGTATCCATTCGTATGTGGACACGCAAATCAGTCGGCTCGGCGGGCCCAACTTTCATGAGATCCCCATCAACGCCCCGGTGGCCCAGGTGCATAACAACCAGCGCGATGGCATGCACCGCCAAGCCATTGCACGGGGCCGGGTGTCGTACGAACCCAATTCACTGGCCGGGGGCTGCCCTTTTCAGGCGGGCGCTGGCCAAGGGTTTGTGACCATTCCGCAACGCCTGGCCGCCAAAGAAGAACACTCCAAAGTCCGGAGCAAGCCCGAGAAGTTCGCCGACCACTACACGCAAGCCACGCTGTTCTACGACAGCCAAACGCCCGTGGAACAGGCACACATTGCAGCGGCCTTCCGGTTTGAGTTGAGCAAGGTGACCATCCCGGCCATCCGGGAACGCATGGTGGCGTCGTTGCGCAACGCATCTGAAGCGCTGGCCGCCACGGTCGCAGAAGGGCTGGGCATGGACACCCTGCCCGACCCCATGCCACGTGCGCTGGCAAAGCCACCGAAACCCGAGCTCACCAAGTCCGAACGCCTCTCGCTGACAGCGCGGCCGGGCGATGGAAGCATCAAGGCACGCAAGGTGGCGATATTGGTCGCCCACGGGGTGGTGGGACGAAGCGCTTTGGAGTTGCACCACGCCTTGTTGGCAGAAGGCGCCGTTCCCCGCTTTGTCGCACCACGCATCGGCACCATCCAAACCACCGACAACAGCACCATCCAGGCGGCTGCATCCCTGGAGAACGAACCGGGGTTCCTCTTCGATGCGCTGGCCCTGGCGGACGGCGAAGCCGCCGTAGCCGAACTGGAAAAAGACGGCCACACGATGGAGTTCATCAAGGATCAGTTTCGCCACTGCAAGACCATCCTGGCCGTGGGCGCGTCCCGAAGCCTGCTGGCCGCCGCGGGCGTTCCCCTCGATTCACCGGGTGTCCTTGCTGGCGCCGCTTCTTCAGCGACCACCAAAGCCTTTGTTGCCGGAATCGCACGCCATCGCCATCCCGAGCGAGAGACGGACCCGCCCTTCATCTAAGCACCCGGAACCTCATGAAACACCCTGCTACCCATTCCGTTCACAGCCCGCCACTTGCACTGTTGGGCGCAGAGCCGTTCCGCGCGGCGATGGAATTTGCCCTGCACAAACTTGGCAAGTCAGACGCGGGGAGTCCCGGCGACGGGCATCCGGTCGTGATTTTTCCGGGTTTGGGCGCGGACGGAAGATCCGTCGCCCCATTGCGCGCACACTGCCGCGCACTGGGCTACGACGCATTCGACTGGGGCCAAGGGTTCAACACCGGCCCCAAGGGTGATCTTGACGCCTGGCTGCACACGTTGAAGTCGCAGGTCGCGGATTTGCTGGCAGGCCATACCCAACAAGCCACACTCATCGGCTGGAGCTTGGGCGGTCTGTATGCACGTGAAATCGGCAAGCTGATGGCGCCGCGCGTGCGGCAGGTGATCACCCTGGGCACCCCGTTCAATGCGAAGGCCGACCACACCCATGTGGGCTGGCTCTACCGTTTGCTCAGCGGCAGCCCTGCGGCGATCGATACGGCCTTGAGTCACCGCCTGCGCACCCCGCCCCCCATGCGCACCACCGCGATCTACAGCCGGTCCGACGGTGTGGTGGCCTGGCAAACCTGCCGCCACGGCAAGCGCACCAGCCTCGTCCATGACATCGAAGTAGACAGCAGCCATATTGGCATGGGTTGGAACCGGAATGTGCTGGCGGCGGTTGCAGACCGCCTCTGTCAGCCACCAGGGCCGTGATCCAACAGAACAGGGCTCAGGGCAGCAAGCGCTCGTATTCGAGCTTGACGGTCGCGTAGCACTCACAGGCACGCGTCTCCAATTTCTCGCGCTTCAGCACCGTCACGTGGCCACGCGTGTAGCTGATGAGACCGTCTCTTTGCAGGTTGCCAGCCACCAAAGAGATGCTTTCGCGGCGGGTACCCAGCAGGCTGGCGATCAGCTCATGGGTGACCACCAGATTGTTCTCATGCAGACGGTCAATGCTCATGAGCAACCACCGGCAGAGTTGCTGGTCCAGCGTGTGGTGTTGGTTGCACACGGCGGTTTGCGAGGTTTGGCAGATCAGCGCCTGCGTGTACAACAACGACAAATGCTGCAACTGCCCGCCCAACGCAAATTCGCGCTTCATGGTTTGGCGATCTAGCCGGTAGGCGTGGCCCGCGCTTTGCACCTTGGTATTGCTCGGCATGCTTTCGCCCCCCATGAAAATGGAGATGCCCACCATGCCTTCGTTGCCCACCAACGCGATCTCGCTGGACGAGCCGTCCTCCAGGGCGTAAATCAGCGACACGATGCCATCGGTGGGAAAGTGCAGGAAGTTCACATGGTCGCCCGACTCCGACATGGTCCACCCCAGCGGCATCGGCACCAGCTTCAGGTCTGGCAGCAAGCGGGCGAAGTCGGCCTGCGGCAGGGCCGCGAGTATGCGGTTGTGCTTAGGGTCCGGCACTAAAGAACGTGTGGTCATGATTGGGCGGCGTAAAGCCCGACAGTGACGAAGAACGCGCTTGCGGTATGTACGCCGGGTCACATAGTGCCCCCGCCACCCATCGCGCGCCCCTACTCCCGCTTGCGCACAAACAAGCTCTGCGTCGCCCGCCCGATCAGCCCCAGCTCGTCGTACAGCGCCGACTCGGCCAGGCCGCCGCCGTGGTTGGACAAATGGGTGCGGGCGTCCAGGCAGATCCACTCGCCCACGGGGCGGCGCAGGAGGTTGATGGTCAGGTCGGAGTTGACGAAGACATGGGTGGACAGATCGAGAATGGCGCTGATGCCGTTGCCCGAATCGGCCGCCACCGCCACGCGCTGGTACGGGCTAGGCTTTTGCCCCTGCACCAGCGGGTAGCTCAGGCGGAACCACACGGCACTGGGGCCTGCAAACATGCGGCCGGCCGCAATACGGCTCTCCACCAGATCCGGGTACCCCACTTCGCCCTGTGCAAACGGGAAGCGTTGCACTGGCGAATCTGCCGGCGTCTTGGGGGCCTTGGGCAGGGGATGGCCGGGCAGGCCTTGGGGGATGTCCACCGCGTCCTCGCGCTGGAACAAGGCGGTCGCGCGGATCAGTTCCTTGCCATCGGCCAGCGCCACCGCGGAGAAGTGCCCGGCGTTGCGGCCCACATAGTCTTCCTGCACGCGCACCTCAATGTCGGCAATCGGCACCGGGCGCAGCAGATTGGCTGTCAGCCGCGCCATGTGCAGCAGCCCGCGCGCCTGAGCCGCCGCTTCCAGCGCGTGGCTCACCAATGCAATAGGGGGGCCCGCATGTTGCTGCTGCGGATGCCAGGGCCCGCGCGTGAGCTGGCTGGCACGGAACACATGCGCGTCCAGTGGCGAAAAGGCGGCGGCAGGCGCACGCGCCGGCGTGGGTTCAACCGTATTTGGCATGTCAGTTACTCCTCTTTTGATAGCTGCTAGCGCATATTCCACGGGGGCTAGCGGCCTATTTTGTCTAAAACTACGCCTGCCACACCCCAAACCCCGCTGCGCGCAGGCTGATGCCCAGCTCCACCTCCATGTCACGCGCGGCCTCGTACTGCATGGGGTTATAGGCCTCGTACAGGTCAGGCAGCAGGCGCAGGCCAAATTTCAGCACATAGCTGTTCGACTGGATGCCGGCCTTGTGCTTGTCAAAGCGGATGTCTGGGTCCAGTCCGGTCATGCCCACGTAGACACAGGGCTTGCCGGTGAGGTAGCCGGGGTTGGCCCGCATGAACTTGGCAAGCTCCAACACTTTGCGGGACAACTCCACCACATAGACATGGTGATGCGCGCGCTTGGCCATAGCTGTCTCCTGCGCGTCTGGCGCGTGCTAGCGCCGCGACACCCCGTAGACACCGGGCAAAATCAGCGCGGCACCCACCAGGTGGTGCACCCCCAGCGGCTCGCCCAACACGCCCCAGGCAGCCACCGCGGCGTACAGCGGCCCCAGGTACAGCGTGACCGCCACGCGGCTGGCGCCCAGCACCTTTTGCGCGGCACCGTAAATCCAGTACGCGGCCAGCCCTGGGGCCAGCGCCGCAGCCAGAACCAGCCAGGTGGCCGCCCAGGACCAAGCCGGTGTCTCGGGCAACCCGGCCTCCCACACCGCACAGGGAATCAGCACCAGCACGCCGCCCGCGCAAATGGCCGCCAGCCGCGCGGTAGGCCCCAGCGGGCTGGGCCACAGCTTTTGCAGCAGCGCATAGGCCGCCCAAGCCACCATGGCCACCACGATCCACGCGTCGCCCACCACCCACTGCACCTGGCCCAGCGCCAGCCACTGGCCCTTGACCACCACGTGCACCACGCCGGCCAGCGCCACCACCACGCCCAGCACCTGCTGCGCGCGAAAGCGCTCGCCCAGCCACAGCACCGCGCCCACAGCAATCAGCACGGGCGATGCGGCGTAAATGAGGGAAATGTTCATGGCGCCCGTAGTGCGTGCGCCCAGGTAAACCCAGGCGCCGCACACCAGCATGCCGCAAAAGCCCAGCACCACGTACTGGTGCCACACGGCCAGAATGGCACGGCGTTGTGCCCACAGCTCCCGGCGCGCCACCGCCCCCAGCAGCACGCCAGCGACTGCCCAACGGCCCAGGGCCAGTGCATACGGCGCAATGGTGCCCGGTGCCCAACGCGCGACGATGAAGTTCACCGCCCACAGCGCCGGAATCAGCCACAGGCCCAGCAGGGCCCAGCGCTCCTGCTCAGGCCGCGACAAGCGCTTGGCCCCGGGCAATCGCCATCACGTCACGGGCCGGCAGGGTCTTGTAACGGTGGTCGCTCCACACCTGGCGCCACTTGCGCGCCCCCGGCAAGCCGTGGCGCAGGCCCAGCATGTGGCGGGCAATGCTGTACCACGAGGTGCCGTGTGCAGCCGCTTCGCGCTCCATGTACTCCACCATGGCCAATTCAATGCCATCCCGCGTCAGCTCTGCGCTAGCTGCTCCGAAAAACGTAGCATCCCACTCGGCCAGCCACCACGGGTTGTGGTAGGCCTCGCGGCCCAGCATCACGCCGTCTACGTGCTCCAGCTGCTCGGCTAGCTGGGCGCTGGTGGTCAGGCCGCCATTGATGGCGATGGTGAGGTGGGGAAAGTCTTGTTTGAGCTGGTGCACCAGCTCGTAGCGCAGTGGCGGTATCTCTCGGTTCTCCTTCGGAGAGAGTCCCTTGAGCCAGGCGTTGCGTGCGTGGGCAATGAACACGGTGCAGCCCGCGTCGGCCACCGTGCCCACAAAGTCGCGCACAAAGCCGTAGCCCTCTTCCTTGTCAATGCCAATGCGGTGCTTCACCGTCACGGGAATGTCCACCACGTCCACCATGGCCTTCACGCAATCGGCCACCAGCGAGGCCTCGTTCATCAGGCAGGCGCCAAAAGCCCCGCGCTGCACGCGCTCGGATGGGCAGCCACAGTTGATGTTGATCTCGTCATAGCCCCAGTCTTGCCCCAGCCGGGCGCACTGCGCCAGGTCGGCCGGCTCACTGCCGCCCAGTTGCAGGGCCACGGGGTGTTCCTCGGCATTGAAGCGCAGGTGACGCGGCACATCGCCATGGATCAGCGCGCCCGTGGTCACCATCTCGGTGTAAAGCAGCGCGTGGCGGCTTAGCAGGCGGTGGAAGTAGCGGCAATGGCGGTCGGTCCAATCCATCATGGGCGCCACAGACAGGCGCCAGGGATTGGGGGCAGCAGGAGAAACAGACATGGGCTGGATTATCCCAGCCCGGCCCCTCCCCTGCGGCGCGCAAGCCTTTAAAGCGAGGTCTGCACCCGGTTGCGGCCGTTTTGCTTGGCTTGGTAGAGCAGCTGGTCGGCCCGCTCCACCAGCACCACGGGCGAGGTGTTGGGGTCGGCCATCGCGCCACCCACGCTGACGGTGAGCGGGCGGTGCAAACCGGTCAGTGCCTGCACCGCCAGGCGAATGCGCTCGGCCACGGCACGCATGTCGGCAATCTGGGTGTCGGGCAGCACCACGCCAAACTCTTCACCACCGTAACGGGCCACATGGTCATAGGCGCGGGCCTGCGACTTGATCGCCGTGGCCACCGCCTGCAGGGCTACGTCACCGGCCTGGTGGCCGTATTGGTCGTTGTAAGCCTTGAAGTGGTCCACATCCACCATCAGCAGTCCCAGGCCCGAACGGGCACGCAGAGCGCGTGCGTACTCGTTGGCCAAAATGCGGTCGAACGCACGGCGGTTCTTCAGGTTGGTCAGTGCGTCGGTCAGGGTTTGCTTGGTCAGCTCGTGGTTTTCTTCCTCCAGCTGCTTCTCATGCTCTTCCAGCTCGTGCTGGCGTGCCAGCTGAGCGCGGGTCAGCATCTCCAGCTCGGCATTGGCGCGGCGCAGGGCCAGCAGCTGCACCACCTGGCGCGACAGCGCCTTGAGCGCGTTAGCCTGCGCCTCGGTCAGCTTGCGCGGCACGCGGTCGATCACGCACACCGTACCCAGAGCAGAACCCGAGGCCGTGACCAGCGGCGCACCCGCATAAAAGCGAATTTCCGGGCCACCGGTCACCAAGGGGTTGTCCACAAAGCGCGGGTCCTTCAGCGCGTCTGGCACTTCCATCAGTTGGCCAGGGTCGGTGATGGCGTGGGCACAAAAGGCAACACCGCGCGGTGTTTCCATGTCGTTGATACCGACACGGGCCTTGAACCACTGGCGGTCTTCGTCAATCAGGGAGATCAGCGCAATCGGGGTGTCGCAGATGAAAGCGGCCAGGCTGACGACATCGTCATAGGCCTGTTCGGCAGGCGTATCCAGGATCCCCAAGCCATGCAGCTCCAACAGCCGCAAGGTCTCTGTCACGTGGGCAGCACTGTCCATATCAGGCACCGTCCTTCGGTAGTGAGAGGCGCACAACTAAATCGTCACGCACCATGGAGCCTGATTGTGCACCAGTCCCATCCACAAAGCCCATGCCGAACTGGCCGCCAAAGCAGCCCCGGCCAGGCGCACGCCCCACTGCCCGTCCCCCAGCTGTCCGCCCCGCAAACGCAACCACAGCCAAGGCCCCAGCAGCATGGTCACCGAGGTACCCAGCGCAAACAACGCCATCACACCGGCGCCGGCCAGCACATCGCCCGCCAATGCGGCGACCAACAAGGCGGAATACAGCAGGCCACAGGGCAACAAGGCCCACGCCACGCCCAGAAACAGGGGGGCACCGCGGCCCCAGCGCAGGCCCAGGCTGCGGGTATGCCGCCACACTGCGCTGGCACCGGCCTGCAGCCACAGCGGCTGGCGCGCCTGCCAGAGTAGCAACAAGCCCAGCACCAGCGCCGCCACATGCACCATGGACCACACGGGGCGCAGCGCCGCACTCTGCACCGCCAGCCAGCCCAGCCCCTGCATGGACGCCGCGGCCAGCGCACCCAATGCGGCATAGCCCAGCACACGACCGACTTGAAAGCTGAGCAGCGCAGAGGTTTGGCGCGGGCCCGCCGCCTGCCCGATGCCTGCGCAGGCAGCACCACACATGGCCACGCAGTGGGGACCGCCCACCAGGCCCATCATCAGGGCGGTGAGCGCCAGAGAAGCTTGCATCGGGCGATGCTAAATGATCTTGGAAAACCGGGCGCGGGTGCGGTCGGTCTGCAGGTACTTGTCAAACACCATGGCCACGGCACGCACAAAAAACCAGCCTTGTGGGGTGACCTGGATACCGGCGTCATCCACCGTCACCAGTCCCTGTTCCACCAGCGCCTCCAGGGCCTTCATTTCCGCCGCAAAGTAGCTTTTGAACTCCACCAGATAGGCCAGGTTGATGGACTCGAACTGCAGCTGGCCCTGGCACATCAGCGCCATGATGACGGCGCGGCGTACCAGGTCATCGCGTGTAACGGCCAGGCCGCGCACCACGGGGAATCGGCCCTGGTCGAGGTAGTCGTAGTACTCGTCCAGCGTCTTGGCGTTTTGGCTGTAGGTGGCGCCAATGCGGCCAATGGCCGACACCCCCAGCGCGATCAGGTCGCAGTCGGGCTGGGTGCTGTAGCCCTGAAAGTTGCGGTGCAGCCGCCCCTGCCGCTTGGCCACGGCCAGGGCGTCGCCGGGTAGCGCAAAGTGGTCCATGCCCACATACACATAGCCCGCCCCCATGAAGGCCGCCAGCGAGCGCGACAGCATGGACACCTTGGACGCTGCACTGGGCAAGGCCACGGTGGCAATGCGCCGCTGCGGCTTGAAGCGCTCGGGCAAGTGTGCATAGGCATACAGCGCAATGCGGTCAGGTCGCAGCTGGTTCACCTGGGCCAGCGTGCGGTCAAACGACTCGGGGCTTTGCTGCGGCAGGCCGTAGATCAGATCGACATTGATGGACTCAAACCCTCGGGCTCGCGCGGCTTCCACCAGCGCAAACACCTGCTCGGCCGGTTGCACGCGGTGCACCGCCTTTTGCACGGCGGGGTCAAAGTCCTGCACACCAAAGCTCAGGCGGTTGAAGCCCAGCTCGGCCAGGGTGTCCAGGCGCTGCACATCGATGGTGCGGGGGTCCACCTCGATGGAATATTCGCCGCCGGGTACCAGGTTGAAATTGCGCCGCAACATGCCCATCAGTTCACGCAGTTCTGCGTCATTCAAAAATGTGGGGCTGCCACCGCCCAAATGCAGCTGGCTAACCGACTGCCCCCGCCCGATCAGCGCGGTATGCAGGTCCACCTCGCGGCTCAGGTAGCGCAGGTAGGGCGCGGCGCGGTCATGGTGTTTGGTGATGATCTTGTTGCAGGCGCAGTAGTAGCACAGCGACTCGCAGAACGGAATATGCACATACAAGGACAACGGCAGCGCCAGCGCGGCGGCGCCGCTGCGGCGTTGCGACAGCGCCTGGGCGTAGTCGTCGGCGGTAAACGCCTCGACAAAACGGTCTGCCGTGGGGTACGAGGTGTAACGCGGCCCGGACACGTCAAAGCGGGTCAACAATCCTTCAGATACAGAGGTGGGTTCGGCGACAGCGTTCATGAATGCTCCAGGCTACCGCACAGACTGTGACGGAAGACTCTCGCAAACTCCTTGACCTACATCAAGGAGCCGGCGCATGACCAGGAACATAATTGATCTGCATCAGGGGAACCACATGTTTGAGCCAACCGCAACCACCACTAAAGCAATCGAGGCGCACGCCACTATTGCCATTGCGCCCGCAATGCCCCTGACACCCCAAGCCATCAAGGTCGCCTGCTCCAACTGCAACCTGCGTGAACTGTGCATGCCCCTGGGCCTCAGCCCCAGCGAGCTGGACAAGATTGACGATGTGGTGGCCAGCCGCCGCAAGGTCAAGCGCGGGGACACCCTGTTTCGCAGCGGCGAACGCTTCACCAGCCTGTATGCCATCCGCACCGGTTTCTTCAAAACCTGCGTCGCTTCGGAAGACGGCCGTGACCAAGTCACGGGCTTCCAAATGGCCGGCGAGGTCATTGGGCTGGATGGCATCGTCAACGACCACCACACCTGCGATGCCGTGGCGCTGGAAGATGCCGAGGTCTGCGTCATGCCGTTTGACCGCATTGAAGAACTCTCCCGCGAAGTGAATGCGCTGCAGCGCCATGTGCACAAGATCATGAGCCGCGAGATCGTGCGCGAGAACGGGGTCATGTTGCTGCTGGGCAGCATGCGCGCCGAGGAGCGTTTGGCCGCGTTTTTGCTGAATCTGGTGCAGCGCCTGCACGCACGGGGCTTTTCGCAGTCAGAACTGGTGTTGCGCATGACGCGCGAAGAAATCGGCAGCTACCTGGGCCTGAAGCTGGAGACCGTGAGCCGCACGTTCTCCAAATTTGTAGACGACGGCATTGTGGAAGTGAAGCAGCGCCATGTGCGCATCGTCAACACCGATGCGCTCAAAGACATCGTGAACCCCAAGGTCTGCGGCTGAGCTTTATTCGTTGACCTCGGCGGCACTCAAGCCCAACAGTGCCGTGAGGCTGCTGGACACGGCGGTCACGGCCCAAAACACAAAGAACGACAGGGTATAGACCCCCTTGCGGGGCAGCTCTAGCGGCAGCCCCAACCACTGCAGGTCCTGCGGGTCCACCAGTGCAAACACCACAAGCTCCAGCACACAGGCCATCAAGAAGGCCGGCCACACGATGGCCATCCATTTGCCGCGCATAAGACTCCTTTGACGCAAACCGCTCAGGGTGCTTTGGGCACGGGCGCGGACTCAACCACACCGGTTGCCGCATGGTTGCGGGCCTGCATGGCAGGCGCCAGGCTCTGCGGTGCATCCGCCAGCGTGCGGTTGATCTCCACGCCGTTTTGGTAGTAGTTTTCATCCACCAGTGGGTCGGACCCTACGGCGGCGAGGTAGAAGGTGAAGAAGCTGGCGATGACCACGGTCAGCGGCCCCGAGACCACCAGCCATACGTGGCCAAATTGCCACCAGGGGCGTGGATCTACGGCTGTGGAATCGGACATAAAAATCTCCTCAACGGGGAACAATGAACACGGATTTTTCGGCAACCTGGGCGCCGCCCTGCTCTGCGGTCACCATGAAATGGATGGGGTGCGAACCCGCCGCAGTGCCCTCGTAGGGCAGCTGCACGCGCACGGCCACCCAGCGCGACTGCGTGGCCTCTATTTCTATGGCAGGCTCGGACGCCACGGCCAGCCCGGGCAAACCCTCCACCGCAATCTGGAAGCGTTGCGGGGTTTCGGTCGCGTTCATCACCTGCAGGCGGAACACGTTTTCAATACGGCCACCCGCGACAATGCGAGCGAGTGCACCGCGGTCGCGCTCCACATCCACCTTGAAGGCGGGCCGCAGGTACAGGCTGACCAGCATGGCCAACACCACCGCGCCCAGAACGCCGGCATAAACCAGCACCCGGGGGCGCAGCACGTGGCGCAGGGTTTGGGCCGGGGTCCACTGCTGGCTCACGGCGTTTTGGGTGGAGTACTTCACCAGCCCACGGGCATAGCCCATCTTGTCCATTACCGTGTCGCACACATCGGCGCAGGCACCGCAGCCTATGCACTCATATTGCAGGCCATCTCGGATATCGATGCCCGTGGGGCACACCTGCACGCACAGGCTGCAGTTCACGCAGGCGCCCAGGTTCAGCGCCGCTGGGTCGGCTTTCCGGGAGCGCGCGCCGCGCGGCTCACCCCACGCCTCGTCGTAGGTGACCACCAGGGTGTCGTTGTCGAACATCGCGCTCTGAAAGCGCGCATAGGGGCACATGTATTTGCAGACTTGCTCCCGCAAAAAGCCTGCATTGCCGTAGGTGGCAAAGCCATAAAACAGCACCCAAAAAATTTCCCAGGGCCCCAGGCCCCAGGCCAGCACTTCACGCGACAGCGTATGGATGGGCGTGAAGTAGCCCACAAAGGTAAACCCCGTCCACAGCGCTACGGCAATCCACAAGCCCTGTTTGGCGGTCTTGCGCACGACCTTGTCAGCCGTCCAGGGGCCTGCATCACGGCGCATGCGGGCTGAGCGGTCGCCTTCGGTCAGTTTCTCCAGCCACAGAAATATTTCGGTATAGACCGTTTGCGGGCAGGCGTAGCCGCACCACAGGCGGCCCGCCACCGCGGTGAACAAAAACAGCCCCAGCGCAGAGATGACCAGCAGACCTGTGAGGTACACAAAGTCTTGCGGGTACAGCACCAGGTTGAAGATGAAGAAGCGCCGCGCGCCCAGGTCAAACAACACCGCCTGGCGCTGGCCCCAC
Source organism: Rhodoferax sp. ZS1R25 (assembly GCF_056521335.1). NCBI lineage: Bacteria > Pseudomonadati > Pseudomonadota > Betaproteobacteria > Burkholderiales > Comamonadaceae > Rhodoferax > Rhodoferax sp. ZS1R25. The sequence goes on from NZ_JBWMAZ010000002.1 coordinate 780,391, forward strand.
TCCAGCCACGGTAGGCCGTAAAACACCAGTTGGGTCAGGAACACACAGGCCCAGCGCCAGCGCGAGAAAAAACCGGTCACGCTGCGCGGGTAGATCTTCTTGTGCGCCTCGTACAGGGCCACCATCTCCGCGTCGGCCCCTTCGGGCGGCGCAATCGGCCCCTTGTCAGGCGACACGGCGATGGGGATCACCTTGTTGTGCGGGGCCTGGGCAGAAGTGGTCAAACGGATTCCTGAAGACAGGCCCTACTTGGCCACCGCACCATTGGACAAGCCCCATACATACGAGGCAAGCACCTGGATTTGCGCGGGCGTGAGCTTGTCCGCCTGGGCCGGCATCTGGTTCATCTTGCCGTTGTTGACCATGGCGATGATGGCGTTCTCGCCGTAGCCATGCAGCCAGATGTCGTCGCTGAGGTTGGGAGCACCCAGGGCCTGGTTGCCCTTGCCGTCCATGCCGTGGCAGGCCGCACACGCCGTGAACTTGGACTTGCCCAGCGCGGCGCGCACCGAGTCGTGCGGGCTGCCGGACAGGCTCAACACATAGTTGGCCACATTCTTCACATCATCGGGTGTGCCCACCGCAGCGGCCATCGGTGGCATTTGGCCCACACGGCCCAGGGTTATGGTTTCCATGATCTTTTCGGGTGTGCCGCCGTGCAGCCAGTCAGCGTCGGTGAGGTTGGGGAATCCCTTGGAGCCGTGCGCATCCGAGCCGTGGCACTGGGAGCAGTTGTTCATGAACAGCCGTTCGCCAATCGCATGGGCTTGGGGGTCTTTGGCAATGTCTTCGGGCTTCATGGCCGCAAACTTGGCGTACAGGGGCGCCACCGCCTCGTTGCCCTTGTCCACCTCGGTCTGGTACTGGCCCGCCTGGGTCCAGCCCAGCTTGCCTGCATAGGTACCCAGGCCCGGGTAGAGCGCCAAGTACACCAAGGCAAACACAATGGTGATGATGAACAGCCACACCCACCAGCGGGGCAGCGGGTTGTTCATCTCGCGCAGGTCACCATCCCACACGTGGCCGGTGGTGTTGTCGTGTGCAGTCATGGCGCGGGCTTTGCCGCTGAACCACAACAGCAATAGGCAGGCCACGATGCCAATCACCGTGATGGCCGCCACATAGACGGACCAGAAGTCGTTGGTAAAGTCACTCATCTTGATTCCTTGTTCGGGTCAGTCCTGCTCGAAAGGCAGGTTGGCAGCTTCGTCAAAGTCCGCGGATCGCTTGCGCGACCAGGCCCACCAGACGATGCCAATGAACACGACAAAACTGACCACCGTGGTCACCGAGCGCAGGGTATTGATATCCATGGTGTGCTCCCGGTGGCTTATTTGAGGGCCAGGCCCAGAACCTGCAGGAAGGCAATGGTCGCTTCCAACTCGGTCTTGCCCTTGACGTCTGCGCTGGCCTTGGCAATCTCTTCGTCCGTATAGGGCACACCCACCTTGCGCAGGGCTGCCATGTGGCTGGGCAGGCTGTCTGCATCGACCAGCGTTTTCTCCAGCCACGGGTAGGCGGGCATGTTGGACTCGGGTACCAGGTCCCGCGGATTGGTCAGGTGGATGCGGTGCCATTCGTCGCTGTACTTGCCGCCCACGCGGGCCAGGTCTGGCCCGGTGCGCTTGCTGCCCCACTGGAAGGGGTGGTCATACACCGACTCGCCCGCCACCGAGTAGTGCCCGTAGCGCAGGGTCTCGGCGCGGAAGGGGCGAATCATCTGCGAGTGGCAGTTGTAGCAGCCTTCACGCGTGTAGATGTCGCGCCCGGCCAGCTGCAGCGCGGTGTAGGGCTTAATGCCCTTGATGGGCTCGGTGGTGGATTTCTGGAAAAACAAGGGCACGATTTCCACCATGCCGCCCACCAGCAGCACCAGCAGGATCAGCACAATCATCAGAAAGTTGTTGGTCTCCACCTTCTCATGCGAGAGACCGGATTGGGGTGTGGGAGTTGTCATGGGATTAGCCTCTCAAGCGTGTGCGACGGCTGCAGGAATGTTGACGGCCACAGCGCGCCCTGCCGTCGCGGTCTTCAGCGTGTTCCACAGCATGATCAGCATGCCGCCCAGGTACAGCAGCCCGCCCAGCAGGCGCAGCACATAGAAGGGATAGGTGGCTTTCACCGATTCCACAAAGGTGTAGGTCAGCGTGCCATCGGGGTTGATCGCGCGCCACATCAGGCCCTGCATCACACCGGCAATCCACATCGCGGCGATGTAAATCACGATGCCGATGGTGGCAGTCCAGAAGTGCAATTCAATCGCCTTGACGCTGTACATCTGCTTCTGGCCGAACAGGCGCGGAATCAGGTAGTACATGGAACCCATGGTCACCAGGCCCACCCAACCCAGGGCGCCCGAGTGCACGTGGCCGATGGTCCAGTCGGTGTAGTGACTCAGCGCGTTTACGGTCTTGATGGACATCATCGGGCCCTCGAACGTGGACATGCCGTAGAAGGACAGGGACACGATCAGGAAACGCAGGATGGGGTCGTCCCGCAGCTTGTGCCAGGCACCGCTGAGCGTCATGATGCCGTTGATCATGCCGCCCCAACTGGGCGCCAGCAGGATCAGCGAGAACACCATGCCCACCGACTGGGTCCAGTCCGGCAGCGCTGTGTAGTGCAGGTGGTGGGGGCCCGCCCACATGTAGGTGAAGATCAGTGCCCAGAAGTGGACGATGGACAGGCGGTAGCTGTACACCGGGCGCTCGGCCTGCTTGGGGATGAAGTAATACATCATGCCCAGGAAGCCTGCGGTCAGGAAGAAGCCCACCGCGTTGTGGCCGTACCACCACTGCACCATGGCGTCCTGCACACCGGCATAGGCCGAGTAGCTCTTCATCCAGCCCGCGGGAATAGCCGCACTGTTCACCAGATGCAGGATGGCCACCGCCAGAATGAAGGCACCAAAGAACCAGTTGGCCACGTAGATGTGCTTGACCTTGCGCGTGCCGATGGTGCCAAAGAACACCACCGCAAACGACACCCAGACCAGGGTGATCAAGATGTCAATCGGCCATTCCAACTCTGCATATTCTTTGCCTTGGGTGTAGCCTAGCGGTAGGGAGATGGCAGCCGCCACAATGACCAGCTGCCACCCCCAAAACGTGAAGGCCGCCAGCTTGTCGCCAAACAGCCGGACCTGGCAAGTGCGCTGCGCCACGTAGTAGGCCGAGGCAAATAGGCCGCAACCACCGAAGGCAAAAATGACCGCGTTGGTGTGCAGGGGGCGCAGGCGCCCATACGACAGCCAGGGAATGCCGAAGTTGAGTTCGGGCCAGGCCAGTTGGGCGGCGATGATCACCCCCACCAGCATGCCGACCACGCCCCAGACCACCGTCATGATGGCGAATTGGCGCACAACGGTGTCGTTGTACACGGTCGCCTGTTGATTTGGAAATGCCATTGGTACCTCTACTTGGATAACTGCTAAGCGAGTGTCAGCCCCGGCGACGCTGCCAGGGTTGACCCATATCAACTGCGGGCCAGAAAACCCGCGACCGGTTCAGGGGTCGCGCAGGATGCGCTCGCCCTCGGACTCGATGTCCTCGAACTGCCCCCGGTCGATGGCCCACCACAACCCTCCCAGGATGAAGAAGACCAGCACCACAGACAAAGGAATCAGCAAATACAGAATGTCCATCAAGCCCCCTGCGGTGTGACGGGTGCCAGTGTTGCACCGCCTTTGCTTAGGCGCAAGGCATTCAGCACCACCACCAATGAACTGCTGGCCATGCCCAGGCCCGCCAGCCAGGCCGGCAACCAACCCAGCACGGCCAGAGGGACACAGGCCGCGTTGTAAAGCAAGGCCCACCAGAGGTTCTGCCGCACCACCTGCATGGTCCTGCGGGCCAACTGCACCGCCAGCACCACCTGCTGCAGGCTGCCGCCCAGCAGCACAAAATCAGAATGCGCCTGGGCCAACGGCACGGCATTGCCAAACGCAAACGAAACATGGGCCCCCGCCAGCACCGGACCGTCATTGAGCCCATCGCCCACCATGGCCACTGTGTGGCCGGCGCGCTGCAGCTGCTGCAGATAGGCCAGCTTGTCCGCTGGCGAGCAGGCGCCCTGCGCTTGCGTGATACCCAGCCGGGACGCCACTTGGGCAACCGACTCTGCCCGGTCGCCCGACAACAGGTGCACCGCCACGCCCTGCGCACGCAGTGTTTGCACCACGGCCGCAGCCTCGGCACGCAAGACCTCGTCCAACCCAAAGGTGGCGATCCAGCCCTGGGCGTCGCTCAGGTGCACTTGCAAGCCGCAGAGGCCCGGCGCCGGGCTGCCCACCTCGCAGAATGCGGCCGCACCCAAGCGCAGAAGGCCACCCGGCCCCTGTGCCGCAGCCTCCACCGTCCCGCGGGTCACAACGCCCTGCACGCCCTGCCCTGCAAATTCCTCTGCGGCGGCGCAGGCCCACTGGTCCACCAGCCCCGCCTCCCGCGCCGCCGCAACCAGCGCCCGCGATGCCGGATGCAAGGAATGCTGCGCCACCGCACAGGCCATGGCCAAGGCGGCGTTGGGCGACACGCCAGCGCGGGTGTGCACAGCCTGCAGGCCCATAGCGTCACGTGTCAGGGTGCCGGTCTTGTCAAAAACCACGGTGTCCACACCGGCCAAGGCTTCCAGCGCCTGGAGCCTGCGCACCAGCAGCCCGGCCTTGGCCAGGCGGCCTGCGGCTGCGAGCATGGCGGCCGGGGTGGCCAGCGACAGCGCGCACGGACACGTCACCACCAGCACCGCCACCGCCACCATGAGGGCGTGGCCGGGGTCGCGCCCCCACCACCAGGCACAGGCCAGGGCCGCCGCCAGCAGCACCGCCACCAAAAAAGGCTTGGCCAAGCGGTCGGCCAGCAGCGCGCCCCGGGGTTTGGTGGTGGAAGCGCTGTCCATCAGCGCCACGATATGCGCAAACCGCGTTGCCTCCCCCACCTGCTGCACGCGCACCAGCACCGTGGCATGCACGTTGTGGCTGCCCGCCACGACGCTGGCGCCTACCCCCCGCGGCAAGGCGCGCGACTCCCCCGACAGCAGCGCCTCGTCCACCAGCGTGTGGCCGTGCTCCACCACACCATCGGCGGCAAAGGCCTGGCCGGCCTGCACGCGGATCAAATCGCCCACCTGCAGGCGGCGTACTGCCACGGGTACAAAGCTGCCATCTGCTGCCTGGCGCTCCACGCTGTCGGGCAGGCGATTCATCAGCGCCTCCAGCGCCCCCGCCGTGCGGTCGCGCAGGCGCAGCTCCAGCCAGCGGCCGGTCAGCAGGAAGAACACGAACATGGTGAGGGAGTCAAAGTAGACCTCGCGGCCAAACAGGCCTTGCGGGTCAAAGGTGCCGGCAGTGCTCACTCCAAAGGTGATGGCCATGCCCAAGGCCACCGGCAGGTCCATGCTGATGCGGGCATGCGCAATGTCTTGCAAGGCGCTCTTGAAAAACGGGCCGCAGGAAAACAGAACCACGGGCAGCGTCAGCACCCACGAGGCCCAGCGCAGCAGCTGCTCCATCTCGGCGGTCAGATCACCGGGCTGGGCCACGTAGGCCGGCCACGCGTACATCATCACCTGCATCATGCACAGGCCCGCCACCAGCCAGCGCCATAGCGCCTGGCGGGCGGCCACGCGGCGGCGTTCACTGGCAAACACATCGTTGGCAGGCAGCGCGCGGTACCCCACGCGCTGCACCGCCTGCATCCAGCGGGAGGGTTGCACGGCAGACGCCAACCACACCACGCGTGCACGCTGGCTGGCGGCGCTAACCTGCGCACTGAGCACGCCGGGCACCCGACGCAGGGCGTCTTCCACCGTGAGGGAGCAGGCCGCGCAGTGCATGCCTTCGATCACCACGCTGGACTCCCACTGGTCGGGCGCCTGGGGGGTGGAGCGGCTGAACGCACTCCACTCCTGCGGGTCGTCCAGCAGGGCCAATACCGCGGGGGTGTGCGGCACATGTGCGGGGCTGGACAGGGCTGCGACGTTCATGGATGAAGTGTGCGGGGTTACATGTGTAAAAAGCTTGATACAGATCAAGCAGCCATGCGGAAACCAGCGTAACCTGAAAGCCTCTCACCCACAAGGAGCCAGCATGTACCAACGCATCCTCGTCGCTACCGATGGCACGCCTCTGTCTGACAAGGCCGTCAACAGTGCCATCGAACTGGCCGCCTTGTGCGGTGCAGAAGTGGTCGCACTGCAGGTGGTGCACCGATATCCGCAAGCCTATTTTGATGGCGGTATTGCACTCGAATCTGAAGACGTGCAGCGCGTAGAGAAAAGCTGGGCCGACGCCGCGCAGGTGGTGGTGGATGCCGTGCAGGAAAAAGCCCTGGCCAAGGGTGTCAAAGCCCAGGCCCTGGTGGTGCGGGCCGAAGTCGTGTCAGACGCGCTGCTGGCCGCGGCCAAACAGCAGCACTGCGACCTGATCGTGATGGCGTCGCATGGGCGGCGTGGCTTGCAACGCCTGCTGCTGGGCAGCGAGACCCAGCACGTGCTCACGCACAGCCACATTCCCGTGCTGGTGCTGCGCTAAGCACAGGCGCTCAGGCGTCTTGCTGGTAGCGCTCGCGCACGGCCATCACATCTTCCCAGGCGGTCAGAAAACTCTGCACGCACTGCGGGTCGAAATGCGTGCCCGAACCGGCGGTGAGAAAGTCCACCGCCTCTTCCAGCGTCCAGGCCCGTTTGTAGGGGCGCTCAGAGGTCAGCGCATCGAACACATCGGCCACAGCCACGATGCGGCTGAACAGCGGAATGGCCTCGCCACGCAGGCCCTGCGGGTAACCGCTGCCATCAAACTTCTCGTGGTGGCCCAGCGCAATCTCGGCCCCGGCCTGCAGCACCTTGGAGGCACTGCCGTGCAGCAGCTCGTAGCCATAGCGGGCGTGCTGCTTCATCACCGAAAATTCGGCATCATTCAGGCGCGCAGGCTTGAGCAAAATATTGTCGGCAATGCCCACCTTGCCCAGGTCGTGCATGGGTGCGGCCTGCAATAACAACTCCTGGTCCGCATCGGACAGGCCCAGCCCGCGGGCAATGAGCTTGGAGTAGTGCGCCATGCGCGAGATGTGGGCGCCCGTTTCGGGGTCCCGAAACTCGGCGGCGCGGGACAGGCGGATCACCGTATCACGCTCACGCGCCAGAATCTCGGCTGTGGCCTTTTGCACCTCTTCGGCCAACCAGCTGGCGCGGTCGGCCAGCTTGTTGCGGGCGTCGCTCAGGATCAGCATGTTTTTGGCCCGGGCCAGAAATTCCACCTTGTCCACTGGCTTGCTCAAGAAGTCATTCGCGCCCGAGTCCAGCGCGCGGTAGCGCACCGGTTTCTGGTCGTTGGCGGTGACCATCATGATGGGCACGATGTCGCGCCCCGGCAGCTCGCGGAACAGGCGGATAAAGGCCAGGCCGTCCAAGCCCTCCATCTGGTAGTCCACGATCACCAGGTCCACCGACGTGCGGGCGGACCAGGCCAACGCTTCTTGCGGGCTGGAAAAAGGCACCGCAACGCAGCCATCGAGTTTTTCTACCAACGTACTGAACAAATGGAGGTTGGCGTCGTTGTCATCAACGATAAGTACATGCTGCATGGGGTCAAGTATGCCCGCACCCCTCAGGCAGTGCGGTATTGCTCACGCAGCAGGTTCTTTTGCACCTTGCCCATGGCATTGCGCGGCAGCTCGGCCACCACCACGCAGCGCTTGGGCACCTTGAAGTTGGCCAGCATGGATTTCAGCGTGGCGACCACCTGCCCAGGGTCCACCGTGGCGCCTGCCTGCGGCACGACCAGGGCCACACCCACCTCGCCAAAGTCGGCATCGGGCACCCCCACCACGGCGCTCTCGGCCACGCCGGGCAGGTTGTTGATGTAGCCCTCGATCTCGGCGGGGTAGACGTTGTAGCCGCCGCTGATGATCAGGTCCTTGCTGCGACCCACGATGGTCACGTAGCCCTGGGCGTCCACGCGGCCGACGTCGCCCGTCTTGAAGAAGCCGTCGGCCGTGAACTCTTGCGCGGTTTTTTCGGGCATCTGCCAGTAACCCTGAAACACATTGGGCCCCCGCACCTCGATGCCCCCGGTTTCGCCCTGGGACAGGTCTTTGCCGGCCTCGTCGCGCACGCGCAGTTGCACGCCGGGCAGCGGCTTGCCCACGCTGCCGACCACGCGCTCCCCATCCGCAACGCGGCCAGGGTTGGAAGTCAGCATCACGGTCTCAGACATGCCGTAGCGCTCCAGAATGGTGTGGCCCGTGCGGGCCTGCCACTGGTGGTGGGTGTCCACCAACATGGGCGCCGAACCGGAAACAAACAGCCGCATGTTCTTCGTCACCTGCGGCGTGAGCCCGGCCTCAGCCAGCAAGCGCACATAGAGCGTGGGCACGCCCATGAACACGGTGGCGCGCGGGAAGTGCTGCAGCACCACCTTGGGGTCGAACTTGGCGCACCACACCATCTTGCTGCCATTGATCAGCGCGCCGTGGATGGCCACAAACAAGCCGTGCACATGGAAGATGGGCAGTGCATGGATCAGCACGTCACCAGGCTTCCAGTCCCAGTAGGTCTGCAGCACGCGCGCATTGCTCAGCAGGTTGCCGTGGCTCAGCATGGCGCCTTTGCTACGGCCCGTGGTGCCACTGGTGTAGATGATGGCGGCCAGGTCATTGGCATCGCGGTGCGCGATGGTGTGGGTGGTGGGGAACTGCGATGCGCGGTCCAGGAGCGAACCAGTGCGGTCATCGTTCAGCGTGAACACATGGCGGGTGCCGGCCAGAAAGGCCATCTTGCTGATCCAGCCAAAGTTGCGCCCGCTGCAGACTACGACCGCAGGCTTGGCGTCTTCGATGAAGTAGGCCATCTCGGCACTTTGGTAGGCGGTATTGAGCGGCAGGTAGACCAGGCCAGCGCGCAGCGTGGCGAGATACAGCACCAGCGCCTCCACCGACTTTTCCACCTGCACGGCAATGCGCGCGCCCTTGGGCAGCTCCAGAAACTCCAGCAGATTGGCCACCATGGCGGTGGCTGCGTCCAGGTCGCGCCAGCTGTACTGCAGGTCGGCATCGGTCTCGACAGCGCAGGCACTTGGGTCGTGCGGAAAGGCGGCGCGCAGCGCGGCAAACAGGTTGGCGTTCTCGGGTTGGGTGGCCATGGTCGGGTCTCAGGTATCTGGTTGAAAACTGCGGCTGGCTAAAACTGCGGCTGGCGCTTGGCCAGAAAGGCCGCAATGCCCTCGCGGTGCTCGGCACTGTCGGCATAGGCGTAGGCGGCAGCCGTGCGGACTGCTATCAAATCAGGAGCTTCTGGCGCAATATCCACGGGGGCTAGAAGCCTATTTTGTGCCTGAAGCGCCCGCAAGGTCTGTTTGTTCATGCGCGCCGCCTGTGGGGCCAGGCTGGCCACGCGCTGCGCCAGCGCCTGGCTGTGTATGGCGACGTCGGCGTCGTTTTGCACCTGCAGCAGGAAGCCGCGCGCCAGCATGGCGGGGGCATCAAACACCTCGGCTGCCAGCAGCATCGCACGGGCCACAGTGTTGCCCGCGGCCTGGGCCACCAGGGCCGCCTCACGCGGGGCCATGGGAAAACCCAGCCGCGCAATCGGTGCGCCAAAGCGGGCCGACTGGCCTGCCACACGCAGGTCGCAGCAGCTGGCAATCTCCACGCCCGCCCCCATGCAGTTGCCCTCAATCTGCGCGACGATGGGCACATCGCAGTCCAGCATGGCCTGCAGGCCCCCCCAAACCTCGTCCTCGTGGAACTGGCGCAGATCCGCTTCGTTGAAGCGAAAGCTGGGGTACTCGGCAATATCACCACCCGCGCAGAAGTGGCCGCCCTCCCCGCGCAGCAGCACGCAGCGGGCTTCTGGGTCGGACTGGAGGGTGGTGAACACCGCTTGGAGTTCGCGCCACATGGCGCGTGACATGGCGTTGAACTTGCCGGGGTGCGACAGCGTGACCGTCACGATCCCCCGCTCTTCGTCCGCGCCCTGCGCTACCTGGATGCTGCCCGCCATGCCTGCCTTTGTTCTGTCAGTCCAGCTTGGCGCCAGACGCTTTCACCACGGCAGCCCAGCGTTTCACCTCAGCTGCCACAAACGCGCCAAATTGCGCAGGCGTGAGTTTGCCAAACTCGGCGCCGTTGTTGGCCCAGCTGGTTTTGATTTCATCCGCTTGGGACAGGCGAGTCACCTCTTCCACAATGCGCGCCTGCACATCGGCCGGCGTGCCCTTGGGCGCCCACAGGCCGTACCAGGTGGTCACGGTGTAGTCCGGCAGGCCCAGCTCGGCCGCGCAAGGCACATCGGGGAAAGCCGGGTTGCGCTTGTTGCCCGACACCATGAGCGCCTTGATGCGACCGCCCTTGATGTGACCGGCCGAGGAGCCCAGGCCGTCAAACATCATGTCCACACTACCGGCCATCAGGTCTTGCAACGCAGGGCCTGCGCCGCGGTAGGGAATGTGGGTGATGAAGGTATTGGTCTGCTGCTTGAACAGTTCGCCCGCCAGGTGGTGCGAGGTGCCGCCGCCGGCCGAGCCGTAGTTCATCTTGCCGGGGTTGGCCTTCACCTGGGCCAGGAAGGCCTTGAAGTCGCCGGGCACGTTTTTCGGGTTCACCACCAATACCTGGGGCACGTTGGCCACCAGCGCCAGGGGGATGAAGTCTTTCTGGATGTCGTAGTCCAGCTTGGGGTACATGCTGGGGGCGATGGCGTGGTGCACAGCGCCCATGAACAGCGTGTAACCGTCGGGCGCCGCTTTGGCCGCAATGCTGGCGCCCAGCGTGCCGCCGGCGCCGCCCCGGTTGTCAATCACCAGCTGGGTGCCGGTGAGCTTGGCGAACTGCGCGGACAGGGGGCGCGCAAACGCATCGGTGCCACCCCCTGCCGGAAACGGCACGATCAGCGTCACGGGCTTGGCGGGCCAACGCGCGGCTTGGGCCAGGGCGGTGAGCGGTGCGGCCGCCCAGGCCAGGCCGGCAGCGGCTGCTGTTCGCAGCCAGTGGCGGCGGGCGGTCAATGGGGTATGGGGTTGTGTCATGGAGGTCTCCTGAGAATTGTTATTGGAAAGTCAACTCGCTGATGGCAGACGCCACCGGAATCTTGCCCTGGGCCAGCATCTCGCGGTGCTTGTCCAGGCGTTTGAGGTCGTACAGGTAATTGACCATGAGCCCGTACGACTGCTTCAGCCCCTTGGGGGACGGATCGCTGGCCCAGTTCAGCCGCTCCACGCGGGCGCCGTTGCCCAGGTGAAAACGCGCCACACCGTCCAGCGGCTTGCCCTGTGTGGTTTCGTGCCCCAGGTACTGCGCGGCACAGCGCAACAGCATGTGGCGCATGGCGGACGAAGGTTTGAGCGAGAGCGCGGTCTCGGCTGCGGCCAAAAAATGCGTAGCGGAGACCGGCTCAAACCCCACGGCCCGGCCCAACTCGTCCCGCGCATTCGTATCCAACCGCTCGATCAAGCTGGCCGCGTTCTTGCCGAGCCATTGGCGAAAACCCGGAATGGGCGAGAGCGTGGCAAAGGTCTTGAGCTTGGGGAATTCGGCCTTCAGCGTTTCCACCACGCGCTTGATCAACGAGTCGCCAAAGCTCACACCGCGCAGGCCATCCTGTGTGGTGCTGATGGAATAGAAAATCGCGGTGGTGGCGGCGTTCAGGTCGGCCGCATCGGCCGATTCGTCCAACAACGGCGTGATGCTGTCGGCCAGCGCATCCACCAGCGCCACCTCCACAAAAATCAGCGGCTCGTCGGGCAGGCGGGGGTGGAAGAAGCCATAGCAACGCCGGTCGGAATCGAGCCGGTTTTTCACATCGGCCCAGCTCTTGATGTCGTGCACGGCCTCGTACTTGATGAGCTTTTCCACCAGTGAGGCGGGTGAGTCCCAGCTGATGCGGCGCAGGTCCAGAAAGCCCACGTCAAACCAGGTGGAGAACATGTACTCCATCTCCACATCCAGCGCCTGCAGGCGCTTGTCGCCCTTCAGGCTGGGCTGCATCTCGGCGCGCAGGTTCACCAGAAAGCGGATGCCCTGCGCATCGACGCTGAAGCGCTGCAACAGGCGGCGGCGCGGCGACACGGTGGCGCGGCGGTAGTGCACCTCGGCGGCGGCCTCGTCGGGCGTGCCCACGGCGGCGGCAAAGGTGGCTTGCGCGGCTTTCACCTTCTGCGCGTCGGCCACAAACATCTCGCTCATCAGCAGCCACATGTCGCGCCGGCGTGGCAGCGTGGCGCCGGCGTACCAGGCGGCCAGCGCCGTGGCGCGGCGCCCGCCTTCCACTTCGCTCACCCGGTCGTCGATCACGGCCTGCAGCTCATGCAGCGTGCGGCGCAGCATGCGCGGCGACAGGGCTTCGTCCCCATGGCGCAGCGTGGCGTGCAGGCGCTCGCGCGTGGAGCGCGCCGAGCCCGAGGCCTTGGTACCGGCCGCCGAGCCTGCCGGTGGTGGCGTGACAGGCGCTACGGTTTTAGGAGCTGCTGGCGCAGATTCTATGAGGGCTAGCGCCTCTTTTGGCTTGGAACTCTTGGGCAAGAGCCGCGCCACGTTGCGGTTGATCCACGAATCCTGGTTCATGCGAGCAACCTGCTTTTTTGGGTACGGGCCAACTCGCGCAGCGCCTCGCGCTGGCGCAGCAAATGGGTGCGCATGGCGGCGTCAGCCGCCTCGCCATCACGCGCCTTGATGGCGGCAAACACCGCCAGATGTTCACTCAGGCTTTGCTCCAGCCGCCCCGGCGCATGCAGCTGCTGCAGGCGTGCCAGCTTCAAAATCTTGCGCAGGTCGGCAATGCTTTGCGCCAGCCAACGGTTGTTGGCCAGGGTGATGATGGCTTCGTGGATGGTGAAGTTGGCCGCGTAGTAGTCGGTGATGCGTTTGGCCGCGGCGTGCTGCTGCAAGCTGGTGTGCAGGGTTTCCAGCGCGGCAATGTCGGCGTCTGTCGCATTGCGCGTGGCTTCCAGCGCGCAGCGGCCTTCCAGCAGCGCTATCACAGGGAAAATCTCATCCAGGTCTTGCTCCGTCACCTGGCTCACAAAGCTGCCGCGCCGCGGCTCATGCCGCACCAGACCCTCGGCCGCCAGCACCTTGAGCGCCTCGCGCAGCGGGGTGCGCGAGATGGCTAGGTCCGCACACAGTGCTACTTCGTCAATAAAGCTGCCCGGCGCCAGCACGCCATCGAAGATCCGCGCCCGCAGCCCGTCGGCGACTTCATCGTGCAGAGAGTTGTGGATCAGGCGCATGGGGTGGGCAATAAGATGACCATAATTTTCTGTAATTACCGATAATTACATACCTATGGCCTGCGCCGGTCAAGCCTTACCAGCCGGTGTTTACCCTCAATGGGGATCAGGATTGCACGCTGCGCCCGCCGGCCCAGCGCCACAGCAAGGCGCCGCCCACGACCATGGGCACGCACAGCCACTGGCCCATGCTCATGCCCAGGCTCAGCAGGCCCAGGTGGGCATCGGGCTCGCGGAAGAATTCGGCGATGAAGCGGAACACGCCGTAGCCGAACAAGAACGCCGCCGCCACCTGTCCTTGCTTGCGCGGCGTGCTGGCGTACCACCACAGCAGCACAAACAGCAGCAGCCCTTCCATGAGGAATTGGTAGACCTGCGAGGGGTGGCGTGGCAAATCACCCGCGCCGCGGAACACCATGCCCCAGGGCAAATCCGGGTCGCTCAGGCGGCCCCAGAGCTCGCCGTTGATGAAGTTGCCTACCCGGCCCGCCGCCAGGCCAGTAGGCACACAGGGAGCCACAAAGTCGGCCACCTGCCAGAACGGCTTGGCGCGCGAACGCGCAAACCAGGCCATGGAGGCAATCACACCCAGCATGCCGCCATGGAAGCTCATGCCGCCCTGCCAGACATAGAAGATTTCCAGCGGGTGGGTGGCGTAGAACACCGGTTTGTAGAACAGGCAGTAGCCAAGGCGCCCGCCCAGTACCACACCCACGACGCCGAGGAAGAGGATGTCTTCCACGTCCTTGAACGTCCAGGCCTGCGGGCCGGTCAGCGCATTGAACGGGGCGTGGCGCAGCCGACGGCTTCCCAGAAACATGAAGAGCGCAAAGGCCGCCAGGTAGGTCAGGCCATACCAGTGCACGGCCAGAGGACCCACTTGCAGGGCGACGGGGTTAATTTCAGGATGGATCAGCATGGGCCGCATTGTGCCCGCTGGATGCATGGGCGATCGCGTGAAAGGCCATGAAACGTTCCAGAGCCGGGCTGCTGCGCTGCCAGACCAGGCTGGTCTCGCAACCCGGCACTGTGCCCTGCACATGGCGGTAGACCACACCGGGCCGCTGGAACTGCTGCACGCTGGCCGGCACCCAGGCCACGCCCAGCCCGGCCGACACCAGATTCACAATGGTCTGCATCTGGATCGCCTCTTGGGCCACTACCGGCAGCTTGCCCGCGTCGTGGTACATGCCAAAGATGGCGTCGAACAGCGAGGGCACGATGCGCCGCGGAAACGTCACCAGCGGCTGCCCCCACACATCCTGCAGGCGCAGCGTCTTGCGCTGGGCCATGGGGTGCTGCTCTGGCATGGCCAGCACCAGTGGCTCTTGCGCCACGGTCAGGCGCTGCAGGCCTTCGGTGGCGAAACCACTGGCATGCAGCACAAAACCCGCGTCCACTTCGTCGGACTTCAGCAATTGCAACTGCACATCGCCCGTGGCTTCCACCAAATCGAGCTGCACGCCAGGAAACTCCTGGCGAAACGCCATCACCCACTGCGGCAGCAGTGAGAAGCCGACCGTGGACACAAACGCCAACCGCAGACGCCCCGACTCGCCCACCGCCAGCGCGCGCGCCTGCACCACTAGGCCCTGGGCGCGCTGCAGCAGTTCCTGCGCCTGCGGCAGCAGCGCCAGGCCTTGCGGCGTGAGCTGCACGCTGCGCTTGGTGCGCGCAAACAGCGGCAGGCCCAGGCTGCGCTCCAGCTGGGCAATCGCCTGGGTGAGCGGCGGCTGCGTCATGTGCAGCCGCAGCGCGGCTCGTCCAAAGTGCAGCTCTTCGGCCACAGTGACAAACTGGCGCCACAGGCGCAGTTCGATCCAGGGGGCAGATACAGGGGTTGTACTCATATGTAAAACATATTAATACACCTTGAATAATGGATTGGAAAGAATCAGTGACAACCGCGATACTCCGTCAGTCCTGAATTACCCCTGCCCCATTGGCAACCCCGAGAGAGACACCATGACCACCAAACCCATCGTCCTGAACCCCCGCAGCCAAAACATCACCCAGGGCAAGAGCCGCGCGCCTAACCGCTCCATGTACTACGCCATGGGTTACGAAGAAGGCGATTTCAAGAAACCCATGGTCGGCGTGGCCAACGGCTACAGCACCATCACCCCGTGCAACAGCGGCCTGCAGAAGCTGGCCGATGCGGCGATAGCCGGTATTGAAGAAGCCGGTGGCAACGCGCAGGTGTTTGGCACACCCACCATTTCCGACGGCATGGCCATGGGTACCGAGGGCATGAAGTATTCGCTGGTCAGCCGTGAAGTCATCAGCGATTGCATCGAGACCTGCGTGCAAGGCCAATGGATGGACGGCGTCGTCGTCGTCGGTGGCTGCGACAAGAACATGCCCGGCGGCCTGATGGGCATGCTGCGCGCCAATGTGCCCGCCATCTATGTCTACGGCGGTACCATCTTGCCCGGCACCTACAAAGGCAAAGACCTGAACATCGTCAGCGTGTTTGAAGCGGTGGGCGAAAACGCCGCGGGCCGCATGAGCGACGAAGACCTGCTGCAAATCGAACGCCGCGCCATCCCCGGAACCGGCTCCTGCGGCGGTATGTACACCGCGAACACCATGTCGTCGGCGTTTGAAGCCTTGGGCATTTCGCTGATTTATTCCAGCACCATGGCCAACCCGCACGACGAGAAAATGAACTCGGCCAAAGAGTCGGCCAAGGTGCTGATCGAGGCGATCAAGAAGGACCTCAAGCCGCGCGACATCGTGACGCGCAAGTCGATTGAAAACGCCGTTGCCGTGATCATGGCCACCGGCGGCTCCACCAACGCCGTGTTGCACTTCCTGGCGATCGCCCATGCAGCGGGTGTGGAATGGACGATTGACGACTTCGAGCGTGTGCGCGTCAAGACGCCCGTGCTGTGCGACCTGAAACCCTCCGGCAAATACCTGGCGGTGGACCTGCACCGCGCCGGTGGCATTCCGCAAGTGATGAAGACCCTGCTGGTCGCCGGCCTGCTGCATGGCGACTGCATCACCATCACCGGCCAGACCGTGGCCGATGTGCTGAAGGACATTCCCGATGTGCCACGCGCGGACCAGGATGTGATCCGCCCCATCACCAACCCCATGTACGCCCAAGGCCACCTGGCCATCCTGAAGGGCAACCTGAGCCCTGAGGGCGCCGTTGCCAAGATCACTGGCTTGAAGAACCCCGTGATGACCGGCCCCGCTCGCGTGTTTGAGGATGAACAGTCCGCGCTCAAGGCCATCCTGGACAACAAGATTGTTCCGGGCGATGTGATGGTGCTGCGCTACCTGGGCCCCAAGGGCGGCCCCGGCATGCCCGAAATGCTGGCGCCCACGGGAGCGCTGATCGGCCAGGGCCTGGGCGAAAGCGTGGGCCTGATCACCGATGGCCGCTTCTCCGGCGGGACGTGGGGCATGGTGGTGGGCCACGTGGCACCCGAGGCCGCAGCCGGTGGCGTGATTGCGCTGGTGGAAGAAGGGGACTCCATCACCATCGACTCCCGCCAGTTGATTCTGGAACTGAATGTGCCCGAGGCCGAGATTGCCAAGCGCCGTGCCGCGTGGAAGGCCCCCACGCCGCGCTACACGCGTGGTGTGCAGGCCAAGTTTGCGTTCAATGCATCGTCGGCCAGCAATGGTGCGGTGTTGGACAACTACTAAACCAATACCAAACCTCAGCCCACACTAGGGGGCTGTGCCTACAAACGCCGTTCAACAGCGCAGGCTGTTGGCGGCTTTTTTAACGGCGTTTTTTGCTGCCCAAGGTGCCGATGGCCTGGCGGTTTTTGTCGATGCGGGCCTGCTTGCGGGCGTTTTCACGCTCCACGGCTTTGCGCTTGGTGTAACCCGTGCTGTCCGCCCACCACCACCAGAGCATTGCCAAACCAAAGGGCGTCAGCACCATCCACCACGCCCAGGTGGCCACGGGTCCGATCTCCATGTATTTCATGACCAACAACAACAAACCAATACCCAGGAAATACATTGCCTTCTCCTACTCTGTGTGGCCTTGAGAAAAACGGGGTCAACCCGCGTCACTACAATGGCGTTGAGTGACTGTAAACCAACCGACGAGGCCCTGATGAAAAAAACCCTGATCACCCTTGCGCTGAGTGCCACGGCTGTGCTGTCGGCAACACCCGCATTTGCCGACCTAGCGCTGGCCACCTCCAAGAACTGCCTGGCATGCCACGCCGTGGACAAGAAGCTGGTGGGTCCCGCCTACAAAGACGTAGCTGCCAAATACAAAGGCGACAAAACGGCTGCCGACAAACTGGCAACCAAGATCATCAAGGGCGGCAGCGGTGTTTGGGGCGCTGTGCCCATGCCCGCCAACTCGCAAGTCAACGAAGCCGAGTCCAAGAAACTCGCAGCCTGGATCTTGAGCCTCAAGTAAGCGCTCAATACAAAAAAGCCCGCTGCACCATCAGTGCAGCGGGCTTTTTCATGCCTGGCTCGCGCCCAGCGTCAGTCGCTCAATAGGCTTGGCCCAGCTGGTCCAGAATGGCGGGGTTTTCCAGTGTGCTGGTGTCTTGCGTGACGGCTTCGCCCTTGGCCAGTGAGCGCAACAGGCGGCGCATGATCTTGCCGGAACGCGTCTTGGGCAGGTTCTCGCCAAAACGGATGTCCTTGGGCTTGGCAATCGGGCCGATTTCCTTGGCCACCCAGTCGCGCAACTCCTTGGCAATGGCCTTGGCTTCATCGCCCTTGGGCATGGGGCGCTTGAGCACGACAAAGGCGCAGATCGCCTCGCCGGTCAGATCGTCCGGACGCCCCACCACAGCGGCTTCGGCCACCAGGTCGGTCTTGGACACCAGAGCCGATTCGATTTCCATCGTGCCCATGCGGTGGCCGGACACATTGAGCACGTCGTCAATACGGCCGGTGATGCGGAAATAGCCGCGGTCGGCGCTGCGCACCGCACCGTCACCGGCCAGGTACAGCGTACCGCCCATCTCTTCGGGGAAGTAGGCTTTCTTGAAGCGCTCGGGGTCGTTCCAGATCGTGCGGATCATCGACGGCCAAGGGCGCTTGACGACCAGGATGCCACCGGTGCCATTGGGAATGTCTTTGCCCACCTCGTCCACGATGGCGGCCATGATGCCGGGCAACGGCAGTGTGCAGCTACCGGGTACCAGCGGTGTGGCGCCGGGCAGCGGCGTCATCATGTGGCCGCCGGTTTCGGTTTGCCAGAAGGTGTCGACGATGGGGCAGTTCTCGTGGCCCACGTTTTTGTAGTACCACATCCAGGCTTCGGGGTTGATGGGCTCACCCACCGAACCGAGGATGCGCAGGCTGGAGAGGTCCGAACGATCCGGGTGCACGGCCGCATCGCTTTCCGCGGCTTTGATCAAGGAGCGGATGGCGGTGGGCGCGGTGTAGAAGATAGAGCACTTGTGGCGCTCGATCATCTGCCAGAAGCGGCCCGCATTCGGGAAGGTGGGGATGCCTTCAAAAATGATCTGCGTGGCACCTGCGGCCAGCGGGCCATAGGCCACATAGGTGTGTCCGGTGATCCAGCCGATGTCGGCGGTGCACCAGAACACATCTTCCGGCTTCAGGTCAAACGTCCAGTCCATGGTCAGCTTGGCCCACAGCAAGTAACCGCCAGTGGAGTGCTGCACGCCTTTGGGCTTGCCGGTGGAGCCGGAGGTGTAGAGGATGAACAGCGGATGCTCGGCGCCCACAGGCACCGGTGCACAGTCGGTGCTCTTGCCGGCCAGGGCTTCGGCGAAAGTCTTGTCACGGCCTGCCACCATATTGCAGGCGGTCTGGGTGCGTTGGTAGACGTAAACGGTTTTGATCGACTCGCAGCCCCCCATGGCCAAGCCTTCATCCACGATGGCTTTGAGCGGCAGCTCTTTGCCACCACGCATCTGGTAGTTGCTGGTGATCACGGCCACGGCGCCTGCGTCGATGATGCGTTCTTGCAAAGCCTTGGCCGAGAAGCCGCCAAACACCACGCTGTGGGTGGCGCCAATGCGGGCGCAGGCCTGCATGGCGATCACGCCTTCGAGCGTCATGGGCATGTAGACCAGCACGCGGTCGCCCTTCTTCACGCCATCGGCCTTGAGCGCGTTGGCAAACTGGCTCACGCGGGCCAGCAACTCTTTGTAGGTGGTTTTGGTCACCGTTCCATCGTCTGCTTCAAAGATCACGGCCACCTTGTTTTCGGTAGGCGTGCCGATGTGCTTGTCCAGGCAGTTGGCGGAGGCGTTGAGTTCGCCGTCGTCAAACCATTGGTAAAACGGTGCGTTGGATTCGTCCAGCGTGCGGGTAAAGGGTTTGTTCCAGACCACGTTCTCACGCGCCAGGCGGGCCCAGAAACCCTCGAAGTCTTTCTCGGCTTCGGCGCACAGGGCGTTGTAGCCCTCCATGCCGGAGACGCGCGCAGCCTTCACCATGGCTTCGCTAGGGGGGAACACGCGGTTTTCAACCAGCAGGGATTCCATAGCCGATGTCGATGTACTCATATTCTTGTCTCCTGGGACGAATCAAAACTGCCCGGACTGTGGTGGTTTGCACTTACAAGCCACTGACTTGCTGCAGGCTTACGAATTTACGCCAAAAACTGGCTCGGTTGGCGCTGGGCGGCGTGCCTTGGGGCCGGTGGCCTCATCAGTCCGCTGCGCGGCCAGCAAATCGGCTACCGACCCCAAGGCACACCGCCCCGAGCATGAGTGCCAGCAGGTTTTAAGACTTGTTTGCGAGCATCTTCTCAACTCGCCGGGGTGGGGCGTGCCCCAGAGCCGATTTGCTGGCCGCGCAGCGGACTGATGAGGCCCTGGGGCACACCCCACCCCGGCAGGCACATAAGCGCGACAACCCGCAATCAGCGCCCCACCATCTCCGAAGGCACCACCCACTGGTCAAACTGCTCCGCCGTCACATACCCACTGGCAACGGCAGCCTCACGCAAGCTACTGCCCTCCTTGTGCGCCTTCTTGGCGATGAACGCCGCCTTGTCATACCCGATGTGCGGGTTCAGCGCGGTGACCAGCATCAGCGAACGGCCCACCAACTCAGCAATGCGTTCCAAGTTGGGGGTAATTCCCACCGCGCAGTGGTCGTTAAAGCTCACCATGCCGTCGCTTAGCAGCCGCACGCTCTGCAAAAAGTTGTGCGCCACCAGGGGCCGAAACACATTGAGCTCGAAGTTGCCCGACGCGCCGCCGAAGTTGATCGCCACGTCATTGCCAAACACCTGGGCCGCCAACATGGTCAGCGCCTCGCTCTGCGTGGGGTTCACCTTGCCCGGCATGATGCTGGAGCCAGGCTCGTTCTCGGGAATGCTCAGCTCGCCAATGCCGCTGCGTGGGCCGCTGGCCAGCCAGCGCACGTCATTGGCAATCTTCATCAGGCTTGCGGCCAGCGTTTTGAGTGCGCCATGCGCATGCACCAGCGCGTCCACGCTGGCCAGCGCTTCAAACTTGTTGGGGGCGGTGACAAACGGCAGGCCGGTCAGCCTAGCCAACTCGGCTGCCACCTGCTCCGCATACCCCTTGGGTGCGTTCAGCCCCGTACCCACCGCCGTGCCGCCCAGTGCCAGTTCGCACAAATGCGGCAACGCGGCACGCACATGCGCCTCGCCATGCATCAGCTGGGCCACATAGCCCGAGAACTCCTGGCCTAGGGTCAGCGGCGTGGCGTCTTGCAGATGGGTGCGACCTATCTTCACGATGTCGTCAAACGCGGCAGACTTCTGCGCCAGCGTCGCGCGCAGCTTGGCGATCGCGGGCAGCAGCCTGTGCGTGATCGCATCCACGGCCGCCACATGCATGGCCGTGGGGTAGACGTCATTGCTGGACTGGCTGCGGTTCACGTCGTCATTCGGGTGCACCAGCCGCTTTTCGCCACGTGCGCCGCCCAGCAGTTCGCTGGCGCGGTTGGCCAGCACTTCGTTCACATTCATGTTGGTCTGTGTGCCCGAGCCGGTTTGCCAGACCACCAGCGGGAATTCGTGCGGGTGCTGGCCGGCAATCACTTCGTCCGCTGCAGCCACAATGGCTTGCGTCTTGGCGGCGTCTTGCAGGCCCAGCGCGTGGTTGACCCGGGCCGCACTGCGCTTGGTTTGCGCCAAGGCCTTGATGATTTCTGTGGGCTGGCGTTCGCCCGAGATATCAAAGTTCTGCAGTGAGCGCTGGGTCTGTGCGCCCCAGAGCTTGTCGGCAGGCACTTCGATCGGGCCAAAGGTATCGCGTTCGGTACGGGTGTGCATGGCTGTATTCTCCGCCCGTCCGCGGCCTGGGGTGTATCCATGCGCAACCGCCACACCCAGCAAGCTTTTCTTGCCGTCTGCATGGCTTTAGGCATTAAACGTGCCCCTAGCCCCCGTCAACACTGCGCGAGCAGCTATGGTTAGGATAGCAAGTGGTTTCCCGCAATGGGGCTGTACCCCGCACCCGCGGCCAAGGGATAATTGGGGGCGTTTCGCTCCCCTCCACCCCAGCCAGGCCCTCCATGACCACGATCATCCGCCAAGCCGACCTCATCGAATCGGTGTCCGCCGCCCTCCAGTACATCAGCTACTACCACCCCGCCGACTACATCGCCCACCTGGCCCGCGCCTACGAGCGCGAGCAAAGCCCCGCGGCCAAGGACGCGATTGCACAGATCCTGACCAACAGCAAGATGAGCGCGACGGGCCACCGCCCCATTTGCCAGGACACCGGCATCGTCAACGTGTTCCTGAAAGTCGGCATGGACGTGCGCTGGGAAGGCTTTACCGGCAGCCTGGACGACGCGATCAACGAAGGTGTGCGCCAAGGCTACAACCACCCCGACAACACGCTGCGCGCATCCGTGGTGGCCGACCCTGAGTTCCTGCGCAAGAACACCAAGGACAACACGCCCGCGGTGATCTTTACCGAACTCGTGCCCGGCAACACCGTAGAAGTGACCGTCGCCGCCAAAGGCGGTGGCTCCGAGAACAAAAGCAAGATGTACATGCTGAATCCCGGCGACAGCGTGGTCGACTGGGTTTTGAAAACCGTACCGACGATGGGCGCAGGCTGGTGCCCGCCCGGCATGCTGGGCATCGGCATTGGCGGCACGGCGGAAAAAGCTGTGCTGATGGCCAAGGAAAGTCTGATGGACGACCTGGACATGTACGAACTGCAGGCCAAGCAGGCCTCCGGTGCGGCATTGGACAACGTCGAAAAACTGCGCCTGGAGTTGTTCGAGAAGGTCAACGCGCTGGGCATTGGCGCGCAGGGCCTGGGCGGCCTGACCACGGTGCTGGACGTCAAGATCAAGATGTACCCCACGCACGCGGCCAGCAAGCCGATTGCGATGATCCCGAACTGCGCGGCCACGCGCCACGCCCACTTTGTGATGGACGGCAGTGGCCCGGTCTACCTGACCCCACCTTCGCTGGACTTGTGGCCCAACGTCAACTGGACGCCCGACTACCAGCAAAGCAAAAAGGTCGACCTGAACACGCTGACCCCCGCCGAAGTAGCGAGCTGGAAGCCTGGCCAGACCCTGCTCTTGAACGGCAAGATGCTGACCGGCCGCGACGCCGCGCACAAGCGCATCAAGGACATGCTGGCCAAGGGCGAAAAGCTGCCCGTGGACTTCACCAACCGCGTGATCTATTACGTGGGCCCGGTGGACCCGATCAAGGGCGAAGCCGTCGGCCCCGCTGGCCCCACTACCGCGACGCGCATGGACGGCTTTACCGAAATGATGCTGGCGCAAACCGGCCTGATCTCCATGGTCGGCAAAGCCGAGCGCGGCCCGGTTGCCATCGAGGCGATCAAGAAGCACAAGAGCGCCTACCTGATGGCGGTCGGCGGTGCCGCCTACCTGGTGTCCAAGGCGATCAAACACGCCGAAGTGGTGGGCTTTGCTGACTTGGGCATGGAAGCGATTTACGAATTTGACGTGGTGGACATGCCCGTGACCGTGGCGGTCGATTCGGGCGGCACCAGCGCCCACATCACCGGCCCGGCCGAATGGCAGAAGAAGATTGCCACCGGCGAGTTCAAAAGCATTCCCGTCACCTCGCGCTAAGCCTTTGGACACCACCACGGCATTGCCCGCTGCCACACGCCCCATTGGGGTGTTTGACAGCGGCGTGGGCGGCTTGAGTGTGCTGCGCGCCTTGCGTGCCGAACTGCCCCACGAACACTTTGTCTACGTAGCCGACAGCGGCAACGCACCCTATGGCGAGCGGGACGACGACCACGTCACCACCCGCTCGCACGCTATTGCCGACTACCTGCTGGGGCAGCACCAGATCAAGGCGCTGGTGGTGGCCTGCAACACGGCCACAGCGGCGGCCATCAAAACCCTGCGCGCGGCCTACCCCAGCATTCCGCTGGTGGGCATCGAGCCCGCGCTCAAGCCCGCGGCGGCGGCCAGCCAGACCAAGACCGTGGGTGTGATGGCCACACGCGGCACGCTGCAGAGCGAGAAATTTCAGGCCCTGCTGGCCTCCCTGCACGGGCAAGCCACCTTCGTGCTGCAGCCCTGCGACGGCCTGGCGATCGCCATCGAACGCAACGACGCTACAAAAATAGAAGCACTCTGCGCAGAGTACACGGGGGCTATGGGCTTGTTTGGCTTAAATTCTTCCGCGATGGATACGCTGGTGCTGGGCTGCACGCACTACCCTTTTGTCGAGGCCGTGCTGCGGCGCTCCATTGGTACCCAGGTAGCCCTGCTGGAAGGCGGCGCACCCGTGGCCCGCCAAACACGGCGCTTGCTGGAGGCTGCTGGGTTGTTGGCGCCCGCGGCCGCAAACCAACCAGCGGCAGCTACCCAGTTTTTGACGACCGGCGAGGTCGAAGACCTGCGCAGCGCAGCCCTGCGCTGGTTGCAGCTGGACACCAGCGTCGGCGCCTTGGCGATATAAAAACAGGAAGGGAAGCGGAACAGAGCGCCGATTGGCCTGTCCGACAGGAATCGAACCTGTGACCTACAGCTTAGAAGGCTGTTGCTCTATCCAACTGAGCTACGGACAGAAAGAACAAAGGCCCTGGAAGGGCCTTTGTTTTTGAATAGTGGTCGGCGTACAAGGATTCGAACCTTGGACCCCCTGCTCCCAAAGCAGGTGCGCTACCAGGCTGCGCTACACGCCGACAGCTGGTATTCTAACCTCGGTTAGCGGCCCTCTTTGGCGAGCCGCTTCAATTAATTTGCTTCCCACGCGCACCATGGCTCCCCCCTCCCTCACCCTCCCCTGGCTGGAACCCGGCGATCCTTTTCCGGACGTCGCCACCGCCTGGGGTGCCGACAGCGAAGCCCCTGGCCTGCTGTGCATGGGCGCCAACCTGCAACCCCCTACGCTGCAGGCCGCCTACGCCCAGGGCATCTTCCCCTGGTTCAGCGAAGGCCAGCCCACACTCTGGTGGAGCCCCGACCCGCGCATGGTGCTGCAGGTAGCGGACTTTCGGCTACACCGTTCCCTGCACAAGACCATCAAGCGGCTGTTGCAAGAGGGTCGGCTGGAGATCCGCATGGACCATGCGTTTGGCGAGGTGATCCGGTCCTGTGCCCAGACCGCCCGTCGCGGCCAGCCCGGCACCTGGATTCTTCCCGAGATGGTGCAGGCCTATAGCCAGCTACACGCCCTGGGCACCGCCCACAGCGTGGAGACCTGGCTTGACGGCGAGCTGGTCGGCGGGCTGTACTGCATAGGCCTGGGTTGCGCGGTGTTTGGTGAATCCATGTTCACCCGCGTGCCCGACGCCTCCAAGATCGCGCTGACCGCCCTGATGGCGTTTTGCCGGCAGCACAGCATCCGCATGGTGGACTGCCAGCAAAATACCCCCCACCTGGCCTTCATGGGCGCCCGGGAGATGGCGCGGGGCGCGTTTTTGCAACATGTGCGCCACGCCCGTATAGAACCCGCGCCAGCATGGCGGTTTGACCCCGTATACTGGAATCAGCTTTTGTCTGCTTGATGCCGAATCACCATGACAAACCTGACCGACCTCCCTCTCCAGACGCTGCAGTTTTATGCGACTGCGCCCTACGACTGCAGCTACCTGCCGCAACGGCAAGCGCGCTCGCAGGTGGCCACCCCCAGCCATGTGATTGACAACGCCACCTACTCGGATTTGGTGGCCAAGGGTTTCCGGCGCAGCGGCATGTTCACCTACCGCCCCTACTGCGATGGCTGCCAGGCCTGCACACCGCTGCGGGTGCAAGCACAGCACTTCCAACCCGATCGCAGCCAGCGGCGCGCCTGGAAACAGCATCAGGCGCTGAACGTGCGGGTGCTGAACCTGGGCTTTGTGGCCGAGCACTACGCCCTCTATTTGCGCTACCAGACCAGCCGCCACGCAGGCGGTGGCATGGACGAGGACAGCGTGGACCAGTACACCCAGTTTTTGTTGCAAAGCCGGGTGAACTCGCGGCTGGTGGAGTTCCGCGAGCCCACTGGCGACGGGAGCCTGGGCACACTCAAAATGGTCTCGATTCTGGATGTGCTGGAGGACGGCATTTCAGCGGTGTACACCTTCTTCTCGCCAGAGGCTGGTACCAGTTTTGGCACCTTCAACGTGCTGTGGCAACTTGCCCAGGCCAAACGCCTGGGGTTGGAATTTGTCTACCTGGGCTACTGGATAGAACAAAGCCCCAAGATGCGTTACAAGTCCCGTTTTCAGCCCACCCAGGTATTCGTGGACGGGCAGTGGGTTGCGCAAGGTAACATCGGGCGCACAAACCCACCATGACCAAAAAAGACCTCGATCCCCCCAGCACCCCGGCCGTTCAGGTCATTGAACGCATGTTCACGCTGATTGACGTGCTGGCCTCCCGCGAAGAGGCGATTCCCCTGAAGGAGATCAGCGAGCGGGCCGGGCTGCACCCCTCCACCACCCACCGCATCCTCAACGATCTGGTATCAGGCCGTTATGTGGATCGCCCCCAGTCGGGCAGCTACCGGCTGGGCATGCGCTTGCTGGAGCTGGGCAATTTGGTCAAGGCACGCCTGAACGTGCGCGACGCCGCGCTCATTCCCATGCGCGAGTTGCACAAGCTGACACAGCAACCCGTCAACCTCAGCATGCGCCAGGGCGACGAAATCATTTATGTGGAACGCGCCTACAGTGAGCGCTCGGGCATGCAGGTGGTGCGCGCCATTGGGGGTCGTGCGCCGCTGCACCTCACGTCTGTGGGCAAGCTGTTCCTGGCTGCCGACGACCCGCAACGCATTCGCGCCTATGCCACCCGCACCGGTTTGCAGGGGCATACCAAGAACAGCATTACCGACCTAACCGCGCTGGAGCGTGAGCTGTCCAAGGTCCGCCAATATGGGCAGGCTGGGGATAACGAAGAGTTGGAGTTGGGGGTGCGCTGCATGGCCGCAGGCATTTACGACGACCAGGGCAAGCTGGTGGCAGGTCTGTCCATCTCGGCGCCCTCAGGGCGCCTGGAGGATGACTGGCTGCCCAAGCTGAAAGACACCGCCCGGCAGATTTCGCAAACCCTGGGCTACCACGGCACCTAGCCGCGGCCAAGGCCCACGGCCGCTCAGTTGGAGACGATACGGCGGTCCATCTCGTGGCTGGCCAACGGCGCAGAGCGCGTGGCAAGAGACGGAGTGGACTCGACCCAGCGACGCACACGCTCTGCATCGCCAATGCGGCTCAGTTTGCCCGCAGAGTCCAGAAACACCATGATGAGCTTGCGCCCAGCGATCTTGGCCTGCATGACCAAGCATTGGCCAGCTTCGGTGATGTAGCCGGTTTTTTGCAGGCCAATGTCCCACGCTGGGTTCTTCACCAGGCGGTTGGTGTTGTTGTACTGCAGGGTGCGATTGCCCACTTCCACCTGGTAGCCGGTCGAGGTAGACAGTTCACGCAATGTGGGATCGCTATAAGCGTAGTTCACCAGTGTGGCCAAGTCTTTGGCGCTGGACTGGTTGCGGCTGGACAGGCCCGTGGGTTCCACGTATTGGGTGTCGCGCATGCCCAGCATGCGCGCCTTGTTGTTCATCAAACCCACAAAGGTTTGCAGGCCACCGGGATAGGTGCGGCCCAGTGCATGGGCGGCGCGGTTTTCGCTGGCCATCAATGCCAGGTGCAACAACTCACCACGGCTCAGCTCAGTGCCTACGCGCAAGCGGGAGGAACTGCCCTTTTCGGTGTCCACATCCGCCTGGGTGATCTCGATGGTCTCGTCCATGGGCAGACGGGCCTCGCTCACCAACACACCCGTCATGAGCTTGGTGATGGACGCAATCGGCAACACGGCGGATTCGTTCTTGCTGAACAACACCTCTTTGGTGTCTTGGTCCACCACAAAGGCGACGCTGGACTTCAAATCCAACGCATCCTGGGCACCATGCAAACCGGCCAATTGACCAAATGAGGGGGCCTTGGGAGCAGCCACCACTTTGGCATGCACCACTTTGTGGTGGGCCTTCTTCTTTGCCACCACATGCTTGACCGCATGGGGCGCGATACGCACTTTTTTACGCTGGGTGGCGGAGGCCTCCAAGGGAAGCAACAACAAAGCGGCCACCAAACTGCCAAAACCGAGGTGTACAAGTGCGCGTTTCAACATACGTCCTTTGATTTGTGCAGGCTTACAGCGTGTAACACGGTGTACAAAAACCTGAAAGTGCCGACAGTTTAATCAAAAAAGTTACGTAAGATCAACTACTTGCGCACGAAAGTTCAAGAATATTTTGATGTACGCGCCCCACTAGCCCTGTGCAGCCACCCGATCTGCCTTGCTTTGCAGCTTGTTCAGGGCACTCAAATAGGCTTTGGCAGAGGCCACCACAATGTCGGGGTCCGCACCCACGCCATTCACCACGCGACCGCTGTTTTGCAGGCGCACAGTCACTTCACCCTGGCTTTCGGTCGATCCGCTGATGGCATTGACCGAGTACAAAACCATCTCAGCCCCGCTTTTCACGAATGACTCAATGGCTTTGAGCGACGCATCCACCGGGCCATTGCCATCGGAAGCGCTTTTGACTTCTTTGCCTTCTACCGTGAAGACCACGGCAGCATGCGGACGTTCACCGGTTTCACTGTGCTGGGACAGGGACACAAAGCTGTACTGCTCTTTGTCCAGCGTCACACTGTCGTCACTGACCAGCGCCAGGATGTCTTCGTCAAAGATGTCGCTCTTGCGGTCTGCCAGCTCCTTGAAGCGGGCAAACGCAGCGTTGATTTCAGCCTCGCTCTCCAGCTGCACGCCCAGCTCTTGCAAGCGCTGCTTGAAGGCATTGCGGCCACTGAGCTTGCCCAGCACGATTTTGTTGGCCGTCCAGCCCACGTCTTCGGCACGCATGATTTCGTAGGTGTCGCGCGCCTTGAGTACGCCGTCCTGGTGGATGCCGGACGCGTGCGCAAAGGCATTCGCCCCCACCACCGCCTTGTTGGGCTGCACCACAAAGCCGGTGGTCTGGCTCACCATGCGGCTCGCGGCCAGGATGTGTTTGGCATCAATGCCCAGCTCCAATCCAAAATAGTCCTTGCGGGTTTTGACCGCCATGACAATTTCTTCCAGGCTGCAATTGCCGGCCCGCTCGCCCAGGCCGTTGATCGTGCACTCCACCTGCCGTGCGCCGCCAATCTTCACGCCCGCCAGGGAGTTGGCAACCGCCATCCCCAGGTCGTTGTGGCAATGCACAGACCAGACGGCCTTGTCGGCGTTGGGAATGCGTTCACGCAGGGTCTTGATGAAGTTCCCGTACAACTCGGGGATCGCGTAGCCCACGGTGTCGGGCACATTGATCGTGGTTGCGCCTTCCTTGATCACGGCTTCCAACACGCGACAGAGAAAATCCACGTCGCTGCGGTAACCGTCTTCGGGGCTGAACTCCACGTCCGCCACCAAATTGCGGGCAAAGCGCACCGATTGCTTGGCCTGCTCAAACACCTGGTCCGGCGTCATGCGCAGCTTCTTCTCCATGTGCAATGGCGAGGTGGCAATGAAGGTGTGGATACGCGCGCTATTGGCGCCTTTGAGCGCTTCTGCAGCGCGCGAAATATCCCTGTCATTCGCACGCGACAAGGAGCAGATGGTGGAGTCCTTGATGGTGTTGGCGATGAGCTGCACCGCCTCAAAATCGCCATTCGAACTGGCAGCAAAACCGGCTTCGATCACATCCACCTTCAGGCGCTCCAGTTGGCGCGCAATGCGCAGCTTTTCGTCGCGGGTCATGGACGCACCAGGCGATTGTTCGCCGTCGCGCAAGGTGGTGTCGAAAATAATCAGTTTGTCAGCCATATTCGTTCTCCTGTTCTTCCAATCACATGTGCAAGCCGCGCTCTTCCGGCTCATCGGTCGAGGTGCTGATCACGCTGGTACGTACGCCACGGGCACGGCGCACGCCGTAGACCACATAGCCGCTGAAGCCATACACCACGAACACGCCAAACATTACGGTAGGCGGGTCAATATTGATCACGGCAATGCCCAAGGCGATCAGCACGATCACGGCAAAGGGCACGCTGCGCTTCATGCTTACATCCTTGAAGCTATAGAACGGCACGTTGGTCACCATGGTCAGCCCGGCATACAAGGCCAGCGCAAACATCAGCCACGGCACGGACAGCACAAAGGCCCCGAACTCGAGCACGCCGGTTCCCTTCAGGCCATTTTCGGTGAGCAACCAAATGAACCCGGCGACCAAGGCCGCAGCAGCGGGTGACGGCAAGCCCTGGAAGTAGCGCTTGTCCACCACGGTCGTATTCACATTGAAACGCGCTAGGCGCAGTGCAGCGCAGGCGCAATACACGAATGCCGCAATCCAGCCCCACCGACCCAGGCCCTGTAGTGCCCACACATAGGAAATGATGGCCGGCGCTGCACCGAACGACACCATGTCAGACAGCGAATCCATTTGTTCCCCAAACGCGCTCTGGGTATTGGTCATGCGTGCCACGCGACCATCCAGGCTGTCCAGCACCATGGCGCAAAAAACGCCAACCGCAGCCTGGTCAAAACGGCCATTGATAGCCATCACAATCGCATAAAACCCGCCGAATAGCGCTGCCAACGTGAACAGGTTGGGCAAAATGTAAATGCCCTTGCGACGCTTTTGCAGTACTACGCCCTCTTGGGGCGTTGACAGTGATTCAGATCCATCGTGCATAAATTCTCCTTGCGCTTGCAGCTATCAGTGTAAGTCAGCTGCGGACCTCTCTCGTCTGTGCGCCACCAACAACAAGGGCCACCGAAGTGGCCCTTGGCAATACGCGGCAAGCGTATTAGTTGCGGGTCTGGTCGACCAGCTTGTTCTTGGCAATCCAAGGCATCATGGCGCGCAGCTTGGCGCCCACGACTTCAATGGAATGTTCAGAGGTCAGACGGCGGCGAGCGGTCATGCTGGGGTAGCCGGTGCGGCCTTCCAGAATGAACATCTTCGCGTATTCGCCAGTCTGGATGCGCTTGAGCGCATTGCGCATGGCGACGCGCGATTCGGCGTTGATGACTTCAGGGCCTGTCACGTACTCACCGTACTCCGCGTTGTTGGAGATGGAGTAGTTCATGTTGGCAATGCCGCCTTCGTAGATCAGGTCAACGATGAGCTTGAGCTCGTGCAGGCATTCGAAGTAGGCCATTTCGGGGGCGTAGCCAGCTTCGGTCAGGGTTTCGTAACCCATCTTGATCAGCTCAACCGCACCACCGCACAACACGGCTTGTTCGCCGAACAAGTCGGTTTCGGTTTCTTCCTTGAAGTTGGTCTCGATGATGCCGGCCTTGCCGCCACCGTTGGCCATGGCGTAGCTCAGAGCCAAGTCACGGGCCTTTCCAGTCTTGTCCTGGTGTACTGCCACCAGGTGGGGCACGCCGCCACCTTGGGTGTAGGTGTTGCGCACGGTGTGGCCGGGCGCCTTGGGGGCGACCATCCACACATCCAGATCGGCACGGGGCACAACCTGGTTGTAGTGCACGTTGAAACCGTGGGCGAAGGCCAGCGAAGCGCCTTGCTTGATGTTGGGTTCGACGTTGTTCTTGTAGACGCCGGCGATGTCTTCGTCAGGCAACAGGATCATGACCACGTCAGCGGCCTTGACGGCGTCGTTGACTTCCATCACGTTCAGGCCGGCCTTGCCAACCTTGTCCCAGGAAGCGCCGCCCTTGCGCAGGCCGACCACGACCTTGACGCCGCTGTCGTTCAGGTTTTGTGCGTGGGCGTGGCCCTGGCTGCCGTAACCGATGATGGCAACTGTCTTGCCCTTGATCAGGCTCAGGTCACAATCCTTGTCGTAAAAAACTTTCATTTTTCTCTCCGAAATAAATATTGGCGAAAAGCGCCCAGTTGCAAAAACTACCCAAGCTCAGGGCGAACGGTAAACACTGTCGCCAAACAATCCCTGCGTGGTGAGCCAGCCGAAGCACACACAGGAAAACCGAGATCAAACCCGCAGAATGCGCTCGCCGCGGCCAATACCGCTGGAGCCCGTGCGAACCGTCTCCAAAATCGCCGCACGCTCGATGGCCTCGAGGAAAGCGTCGTTCTTGGATTGGTCACCCGTGAGTTCAATCGTGTAACTTTTTTCAGTGACATCGATGATGCGACCGCGGAAGATGTCCGCCATGCGCTTCATCTCTTCACGCTCCTTGCCAACCGCGCGCACCTTGACCATCATGAGCTCGCGCTCGATGTAGGCGCCTTCGGTCAGGTCAACCACCTTCACGACTTCAATCAGGCGGTTCAGATGCTTGGTAATCTGTTCAATGACGTCATCCGACCCGGTGGTCTGGATGGTCATGCGAGACAGGCTGGGGTCTTCCGTGGGGGCCACGGTCAACGATTCAATGTTGTAACCGCGGGCCGAGAACAGGCCCACCACGCGGGAAAGAGCACCAGGCTCGTTTTCCAGCAAAACTGCAATGATGTGTTTCATAAGTACCGATTCCTCTTTTCGTTGCCCTCCCCGTGCGGCGGTAACCGCACAGCTTGGCAGACAATAGATTCATTCAAAAATGATAGCAGCCAGCGCCCGCTCCACGGGGGCTAGACCGCTAAATGGCTTTCAACCGGGTTACAGATCCTCCGCACCCAGCAGCATTTCGGTGATGCCCTTGCCGGCCTGCACCATGGGGAACACGTTCTCCGTGGGGTCAGTGCGGAAGTCCATGAACACCGTGCGGTCCTTGAGCTTGCGGGCCTCGCGCAGTGCGGGCTCCACATCACCCGGCTTTTCGATCAGCATGCCGACGTGGCCATAGGCCTCGGCCAGCTTGACGAAGTTGGGCAACGCATCCATGTAGCTGTGGCTGTAACGGCCTTCGTACTCCACCTCTTGCCACTGGCGCACCATGCCCAGGTAGCGATTGTTCAAGGAACAAATCTTGATCGGCGTGTTGTACTGCAGGCAGGTCGAGAGCTCCTGAATGTTCATCTGCACCGAGCCTTCGCCGGTGATACAGAACACTTCGCTGTCAGGTTTGGCCAGTTTGATGCCCATGGCGTAGGGAATGCCCACGCCCATGGTGCCCAGGCCGCCCGAGTTGATCCAGCGGCGTGGTTCGTCAAACTTGTAATACTGCGCAGCCCACATCTGGTGCTGGCCCACGTCGGAGGTGATGTAGGTGTCTACGTCCTTGGTCATGTTCCACAGCGTTTCCACCACGTACTGGGGCTTGATCACATCGCCCTTGCCCATGCTGTACTTCATGCAATCGCGACTGCGCCAGCCTTCAATGGTGTCCCACCAAGCGCCCAATGCATTGGCATCGGGTTTGACGCTGCCTTCGCGGATCATGGCGATCATTTCGCTCAGCACATCTTTCACATCGCCCACGATGGGGATATCGACCTTGACGCGCTTGGAAATACTCGACGGATCGATGTCGATATGGATGATCTTGCGTTCGTTTTGCGCAAAATGCTTGGGGTTGCCAATCACGCGGTCGTCGAACCGGGCGCCCACGGCCAGCAGCACGTCGCAGTTCTGCATGGCGTTGTTGGCTTCCACCGTGCCGTGCATGCCCAGCATGCCCAGGAATTTGCGGTCACTGGCGGGGTAAGCGCCCAGACCCATCAGGGTGTTGGTGCAGGGGTAACCCAGCATGTCGACCAGGGTCCGCAGCTCTGCCGAGGCATTGCTCAACAACACGCCGCCGCCGGTGTAGATATAGGGGCGCTTGGCTGCCAGCAACAACTGCAGTGCCTTGCGAATCTGCCCGCCATGGCCCTTACGCACCGGGTTGTACGAGCGCATTTCCACGGTCTCGGGGTAGCCGTGGTACGGGACCTTCTTGAAGGACACGTCCTTGGGAATGTCCACCACCACGGGGCCAGGACGGCCCGTGCGGGCGATGTGGAAGGCCTTCTTCATGACCTCAGCCATGTCTTTGGCGTCCTTGACCAGGAAATTGTGTTTCACGATGGGGCGGGTGATGCCCACGGTGTCGCATTCCTGGAAGGCATCCAGGCCAATGGCGTGCGTGGGGACTTGCCCACTGATGATCACCATGGGGATGCTGTCCATGTACGCCGTGGCAATACCGGTCACCGCATTCGTCAAGCCAGGTCCGGAAGTGACCAAGGCCACGCCCACGTCACCGGTGGCGCGCGCATAGCCGTCAGCGGCGTGCACGGCAGCCTGCTCATGGCGCACCAGCACGTGCTGGATGGAATCTTGTTTGTAGAACGCGTCGTAAATGTGCAAAACCGCGCCGCCGGGGTAGCCCCAGACGAACTTCACGTTCTCGGCTTGCAGGGATTTGATCAATACCTCGGCACCGCGCAGTTCGGGAACAACGGGGGTGGCGGAAGATTTGGACGCAGAGGATGCCGAAGCGATTTCAGCTTTATTAATTTCCATGATGAACCTTTGTGAATTTCTCTAACGAAAAACCTTGGGTGCCCCTACGCAAACTCTTGTGAAGTCGTGTCGGAACTTGAGATCCAGGCCATGAGCGCACTGAATATTGCGCCGAACCAGGATCCGTTTGCCTTTTGATTTGCAACCCACATTATCGCATTGGTTTTCAACACCCGAAAATCCTCGTCCTGGCAGACCACCAAAATGCCATAATTGCGCCGCTCCGAAGCCTGCCAGCACGTGATTGACGCAGGCTATTTTTGACCCAACCTCCCAGCAAGGCTACTCCCGCTTGGCTACCGAACAAGAACTGTCTGATTTTTTGAAAAGCGTCGAGCGACGCGCGTTCAAACGTTCGGTCTACCACGTGCGCAACGACGAAGCCGCGCTGGACATCGTGCAAGACAGCATGATGAAGCTGGCCGAGCATTACGGACACAAACCCGTGGAAGAGCTGCCCATGCTGTTCCACCGCATCCTGTCCAACTGCACATTGGACTGGTTCAGGCGGCAAAAAACCCACAACGCCCTGTTTTCCAACTTGGGCGACTTCGAAGCCAGCCACGAAGACGGCGATTTCGACCTGCTGGAGACCCTGCACGCATCCAGTGCGCCCGAGCAAAACGAGAGCGCCGAAACCCAGACCGAGCGGGCACAGACATTGCTTTCTATTGAGGAAGAGATATTGCAGTTGCCCACGCGTCAACGCGAAGCCTTTCTGATGCGTTACTGGGAAGATATGGACGTTGCGGAGACTGCCGCGGCAATGGGCTGCTCGCAAGGCAGCGTGAAGACACACTGTTCTCGGGCGGTACACGCGCTCGGCGCGGCATTGAAAGCGAAGGGAATACGACTATGACGAGCAAATCGCACACCACCAATCGACCATTCAGCCAGGACACCCTGGGGCGGGCCATCACAGCCCGTCTGTCGGAGACAACCCAGGACCTGCCGCACGACATCACGCAGCGGCTCAAGGCTGCGCGCATGCTGGCGCTGGAAAAGCGCAAAGTCGTCAAGCTGAGCGTGGCCACAGGGGTGGCCGCGGCCGGTGGAAACGCCGCAGTGATGCACCTTGGTGATGCGCCGCAGGGTAAATGGCGCCAATTGGGGGCTTGGTTGCCCCTGTTTGCACTGGTTGCCGGCTTGTTGACGATCGGCTTTGTGCAAGATGACTACCGCGCGCGCGAAATTGCCGACGTGGACGCCGAAATCCTGATCGACGACCTGCCCCCTGCCGCTTTTACCGACCCTGGCTTTGCCCAGTTCCTGCGCGTGAACCGTGACGAGTAAGCTCTGAGCGCATGACACTGAGATTTTTGCCGTGAATTTCCGCCGTTTCAACCCGTTTTTGACCCAGGCCAGCCATGTCGCGCTGGCGGTGCTGGTTCTGGGTGCAAGTGCGTCCAGCGCGGCCCTGGCGCAAGCCGCCGCAGGAACCGGCAACAGCATGTCCTCCCCGCTCTCGGCCCTGGCCTGGACCGACCTGAGCAACCCTCAGCGCCAATCCCTGCAGCCGCTTGCGACAACCTGGGACACCTTGAGCGATGGCCACAAGCGCAAATGGATTGCCGTGGCCCAAAACTACGCCAACCTGGGCACTGCCGAGCAGACCAAGATGCACAGCCGCATGGCCGAATGGGCAGCCCTGAAGCCCCGTGACCGCGAACTGGCGCGGCTGAACTATGCCGAGGCCAAGAAGGTGGAGCCCGCCAAGCGCGCTGCCGACTGGGAGGCCTACCAGGCCTTGAGCCCCGAGGAGAAACAAAAGCTGGCCAATAAGGCCACAGGCAAACCCGCAGGCGCCGCGGTATCGAACAAGCCGCTGGTATCGGCCAGCAAACTCACACCGGTGCCCATCACACGGCACACGCCTGAAGAAGAGCGTTCCAAAATTACCGCCCAGCAGCAGGTAGACCCCAACACCTTGCTGCCGCTGGCGCCTCCCTGATTCGGTCGGGGCTGCGTTCAGCCCCCGAGCCCTCTCTACAATCGGCGCATGCTTTCTTCTGCGACCGCCTCCGAACTCCCCGTTTCCGTTCCTGACATCCCCGGCCTGGGCCGGCGCATGGCCTGCTGGTTGTATGAGGGGATTTTGTTGTTCGGCGTAGTGTTTCTGGCCGGCTACCTGTTCAGCACCCTGAGCCAGACCCGCCACGCACTGGACAACCGGCATGCGCTGCAGGGCTTTGTGTTCGTGATTTTCGGCATCTATTTCGTCTGGTTCTGGGCCCATGGCCAGACGCTGGCCATGAAAACCTGGAACATCCGTCTGGTAGACCGCAACGGCCAGCGCGTGACCCAGCTGCGCGCCCTGGGGCGCTATGTCTTGAGCTGGATCTGGTTTTTGCCACCGCTTGCAGCCGTGGCTCCCTTCCACCTGAGCGCCGGGGAAATCATTGTCATCACCATCGGCTGGGTGGCCGTCTGGGCATTGTTGAGCCGTTTTCACCCGCAGCGCCAGTTTTGGCACGATGCACTGGCCGGTACACGGCTGGTGACTTCCCTGCCCCTGAGCCGCTAGGCCAATACCTCCCTATGGAACCTACTTTGTCGTCTGCTGACACACCGGTAAACCCGCAAAAAGAACGCACCGGGCTAAACCGCGTGTGGCACGCCTTTGGCTATTCGCTGGCCGGGCTGCGCGCGGGCTGGGGCGAAACCGCGTTTCGCCAGGAATGCATAGCGGCCTTCGTGCTCGTACCGCTGAGTTTTTGGCTAGGCCGCAGCTGGGTGGAAGTCGCCCTGCTGGCGGGCAGCGTGCTGCTGCTGATGGTGGTGGAGCTGCTGAACACCGCGATTGAGACCGCCATCGATCGCGTGGGGCCCGAGTGGCACGACCTGTCCAAGCGCGCCAAGGATATGGGTAGCGCGGCGGTGCTGCTGAGCCTGCTGGTGTGTGCAGGCATTTGGCTGGCCGCGCTGGGCCAGCGCTTTCTTTAAACTGCCGATTCGTCCTGTTCGCCAGTGCGGATGCGGATGACACGTTCCACGCTGGTGACGAAAATCTTGCCGTCGCCGATCTTGCCGGTGTGCGCCGCCTTGACGATGGCGTCCACGCAGCGGTCCACGTCTTCGGTCTTCACGACCACTTCCACCTTCACCTTGGGCAAAAAGTCCACCACGTACTCGGCACCGCGGTAGAGCTCGGTATGGCCCTTCTGGCGGCCAAAACCCTTCACCTCGGTCACGGTCAGGCCGGTCACGCCACATTCGGCCAAGGCTTCGCGCACTTCTTCGAGCTTGAAAGGTTTAACGACGGCGGTGATTTGTTTCATGGTCTTGTCTCGGTGAAGGGATGAACGGGCAGGCTGGGCAGCTCAGGCCCGGAACTTACTGGTAATAGGATAACGCCAATCCTTGCCAAAGCTGCGGTGCGTGACGCGAATGCCCACGGGCGCCTGGCGGCGTTTGTACTCGTTGATCTTGATGAGGCGCGTCACCTTTTCCACATCGGCCCGCGCGAACCCGGCCGCGATGATGGACTCGATGCTCTCGTCGTTCTCCATGTAGCGCTCCAGAATGCCGTCCAGCACCTCGTAGGGCGGCAGACTGTCTTGGTCCTTCTGGTCGGGGCGTAGCTCGGCACTGGGCGGGCGCGTGATGATGCGTTC
This sequence comes from Rhodoferax sp. ZS1R25, assembly GCF_056521335.1. Lineage (NCBI taxonomy): Bacteria > Pseudomonadati > Pseudomonadota > Betaproteobacteria > Burkholderiales > Comamonadaceae > Rhodoferax > Rhodoferax sp. ZS1R25. The sequence goes on from NZ_JBWMAZ010000002.1 coordinate 817,971, forward strand.
GGGGATAGGACTGGCGCCCGTGCCATACGGATCATGGCCATTGCGCCAGCGGCAGAGCTTGAACACCGTGGTCTTGGCCAGGTCTTTGATGACCGCAAAGCCACCCGCCATGTCGCCATACAGCGTGCAGTAGCCCGTGGCCATCTCGCTTTTGTTGCCCGTGGTCAGCACGATGCTGCCAAACTTGTTGGAGAGCGCCATCAGCAGCGTGCCGCGGATGCGGGCCTGGATGTTCTCCTCGGTCGTGTCTTCGGCGCGGCCCGCAAACTCCTTCGCGAGTGAAGCCTTGAAGGCTTCGAACTCCGGCACGATGGAAATCTCGTCGTAGCGCACGCCCATGCGGGCGGCCATGTCGCGGGCGTCAATCCAGCTGATGTCGGCCGTGTAGGGCGAGGGCATCATCACGGCGCGCACCTTGTCGGCGCCCAGCGCGTCCACCGCCACGGCCAGCACCAACGCGGAATCGATACCGCCGGACAAACCCAGCAACGCACCGGGGAAGCCGTTTTTGCCCACATAGTCGCGCACACCCAGCACCAGTGCGTCCCACAGGTCGGCCTCGGGACTGCGTTCAGGCTCCACCGATGCTACGATTTTTATAGCTGCTGGCGAACGTTCCACGCGGGCCAGGAACAAATTTTCCTTGAAGCTGGGGGCGCGACCGGCCACGGTGCCATCGGCATTCAGCGCAAACGAGTGGCCTTCAAACACCACCTCGTCTTGCCCGCCCACCAGGTGGGCGTAGACCAGCGGCAGGCCCGTGGACTGGCAGCGCTTCGCCATCATGGCCTCGCGCTCATAGCCCTTGCCCACGTGGAAGGGCGAGGCGTTGATGACGACCAGTAACTCGGCACCCGCCTCCTTGGCCAAACGCGCGGGTTCTTCAAACCAGGCGTCTTCACAGATCAGCAGGCCCACCTTGACGGCGTCAGCGCCCTCGCCCGCGGTAAACACGCAGACACCATTGCCGGGCGTGAAGTAGCGGCGCTCGTCAAACACCTGGTAGTTCGGCAGCTCGCGCTTGGCGTAGGTGGCGACCACCTGGCCTTCGCGCAGCACGCTGGCCGCGTTGTGGCGCTGCTGCACCGCGGTGGAGCGCGTTCGGCTGTCGCCACCCTGGGGGTGGCCCACCACCACGCTCAGGCCTTTTAACCCGGCAAGCTGCTGGGCCAGGGCTTTCACGGCATCATCGCAGGCGGAGATAAAGGCGGGGCGCAGAAACAGGTCTTCGGCCGCATAGCCGCAGATGGAGAGTTCGGGGGTCAACAGCAGGCGCGCGCCGTCCGCATAGGCCTGGGTCGCCGCATCCACGATTTTTTTGACGTTACCGTCCAGGTCGCCAACGATGAAATTGAGTTGTGCAACGCACAGTGAAAGAGTCATGAACCAGCCAGTCATTGTTCACAGCAGCGCCGCGGGCGCAGCCATCGCGCCAGCCATCGAGAAGAAGGCGCTCCATGGGTGAAGCCAATTATGTCATTGGGGTCCATGCCTCGGTGCTGGAGGTGGACGCTGCCGCCTGGGACGGCCTGCTGGCCGCGCAGGCCCAGCCCAGCCCTTTCATGCGCCACGCCTACCTGGCCGCGATGGAGGAAAGCGGCAGCGCCACCGCCGACACCGGCTGGGCGCCGCACTGCATCACGCTGCATGCAGGCGGCCTGCTGCAGGCCGCCTGCATGGTCTACCTGAAGCAGCACTCCTACGGCGAATACGTGTTCGACTGGGCCTGGGCCAGCGCCTACCAGCAGCACGGCGTGCCCTACTACCCCAAGGCCGTGATTGCCGTGCCCTTCACGCCAGTGCCGGGTGCGCGTCTGCTGGCGCGCAACGCACAGGCGCGTGCCGCACTACTTAAGGCCGTGGTGAGCTGGTGCGAGGACGTGGGCGCGTCGTCCCTGCACACGCTGTTTGCCAGTGACGACGATGTGCAGACCAGCGACGACGCTGGCTTGATGCTGCGCCACACCGTGCAATTCCACTGGCAGAACACCGCCCCCGGCTACGCTGACTTCGACGCCTTCCTCGCCAGCTTGGCGCAGGACAAGCGCAAGAAGATCCGCCAGGAGCGGCGCAAAGTAGCCGAGGCCGGTGTGACCTTTCGCAATGTGCAGGGCGCTGAGATTTCAGAGGCTGACTGGGATTTCTTCTACCGCTGCTACGAGCGCACCTACCTGGAGCACGGCAACCCGCCCTACCTGAACCGCGACTTCTTTACGCGCATGGCCCGCACCATGCCGGAAAACTGGTTGCTGTTTGTGGCGCAGCGCAACGGGCGCCCCATTGCTAGCAGTTTGATAGCTGTTGGCGCATATTCCACGGGGGCTAGCGTGGCCTATGGCCGCTACTGGGGGGCGCTGGAGCCGGTGGACTGCCTGCACTTTGAGGCCTGCTACTACCAGCCGCTGGCCTGGTGCATTGCCAACGGCTACCAGCGCTTTGAAGGCGGTGCCCAGGGCGAGCACAAGATGGCGCGGGCGCTGCTACCCGTCAAAACCACCAGCACCCACTGGCTGGCGCACCCGGCCTTTGCCGACGCCGTGGCCCGCTTTCTGGAGCGTGAGGGCCAGGGCATCGGCCACTACCTGGACGAGCTGAACCACCGCTCGCCGTTCAGGCACCCGACTTAGAAGGTTTCCCAATCATCGTCCCCACCCGCGGGGGTAAGCTTGGTGCTGGTCTTGGGCACCACGGTGGTGGGGGCGTGCGCCGCCGCGGCGGGCTGCACCTTGGGCTTGGCCGCAGGCGCTTTGGCAGTGTGCGCATGGGTTGCGGCGGGTTTGGCAGCCGCGGCAGCCGGTTTGGTGTCCCCACGGCGCTCCGGCCCCTTGAACGCTGGCACCTTGGGCGCGCTGGAACGCACCTTGGCGGGGGGCAGGTGCACACCCGCGGCATGACCCGGTGCTTCGTTACCCAACTTGAACACCGCCACCACCTGCACCAGGTCCTGCGCCTGGCTCTTCAGGCTGGAGGCTGCTGCGGCCATTTGTTCGACTAGCGCTGCGTTCTGTTGGGTGGCCTGGTCCATCTGGGTGACGGCTTCTCCTACCTGCGCCACTCCACTGCTTTGTTCACTGCTGGCTGCACTGATTTCTCCCATGATGTCAGTGACCCGTTTGATGCTGGTAACAACCTCGGTCATGGTGGAGCCGGCTTTGTCGACCAGGGCGGTTCCCTGTTCCACCCGCTCTACGCTGGTGCCGATGAGGGTTTTGATTTCTTTGGCAGCTTCTGCAGAGCGTCCGGCCAAGGATCGGACTTCAGATGCAACGACCGCAAAGCCGCGTCCCTGTTCTCCGGCTCTTGCGGCTTCTACGGCTGCGTTCAGGGCCAGGATGTTGGTCTGGAAGGCGATTCCGTCGATGACGCTGATGATGTCGGCGATCTTGCGACTGGACTCATTGATGCCTTTCATGGTTTCAACGACTTGGCCGACGACTTCTCCGCCTTGGATGGCGACGGTAGAGGCATTCATGGCTAGCTGATTGGCCTGGCGGGCGGAGTCGGCGTTTTGTTTGACGGTGGAACCGAGTTCTTCCATGGAGGCGGCGGTTTCTTCCAGGGCGCTGGCTTGTTGTTCGGTGCGGGCAGACAGGTCGTTATTGCCCTGCGCAATCTCTGCACTGGCCAGCGCCACGTTGTCGGCGCTGCTGCGCACCTGGCGCAGCACCTGCTGGGTTTTCTCCACAAACTGGTTGAAGCCACCGGCAATGCTGGCCAGCTCGTCGGCACCTGATGTAGCAATGCGGCGCGTCAAGTCGCCCTCGCCCGAGCCAATGTCCTGCATGGCGTTGCGCAGGACCACCAGCCGGCCTAGCACCTTGCTCAGCACCGCACCGATCACCAGAATGGCCAGCACCGCGATCACCACGCTCCATACGGCCGACGACCACACCATGGCCACGATGCCGCCCATGGCCTCCTGGCGGTTCAGCGCGACCAGCAGCGTCCAGTCGGTGCCGGGAATGGCCTCGGCATAGACCAGGCGGTTTTCGCCGCGGATCACTACATCGCTGAGCGCTGCGGTTTTCACCAAGGCATCCACACCGCCACTGCCCAGGCTGGGCGCGATGTCGGTCACGGGCTTGAGCACCAGCGCCGTGTCTTCGTGCACCACGATCTTGCCGTCCTTGGCGACGATGAAGCCGTAGGTGCCAGGCGTGGGCCGGATGGACGCCACATTGCGCACCACGCCGTCCATGAAGACGTCCAGCGCCGTGACCGCACTCACCTGGGTGCCGTCTTTCACGGCGGAGGCGAAGGTGATGACGAGCTTCTTGGTGCCGGCGTCCAGATACGGCTCGGTGACCACCGAGCCGGCCGCCTTGGCTGCCAGCTGGTACCAGGGGCGCGAGGTGGGGTCGTAGTCTGGCGGCAGGGTCTGCGGGCTGGAGAAGGCGGTGCGTTTGTCCGCATAGCCGATGTAGGCCGTATCCACATCACCAGCGATCTTGGCCTGTTGCAGGAACTTGAGGGGGTCGGCCTCGGGCACAGCACCGGCGAAGGACTTGACCACCTGCTGGCGGGCAGCCACCCAGTCGCCCACGCCCGCCGCATGCGAATGCGAGAGCGCCCGGGTCTGGTTGCCCAGCGACTCCAGCGCGTAGCTGCGTGCGGTCAACACATTGGTGATGGACAGGCCCAGCAATCCCGCCACCACAAGCAGGCCCACGGTGGCCACAATTTTCCCGCGCAGGGAGGTTAAAAAGCCCAAGGTCATCGTCTTTGCTCCAATGCGTTATCCAACTTATCACTCGTAAAAATCGCCCACCTGGGCGCACCCGTTGTCTGCCGGGTGTTCAGCGGAGCTACGCAGCCACCATGCCGATCTCTGCGTTGCCCATCAGGGCCTCCATGTTCATCACGATCAGCATGCGCTCGCCCACATGGGCCAGCCCGATGATGAAACGGGAATCCAGCGCCGACTCAAACTGCGGCGCCTGCTTGATGGCTTCGGCATTGAGCGTGACCACGTCAGACACCCCATCCACCACGGCGCCGACCACCTTGCCGCGCACGTTGAGGATGATGACCACGGTGAAGTCGTTGTAGAGCACCTGCGCCAGGTTGAGCTTGAGCCGCAGGTCGACGATGGGGACGATGACCCCACGCAGGTTGATCACGCCCTTGACGAAGCTGGGCGAGTTCACCATCTTGGTGGGCATCTCGTAGGAGCGGATTTCCTGTACGCGCAGGATCTCGATGGCGTAGTCCTCGTCGCCCAGTTTGAGCGTGAGGTACTGGCTGGTGTGTGTTGCGCTGCTGCCGTGGCTGGTGTCCAGCGTTGGAGAGTTGTGAAGAGCTTCCATAGCGTCACCTCAGCGGCACAGGGGTTGGAATTCCAGCGTTCTGCAATTCATCATACACGCGCAATTTCATTTCAGGGGCGGCCAAACCTGCTGGTTTTCCAGCATGGCACAGCCCTTGGCAAACCCTAGCTGTCGGGCGTGGTTTCGGCTGGTACGCTGCGTGCAGGAGACCTCCCCATGCAGACCTTGAGCGGCCTTGACGCCACCTTTTTGTACCTGGAAACCCCGCAGATGCCCATGCACGTGGGCACCTTTTGCCGCTACGCCCTGCCCGCCGTGCCGCGCTACAGCTTCCACAAGGCGGTGACCGAACACATCGGCAAGCGCATGCACCTGGCCGAGGTGTTCAGCCGCAAGCTCGGGCTGATGCCGCTGGACCTGGGCCACCCCGTGTGGCTGCGCGTGGACGATGTGGACCTGGGCTTTCATATCCGCAAGGTGAAGGGCCGCACGATGACGCTGGCCCAGGCGCAGGCGCACGCCACGGCGCTGCACACCGAACTGATTGACCGCAGCCGCCCGCTGTGGGAGTTCCATGTGTTTGACCGCGTGCTCTGCCCCGACGGCACGGTGTGCGGTGCCATGTACGCCAAGATCCACCACGCCACGCTGGACGGCAAGGCCGGCACCATCCTCAGCCAGGCCATGTTGGACGTAAGCGCCACCCCGCGTGAGGTGCCGCCGCCCAGCGCCCGAACGCGCAAGCCGCAGGACCTGAAGATTGGCCAGATGCTGGGCGCGGTGTTTTCCAACACGCTGGCGCAGTACGCCAAGCTGGCCCGCGCCCTGCCGCAGGCCGCGCAGGCGCTGGGCAGCACCGTGGCCCAGCAAACGCTGAAGGGCACAGGCACGGGGCTGCGCGCCAAGTCGCCCATAACGCTGGCGCCGCTCACCGTGTTCAACGTGGCGGTGGGCACCGAGCGCAGCTTTGGCACGGCCAGCGTGCCGTTTGCCGACTGCCGTGCCATGGCGCAGGCCGTGGGTGGTTCGTTCAACGACATCGTGCTGTGGATCTGCGCCACCGCGCTGCGCAGCTACCTGGCGCAGCACAGCAGCATTCCGCGCAAGCCCCTGCTGGCCGCCATGCCCGTGAGCCTGCGCGAAGCGGGGAACAACGACTACAGCACCCAGGCCTCCATGACCGTGGTGGAGCTGGGCACCCACCTAGCCCACCCGCTGAAACGGCTGCAAGCCATCATGGCCTCCACCGCCAAGGTGAAGAACGCCATGGCCAACCTCAAGACGATGCTGCCGACCGACTACCCCTCGTTGCTGGCGCCGTGGGTGGTGGGCGGGGTGGCCAAAGCCGCGTTCAAGACCTACAGCGCCACCGGCCTGTCCAAGCGGCTGCCCATGATGGCCAACCTGGTCATCAGCAACGTGCCAGGCCCGCAGGTACCGCTGTACCTGGCCGGTGCGCGCATGCTGAGCTTCCACCCCATGTCCATCGTGGTCCACGGCATTGCGCTCAACATCACCATCCAGACCTACGCCGGTAGCGTGGAGTTTGGCGTGATTGCCGACCGCGACGCCCTGCCCCAGGTGCAGGACCTGACCGGGGCGCTGGAAGCCGCGTTTGAGGAAGGCCGCGCACTGCTGGCCCGCGCCAACGCCGAAAAAGCGCCACAAACCGCCCCCGCAGTCACCAAGGCGACGAAAAAACAGAGTGCCCCAACTAAAGCCGCTGCACCACGGCGGGGCGCAGCGGCAAAAGCTGCTACTGTGAAAACCCCTTCTTCAAGAAAGCGGCCAGCGAAGGCCGCCTGAACAACGTCGTATGGCAAAAGCAAGCGCACCGGAAACCGATCACCCCCCTGCCCCGAACGCCTGGCTGATGGCGCTGGAAATGCGAGCCCCCTGGGAGCTGTGGTCTTTGCTACCCAGCTGGCCCGCCCTGGCCAAAGCCCCGACGGGCGATGGCCACCCGGTCATCGTGTTCCCCGGCCTATCGGCCAGCGACGGCTCCACGCTGCCGCTGCGCAGCTACCTCAAAAACCTGGGCTACGACATTTCGGGCTGGAACCAGGGCTACAACTTTGGCCCACGCGCCGGTGTGCTGGAAACCGCCAAGCGCCAGGTGCAAGAAACGGCCGAGGCCAGCGGCGAGAAGGTGAGCCTGGTGGGCTGGAGCCTGGGCGGCATCTATGCCCGCGAATTGGCCAAGGCCCTGCCCGACCACGTGCGCAGCGTCATCACCCTGGGCAGCCCGTTTTCCGGCTCGCACAAAAGCACCAACGCCTGGCGCCTGTACGAGCTCACCAGCGGCCGCAGCATCACCCAGGAGGTGGAAAACTTCGACCTACCGGCCGCACCGCCCGTGCCCACCACCTCCATCTATTCGCGCACCGACGGCGTAGTCGCCTGGTCCGCCAGCCTGCAGGCCGCCAGCCGCACCAACCCGCACACCGAGAACGTGGAAGTGTTCGCCAGCCACATCGGTCTGGGCCTGAACCCCACGGCCTGGTGGGTGGTGGCGGATCGGTTGGCCCAGGCGCAGGGCGCCTGGAAACCGTTTGAACCCACGGGCCGGCTGCAGCAGTGGGTGTTTCCGGACGCCAAACACAAAGAGCGCTGACCCGGCTGGGTCAGCGCTCTTCTTTTGATAGCTGCTCGCGCAGTATCGACGGGGGCTAGAGGCCTATTTGACCCCTAAACCCTGCCGCAGCCGGTGTTACGCCTGCTGCTTGTTGTAGTTGGCAATGCCGTCCATGATTTCCTTCTGGGCGGACTCTGGGCCTTCCCAGCCTTGCACCTTGACCCACTTGCCTTCTTCCAGATCCTTGTAGTGTTCAAAGAAGTGGGCGATGGTCTTCAGGCGGAAGGGGTTCAGGTCTTCCGGCTTCTTCCACTGGCTGTACAGCGACAGGATCTTGTCGACGGGCACGGCCAGCACTTTGCCGTCTTCGCCGGCTTCGTCGGTCATCTTCAGGATGCCGATGGCGCGGCAGGTCACCACCACACCAGGAATCAGGGGTACGGGGGTGATCACCAGCACGTCCACGGGGTCGCCATCGCCGGAAATGGTCTTGGGCACATAGCCGTAGTTGGTGGGGTAGTGCATGGCGGTGCTCATGAAGCGGTCCACAAAAATGGCGCCAGAGTCCTTGTCCACCTCGTACTTCACCGGATCGGCGTTCATGGGAATTTCGATGATGACGTTGAACGCCTCGGGGACTTTGCTGCCAGGGGTGACTTTGTCGAGGGACATGCGTGTGCTCTTTGTTGAAAGTAAGAAACGGGAAACCTTCGGGGAAACCTAGGGATTAACCCGGATTTTACTGACTTGGCACTTGCGTTTTCCCGGGACTGTCATCAAAGCACGCTACATTCGGCCCGTTGGCCAATCATCTCCCCTTGCATCGTGGGGTTGGAGCACTGAGGAAGCAACGCAGCGGGGGCATCGCTAGCGTTGTTCCCTCCTTCGCGAAACAACCATAGAGGAGTATTTCTATGACGGGCAACACAGCGCTATTTCTAGCGCTTGGCTGTGGACTGATCGCCGTGGTGTACGGTGTTTGGGCACGCAGCTGGATCCTTTCCCAAGACGCCGGCAATGCGCGCATGCAAGAGATTGCAGCCGCCATCCAGACCGGCGCCGCAGCCTACCTTTCTCGCCAGTACAAGACCATCGCCATTGTGGGCGTGGTGCTGGCGATTTTGATTGGCGTGTTTCTGGACTCCTTAAGCGCCGTGGGCTTTGTCGTGGGCGCGGTGCTTTCGGGCGCCTGCGGCTTCATCGGCATGAACGTGTCGGTGCGCGCCAATGTGCGTACCGCCCAAGCAGCGACCAAGGGCATCGGCCCCGCGCTGGACGTGGCCTTCCGCGGCGGCGCCATCACAGGCATGCTGGTGGTGGGACTGGGCCTCTTGGGCGTGACCGGCTTTTACTGGTACCTGGTGCCGGACGGCATGGTGACCACCGCCAAGCTCAATCCGCTGATCGGCTTTGCGTTTGGCTCGTCGCTGATTTCCATCTTCGCCCGTCTGGGCGGTGGCATTTTCACCAAGGGCGCCGACGTGGGCGCCGATCTGGTGGGCAAGGTGGAAGCGGGCATTCCCGAAGACGACCCGCGCAACCCGGCCGTGATTGCCGACAACGTGGGCGACAACGTGGGTGACTGCGCCGGCATGGCGGCCGACTTGTTTGAAACCTATGCAGTGACCCTGATCGCCACTATGGTTTTAGGAGCGCTTCTCGCAAGTGCAGCGGGGGCTACAGCCGTTTTATACCCTCTGGCACTCGGTGCGGTGTCGATTGTGGCGTCCATCATTGGCTGCTTCTTCGTCAAGGCCTCGCCCGGCATGAAGAACGTGATGCCAGCGCTGTACAAGGGCCTGGCGATTGCCGGCGTGCTGTCGCTGATTGCGTTCTACTTTGTCACGCAGTCGCTGTTCCCTGCCGCTGTCACCCTGACCGATGGCCATGTGATCACCGCTGGTAGCCTGTTCGGCGCCTGCACCGTGGGCCTGGTCTTGACCGGCGCGCTGGTCTGGATCACCGAGTACTACACCGGCACGCAGTACGCGCCCGTACAACACATCGCCCAGGCGTCCACCACCGGCCACGGCACCAACATCATTGCCGGCCTCGGTGTGTCCATGCGCTCCACCGCCTGGCCGGTGCTGTTTGTATGTGCGGCCATCTACAGTGCCTTCAGCCTGGGTGGCCTGTACGGTATCGCCATCGCAGCCACCTCCATGCTCAGCATGGCCGGCATCGTGGTGGCGCTGGACGCCTATGGCCCCATCACCGACAACGCCGGCGGCATTGCCGAGATGGCTGAACTCCCCGCCAGCGTGCGTGACATCACCGACCCGCTGGACGCGGTGGGCAACACCACCAAGGCCGTGACCAAGGGCTACGCGATTGGCTCCGCCGGGCTGGCCGCGCTGGTGCTGTTTGCCGATTACACCCACAAGCTGGACGCATTTGGCAAGCACATCACCTTTGACTTGAGCGACCCCATGGTCATCATCGGCCTGTTCATCGGTGGCCTGATTCCCTACCTGTTTGGTGCCATGGCGATGGAGGCCGTGGGCCGCGCTGCCGGTGCGGTGGTGGTGGAAGTGCGACGCCAGTTCAAGGAAATCAAGGGCATCATGGACGGTACCGGCAAGCCCGAATACGACACCGCAGTGGACATGCTGACCACGGCGGCCATCAAGGAAATGATGATTCCGTCCCTGCTGCCTGTGGTCGTACCCATCGTGGTTGGCCTGGTTCTCGGCCCCGCCGCCCTGGGGGGGCTGCTGATGGGCACCATCGTGACCGGCCTGTTTGTGGCGATCTCCATGTGCACCGGCGGCGGTGCCTGGGACAACGCCAAGAAGTACATCGAGGACGGCCACCATGGCGGCAAGGGCTCCGAGACGCACAAGGCTGCCGTGACCGGTGACACCGTGGGTGACCCCTACAAAGACACGGCCGGCCCAGCGGTGAACCCGCTGATCAAGATCATCAACATCGTGGCGCTGCTCATCGTGCCACTGATGATGAAGATCCACGGCGGCTGAGTTCTCCCCGCTTCCTGCAAAGGCCCGCCTCGGCGGGCCTTTTTCATGTAACAAACTGTCTTCGCTTTACGCTACCATGGCGCTTTGGGGCAGCCCCGCCCGTCTCGAAGCGACCCGTGAAAATACTCGTAATTGATGACCATGCCCTGGTGCGCGAAGGCCTGCACCAGGTGCTCAAAGGACTGGACGAAAACGTCAGCGTGCTGCAGGCGGGCACCTGCGCGCAGGCATTTGCCATTGCCGATGCCCACCCGGACATCGATCTGGTGTTGCTGGACTACCACTTGCCCGACATGACCGGCCTGCAGGCCCTGGATGTATTTGGCAAAGACCACCCAGAGCTGCCCATCGTCATGCTGTCGGGCTCGGCCAACATCCAGGTCATGCGCCAGGTGCTGCAGTCCGGTGCCTCGGGCTTTGTTACCAAATCCACCCTCAGCGACGAGTTGTTGAACGCCGTGCGCCTGGTACTGGACGGCGACGTCTACTCACCGTTAGAGCTGGAAGGCGATTTCGGGGCCCTGCCCTTTGATGCCGCGTCCTCCAAACCCCCGCTGACCCAGCGCCAGGAGCTGGTGCTGCGCGAGCTGCTGGATGGCCGCTCGAACCGCGAAATTGGCACCAGCCTGAACGTCTCCGAAGAAACTGTCAAAACCCATGTGGCCGCCATCCTGCGCTACTTTGATGTGCAGAACCGCACCCAGGCCGTTGTGGCCGCTGCGCGCAGCGGCTACCGCGCCAGCCAGGCCAACTAAGCCGGCCGCCTAAGCCTCGTCCACCACAGGCCCGGCCGCCATGGCCAGGCGGCGCAACAGGCTGCGCAGTTTGGCCGGACGCACCGGTTTGTGCAGCAGCGTCAGCCCGGCGTCCTTGGCAGCCTGAATCAGCGTGGCGTCCGTATCGCCACTCATCAAACACGCAGGAATCTCACGCCGGGCCGTGGCCCGGACCATGGCGATCACGTCCAGGCCATTGCGATCCTCACCCAGCCGGAAATCGCTCAGCACCACATCGGGTGGGGCATAGCCATTGGCAAAGTCCAACGCCTGCGCCACAGACGCCGCTGCATGCACCACGCAACCCCATGAGGTCAACAGATCGCTGATCGCCTCCAGCGCAAAGCCGTCGTCCTCGATCACCAGCACCCGCATGCCCTCCAGCCCCAGCAGCCCAGCGGGCTCTGGCGCCACCACCGCACTGAGGCTGTCCACCGCCTGCGCCACTGGCAGAAAAATAGAGAAGCGCGTGCCACACCCCAGGTCCGAGCGCAGGGCAATCGGGTGGCCCAACAGCTGCGCTGTGCGCTCCACGATGTTGAGACCCAAGCCCAGGCCCTGGGCCCGGTCCCGGCCCGAATTGCCCACCTGGTAGAACTCTTTGAAAATGTCCGCCTGGTGCGTGGGCGAAATGCCAATGCCGCTGTCGGACACGTCCAGCCGCAGGGTGGGCCCGCCCTCCACACTGCGGCAACTGATGAGCACCGTACCGCGCTCGGTATAGCGCAGGGCGTTGTTGGCCAGGTTCATCACCATGCGCTGCAGCAGCATGGGGTCGGTCAGTGCCCAGTGGCGGCTAGGGCGCACCCGCAGCCGCAGGCCTTTGCCCTCGGCCAGGGGCAGCAGCGCCTTGCGCAGGCTGGTGAACAGTTCGCCAATGTTGACCGCACCGCGCTGCACTTGCACAGCACCGGCGTCCAGGCGCGAAATGTCCAGCAGGCCGTCCAGCAAATCCTGCATGGACTGCACCGAGGCCTCCAGACTGGCCACCAGCTGGCGCGTGGGAATATCCAAGGGCAACTGCCCCAACCGGGCCACAAACATGCCCAATGCATGGGTGGGCTGGCGCAGGTCATGGCTGGCGGCTGCCAAAAACCGCGACTTGGCCAGCGTGGCGGTTTCGGCCTCTTCTTTTTTCAACCGCAATTCGCGTGTGGCCGACTCCACCCTGAATTCCATTTCCTCGCGGCCCCAGGCCAAGCGCTGCGCCATCTGGTTCAAACGGGTTTGCAACACATACAGGGGATCGGTGGGCAAGGCTTCCGAGCTAGGCGTCAGGTCACCCTCGCCGATACGCTCGATCATGCGTGACACGCGCAGCACGGGCCGCACCACACCTTCCCCCATGCGGGTGGCCAAAAATCCGCCCAGCACCAAGCCGGCAAAGCCCACGGCCAGCGCCACCAGCAGCAACTCGCGCTCACGCGCCAATAGGCGGCCCCGGGAAATCTCCACCACCACGTGGCCCAGCACCAGGGGGGCCGGTGGCGTGGGCGGGGCGACACTGGAGCCAAAGAAATCATCCAGCGGCACACTGCTGGAGGCCACCGGCTCGGCCAGCACATCCACGTCACGGCTGCGCTGGAAGGCCTGGTACACCGCGCCCTTGGCTTCTTGCAGACCTTTGTACTGCAGAACCCCGGTGCTGGCCAGCATGCGGCCATCCACGTCAAACACCGCCACGGAGCGCACATCGGCCTCGCGCTGTACGCCCCCCAGCACCACCTGCAGTGCCGACACGTTGCCAGAGAACAGCCCGTACTCGCTGGCCAGCGCCGCCTGGCGCGCCATCAGCTTGGCGCGCAGGTCGTGCGATTCGTCCAGATCCGCGACGCGGCTGGTCCAGAAAATGCCGACCAGTGCCACCACCACCAGGAAGACCGGGAGCAGCGCCGCAGCCAGCATGCGGGCGCGAATGCCTGGAAACATCATGGGCGCCTCTCCAGGCGGCGCAGGCGCTCACTGAGCACGCCTTCGTCCAGTGTCAACCCCAGCGACCGGGCCACGTAGTCGTTCACCACCACGCTGAACTCCTGCGGGTACTGCGATACGGGTACCGCCCCGCCCTGCAGCAGAACCCGGGCCATGGTGGCCGCCTGCCCGCCCACCTGGCGTGGAGCGCTGTGCAAAGACATCAGGGCCCCTGCCTTGGTATAGGCCGGCGAAAACGCCACCAAGGGGACACGAGAACGGTAGGTCGCCAGCAGAATATTGGAAATCGTGGTGCCGTTGTAGACGGCAGGATCGGCTACGGCCAGCAGCACATCGGTGTCGCTCAACACGGTTTTGAGCCCCGCGTACAGGGTGATGGGCGACGTCACGGTGCCGCCCACAATTTCCAGCCCGCGCGACTGCGCGGCGGCGATCAGCCCGGCCTGCTGCAGCATCGACTCATGGCCCCACAGCACACCTACCCGTTTGGCATCGGGCAGGGCCAGGTGCAGCAGGTCCAGCTGGCGCGTAAATGGCTGGTCCAGGTACAGCGCGGCCACACCGGCCGTGGACTTGTGCACCGTCTCGCGCACGATGCGCTCAAATCCCAGGCGCGGAATCAGGGCCGCAATGATGGGCGGGCGCCCCTCGCGCGGCAAGGCTCGGCCGAGGGCTTCTGCCCCCAAGGTAATCCAGACCTTGCCGCCCTGCAGGCCCACGACCTCGGCACCCGGCACGTCCGGTACCACCAGCTGTGCAATGTCGGCACGGTCCACCCCTGAGCGCACCAGCTCGGCCACCACGGCTTGGGCGGCTTCGGAATAGCCGGCGCTGCGTTCGCTGCTGAGAATGACAACGTCCGCGCCCCAGCACGCACCGGCACACCATAGCGCCAGCGCAGCCAGACATCGCGGAAGCACTGCCAGACCCAACATCCGTTCAGTTCTCCACACGCAGGCTCACCAGGGCCCTGCGTTCAAACATGAACTTGGCGTCGCCATCGCGTGAGGGCACGTCGAGGTTTTGTAACGTGAAGGCCCACTCGGCCTTGTTCTTGCCCAGCAAAAAGCCTTTGGCAATACGGAAGTCGGTGCGTCCTACGGAGTACAGCTTGTCGCTGCCCGACATGAGGCCAATGTCCTCGGACTGCTGGTGCATCAGCGACAACGTGGTGCCGGACGACAGCGTATGCACCGCCATCAACGATGCCGCAAAGCGTGCCGCGCCATGGGTGGTCTTGAAGCGCTCGGCGCCAGCAATTTGTGTCCAGGCCTGGGTGGCAAACAGCTGGGTAGCGGCGCTGGGCTTCCACTGGATCTGGTGCTCCACCCCGGTGATGCTGAAGTTCTCGATGTTCTGGTAGTCCTCCGGCGACAGATTGGCTGGGCGCTCAATGCCATCCGTGATGCGCTCGTCGAAGAAACGCACATCCCCTGAAACGCCCTGCTTCTGCAGGTTGTAGTTGTAGCCCAGCTCGCGGGTGAAAATTTTCTCCGGTAGCAGCTGTCCAGTGCTCTGCACCGTAGTGAGGGGGTTGGCGCCGTTGGCATCGTAGTAGCGCACCGCCGCGTATTTCTCGTACGCACTGGGCGGACGAAATGCACTCGACACCCCGGCACGCAGCGTGTGGCCAGGCAGCGCGTGCCAGTTCAACATCAGCCGCGGTGAAAAAGTGCCACCGCCCATATCGCTTTGCTCGGCCATGGCACCCGCGTTCAAGACCCAGTCGGGCTGCAAACGCCACTCGGCGCTGCCAAACAGGCGAGAGAAATTCGATACCACCTCGTTCCGCGTATCGAAACTGGAGTGCGAGGTCACCTGCTCCCGCCGGACCTCCAGCCCCCACACCGAACGCAGGCTCAAGGTATGCACCACGGTGTGCTGCAATGACAGCGCGTCATTCAGTTCCTGGGCGCCAAAGTCGACCAGGGCTCCGAAGTAATTGACACCATTGATGAGGTCTGTACTTTGGTAGAGAAAGTTGTCTTTGTGCGTGTTCTGGGTGTGAGAAAAACTCAGCTGTATATCCTGGTCACCTTCGAGTGGTTTACGCCAGTCGACCTGCACAAACTGCGAGCCCAGGAACCGCATACGCGCAATGTTGCCCGGCGAGTCGGCAGACCCGCGCCCGGAATCAATGCCCAATGCGCCCACGCGCATGTCCAGCTCCGCCCCGCCCCCAGCATCCAACGAAGCCACAGCATTCACCCGCGACACCCGGTTGCCGCCATAGGTGCGGCGCAGTCCCTGGTCACCCCGGCTGTCTACACTGAGCCGGTAGGTAGCGCCAGGCAAGCCCCAGCCGATACTGGCACCTGCGTCTGCCACATTGTTATCTCCCAGCGTCAAAGAGGCAGTGGACCCCACATCTCTAGCGTCTCTGGAAATGATGTTGATCACCCCCAAAAAAGCACGGGCGCCGTAGGTGGCGGAGTTGGACCCCCGCAAAACCTCGATGCGCGCAATGTCGTCCAGCGCCAGGGTCTGCAAGCCCAAGCCGGCCGAGCCCTGCAAATGGCCGGAGTACACCGAGCGACCATCCACCAGCACCTGGATGCGGTTGGCCCAGTCATCGCTACGGCCATGGTAGGAGGCCAGTGGCGCATCGGTTTCAAAGGACGTGGTGGTCTGAAAACCGGGCACCAAGCGCAGCAAATCTGCCACATCACGCGCGCCGGAGTTGCGGATGAATTGCCGGTCTAGCACGGTGACAGCGCCCGGCGCTTCGTCCACCGGTTGCGACAGACGCGACACCGACAACACCACAGGCATGTCGCCCAGAAAGTCGCGCTCGCTCACCGCCGCGCCCGTTTGGGCCTCGACCAGCGTACTGGACAGCAGGAAGGTGACAGCGATAAGTTTGGTAGACATAGGCGTTTCCCCAACGAAAGACCTTGTAATACTTGTAGGGTGATTTTGCACTGGGTTTCAGGGCGCACCAGGCAAGGCGTGGACAATATGCCCATGGCTGCACCCAGTACACAACGGATAGTCCCTCTGGTCGACCAGCGCTCGGCAGCGTTGCAGGTGCCGCGCTCTGTGCTGGAGTCGGCCGTGCAGGTCCCAGCAACCGGTCACCTGGGTGACCGCCTGGGCCGGCCTCTGCATGATTTGCGCATCAGCGTGACGGACCGCTGCAACTTTCGCTGCAGCTACTGCATGCCCAAGGACGTGTTCGACAAGGACTACGCCTACCTGCCCCACAGCGACCTGCTCAGCTTTGAAGAAATCACCCGCCTGGCGCGCCACTTTGTCGCCCATGGAGTGTCCAAAATCCGCCTGACCGGCGGTGAGCCCCTGCTGCGCAAAAACATTGAAGTACTGATTGGCCAACTGGCACAGTTGCGCACGCCCGAGGGACATGCCCCGGACCTGACACTGACCACCAACGGATCGCTGCTCGCACGCAAAGCCCAGGCATTGAAGGACGCCGGACTGCAACGGGTCACGGTGAGCCTGGACGGACTGGACGACACGGTGTTTCGTCGCATGAACGATGTGGACTTCCCGGTGGGCGATGTGCTGCATGGCATCGACGCTGCGCTGGCGGCAGGCCTGGGCCCGGTGAAGGTCAATATGGTGGTGAAACGCGGTACCAACGACCAGGAAATTTTGCCCATGGCCCGCCACTTCAAAGGAACCGGCGTGGTGCTACGTTTCATTGAATACATGGACGTGGGCGCCACCAATGGCTGGCGCATGGACGAGGTGCTGCCTTCGGCCCAGGTGGTGGAACGCATCCGTGAGGAATTTCCCCTGCTGGCGCTGGAACACAGCGCACCGGGAGAAACCGCGGAGCGCTGGGGCTATGCCGATGCAGAGGGTCTCCATGACACCACCGCCGGAGAAATTGGCGTGATCAGCAGCGTGACCCAGGCGTTCTGCGGCAGCTGCAACCGCGCCCGACTCTCGACCGAAGGCCAGCTCTACACCTGCCTGTTTGCCAGCCAGGGCCACGATCTGCGCAGCCTGCTGCGCGGTGGTCACAGCGAGGCAGAGCTGGCATCGGCCATTGCCCATATCTGGCAAGGTCGAAGCGACCGCTACTCAGAGTTGCGGGCCAGCCAGCCCGCGGACAGCACCACCAGCGCCCGCCGTGTGGAGATGAGCTACATCGGCGGCTGAAAAGGCAGAGAGTCTCGTCTCAGGCGGTGTCTTTCTTGGCGCCCGGTGCGTGCTTGCGTGCCAACAGGGTGTACATGGTGGGTACCACAAACACCGTGAGCAAGGTACCCACGGTCATGCCACCCACAATCACCCACCCAATTTGCTGCCGGCTTTCGGCCCCGGCGCCCTTGGCAAACGCCAGCGGAATGGCACCCAGCACCATGGCACCGGTGGTCATCAAAATCGGACGAATGCGCTGCGAAGCCGATTGCTGGATCGCCTGCAAGGTCGCCATGCCCTGCTCTCGCAGCTGGTTGGCAAACTCCACCATCAAAATGCCGTGCTTGGTGATCAGCCCCACCAGGGTGATCAAACCGATCTGGCTGAACACGTTCAGCGTCCCACCCGACCATTTGAGCGCCACCAAGGCGCCCGCCATGGACAGCGGCACGCTCAGCATGATCACCAAGGGGTCTACAAAGCTTTCAAACTGCGCTGCGAGCACCAGAAAAATGAACACCAGCGCCAGCAAGAACACCAGCGTCAGTGAATCCGACGACTTCTTGAACTCGCGGCTGGAGCCGTTCACGTCGGTGGCGTAGCCGGGTTTCAACACCTTTTTGGCCGTCGCATCCAGAAAATCCAGCGCCTGTCCCAGCGAGTAGTCGGCAGACAAGTTGGCGGTGATGGTGGCAGAGCGCCGCTGGCCAAAGTGGTTGAGCTCGCGCGGCACCACCACCTCACGAATTTTCACCAAGGCCGACAAGGGCACCATGGCATCTCCCTTGGCCCGCACAAAGATCCTGTCAATGTCTTCTGGCGCGTCATGGCCGCTGGCCAGGGTCTGCACCACCACGTCGTACTGCTCGCCCTCCCGTTTGTAGCGGGTCACGTTGCGCCCGCCCAATATGGTCTCTACCGAACGCGCAATGGTGTCCACGCCCACACCCAGGTCTGCCGCCCGCTCCCGGTCCACCTCCATACGGAATTCGGGTTTGTTCAGGCGCAAATCGGTATCCACTTGCAGAAAGCCGGGGTTCTTGGCCAATTCGTCCTGGAACGCACGCACGGCTTGCGACAGGTTCTGGTAGCTCTCGGAAGTGATGATCACGAAGTTCACCGGACGCTGGGTAAAGCCCTGTCCCAGGGACGGAGGCGTCACGGGAAATGCGGTCACGCCGGACAGGCCCGAAATGCGCGGCGTCATCTCCTTGGCCATTTCCAGCGTGCTGCGCTTGCGCTCCTCCCAGGGCACGGCCCGGAAAAACACGTTGCCCTGCGCCACGGTGGGGTTGCCGATGGTGGAGAAGACGCGGTCAAACTCCGGGTAGCTCTCCCCCACCTTTTCGATGGCACGTGCATAGCGGTTGGTGTAGTCCAGCGTCGAGCCATCGGGTGCATTCAGCTGTGCCAGCACCACGCCCCGGTCTTCCAGCGGAGAGAGTTCGCGCTTGATGTCGGACATCACCGACCACGACACCACACCGCTGCCCACCATCACCAACACCACCAGCCAGCGATGGCGCAACGTCCATGCCAGCACCCAGCCGTAACCCTTGGTAAAGGACTCCAGCAGATGCTCCATGGTGCGGTCAAACCACCCAGGCTTGGGGTTGTGACGCAACAGCACGGAAGACATCATGGGCGAGAGCGTTAGCGCGACCACGCCCGACACCGTCACCGCGCCCGCCAACGCCAGCGCAAATTCGGTGAACAGGCGGCCCGTGCGCCCTGGCGCAAAGGCCAGCGGCACATACACGGCCACCAGCGTGAGCGTCATCGCCACAATGGCAAAGCCCACTTCGCGCGCACCGCGGATGGCCGCCTGGAACGGCGGCATGCCATCTTCAATGTGGCGGTAAATGTTTTCCAGCATCACGATGGCATCGTCCACCACCAGGCCAATCGCCAGCACCAGGGCCAGCAGTGTCAGCGTGTTGATACTGAACCCGGCCAATGCCATCAGCGCAAAAGTGCCGATCAGGGCGACCGGAATCGTAACCAGCGGGATGATGGCCGCACGCAGCGTGCGCAGGAACAGAAAGATCACCAGCGCCACCAACACCGAGGCTTCCACGATGGTCTGGTACACCGCCTTGATGGAGCGGTCGATAAACACTGAGTTGTCGTTGGCCACATCCACGGTCACACCGGGTGGCAGGTCTTTCTGGATCTTGACCATCAGCTGGCGCACGCCAGCAGACAGGTCCAACGGGTTAGCCGTCGCCTGGCGAATCACGCCGACACCGATCGCATCGCGGCCGTTCAGCCGCACGCTGGTGCGTTCGTTGGCCGGGCCCTGCTGCACGCGTGCCACATCGCCAATGCGCACCGGAAAACCGTTCACCGACTTCACTACCACCTGCGCAAACTCCTGCGGGCGGCGCAAATCGGTAGCTGCCGTCACATTGAATTCGCGCAAGGTACTTTCGATGCGCCCCGCGGGTACTTCAATATTGGACCGGCGCAAGGCGTCTTCCACGTCCTGTATTGTCAGGCGATACGCGGCCAGCTTGGCGGGATCCAGCGCGATCTGCATGGAGAACTTGCGCTCCCCCTGCACCGTCACATCGGCAGCACCGGGTGCCGTCTGCAAAATGGGTTTGACCAGCGTGTTGGCCATTTCCGAGAGTTGCAGCGCCGAATGCGTGTCCGAACTCAGCGACAGGAAAATCACGGGAAAGGCATCCGCCTCCACCTTGGCAATCACCGGCTCGTCAATGCCCTGCGGCAGGCGCTGGCGCACGCGCGAGGTCTTGTCGCGCACATCGGCCGCGGCCGAATCAGCATCGCGTGACAGCGCAAAGCGAATCGATATCTGACTGCGCTCCTGGCGGCTGCTGGAGGTGATGACATCCACCCCTTCGATACCAGCCAAGGAGTCTTCGAGAATCTTGGTGACCTGGGCTTCCACCACCTCACTCGAGGCGCCGGAAAACTGCGTTGTGACCGTCACCACGGGCTCGTCGATCTTGGGGTATTCGCGCACCGACAACCGATTGAACGACACCGCGCCCACCAGCATGATCAGCAGGGACAGCACGGTCGCGAAGACCGGGCGACGAATGGAGGTTTCCGCCAACTGCATGGTGCGTCTGCCTCAGAAATTAACGGGAAGACGAGGCCGCGGCCTGCGGCGCAGATGCGGCGCCCGCAGGGGCAGCGGCGGGACGACCGAGCTCGACGATGCGCAGCGGGGTACCGTCTTTTTGCAGGCGCTGCTGGCCGGCCACCACAATGGTCTGGCCCTCGCTCACACCTTCCTGCACCTCCACCTTGCCCTGGCGGCGCACCCCCAGCTTGACCTCCTGGCGCAACGACACCCACTGGGTGTCGGCCGGCAGGCCAGTGGCAGTCGGAACCTGCGAAGGCTCCACCACCCGAATCACGAACTGCTTGCCACCCTGGGGAACAATCGCTTCCTCGGGCACTACGAGTGCCGAATCATTGACGCCAAACACGGCGGTCACGCGTGCAAACATGCCGGGACGCAACGGCCCGGTAGCGCCACCCTTGGCAGCACTTGCCGGTTGAGCTCCGCGTGCAGACTTCTGTACAGGTTGTGCGGGAGCTTTGGCAGCCTCCTTGGTCGCAGGCACAGCTGCCTCTCCCGCCGTATTGGGCAGCATGGCCCGGATGCCAATGGAACGGCCATTGGCATCAAGCAACGGGTCAATCGCCTCAATGCGTGCCTTGAACACGCGCCCCGGAAACGCGTCCAGCACCATTTCAACGCCCTGGCCCAGCTTGATCTTGCGCTGGTAGCGCTCTGGCAGGCGGAAGTCGACCAGCATGCTGCCGGTGTCTTCCAGGTTCACCAAATCCGCACCATCTTTCACATAGTCGCCCAGGTTCACATTGCGCAAGCCCACGGTACCGTCAAACGGCGCCACGATGGCCATGCGCCCCAGGCGAGCCTGGGCCAACGCCAACTGGGCTTGGGCCACCTGCACATTGGCGGCGCTCTCATCGAGCACACGCTGGGCCACGAAGTTCTGTGCCACCAGCTCCTGGTTGCGTTTGAGGTTGGCCTGGGCGATAGACACCTGGGCCTGGGCCTGGCTCAGCTCGGCGCGTTGCAGCGTATCTTCCAGTTGCACCAGCAGTTGCCCTTTGCGCACCGGCGCTCCGTCCTGAAACCCCAGACTCACCACACGGCCCGCCACTTCGGGGCGCAGCATCACGCTCTGGCGAGAGCGCAAGCTGCCCACCGATTGCGCATCGTCCTGCAAAGACACTTGCTCCACTTTGGCCACTTCCACCCCAGCTGCACGGGGAGCCGCGCCTGCCGGCGATTTACTGGCCGACGCGGCGTTGGCCGGGTTGGTCGTGATCTCTTGCGGGCCTTGTGGCCGGGATTGGTACCACCAGGCAGCGGCAGACAAGCCCGCAATGCCCAACACCGCGACCGAGGTATAGATAACTTTAGATGCCATGAAGTGGTAACCGAAAAGAATGGAAGTCAGCGCTCGCGAATGTAACAGGACGTTATTCCACCCCCATGTCTGCCGGGGGACGCGCGCCGGCTAGCGCGCTTTCAGCGCAACTTCTACGCCCTGGTTGGCCAAGGCGTCTGCGCGTTCGTTGCCCGGGTCTCCAGCGTGGCCCTTGACCCAGCGCCAATCGATCTTGTGGCCACCGCCTGATACCAGGGCGTCCAGCTGCTGCCAGAGGTCCACATTCTTGACGGGCTGTTTGGCCGCCGTTTTCCAGCCCTTGGCTTTCCAGCCCACCAGCCACTCAGTGATGCCCTTGAGCACGTACTGGCTATCCAGATGCAGCACCACGGCGCAGGGGCGCTTGAGCGCGGTCAGCGCCTGGATCACAGCCATCATTTCCATGCGGTTGTTGGTAGTACCCAGCTCACCGCCACATAGTTCCTTTTCGGTACCGTCGGGTGAGCGCAGCAACACGCCCCAGCCGCCAGGGCCGGGGTTGCCCTTGCAGGCGCCATCGGTGTAAATCACCACGGAATTCAAAGCTTGGTTCAATCGTTTTTCCTTGTTTCAATCGGGTGCATTCTCTGCGCTGCGGGGGCCGCCTGCTTCGCCAGTGCCGGTGTCGCACGCCAGGCCGCCCCCAGCATGCGCACACCGCGCACGCGTTTGACGGCCACCACAAAATAGGCGGCGCCAAAAATTGTCCACCAGCGCGGGCCAACGCTGTCCATCCAGGCCGTGCGCTGCAACCACTGCGGGCTGTCCACCGCCGGGCGGTAGCAGCCAAAGCGCCCCACTTCCACCTCGAAACTCAGCAGGCGCAGCCAATCGCGCAGGCGCCAGTAGCCGATATGGTCGCCACAGTCCGGCAGAAACAACGTGCCAAAGCCGAACTTTTGGTACAGGCGCGCGCGCCGCTGGCGCAGGCCCCATAGACTGGTGGGGTTCATTCCGCACAGCACCACGCGTCCGTCCGGCACCAGTACGCGCTCCACCTCGCGCAACGTCGCATGGGGGTCGGCGCTGAATTCCAGGGTGTGGGGCAGTACCACCAGGTCCAGGCTGCACGCCGGGAACGGCAGGGCCGCAAAGTCGGTCAACACATCAACGGTCTGCAGGCCCTCGCCCTGGGCGGCGTCGGTGTGCTGCACGGCCATCCAGCGGTGTGGCATGCGGTTGGCCTGCAAACCGGCCAGTTCGGGTACGCCCAGCTGCAGGGCGTGGTAACCAAAGATGTCCGCCACCGCGCTTTCCAACTGCTGGTGCTCCCATTCCAGCAGGTACTGACCCGCCGGTGTCTGGAACCAGTCCTGCAAACCTATAATTTGTTCGCTCATGAAGTTAATACCACTGCCCGCTTTTACTGACAACTACATCTGGATGTTGCACGATGGACAAGGGGCGCTGGTGGTGGACCCGGGGGACGCTGCGCCCGTATTGCAGGCGCTGCAGCGTGAAGGCGTACAACTTCGTGGCATTCTAGTCACTCACCACCATGCCGACCACACGGGTGGCGTAGACGCCTTGCGCGACGCCACCGGTGCCCAAGTATTTGGCCCGGCACGCGAAACCATCCCCGAACCCCTGCAACGCCTGACCCAGGGCGACCGCCTGGAATGCCTGGGGCTGCAATTCAATGTGATGGATGTACCCGGCCACACCGCCGGGCACATTGCCTACTTTTGCCCCGACATGGACGGGCTGCCGCTGGTGTTTTGTGGCGACACGCTCTTCAGCGGTGGCTGCGGGCGCCTGTTTGAGGGCACGGCGGCGCAGCTGGACCATTCCCTGCAAAGCTTGGCGGCGCTGCCACCGCAAACGCGGGTATGCTGCACCCACGAATACACCCTGAGCAACCTGCGTTTTGCCATGGAAGTCGACGCTGGCAATGCCGATCTGCAGGACTACCAAGCCCGCTGCCAAGCGCTACGCGCCCAAGGCCTGCCGACCCTCCCCTCTTCCATCGCGCTGGAACAACGCATCAACCCTTTTTTACGCAGCACGCAAGCCGCCATCCAGGCATCCGCCCGCCGCTTTGACAGCCGCAGTGTGGACCAGCATGGCGTGTTTGCCACCCTGCGACTATGGAAAAACGAATACCGATGAGCCTTTTCAAAATCGCTGGCCTGGCCGCCGTCCTGCTACTGGGCGCCTGTGCCACTACCGGCCCTGACACCACGGCAAGTACCGCCCCCCAGACCACCGCCTCCGCGCCAGCCCCTCGCTCCAACGATGGCCTGACCCTGCAATCCAGCCGCGAACTCAAACGCCCAGCCCCAGCGGCTGCGCCACGCCCCACCGACCGCAGCGCCGACAACAACGCGCCACTGAGCCCGATCGACACGCAGAACCTGTCGTCGCGCACCGTGGTCGCGCTGGCACCACCAGCCGACTTGTGGGAGCGCATTCGCCGTGGCTATGCCATGCCGGATCTGCAGAACGACTTGGTGCACGACCGTGAGCAGTGGTACGCCACGCGCCCGGACTACATCTTTCGGATGACCGAGCGCTCCAAGAAGTACCTGTTCCACATCGTGGAGGAGCTGGAGGTGCGTGGCATGCCGACCGAGTTGGCCCTGCTGCCCTTCATTGAGAGTGCCTTCAACCCCCAAGCGGTATCCGGTGCCAAGGCGGCCGGCATGTGGCAGTTCATGCCTGCCACTGGCAAGTACTTTGAACTCAAGCAGAACACCTTCCGCGATGACCGCCGTGACGTGCTGGCGTCTACCCGCGCTGCGCTGGACTATCTGCAAAAGTTGTACGGCATGTTTGGCGACTGGCACCTCGCCCTGGCCGCCTACAACTGGGGCGAAGGCAGCGTCCAGCGTGCTGTGGGCAAAAACAAGCGCGCGGGCCTGGCCACCAGCTATGTGGACCTGAACATGCCCATGGAGACCCGGTTTTACGTGCCCAAGTTGCAGGCCGTTAAAAACATCGTCTCCAACCCGGCCCAGTTTGGTTCCAAGCTGCCGCTGATTGAAAACCACCCCTACTTTCAGACCGTCACCATCCGCCGCGACATTGACGTGGCGCTGGCCGCCAAGCTGGCCGAGGTGCCGGTGGACGACTTTAAGGCGCTGAACCCCTCGATCAACCGCCCCGTGATCCTGGCCGCGGGCACGCCGCAAATTCTGCTGCCCTGGGACAACGCCGAGGTATTCCAGTCCAACCTGGAAGCCTATGGCGGCGGGCGCCTGGCCAGCTGGACCGCCTGGGTGGCACCGACCACCCTGCGCCCGGCCGATGTGGCCAAGCGCGTGGGCATGTCCGAGAGCGAATTGCGCAGCATGAACAACATTCCACCGCGTGTGCTGATCCGCGCAGGCTCCACCCTGCTGGTGCCGCGCTCGGCCCACATGCAGGACGTGACCGTCAAGGTAGCGGACAACGGCCAACTGTCCCTGGCGCCCGAGGTGGTGCTCAAGCGCAGCACCGTGCGCGCCGGCAAGGGCGAGACGGTGGCCAGCATCGCCCGCAAATACAAGGTGAGTGCGGCCACCGTAGCCGATTGGAACAAGGTGAGCGCCAGCGCCAGCTTCAAGGCGGGGCAGCACGTGGTGATTTACCTGCCCGCTGGCAAGGGCCATGCACGCAGCGCCAGCGCCAAGGCCGGCGGCAAACACGCAGGCACCAAGGTGGCGGCCAAGTCGGGCCACGCTGCTGCAGCCAAGGGCAAGGCGACCGCTAAAAAGAGTGGCAAGTCAGGCGGCACCAAGCTGGCCCGCCACTGACCTTGCCCGTGCAGCTGGGGCTTAGCGGTAGCCGACCAGCAAGATAGCGATATTCACCGCAAAGCCCGCCGTCCACACCACGGTGCGGGCCGTGCCCATGCCTGACACATACATCATGATGTAGAGCATGCGCACCACGACAAACAGGAAGGCCAGAATATCCAGCCGCGCCTGGTGGGCACCCAATTGGTGGGCAATGATGACCGCACCGATGAAGAACGGCAGTGCCTCAAAGCTATTGGCCTGGGCCGCGTTGGCGCGCGCGCGCCAATCGGTCTGGCGGGCCAGCCAATCACGTGGGTGCACATTGTCGAAACCGCCTTCGCGTCGCGGCATGTTGATGCGGCCGGACTTGGCCAGACCAGCGCAAACAATCGGCAGCACGGCGGCGATCAGCACACACCAATAGGCGACTGTGAAGTGGGCGTATTGCATGAACAACTTACTTTCTCAAAAACAAACGGAGGACTGCGCGGTTCAACGCCGGTCCACCAAAGCATGGGCAATGGTGCCCAGATCCACATACTCCAGCTCACTGCCCACGGGCACCCCGCGTGCCAGGCGCGTGGGCCGCAAGCCGCGGGCCTTCAGGCCCTCGGCAATCACATAAGCCGTGGCCTCGCCCTCGGCGGTGAAGTTGGTGGCCAAAATGACCTCCTGCACCACCCCATCGCAGGCGCGTTCGAACAGTTTTTTCAGCCCCAAATCATGGGGGCCCACACCGTCCAACGGACTCAGTTTGCCCATCAGCACAAAGTACAGGCCCTTGTAGGCCCCCGTGCGCTCCATGGCCGACTGGTCGGCCGGGGTTTCCACCACGCAGAGCTGGCTGCGGTCGCGCCGCACATCCTCACAGGTGGCGCAGACCTGCGCCTCGGTGAAGGTGTGACAACGTTCGCAGTGGTGCACCTGGGCAGACGCTTCATGCAAAGCCTGTGCCAGCAGCTGTGCGCCGGGCCGGTCATGCTGCAGCAGGTGAAACGCCATGCGCTGCGCAGACTTCACCCCCACACCCGGCAGGCGGCGCAGCGCCTGGATCAGGGCGTCAAGGGCGTTGGTGTCAGACACAACGGGGCCGCGGCGTCAGAACGGGAACTTCATGCCACCGGGCAGGCCAGGCATGCCCGCGGTGAGCTTGCCCATCTTCTCGGCCGAGGTTTCTTCAGCCTTGCGCACGGCGGCATTGAAGGCTGCTGCCACCAGGTCTTCCAGCATGTCCTTGTCGTCGGCCAGCAGGCTGGGGTCGATGGTGATGCGCTTGACGTCGTGCTTGCAGGTCATGGTGACCTTGACCAAGCCAGCACCAGACTCACCGGTGACTTCGATGTTGCCCAGCTCGTCCTGGGCTTTTTTCATGTTGTCCTGCATCGCTTGCGCCTGCTTCATGAGACCAGCGAGTTGTCCTTTGTTGAACATGGATTTCCTTGAGAGTGAGGGAGAGAAAAAGCAAAGCGCCCCGTTACAGGGGCTTGATGGAGCCGGGCACGATTTTGGCGCCGTAGTCTCGCATCATGGTTTGCACGAAAGGGTTGCTGAGGATTATCTTCTCGGCCGTGATCTGCTTCTCGGCCGAGGCCGCGGCGTTGCGCCGGCCCGGGCAGTCGGTCACGCGGCCAATTTCCACCGCCAGCGTGATGGGGAAGCCCGCGGCATTGAGCGCCTGCGTCAGTCGGTCCCGCGTGCCGGCCTGGTTCAGGGTTTCACGCTCCAGGCGCAGCAGCCACTGGTCGGTGTCGCGCGCCACCAGCTGGGATTGCAGGGCCAGTTCGCGCACAAAGGCGTTGATGGACTCGGCCGCGATCAGTTGCTGCACCGTGGCATGCCAGAAATCGCCCTCTTCGGTAGGAATCAGCACTGCGGGCGCTTGAGACGCCACGGCATCGGCCCGATTTTCCACTTGCGTGCGCACAGGAACCGCTACAACTTTAGTAGCTGCTGGCGCAATGGCTACGGGGGCTAGCGGCCCATTCTCCTCTTCATAGAGGTCGTCAGGCTCTTGCGGTTCGGCGGGACCGCTTTCACGCACCGACAGCACCTGGCCCGGCGGGATCACCTCGGGTTCTGCAGGGGCGTCCGATGCCACAGGGGGCACGGCGGGCGTGTCTTCCCAGGGCTGAACCACCGGGGTGGAGGGCTTCGCGACGACGGGCACGGCAGCCGGCACCGCGGGTGCCACGCGCACGGGAACCGGTACAGGGGCTTGCACCGGGGCGGGTACCGGAATCGGGGCGGCCGCTGCCGCCACCCGGGGCGCAGCGTCAGCTAGAGTTTTTTTTTCAGCCAGTGGCGCAGTGCCAACGCGGGGCGCAGCGCTGTCCGCCGCCGGCTTGAAGGCCAACAGGCGCAGCAACACCATGGTCAGCGCGGCGTATTCGTCGGGCGCCAGGCCCAAATCCGCCCGGCCGTGCAGGCAGATGCTGTACAGCAGCTGGGTTTCATCCGCCGCCATCAGGCCGGCCAGGCGCGCCGTGTCGGCAGCTTCAGGGTCGGAGTCGTCTGCCGCCCCG
This sequence comes from Rhodoferax sp. ZS1R25, assembly GCF_056521335.1. Classification (NCBI taxonomy): domain Bacteria; kingdom Pseudomonadati; phylum Pseudomonadota; class Betaproteobacteria; order Burkholderiales; family Comamonadaceae; genus Rhodoferax; species Rhodoferax sp. ZS1R25. The sequence continues at coordinate 846,283 of NZ_JBWMAZ010000002.1, forward strand.
CCGCCCACGGCCTGCAGCACGGCCATGCGCTGCAGTACGGTAGACATTTCTTCCAACGTAGAGGCTGCGCTCAGGCCATTCAAGCGCAGCGCCTCAGAGGTCTCCACCACGGTCTTGCCGTCGCCCAGCGCCAGCGCCTCGATCAGGCGGAACACATAGCTCCGGTCCACGCTGCCCAGCATCTGGCGCACGGTAGCCTCTTGCAACTGGCCGGAGCCGAAGGCGATCGCCTGGTCGGTCAGGCTCAAGGCATCGCGCATCGAGCCCCGTGCGGCGCGGGCCAGCAGGCGCAGGGCCTGCACCTCGGAACTGACCTGCTCGACCTCCAGCACCTTGGTCAGATGCTCGCGGATGGTCTCGGGCGCCATGGGCCGCAGGTTGAACTGCAGGCAGCGGCTGAGCACGGTCACCGGCACCTTTTGCGGGTCGGTGGTGGCCAATACGAATTTCAAATACTCGGGGGGCTCTTCCAGCGTCTTCAACATGGCGTTGAACGCCGTGTTGGTGAGCATGTGCACTTCGTCGATCATGAAGACCTTGAAGCGCCCCTGCACCGGCTTGTAGACCGCCTGCTCCAGCAGGGCCTGCACCTCGTCCACACCGCGGTTGCTCGCGGCGTCCAGCTCGGTGTAATCCACAAACCGTCCGCTATCAATATCAGAGCACGCTTGGCAGACACCACAGGGGGTAGCGGTGATTCCGCCGTTGCCGTCCACGCCCTGACAGTTCAGCGACTTGGCCAGAATGCGCGACACCGTGGTCTTGCCCACGCCGCGGGTACCGGTGAACAGGTAGGCGTGGTGCAGTCGCTGGGTGGTTAGCGCATTGGTCAGGGCTTGCACCACGTGGTCCTGCCCCACCATTTCGGTGAAGTTGCGCGGACGGTACTTGCGGGCGAGCACGAGATAAGACATGGCTGGATTCTAGTGTGCTGGCGTCACCGCTCTCAGGTAGACTGGGCTGCAGGAAAGTCACTTTCTCTATCCACACCATGGTGTCCCGCCTGCGTCAACGCTTGCCACAGCTGCTCTGTGCCTGGCTGCTGTGCGTCTTGTCCTTGACGGTCCATGCCGGTGATGTGCTGCGGGTGCTGGCTTGGCCCGGCTATGCGGACCCTGATGTGGTCAAAGCCTTTGAGCAACGCACCGGCGCCAGGGTGGAGATCACCATCATCGATTCGGATGAAACGCTGTGGCAGCGCATCACCCAAAACCAGGCCGAAGACTTTGACCTGTTTGCCGTCAACACGGCTGAATTGCAGCGCTACATCCCCAAAGGCCTGGTGGTGCCCATCAACACCCGCGCCATCCCCAACACCCAGCGGCAACTGCCGCGCTTTCAGCAGCTCAAGCGCATTCCGGGCATCGTGCATGGCAACCAGGCCTACGCCGTGCCCTACACCTACTCTGAAATGGGGCTGATCTACGACCGCGCCCAGTTCCCCACCCCGCCCACCTCCATCCGGGCCTTGTGGGACCCGCACTACAAGGGCCGGGTGCTGGTCTACAACGGCGGCACGCATAACTTTTCATTAGCGGCCCAAATGCTGGGTGACACCACCCCCTTCCGGGTGGACGCCAAGGAGTGGCCCGCTGCGGTGCAACAGCTGCTGGCGCTGCGGCGCAACGCGCTCACCTTCTACACCCAGCCCGAAGAGTCGGTGGAATGGTTCAAGTGCAGCAAGGCGGCCCTGCTGTTTGCCAACTATGGCTCGCAGCAGGTCAAGCTGCTGAAGGCCGCGGGGGTGGATGTGGGCTATGCCATCCCCAAGGAAGGGGCGCTGGCGTGGTTGGACTGCTGGGCCATCACGCGCGGCGCCAAAAACATGGCGCTGGCCGAAGCCTGGATCGACTACATGCTGGAGCCGGAACAGGGCCAGGTGCTGCTAAGCCGCCAGGGCTTGGCCAACACCACGTCCGAGTCGCCCTACTTGCATCCCGGTGACCGGCTGATCTGGCTGGAACCCGTGGAAGACGTGGACCGCCGCAACCTGCTGTGGTCGCGCATTGTCTCGGGTGACCGGGCCAACAAGGTGCTGGCACCGTGAGGTTTGGCATCACCGCGCGCCTGGCGCTGGTACTGGCCCTGGTGGGCATGCTGGTATCCGGGTTCACAGGTTTCTATGCCTTCAGCGTGAGCCGCAGCCTGCTGGTGCAAAGTGCACAAAACGAGTTGCTCACCTCCACCCAGGTGCTGGCGCGGCGCCTGGCGCTGACCCGCCAGGAAATCTCGCGCAATCTGCTGGTGCTGGCCACGCACCCGGCGGCGCTGGCCAGCTTGCAGGGCAAAGACCCGGCATCCGAACAACAACTGCTCACCCTGTTCGAGTTGGTCATGGAGGCCAACCCGGCCTACTTTCAGGTGCGGCTGATCTCTGTGCAAGACGGTGGCCTCGAGCAGGTGCGGGTGGACCGGGACAGCGGCACGCTGCTGCACGTCACCGGCGATGATTTGCAGGAAAAAGGCCACTTCCCCTACGTCTACGAAACCCTGAAGCTGCCCTTTGGCGAAACCTACTTGTCGCCCATCACCATCAACCACGAGCGTGGCGCCCACGCCGGGCTGGAGCGCCCTACGGTGCAGCTGGCCACACCGGTGACCGATGCCAAGGGCACGGTGTTTGGCGTATTGGTGATCAATGTGGACCTGAACGGCGTGTTTGCCCTGTTGTCAGCGGACCTACCGCCGGATTTCCAGCTGTTTCTGGCCAACCGTAACGGGGATTTTCTGATCCACCCAAATCCCGCGCGTGCCTTCGGTTTTGACAAAGGTCGCCGGTACCAGGTGCAGCAGGAATTTCCTGAAACCGCAGATCTGGTCACCGGAAAGGCCACCAAGGCCATGGCCCAATCCAGCCAGGGTGCCTATGCCGACGCCCCCATTCTGGTCAGCTTCATGGGGCGCCCGTTGGATGTGGCCAGTGGCGAAGACCGGTTGATTTTGGGCTTGGGCCAACCGCTGGAGAGCGTGCTGCGACAGGCCGACCAGTTGGGTGCGGGCATCCTGCGCATCGTGGCACTGGTCTGTCTGGGCTGCCTGGTACTGGCCGTGTTTGTGGCACGCGCTGTTACCCGACCCATCAACATGATGAATGCGGCCGTCCAGCGCTTCTCCAACGACAACCACATGCTCACTCTGCCGGTGGCTAGGCAGGACGAAATCGGCATGCTGGCGCGCAGTTTTCAGCACATGCAAAACCTGATCAAGCGCCAGATGGAAGACCTGCAGGACAGCCGTGAAGAACTGGAGCACTTGGCCCAGCACGACATGCTGACCGACCTGCCCAATCGGCGCATGTTCATGGAGCGGCTGGAGCAGGCCATCGCGCGCGCGCTGCGCAATGACGAGGAATTTGCGCTGCTGTTCATTGACGTGGACAACTTCAAACAGATCAACGATACCCTGGGTCATGCTGCGGGCGATGCCGTACTGCGCTCCGTGGCCCAACGCCTGGGCGGCAGTACACGCAAAATAGACACCGTCGCCCGCCTGGGCGGCGACGAGTTTGTGGTGTTGCTGGACAATTTTTCGCAGCGTGAACAGATCGCAGGCTTCACCGAGAAGCTGCTGACGGTGCTCAAAACGCCGATCCCCTTTGGGGAGAATCCGATGCATGTGGAGTTCAGCATCGGCATCAGCCAGTTCCCGGAGAACGGGACCACCTCGGAAGACATCATCAACAACGCCGACCGCGCCATGTACAAAACCAAGGCCGGGGGGCGCAATGGCTACCGCTTCACCTCAGACGCCAACACCCAACCCAACTTGCTGTGAGAAGTCAGAAAGCGCAGCGCTGCATTGGGTACAATGCGTCTTGACGGGCCTTCCCGCATGGTGAAGCGGCCAACCGGGTCAGGTGGGGAACCAAGCAGCCCTAACTGTGGAGCCAGTGCCGGGGTCAGGCTCGTCAACTTCCCTTTCTCACCCTTGAGGAATTCCAGGATTGAGTTTCAAGGCGCTCTCTCGTTGGATTTTCTTGGTGTTGCTGGCGCTTGGCGTTAGCGCGGCCTGCGCACTCGCGGCGCCTGCCGACCCCACCTTCCCCTCACTCCTGCTGTCCGATGCCACCGGCACCAGCCACGACATTGGCACCCATATGGGTTACCTGGTGGACAGCAGCCGCGCGGCCAAGCTGGAACAGGTCAGCCTGCCGGGCCAGGACTGGCAAACCATAGACCGCACCAGCCCCAACTTTGGTTTTACCGACAAGGCCTACTGGTTCCGCTTTGCCATCGACAACCCTGGCGACAAACCGCTGCAGCGGCTGCTGGAGCTGCCCCGCCCCTTCTTGGACGACGTGCGCCTGTTCCACCTGGTCGACGGCCAGGTGCAGACCCGCTACGCGCTGGGTGACGAGCAACCCTTTGCCCAACGCGTGGTGCAACACCAGAATTTTGTGATGCCGCTGACGCTGGCACCTGGCCACCACGAAATTTACCTGCGCCTGGCCTCGAGTGGCACCATCGAGGCGCCCCTGCGCCTGTGGGAGCCCGCCGCGTTTTACGAGGCCGCCGCCCGCGAACACCTGCTGGCCGGCGCCGTGCTGGGCATGCTGGTGGTGATGATTGTTTACAACCTGTTCGTGTTCCTGTCCACGCGCGATGTGAACTACCTCTACTACATCGCCTTTGTGTCCAGCTACCTGTTGTTCTGGGCCACGCTGTGGGGCTACGCTTTTGCCTACCTGTGGCCCAACGAAATCCGCTGGAACAGCGAGGCGGTGCCCGTGTTCATTTCGACGGCCTGCATCTCGGCCTGCCTGTTTGCCAGCAGCTTCCTCAAACTCCAACGCTTCTCCCGGCCCGCCTACCTGTCGGTCAAGGCTCTGGCCTGGGTGAATGCCGCGCTGTTGCTCGCCAGCTTTTACCTGCCCTACCAGCTCGTCATCCGGGTGAACTCGGCCATGATCCTCGTGGTGGCGGTGGTGGCGCTGGGGATTGGCTACTGGCGCTGGTGGAAGGGTGCGCAGTTTGCACGCTTTTACTGCCTGGCCTGGACGTCGGTGTTGGTGGGCGTGTGCGTGCTGACGATTGGCAAGTTCGGCATTCTGCCGGCCAACTTCTGGACCGACAACGCCTCACAAATCGGCATCTTGATGCTGGTGGTGCTGCTCTCGTTCACGCTGGCCGACCGCATCAACACCGACCGCAGCCTGCGCATCGATGCCCAGGCGATTGCCCTGGTCCATGCGCGCAAGGCACGTGAGTCGCAGCGCGCGCTGATGGAGTCCACCGCCCAGGCCAACCGCGAGTTGGAAAGCCGGGTGCGCGACCGCACCGATGAGTTGAATGACGCACTGGCCAAGCTGCAGGTGGTGAACGCGGAGCTGCAACGCCTGTCCCACACCGATGGGTTGACCCAGGTAGGCAACCGCGCCTACTTTGATCTGGCGCTGGCGTCTGAACACAAACGCGCAAGCCGCCTCAAGCAGCCGCTAGCGCTGATGCTGTTTGACATCGACCATTTCAAATCCATCAACGACACCTGGGGCCACCCCGCGGGCGATGCCTGCCTGCGCTACCTGGCCGACTATCTGCGCCAGAAGGTGCAGCGCGCAGGCGATGTGCTGGCGCGCTACGGCGGAGAAGAATTTGTGGTGCTGCTGATCAACAGCACCCTGGGCGATGCGCTGGAACTGGCCGAAGAATTCCGCGAAGACATCGCCGGGCTAGTGATTCCGATTGAGGGGCAAACCCTGCGCATCACCGCCAGCTTTGGTGTGGCCAGTGCCATCCCCGATGCCAGCACCACCCCGCCCACGCTGGTGGCCGATGCCGACAAGGCCCTGTACGAGGCCAAGCACGGTGGGCGCAATTGCGTGCGTGCCGCTGCACCGCGCTTGCCGGTCTGAGCCTGCGGCAACGGGCGGGCGTTAGCCCCGCAAATGGGCCAGCGCGCCCTGCCCGGCTTTGGCGCCGCTGGCAAAGCAGGCTTGCAGCAGGTAGCCACCGGTGGGCGCTTCCCAATCCAGCATCTCGCCGGCACAAAACACGCCGGGCAGCTGGGACAGCATCAACTCCGGCGTCAGCACCTCAAACAACACCCCGCCGGCCGTGCTGATGGCTTCATCCTGCGGGCGCGTGGCCTGCAGGGTGATGGGCAAGGCCTTGATAGCCGCCGCCAGGCGCACCGGGTCATTCACGGCGTCCTTGGGCAGCAGCTCATGCAGGATGGCGGACTTGATGCCATCCAGGTGCAAGCGGCTCTTCAGGTGGCTGGACAGCGACCGGCTGCCGCGCGGGTGGCTGACCTCGGCCAGCACCTTTTCCAGCGGCATGGCGGGCAGCAGGTCCAGATGGAAGGTGGCGCTGCCACTGCGCGAAATTTCATCGCGCAACAGGCTGGACACGGCGTACACCAGACTGCCCTCCACCCCGTCGGCCGTGGCCACAAATTCGCCCTTGCGCTGAAACGTCACGCCCTCCGTGTTGGCAAATGCAATCGCCACGGATTTGAAGGGCTGGCCCGCAAACTTGGTGCGAAAAAATTCACTCCAGCCGCCCTGCACCTCAAAGCCACAGTTGGACGGCTGCAGCGGTGCCACGGTCACGCCCTGCCCCGCCAGCAAAGGCACCCAGGCCCCGTCGGAACCCAAGCGGGCCCAGCTGCCGCCGCCCAGCGCCAGCACCGTGGCTTTGGCGCGCACGGGCTGGCGCCCTTGCGGGGTATCCAGCAGCAGCGTGTGCCCATCCCAACCCACCCAGCGGTGGCGCATGTGAAACTGCACCCCCACGGCACCCGCGTGGGCCGGGTTGCGCAAGCGCTGCAGCCAGGCGCGCAGCAGCGGCGCGGCCTTCATGTCTTTGGGGAACACGCGGCCCGAGGTGCCCACAAAGGTCTCAATGCCCAGGCCCTGCGCCCAGGCGCGCAGGCCGTCTGCATCCAGCCCCTGCAGCAGCGGGGCCATGGCATCGCGTCGCACACCGTAGCGGCTGGCAAAGCGCTCAGCCTCGTCGGAGTGGGTCAGGTTCAGCCCACCCTTGCCGGCCAGCAAAAACTTGCGGCCCACGCTGGGCATGGCGTCAAACAGGTGTGCCGCCACGCTGGCATCGGCCAGCACCTGCGCGGCCATCAGGCCGGCGGGGCCACCGCCAATCACGGCCACCTCTACGTCCAGCACAGGGAGGGTTGAGAGGACGGCGGGCGAGGGATCAGAAACAGTCATTCAAGCAATATCCGGGGTGAGTTCGATCAGACGCCCTTGGGGCGTCAAAAAGGCAGCGCACACGGTCTGGCCGGGATAGGCCAGTTGCACGACACTGCGGTAGGTCAAAAGTTGGGCACGCAGCTCGGCCTGTTCTTGCGGTCGGGCGGTGGACTTGTAGTCCAGTACCCACCAGCTATTGTCGTCGCCCCGCTGCACCAGCCGGTCCATACGCAACACACGGCCCTGGTGCGTGATGGCCACTTCGTTCGCATGCCACTGCAGCGCCTGGGTGTCCCAAGCCCAGGCCCCCTCGCCTTGGAGAATGGCCAGCGCCATCTGGGCCGCGGTCTGGGTCTGCGCTGCGTCCAGTGCAAAGGCTTGTGCAGCACGTGCCAGCTGCTGCTCGGTCCACGGCGCCCACTCCAACAGCCGGTGCATGGCTTGGCCGATGCGGGAATCCAGGCTATCGGGCACCATCTCTGCTACTAAAACAGGAGCTGCTAGCGCAATGGATATGGGGGCTAGAGGCTGATTTGGCAATATTTTTAGCTGTACCACCCCGTGGGAGGCGTCCTGGGCATTCGCCGCGGCCGGCGGCGCGGCGACCGGTGCCTCGGCATATCCCAGAGGCCAGGGTGCCTCGCTGGCATAGGTCTGCAGGCGCTGCCACCAGCTGCCCGGGTTCTCGCGGTGCGGCGCCATGCTGGAGAGCACTAGCGTGGTTTGGGTGCGGGTCAGCGCCACGTAAAGGGCATTGAGTTCTTCGCGGCTGCGTGCCTGCTGCTCGGCGGCCAGCGTGTCAGCCACGCAAGCGGGCGGGCGCGACTCGCTGGCCAAAAACACAAAGCGGCGGGGGTAAGCGTCTTCGCCGGGCCAGTCCACCAGCACGCCCATGGTTTCGGACTTGTTGGGCTCGCCATCGGTGTCCAGCATCAGCACCAGCGGCGCCTCCAGCCCTTTGGCGCCGTGGATGGTTAGCAGGCGCACAGCGCGCGCATCGGCACGCACCGGAGCCGCAATGCCACCGGCGCGCAAGGCACGCACTAGCCCGTAGGCCGTGGTGTAGCGCCCACCGTCCACCTGCAGCACGGCATTGAGCAGCGCCCGCACATTGGCCAGCACGCTGTCGCGCAAGGTGGCGGGCGCCGCCGCGGCAAAGCGCGCCAACACATCACCATCGTCGTACATGGCACTCAGGGCGTCATGCGGCGGCAGCGTATCCAACCACTGCTTCCAGCGCGCCAGCGTGGTACCCAGGGGGCGCAAGGTGGGAGGCAAATCCGCAGCGGTCTGCAAGGTTTCCAGCCAGCCCACGGTGGGGGCGCTGTCATCCACCGCGCGGCGCTGGGCCTGCAAAGCGCGCTGCTGCAGCACCAGGGCCACCAGGTCATCATCACTGGCGCTGAACAGCGGAGACTTCAGAGCGCGCGCCAGCGACAGGTCGTGTTGCGGGGACACCAGCACGTCCAGCAGGGCCACTAGGTCCTGCACTTCGGGTGCGTCACCCAGCTCGTTCTTCTCGGGCTGCTGGGTGGGGATGTGCAGCTGCGCCAGCTCCTGCTGCATCAGCGCCAGGCGTTCGCGTTTTCGCGCCAGCACCATCACGTGTTGCGGCTGCAAGGTGTTGCCAGGCTGCGCCAGTTGCTGCGCCAGCCAGCGTGCGGCCTGGCGGCATTCCAGGGTTTTTCGCGTGTCTTCCACCTCGTGACGGGGCACGGTCAGGCTGTCGCGCCACGTGGCTTCTGGTGCGATTGATTCATCGGCATCACCCACATCGCGCTCCACGCGCGGCAGGCGCAGCACCGTGCCGACTGCTTGCGATTCGGTGCTGTGGTCACGGAACCCATCAAACGCACCCTCGCCCTGCGCCTGCAGCATTACGGCGTTCACCACGCCAATGATGCCGGGCGCATTGCGCCGCGTGTGGTCGCAGCTCAGCAGGTCGCCGCCCAAGCCCTGCACCACGAAGGCCTTGGCCGCACGGAACACCTGCGGCTCGGCGCGGCGAAAGCGGTAAATGCTCTGCTTGGGGTCGCCCACAATGAATACGCTGGGGGCATTGCCCGCCCCCGCGTATGACGACAGCCAGCTGCTGAGGGCCTGCCACTGCAGCGGGTTGGTATCTTGAAACTCGTCAATCAGCAGGTGCCGCACGCGCGCATCCAGCCGCTCTTGCACCCAGCCACTCAATGCTTCATCCGACATCAGCGTGAGCGCGGCACGCTCCAGGTCGCCCATGTCGATCCAGCCGCGCTCGCGCTTGAGCGCCGCATAGTCCTCCAGCAGACCGCGCGCCAGTCGCGCCATGCGTTGCTGGTGCAACCAGGCTTCATGCTGAGCCTGGGCATCCACCACCTGGGCCAGCAGCGCCTGCGCGGCTTGCACCGTGGCGAAGCCGGCCAGCTTGTCGCTGAACTTGCGTGGCGTGCCTTTTTGCGTCATCAGTGCGTCCACCACGCCGGCCAGGTCGCCATCGGTCAGCGCGCGCTCCAGGGCTGACGCCTGCTTGGTCGCTGTGACCAGCGTGCTGGCGCCCAGCGCACGCGCGCTGTCCCACAGCAGCTGTTGCACGGCGGGCTGCGCCAGACGGTCCTGCGGTGCGTCCAGGCCGGTAAAGTCTGGGTACTGCGCCGCGAAGTGGGTGACCGAGGCATCCACCACGCCGTGTGCATCGGCCAATGCAAATTCGGTGCGCTTGTTCAGCGCAGCCTCCAGCGCCTTGTGCGTCTGGTGGCGGCCAAAGGTGGCTACGGCCGCGCGGTAGTCGGCGCTGGCCACGTCGTCCTGCACGATGCGGCTTTGAAAACGCCCCCACACCTGCGCCACGGCTTGGGCATCGTTTTCCAGCAATTCATACTGTGTGGGCAGGCCCATCTGGTGCAACACCGACAGTGGCGCGCTGCGCAACAGCGCGGCAAACCAGCTGTGGAAGGTGCGAATCTGCACCGGCCGCCCGCTGCCCAACAGCTGGGCATGCAGGCCGCGAAGGGTTTGCAGCTGCGCGGCGGTGGGTTCACTCCGCAGGCCGCGCAGGTGCAGAGCCAGACGCAAGGTTGCGTCATCGGCCGCGGCAAATTCGTGCAGCCATTCCTGCAAGCGCTGGCGCATTTCGCCAGCGGCTTTTTTGGTGAAGGTAATCGCCAGAATGTCTTGTGGCGCAGCGCCTTCCAGCAGTGCGCGCACCATGCGCGAGACCAGCATCCAGGTCTTGCCCGCACCCGCGCAGGCCTCCACCGCCACACTGCGGCGTGGGTCGCAGGCAATCTCGTAGAAGCGTTGGCGCTCCACCAACACGCCGTTGTGTTCAAAGGCGGCGGTGCTCATGCGGTGGTCCATCCGTCTTTGCGACACAGGCCGCGCGCCTGGCAAAAGTCGCACGCCACGCCATCGCCCAGAGCCGGCAACGGCTCGCCCTCGGCGATGCGCTGCATATCGTCCAGCATGCCGGCAATCAGGGCGTCCCGCGCATGCACCACCTCGGTCTGCTCGCACAGCACCGTACCGTCGCGCTCGCCCACATTCACATAGGCCGCACGCAGCGTGTCGTGCGGCAGCAGCGCCGCATAGAACGCGATCTGCGTGTCCTCCATCGGGTCTTTCACACGCGATCGCGTCTTCGCCGTGGGCTCGGTCTTGTAGTCCAGCACCATGACAGCGCCGTCTTTCAAGGTGTCAGTACGGTCAATGCGCCCCACCAGCTTGAGATTGCCAATGCGCTGTGTGTGCGAGGTCTCGCCACTCGCAAACACGCCACCCTCCGCCTCGTACTTTTCCAACCACTGCAGATAGCCATCGCGCACCGCAGGCCAGGCCGCGGCAAACGGCAAAAACTCGCCCTGCGGCAAGGCCATGGCGCTGGTCTGCGCATCGGCCATCTGGTCCAGCGACACCGAACGCCCTACGCGCTCAGTCACGGGCTGCGCCGCCAGCGCTTCGTGGAAGCGTTGCAACACCGCATGCAGCCACAGGCCAAAGTCACGTTTGTCCACACCGGCATCCAATTCATCATCCGATTTCAGCCCCAGCTGGCGCAGCGCGAAAAAGCGGTAAGGGCATTGGCGCAAGTCTTCGTAGGCACTGGCGGAGAGCTGCGCTACGGGCACCTGGTCACCATGCGGCATGGGCGGCACCACGGGCACCACCGGCACTGCGCGCACGGCACGTGGCTCATCCGCCCAGGGCAGATCGGGATGGCGCAGTTGCAACAACTGCACCAGAGCGCTCGGCATCAAGACCTCGCCCGTGTCGTCACTGGTGCGCCAGAGCACATCGCACTGCGGCGACTGCAGCGCGAACTGCCAGGACGCGCGCAACTGCGCCTCCAGATCGGCGCGCGCGGGCAAGCCCAGCGCGGCACGCTGCGCCGGCGTCCAACCGCCGGGTGGTTCGGGCGAAGGGTTCAGGCGCACCTCGTCGCAGCCGGCCAACACCACGGCGGCAAACGGACGGGCCAGCATCTGGCTCATGGGCAAGATCACCACCTGCTCTTCATCGGGGTAGTCGGGCTGGAAGCTCGTGCTCTCCAGCGCCTGGTTGACCCAGGCAGTGAATTCGGCCAGGTCCCATTTGCTCTGGGCCCACAGGGCCTCCCCCAGCAATCCGGCCCAGCGTGCCGGGTCTTCGGGCGCCAGGCGCAGGGCCGCCAGTACTTTGGTACCCGCACCGTCCAGCTGCAACTGCTGCCACAGGCCACTGGCTTGCAGCGCTTGTTCCAAAGCGGCCAACCAGCCCTGCAGCGACTTGCGGCCCGCCAGACCACCGCGCCAAGCTTGCACCGTGGCATGGGCCTGCACCAGACCAGCGTCGCGCACCAAGGATGGCGTGGTCGCGGCATCGCGCCAGTCGGGCACCTGATCGCGCCGCAGTGCGCGCTCCAACCCATGCCCCCAGGGCTGGGCTGCGGGCGACTGCTTGAGCCAAGACAGGACCGCATCCGTCGAGGCATTCCACACGGCAGCCCGCAGGCCCGCCATGACCGATGCAGCCGCCAGACTGGTGGAAAGCTTCCATCCGTTCTCATCGCGCATGCGCACGCCAGCGCCTTCCAGCATGGCGCGCACCCGGCGCGTCAGCGCCCGGTCAGACGACACCAACGCCAAGGGAAACCGGTCTTCTGCAATATGGCTCAAAGCACACGCTGCGGTGCGTTGGGCTTCGTCTTCTGCATCCAGGCAGGCGTGCAAAGCCACGGCGGTGGCGTCAGGCTCCACTGCGCCCGTGGCCAATGGCAGCGCGACCAGCTTTTGGTGCCACAGTGGCTGCAAACCCGCGGCCAACGGGTCTGCAGCCAGCCCCTGCACCAGAATCAAGCAGTCCAGCGAAGCCACTGCATGGGCATCAAACAGGGCATCACTGGCATATGCCGAGGCGGCAGCCCACTCCACGGCCACGCGGGCGACCTGCGCCTCCCAGGCCAGGGCCTCGCTTTCCATACCCAGCACGGCCTGAAACCTTGCGGACTGCGCCCAGGCTGCGCGCCCCTGCGGCCCCGCCGCTGCGGCCAAGGGCGCCAGTTGACAGGCCGCCTGCACCAGCAAAGGCGCCAAGTCTTCGCGCCCCGCCATGCCACTGCGCGCCAGCAGGGCTTGCGCGGTCAGGGTATCCATCGCGGCGTCAAACGTAATGTCCAAAGGCCCAGGCGCAAACCCGCCGTTGGCCGCCACCCAGTTCAAGGTGGTTTCAAACCGGGGGGCAAACCCCAAAGGAAAAGTACTGGGCCACAGGCGCTGCGCCAGAGGCAGCAGCTGGGCATAGGGCAGTAGCACCAGCGTGCGGGCCGGGTGGGCGCCCAGACGCTGCATTTCGGCCGCAATACGTGCCAACAGCCCCGTTTCAGGGGCCACCCACAAGGCCATAGCGGGATGTTCTGCCCCATATGCAAAGGCCCTGAGCGCCTTTGGAAAATCGTTTTTGGCTATGCTGGCCATAGGCGCAAAGGCATCGGTGGTGGGCTTGGTTTCTGTCACAATGCCGCAACTTTAGCTGTTATAGCAATCTCCAAAGGAACCACCATGGCCAGCGAGCTCATCAAACACGTTACCGATGCCACATTCGAAGCGGATGTACTGGGTGCGGCACAGCCCATCCTCGTGGACTACTGGGCAGAGTGGTGCGGCCCTTGCAAGATGATCGCCCCCATCCTGGACGAAGTCTCGACCACCTACGAAGGCAAGCTGCAAGTCGCCAAGATGAACGTGGACGAAAACCGCGACATCCCCGCCAAGTTCGGCATCCGCGGCATCCCTACGCTCATGCTGTTCAAAGGCGGCCAATTGGCTGCCACCAAGGTCGGTGCACTGAGCAAGGCCCAGTTGACGGCCTTTATTGATCAGCAACTGGCCTAAAACGGCAAATCTGCAACCCGCAACCGTGACACTGCAGCACGGTTGCGTTTTCCTGTCATAATAAATCCCGTTCACCTGTCCATTCCAAGGCAGGCGCCGATTCCCGGCACAGAACGCAGAGGCGCTTACCCAGTTTTGCCTCTCCCCCATTCCCCCAGATTTTTGTAATTCGCCGAACATCGGTCAACGCCCTTACCGGGACCCACTCCATGCACTTAAACGAACTCAAGGCACTGCACGTGTCTGAAGTCCTCAAGCAAGCCGAAGAACTTGAGATTGAAAACACGGGCCGTATGCGCAAGCAGGAGCTGATGTTCGCGATCATCAAGAAACGGGCGCGTACCGGCGAGCAGATCATTGCGGACGGCGTGCTGGAAATCCTGCCGGACGGTTTTGGCTTTTTGCGCAGCCCCGACACCAGCTACACCGCCAGCACCGACGACATTTACATCAGCCCCAGCCAGGTGCGCCGCTTCAACCTGCACACCGGCGACATGATCGAAGGCGAAGTGCGAACGCCCAAAGACGGTGAGCGCTACTTTGCCCTGAACAAGCTCGACAAGGTCAACGGTGGCCCTCCGGAAGGCAACAAGCACAAGGTCATGTTTGAAAACTTGACTCCGCTGTTCCCCAAGGAGCAGATGAAGCTGGAGCAGGACATCAAGGGCGAAGAGAACATCACCGGTCGCGTGATCGACATCATTGCCCCCATCGGCAAGGGCCAGCGCGCGCTGATCGTGGCCCAGCCCAAGAGCGGCAAGACGGTGATGATGCAGCACATTGCACACGCCATTTCCGCCAACTACCCTGAGAGCTACCTGATGGTTTTGCTCATCGACGAGCGGCCAGAAGAAGTGACGGAAATGCAGCGCACCGTCAAGGGTGAGGTGATTGCCTCCACCTTCGACGAACCGGCTGCCCGCCACGTGCACGTGGCCGAAATGGTGATCGAACGCGCCAAGCGCCTGGTGGAACTGAAAAAAGACGTGGTCATCCTGCTGGACTCCATCACCCGCCTGGCCCGCGCTTATAACAACGTAGTTCCATCCTCTGGCAAGGTCTTGACCGGCGGCGTGGACTCCAACGCCCTACAGCGCCCCAAGCGCTTCCTAGGCGCGGCACGTAACGTGGAAGAAGGCGGTTCACTGACCATCATCGCCACAGCACTGGTCGACACCGGCAGCCGTATGGACGAAGTGATCTTTGAAGAATTCAAGGGTACGGGCAACTCCGAAATCCACCTGGACCGCCGCTTGTATGAAAAGCGTGTGTTCCCCTCGATCCAGCTCAACCGCAGCGGTACCCGCCGCGAAGAATTGCTGCTGCAGCCCGAAATCCTGCAAAAAACCCGCATCCTGCGCCAGTTCCTCTACAACATGGACGAAATCGAGTCCATGGAGATGGTGCTCAAGCAAATGCGTGCCACGAAGAACAACAGCGAGTTCTTCGACATGATGCGTCGGGGCGGATAAGCTATAATCTTGGGTTTAGCGACAAGTACACGGGTTTTGAATTGGGCAGAGGTTTGCCCGAGGGCCTGATGCGGCTAGCGCAACTGATGGAGAAGATATGAAAGAAGGCATTCACCCCAATTACCGCGAAGTGTGCTTCCAGGACATGTCCAACGGCTTCAAGTTCGTGACACGTTCCTGCGCCAACACCAAGGAAATGATCGACATGGAAGACGGCCGTAAACTGCCCCTCTTCAAGCTCGACACGACCAGCGAATCGCACCCCTTCTACACTGGCACACAAAAATCCGTGGATAACATGGGTGGCCGCGTGGAAAAGTTCCGCAACCGCTTTGGCAAGACCGCAGCCAAGTAATCTCTGGTTTCAGGCTTTGGCCTGTTGACCCGCAAGAGGCAGCCCGGAGAACCGAGCTGCCTTTTTTTTGCCTTACTTTGAATCCACCCGCCCGCCTGTGAACCACCCCAATCCCGCCATCGTGGCCCAAGCGGCCGTGCGCCGCCTCCCGCGCTGGCCTCTGGTGCTTTTGTGCCTGGCCTATGTATGTGCCGGCTTTCTCGGCCGCGAAGCGTGGCGCAGTGAGGACATGGCAGCGTTGGGCTACATGGGGGCATTGGCCCAGGGCGTAACAAACTGGATGCAACCAGAACTGCTGGGGCTCGCACCTGACAACGGCGCCCTGCTCCCCTACTGGCTGGGGGCTTGGGCAATCCAGTTGGCACCGTCAGGGGTACCACTGGACTTTGCGGCGCGTGTGCCGTTTGGCCTGTTGATGGCCCTGGCCCTGCTGGCCACCTGGTACGGCACCTACTACTTGGGCCGCAGCCCCTTGGCACAGCCGGTAGCCTTCGCTTTTGGCGGTGAGGCGCTGCCCACCGACTACGCACGTGCCATGGCCGATGCCGGAGTACTGGCCTTTGTGGCCAGTTTGGGTTTGGCCCAGCTGGCGCATGAGACTACGCCGGCGCTCGCCCAATTGGCATTCAGTGCCCTGCTGTTTTACGCCGTAAGCGCCTTGCCGTACCGCAAGGTTGGGCCAGCTGCGGCCATGGCCGTCGGGTTGGTTGGCCTGGCGCTCTCGGGGGCGCCGGCGCTTGCTGTGCTGTTTGGACTGGGTGGTGCCGTGGTGCACTGGCGGGAACAGCCTGAAGAAGGCTCTACCTCAGGCAATTTGCCACAACGCACCTGGGAAAGCCTGGCCATGCTGCTGGCCACCCTGGCTGTTGCCCTCTTGGCCCAACGGCTGAACCTGTGGCGCTGGAAAATTGTGTGGCCCAGCTGGAGCTGGGCGGACTGGAACGGCTACGCCCAGTTGCTGATCTGGTTCACCTGGCCAAGCTGGCCGCTGGCGCTGTGGACGGTGTGGCGTTGGCGCTACCAGTTGTTCACCCTGCGCATGGCACGCCACGTGGCTCTGCCCACCTGGTTTGCACTGGTAACGGTGTTGGCCACGCTGGTGTCCAGCGCGTCCGACCGCACCTTGCTGCTGGCGCTGCCCGCACTGGCTTCACTGGCAGCATTTGCATTGCCCACCCTTAAACGGCAAGTTGCGGCCCTGATTGACTGGTTCACGCTGCTGTTTTTCTCGGGCTGTGGTTTCACCATCTGGGTGGTGTGGATTGCCATGCAAACCGGCGTTCCCCACCAACCTGCCGCCAATGTGGCGCGTCTGGCCCCGGGTTTCGAACCCAACTTTTCCGCTGTGGCACTCGGCTTCGCTGTGGCGGCCACGCTGGCATGGGCGTGGCTAGTGCGCTGGCGCGTGGGGCGCCACCGTGCTGCCATCTGGAAAAGCCTGGTGCTGCCCGCAGGCGGTGCCGCACTGTGCTGGCTGTTGCTGATGACGCTGTGGATGCCGCTGCTGAACTATGCGCAAAGCTACACGCCTCTGGTGCGCAGCACGGCGCAGATCGTGGGCAAGAGCTGTGTGGAGGTGGGCAATGTCAACCCTGCGCACATCGCCGCCCTGCAGTGGTACGGCCACGTGGACTTGCGGAGCCGCAACCCCGCCACATCCTGCCCGTGGATGGTGAGCGAGCCGGGGTTTGACCTGGAAGTCAGCGAACAAATCGACACCACGGTGTGGGCACCCCACACGCTGGTACGCCATCCGGTGGACAAGGGCGAGGCGATCTGGCTGCTGCACCGCCGCTAGAGGTCTTGCGGCGGCCCGACTAGGCCGCGAGACGAATAGGTTGCAAGGTCGGACGCACTCGCAGTGGGGAGAAAAAGATCGAAAAACTCGATCCTTTGCCCGGCACACTCTCAATCGTCAACTCTGCCGCATGGCGTTGCGCCACATGCTTCACGATGGCCAAACCCAGACCCGTGCCGCCCGTATCGCGGGAGCGGCTGCGGTCTATCCGATAAAAGCGCTCGGTCAAGCGCGGCAAATGCTCAGGGGCAATGCCGGGCCCGGTGTCCTGCACGGATAGCATCCCACCGCCCGCAGGCGAGGCGCTCCACACCACGCGAATGCTCTTGTCCGCCGGTGTGTAGCGAATGGCATTGCCAATCAGGTTGAACACCGCGCTGTGCAGCTCGGTCAGTGAACCGGCGATTTCCGAGTCCTCACCCATGTCAAACGCGATGTCCTGGGCTTGACCCCACAGCATGCGTGACAAATCTCCAGCCTCTTGCCGGCACTGCCGCAACAGACCCTGCACCGACACCCAGTCTTGCACCGAGGGCAGAGGGCTACCCTCCAGGCGTGAGAGCATGAGCAAATCGTTCACCAAGGTCTGCATACGCTCTGCCTGCTGAGACATCAGACCCAAATAGCGCTGGCGCTCAGGCTCCTCCAGCGGCAAGGACTGCAAGGTTTCCACAAAGCCTGCCAACACCGTGAGTGGCGTGCGGATTTCGTGCGAGACGTTGGCCACAAAGTCGCGGCGCATGGCCTCAGCCTGCTCCACCGCGGTGATATCCCGTGACAGCAGCAGGTTGCGGCCTTCGCCATAAGGGTGCAAATGCACCGAAAGCCGAACCGGTTTGGAGCTGGTGCTGTCACGCCCTGGCATGACTACGTCGTGCCCAAAATCGCGGTCCGCGATATAAGCGGCAAAACCGGGGTCGCGCACCAGATTGCCAAAATGCTGCAGCATGTCGCGGCGCACATCGAACCCAAAGTGCTCGGCAGCGGTCTGGTTGAACCACTCGATGCGCCCTTGCGCATCGAGCAACACCACGCCGTTCGGAGACGCCTGCAGCGCCGCCAGAAAGTCCTGGAGCTTGCTTTCGCTTTCAATCACCTCGCGTTCGCGGGTTCGCAGCAGGCGACGCATGCGGTCTGCCGCCTCGCCCCATAGGCCCTGACCCAGCGCAATATCCGTGGACTCGCCGCGGCGCAACCACCCCAGCAGGCGCATGCCGCGCGATGCGTCCAGCAGCAGCCAGACATAACCACTGGCGACCGCAGCCACACTGGCGCCCCAGATTTGATCCGCCGCGGGAGAGAAATACCAACCCAAGGCCCCTGCTACACCTTGCAGAAGCACAAACGACAACAAACGCCACACCATAGGGGGGCGCCGCGTCAGGCGCTGGCCTTGTCAGGCACCACGGCAACGGCCGGCTTGGCAGTAAGGCGGTAGCCCGCACCACGCACGGTTTCCACCATGGCGCCAGCTTGGGCCAGCGCTTCGCGCAGCCGCTTCACGTGCACATCCACCGTGCGTTCTTCAATATACACATGGTCGCCCCATACCTTGTCCAGCAGCTGGGCGCGGCTGTGCACGCGCTCCGCGTGGCCCATGAGGTAGTGCAGCAGCTTGAATTCGGTAGGCCCCAGTTTCAGGGCCTGCTCCTGAAACGACACACGGTGCGTAGCGGGGTCCAGGCTCAGACCGGCAATCGCAATCACCTCGCCCGCATCCTCAGGCGCACGGCGGCGCAGTACCGCGCGCACGCGGGCCAGCAGCTCTTTGGTGGAAAACGGCTTGGCAATGTAGTCGTCCGCGCCCGCATCCAGTCCGGCAACACGGTCCGCCTCATCGCCACGGGCGGTGAGCATGATGATGGGGATGTCCTTGGTCCGCGGATCGGTGCGCCAGCGCTTGGCCAGGGTCAAGCCACTCTCGCCGGGCAGCATCCAGTCCAGCAGGATCAGGTCGGGCAGGCCCGCGTCAATCTCGCGTTGGGCGGAATCACTGTCCATGGCCCAGCGCGGACGAAATCCGTTGTGCCGCAGGTTCACGGCAATCAACTCGGCAATGGCCGATTCGTCCTCCACGATCAAGACGGCGGGCATGTTTCTCATTTGACGATGGACTCGATTTTTTCCATGGTGGAGTGGCGAACATCCTCGCCCTTGACCACGTAGATGATGAACTCGGCAATGTTCTTGGCATGGTCACCGATGCGCTCAATCGCCTTGGCCAGGAACAACAGGTCCAGGCTGGGCGAAATCATGCGAGGGTCTTCCATCATGTAGGTAACCAGCTTGCGCACAAAGCCATCGAACTCCGCGTCAATCAGGTCATCCTCTTTCAGGATGGTGACCGCTGCATTCACGTCCAGGCGGGCAAACGCGTCCAGCGCTTTGTTCAGCAGGCCCGAGGCCAGGTCTGCCGCGACCCGCAACTCCAGCGATGGCAGGCTGCGCGGCGCACCGCTCTGGATGATGGAGCGCACCATGCGGGCGATTTTCTCGGCCTCATCCCCCACGCGTTCCAAATTGGCCGTGGTTTTGGAGATGGCGATCAGCAAACGCAGGTCGCGCGCCGTCGGCTGACGCCGGGCGATGATGGAAGACAGATCGCGATCGATCTCAATCTCCATGGCGTTGACACGCGCTTCACGGACAGTCACCTCGTCGGCCACCTCCACGCTGAATTGCGAGAGCGCATAGATGGCCTGGCGAATCTGGGATTCGACCAGACCACCCAGTTCCATCACCTGCGATGACACGGAAGTCAGTTCGCTATCGAACTGCGTAGACAAATGTTTATCGGACATGGTTTCCTCTCTGCTCTCAACCGAAACGGCCGGTGATGTAGTCTTCTGTCTCTTTGCGTGTGGGCTTGAAGAACATCTGTTCCGTGGCACCGAATTCCACCAGATCGCCCAGGTACATATAGGCGGTGAAGTCGCTGCAGCGGGCGGCTTGCTGCATGTTGTGCGTCACGATGACCACGGTGTAGTCGTTCTTCAGTTCGACGATCAGCTCTTCCACCTTGGCGGTAGAAATCGGGTCGAGTGCCGAGCAGGGTTCGTCCAACAACAACACTTCAGGCTTGATGGCAATGCCGCGCGCGATGCACAGGCGTTGCTGCTGTCCACCCGACAGACTTGAACCACTTTGGTGCAGCTTGTCTTTCACCTCGGTCCACAAAGCAGATTTGCGCAGTGCCCATTCCACGCGCTCTTCCATGTCGGTGGCGTTCAGCGATTCGAACAGCTTCACGCCAAAGGCGATGTTGTCGAAGATGGACATGGGGAATGGCGTAGGCTTTTGGAACACCATGCCGACCTTGGCGCGCAGCAGCGCCACGTCCTCCTTGCTGGTCAGCAGGTTCTGACCGTCGAGCAGAATCTGGCCTTCCGCGCGCTGCTCGGGGTAGAGCTCGAACATGCGGTTGAAGATGCGCAGCAGGGTGGACTTACCACAGCCCGACGGGCCAATGAAGGCGGTGACCTTCTTCTCGGGGATTTCCAGGTTGATGCCCTTGAGCGCATGGAACTTGCCGTAGTAGAAGTTCAAATCCTTGACAGAGATCTTGGACTTGAGGGGGGTATTTGCAGTTTGAATCATGGTTTTACTCGGTTCGGGGTGGGCGCTTGGGCCTCAGGCCTTGCTACGGGTCAACACGCGGGCCAGAATGTTCAGGCCCAGCACAGCCATCGTGATCAGGAACACACCAGCCCATGCCAGTTGTTGCCAATTCTCATAGGGGCTCATCGCAAACTTGAAGATCGTGACCGGCAGGCTGGCCATGGGTTCGCTCAAAGACGAAGTCCAGAACTGGTTGCTCAGCGCGGTGAACAGCAGTGGCGCAGTCTCACCCGCAATGCGGGCCACGGCCAGCAGCACGCCAGTGATCACGCCGGCACGGGCCGACTTGAGCGTGATGCTCAAAATCACCTTCCACTTGGGTGCGCCCAGTGCGTAGGCCGCTTCGCGCAGGCCCGAGGGCACCAGCTGCAGCATGTTCTCGGTGGTGCGGATGACCACAGGAATCACGATCAGTGCAAGTGCCATCACACCTGCGTAGCCCGAGAAGGACTTGAAGCGCGACACCACCACGGCGTAGACAAACAGACCGACGATGATGGACGGTGCAGACAACAGGATGTCGTTCACAAAGCGCACCAGCGATGCCACCCAGCTCTTGGTGTCGAATTCGGCCAGGTAGATACCCGCCATGATGCCAATGGGCGTGCCCACAAAGGTGGCCAGCATCACCATCAGAAACGAACCATAGATAGCGTTGGCCAATCCCCCCGCCTCATTGGGTGGGGGCGTCATCTGGGTCAACGTGGCGAACGTCATGCCACCGATACCCAGGCGGAAGGTCTCCCACAGGATCCAGAACAGCCAGACCAGGCCGAAGGCCATGGCGGCCATGGCCAGGGTGGTGGCGACCACGTTAACCCGCTTGCGCTGGGCAAAACGTGCGGCGCGTATTTGGTGAAGTGCGGTACTCATGTTTTAACGCCTTCCGCCTTGCGCAAGCGCGACAACAGCAGTTTGGAAAGAGAGAGGATCACAAACGTGATGAAGAACAGCACCAGCCCCAGGTACATCAGCGCGGCCTGGTGCAGGCCTTCTGCAGCTTCGGCAAACTCGTTGGCCAGTGCCGACGTAATGCTGTTGGCCGCCTGGAACACGCTCAGCGAGTCCAGCTGGTTGAAGTTACCGATCACAAAGGTCACGGCCATGGTTTCACCAATGGCACGGCCCAGGCCCAGCATGATGCCGCCGATCACACCAGTCTTGGTATAGGGCAGAACCACCTTGTAGACAACTTCCCAGGTGGTGGCACCCAGACCGTATGCCGACTCTTTGAGCAGCGGGGGCGTGACTTCAAACACATCGCGCATCACCGCCGAGATGAACGGGATGATCATGATGGCCAGGATGATGCCGGCCGACAAGATGCCGATGCCCACGGGCGGGCCCGACACAAAGGCCCCCAGGTAGGGCACGCCGGTCAACAGGGCCTGCAGCGGCTGCTGCACATAGGTGGCCAGCACCGGGCCAAACACCAAGAGACCCCACATGCCGTAGACGATCGAGGGCACGGCGGCCAGCAGTTCAATGGCAGTGCCCAGCGGGCGCTTGAGCCAGGTGGGCGACAACTCGGTCAGGAACAAGGCGATGCCAAAGCTCACGGGCACCGCAATCAGCAGGGCGATCAGCGAGGTCGCCAGCGTGCCGTAAATCATGACCAGACCACCGAAGTCTTCCTGCACCGGGTCCCACACGGTTCGGGTCAGAAAGCTCAGTCCGTATTTGCTGATGGCAGGCCAAGCGCTGATGGTCAGCGACGTCAGGATGGCCAGCAGCAGGGCCAGTGTCAGCAGAGCCGCACCCTTGGCCATCCAGCCAAAAATGCGATCTGCCATGGGGCCCGAACGGGCACGTTTCACAGGCGGTGGTTGGATCATGGCACGCGAAGAAAAAGTGGCAGTCGGGCTGGACGGGGAATCCCCATGGACGAGTGTAGATGACATGGGGAGGTTCTCCATCAGGTCCGTGTCAACGCGCTTTTACTTGTAGGCAATGGCTTTGCCAGCGCCGTCCTTGATCTCACCCCAGGACTTCTGGATCAGTGCGATCACCGATGCAGGCATGGGCACGTAGTCCAGGTCAGCAGCTGTTTTTTCGCCGTTGGCGTAGGCCCAGTTGAAGAACTTCAGGGCTTCGGTACCGTTGGCGGGCTTGTCCTGCTTGGCGTGCATCAGGATGTAAGTGGCACCGGTGATGGGCCAAGAATCCTTGCCAGCTTGGTTGGTCAAGATTTGGTAGAAGGACTTGTTCCAGTCGGCACCAGCTGCTGCGGCCTTGAAGCTGTCGTCTTCAGGCTTCACAAAGTTACCCGCCGCGTTTTGCAGCACCGCGTAGTTCAGCTTGTTTTGCTTGACGTAAGAGTACTCGACGTAACCCATGGAGTTGGGCAGGCGAGACACGAAAGCGGCCACGCCTTCGTTGCCCTTGCCACCGGCGCCCACGGGCCAGTTCACGGCTGTGCCCTCACCCACTTTGGCTTTCCACTCGGCATTCACTTTGCTCAGGTAGTTGGTGAAGATGAAGGTGGTGCCGGAACCATCGGCGCGGCGCACTTGGGCGATGGCAGCATCAGGCAGGGGCAGCGTGGGGTTCAGCGCCTTCAGGGCGGGGTCGTTCCACTTGGCAATCTTGCCCAGGTAGATGTCGCCCAGCACTTGGCCGTTGAGTTTCAGTTGGCCCGGCTCGATGCCCTTGACGTTGATCACGGGAACCACGCCACCGATCACGGTGGGGAACTGCACCTGGCCCTTGGTCTTCAGTACGTCGTCGGTCAAAGGCATGTCGGAAGCGCCGAAGTCCACCGTCTTGGAGTCGATTTGCTTGATGCCGCCGCCGGAGCCGATGGACTGGTAGTTCACCTTCACGCCGGTGGCCTTGTTGTAGTCAGACGCCCACTTGGCATAGATGGGGGCTGGGAATGTCGCGCCCGCACCGGTGATTTCCTGCGCCGAAGCGCCCGTTGCAAAGCCCAGCATGGCCGTCATGGCGGTTGCCAAGGCTGCGCGTTGGAACAAGTTTTTCATGGATGACCTTCAGTCAGTTGGTTAAGGAACTAGGAACGGCTGAACTTTAAGAAGTTTTTATGACAAGTATGTGACATCTAGGGCGCCGAGCGCCTGCATTGCATTTTTGGCATTTGTCATCCATTTTTCAAACCAATGTCACAGAGTCGTCACACAAGCTTTCTACGCTGCGCGCTTGCCTGCTGCACACCCGTCTGGCTGAGGTTTATGTATCAAATAGCCCTCTAGCCCTCGTGGAATATGCGCGAGCAGCTCCTGATTCCATAGCAAAAAACACCCATGAACACATCGCTGGACACCGCCCCCCCCCTGCTCACCCGCCGTTGCCTTCTACGCGCCCTGCCCCTGGGCGCCGCTGCCTGCGCCTGGCCCGCCTGGGCCCAGGGCCCTAAGGCGGGCACGCCCGGCCCCACGGTACTGCAGGTGGTAGACACCTCGGCCGGCCAAATCGACGTGTCCAGGGACTTTCTGGTCGGTGCCCGTGCCGCCTGGCAGGACACCAATGCCCGCGGCGGCCTGCGCGGCAAAGCCGTGCGCCACCTGGTGCTGGAGGTGGACGGCAGCGCCAGCTCCATGCGCTCTACGGTGGACGCTCTGAAGAATTTGACCGACTGCGTAGCCGTAGTCGGCACCGCAGGCGACCGGGCGGCCAGCCAGTTGGCCAACCTGCTGCGCCGCGAAGCCCCGGAGATCGCCCATGTGGCCCCCTGGCTGCACAACGCCGGTGCGGACAACCAGGACAGCACCTTTGGCATTTTTGCTACGCGGCAGGAACAAATCACCCACGCCGTCAAATCGCTGTCTGTCATGGGCGTGTCTGAAATCGGTGCCGTGTTTGGTTCGCAGGCCGAATACGCCAGCTACCGCGATGACCTGGAGCAGGTGGCAAGCGGCCTGGGCATGCGCCTGAAAACCTACTACCCCTCCAATGGCCTGCAAGCCCTGGCCGGCACGCTGAACGCGCAAAGCCCGCGCATCCTGATCTTTCTGGGCGGCACACCCGAGCTGGTGCAGTTTGCCCAGGGCATCGAAAAACAGGCCGCACAGCGCTACATCGTGGCCATGTCTGACGTCAATCTGCAGGCCCTGCAGCAGCTGGGGGTGTCGCGCTTCACGCCGGTCATTGCCACCCAGGCCGTGCCTCTGATCAACGGCAACCAGCCCATTGTGCGCAGCTACCGCGAGACGCTCACCCGCCTGTACGACGAACCGCCCACGCCCCAAAGCCTGGCCGGCTACATCTCGGCCCGCTACGCGCAGGAGGTGCTGCAGTCTGTAGAAGGCCCACTGAACCGCGCCAGCGCCCTGCAGGCGTTTGCCCGCCGCACCCCCATGGACCTGGGCGGCTTTCGCATCAACCCCGACAACAAGCGCAAAAGCAGCGCCTTCGTGACCCAGAGCATGGTGGCCGCCGATGGCCGGCTGGTGGGCTGACGCAACGCCCCAGCGGCCAACGCCGGTGCTATGCTCCGCCACGCTTTTCAAACTTTTTACCTTTGGCAACGTCGATGCAAAATGGAAACCGCCTGGCCGCTGTGGACTTGGGCTCCAACAGCTTTCGCCTGGAAATTGGGCGGGTAGACCACGGTGAGTTTCTGCGCACCGAATACCTCAAAGAAACCGTGCGCCAGGGCGGCGGTCTGGACGAAGACCGCAACCTCACCCCCGCCGCCATGCAAGCTGGCTGGGAGTGCCTGGCCCGGTTTGGCGAGCGGCTGGCTGGCTTCAAGCCGCACGAGGTACGCGCTGTGGCCACGCAAACCTTACGCGAGGCGCGCAACCGCGATGCCTTTCTGGAGCGCGCCAACGCTGTGCTGGGCTTCCCCATCGATGTGATTTCGGGCCGTGAAGAAGCCCGCTTGATCTACCAAGGTGTGGCGCAGATGCTGCCAGCTTCGGACGAGCGTCGCCTGGTCATTGATATTGGCGGGCGCTCCACCGAGCTGATTTTGGGCACCGGCCTCACACCCACGGTGATGGAGTCGTTCCGCGTGGGCAGCATCGCCTGGTCCAAACGCTATTTCCCCGATGGCGGTTTCAGCAAAAAATCCTTCGAGATGGCAGAAATCGCGGCCAAGGCCGTGCTCGACGAAGCCCTGGATGCCTACCCACGCGATCGCTGGGACACCGCCTACGGTTCGGCCGGTACGGTTGGCGCCATTGGTGATGTGCTGGTGGCCGCGGGCTGGTCGGCGGGGGTTGTTACCCAAGACGGGCTGGACTGGTTGCAGGAGCGCCTGATTGCCGCCCAGAGCGCCGACCGCCTGCGCATGCCCGGCATGCGAGAAGACCGCCGCGCCATCATCGGCGGCGGCGTGAGCGTGATGCGCGCCGTCTTCAGCCTGCTGGGCATCACCGAGATGCAGCACGCCGCAGGCGGCCTGCGCCACGGCCTGATCTGCGACCTGCTGGGCGCCACCCAGCACTTTGGGGACATGCGCGCCAAAAGTGTGGAACGCCTGGCCCACAAATTCAGCGTGGACACGGCCCACGGCGAGCGCGTGGGCAAGGTCGCCACCTTGCTGCTACAACAAGCCTTGGGGGTGTCCAACGCCGCTGCCAAAGACGAAGAATCTGACGCGGGCCACCAGCTGCGCAAGCTGCAATGGGCAGCCATGCTGCACGAGATCGGCAGCCACATCTCCCACAGCGATTACCACAAGCACGGCGCCTACATCCTGGACAACGCCGATGCGGTGGGCTTTTCGCTCTCGGAAATGCACCGCCTGAGCCTGCTGGTGCTGGGCCATCGCGGCAAGCTGCGCAAGCTGGAGGCATCGTTGGGCCAGGATGATCTGGTGCTGCAGCTGCTGTGCCTGCGCTTGGCCGTGATCCTGTGCCACGCCCGCCGTGCGCCCGACCTGCAGGGCATGACACTGCGCCGCGTCAATGCCAAAAGCCGCCAGTTGGAATTGGTGTGCCGCCCCGGTTGGGCTGCGGCCTTCCCCCAATCGGCCCACCTGCTGCGCGAAGAAACCCAGGCCTGGCAAAAGACGCCCTGGAGCCTGGAGCTCAGCGGGCTCTAAGTTTCCGCTAGAAGCCAGCGGGCCCTTCAAACTGGGGCTGCAACGCGTCCAGCCACTGCTCCATCTCCGCTTCGCTCACGCGCAGGTGCGCCAGGCAGGCAGCACCATGCCGCTCCCACTCCTTGTGCACCTGCACGCCATCGTGCAGCAGCACCAGCCGCTCGGCCAGCAGCGATATGGCCACCAGCGCACGCACTTCGTCCGGAAAACGCGCATCGTCCAGCACACTGAAGTCGTGGTGCAGCCGCACCGCAATCGCCACGATGGGTGGCAACCGCCAAGTCTTGGCCACGATGGCGCCCACCACTGCATGGTCAGTGCGGTGGGCCGCGTTCTCCATGTCGGTGAAGGTGTGCTCCATGTGGTCGGTGGCCTCGGTCAGTGTGGCGCCATAGCCGGGCAGGCTCTGCAGCAAGATGGGCAGGCCCACATGGCAAAACAGGCCGCAGGTGTGGGCCACATCGGCGTTCATGCCGTACATCTGCCGCGCGATATAGCCCATGGCATAGGCCCGGCGCGTGGAATTTTCCCAGAATTGCTCCAGCAGCGGCGATGGCACGCGAATGGCATCGCGCAGCAAAAAGCCGGTGAGGATGGACACTGTGTGCGCAATGCCCAACAGGGCCACGGCATCGGCCACTGTGGTGGCCGTGCGCGAGCGCGCATAGACCGCGCTATTGGCTACCTTGATCAGGGCGGCGGCCATGGCCACATCGCGCGATGCAATGGCCACGATGGTGGCGGGTTCCGGGTCGGGCCGGCTGAACTCGGCGCGCAGGTCGATCAGCA
The DNA here is from genome assembly GCF_056521335.1 of Rhodoferax sp. ZS1R25. Lineage (NCBI taxonomy): Bacteria > Pseudomonadati > Pseudomonadota > Betaproteobacteria > Burkholderiales > Comamonadaceae > Rhodoferax > Rhodoferax sp. ZS1R25. The sequence continues at coordinate 873,813 of NZ_JBWMAZ010000002.1, forward strand.
GCGCCGGACAAGGTTGGATGACAATGTCACGCAGCGGGCCGTCGGCTTTGGCAGCGTCAATCTCCCGGTCCACATCGGCAACTCGCATGCGTGCTCCTTGTTGCACACATTATGCTAAAACGCGGCGTCTGCAGTGCACCGACACCTCACTTGCCGCCCCCTTTGATCGGAGACGTACACAAGTTTTCAGACAAAAATGCCAGCGGGCTGATCCGCCAGCACCGTCAAAGCACACATAACGCCCGCCTCTGTGTAAGTTCAAATACCAAGCTAGCCCACGCGAAAGATGCGCGAGGGCTACCATTTTGATAGCAACTAGCGTCGCTTCTTAGCCGCCTTCTTGGGCGCGGCAGACGCTTTGGCCCCCGCCTTGGCGTTGCGTGGAGGCTTGGCACTCGCGTGCTGGCGCACCTTGCTCTTGTAGCTGGTATTGCCGGGCATCTCCGCATCGGCACGGTCAGAAAACTCTGCACGCCCCTTGCCTTCACGCGCCGCGCCCTTGTCGGGGCCCGGGCGTGGTTGCAGGCTTTGCCCTTCTTGCACCAGGCGGAAGTCGATCTTGCGACCATCCAAATCTACACGGCTCACCTGGATGCGCACGCGTGTACCGATGGCGTAGCGGATGCCGGTGCGTTCACCGCGTAGCTCTTGGCGTGCCTCGTCAAAGCGGAAGTACTCGCCGCCCAGCTCGGTAATGTGAACCAAGCCTTCCACGTACATGGCGTCCAGCGTGACGAACAGGCCAAAGGTGGTGGCCGAGGTAACCACACCACCGTACTCCTCTCCCAAATGCTCGCGCATGTACTTGCACTTGAGCCAGGCTTCTACATCGCGGCTTGCTTCGTCGGCACGACGCTCGTTGGCGCTGCAATGCAGGCCGGCGGCCTGCCAGGCCATGCCCTCGGCATTCATTTTTTTGGGCTTGATACCGGGCTCCGCCACGCGGCTGGCCAAGTTCTTCTCCAGGCGGCGTGCCAGCTTGGCATGCGCTTCGCCCGGCGTGGGCAGGGCAGGCAGCTGGTACTTGGACTTCGCCAAAATCGCCTTGATAACCCGATGCACCAACAGGTCGGGATAGCGACGGATGGGACTGGTGAAGTGGGTGTAGGCGTCAAACGCCAGACCGAAGTGACCGCTGTTGATGGGCGTATAAATCGCCTGTGACATGGAGCGCAGCAACATCGAATGGATTTGTTGCGCGTCCGGCCGGTCCTTGGTCGCCATAGCGATGGCCTGGAACTCACCGGGCGAGGGCTTGTCGCTGATGCTCATGCCAATGCCACTGGCCTTGAGGTAGTTGCGCAGGGTTTCCTGCTTCTCGGGCGTAGGGCCTTCGTGCACGCGGAACAGGCCAGGGTGCTTGTTTTCCGCAATGAAATCAGCACTGCACACGTTGGCTGCCAACATCGCTTCTTCAATCAGGCGGTGGGCAGTGTTGCGGGTGCGCGGCACGATCTTTTCGATCCGGCCGTTTTCATCGCACACGATTTGCGTCTCAGTGGTTTCAAAGTCCACCGCACCGCGCTTGTGGCGAGACTTCAGCAGGGCTTGGTACACACCGTGCAGGTCCAACAACTGCGGCACCAGATCACGCCGCTTGCTAGCCTCAGGCCCACGGGTGTTGCCCAAGATGGCAGCCACCTCGGTATAGGTAAAGCGCGCATGGCTCCACATCACCGCGGGGTAAAACTGGTAGGCGTCGACGTCACCATCCTCCGTGACGAACATGTCGCACACCATGCACAAACGCTCCACCTCGGGATTCAACGAGCAAAGCCCGTTGGACAGCTTCTCAGGCAGCATGGGGATCACGCGGCGTGGGAAATACACACTGGTGGCGCGGTCGTAGGCGTCCACATCGATGGCAGAACCCGTTTCTACATAGTGGCTCACATCGGCAATGGCCACCAATAGGCGCCAGCCCTTCAGTGCCGTTTTGCCGCGGCCCTTGGCCGCAGGTTCGCAGTACACCGCATCGTCAAAGTCGCGCGCATCTTCACCGTCGATGGTGACCAGCGGAATATCGGTGAGGTCTACACGATGTACCTTGTCCTGCGGGCGCACCTTGTCGGGCAAGGTGCGCGCCAACGCCACGCAGGCGTCTGAAAATTCATGCGGCACGCTGTACTTGCGCACGGCGATTTCAATCTCCATGCCGGGGTCGTCAACCTCCCCCAGCACTTCCTTGATGCGGCCTACGGGTTGGCCGAACAGAGCAGGGGGCTCCACCAGCTCCACCACGACAACTTGGCCTGCTTTAGCGGCACTGGTCGCCCCCTTGGGGATCAACACGTCCTGGCCGTAGCGTTTGTCTTCCGGCGCTACCAGCCACACACCACTTTCTTGCAGCAGACGGCCAATGATGGGCTGCGTAGAGCGCTCCATGATTTCGGCCACACGACCTTCGGGCCGCCCCTTGCGGTCGCTACGAACAATGCGCACCTTCACACGGTCTTTGTGCAGCACTGCACGCATCTCGTTAGGGGGTAAATAAATGTCGGGGGCACCGTCGTCGCGGGACACAAAACCGTGCCCGTCGCGATGACCTTGCACAATTCCTTCAACTTCTTCCAGCAATGCGCTGTTGGGGCTTAAATTTTTGATATACTTCTCTCTTTCCTGAGATGCCCAGATGGCGGAATTGGTAGACGCACTAGTTTCAGGTACTAGCGAGTAACATCGTGGAGGTTCGAGTCCTCTTCTGGGCACCAACAATGGTAATGTAGATATAGAAAAGCCGCTGTGAAAACAGCGGCTTTTTTTTGCCTGTTTGATTCATGCCACTGACCTGTTGTTGCATGGGTCAGTGGCGCTGAAATTAAATGGGCAAGGCCACGAGATCGTGCCCCTGTGCGCTCACAATGCGCGCCTTGGTGAACTCACCCACCTTCAGCGTCTTGCTGATCTTCTCGGGAGGCAGCAATCGCACCACGCCGTCAATCTCGGGGGCATCCGCGTAGCTGCGCCCCACCCCACCCTTGCGGCCCAGAGCTGGCGCAGAATCCACCAACACCTGCATGACCGAGCCCACGCGGCGCTGCAAACGTGCGGCCGACACTTCCTCGGCCACGGCCATGAAACGGGCTCGACGTTCTTCGCGAAGCTCGATGGGCAACATACCCGGCAAATCATTGGCGGTTGCACCATTCACTGCGCTGTAGGCAAAACAACCAGCGCGGTCAATCTGGGCCTCACGAATGAAGTCCAGCAGATGCTCGAACTCAGCTTCGGTTTCACCGGGGAAACCAGCGATGAAGGTGCTGCGCACCACAAGTTCGGGGCAAGCCTCGCGCCATTGCTGCAGACGGTCCAGATTTTTCTCGCCGCTAGCAGGACGTTTCATGCGGCGCAGCACATCAGGATGGCTGTGTTGCAGCGGTACATCCAGGTACGGCAATACCCGGCCCGTGGCCATGAAAGGAATGATGTCGTCCACACTGGGGTAGGGGTACACATAGTGCAAACGCACCCAGGCACCATAGGGCTCGGCAATATCGCCCAGCGCCTGCACCAGTTCCAACATGCGCGTCTTGACCGGCTTGCCATCCCAGAAACCCGTGCGGTATTTCACATCCACCCCATAGGCCGAGGTGTCCTGGCTGATCACCAACAACTCTTTCACGCCACCTTCAAAAAGTGCTTTCGCCTCGGTCAGCACATCGCCAATCGGGCGAGACACCAGATCACCACGCATGCTGGGGATGATGCAGAAGGTGCAGCGGTGGTTGCAGCCTTCGCTGATCTTCAAATACGCATAGTGGCGCGGCGTGAGCTTAATGCCCGCCACACCAAACGACTGTGGGACCAAGTCAAGAAACGGGTCGTGGGGCTTGGGCAGGTTCAGGTGCACGGCATCCATCACCTCTTGCGTGGCGTGCGGGCCAGTCACGGCCAACACCTTGGGATGCATCTGGCGGACCATGTTTTCACCACCATCAGTGGTTTTGGCCCCCAGGCAACCGGTGACGATCACGCGGCCGTTTTCCGCCAGCGCCTCGCCGATCGTGTCCAGGCTTTCTTTGACCGCATCATCGATGAAGCCGCAGGTGTTGACGATAACCAGGTCCGCACCATGGAAGGTTTTGGAGGTTTGGTAGCCCTCGGCGCTCAGTTGCGTGAGGATCAATTCGGAATCGGTCAGGGCCTTGGGGCAACCCAGGCTGACAAAACCGACTTTAGGAACTTGGGAGGTGCTGACAGGGGATAAAACTTCGCTCATACCCCTATTGTCCCAGTATTCGGTCCCATCGCCCAGTCAGCGATGGGAAGCGCGCACCATCCACTCAGCGTTTGAGGCCAAAAGTACCCAGGAATTGTTCCGTCTGCTTTTGCATTTGCTCCTGCATCTGCTGGAACATATTGCTGCCCGCGACGCCTGGCACGATGGGCACTTGCATGTCCATCAGCGCCTGCATGTTTTTCTCCAGGTAGCCGCCCATCATGCCTTGCATGGTGTGCCCGTAAAACCGGATGATGTTGGCCAGCACCGGCGTAGTAAACATGGGAGAGCCATTGGCCTCCTCTTCCAAAATGATTTGGAGAAGGATGCTGCGCGTAATGTCTTCGCCAGATTTGGCATCGACCACCGCAAAGGCCTCGCTGTCCATCACCAAGCGCCGAATCTCTGCGAGCGTGATGTAGGTCGACGTATCGGTGTCGTAGAGACGCCGGTTCGGATATTTTTTGATAACCCGTTGCGACGGCTTGGAATCTTTGGAACTGGATTTTTGCATTGCGATCGCCGCCACTAAATGTGAAAGACAAAAAACTGTTGCACTGCAACACATTCTAGGGGTGTGCTGCATCGTTGCGACCTAGGATAACCCTAGCGCCCCGGCTACCACCCGCCTGAGAGCAGAAACCCAAAAACACCCACAACCCCTATCGGGGCTATTGCAACTGCAGCGGGATTTTCTTGAGCCGCTTGTGGATGTTGGGATATTGAAAAGCGATGCGCTTGAATTCAAGCTCTGCCTGTTTCAAGGTCAACTTCTTATTAAGGAACAAAGCCCCATAGAGCAAGGAAAAACTCTTCTCGAACAACCAGCGATGGTGCAGGTTGACGAACACCGTTTCTCGAGAGAGGGTTGCCGAGGTTCCAAACGTCCGCCAGGTGCCATTGCCGGTGCCCACCGCCCTGTCCGACTGGGTCAAGCCGGTGTACGAAACATCGCGCATGGCCCGGTAGTCCTCGGACTGGGCCAGCATTTCATCGTAACTGGCCAGTATCTGGAACTCGCCGAGCCTGAGCGTGTTGTTGAGCTTGGTACCCCAGTCTTGCAAAAAACTTTCCGCCAAATCACGCGTGACCTTGCCCGGGCCAAACAGGGTATTGACCCCTTTACCTCCATCGCGGCTAGCATTGCCGACCAATGTCGCATGGCGACCAGGCATGGTGGTGATGAAAAATTCGGTGTCTCTGGCAAGGGAGGGCAAGACGGGCGAGAAACCACGCGAACGCTCATCGGCGGCATAGACCGCGACATAGCGTTTGACATTCCGGCCCAGCGTGATCCTGTGGGTGTCAAAGTTGCCGGAACCCGGCACGGGGTCGCAGGCAAAGATATTGACCGGCACATTGGACCACCCTTCGGTTTCGGCCAGCGCGTTGGCAAACATATGGCAGGTCACGCCGCCCCGACTCCAGCCCACCACATTCACAGAGTCCACGGGCTTGTTCTTGCGCATGATCTGGATTTTTCTTTGCTGCAGTGCCTGCGGCGAGATGCGGGCATGCAAATCAAAGTTCACCGTCTTGGTGGATCCCAGCAGGGCGCGCCCGACCTTTCCGGTGCGCTCCACGGTATCCACACCAACGCCCGCCTCTCGCAGAATCCGCTTTTCAGTGCGGGTGTGCGCCGTACGCTCTTCGTAGTTAGTCCCGACAAGTACGGCGATTGCGTGCTTGACGTTCTCTTCCCAGCCTTTGCCCTGCAATGTGCCCCGAATGCCAGAATAATTGCCTGCAGGCACCCACTTCTCGGCCTCTTGGATGTTGCCGCTGCCAGGCCCATCGACAATGATCCAATCCACGAACTCATGCCCCGCATGGTTCTTTGCCAGGGTGGATATCAACTCCCCTTGGACGTAGTTCGTGTTCGCAAAGTCGTAACTGTTCGAACCGGTCCCGCAGAAGAAGATCGTGAATGCAGCCATTCGCCGCATTCTAGGGCCAAGGGAAACGGCTGCGACAGGCAACAAAAAAGCACTTAACGTTGCCGCTAAGTGCTTGGATTCTTTTCGAAATTTGGTAGGCGCAATTGGACTCGAACCAACGACCCCCACCATGTCAAGGTGGTGCTCTAACCAGCTGAGCTATGCGCCTACATATATCCGAGAGGCCGAAGTATAGCAGCAAACTTGCCCCTCCCGGACTGCCACGTGCGAAAGCTGGCGCTGGCCACGCACCGCTGCGCCATAATTGACGTTTACGTAAACGTAAACAAATCCAACCAACCCAAGGAGTTTTCTATGGATATCGCAGGCAAAGTCTTCATCGTCACAGGCGGCGCATCCGGTTTGGGCGAGGGCACCGCACGCATGCTGGCAGCCAAAGGCGGCAAGGTGGTGATTGCCGACATGCAGGCCGAAAAAGGCGAGGCCATTGCCAAAGACATTGGCGGCGCGTTTGTGAAATGCGACGTGAGCAACGAAGCCGACGGGCAGGCCGTGGTGGCCAAGGCCGTGTCCTTGGGCAAACTCATGGGCCTGGTGAACTGCGCCGGCATTGCCCCCGCAGAAAAGACCGTGGGCAAGAACGGCGCACACGCACTGGCATCGTTCAGCAAGACCATCACCGTGAACCTGATTGGCAGCTTCAACATGATTCGCCTGGCCGCAGACGCCATGAGCAAGAACGAGCCAGAAGCCACCGGTGAGCGTGGCGCGATGATCTCCACCGCGTCGGTAGCCGCCTACGATGGGCAAATCGGCCAAGCGGCCTACAGCGCTTCCAAGGGCGGCGTGGTGGGCATGACCCTGCCGATTGCACGTGATTTGGCGCGCAACGGCATCCGCAACATGACGATTGCCCCTGGCATCTTTGGCACCCCCATGCTGTTCAGCATGCCGCAGGAGGTACAGGATGCACTGGCTGCCGGTGTCCCCTTCCCTTCGCGCCTGGGCACGCCGCAGGACTATGCCAAGCTAGCGGTGCACATCTTTGAGAACGACATGCTCAACGGCGAAGTGATTCGCCTGGACGGCGCCATTCGCCTGGCACCGAAGTAAATCACCCACGCCTTCCGGGCCGCCCGCTTTTTAGCGATGTGCCCGGATGGACGCGACGATGCCCAACACGAACACCGCGCTGGCCAACAGTTGCAACCAGTGCGGCCATACGCCGTAACCCACAAAGGCGTAGAGCAAGGCAAACAGCGTCTCGCTCACAATCAGCTGGCCGCACAGACTGGCGCTCAGGCGGCGGCTTGCAATGTTCCACAGCACGGTGGCCAGCCAGGCTGATCCGACGCCGGTTGCTATACAAACCATAGCTGCCTGCGCAATATCTGCGCGGGCTAGTAGTTCTTTTGGCTCCGAACCCAACACTAACCACAGGGCGATAGCGCCGAGTCCGGACGCGACGCCCAGCCAGTTGGTCCAGTCCGTCACATTCACTTCGTGGTGGTGCTTGAGCCAGGCGGAGTTCAACACCGCGAATGCGGTCCAGCAAAGCATGGACAAAAGCGCGAAGCCAATGCCGCGCCAGTACACCCAACCCTGCGCGGCGTGCTCCGCGGCACCGGCTGTTTCCGTGCCCATCATCAACAACACGCCCGTGATCGTGAGCAGCAAGCCAGGCAACAGGCTGCGCCACAGCAGATGCGCTGGCTTGCCCAGCAGCATCACCCAGATAGGAATGGTGCCAATGATGAGCGTGGGCACTTCCACCCCCGCGTCGCGGATGGACAGCACCAGCAGCAGGTAGTAGCCCGAGAAGCCCAGCACGCTCAAACCCAGTGCTGCGCCCAACTGGCTCACAGTAGGCCAGCGCCGCTTGCCGCGGGCGAACAGCATCACCAGCAGCGCTGTGAAGCCATAGCTTGCAAAGCGGCCCGCGGCCAGATCTACCGCCGCCAAGCCTGGCGCCAGCGCCGGGGCCACAAACACCAGGCCCCACAACGCCCCGGCCGCCAAACCGGCCAGAATGCCGACTAGCAAACTGGTACCCGACCGTTCAAACGCAGGTCCTCAAATACCAAAGCCATCGTCCGCAGCAATCACCGCGCCGTTGATAAAGTGGCTTTGGTCCGAGCACAGTGTGACCAGAATGGCATCTAGGTCCTGCGGGTGACCGATGCGCTTGCGTGGCAGCATCTGCACCAGCTTCTGGCCCCCATCGGTCTGCCAGTGGTGGTGGTTGATTTCGGTGTCGATGTAGCCGGGGCACAGCGCGTTCACGTTGATGCCGAACTTGCCCCATTCCAGCGCCATGGCCTTGGTCATCTGGATCACGGCAGATTTACTCATGCAATACACCCCGATTTGCGGCAGCGGCCGCAAGCCCGCCATGGAGGCCACGTTCACAATGCGCCCACCCGTGTAGTTGCCCGGTGCCGCCCCCTTGGCGCGGGCCAACATGCGCTTGCCCACTTCCTGGGCCACAAAAAATGCGCCCTTCACGTTGGTGTTGAACATGAAGTCGTAGTCGTCGCTGGACACGTCCTGTAGGCGCTGTGTGGTGCTAACACCCGAGTTGTTCACCAAGATGTCGATAGAGCCCACTTCGGTCTCCGCACGCGCCACCGCGGCCTTGATGGAGTCCTGGTCCGTCACGTCCAGCTCAACCACATGGGCGTCGCCACCCATGCCTTCAATCTGCGCTCGCAGGTCTTTGAGTTTGTCCACTCGGCGACTGGCCAGCACCACCGCTGCGCCCGCAGCCGCCAAAGTTTTGGCAAACTGCGCGCCAAGTCCACCGGATGCGCCCGTGATGAAAGCGACACGTCCTGAGAGATCGATGCTGTAAGCCATTTAGAGTGCCTCCTCAAAATAAAAAGAACGACCGTTCTTTTTTGTGAATTCAGCGAATAAAATCCAACTCCAGTTCGGTGCACCTGTCCATGCGCACACCGATCAGAAGACCACCCATTATTAAGCGAGACACCCCATGACAAACCAGGAAATTCTGGCCCAGTTCGGCCCCCGTGAATCCATGGAATACGACGTGGTCGTCGTCGGTGGTGGCCCCGGTGGATTGGCGACCGCCATCCGCCTCAAGCAGTTGGCGGCCGACAAGGGCACAGACGTCTCGGTGGTAGTGCTGGAGAAGGGTTCCGAGCCCGGTGCGCACATTTTGTCGGGCGCCATCATGGACCCTAAGGCCCTGACCGAACTGATCCCGAATTGGAAAGAACTGGGTGCCCCGCTGAACCAGCCGGTGACCGACGATGCCTACGTCTTTTTGGGCGAGAAAACTGGCGTGCGTGTGCCCAATGTGGTCTTGCCACCGTTTGCCCACAACGACGGCAACTACATCATCAGCCTGGGTGCGGTCACCAAATGGATGGCGGAGCAGGCGGAAGCTCTGGGCGTGGAAATCTTCCCCGGCTTCACGGCTGCCGAAGTGCTCTACAACGACAACGGATCGGTCAAGGGCGTGGCCACCGGCAACCTGGGCGTTGGCAAAGATGGCGAACCCACCGAGAACTTCCAGCTCGGCATGGAACTGCTGGGCAAGTACACCGTGTTTGCCGAAGGCGCACGAGGACATCTGGGCAAGCAACTGATCGCCAAGTTCAAGCTCGATGAAGGCAAAGACCCTCAAAGCTGGGGTATTGGCATCAAGGAGCTGTGGGAGATCGACCCCGCCCGTCACAAGCCCGGCTTTGTGATGCACACCGCTGGCTGGCCCATGGAGTCCGACACCTATGGCGGCGCGTTTTTGTACCACTTGGAAGGCAACAAGGTTGCACTGGGTTTTGTCACCGGCCTGGGCTATTCCAACCCCTACCTGAGCCCGTTTGAAGAATTCCAGCGCTGGAAGACACACCCCAATGTGCGCTACTACTTTGAGAATGACAAGGGCGAAGTCAACGCCAAGCGCCTGGGCTATGGTGCACGCGCTATCAACGCCAGCGGCATCAACGCGCTGCCCAAGACCGTGTTCCCTGGCGGCTGCCTGATTGGTTGCAACGCAGGCTATCTGAACGTGGGGCGCATCAAGGGCAGCCACGCCGCCATCAAAACTGGCATGCAGGCCGCTGAGGCTGCGTATGACGCCGTGGTGGCCGGCCGCCAGCATGACGAGCTGAGCGCCTACCCCGAAGCGTTTGAAAAGAGCTGGCTGCACACCGAGCTGAACAAGGACCGCAACTTCAAGAACTGGTTCAAGTACGGCCTGACCGTGGCCACGCTGATGAACGGCTTTGAGCAGTTCGTGCTACGCGGCCATATCCCCTGGACGCTGCGCCGCACCAAGCCTGATTACGCCTACCTCAAGCCCGCGGCCGAATGCAAACCCATCGTCTACCCCAAACCCGATGGCAAGCTGACCTTTGACCGCCTCTCCAGTGTGTTCATCAGCAACACCAACCACGAAGAGCAGCAGCCTGCGCACTTGACGCTCAAAGACGCGTCGGTACCCGTGCGCATCAACCTGGCCAAGTACGCCGGCCCCGAGGCCCGCTACTGCCCGGCTGGTGTGTATGAGTTTGTGAAGAACGAGGACAACACCGACCGCCTGCAGATCAACGCGCAAAACTGCGTGCACTGCAAGACCTGCGATATCAAAGACCCGACCCAAAACATCGTCTGGGTCACGCCCGAAGGTGGCGGCGGACCGAACTACGCGGGGATGTAAAAAACGGGGCCTTGGGCCCCGTTTTTTTGTCATGCCGGGGCCGCGACGCTCCACTGCCGGGTGACCTCGCCCGCGCTGTTCACGCTCTCCAGCGCCACGCCAAAGCCCCAGAGCCGGGCCGTGTGCTTGAGCACTTCCAGCGTGCCGTCGCCCAGCGGTCGGTTTTGGTACTGGGTGTGCCGCAGTGTGAGCGTGCGGTCGCCGCGCAGGTTCACATTCCAGACCTGAATATTGGGTTCCCGGGTGCCGAGGTCGTACTGCTGGGACAGCGATTGGCGCAGCTCACGGTAACCAATCTCGTCGTGGATGGCCGCCACTTCCAGCTGCGCTTTTTTCTCGTCGTCGTGAACGGCAAACAGCCGCATGTCGCGCATGAGCTTGGGACTCAGGAACTGCCCGATAAAGCTCTCGTCCTTGAAGTTGCGCATGGCATGGTCTAGTGTGGGCAGCCAGGGGCTTCCGGCAATGTCGGGAAACCATGCGCGGTCTTCATCAGTCGGCGCGTCGCAAATGCGTTTGATGTCGGTGTACATGGCAAACCCCAGTGCGTAGGGGTTGATGCCGCTGTAGCCCCGGTGCCCCACGGGTGGCTGGAAAATCACATTGGTATGTGAACTCAGCCACTCCATCATCATGCCGTTGCTCAGATGGCCATCGTCGTACAGCGTGTTGAGCAACTTGTGGTGCCAGAACGTGGCCCAGCCCTCGTTCATCACCTGGGTCTGGCGCTGGGGATAAAAGTACTGCGCGATCTTGCGCACCAGCCGCACCACCTCGCGCTGCCAGGGTTCCAGCAACGGCGCATTCTTTTCGATGAAGTACAGCAGGTTCTCTTGCGGCTCGGCCGGAAAGCGTTGGCTCTCCTGCGTGTCGTCTGGCTTGTCTGCACCCTTGGGCACAGTGCGCCACAGATCGTTGACCTGCTGCTGCGCATAAGCCTCGCGGGCCCGGCGCGCGCTCAGCTCCTGCGCCAGGCTCTTCTTGCTGGGCCGGCGGTAGCGGTCCACGCCAAAGTTGGCCAGGGCGTGGCAGGAATCGAGAAACAGCTCCACCGTCTCCAGGCCATAGCGCTCCTCGCACTCGCTGATGTAGCGGCGCGCAAACACCAGGTAATCGATGATGCTGGAGGCGTCGGTCCACATGCGAAACAGGTAGTTGCCCTTGAAGAAGCTGTTGTGTCCGTAGGCTGCATGCGCAATCACCAGCGCCTGCATGGCCGTGGTGTTCTCCTCCATCAGGTAGCTGATGCAGGGGTCGGAGTTGATGACGATCTCGTACGCCAGACCCATGTGGCCGCGGCGGTAGCGTTTGTCGGTGGCGATGAACTCCTTGCCGTAGCTCCAGTGCCGGTAGTTGATGGGCATGCCAACGCTGGCGTAGGCGTCCATCATCTGCTCGGCCGTGATGATTTCCAGCTGGTTGGCATAGGTGTCCAGGCCAAAGCGGGCGGCTGTCTCGCGGATCACATCGTGGTAGCGCTCAATCAGCTCAAAGGTCCAGTCGCTGCTATCGGGCAATGGTTCTTTCGCCCGCGGTGGTGCGGGCATGGGTTCCTGCAAGACGAGGCGCGTGCGGCGCTCGCCACTCGGTGGAATGCGGGCCGGGTCGTCCAGATGCCGGTGCTCCACCGGGCGCTGCGCGAGGATGGGAAGCAGTTCGCTCATGCGGTTTCTCCTTCCTTTTTGAACAGGTCCCGGAACACCGGATAAATGTTCTCGGGTGTGGTGACCTTGCGGATCGCAAAGTTGGCGTGCGCCTCGGCCAATTGGGTGTACTCCTCCCACAGGTCCTGCTCGGTGTCAGCCACTTGCACGTAGGCAAAGTAGCGGCACAGCGGCAGCAGCGCATCGTTGAGCAGATCGCGGCAGCGCCCGCTGTCGTTGCTGAAGTTGTCACCGTCACTGGCCTGCGCGCCGTAGATGTTCCACTCCGCTGCGGGGTAGCGCTGCTCCAGGATTTTTTGCATGAGCTCCAATGCGCTGCTGACCACGGTTCCGCCGCTTTCGGTGGCGTGAAAGAAGGTGTCCTCGTCCACCTCTTGCGCCTGCGTGTGGTGGCGGATGAAGACGATGTCGATCTTCTCGTAGTGGCGGGTCAGGAACAGGTACAACAAAATGAAAAACTGCTTGGCCAGGCCCTTGCGCTCCTCGTCCATGGAGCCAGAGACATCCATCAGGCAAAACATCACCGCCTTCGAGGTCGGCACAGGCGTCTTCACCCGACCGCGGAACCGCAAGTCCACCGGATCCAAAAATGGAATTTTCTTGATCCGCAGTTCCAGGTCCTGAATCTCCTGGCACAGCGCGCGTATCTCGCGCTCATGGTCCAAAGGCGCGCGTTCTAACTGCGCCAGCAACAGCTTCTTCTGCGCAAGCTCCCGCCGCGTGCCCGTACCCAGTGCCAGACGCCGCCCCAATGCCCCGCGCATGGAGCGCAGGATATGCAGGTTGTTGGGCGTGCCGTCGCGTGTGTAGCCGGCACGGTGAGTCTTCCACTCCGGCGTGTCACCAATCTGGGTACGCATCAGGTGGGGCAAGGCCAAGCCTTCAAAAAACACCTGCATGAACTCTTCTTTGCTCAGGGTGAAGACAAAGTCGTCTTCGCCCTCCCCCGAGTCGCTAGCCTGGCCCTTGCCACCGCCGGCACCACCTTGTGGGCGCTTGATGCGGTCGCCGCGCAAGTGGTCGGTGTTGCCGGGGTGCACCGTGTCGCGCACACCGCCTTCGCCGTGGTGGAAGACGGGCTCGCTGATGTCTTTCTTGGGGATGGTGATGTTCTCGGCCTGCTCGATGTCGCGGATCCCGCGGCCTGTCACGGCCTTGCGTACGGCCTCGCGGATCTGATCCTGGTGGCGACGCAAAAACCGCTCCCGGTTGCCAATGGACTTGTTCTTGCCCGCCAGCCGGCGGTCAACGATTTGCAGGGCCATCTTCAACCTTTCGTATCGGACTCCTTACGAACTCTTGCGCACCCGCAGGTACCACTCGCACAGCAGGCGCACCTGCTTGGCGGTGTAGCCCTTCTCCACCATGCGCGTCACAAAGTCTTCGTGCTTCTTGGCCTCGTCCGCACTGGCTTTGGCGTTGAAGCTGATCACGGGCAGCAGCTCTTCGGTGTTGGAGAACATCTTTTTCTCGATCACCTGGCGCAGCTTCTCGTAGCTGGTCCATGCCGGGTTCTTGCCCTGGTTGTTGGCACGTGCCCGCAACACAAAGTTGACGATTTCGTTGCGGAAGTCCTTGGGGTTGGCAATGCCCGCGGGCTTCTCGATCTTCTCCAGCTCGGCATTCAAGGCCACGCGGTCAAACACCTCGCCGGTGTCAGTATCGCGGTACTCGTTGTCCTGGATCCAGTAGTCGGCGTAGGTCACGTAGCGGTCAAAGATGTTTTGTCCGTATTCGCTGTAGCTTTCCAGATAGGCCTTCTGGATTTCCTTGCCGATGAACTCGGCATAGCGCGGGGCCAGCAACTCCTTGATGAAGCCGGTGTACTTCTGCTCCAGGTCAGCCGGAAACTGCTCGCGCTCGATCTGCTGCTCCAGCACATACATCAGGTGCACAGGATTGGCGGCTACCTCGGCGCTGTCAAAGTTGAACACCTTGGACAAAATCTTGAAGGCAAAGCGGGTGGAGACCCCGTTCATGCCCTCGTCCATGCCCGCGTAGTCGCGGTACTCGTGGTAGCTCTTGGCACGCGGGTCGGTGTCCTTCAGGCTCTCGCCGTCGTACACCTCCATCTTGCTGTACAGGCTGGAATTTTCAGGCTCCTTCAGCCGCGTGAGGATGGCAAACTGGCTCATCATCTTCAGCGTGCCCGGGGCGCATTTGGCCTGGCCCAGTGACGAATCGCGGATCAGCTTTTCGTAGATCTTGATCTCTTCACTCACGCGCAGGCAGTACGGCACCTTGACGATGTAGATGCGGTCCAGAAACGCCTCGTTGTGCTTGTTGTTGCGGAAGGCCTTCCACTCGCTCTCATTGCTGTGGGCCAGCACAATACCGTCAAACGGAATGGCACCAAAGCCCTCCGTGCCCTTGAAGTTACCTTCTTGCGTGGCTGTCAGCAATGGGTGCAGCACCTTGATGGGCGCCTTGAACATTTCCACAAATTCCAGCAAGCCTTGGTTGGCCAGGCACAGGCCGCCCGAGAAGCTGTAGGCATCGGGGTCGTCCTGCGAAAAGCTTTCCAGCTTGCGGATATCGACCTTGCCCACCAGGGACGAAATATCCTGGTTGTTCTCGTCGCCGGGCTCGGTCTTGGCCACGCCAATCTGGCGCAGCGTGTTGGGGTAGCGCTTGACCACCTTGAACTGGCGAATGTCACCGCCAAACTCGTCCAGGCGTTTCACCGCCCAGGGCGACAGGATGCGCTGCAGGTAGCGCGGCGGGATGCCGTAGTTGTCTTGCAACACTGGGCCGTCTTCCACCGCGTCAAACAGGCCCAGCGGGCTTTCGTTCACGGGGGAGCCCTTGATGGCATAAAACGGCACCTGCTGCATCAGGTGTTTCAGCCGTTCGGCCAGGGAGCTTTTGCCGCCGCCCACAGGGCCGAGCAAATAGAGAATTTGTTTGCGCTCTTCCAGCCCCTGGGCGGCGTGGCGGAAGTAGCTCACCACCTGTTCGATGGCGTCTTCCATGCCATAAAACTCGGAGAAGGCGGGGTACACCTTGATCAGCTTGTTGGCAAAGATGCGTGAGAGCTGTGGGTTGTTGCGCGTGTCCAGCACCACCGGCTCACCGATGGCGGCCAACATGCGCTCAGCCGCCGTGGCGTAAGTGAGCGGGTTGCGTTTGCACTCAGCGAGATACTCGTCCAGAGTCATCTCTTCTTCGCGGCTGCGTGCGTGGCGGGCTACGTAGTTACCAATGGCGTCCATAAGACCTCCTGGCTGGAACAACAAACCTGAATCCCTAGCGGCGGATTCCTGATTTCAGTATATGCCTTGGACTGCAACACAGTCCAGTTGGTTCCCCATACCCATGTTGTTTGAAAAGCGAATAAACACCGTGCTATACCCCGCTTATCGCAGCACTCTGCAGTGCGCTAGGTCAGCTGCGCATCCAGCGCGTCCAAACCAGTCACCATCTGCATGCGGCAACGCTCCATCAAGACGGGCATGTCGTCCAGCGTCATGCCGGTGGTGGCGATAGGTGGCAGGGTTTGGATGACGATGGTGCCGCTGTGCCAGCGGTTGAGGTTCATGCTGCTTTTGTAGTTGCTGCAACACAAGGGGATGACGGGCACACCCGCATTGATGGCCATCTGGAATGCCCCTTTTTTAAAAGGGAGTAAGCCCTGCCCGAGGTTGCGCGTACCTTCGGGAAACACCCAGATCGAGGTGTCCTCATGCTGCATTACATCGGTGGTTTTGAGCATGGCCTGCTTGGCCTTGAAGGCATTGCCCCGGTCGATGAGGATATTGCCGGCCAGCCAGTAGATCTGGCCGAAGAAGGGAATCCACTTCAGGCTTTTCTTCCCCAGCGACACCGTGCGCCGTGGCACCGCACAGCCCAGCACAAACAAGTCCCAGTTGGACTGGTGGTTGGCCACGATGACGAAGGGGTTAGGCTGCGCCAGCATGTCCGCCGTGTCCAGCCGCACCGTGAGCCCCAGGATACGCAACGCCGGCGCCGAATACATCCAGCCGCACAGCCGCGAGTTGTCGGGGTTGAAGGGGCGGGCAAAGCAGATGATGAAGTTGATCGCCGAGGCCACCAGGAAATACAGGCCCAGTATGGCAAGGCGAAGAAGGTAGAGCATGGTGGATGGGCTGTGAGAACAGTGCAGGAGTTTAGGCGAGCTGGTTTAGAATCCGTCCAGTCAGGAGAGAGCTTCCCCCGCGGAGGCCGCCGAAGGCGCAGGACGGCTGATTGCAGCGGTCTGAACGCTCAGGCAAAAGGACTGACATCCGTTGGTGGCTTGGCTGCCAACGACACCCCACTGGAGAGAGGCTGCAGACCTTGCAGCCCACCGAAGGAGCAACCCGCAGTCTGCGCACACCGTGCACGCAGGCCCGGCGAATCTCTCAGGTAAAGCGGACAGCGGGGGCAGCACCGGGCGGGCGCAGCCATGCACTCGTCCCGGGTTTTGACTTGCCCCTACCTGGATTGCCGCCATGTCCGCCACCGACACCCCTTTGTTGACCACCCCGCTGAACGCGCTGCACATCGAGCTGGGCGCCCGCATGGTGCCGTTTGCCGGCTACTCCATGCCCGTGCAGTACCCGGCCGGCCTGATGGCCGAACACCACCACACCCGCAACGGCGCGGGCCTGTTCGACGTGTCCCACATGGGCCAGTTGCGCCTGGTCGGGCCCGACGCCGCAGCCGCGTTTGAGACGCTGATGCCCGTGGACGTGATCGACCTGGCCGTGGGCAAACAACGCTACGGCCTGCTGCTCAGCGACGAAGGCACCATCATTGATGACCTGATGTTCTTCAACAAGGGGAACAATGAGCTGTTCGTGATCGTGAACGGCGCGTGCAAGGTGGGCGACATTGCGCACATTCAGGCCAAGATTGGCAGCCGCTGCGACGTGATCCCCCTGCCCGACTACGCGCTGCTGGCGCTGCAGGGCCCGCAGGCTGTTACCGCCCTGTCCCGCCTGGCGCCCGGCGTCGAAAAACTGGTGTTCATGACCGGTGGCAATTTCACGGTCGACACGGGCACGCAAAAAATCGACGTGTTTTTGACCCGCAGCGGCTACACCGGCGAAGACGGGTTTGAAATCTCGGTGCACAACGACCACGCCGACGCGCTGGCCCGTGCGTTGCTAGCGCAGCCCGAAGTCAAGCCCATCGGCCTGGGCGCCCGCAACTCGCTGCGTCTGGAAGCCGGCCTGTGCCTGTATGGCAACGACATTGACACGACGACCAACCCGGTAGAAGCCAGCCTGTTGTGGGCCATGCAAAAGGTGCGCCGCGCCGGGGGTGCGCGCGAAGGTGGCTTCCCGGGTGCTACAAAAATACTAGCTGCACTCGCAGATTCCACGGGGGCCGGAGCCCGGAAACGCGTAGGACTGATCGCGCTGGAACGTATTCCCGTGCGCGACCATACCGAGCTGCAGGACGGCGCCGGCAACAAGATCGGCGAGGTCACCAGCGGCCTGCTCGGCCCCACGATTGACAAGCCCGTGGCCATGGGTTATGTGGATACGGCCTGGGCGGCTGCAGGCAGCAAAGTGGTGGCCATCGTGCGCGGCAAGCCCGTGCCCATGGAAGTCAGCGCCATGCCTTTTGTGCCAACCCGTTACTACCGCGGCTAAACCGCCGGGCCGGGGCGGCTAAAGTCTGTCCTGGCAGGTTCGTTTTTATTGTTTTATTTCTATCAATTACCCATTTTTCAGGAGTTCTCCATGCCCATCCAGTACACCCCCGACCACGAATGGCTCAACGTTGAAGGTGGCATTGCCACCGTGGGCATCACCCACCACGCGCAAGACGCGTTGGGTGACGTGGTGTTTGTGGACCTGCCCGAAGTGGGCGCCTCGATCGACGCCAAGGCCGTGGCCGGCGTGGTGGAGTCCGTCAAAGCTGCTGCCGACGTCTACATGCCCGTGACCGGCGAGATCACTGAAGTGAACGAAGCCCTGCGCGCCGACCCCAGCCTGGCCAACACCGACCCATTGGGCGCCGGCTGGTTCTTCAAGGTCAAGCTGTCCAACCCCGCCGAACTCGAAGGCCTGATGGACGAAACCAGCTACTCCGCCTTCTCCGCCAGCTAAACACCTGCCACCTGCCTGCCATGCCAACGACCTCTGCCCCCACCTCCGCACCCACGCTCAGCCAGCTGGAAAACGCCAGCGAATTCCACGCGCGCCACATCGGCATTGATGCCGCCGACGAAGCGCTGATGCTCAAGGCCATCGGCGAGACCTCGCGCCGTACGCTGATCGACAGCATCGTGCCGCGCAGCATTGCGCGCGCTAGCCGGATGGACATCCCCGCTGCGATTACCGAGGCGGCGGCGCTGGCCGAGATCAAGGTGCTGGCAGGCAAAAACAAGGTGCTGAAAAGCTTCATTGGCCAGGGCTACTACGGCACACATACACCCGGCGTCATCCTGCGTAACATCCTCGAAACCCCCGCCTGGTACACCGCCTACACGCCCTACCAGGCCGAAATTTCGCAGGGCCGCATGGAAGCGCTGGTGAACTTCCAGACCATGGTGTGTGACCTGACCGGCATGCCCATGGCCAATGCGTCCATGCTGGACGAAGCCACCGCCGCGGCCGAAGCAATGACGCTGGCCAAGCGCAGTGTCAAAAGCAAGAGCAATGTGTTTGTGGTGGCCGGTGACTGCCACCCGCAAACCATCGAAGTGATCCAGACGCGCGCCGCGCCGCTGGGCATCACCGTCATGCTTGCCAACTCCGCCCCCGAGTGGGAAGCCGCGCTGGCCAGTGACTACTTTGCCGTGCTAGCCCAGTACCCCGCCACCAGCGGCCGCATTGACGACCTGCGCGCCGACGTGGCGCTGGTGCACGGCAAACAGGCCGCCTTCATCGTGGCTGCCGACCTGCTGGCGCTCACGCTGCTGACACCGCCCGGCGAATTTGATGCGGACATCGTGGTCGGCACCACCCAGCGCTTCGGCATGCCACTGTGCAACGGTGGCCCGCACGCTGCCTACATGGCCTGTCGTGACGAATACAAACGCTCCATGCCCGGCCGCATTGTGGGCGTGAGCATCGACACGCACGGCAACCCGGCCTACCGCCTGGCGCTGCAAACGCGCGAGCAACATATCCGCCGCGAAAAAGCCACCTCCAACATCTGTACCGCGCAGGTGCTGCCGGCCGTCATCGCCAGCATGTACGCCGTGTACCACGGCCCCGAAGGCCTGACCCGCATCGCCCAACGCGTGGCCAAGTACACAGCAATCCTGGCCAAGGGTCTGGAGCAACTGGGTGCCCCGGTGCGCGCCCAAGCTACCTTTGACACGGTCACGCTGAAGACCGATGGCGCTACGAATTCGATAGCTGCTCGCGCAGTATCCGCGGGGGCCAACCTGCGAATTTACTTTGAAAACTACCTCTGCATCTCGCTGGATGAAACCACCACGCGCGAAGACATCACGCTGCTGTGGAGCCTGTTTGCGCAACCCGGCATGCCCCTGCCCAGCGTGGAAGCGCTGGAAGGCACAGCCGAGTCTTTGATCCCCGCCGCGCTGCGCCGCACCAGCAAGTTCCTCACGCACCCGGTGTTCAACACCCACCATTCCGAGACCGGCATGCTGCGCTATATCCGCATGCTGAGCGACAAGGACCTAGCGCTGGACCGCAGCATGATTCCGCTGGGCTCCTGCACGATGAAACTCAACGCGACCAGCGAGATGATCCCCATCACCTGGCCCGAGTTTGCGAACATCCACCCCTTCGCCCCCGCCGACCAGCGCCAGGGCTACACCGAGCTGGACGCACAACTGCGCGCCTGGCTGTGCGCCGCCACGGGTTACGCAGGCATCAGCCTGCAGCCTAATGCGGGCAGCCAGGGTGAATACGCAGGCCTGTTGGTCATTCAGGCCTACCACGCCAGCAAGGGCCAAGCGCACCGCAATATCTGCCTGATTCCCAGCAGCGCCCACGGCACCAACCCGGCCAGCGCGCAGATGGTGGGCATGCAAGTGGTCGTCACCAAGTGCGACGACAACGGCAACGTGGACATGGCCGACCTGCAAGCCAAGTGCGAACAGCACAGCGCCAACCTGGCCGCGGTGATGATCACCTACCCCAGCACCCACGGCGTGTTTGAAACGTCGGTCAAAGAGCTGTGCGCCCTGGTGCACCAGCATGGCGGCCGTGTGTATGTGGACGGCGCCAACATGAACGCACTGGTGGGCACCGCCGCCCCCGGCGAGTTTGGCGGCGACGTAAGCCACCTGAACCTGCACAAGACCTTCTGCATCCCCCACGGCGGTGGCGGCCCCGGTGTCGGGCCAGTGTGCGTAGTGGCCGACCTGGTGCCTTTCTTGCCCGGCCACGCCACGGGCGGTGTGCGTGGCACCGGCGCAGTCAGCGCCGCGCCCCTGGGCAATGCGGCGGTGTTGCCGATCAGCTGGATGTACTGCCGCATGATGGGCGCGGACGGCCTGCAGCACGCGACCGAAGCGGCCATCCTGGCAGCCAACTACATCAGCTCACGCCTGGCCGACCACTACCCCACGCTCTACGCATCGGCCAACGGCCATGTGGCGCACGAATGCATTCTGGATCTGCGCGGCTTCAAGGACACCTGCGGCGTGATGGCCGAAGACGTGGCCAAGCGCCTGATGGACTACGGCTTCCACGCGCCCACGCTGTCTTTCCCCGTGCCCAACACGCTGATGGTGGAACCTACGGAGAGCGAAACTCTGGCCGAGCTGGACCGCTTTATCAGCGCGATGATCGCCATCCGTGGCGAAATTGCACAAGTCGAAGCCGGAAGCTGGCCACAAGACAACAACCCCTTGAAGCATGCTCCCCATACCGCCGCCAGCTTGATGGGCGCCGAATGGGATCGTCCTTACAGCCGCGAGGTGGGCGCCTTCCCGGTAGCCAGCCTGAAGGCGGTGAAGTACTGGCCCAGTGTGGGCCGGGTGGACAACGTGTATGGCGATCGCAACCTGTTCTGCAGCTGCGTGCCCTTGTCGGAGTACGCTGAAAGCTAAGTTGAAGATTTCAGAGCGGCACTGCATTGCATGCAGCCGCCCTGGCCAGGCTGGACCTGGCATCGCAGCGGGAGAGCCTGGCGCCTGAAAACGCCAGCGCCGAAGGAGCAACCACCCCGGAAACTCTCAGGCAAAAGGACCGCTGCGATAGGGATGTTGAATCCCAGAGCACTCTGAAGAGCTGCCGTGGCTTAGTCACCCGGCACACCGCAGGAGCAAGCCGCTGGCCCACAAGGCCGGTGGTGAATCTCTCAGGTCTCAAACAGAGGGGGTCGTCACCTGCACATGGTGTGTGGGTTGGCGACTTCTTGGTTTGCGACTGATAAGCGAGAGCTCTATATGAAACACATAGCCATCATTGGCGGCGGCATCACCGGCGTCACCAGCGCCTACACCCTGGCCCAGGCGGGCTACCAGGTCACCCTGATCGAGAAAAACCGCTACGCGGGCATGGAAACGTCGTACGCCAACGGCGGCCAGCTGTCGGCGTCCAACGCCGAGGTCTGGACCCACCCCAGCACCATCGTCAAAGGGCTGAAGTGGATGTTCACCAAGGACGCCCCGCTCTTGATGAACCCCACGCCCACCTGGCACAAGCTGAGCTGGATGGCCGAGTTTGTGGCTGCCATACCCAAGTACCGCGATAACACCGAAGCCACCACGCGCCTGGCCATTGCCGCGCGCGAGCACCTGTTTGGCTGGGCCGAGAAAGAAGGCATTGACTTCGACCACAAGCGCAAAGGCATCTTGCATATCTACCGCAACAAGGTGGGTTTTGCGCACGCGGGCACCGTGTCCACCATGCTGGCCGCCGGCGGCCTGCCGCGCCGCGCCGTCACCCCCGATGAGATGCGCGCGATTGAACCTACGCTGCAAGGCCAGTACTTTGGCGGCTATTACACCGAGAGCGATTCGACCGGCGACATCCACAAATACACCCACGGCCTGTCCAAAGCCTGCGCGCGGCATGGCGTGAAGTTTCTGTATGGCCACCAGGTGCATAGCGCCTGGGCCAATGGCCACAGTGCACAGCTCACGCTGCGGCACGAAGGTGGCACCGAGACGCAGGTGTTTGACGGCGTGGTGGTGTGTGCCGGCGTGCATGGGCGTGGCATCGCCGCGCAGCTGGGCGACCGGCTCAACATTTACCCGGTCAAGGGCTACTCCATCACCGTGCAGCTGAATGACGAAGCCAGCCAGCAGGCCGCGCCGCAGGTGAGCCTGCTGGACGACGAGACCAAGCTGGTGACCAGCCGACTGGGCCAGGACCGTTTCCGCGTGGCGGGCACGGCCGAGTTCAATGGCATGAACCACGACATCCGCGCCGACCGCATACGCCCGCTCGTCCAATGGGTGAACCAGTGCTTCCCCGGCGTGAGTACGCGCCGTGCGGAACCCTGGGCCGGCCTGCGACCCATGCTGCCCAATATGCTGCCGCGCGTGGGCCGGGGCAGACGCGCCAACGTGTTCTACAACACCGGCCACGGCCACCTGGGCTGGACGCTGTCCGCCATTACCGCGCACCAGTTGGCAGGCCACGTGCAGCAGCACTTTGCAGTCTGAGTCAAACCCGTCCACACTACCCCCAGGAGTCCACCATGGCAGTCTCTGTTTTCGACCTGTTCAAGATCGGTATCGGCCCCAGCAGCTCGCACACCGTGGGCCCCATGCGGGCGGCGCGGCAGTTTGTGGCGCGCCTGCAGCACAGCGGCGTGCTGGAGCAAACCGCCACGGTGCGCTGCTGGCTGCACGGCTCGCTGGGCGCCACTGGCAAAGGCCACGCCAGCGACGTGGCCGTGCTCCTGGGCCTGAGCGGCCATGAGCCCGACACGGTGGAGGTGGACGTGATCCCCGCGCTGCTGGCCGAAGTACGCAGCAGCCAGCAGCTCAGTCTGGGTGGCACGCACCGCATTGCCTTCCACGAGAAGGACGACCTGCTCTTCATGCGTGCGCCCCTGCCCTTCCACGCCAATGGCATGCGCTTTGTGGCAATGGATGCGTCGGGCAAGGAACTGTCGGAGCGCATCTACTACTCCGTGGGTGGCGGCTTTATCGTGAGCGACGAGGTGGCAGCCGATGGCACGCGGCAGAAGGTGATCGCACCCGACGCCACCGTGCTGCCCCTGCCCTTTACCAGCGGCGATGCGCTACTGCAGTTGGCCGCGCAGCAGGGCCTGAGCATCGCGCAGATCATGCGACGCAACGAGCAGCACTGGCGCAGCGATGCCGAGATTGACGCGGGCTTGCTACGCATCTGGCAGGTCATGCAGGACTGCGTGAAGCGCGGCTGCGCCGCCGACGGCGTGCTGCCCGGCGGCTTCAAGGTCAAGCGCCGCGCCAAGGCGCTGCTGCAGGCGCTGACCGCCAACCCCGAACACGCGCTGCGCGACCCGCTGCAGGTGATGGACTGGGTCAACCTCTACGCGCTGGCTGTGAACGAGGAAAACGCTGCCGGTGGCCGCGTGGTGACCGCGCCCACCAATGGCGCGGCCGGCATCATCCCCGCCGTGCTGCACTACTACACGCGCTTTGTGCAAGGGGCCACAGACGCAGGCGTGATCGACTTCCTGCTCACCGCGGCGGCCGTCGGCATCCTCTACAAAGAAAACGCATCCATCAGCGGCGCAGAAGTGGGCTGCCAGGGCGAAGTGGGCGTGGCCTGCAGCATGGCCGCAGCCGCCCTGTGCGCCGTGATGGGCGGCACGCCGGAGCAGGTAGAGAACGCGGCCGAGATTGGCATGGAGCACCACCTGGGCCTCACCTGCGACCCTGTGGGCGGGCTGGTGCAGATCCCGTGCATCGAACGCAACGCGATTGCGTCGGTCAAAGCCATCAACGCCGCCCGCATGGCGCTGCGCGGCGACGGTTCACACTTTGTGAGCCTGGACAAGGTCATCAAGACCATGCGAGAAACCGGGGCAGACATGAAGACCAAATACAAGGAAACCGCGCGCGGCGGGCTGGCGGTGAATATTGTGGAGTGCTGAGGCATTTATCATGGCTGGATGACGTTTCACCGCTTCGCCAACAGCCTGGGCACCCGCATCATCTTTATTGGCATGTGCCTGCTTCTGGTGGGCAATGTATTGCGCTATATGGCCCTGAGCAGTTACCTTCGCGAAGACATCACCACAGTGATGGCCGCGCAGCAGCTGACGCTGGCCAACTACGTTGCCCGCGAGGTGGACCAGAAGCTGCTGGAACGCCAAGCCCTGCTGACCCAGGCGGCGGCCACCCTGCCGCTGGGCTTGCTGGAACGCCCCGCGGCCCTGCAAAGCTGGCTGGCAGTGCGGCAGCAATACCAGCCCTTGTTTTCCCACGGCCTCATCGCCTACACACCCGACGGCAAAGTGCTGGCAGGCTCTGCGGCCCCCACCACCAAACCGCTTCCCAGCTATGCGGATGCAGAGCTGTTCCAGGCCGTCCAATCCGGCGCATTGACCGTGGGGCGCCCCATACGGAACACCACCACCCAGGAAGCTGTGCTGCCCATGGCGATCCCAGTGAAAGACACCGCAGGCAAGGTACGCGCGGTGTTGATGGGCGTCACCGCGCTGGCGACTCCAGGTTTCCTGTCCTTCACGGACCAGGACCGCATTGGCAAGCAAGGTGGCTTTTTGCTGATCTCGCCGCGCGACAAGCTGTTCATCGCGTCCACCGTGCCCAGCATGGTGCTCAAGCCCACACCGCCACCGGGCGTCAACGCCTTGCACGACCGCGCCATGCAGGGCTACCGCGGCACGGGAACCACCCTCAATGCCTTTGGGGTGGAAGAGATTTCTGCCATGGCGTCGGTCCCCAGCACCGGCTGGTTTGTGGTGGCCCGCCTGCCCACCACCGAGGCTTTGTCGGTGCTGGCGCGTACCAAGCGCTATATGACGCTGCACGGCAGCTGGGCACTGTTTGCCTTCGTCGCCATTGCGTCCGTTCTGCTGTACTACGCGCTGCGCCCGCTGCTGCAAGCCGCTCAGCAGGCCGACCGCATGACCCGCGGCGAAGTGCCCTTGGAACCCCTGGTGGTGGCGCGCCAGGACGAGGTGGGACATTTGACGGAGGCCTTCAACCGCCTGCTGGTCAAACTGCAAGCCAGCCAGTCAGAAATGGTGCACATGGCCCACCACGATGTGTTGACTGGCCTGCCCAACCGTGCGCTGCTGGCCGACCGCCTGGCCCAGGCTCTTGCACGTGCGCACCGCCGTGGCTGCCACGTCGCTTTTCTGTGCATTGACCTGGACCACTTCAAGCCCATCAACGACCAAATGGGCCACGCCGCGGGCGACCAGGCGCTGGTGGAAGTCGCGCGGCGCCTGAACGCCGTGGTGCGCGAGTCCGACACGCTGGCCCGCATCGGCGGGGACGAGTTCGCCGTCTTGCTGGCCGATCTGGACGCCGACCCGGCCACTGCCGAGCAAGCCGCCACCGCCGTGGCTGCCAAATGCCTGGCCGCGATCGCGCCGCCCATTGCCCTGGACACAGAGACGCGCATTCTGAGTGCCTCGATTGGCATTGCCATGGGTGACGGCACGGTGTCGCCGCATCCCCTGCAGCTGGCCGCCGACCGCGCCATGTACCAGGCCAAAAACGCCGGGGGGCAGCGTTATCTGGTGGCTACTTCGGTCTGATTGTTGTTCGCGTTCCCACGCGTCTGACGCTGTAGCCGCTCACAATTCAGGAGCGCCTCGCGCATAGTCCACGGGGGCTAGAGGCCTCAATGAGGCTTAAACGCCCTCTCAGACCTTGAACTGATCCACCGCGTTCTGCAGGCTGCGCACGCGCTCGCTCATGGCGGTGGCGGCGCTGGCCGTGTGGCCTACCTGCTGGGTGTTGTGGGTGGTTTCGGCCTGCATCTGCACCACCGATTCGGTGGCCTGGCGCACGCTCTGGCTTTGCTGCATGGAGGCCGCCGAAATCTCGCTCAAGATGTCGGTCACCTGGCGCACAGCGCCCACGATGTCTTGCATGGTGTGGCCTGCCCGGCCCACCAACTGCGAGCCACTCTCCACCTGCTGGGCCGAGTGGCTGATGAGATGGCGAATTTCCTTGGCGGCGTCGGCACTGCGGCCGGCCAGACTGCGCACCTCGCTGGCCACCACGGCAAAGCCGCGGCCCTGCTCGCCGGCGCGTGCGGCTTCCACCGCCGCATTCAGCGCCAGGATGTTGGTCTGGAACGAGATGCCTTCGATGACGGCAATGATGTCCACCACCTTGCGCGAGCTGTCGGCAATCGCGTGCATGGTTTGCACCACTTCGCCCACCACCTCGCCGCCGCGCTGGGCAATGCCCGAGGCGTTCACGGCCAGCGCATTCGCACTCTGGGCGCGCTGTGCGTTTTCTTGCACCGTAGACGTCAACTCCGACATGCTGGAGGCCGTGGCACTCAGCGCATCGGCCTGCAGGCGCGTGTGCTGCAGCAAGTCTGCGCTGGACTGGACGATGTCCTCAGAAGAGGCTGTCAGCGGCGCTGTGTTTTCCTTGATCTGGGTGACCAGGTCGGTCAGCGTGTCTTCCATGGTGCCCATGGCGTCCAGCAGGCGGCCAAACTCGCCACCGCGGGTGTTTTCAAAATCGTGGCTCAGGTCGCCCGAGGCCACGGTTTCCGCAATCTGGATCGCGTCGGCCAGGGGCAGCGAGATGCCGCGTACCTGGTTGAAGGTGGAGACCACGCCCACCAGCACTGCCAGCCCGGCCAGCACCAGCATGGTGGTCTGCGCCTCGTCTGCAAGCACACGAAACTGCGCGGCCTGCGCCGCTACCGATGAAAGCGTGCTGTAGCCGGTGTACAGCACCGCAAGCAACAGGGACAGAACGATGGCAGAGGTCAGCGACAGGCGGGTGCCGACCGATAGAGACTTGAGGAACTGCATGCGCTTCCAATACGGTTATGAAAGTTCTTGGCGCTAAATCGGCGCAGTGTAGCCCAGCCCCCTGCGCAACCGACTGCCGATTACCCTAGCCCAACCCACCCTCACCCCACAAATTCGCTACTAATTTAATAGCTGCTGGCGCAATGAATACGGGGGCTAGAGGCCACTTTCTGTCATTTTCTTGACGGCACCACCAAGTCCAGCACGCAACCGATCATGGCCTTGGCCAGCTCGCGCTCCCCCACGAACACCGTGCCCGCGCCATCGTTCTCCAGCCGCGCGGCCTCTTCGGCGTTGTGGCTGCGCACGACCACGTGGATGTTGGGGTTCAGCGTGCGTGCCACCTCTACCATGCCGCGCACCTGGAGGGTCTCCGGTGTGGCAATCACGAGTGCGCGCGCCTCACGGATGTGCGCCTGGACCAGCACCATGGGCTCGGTGGCATCGCCCCACACGGCAGGGATACCCTGGGCCCGCAGCGCCTCGACCGAGTCGCGGTTGGATTCGGCCACCACGAAGGGAATGCCTTGCTCAGTCAGCGCGCCGGCAATGAGCTTGCCCACGCGGCCCCAGCCCACGATGACCACCTGGTTGGCAAGGTACTTGGCATCCGTGGTCATGGGCAATTCGGCCAGCGGGTTGACCGCCAACTCCAGCCGTGCGGCCAGCGTGGGGTGGCGCTGCAGCCACTGCAACACCGGCTGCACCGCGCTGAACACCAGCGGGTTCAGCGCAATCGAAATCAAGGCGCCGGCCAAGATCAGGCTGTTGCCTTCCTTGGGCAGCAAGCCCAGCACCATGCCCAAGCCGGCCAGGATGAAGGAGAACTCCCCCACCTGCGCCAGGCTGGCCGCCACCACCAGCGCGGTGCGCGCCGGGTAGCCCAGCATCAGCACCAGCACCACGGCAGCCACCGTCTTGCCCAGGATGATGACCGCCACCGTGGCCAGCACATGCAGCGGCTCCTGCACGATGACCATGGGGTCAAACAGCATGCCCACCGATACAAAGAACAACACGGCAAACGCGTCCTGCAGCGGCAGCGTTTGTTCGGCCGCGCGGGCGCTGAACTCGGACTCGCGCAGCACCATGCCCGCAAAGAACGCCCCCAGCGCAAACGACACGCCGAACAGCGCCGCGGAGCCATAGGCAATACTTACTGCCGCGGCCACCACGCTGAGCGTGAACAGCTCGCGCGAGCCGGTCTTGGTGACCTGCCACAAGATCCACGGAAACAGGCGCCGCCCCACCACCAGCATGAAGGCCACAAAGCCGCCCACCTGCGCCAGCGTGATGACGATGGTCATCGCCGTGCTGCGGCCGGTGGTGGTGGCGGTACCGCCCAGCGACGGCGCCAGCGCGGGCAGCAGCACCAGCACCAGGACCATGGCCAGGTCTTCCACCACCAGCCAGCCAATGGCGATACGGCCGTCGGCCGCATCCGTCAGGCCCTGGCTCTCCAGCGCCTTGAGCAGCACCACGGTGCTGGCCACCGACAGCGAAATGCCAAACACCAGCGCCGCCCCCAGTGACCAGCCCCAGAACATGGCCACGCCCGCGCCCAGCGCCGTGGCTACCACGATCTGCACGATGGCCCCGGGCAAGGCAATCTTGCGCACGGCCAGCAGGTCGTCGATGGAGAAGTGCAGGCCCACGCCAAACATCAGCAGCATCACACCCACCTCGGCCAGCTGCGAGGCAATCTGCGCGTCGGCCACAAAGCCCGGCGTGGCCGGGCCAATCACGATGCCGGCCAGCAGGTACCCCACCAGCGCAGGAAACTTCAGCTTCACCGCGACGAAGCCCAGGACGAGCGCCAAGCCAAAGCCGGCGGCCAGGGTGGTGATAAGGCTGACGGAATGGTCCATGGATGTGGGGTCTGCGGGGGCTCAGGATGGGGAATGCGTGCGTGCGGCATTGCCGTGCGTGCGCAGGTAGGCATCGACGGCCTGCTTGGAGATACGGCGGTGGCCGCCCTCCGACCGCGTCACCTCGCCCAGCTTGCCCTGGTCGCACAGCATGGAAACATAGGGCCGGCTCATACCGAGTTGTGCAGCCACTTCGGCCGTGGTGAGCAGGTCGCCAGCGGCATCCGAACGGCGGGCGTGGCCCTGCCCGGGCGAAGTGCCAGCAGAGGCCTCCAGCAGCGCCAGCGCACTGACCAACGCCATGCGTTGGCGTGTGCCCTGGGGCGACGCATCGGTCAGCGCCGTGGTCACGCCAAAGGCCGCCACTTCTGCCAGCCGTTCGCACACGGTGGCGACCAGCTCCGCGGCGCTGCCGGCCACCGTGGGCACCCGCAGCTCCAGCCCGGCTACGCGCAGCACGCGGGAATCTGGCGCGTCTTCCACCTCCACGTGCTGGGCAAAGGTGGCCTTCAGCTGCGCAAACAGCCCATCCAATGCGGGAAGCGTGTGGCTGGTACTACCGGTGAATGCGCTGGCGTCGGACATGGGCAAAGGCGCATCGGCTGCGCAGGGTGTTTAGCCCCCCATTTTCACCGCCAAAACCCATAAATTCGAAATAATCGAAATTAATTTGTATTAATTCGAAAAAATCACTGCAGCGTGAACGCGTCCATCGCCAGCATGCTGTACATCACCTCGCGGCTCAGGTAGTCCGGCCGCGCATCCGCGCCCGCAGCGCCCAGCGCAAAGAACAGCGGCAGAAAGTGGTCTTCACTCGGGTGGGCACGGCTGGCGTGTGGCGCCTGGGCGCGGTAGGCCAGCAGCGCGTCCAGGTTGCCGGTGCTGAGCTGCTTCTCAATCCAGCGGCTGAACTCGGTCACATAGGGCGCCACGGCGCGCTCGCCCCCAAAAAACTCGCCCAGGTTGTGCGTCATGGACCCAGAGCCCATGACCAGCACCCCCTGCGCACGCAGACCGGCCAGGGCGGCGCCCATGGCGTAGACCTCGCGCGGGCCGTAACCCATGGGCAGGGCCACTTGCACAACCGGCACATTCGCCTGTGGCAGCATGTGCATCAGTGGCACCCAGGTGCCGTGGTCCAGCGGGCGGGTGTCGTCAGGCTGGGCGGTGATGCCAGCGGCCTTGAGCGCAGCAATCACTTCAAAGCCCAGCGCCGGGCTGCCCGGTGCGGGGTAGTTCAGTTCATACAGCGCGGGCGGAAAGCCGCCAAAGTCGTGCCAGGTGCTGGGTTGGGGCGTGGTCATCACCGCGGGGCTGCGCGCCATCCAGTGCGGCGACATGATGACGATGCCGCGCAAGTCGGCCGGCAACGTGGCACCCCAGGCCTGCAGCGCAGGGCCGGTGGTACCGGCGTCCACCGCAAACAGCGGGGCACCGTGGGAGACAAACAGGCTGGGCAGTGCGGTCATGGTGGGTTCCTTGTGCATATTCAAAAGCGATACCTGCACTGTAAAAGCCTGGAAAACAAAGATAAATAGCCGCCCCATTGATTCAATGTCTCTGTTTTGTTGACAATAGAGGCATTCACACCTTGAAAGAAAGCCCTGCCATGCAAAAGCACGCTCCCCTGCCCCTTTGGTCTGTGGCCTGGCCCGTGGGCGGCTGGGTGTTGTTGGGGGGCAGCCTGCTAGGCCTGGCCGGTGGCTGGTGGGTGGCCCTGTTGGCCGCCGGGCTGGTGGGCACCGTGCTATCCGCCGTACACCATGCCGAGGTGGTGGCGCACAAGGTGGGTGAGCCCTACGGCACGCTGGTGCTGGCGCTGGCCATCACGGTGATCGAGGTGGCGCTGATTGTCTCGATGATGCTGGCCGGTGGCCCCGAGACCACAGCGCTGGCGCGCGATACCGTGTTTGCCGCGGTGATGCTGATCTTGAACGGCATCGTCGGCCTGTGCCTGCTGGCCGGCGGCAGCCGCTACCGTGAACAAACCTTTGGCCAGCTGGGCGTGAGCGCCTCACTCACCACGTTGGCCGCCATCGCGGTGCTGACACTGGTGCTGCCCAACTACACCACCAGCGTGATCGGCCCGGTCTACAGCCCCAGCCAGCTGGCGTTTGTGGCCATCGTCTCGCTGGTGCTGTACGGCACCTTTGTGCTGGTGCAGGCCGTGCGCCACCGCGATTACTTTTTGCCCCCCGAGGCCAAGACCGACGAAGAAGTCCATGCGCAGCCCCCTGGCGGCAAGCTGGCCGCCATCAGCGCGGGCCTGTTGTTGCTGGGTCTGGTAGCCGTGGTGCTGTTGGCCAAGGCGCTGGCGCCCACGATCGAGGCCGCCGTGGCCGGCGCAGGCGCACCCAAGGCGGTGGTAGGCATCATCATTGCCATGGTGGTGCTTTTGCCCGAGGGCCTGGCCGCCTACCGCGCAGCCCGCGCCAATCGGCTGCAGACCAGCCTGAACCTGGCGTTGGGCTCGGCCCTGGCCAGCATTGGACTCACCATTCCCGCCGTGGCCATCGTGTCGCTGGCTACGGGCTGGACACTGACGTTGGGCCTGGACATCAAGTCCAGCGTGTTGCTGTTGCTGTCGCTCTTTGTGTCCACGCTGTCGCTCAGCACCGGGCGCACGACGGTGCTGCAGGGCGTGGTGCATCTGGTGCTGCTGGCCACCTATTTGTTCACCACCATCGTGCCCTGAGGCGCGCGCCGCCATGGACCAGTTTCGCCAGATGCAGGCCTTTGTGGCCGTGGTGCAGGCCGGCAGCTTTGTGCAGGCGGCGCAGCGGTTGGACACCTCCAAGGCCGTGGTCTCGCGCTTGGTGCTGGAGCTGGAAGCGGCCCTGAACACCCGGCTGCTGAACCGCACCACACGCCGCCTCTCACTCACCGATGCGGGCAGCGACTACCTGGAGCGCTGCCGCCAGATTCTGGAAGACGTGAACGATGCCAACGCGGCAGTGAGCGAAGGTGCGGGCGCGGTGACCGGCCGCCTGAAGATCAATGCACCGCTGACGTTTGGCAACCTGCACCTTGCGCCGCTATGGGGCGAG
Source organism: Rhodoferax sp. ZS1R25 (assembly GCF_056521335.1). Taxonomy (NCBI): domain Bacteria; kingdom Pseudomonadati; phylum Pseudomonadota; class Betaproteobacteria; order Burkholderiales; family Comamonadaceae; genus Rhodoferax; species Rhodoferax sp. ZS1R25. The sequence continues at coordinate 906,040 of NZ_JBWMAZ010000002.1, forward strand.
TTTTTGAAACTGCACCCGCGCGTGGAACTGGACATTGCGCTGACCGACCGCGTGGTGGACTTGGTGGAAGAAGGCTTTGACATGGCGGTGCGCATTGCGCTGCTGGCCAACTCCACGCTGGTGTCCCGCACGCTAGCGCATGACCAGGTGCTGCTGTGCGCCTCCCCCGCCTACCTACGCTCCGCACCGCCCATCACCACGCTGGATGACATTGCCCAGCACAGCGTGATGGCGTATTCGTGGTGGTCCGGCGGCGATGTGTGGACGCTGACCGACGCCCAGGGCAAAGCCCACAGCGTGACCACGCACCCCCGCCTGCGCGCCAACAGCGGCGACACCTGCCGCGCCGCCGCGCTGGCCGACCAGGGCCTGATTTACCAACCCGGTTTTCTGGTGGGTGACGATGTGCGCGCGGGCCGCCTGGTGCGCGTGCTGCCCACACTGCAGGGCCCCACGCTGGGCATCCACGCCATGTACCCCACGCGCAAGCATTTGCCGAGCAAGGTGCGCGCCATGGTCGACTTTCTGGCCCACTCGTTCCAGACACCCGCCTGGGCCTGAGCTAGCGCAGCTGGGCCAACCCGGTCAGCGCGGCGTGCTGCAGCAACATGATGGTCTTGCCATCCTGAATCGCGCCGCTGTGCACCATGGCCAAAGCATCGACCAGGGGCAGCTCCAGCACTTCAATGTCCTCGCCCTCGTGTGCCATGCCACCGCCCTCGCCCGTCTGCTGGTGGGCCTGGTACTCGGCCACAAAAAAGTGCAGCTTCTCAGTCACCGAGCCCGGGCTCATGTAGGCCTCAAACAGCTTGCGTGGCGACTGGATCTGGAAGCCGGTTTCCTCCTGCACCTCACGGCGTATGCAGGCTTCGGGGTCGTCGCCATCGAGCAGGCCCGCGCAGGCCTCGATCAGCATGCCATCGGCACTGCCGTTCACAAACGCGGGAAAGCGGAACTGCCGCGTCAGGACCACCGTGCCGCGCTCAGCGTTGAACAGCAACAGCACCGCGCCATTGCCGCGGTCGTAGGTCTCGCGGCTCAGGCGCTGCCAGCTGCCATCGCGGCGCTGGTACTCAAAGGTGGTTTTCTTCAGCGTGTACCAGTCGTCAGACAGCACCTCGCTCTGAAGGATGCGCACGGCAGGCGCAGTGGCGTAAGAAAGGGAGGTATTCATGGCTTCTCCTGAAATATGCAGTATCATGCATTATTACGTAATTTCGTGCAAATACAACAGGCCATGCTGACCACCCAACGCAAACAACTGATCCTGACCCGCCTGGCGGCCGACGGGCAAATTCTGGCCAAATCCCTGGCCGCCGAGCTGGGCACGTCCGAAGACACCATTCGCCGTGACCTGCGCGAGCTGGCCCAAGAGGGAAAGTTGCAGCGCGTACATGGTGGCGCCCTGCCCGCCTCCGCTGCGGTGGCCAATCTCGCGGTGCGTGCCGAGGTATCTCCGGAAGACAAAGTGGCGCTGGGCCGTGCCGGTGCTGCCATGGTCCAACCCGGGCAACTGGTCATGCTGGACGGCGGCACCACGGCACTGCAGGTAGCGCGCCACCTCGCGCCCGATCTGCGCGCCACCGTGGTGACCCACAGCCCCACCGTGGCTGTGGCGCTGGCGCAGCATACGCACCTGGACATCATCGTGCTGGGGGGGCGGCTGTACCGCCATTCCATGGTGAACGTGGGGACCGCAGTGATCGAGGCCGCCGCGCGCTACCGCGCCGACCTGTTTTTCATGGGCGTAACGGGCGTGCACCCCCAGGCGGGGTTGAGCACGGGGGACAGCGAAGAAGCGGATGTAAAACGCGCTCTGAGCGCGCGTGCAGCCGAGACCGTGGTGCTGGCCTCCAGCGAAAAACTCCTGGCCGCATCGGCCTTTGTGATTGCACCCACCAGCGCCCTGACCACCTTGGTGGTGCCCGGTGACACGCCCACAGCCACGTTGCGCAGCTTTCGCAAGGCGGGTGTCACCGTGGTAATAGCACCCTGATGGGCGTAAAAAATTACGCGGTTTGCATGCCCGCCAGCCCCGCCACAGCCAGCGCATAGCCGTTGACGCCAAAGCCTGCCATCACGGCCTTGGCCGCAGGCGAGATGTAGGAATGGTGGCGAAACGCCTCGCGCGCATGCACATTGCTGATGTGCAGTTCGATCAGCGTGATGCCTGTGCCCTTGATCGCGTCGTGCAATGCCACGCTGGTGTGGGTGTAGGCCCCGGCGTTCAGGATCACACCAGCCAATTGGCCCTTGGCGTGCAGCTGGCCGGCCTCATGCAGCCAGTCCACCAGCGTGCCTTCGTGGTTGCTTTGGCGGAAGTCCAGCGCAAAACCATTGGCCAGGCAGGCGCGTTCGCATAGGGCCTCCACGTCGGCCAGTGTTTGGCTGCCATAGACCTGGGGTTCGCGCGTGCCCAGCAGGTTGAGGTTGGGGCCGTTGAGGATGAGTGCTGTTTTCATGAAAACGTCCTAGAAAAATACAAACCAATCAGGCCGCGGCAGCGGTCGCCGCACCGCCCGCCGGGTGGCGCATGCGCCAGACCTTGTAAGCGCAACCGCAGGCCACCATCGCCATGGCCGTGGTGCCCCAGAACACGCTGGCCAGGCCAAAGTGCTGGCTGAGCTGACCGCCCACCAAGCCGCCGATCACGCCAGGAATGCCGTAGCCAATCACAATGTACAAGGCTTGGCCGCGCCCGCGCAGTTTGCCCGGAAAGTGGTGCGACATCAGCGCAATGCAGGCGCTGTGGTGGGCTGCAAACGTCAGCGCGTGCAGCGCCTGGGCAATCACCAGTACCCACAACACCGAAGCCATGGACGCCGTTGCTGCCATACGAAACACCATGACCGCCGCACACAGCACCAACCAGCCGGTCAGGCTTACCTTGGGCATCCAGCGGCTTTGGGTGAAGAACCAGCCAATCTCTACAGTCACCGACACCGCCCACAGCAGGCCGATCATGGTCTTGCTGTAGCCCAGCGAATCGATGTAGAGCGAGAAGAAACTGTAAATGCCCATGTGCGACAGCACATGGAAAAACACCGAGGCAAACAGCCAGCGCACCGCGGGCTGGGCCAGTACCGGACCAATGGGCTGCGACACCGCGTCAGCACTGGCGTGGTGCTCTTCTTTCACATCGGGCATGCGGTAGGCAAACACCAGCAGTGCCACCAAGGTGGCACTCACGATGAAGGGAAAGCTGCGCATGCCCACGTGCTCAAACCAGGCGCCCGCACCGAGCACGGCCAGCATGAACCCAAGCGACCCCCACAGCCGCACACGGCCATAGAGCTTGGTGTCAAATGCGCCACCCTGGCTCACCACATGGGCCACGGCCGCCTCGGTCATCGGCATCATGCCGCTGGTCTGCGCAAACATGGCCAACAACACCAGCCCCAGCCACCACGCATTGGAGCCCGGAAACCACAGGCCTACCGACACCACCAAGGCAATCAGGGCGCCATAGCGCAGCAGCTTGGCGCGCTCGCCTGTGCGGTCACTCAGTGCACCCCAGGCATACGGCGCCACCATGCGCGTCGCCGCCTGGAGGGAAGTCAGCACGCTGATGACCACCAGACTCAGGCCCAGGCTTTTGAGCCACAGTGGCAAAAACGGGGTGAAGAAACCTGCGTGGGTGGAGTAGCTCGCGGTCAGGGCCGCAAACGGAAGAAGGTGCCGGCGCGTGGCCGACGCAGATGCCTCAGCCACGGCGCTCAAACGCTGGCCGCGATGGGCGTGAGCGCAGGCACCACGTCGCCACACTGCGCGCGGTGGCGCAGTACATGGTCGATCACCACCAGGGCCAACATGGCTTCGGCAATGGGTGTGGCGCGTATGCCCACACAGGGGTCGTGCCGGCCTTTGGTGATGACCTCGGTGGGGTTGCCCTGCACATCGATCGAATCACGCGGTGTGATGATGGAGCTGGTGGGCTTGATGGCAATGCTCACCTCCAGGTCTTGCCCGGTGGTGATGCCGCCCAGCACGCCGCCTGCGTTGTTGCTGGCAAAGCCATTGGGTGTCAGGCTGTCACCATGCGTGGTGCCGCGCTGGGTCACGCTGCCAAAGCCGGCACCAATCTCCACGCCCTTGACGGCGTTGATGCCCATCATGGCGTAGGCGATGTCGGAGTCCATCTTGTCAAACAGTGGCTCGCCCAGGCCGACCGGCACATTGGAGGCGCTGACGCGGATGCGCGCACCGCAGGAGTCCCCGGCCTTGCGCAGTGCGTCCATGTAGTCTTCCAGCGCCTGCACATCGGCCACGGGCGCAAAGAAGGGGTTGTGGGGCACATGCTCCCAGCTCTCGAAGGCAATCGGCAGCTCGCCAATCTGCGTCATGCAGCCGCGAAATTCGGTGCCAAACTTTTCCTTCAGCCACTTCTTGGCCACGGCACCGGCCGCCACCATAGGCGCCGTCAGGCGGGCGCTGGAGCGGCCACCGCCACGCGGGTCGCGGATGCCGTATTTCTGGAAGTAGGTGTAATCGGCGTGGCCGGGGCGGAAGGTTTCCAGGATGTTGCCGTAATCCTTGCTGCGCTGGTCGGTGTTCTGGATCAAGAGCGCAATCGGCGTGCCCGTGGTCTTGCCCTGGTACACGCCGCTGAGGATCTGCACCGCGTCGGGTTCGTTGCGCTGGGTGACGTGGCGGCTGGTACCGGGGCGGCGGCGGTCCAGGTCACCCTGGATGTCGGCCTCGCTGAGTTCCAGGCCGGGAGGGCAGCCGTCAATCACGCAGCCAATGGCTGGGCCGTGGGATTCACCAAAGTTGGTGACGGTGAAGAGATGTCCGAAGGTGTTTCCGCTCATGCTAGGGATTATCCCTGACCCAACGAACGAAGCTTGCATGGCACCGAAATTCCACTAGGATGGCTTGAGCAGCCTGCACACAAGGCCGCACTTACTTTGCCCCGAGGAGACGTTATGAAATTCGACAACATGCGCGTGGCGCACAAGCTGTGGCTGGTCGTGATGGGCCTGTTGCTGCTGATGGTAGTGGCCGCCACCTGGACGCAGCTGCGCTCGCGCACTGCGACGGACTCCACCATGCACATGGTCAGCAAGTACGAGGACGCGATCACCACCGCCGTGCGCTGGCGGGGACTCGCCGAGCTGGCAGTGACCATGTCCATGGGCAGCATCGTCACCACCGACGAGGCGCTAAAAAAAGACTACGACACCAAGGTAGCCGCACTGACCGCGCGCATCACGCCGGTGCAAGAGGCCGTCACCAAAGGCGCGACCTCGCAGCTGGACAAGGACGCCTTGGCCTATGTGGCCAAGACGCGTGCCGAGATCCGCGGCATGGGCGACAAGGCCAAGGAGGTGAAGTCCTCGGATGACGCGGCCGCCAAGCAGGCCTTTCTGGACAAGCAATACCGGCCACTGGCAGACGCCTACCTGGCGGCCATCGACAAATTTGTGACCACGCAGGAGCAACAACGGGATGCTGCCCAGGCCGCACTCGAAGAGGTGCGCCAGGGCCTGACCATGGTGGCGCTGGTAGCCGTCGTAGTGGTCTTTGCGCTGGGTATTTTCCTGTGCATGGTGCTGGTGCGTTCCATCACACAGCCGCTGGGACGGGCCGTCTCGGTGGCGCAGGCCATTGCCGATGGCGACCTGACCCAGGAAGCACGCGATGACCGCAAAGACGAATTTGGCATGCTGATGCGGGCACAGTCCGACATGGCGGTCAAGTTGCGTGACCTGGTGTCCCAGGTGCGCAGCGGCGTCGAGTCGGTCTCCAACGCCTCCAGCGAGATCGCCACGGGCAACAACGACCTGTCGGCCCGCACCGAGCAAACCGCCTCCAACCTGCAGCAAACCGCCGCCAGCATGGAGCAGCTCACCAGCACGGTCAACCAGTCTGCAGATACCGCCCGCCAAGCCAACGACCTCGCAGCCAAGGCCGCCACGGTGGCGTCGCGCGGTGGCGAGATGGTGGGCCAGGTGGTGCAAAGCATGCAGCACATCACCGCGTCTTCCCGCAAGATTGGCGACATCATCAGCGTGATTGACGGCATTGCCTTCCAGACCAACATCCTTGCGCTGAACGCTGCGGTGGAAGCCGCACGCGCCGGTGAGCAGGGCCGTGGCTTTGCCGTGGTGGCCAGTGAAGTGCGTTCGCTGGCCGGGCGCTCTGCCGAGGCGGCCAAGGAGATCAAGGCCCTGATCAACACCTCGGTCGAAACCGTGGAGACCGGCTCGCGCCAGGTGGAGCAGGCGGGCGAAACCATGGGCGAGATTGTCAGCAGCGTGCAGCAGGTCAGCCAGTTGATTGGCGAGATCACAGCAGCCTCTACCGAGCAGCGCGATGGCATTGCCCAGGTCAACCAGGCGGTGGGCAATCTGGACCAGATGACCCAGCAAAACGCCGCCCTGGTGGAGGAGTCTGCCGCGGCGGCTTCGGCCATGCGGGACCAGGCCCAGCACCTGGCACAGCTGGTGTCCGTCTTCAACGTGGGAGGTGGGGCGCCTCGGCGTTTGGCACTGTCTGCGTAGGTGACCTCTGGAACGGTTTATGCATGGTGCTGCACTGCACCAATCTAGTGTTTAAACCGCTTTCTGAAAGGAGCCTCCCATGCTGGACCGCACCGCCACGAAGTTTTCCCACGTCAAGCCCGAAGACACACAATTTGTATCGGGCGGCTTGCGCGATTTCTTTTTGTACAAGGACCTGGGCGTGGCCGAGGCCACCCATGGCAAGGTGATTGCGCACCTGGTGAAGGCCAATATGGCACCAGAAACAGGCACAGGATGGCACCGACATGAGGCGGATTTCCAGATCGTGATCATGACCAAGGGCTGGGCGAAGTTCATGTACGAGGACCAGGAAACCCTGGTGCAGGCCGGTGACGTGGTGCACCAGCGCCCCGGCATTCGCCACTTTCTGTTCGACTACTCGCCCGACATGGAGTACCTAGAGATCGTCTCGCCCGCAGACTTCAAGTCGATCGACGTAGACCCGGTGTGCGCTGTGCCGGCGCCCACGCCCTGGGTCTGAAAAGGCCTAGAACTCTGCGTCGAGCTCGTCAATCTCTTCGGGCTCGGCTTTGGCGGCCTCTACCCACTCCTGCATGGCAGGCAGCGCCATGATGCGTTTGCAATAGGCCGCCGCCTCTTTGCCGATGGCGACGTCGTAGGTCAGAAAACGGGTCACCACCGGCGCGTACATGGCATCGGCCAAGCAAGGCTTCTTGCCAAACAGGTAGGGGCCGCCGTAGTTTTGCAGGCAGTCCTTCCAGATAGCCAGCACACGGTCAATATCGGCCTGCGCACGCGACCACACCTTGAATTTGGGGAAATGGGCCTTGAGGTTCATGGGCAGCGAACCGCGCATGGAGGCAAAGCCCGAATGCATTTCTCCGCACACCGAGCGGCAGTGCGCACGGGCGCGCACGTCGTCGGGCAACAGATGGGCCTTGGGTTTGATTTCGTGCAGGTACTCGCCAATGGCCAGGGTGTCCCAGACGGTCACACCGTCGTGCTGCAGAAACGGCACCAGCATGCTGCTGGAGAGCAGCAGCATCTCGGCCTTCATGGCGGGGTCTTCCGGCGAAATGATCTTTTCGGTGAACTCCAGACCTGACAGCTTGGCCATGAGCCAGCCACGCAGGGCCCAGGCACCGTAGTTTTTGCTGCTGATCGTGAGAACCGCTTTGGCCATGGAGAATCTTTCAACGGAGATCGGTGGATGGGCACGTGCAAGGGTTGTGCCAATACAGGCCATCATGGCATGCCCAGCGCGGGTTGGCGCGCAAATTGCCTGCAATGGGTCCATATGGGCTATGCCCTTTACCGGACGGGACCACCATGCTCTACCAAGCCTACCAAAGTCAGTCTGATTTCACCTCGCCACTGCGCCTGCTGGCCCAGGGCTTGGGTGCTTCCCTCTGGATGAACCAGACCGAGGGCAGTGCGCTGCGCAAGATGGCGGCCGGCATGGAGGTACTTTCCCGCCTGCGACTGACCCACTCGCGCCCGGCCTACGGCATCGACAGCGTGAAAGTGGCAGAACGCGACATTCCTGTGGCCGAAGTGGCCGTGCTGACCATGCCCTTTGGCACCCTGCTGCACTTCCAAAAGCAGCAGGCCACGGCAGAACCTCAGCCCAAGGTGCTGCTGGTGGCGCCCTTGTCCGGCCACTTTGCCACGCTGCTCCGCGAGACCGCGCGCACCCTGCTGCAGGACCACGACGTTTACATCACAGACTGGCACAACGCCCGCGATGTCTCACTGCGCCACGGCGCCTTCGGCTTGGACGACTACATCGACCACATGATCCGCTTCACCCAAACGATTGGGCCGGGCACCCACGTAATTTCAGTGTGCCAACCCTGTGTGGCCGCGCTGGCGGCCACGGCCCTGATGGCGGAAGACGATGACCCGGCCCAGCCGCGCAGCCTGACGCTGATGGCCGGCCCCGTGGACTGCCGCGTGAACCCCACCGAAGTCAACAAGCTGGCCGTGAGCAAACCGATTGAGTGGTTCGAGAAAAACCTCATCAGCCATGTGCCGCTGCCGCACAAGGGCTATATGCGCCGCGTCTACCCGGGCTTTGTGCAGCTCAGCGCGTTCTTGAGCATGAACCTGGACCGCCACAAGCAGTCTTTCAAGGATCTGTACCAGCATCTGGTGAATGGCGACGTGGAGAAGGCCAACATCATCCGCGTGTTCTACGACGAGTACCTGGCCGTGAACGACCTGCCAGCCGAGTTCTACCTGGAGACGGTGGAAAAAGTCTTCCAGACCTACGACCTGCCACTGGGCAAGCTGACTTACAAGGACCGCATCGTCAACCCCGCGGCCATTCGCCGCACGGCGCTGATGACGGTGGAAGGGGAACGCGACGACATTTGTGCGGTGGGCCAGACGGTGGCCGCGCAAGACCTGTGCAGCAGCGTGCGCCCGTATATGAAAACACACCATGTGCAGACCGGTGTGGGGCACTATGGGGTGTTCAGTGGTCGCAGGTGGAACCAGCAGATTTACCCGCGCGTGCGGGACATGATCCATGCCAGCGAGGGCTAGGCCCCACGGCACGGTCTTCGGACCGGCTTAGTCGGCCTTGGAGGCTGCGTCTTCGCCTTCGGGCCAGTCGCGGATGTAGGCCTTGAGCATTTTGTTCTCGAAGTTCTGGCTGTCCACCACGGCTTTCGCTACGTCGTAGAAACTGACCACCCCCATGAGCATGCGGTTCTCAATCACCGGCATGTAGCGCGCATGGCGGTCCAGCATCATGCGGCGCACCTCGTCCATTTCGGTTTCCATGGTGCAGGTCAGCGGGCCGGGGTCCATGGCGCGGTAAACAGTGGTGGTGCCGAAGCTGCCGCCGTTTTTCACCACGGCCTGGATCACTTCACGGAAGGTCAGCATCCCCACCACCAGACCATGCGAAATCACCACCAGCGAGCCAATGTCTTTTTCGGCCATGAGCTGGGCAGCGTCTGCCAGGGTGTCTTCCGGTTTGGTGACAAAAAGCGTACCGCCTTTGACGCGCAGAATATCGCTGACTTTCATGGTGCTTCCTCGTGACACTTCGGTTGGGGCTATGTGCCCAAATATAGCCCACAATCCCAGCGATTCATCCCCTTCTTGTCACGGAGAAACCTATGGCTGGCTACGCCGACCCTGGCTTTGACACCCTGGCCCTGCACGCAGGTGCATCGCCCGACCCCACCACCGGCGCACGCGCCGTACCCATCCACCTGACCACCTCGTTTGTGTTCGAGTCCAGCGAGCACGCACAGTCGCTGTTCAACCTGGAGCGCGCGGGCCACGTCTACAGCCGCATCAGCAACCCCACCAACGCCGTGTTCGAGCAACGCATGGCCGCACTCGAAGGCGGCATTGGCGCCATTGCCACGTCCAGCGGCCAGGCCGCACTGCACTTGGCCGTGGCCACGCTCATGGGCGCGGGCGGCCACATCGTCGCCAGCACCGCGCTGTACGGCGGCTCGCAAAACCTGCTGCACTACACGCTGCGCCGCTTTGGCATTGACACCACCTTTGTGAAGCCCGGAGATGTAGATGGCTGGCGCGCGGCAGTGCGGCCCAACACGCGCCTGTTCTTTGGCGAGACCGTGGGCAACCCCGGGCTGGACGTGCTGGACACGCCCACCATTGCGCAGATCGCCCACGAGGCGGGTGTGCCGCTGCTGGTGGACTCCACCCTCACCTCGCCCTGGCTGGTGCAGCCCTTCGCGCAGGGGGCCGACCTGGTCTACCACTCGGCCACCAAGTTCCTCAGCGGACACGGCACGGTGATTGGTGGCGTGGTGGTGGACGGTGGCAGTTTTGACTGGGCGCGCGCCCATGCGGCCAGCGGCAAGTTCTCGGAGCTGGCCGCGCCCTACGAGGGCTTTCACAACATGAACTTCAGCGAGGAAAGCACCGTGGGCGCCTTCCTGCTGCGCGCGCGCCGCGAAGGCCTGCGCGACTTTGGCGCCTGCATGAGCCCGCATACCGCCTGGCTGATCTTGCAGGGTATAGAGACACTGAGCCTGCGCATGGCGCGCCACATCAGCAACACCGAGAAGGTGGTGGCATTTCTGGCCAGCCAGCCTTTTGTGGGCCGCGTGGGCCACCCGCTGCTGGAAAGCCACCCCAGCCACGCACTGGCGAAAAAGCTGCTGCCCAAAGGCGCGGGCTCGGTGTTCAGCTTTGACCTGAAGGGCAACCGCGAGCAGGGCAAGAAGTTCATCGAGGCCCTCAAGGTTTTCAGCCACCTGGCCAATGTGGGCGACTGCCGCAGCCTGGTGATCCACCCGGCCAGCACCACCCACTTCCGCATGAGCGACGAGGCGCTGGCGGCTGGCGGTATCACCCAGGGCACGATCCGCCTGTCTATCGGGCTGGAAGACCCGGACGATTTGATGGACGACCTGAAACGCGCCTTGAAAGCCGCAGAAAAGGCAGGTGCGTGATGGACATCCAGGTTAACGGCGCCAGCGCCTACTGCTACACCGGTGGCAAGCCATTCGACGCGGCCAAGCCCACCGTGGTATTCATCCACGGCGTGCTCAACGACCACAGCGTCTGGATTCTGCAGAGCCGCTACCTGGCCCACCACGGCTACAACGTGCTGGCCGTGGACCTGCCGGGCCATTGCCGCAGCGCTGGCGAGGCACCTGCAACCGTGGAACAGGCGGCCGACTTCATCGTGGCGTTGTTGGACGCGGCGGGCATCGATAAAGCCGCACTCGTGGGCCACAGCTGGGGCTCGCTGATTGCACTGGAAGCGGCATCACGTTTGGCTGCCCGAGCCACGCATCTGGTGCTGGTGGGCACTGCCTACCCCATGAAGGTGTCCCCTGCGCTGCTGGAGACCTCGCTCAATGAGCCCATGAAGGCGCTGACCATGGTGAATGTGTTCTCGCGCAGCACGCTGGCCGCGCCCCCCTCGGCGCTCGGGCCAGGCACCTGGGTCTACGGCAGCAGCATGGCGCTAGGCCGGCGCGTACTGGCCAGCAACACGGCGGTGAATGTGTTCCACCGCGGTTTTTCAGCCTGCAACGACTATGCCCATGGCGAAGAGGCCATGGACCAAGTGCAGTGCCCGGTGCTGTTTGTGCTGGGCGAGCAGGACCAGATGACCCTCCCGAAGGCGGCGCAGTTGCTGATCCAGCGGGCGGAGCACGGCGGCAAGCGGGTGCAGGTGCAGCGCATTGCCGTGGGCCACCACCAGATGACCGAGGCGCCGGAAGCCACGCTGTCCGCCATGCGACAGTTTTTGGCCCAGCCCTAGGGGAAGCGCGCTTGTCAGGGGGCGGGCTTCGCGGTCACCATGTCGGCACTGCAGACAACGCATAGGAAATCGACCATGGACACCACCAGCCCCGCCGCCATTGACCCGCGCAGCTTCCACAGCTTTGCCGAGTTTTATCCGTTCTATCTGGGTGAGCACAACAACCGCACCTGCCGGCGCCTGCACTTTGTGGGCTCTTCGCTGAGCCTGGCGTGCACCGGCATGTTCTTGGCCACCCTGCAGCCCCAGTACCTGCTGTACGGCTTGCTCTGTGGCTACGGTTTTGCCTGGGTCGGTCACTTCGGGTTTGAGAAGAACAAGCCCGCCAGTTTCAAGCGCCCGCTCTACAGTTTCATGGGCGACTGGCGCATGTACCTGGACATCTGGACGGGCAAGATCCCTCTTTGATTTGCTCTTATTTTTGTAGCGCCTCGCGCAGTGTTGTCGAGGGCCAGCGGCCGATTTTCCATAAATTCTCGGTCACGGCGTCGGGCGACAGCAGCAGTGCCCGCATCACCGGCTCCAGCACCGCGGTGTCTGGGTCGGCCAGCAGCACATAGCGCGACAGGGCATCCGGGCCTGCCGCTTCGTTGAGCTGCCCCACCCAGTCCAGCTCTACCAACTGGCGCAGCACGGGCTCCAGCCGCAGCGGGTCCACCTGCAAGGCCGTGCGCAACTGTGGCAGGGTCAGGCCCTTGTCACCCGCTTGGCGGGCCAGCTCCAGGTGCTGCAGCGCTTCCAGCGCCAGTTGAAACTGCCAGCCATGCGCCAGCTTGCGGCGCGGCACGCCGGCCAGCAGGCTGGGCACATAGGCGGTGAGCGCTGCGCCCAGCAGCACGATGACCCAGGCCACATAAATCCAGACCAGCAAAATCGGCACCGTGGCAAACGCGCCGTAGACCACCGAGTACGTCGGTACCTTGCTCAGGTACAGGGCCAGACCCTTGCGCGCCAGCTCAATGCCCGCCGCCACAAACAGCCCGCCCATCCAGGCATGGCCCCAGCGCACCTGGGTGTTGGGCACGTAATGGAACATGGCAGCCGTGCCCGCCGCCACCAGCACAAACTGCAGGCTGTCAAACAGCACAGTCACACCACCGGGCAACCCACCCACCACGCCCTTGGAGGCCGACACGGCATACGACGTCATGGTCAGGCTGGCGCCCAGCAACAGCGGCCCCAGTGTGATGGCGGCCCAGTAGATCAGCACACGCTGCGCAAACGGGCGCGGCTTGCGCACCCGCCAGATGCTGTTGAGCGTGCGGTCAATCGTGAAGATCAGTGCCAGCGCCGTTCCCAGCAGCACCGCTAGCCCCGCCACGCCCAGACGGCTGGCCTTGCCGGCAAACTGGTTCAGGTAGCCCAGCACCTGGCGGGCGATGCTGTCGGGCACCAGGCTTTCGATCAGCCACTTCTGCAGCACGTCCTGGAACTTGGCGAACATGGGAAACGCAGTGAACACCGCCAGCGCCACGGTGATGAAGGGCACCAGCGCGATGGTGGTGGTGAAGGTCAGGCTACTGGCCGTCAGGCCCAGGCGGTCCTCCCGAAAGCGCTCGCGCAGCGTGACGGCGGCGTCGCGCCAGGGGATGCTGGCCACGTCGTGCAGCCATGGTGTGAGGCGGTCTATCAGTTGCATCCCGCCATCATGCCAGCTACTTCTCCACCATCGTGGGCTGGGCTTTCCACTTCTGGAAACTCTTGCGGATCAGTTCGTCCAGCACGCCACTTTTCTTCAGCAGGGCCAGGCGCGCGTCGATCAACTCCAGCTTGTCTGCACATTTGCCGTAGCGGGTCAGCACCATGAAATTGGGGGTATCCACCAGAAACGGTTCTTTGACCACAAAGCGCTCTTCGTCACCACGCTTGAGCAGCAGCGCCATACCCGTGTAGTAACCGGTGATGAAATAGTCGATGCGGCCCAACGCCAGTTTTTCGAAATTGCTCTCGGGGCTGTTGGACTCCTGGACGTTGAGCTTGTCCTTGAGGTACTCGTCCACCCCGCCGCCAAACACATTGCCGCGGGTAATGCCGCCGCGCAGCCCCACCAGGTCGGCGCGGTCCCGGAATTCAAACGGGTGCTCACGGGCGCTAAACACGGCCACCGGGTTGGAGAGGGCTGGCGTCTTGGGGTAGAGCAAAAAGACTTCTCGCTCCGGCGTTTTCTTCAGCGTGGCAATCATGTCCACCTCGCCACGCTCGGCCAGCGACATGAGCCGTGGAAACGGCCCCAGGTAGCGCACCTCGAAAGGAATTTTCAGCTCGGTCAGCACGCGTTTGGCAATTTCGATGCTGGCGCCCTGCAGGGTTTCTCCGTCATACCAGTGCATGGGCGGGTACGCGGGGTCCGCGGTCAGAACCAGGCGCGTGCACTCGGCCTGCGCGCCCAGCGCCAGCCCCGCCAAAACACCACCCACCGCCCACCGTTGCCAGTACCGAGACCGTTGGAATGCCATGCCAGTGCTCCACGCCCAAGGGGACAGGGCCAGCCTAGCGCGATCGCCATGCCCCCGCAAGAGGGGAAAGCCGGGCCGCTCCGGCCATTTGTTTTAAGCTATGCGGTTCCCATGAGAGCAACACCTATTCCCCATTCCGCCCTCCCCGCGCGTTCCGTCCAACTGAGCCGCTGGCTCGCTGTGGCCACCACCCTGGGGCTCATCGCCCTGGGCCTGGCCTGGGAGCTGGCGCTGGCCCCCATTCGCCCCGGCGGCTCATGGCTGGCGCTCAAGGTGCTGCCCCTGTGCATCCCGCTGGCGGGCTTGTTGAAAAACCGCATGTACACCTACCGCTGGGTCAGCCTGGTGGTGTGGCTGTACTTCACCGAAGGCGTGGTCCGGGCCTGGGGCGACCGCGCGCCCGGCAACTGGCTGGCCGGACTGGAAGTGTTGCTGTGCCTGGTGCTGTTTGTAGCCTGCACCGTGTACATCCGCCTGCGCCTGAAAGCCGGCAAAGCGCTGGCAGCGGAGGCCACCCCATGAACACCCACACCACGCTTTTGGCCACCCTGCGCAGCATCGTGGGGGGCGCCCATGTGCTGACCGAGGGTGACCTCACCGCCTACGAGCAAGACTGGCGCAAACGCGAGCGCGGCAAGGCGCTGGCCGTGGTGCGGCCCGGTGCCACCGCCGAAGTGGCTGCCGTGGTCAAGGCCTGCGCTGCGGCCGGCGTGAGCATCGTGCCCCAGGGCGGCAACACCGGCATGGTGGTGGGCTCCATCCCCGATGCATCGGGCCAGCAAGTCGTCTTGAGTCTGCAACGCATGGCGCAGATCCGCGTGCTGGACGCGGCCAACCTGACCGTCACCGTGGAGTCCGGCTGCATCTTGCAAACTCTGCAGGAGGCGTGTGAGAAGGAAGGCTTTCTGTTCCCGCTGAGCCTGGCTGCCGAAGGCAGCTGCACCATAGGCGGCAACCTGTCCACCAACGCGGGCGGCACCCAGGTGGTGCGCTACGGCAATACGCGTGAACTCTGCCTGGGCCTGGAGGTGGTCACGGCTCAGGGCGAGGTGTGGAACGGCCTGACCGGCCTGCGCAAAGACAACACCGGCTATGACCTGCGCCACCTGTTCATCGGCGCCGAAGGCACGCTGGGCATCATCACCGCGGCCACGCTGCGCATCTATCCCCTGCCCGCGGCGCAGCTCACCGCGTTTGCCGCCGTGCCGTCGCTGGCAGCGGCGGTGGAGTTACTGGGCTTGGCCCACAAACACCTGAGTGCGGGGCTGACGGGCTTTGAGGTCATGGGCGCCTTTGCATTGGGCCTGGTGCGCAAGCATTTCCCGCAGCAAAACGTGCCGTTCCAGACAGGGCCTGACGTACCACCCTACTGCGTGGTGCTGGAAAACTCCGACCATGAATCCGAAGGCCATGCGCGTGCGCAGTTTGAGCGCCTGCTGGAAGCCGCCCTGGAACAAGGCTGTGTGCTGGATGCCGTGGTGGCCGAGAACCTGGCCCAGGCCCGCGCCCTGTGGCACATCCGCGAGAGCATCCCGCTGGCGCAGGCGCAAGAGGGACTGAACATCAAGCACGACATCTCGATTGCGGTGTCGCGCATCCCCGCCTTTGTGCGCGAGACCGATGCGCTGCTGGAACAGCACTTCCCCGGCGCGCGCCTGGTCAACTACGGCCACCTGGGCGACGGCAACCTCCACTACAACGTGCAAGCGCCCGCAGGTAGCGATGCCGAGGCCTTTTTGCGCGACCAGGAAGGCCCCATCAACACCCTGGTGTACGCGGTGGTGGACCGCTACAACGGCTCCATCTCGGCCGAACACGGCATTGGTAGCCTCAAGCGCGACAAGCTGGAGCACCACAAATCTCCCGTGGCGCTGAACGCCATGCGTGCCATCAAACTGGCGCTGGACCCCCACAACCTGCTCAACCCCGGCCGGGTATTGAAGCTCTGATATTTCGAGGACCCCGTCTTGGCCCACTTACTGCTGCTCGGCATCGTCTACGTCTCGTTCATCAGCCTGGGCCTGCCCGACGGCATTCTGGGCGTGGCCTGGCCCGCCATTCGCGCCGACATGGGCCAGCCGTTGGCAGCGGTAGGTTTCATCACCATCGCCATGACGGCGTGCTCGGCCACCTCCAGCTTCTTCGCGGGGGCCATCGTCAAGCGCATCGGTACCGGCGCCGTGGTGGCTACCAGCTGCCTGATGACGGCGCTGGCACTGCTGGGCTTTTCCATTGCGCCGTCGTTCATCTGGCTCGTGCTGCTAGCCATTCCCCTGGGCCTGGGTGCCGGCGCAGTGGACGCCAGCCTGAACCACTTTGTGGCAGCCCACTACTCCTCGCGCCACATGAACTGGCTGCACGGCTTTTGGGGCGTAGGCGCTACCACCGGCCCCTACATCATGAGCCTGGCGCTGGCCAGCACCGCGGGCTGGGTGATAGGCACGCGCGCCATTGGCTTTATCCAGCTGGCGCTGGCCGTGGTGCTGTGGCTCACGCTGTCGCTGTGGTCCAAGGAACACTCCAAGCCACCCGCCGAAGACGGTGAACACGGCAAGCCCAGCAGCTTCAAGCCGCTGCGCACCGGCGCACTGTGGCTGGCACCACTGTGCTTTCTGTTCTACGTGGCGGCCGAGATGGGCACCGGCCTGTGGGCCGCCAGTATTCTGGTGGGCAGCCGCGGCGTGTCGCCGGTGACGGCGGGCGTGTGGGTATCGGTGTACTTTGGCTCCATCACCGCGGGCCGCTTTGGCGTGGGCCTGGTGGCCAACCGCCTGGGCAACCGCAAGCTGATCCGCCTGGGCATTGCCGTGGCCACCGTGGGTGCACTGATTTTCGCGTCCTACGACCTGCTAGGCGCCGCATCGCTGGGCGGGCTGGTACTCATGGGTCTGGGCTGTGCGCCGGTGTTCCCGTCCATGATGCACGAGACTGCACGCCGCTTTCCCGACGAGGTGGCCCGCACCGTGATTGGCCGCCAGATGACGTTTTCCTACATCGGCGGCTCGGTGGTCCCCGCCGCTTTTGGCCTGCTGGCCACCTGGGCCGGCCTGGGCGCCGTGATGCCCGTGGTCGTGGTACTGCTGATCGCCATGCTGGCCCTGACCGCCACCCTGGATCGTTTGACCTGAGCCTCACTAAAATCCTGCCATGACCAGCACCACGCCCCAGCGCCCTGTGCGCAGCCAGTACGAAGATTTCATGCGCCACGTGTACACCACGGGCGTGCACAAGGCCGACCGCACCGGCACCGGCACCAAAAGCGTGTTCGGCTACCAGATGCGCTTTGACCTGAACGAAGGTTTCCCGCTGGTCACCACCAAGAAGGTGCACCTGCGCTCCATCATTCAGGAGCTGCTGTGGTTCCTGACTGGGTCCAGCGACAACAATTGGCTCAAAGAACGCGGCGTCAGCATCTGGGACGAATGGGCCAACCCCGAGACGGGCGACCTGGGCCCGGTGTATGGCGTGCAATGGCGCAGCTGGCCCACGCCGGATGGTGGCCATATCGACCAGATTGCCGATGTCATCAAAACACTCAAGACCAACCCCGACAGCCGCCGCATCATCGTGAGCGCCTGGAACGTGGCCGAACTCAACAAGATGGCGCTGATGCCCTGCCATGCATTTTTCCAGTTCTATGTGGCACCTGCCGAGACCGAGGGTGGCAAGTGCCGCCTGAGCTGCCAGCTGTACCAGCGCAGCGCCGACATTTTCCTGGGTGTTCCCTTCAACATCGCCAGCTATGCGCTGCTGACCCATATGGTGGCGCAGCAATGCGATCTGGACGTGGGCGACTTCATCTGGACCGGTGGCGACTGCCATATCTACAGCAACCACCACGAACAGGTGGAGCTGCAACTGAGCCGCGCACCGATGGCCTATCCCACGCTGCACATCAAGCGTCGGCCCGACTCCATCCTGGACTACCAGTTTGAGGACTTTGAGGTGCTGGGCTACGAAAGCCACGCTGCCATCAAAGCACCGGTGGCGGTTTGAATATGGCGAACACCAGCGCAGCAGGCCCGCGCCTGCACCTCATCTATGCGCGTGCGGCCAATGGCGTCATTGGCGTGAACGGCACCCTGCCCTGGCATTTGCCCGAAGACCTGGCGCATTTCAAGCGCACCACGCTGGGCTGCCCCGTCATCATGGGACGCAAGACTTGGGATTCGTTGCCACCCAAGTTTCGTCCACTGCCGGGTCGCACCAACATTGTGGTCACGCGGCAAGCAGATTGGCATGAAAACGGCGCCCAGCCCGCGCGAGACCTGCGCGAGGCGCTACAACTTTGTGAGCAATCGCCTGATGTCTGGGTGATAGGCGGCGCGCAGCTGTATGCGCTGACGGAGCCGCTGGCCACCACCGCGGTGGTGACCGAGATTGAAAAAGACTTTGAAGGCGATGCCTTCGCCCCCACCCTGGGACCTGCGTGGCGGGAAACCACGCGCGAACACCATGTGGCGGCCAGCGGCCTGCCGTTCAGCTTTGTAACTTACACACGTATTTAGGAGATTGACCGATGTCAGGTGATGGTTTTCACGTCCACGGCCCCCACGACCACGAGCTGGAGCACGCCACCCAGGGCGGCCACGGCGCCCATGGTGAGGGGGGCCATGGCAAGGCGGGCGGCATGATCAACCAGATCGCCATGTTCACGGCCATCATCGCCACCGTGGGCGCCATCTTTTCCTACATGGGAGGGGCAACCCAGGCCAATGCGGGGCTGTACAAAAACAACGCCGCGCTGAAGAAGACCGAGGCCTCCAACCAGTGGAATTTCTTCCAGGCCAAGAGCACCAAGCAGTCGCTGGCCGAACTGGCGATGAACCTGTCGCCCGAAGCCGGCAAAGCCGCCTACCAAGGCAAGGTGGAGCGCTACGAGAAAGAAAAAGGGGAGATCAAGTTGGTCGCCGAAAAGCTCGAAGCCGAAGCTACCGAGTGGGACCACCAAAGCGATGAGCAGATGCATTTGCACCACCGCTGGGCCCAGGCTACCACGGTGCTGCAAGTGGCCATTGCACTCGCAGCGATTGCACTGTTGACCAAGAAGAAATGGCTGGAGTACGCCATGTTCGGCGTAGGCTCCCTAGGCGTGTTGGTGGGCGCGCTGGCGGCACTGCACATCTGAGTGCAGCGGCGCCTTGCGCGCGCCGTGCAAATTTACTTCTTGCCCATTTCGTGGCCGATAACGCCACCAGCCGCAGCACCGGCCGCGGTGCCCAAAGCACCACCGCCCACAACAGCACCGGCCACGCCACCAATCACCGCGCCGGTGGCGGTGCTCTTCTCACGGTTGGTCATGCCCGCGCAGCCAGTGAGGCTCAGCAGGGCGACAGCAAGGATGGTGCTCGACAAGGTTGCAGATAGATGTTTCATGGTGTGATCCTCTTTGAATCGACATCGGCGATGTCTGATGCCTGCAGTATCGAAAATGCCGACCCATCTCGCTAGCGGACGACGCCGCTACTATTTGTAGGACTGGTCTGACACCAAATAGAGCCTCCCGCCCATGGAAAACGCGGACGGATACGTGCACACTAGCTACTAACCGCTGAGAACCTTCGCCTCCTTCCATGCCCGTACTCAAGACATTTCTTGTCGAAGACAGTCCCGTGATCCAGCAAAGCTTGGTCGCCACGCTGGAAGAGCTGACACCCGTCAAGGTCATCGGCATGGCAGAAGACGAGTGGCATGCCACGCAATGGCTCACCGAACCGGCGAACGCAGTGCAATTGGTGATCGTGGATATTTTCCTCAAGCGCGGGTCGGGGCTTGGGGTTCTGAAAGTGGCGCCGCAACTGGGCCCGGGGTGCGCGATGGTGGTTTTGAGCAACTACGCCACCAAGGACATTCGCTCCAAATGTCTGGCCATGGGGGCCCGGCGGGTGTTTGACAAATCGACCGAAATCGATGCATTGATCCAGTACTGCAGCGAGCTCGCCGAGGGGACAAACCCCAGCGGCTACGCTGCCCTGGGTGTATGACCCCGCTACTGGATAAGCCCGTTCTTCAAACCATAGTAGGTCAGGTCGCTGTTGGACTCCAGTCCCATTTTCTCCATCACGCGGGTGCGGTAGGTGCTCACCGTTTTCATGCTCAGCGACATGCTGGTGGCAATGTGGCTCACCGTCTCACCACGGGCCAGACGCAGAAAGACCTGCATCTCGCGCTCGGACAATTGTTCGTGCGCTGGCTTATCACCGCCCTCGCCCAGCCCTTCGGCCAGCAACTCGGCCACACCGGGGGTAATGTACTTGCGCCCACGGTGCACGGTGCGGATGGCCTTGATGATGTCGGCGGGGTCGCAGTCCTTGTTCAGGTAGCCACTGGCACCATGGCGCAGCATGGTGGTGGCGTAATGGATCTCTGCAAAACCGCTCAGAATCAGCACGGGCAGGTCCGGTGCGCGCGCCTTGATCGCCGCCAGCGCATCAATGCCGCTGTGGTCGGGCATGGAAATGTCCATCACCATCACGTCCACCTCACCCTGGCGCACCACGTCCAGCGCCTCGCGCCCATTGGTCGCCTCGGCAATCACGCAAAAATCTTCCTGTTCAGCAAAGAACTGTCGAAGTCCGGCACGGACCATGGCATGGTCATCCACAATGGCAATTCGGATCATAGGATGGAACGGAATTTCATGCTGCATGATCCCATACTTTACAGAATATCCTCCACATGAAGGCCCTCGCCATCATCCAACGCCACCCCGTGGTACTCGCCATGGCCTGCGCCGCCGCAGCCGCGATGGTCTTTGTCAGCGAGGGCTCGTACTCGCAGTCCACCGCCACGCTGGAGAGCCTGACCGCCATGGGCGCGGCGCGCACCCAGATCCAGATGCTGGAACGCAGCATGCTGGACGCCGAGACCGGCCAGCGCGGCTACCTCCTGACGCACCGCAAGGAATACCTGCAGCCCTACGAGAAGGCCTTGGTGCGCATCGACGAGGCCTACCGCCAGCTGGACGCCTACTACGGCGCAGACACCGAGTCCCGCGATTTGCTCAAACGCCTGCGCGAGCTGATCGATACCAAACTATCGGAACTGGCGCTGACGCTGGAGCTGGATGAGAAAGGCAATGGCAAGGCGGGCACGGAAATCCTGCTGACCGACATTGGCCGGGAAAAAATGGACG
The DNA here is from genome assembly GCF_056521335.1 of Rhodoferax sp. ZS1R25. NCBI lineage: Bacteria > Pseudomonadati > Pseudomonadota > Betaproteobacteria > Burkholderiales > Comamonadaceae > Rhodoferax > Rhodoferax sp. ZS1R25. The sequence continues at coordinate 927,379 of NZ_JBWMAZ010000002.1, forward strand.
CGATACGCACCGTCAGCGCAGAGCTGCTGGCCTACCAGACGCAGACGGTGACCGCGCGCAGGGCCGAGCTGTTCCGCACCCTGATGCTGGGCCGCATTGGCGTCGCCTTGCTGAGTGCGCTGAGCTTCATGGGGCTGATTTTTTACTTGCGCCAATCGCTGGCGCTGAAACTGCAGCAGATGGAACTGCAGCGCGTGGTACAGCTGGAACGTGACCGCCTGGAAGTGGAGGTGATGCAGCGCACCACCGAGCTGACGAGGTTGGCGCAGCACCTGCAGACCGCGCGCGAAGACGAACGCCAACGCCTGGCACGTGACCTGCACGACGACCTGGGCTCCCTGCTGACCTCGGCCAAACTGGATGCGGCACGCATTCGCTCCCGCCTGTCGCAGGCTCCCCCCGAAACCCTGGAGTTGCTGGCCCATCTGGTGGGCACGCTGAACAGTGGCATTGCACTGGGGCGGCGCATCATTGAAGACCTGCGCCCTTCTTCGTTGAGCAACCTGGGCCTGGTGGCTGCGCTGGACATTCTGGTGCGTGAGTACGCCGACCATTCAGGGGTGCAGGTGCATTGCGACCTGGAGCCCGTGAACCTGCGCATCTCGGCCGAACTCATGGTTTACCGACTGGTGCAAGAGGCCATCACCAACATCACCAAGTACGCCCACGCCAGCCATGTGTGGGTGAGCTTGGTGACCAAAGATGGCATGGTGGAAATCACCGTGCGCGATGACGGCGTTGGCTTCGACACCAGCAACAAGCCGACCTCGGCCCACGGGCTGGTCGGCATGCATTTTCGGGTAGAGGCCGAAGGCGGCACCTTGCGACTGGTCTCTGCGCCAGGCCAGGGCACGCGCATCCAGGCACGCATCCCCGAGGCGGGCCCCACGTCCGCTTAGCGCGTCTCCAGGGGCTGTAAGCGCAGTCCTACACATTGTCACGACTTTTCCCGACACGCAGACGGCAAGCTGCCCTATCGCCTTTGCGCTCCTGGCGAGCCACACTGGACCCATCGCATTCACACCCGTTTGCGCCAATGTGTAACCGGCCGAGAACCCTGTTCTTGTCCCTCTCTAGGAGCTCAACATGCTGCACTACGCCGTCGTCTTCTTTGTCATTGCCCTGATTGCCGCCGTGTTCGGTTTTGGTGGTATCGCCGCCAGTGCGGTTGGCATCGCCAAGATCCTTTTCATAGTCTTCCTGATCCTGGCGGTGGCCAGTTTTCTGTTCGGCCTGATCAAGGGGATTTGAGTGTTGCATCCCCTGCTTCTGTTGCTGTCCAGCCGGACCCAGTTGCTGGTGGAGCACGCGGAAGGCTATGCCGCCTTGGTCGCTGCCGAAGCCGCTGCAGCCTCCACCATCTGGAAGCGCAACGCCCTGCTGAACGCAGTGGCCTTGTGCACCTTCGGAACAGCAGCAGTGCTGGCAGGGGTAGCCCTGATGCTCTGGGCCACGGTGCCGCCCGAAAATATCCAGGCGCCTTGGGCGCTTTGGGTGGCCCCCTTGCTGCCGGCCATCGTGGCATTGGGTTGCACTCTGCTCGCACGGGTATCGTCCGCCCCGGCGGCCTTTAGCCAGCTGCGCCAGCAACTGAAGGCCGACATCGCCCTGCTGGCCGAGGTGAGCCAATCATGAGCACCAACGCCATCACGGCAGCCGCTGTCCGGTTGACCCTGTCACGCACACATTTGCGCCAGGCACTGCATACGCACACCGATACCGCACCGGCCGCTTGGCTATGGGGCCAGCACGCAGCACCCGAATGGATGGCGCGGCTGAAGGAATCGCCCGAGGTACAAGCCCTATGGGAAAAGGCCAAAACGCAGTTTCAAATCCACCCGCTGGGTTGGACCGTGGGCGTCGTGCTCGCCGCGGGTCTGTTGGCCTGGAGTCGCCCATGGCGCTGGATATTTCAACCCGCTGTGGTGGCCAGTCTGCTGCCCTTCTTGGTTAGAAACCTGAGCGCCCAGGCACCCTCGCCGCCGCCCTAGCACCGTTTCCGCCCACTGGCAGTGGGGCCCGTCACTGCCCTCGTTTTACACCCACCCTTTTTTTAACTGGAGATTCACCATGAACTTACGTACCACCCTCGCGATTGTCTTTACCTCTTTGGCGCTGCTGTTCACCGCAGGTTGCGCCGTCACCCGCGGTCAGGAAACGGTTGGCGCCTATGTGGATGACACCGCGATCACCACCTCCGTCAAGAGCCGCTTCGTCGAAAACAAGACCGTGGACGCCGCTGCCATCAGCGTAGAGACGCTGAACGGCACCGTGATGCTGTCGGGCTTTGCCAAGAACACCAGCGAGAAGCTGACCGCTGAAACCATTGCCCGCGGCGTCAAAGGCGTCAAGGCCGTGAAGAACGAAATCGCCATTCGCCCCTGAGCGTTGGCCCCACCATCTTCTGCAACCAACCTCCAAGGAGTCACTTATGAACTGGGATCGCATTCAAGGTAACTGGAAACAAGCCACTGGCAAAGCCAAGGAACAGTGGGGCAAATTGACCGACGATGACCTCGATGTCATCGCTGGCCGACGCGACCAACTGGCTGGAAAAATCCAGGAACGCTATGGCGTCGCCAAGGATGAGGCCGAGAAGCAATTGGCCGCCTGGGAACGCACGGCTACCGACGCTTGGTTTACCGATAAATCCTAAGCCGGGACAGCTCTGCCCAGAGCCCCGCACTCTGCCCGGAGTGCGGGGCTTTTTAGCCTTATGTCAACGACAGGCAACTGCGTATGGATCATTCAGATCAAGTGGTGCAGAATGATCCGGTCACATGTCAGGAACGGTGGGACTCTTTGCATACACGCTCCAGCTTCGAAGCCAAAGTGCTTGCGGCCTTCACGTCCGCCGTGGTGGTGGTTTGCGTGCTGTGGGTCGCCACCTGGAAGCTGTCGGGCGACACGACCGAAGCGCTGCGCTTGGTGGGACATACCCACGAGGTCATCAGCACCCTGGCCCATATCCGCGGCGACACGCTGCAGGTCGAGGTCAGCACCCAGAACTTTCGCGTAACCGGCGACCCGGCCTTCCTGACCGAGCGCGACGCCACGATGGCCCTGCGCGAAGCCAGCCTGGTAAGGTTGCAGCGGCTCACTGCCGACAACTCCAGCCAGCAAGAGCGCTGGGGCCAGCTGCGCGAAGTGCTGGACCAGCGCATGGCAATTTCCAAACGTGTGGAATGGCTGCGCAAGACCCAGGGCCAGGAAGCCGCCAACGCCTTCATCGCCATCTCTCCACTAAAAGAAACCCGCGAACGCACCTACCGGTTGATCAGCGGCATGGAGGAGGCAGAGAATCTGCTGCTGCAAGACCGTAGCGTGGCGCAGCAGCGTACGCAGCGGTTCATGCTGGCCGCGGGCATCACAGTGTCTTTGCTGCTGTTGGGCCTGTTGGCGGGCAGCTATGTCTTGATCAAGCGCCAGCTGCGCGACACCGAGGCCAGCCACCGTGCATTGGCCGCGAGTGAGGAAAGCCTGGCCATCACGCTGCACTCCATTGGCGATGCGGTGCTGGCCACCGACACGCGCGGGAACATCACGCGCATGAACCCTGTGGCCGAACGCCTGACGGGTTGGACGCAGGCCGAAGCGCTGGGCCACCCGGTGGACGAGGTGTTCCAGATCGTCAACGAACTCACACGCCTGCCTGCACAAATTCCCGTGACCCAGGTGATTGCAAGCGGTGAAGTGCAGGTGCTGGCCAACCACACGGCACTGATTTCCCGCGATGGCCGGGAGTGCCCGATTGCGGATAGCGCAGCCCCCATCCGCGACAGTGAGGGCCAGTTGGTCGGGGTGGTACTGGTGTTCCGCGACGAGACTGTGGCCCGGCTGGCCCAGCACGCGGTGCGTGAACACAGCGCGCTGCTGGAGCAGCGGGTACAGGAACGCACCGCCCAACTGCGCGAGAGCGAAGACCATCTGCGCAGCGTGATCAACAACGTCCCCGCCCTGATCGCGTTTGTGGACGCTCAGCAGCGCTACGTCTATGTCAACCAGCAGTACCACCAGCGCTTCGCCCCCGAGCGTGCCGATCTCAGTGGCTGCACGGTGCGCGAGATTTTGGGTGAAACGCGCTATGCCATTACGGCGCCGCTGATCACCAAAGTGCTGCAAGGCGAACCACAGAACTACGACTGGCAACCTTTTCCCGGTGTGTGGCAACTCATCAACTACATGCCCAAACGGGATGCGCAAAACCGGGTGGCGGGCTACTACGTGATGGGCTCCGACATCACGGAGCGCAAGCAGGCGGAAGAAAAAATCCAAGGTCTGAACGCCGAATTGGAACAACGCGTGCATGAACTGGAAAGCGCCAGCCGCGCCCTGCGGACCCTGAGCGCGGGCAACCGCACCATGTTGCGTGCCACAGAAGAACAGGGCTTGCTGGACGGCATGTGCAGTGCCATTGTCGAAACCGGCGGCTACCCCATGGCGGTGGTCTGGTACGCGCAACCGCAGGATCCAGGGGCGCCGCTGCAAGCCATGGCCCAGAGTGGCTACCCCGCTGGCCTGGAAGGGCTGCGCCTGCACAAGGGTGCCCGGATCGACCATGGCCAGGACCGTGGCGTGGTGGTCACAGCCCTGCGCACCGGCCAAACGCATGTAGAGCAGGATCTGCGCAGCGAAGCAGGCGCCGTGCCCTGGCAGGCTGGCCTACACGGCCATGCACATGCGGTGGCTTGTCCGCTGCGGGTGGCCGATGTGGTGGTGGGGGTTCTGGTGATCTACGGATCTGAACTGCCGCCGTTTGGTCAGGACGAAATCACCCTGCTCACCGAATCGGCCGATGACCTGGCCTTCGGCATTGCCAACCTGCGCGCGCACGTGGAACAACAGAAGGTACAGGCCTCCATGCAGCGCCTGACGCGCTATGACGCGCTCACGGGGCTGCCCAACGAGACCCACTTCACCGAACTGCTGGTGGCAGCGATCGAGACCGCGACCCGGCGGCGCGAACCGTTTGCCATGTTCCAGGCCAACATCGAGCGACTCAGCGAGATCAACGATGCGCTGGGCTTCAGCCGGGGCGATCAGATGCTGCAGGAGTTTGGTGCGCGCATTAGCTCTGTTGCATCCCCGTCCGCCAAGGTGGCCCGTCTGCGGGGTGACGAATTTGCCATCCTCCTGCCAGGGTGCGACGTCAGCGCCGCGCTGGCCATGGTGCGGCGCCTGGAAGATGCGCTCGCGCGACCTTTTGCGATCGCCGACATTGCGCTGCATGTATCCGCACGCATTGGTGTCAGCCTGTTCCCCGCGCACGGCACCACGCCCCACGACCTGTACCGGCACATGGACATTGCGGTCCACCAAGCCAAGAAAAAGGGCGTGCGCCATGTTGTGTACGACCCCAGCCTGAACCACAACCAGTCGCACCACCTGAACATGGCCGGCGAGCTGCAGCGGGCCATTGAAGCAGGCGACCTGATGCTCTACGTGCAACCCAAAGTAGAGATCAATACCCGCCGGGTGTGTGGTGTCGAAGGACTGGTGCGCTGGCGCCATGCCGAGCGCGGGATCATTCCCCCCGGCGAATTCATTGGCCTGGCCGAGCATACGGGACTGATCAAACCATTGACCGAATGGGTGATCGAAACCGGCGTACGCCTGATCCAGGCCTGGCAACAACAAGGCAACGCCCTGCCCTTCGCAATCAACCTATCCGCCCGCAACCTGCGCGACGAGAGCCTGCTGGACAAGATTCGCCAGTGGCAAACCCAATGGGGCACGGCGGCCGGGTTGTTGGAAATGGAGATCACCGAGAGCGCGGTGATGGAAGACGCCGAGCTGGCGCTGCGCGTGCTGCACGGGCTGCGCCTGGAGAGCATCACGCTGTATCTGGATGACTTTGGCACCGGCTATTCGTCATTGAGCTACCTGCAAAAGTTGCCGGTGTCCTACATCAAGATTGACCAGTCGTTTGTGGGCGACATGTCGCTGAACAACGACTCGGCCGTGATCGTGCGCTCCACCATCGACCTGGCCCACGACCTGGGCCACAAGACCGTGGCTGAAGGCGTGGAAACCCAAGCGCAATGGGACCAGCTGGCAGCGTTTGGCTGTGACATCGCCCAGGGCTATTTCATCGCCCGCCCCATGCCGGCCGAAGATTTTCCGGCCTGGCTGGCGAACTATCGGGCGCAGGGCTGACCCAAAGCGGGGGAGCCCCGGAATTGGGGTGCCAGTTGCCGTAGACTTGCCGCTTTCGGCCGTATGGCCTCCTCCATGCAGATCGCCTTAGGCGGCCCCACCACCATGAAACTTGCCACCTGGAATGTGAACTCTTTGGGCGTGCGCCTGCCTCAGGTGCTGGACTGGCTGGCTGCCAACCCGGTGGACGTGTTAGCCCTGCAAGAGCTCAAACTGACGGATGACAAATTCCCCGCAGACGCCTTCACGGCAGCGGGCTACAGCGCGCAGTGGTTTGGCCAGAAGACTTACAACGGCGTGGCCCTGCTCACGCGCAGCCCGGTCACCGATGTGGTCAAGAACATCCCGGGGTTTGAGGACGACATGGCGCGTGTCATCACCGGCACGGTCAACGGCGTGCGCGTGATCGGTGCGTACTTCCCCAATGGCCAGGAGCCCGGCAGCGACAAGTTTGAGTACAAAATGGAATGGCTGACGGCGCTGCGCCGCTGGGTCAAGGAGGAGCTGACCCAGCACCCGCAGTTGGTGATCATGGGGGACTACAACATCACCTTTGACGACGACGATGTGTGGGACCCCGTGGCCCTGTATGAAACCATCCATTGCACCGAGGAGGAACGCTACCACCTGCGCGCACTGGTCGCACTGGGTCTCACCGACAGCCACCGTCTGTTCGCGCAACCGCCCAAAAGCTTTAGCTGGTGGGACTACCGCGACGCCGGCTTTCGCCGCAACCGCGGGCTGCGCATCGACCACATCCTGGTCAGCAGCGCGCTCAAACCGCTGGTGAAAGCTTGCGCCATCGACAAGGTGCCACGCAAGAATGAGCGCCCCAGCGACCACGCCCCGGTGGTGGTGGATATCGCGCTGGACTGAGATGCCGGATTGACATGCAAAAGGCCCGCACGCAGCGGGCCTTTTGCTATCATTTAAGGAGCTACCAGCACATATTCCACGCGGGCTAGCGGCCTGAAACGCACTCAAACTACTCGAGACCCAACTCCTGGATCTTGCGCGTGATCGTGTTGCGGCCAATACCCAGCTTCTGGGCGGCTTCAATCCGGCGGCCTTTGGTATTGGCCAGAGCCGCAAGAATCAGGCGCGACTCAAAGCGGCGCGTCAGCGTGTCCCACACATCGGCCTGGCCGGACCCGAGCAGGGCCACCGCCTCGGTCTCCAGCTCGGCTTCCCAGCCTTGCAGCGGGCCATGGACGGCCGCCGCACGGGCCAGCACGTGGGACAGGTCTTGTTCAGGCTCTGCGGCCAAGGCTGCGCCCGCAGACGCATGCAGCACCTGCGGTTCTTTGCCGGGCAACTCGGACAACGACGTCAGCACGGGCGCCGCAGCCACAGCAGGCACGCCCGAACCCTCACGGCCCATGCTCACCTCGGGCGGCAGGTCCTTGCGTTCGATCACCTGGGCCGGTGCCATCACCGTCAGCCAATGGCAGATGTTCTCCAGCTGGCGCACGTTACCAGGGAAGCCAAAGCCCTCCAGCCACGCCAGTGCGGGGTCGGAAATGCGCTTGGGCTCCACACCCAGCTGTTTGGCGCTTTGCTGCAGAAAGTGGCGCGTCAGCATGGACACGTCTTCCTTGCGCTCACGCAGGGCCGGCAGGCGCAGGCGAATCACGTTGAGGCGGTGGAACAAGTCCTCGCGGAACACGCCGTCCTTGACGCGCTGCTCCAGGTCCTGGTGGGTGGCGGCAATCACGCGCACATTCGATTTGACGGCACTGTGTCCACCCACGCGGTAGAAGTGCCCGTCGCTCAAGACGCGGAGCAAGCGCGTTTGCAGCTCGAATGGCATGTCGCCAATTTCATCGAGGAACAGCGTGCCGCCGTCGGCCTGCTCAAAGCGGCCGCGGCGCATGGTTTGCGCGCCGGTAAAGGCGCCACGCTCATGGCCGAAGAGTTCGCTCTCCAGCAGGTCTTTGGGAATGGCTGCAGTGTTGATGGCCACAAAGGGGCCATCGGCGCGCGGCGAATGTTTGTGCAGCGCACGCGCCACCAGCTCTTTTCCCGAACCCGATTCGCCGGTGATCATCACCGTCACATTGCTCTGGCTCAGGCGGCCAATGGCGCGGAATACGTCCTGCATGGCGGGCGCCTGGCCCAGCATTTCAGGCGACTCAGCCATGCGCTCTTCGGCCACTTCTTCGCGCTGGCTTTCTTCCACTGCACGGCGGATCAGCTCCACCGCCTTGGGGAGGTCAAAGGGCTTGGGCAGGTATTCAAACGCGCCGCCCTGGAAGGCGCTCACCGCGCTGTCCAAATCCGAGAACGCCGTCATGATGATGACGGGCAGCCCGGGGTGTTTGGCCTTGACCTTGTCCAGCAGATCCAGCCCGGAACCGCCTGGCATGCGGATGTCGCTCACCAGAATTTGCGGGCCTTCATCGTCCGCGGCTGTGGCCAGGGCACTCAGTACATCGCGTGGATTGGAAAAGCTGCGTGTGGGCAAATGCTCACGCAGCAGCGCCTTCTCCAGCACGAAGCGGATGGACTGGTCATCATCTACGATCCAAATCGGCTTCATGTTGTGGCGCACCCTTGTGTTTTTGTGTTTACGGTAACGGAATCAGGATTCTGAAATCCGTTCGGCCTGGCACGCTATCGACTTCAATCAGACCGTGGTGTTGTTGAACAAAGGTTTGCGCCAATGTCAGCCCCAGCCCCGAACCGCCCTCTCTGCCCGACACCAGCGGGTAAAAAATGCGGTCTCTGATCGAATCTGGCACGCCAGGTCCGTTGTCGATGACATGCAATTCCAATGCCAACCGATACCGCTGCTTACCGAACGTTACTTGGCGGGTCACACGGGTGCGAAATGTGAGGTTGGCATCACCCGCAGCAATGCGCTCTGCGAGCGCCTGGCAAGCGTTGTGGGCAATGTTCAGCACGGTCTGAATCAGTTGCTCCCGGTCGCCACGAAACTCGGGAATGGAGGTGTCGTAATCACGGACCACGCGCAGCCCCTTGGGGAACTCGGCCATGATGAGTGAGCGCACGCGCTCGCACACTTCGTGGATGTTCACGTCGCCCACCAGGTGCGGCCTGCGGTGCGGAGCCAGCAGCCGATCCACCAGGCTTTGCAGGCGGTCGGCCTCGTGGATGATGACCTGGGTGTACTCGGTCAGCTCGGGCGACTCCATTTCCATTTCCAGCAACTGCGCCGCGCCACGAATGCCACCCAGCGGGTTCTTGATCTCATGCGCCAGGTTACGGATCAGTTCTTTGTTGGTCTGGGCCTGCTCGGCCAAGCGCTCTTCGCGGTCCTGGCGGGTTTGCTGTTCCAGCGGCACCATCTCGATGATGATTTCGTCGGAAAACTCCGTGCGCGTGACGATCACGTGGACCGGCATGGGGTCTAGTGCCGCGCGCTTGAGCCACGCGTCGTAACGAAGTGCCGCAAAAGCGTTTTCGGCAGCGCCTTCCAGCGCACTTTGCAAGGCGGCAGGCTCGGTGAAGATGTCGGCGAAGCTGGAGCCCACAATGGTTCTGCGTGAAGTTCCCAAGGCATCCTCCAGCGCCGCATTGGAGAACTGCACGGAGGCATCGGCATAGACCACGGCCACCAAAGTAGCCAGCAGGTCAAACGACTGAAAACGCTCGGGGATGGGGTCGGTGCGGGTCACAGGCATTGGGGGTAGTCAAATACGGCGCAGCCCGCAGGGCCACACAACAGCGCGCCGCTACTTGGCGGACGACACCGACGGAGATGCTGCGGCAGGCACGCGTCCCAACTCCCGGCGGATACCGGCAATGTCACTCTCATTGCGGGCGATGGCGGCCTTGAGTTCGGCCACGCGGTCCAGGTACTTCTGGTGGTTGCGGGTCTCGGGGCCCAACTTTTCGGGCTCACCGTTGTTGTACTCCTTGACCAGTTCGATCTGACGCGCCTCGGCCTTCTTGAGTTCGGCCTCCAGAATCAGGCGCGCATCCGAATCCTTGGCGCGCTGGTCGGGTGAGTCCACGCGTGATCCACTCTGGCTGGCGGACGCGACTTTGGTCCCCGGCTTTTGCGCTTGCACCACCGTGACATTGCCACCGGAAATCAGCTTGCAGTTTTTCGCCTGGGCCTCGGACACGGTGTTGGTGTACTCGTTGCCACAACGGTAGATGCGCTCCTGTGCGAATGCGCCGGAGAGCGAGCCAAGAGCTATCAAAGAAATCAAAAAATGGGTGTTCATGCTGTGTCCGCGCTAACAGGGTGCCTGGCGGTGGATTCAGTATGCGCCAAAAAGTGCCTAAAAACAAAAACCGCCACAGTATCCCTGCCAATTGGACATGAATCTGTAGTGGGTTGTTTGCAAAAAAAAGGACGGCTTACGCCGTCCTTTTTCAGGAAACCACTGCCACAGGGGCAGCGGAAATCACAGGGAATAGTACATGTCGTATTCGACAGGGTGTACCGACATGCGGAAGCGGTTGACTTCCTGCATCTTCAACTCGATGTAAGCATCGAGCATGGAGTCGGTAAACACGCCACCCTTGGTCAGGAAGCCGCGGTCCTTATCCAGGTGCTCCAACGCTTGGTCCAGGCTGTGGCACACGGTTGGTACCTTCGCATCTTCCTCGGGAGGCAGATGGTACAGATCCTTCGTTGCAGCTTCGCCGGGGTGGATCTTGTTTTCCACGCCGTCCAGACCTGCCATCAACAGGGCAGAGAAGCCCAGGTAAGGGTTCATCAATGGATCTGGGAAGCGGGCTTCCACGCGACGGCCCTTGGGGTTCGCCACAAACGGAATGCGGATCGATGCGGAACGGTTCTTGGCGGAGTACGCCAGCTTGACCGGAGCTTCGAAGTGAGGAACCAGGCGCTTGTAGCTGTTGGTGCCAGGGTTGGTGATGGCGTTCAGGGCACGTGCGTGCTTGATGATGCCGCCGATGTAGTACAGCGCGAAGTCAGACAGACCTGCATAGCCGTCGCCGGCGAACAGGTTCTTGCCGTCTTTCCACACGGACTGGTGCACGTGCATGCCGGAACCGTTGTCACCGTGGTAAGGCTTGGGCATGAAGGTGGCGGTCTTGCCGTAGGCGTTGGCCACGTTGTGCACCACATACTTTTGCAGCATGGTCCAGTCAGCGCGTTCCACCAGGGTGGAGAAGCGGGTACCGATTTCGTTCTGGCCAGCGCCCGCCACTTCGTGGTGGAACACTTCGACGGGAATGCCCAGAGATTCGAGGATCAGGGACATCTCGGCGCGCATGTCTTGTGTGCTGTCGACAGGAGGCACAGGGAAGTAGCCGCCCTTGACGGTGGGACGGTGGCCGCGGTTGCCGCCTTCGAGCTTGGAACCGGTGTTCCAGGGAGCTTCGTACTCGTCGATTTCGTAGAACGTGTTGTTGGGGTCAGTGCTCCAGCGAACGCCATCAAAGATGAAAAATTCTGGCTCGGGACCGAAGTAAGCCGTGTCGCCGATGCCGGAAGCCTTCAGGTAGGCTTCAGCGCGCTTGGCGATGGAACGGGGATCGCGATCGTAGGACTTGCCGTCAGCAGGCTCCACCACATCACAGTTCATGATGATGGTGGTTTCTTCAAAGAAGGGGTCGATGTTGGCCGTATTGGGATCGGGCATCAACAACATGTCGGAAGCTTCGATGCCCTTCCAGCCGGCGATGGAAGAACCGTCGAATGCGTGGCCGGAGGTGAACTTGTCTTCGTCGAAATGCGAGACAGGCACCGTGGTGTGCTGCTGCTTACCGCGGGTATCGGTGAAACGGAAGTCAACAAATTTGACTTCGTTCTCTTTCACCATCTTCATCACGTCTGCGACGGTCTTGGCCATCAAATACTCCTGTTGCACGGTTGTAAAAAAGAATTGCCCCGTCTTCAATGCAGCTTTTGTGCCAAAAACCGCTGGCCGGGCAATTTAGAGAAACCGCCGTATTCTGCCTTGAGAAACCGGCGTTTTAGGGGGGCGCACCGCAAAGATGCGTCCATGTAACTGCCACCGACACCGTCATTGCACCAATATGGTGCAATTCATTTATGCACCGGTGTTGTGCAAATTCAGCTTCGCACCAATTCCGGGCCTAACGCCATATGCAGGGCTTTCAGACCTTCCAGCAGGCCCGCATACGCCAGCTCTACCGCAGCTGGTTCGCCCTTGACGCCCAGCTCGATGTGGCGCCCCCACTCCGGGTGGTCTACGCTGGGCAAGCTGAACACCTTGACCGCATGGCGCCGTTCCAGTGCCTCCATCAGCGGGGTCAGGGCCGACTCCATGGCACCAAAAACGACCACAGAACGTTCCAGCCAACCATGCCGGCGGTGCAAATGGGCGTACTGCTGGTCCAGCACCCAGGCGAGCATGGGCCAAGCCATCACCGGAAACCCGGGCACGAAGTGCACGCTCCCGGACTGGGTGCCCACGCAGCTAAAACCGGGAATCTTGTTGTACGGGTTGGGAATGATGGCCGCGCCCCGGGGGAACATGCCCATGTTCAGGCGGTGCACGTTATCAGCCCGGTCAGGCTCGTAGGGCAGGCCCTGCTCCATGGCCACGTCCTGCATGCGCTCGCGGATCAGTTGCTCGGCTTCCGGGTGCAACTCCAGCGGCACGCCCAAGGCCCGCGCCGCGCACTGGCGCGTGTGGTCGTCCGGCGTGGCACCGATGCCGCCAAACGAAAACACCACATCGCCCGAGGCAAACGCGCGCTGCAGCGTCTGGGTGATGCGTTCGGGGTCATCACCCACATAGTCGGCATAGGCCAACTGCAGGCCCCGTTCGCCCAACAGCTCAATGGCTTTGGACAGGTGCTTGTCGGTGCGCTTGCCCGACAAGATCTCGTCTCCGATGATGACTAGGCCAACGTTCATGCAAGCTCCAGAGGATTCACGGGCAATTCAGGTGCCGGGGGTGTGGGTGGCGCAGGCGGCACGGGCGGCAACTGGGCGCGCTCCCAGCGCAGCTGCTGTAGCGCCGCCAGGCAGTAGTGGGCGAACCACAGCGAGGCAAACGCGAACACCAGCGTGTACAGCCAGATAGAAATGGGGATCAGGAACGGCGCCATCGCCACAGCCACAAAGCCCACCGACCAGATCAGGCTGGGGGCGGCGCCCAGGTAACCGGCAAACACCCCCATGCCCAGCAGCCACCAGCGGTGGCGCTGGAACAGGGTGTGGCGCTCTTCTGCCGTGGCGTGGTCAGCCAGCGCATCAAACGCCATCACACGGTAGGTCAGCCAGCCCCAGATCAGCGGCGGGAGGATCAGCACCAGCGGCGGCACAAACCACAGCGGCGCAGACAGCACCATGGCCGACAAGGCCAGCACCGTGGAGCCCAGTGCCCAGACAATGCTGAAAGCGTACGAAGCGCCGCCCGTGCGCTCCAGCTGCGCAAAGCGGCGCCGGGTCACCAGGCGCACCATCAGCGGCGTCATCAGCATCGCGACCAACAACAGGCAAGCCATCACGATCAAGGGCGTGGCCACTGCAATCACGATGAGCGGCACCAGCACGGTCTTGAGCTTGCCCGCGCCCGCTGATTCCAGCCACGCCCACAGGCTGTTGAGCAAGTCTGATGACTCCAGCAGGTTCTGCACGGCGGCCAACGCTGCGTCCATGAAAAAGTAGCCCAGCCCCGCAATCAGCCCGACCATCAGCACCAGCGGCAGCAGCGATAGGCCAATCACCCGCGGGTGCAGGCAGTACGCTACCGACCGCCAAAACGCATCGAGCATCGCGTTCATGGCCCTAGCCCGCCGCCTGCACGGCCATGAGTTCTTCGGCACTCAGCCAGCGCCACTGGCCGGGCGCCAGGTCGGCCGGCAAGGCCATGCCACCGATCTTGGAGCGGTGCAGCCCCTCCACCCGGTTGCTGACCGCGGCGACCATGCGCTTGACCTGGTGGTACTTGCCTTCGGTCAGCGTCAGTCGCAGGTGGAACTCACCCACCGCCTCGCAGGCCGCGGCGCGTACCGGCGCCGGGTCATCGTCCAGCACCACACCGGCCAGCAGCTTGCTGACTTGCTTGTCGTCCAGCGGGTGCTTCACCGTTACGTCATACACCTTGGGCACGTGGTGGCGCGGCGAGCTCATCTTGTGGATGAACTTGCCGTCATCGGTGAGCAGCAGCATGCCCGTGGTGTCCTGGTCCAACCGGCCCACCGCCTGCACGCCCTGCACGGCTGCTTTTTGTGGGCGCGTGCGCAATGGGGACGGCAGCAGCGTGTAGATGCTTGGGTAGGTCGATGGCTTTTGCGAGCACTCGGTCCCGGCGGGCTTGTGGAGCACGATGTAGGCCTTCTCGAAGTACTGCCACTCCACGCCCTGCACCTTGAAGCGCAGCCCTTCTGCTACGAATTCAGTAGCTGCTTGCGCAATGACCACGGGGGCTAGCGGCTCATTGGGCATATAAACCTGCACCAGACCTTGCTGGATCAAACCGGCGCACACGCGGCGCGTGCCAAAGCCCTGCGAATAGAGTATTTCCTGAAGCTGCATGGACCGTAGTATCGCAGCCACAATCCGATTTAAACTTTGCCCACCCACCTCTTAGCGAGCAACCGACACATGTCTGATGATCTGGTGTTTAGTGACGAGCAAGCAGAACCCATCGCCCGCAAGGGATTGCCGGCATGGCAGGTTCTGGTGGTGGACGACGAACCCGCGGTGCACGAAGTCACCAAGCTGGTGATGTCAGACTTTGAGATGGACGGCCGCCGGCTGGAGTTCACCCACTGCTACAGCGCCGCCGAAGCCCGCGCCGTGCTGGCTACGCGCAGCGACATCGCGCTGATCCTGCTGGATGTGGTGATGGAATCCGAGCACGCCGGGCTGGAGCTGGCCCGCCACATCCGCGAGGAGCTGGGCAACCTGAATGTGCGCATCATCCTGCGCACCGGCCAACCTGGGCAGGCGCCCGAAGAACAGGTGATCCGCGACTACGACATCAACGACTACAAGGAAAAAACCGACCTTACGCGGCGCAAACTGATAACCGTCTTTTACGCTGGCCTGCGCGCCTACCGCGACCTGATGCGCATCGAGCACGCCCGCCTGGGCCTGCGCCGTTCCATCGAGGCCATTACCCAGGTCTGTGATTCACGCAACCTGCGTGGCTTTGCCTCGGCCGTGCTGGAGCAGGTGAATTTTCTGCTGGACCTCAACGGCGAAGGCCTGTGCGCCAGCCGCGTATCGGCCTACACTGCCAACTCCACCGAAGGGCAGCTCAAGGTGCTGGCGGCCACCGAGGCCTATTCGCGGCTGATGGTGGATGAAGAGGTGAGTAACCTGCCGCGCGGCGTTCAGGACGCCATCACCCGCGCACTGCGCGAAAAAACCAGTCACCATGGCGAGCGGCACTACGCGGGCTACTTCAAGACCAAGGCCGGCAGCGAGAGCCTGATCTACATGGAGTTCGAGGAGCCCATCAACGACCAGGCACGCGAGCTGCTGGAGCTTTTCTCGCGCAATGTGGCCATCACCTACGACGGGCTGCTGCTGCGCGAGGACAACCAGGCCGTGCAGCGCTCCACCATCACCTTGCTCAGCGGGGCCATCGAGCGGCGCTGCAATGAATCGTCGCTACACCCCCAACGCGTGGGCGATTTGGCGGCCCTGCTGGCCGGCAAGCTGGGCGCCAGCGACCACGAAGTGGAGCTGATGCGGGTGGCCGCCACCCTGCATGACGTGGGCAAGGTCTGCATTCCCGACCACATCCTCACCAAACCTGGCCCGCTGGATGCGCAGGAATGGGAAACCATGAAAACCCATGCCAGCGAGGGCCATGCCCTGCTGTCGCGTTCACGCTCCCGCGTGCATGTGCTGGCGGCGCAAATCGCCCACGAGCACCATGAACATTGGGACGGCACGGGTTACCCGCAGGGCCTCAGGGCCGATGCCATCAGCCTGCCCGGCCGCATCGCCGCGGTGGCCGATGTGCTGGATTCGCTGGCCAGCGCCAGTTGCTACAAGAAGGCTTGGCCCCTGGCCGAGGCGCTGGCCTACCTGAATACCGAGTCCGGCCGGCACTTTGACCCCAATCTGGTGGTACTGGTAAACGCGCACCGCGCCGATGTCGAGAATATTTACAAAAACTGACCAAATCGCAAAAGCACTGTAAACTTTTACCCAAACACAGAGCCACAAAGAGGGCTTAACTTTCAGGGTGGAACGTGATGCTGCTTTCTCTTGTGGTGGGTATAGGACTCGGGGCCGCCCTGTATTGGGGGTGGGACCGCTACCAGCAGCGCCAGCGCAGGCGGATTCCGTCCGTCTGGCCTCTCAAAACACGGCCTCTGGTCAATTCCCAAGAACGTCGCGTCTGGATCTGGCTCACCAAGGTCATGTTTGACCAGCACATCCTGATCAAGCTGCCCGTCACCCGCTTCACCGCCCCCGCCAAGCAGACCGAAGCCACCCATTGGTACAAGATCCTCAATGGCGTCTACTGCACCTTCACCATTTGCGGCTTGGACGGTAAGGTCGTGGGTTGCATTGATGTGATTGGCCCCCACGGCCTTTCGATGGGCAACCAAACCCTGAAACACAGTCTGCTCGAACAATGCAATATCCGCTATTGGGTGGTGGACCCGGCCAACCTGCCGCACCTGAGCCAGATTCGGGCAGCCTTTTTGGGTGAACAGGCGGCGCATGTCACGGGCAGCCAGCCGCTGGAATCTCGCTTTCAGGATGTACGCGACCACTTGCACGCGGTGGTCACGCGGCGCAGGCAGAGCAAGGATGCCGAAGGCACACCCTCTGGGCTCACCCCCCTGCTGTCAGAGTCGGGCCCCGAATTCCCAGAGAGCCGCCTGGCCTCGGGCTGGGAAATCAATTCCTTTGTCAGCCCGCTGGACAGCCGGGTAGACGACCACGCGCCGTAAGCTTTCCGCCCTAACGAGCAGCCACCAAGCTCGCTTCGATATCCTGCTCGAACTGCGCCATCGCCGCCTGGGTGAGCGCATCGGTAGACCAAGCCACCAAACTGGCGGGTGGCAATGTCACTGCTGCAGCGCCGATGCCAATCAGCTGGGCCAACACTTCGGGGGACTTGATGCTGGCAGCCAGCAGCTGCGGCCCGTGCGACTGCAACGCCACGCAGGCTTGCATCAGCGCCCAGACATTGCGCCCGTCATTCGCCAAACGCCCCACATACGGCGCCACATACTGGGCCTGCATGTCGCGTGCCCACAGCAGTTGCACGGGGTTGGACAGCCCGGTCAGCAAAATCGCCTGGCCGGCCTGCCGAACCTGGCGGATGCAGGGCTCCCATTCGGCAGCACATGGCAGCTTGATCGTGAGCTGCACGCGTGCAGCGTCGGCTGCCGTACGCAAGGCATCCAGCCACCGTGCGGCCTCACCAAGGTCCGCGC
This sequence comes from Rhodoferax sp. ZS1R25, assembly GCF_056521335.1. Classification (NCBI taxonomy): domain Bacteria; kingdom Pseudomonadati; phylum Pseudomonadota; class Betaproteobacteria; order Burkholderiales; family Comamonadaceae; genus Rhodoferax; species Rhodoferax sp. ZS1R25. The sequence continues at coordinate 944,860 of NZ_JBWMAZ010000002.1, forward strand.
TGGGCAGCTGCAGCATCAGTTCGGCAAACCCATGGTCCGCGGCGGCCTGCACCAGCCCCAAGTACGACGTCAGGGTGACCGGCAGCCCTGCCTGAAACACCAGGCTGGGATTGGTCGTCACGCCCTGCACCGCAGGACAACCGGCGGGCAATGTCCACGTCGGCACTTGGGCCGAATCAAGGTAAATTTTCACACCCACATTCCTTTGTTCAATCCTGCCAAGCAAGGGCTCAAAGAATCACGCCCTTGCAGTACATGGCATTGCCATAGGCCGTGGCTTCGCCACTCTGCACAATCAGGCTGGCGCCCTTGATCTTGTCATAGAAGGCAAAACGCTCTACGGGCTCCACCCGGTTTTCGGGCAAGCCTTCCTGCTGTAACAAGGCCACCACGGCCTGCTGCGCGGCCGTGCGATGCTCCAGCGGCTGGTGGCTGACACGCATGTAGGCGGCTGGGCAAGCCACATCTTCGGCCAGCGGAATCACCGACAGCACCGCCCTGCTCACCCGCTCCAGCGTGTGGCCGGGCAGGCGCACCAAGGGCTTGCCCGCGCTCAAAAAATCTGCCGTGAAATTGGCATCCACCACCGCCACCCATTCGCCATGGCCCATCGCCGAGAGGTGCATCAGCAACTCCGGAGTGAGCAAAGGATCAATCCCTTTCAACATATTGCAATATTCCTTAAATTAAAGGCCAACCCATGCACGGTGTGGACCGCCGAGACGCCCTGCCCTCACCCACACTGATAGCCTGTTTACACATTGGACTGGAGCATGCCAGAGCCTGATACGAAATCATATTAGTAAAACTACTTGATTTAATTAAATGAAACTGCGTTATTCTCCGTGCCACTGCAAAATCGGTATCAGTTTTTGCCCAATCCGGCGTGGCTGCGGGCATGGCGCCGGTTTAAGCTGCACAGCGCGCTCGCATGGACAGCACGGAGCGCATCAACCAATCTGAGAGAACAATGACTGCATCGATATGGGTATTGGGCGAAGCCTTGATGGATTGTGTGGCCCAAGCCGACGGTACTCTACGCCCCTTCATGGGCGGCAGCCCTTTTAATATGGCGCGGGCCGCTGCACTGCGCGGCGCCACGGTTGGCTATGTGAACCCTTTGTCGGCCGACCAGTTTGGCGGGCAAATGCGCGCGCAATTGCAACGCGATAGTGTGCAGGTGCTGTCGGCTCCCAGCGCCCTGCCCACCTCCCTGGCCGTGGTGCAGATCAACAATGGGCAGCCCAGCTATGGTTTTTACCGCGAAGGGATTGCCGACCGTGACTACACCGTGGAATCGGTGCTGCAGCGCCTGCAAGGCGAGCCCCCTGGCATCCTGCACACTGGCTCATTGCTGCTGGTACCCCCAGAACACCACAAGGTGCTGGCCGTTCTGCAGGGCGCCAAAGCGCTGGGCTGGACCATCAGCGTGGACGTGAACCTGCGCCCCAAGCTGGCGACGAATCTGGCGGACTACGTCCAAGCCGTGCAGGCCATTGCTGCGCTGGCCGACTGGCTCAAGGCCAGCGACGAGGACCTGGAATTGCTCGGCTTTCACGCACCCACGCGGGCGGACGGTGCGCGCATTGCCAAGCACTTCACCGCACAGGGCACGAGCCGCATTGCCCTCACGTTTGGTGGTGACGGCGCCTGGCTGGGCGTAGACGGCGCCTGGACTGAAGCCGACGTGCCTGCCACCCAGGTGGTGGACACCGTGGGCGCTGGCGACACCTTCTGGGGCAACTGTCTGGGAGATTGGGCCCTGAACCAGAACGATGCTGCACAGCGCGTGGCAAGTACTCTGAAAGAGGCTATGCAGGCCGCGGCCATCAACTGCAGCCGCGCTGGTTGCCAGCCTCCACGTTACAGCGAAGTATTGGCTGCGGTGTAGGCAACAGGCGGTGGTAAGGTTGGTTCCACAGAACTTTCCGAACACCCCATGGCGCAGCGCATCACCATCCAGGAAACCGAGGTAGAAACCTCGGCAATCCGCGCACAAGGCGCGGGCGGACAAAACGTCAATAAGGTCAGCAGCGCAATCCACCTGCGCTTTGACATTCCCGCCTCATCCCTTCCCGATGATGTCAAGGAACGGCTGCTGCAATTGCCAGACAGTCGCATCACGCGCGACGGAGTTCTGGTGATCAAGGCGCAACAGTTTCGCACCCAGGAGATGAACCGGTTTGATGCTTTTGAACGCCTGCACGTGCTGGTCAACAGCGTGGCCATACCGCCCAAGGCCCGTAAAGTCACCAAACCCACCTACGCCGCGAAACAACGCCGGCTGCAGTCCAAGGCACAGCGCTCCGCCATCAAGGCCCAGCGTGGCCGGGGCGAGGACTAAAGCAGGTCCAGCAGCGCCTCTGGGCTAGCGATCGAGGCGTCCGCGCCCCAAGCCAGGGTGTCACTCTGCGTACCCAGATAACCATAAGTGGCCGCCACGGTGTACATGCCGGCCGCGCGCCCCGCCACGATGTCGCGCTCATCATCACCCACATACACACAGTGGGTGGGATCGACGCCCAGGCGCCGCGCCGCTTCCAGCAGCGGTTCTGGATGGGGCTTGGCATGCGGCGTGGTGTCGCCACTCACAATCGCTTTGGCCGATGCGAACAAAGGCATGGCTGCCGTCAGGGGCTCTGTAAAGCGCGCGGACTTGTTGGTCACGACGCCCCACAGCAACTGCCGCTCCACGATGGCCTGCAGTAAAGGCGATACCCCGTCAAACGAAAACGTCCGCTCAGTCATGCAGCGCGCGTAGTTGCCGAAAAACTCATCGCGTAGCACTTCATAGCCCGGATCCTGAGGAGTGATGCCAAATGCCACGCCCAGCATGCCGCGCGCACCCGCCCCTGCCATGGGGCGGTATTGCCCCAGTGGCAAAGAGGGCAAACCGCGGCTCACACGCATTTGATCGGCAGCAGCCCCCAAATCAGGCGCACTGTCGATCAACGTGCCATCCAGATCAAACAATACGGCCGCAATCGGCCCGGCAAAACGTGTCATTGGAAATCCAGCGGCTTTCGGGTGGCAAACAGGTAGTTGACCTGGGTGTTGGTGCTCAACGCATACCGCCGTGTCAAGGGGTTATAGCCCAGGCCTTGGGTGGCTTGCAACTCCAGCCCGGCATGTCGGCAGTAAGAGGCCAGCTCGCTGGGTCGAATCATCTTGGCGTATTCGTGGGTGCCGCGTGGTAGCAGGTCGAGCAGGTACTCGGCACCCAGTATGGCTTGCAAAAATGCGCTGCCGTTGCGGTTCAGGGTTGAGAAAAACACCCAACCACCAGGTTTCACCAGCGTGGCGCAGGCCTGCACCACTGACGCCGGGTCAGGCACGTGCTCCAACATTTCCATGCAGGTCACCACATCAAAGCTGGCTGGCTTCTCCTGGGCCAGGGCTTCGGCACTCACCTCGCGATACGTCACACGGGGTGTTTGCGCTTCCAGGGCGTGCAGCTGCGCCACCTTGAGTGCCTTGGACGACAAATCGACCCCCAACACCTCGGCCCCCTGGCGAGCCATGGAATCCGCCAGAATGCCACCGCCGCAGCCTATGTCCAGGGCCTGCAGGCCCTGCAGCGTGCACATGGACTGGATCCACCCCAAACGCAGGGGGTTGATCTGGTGCAGCGGCCGGAACTCGCTGTCCATGTCCCACCAGCGATGGGCTAACTCGGAAAACTTGGCCAACTCGGCCGGATCGGCATTCAGTGTGGGGTTCATAAGGCAATGGTGGCACAGACAAGAAAAAACCCGCCGAAGCGGGTTTTTTCAGAAACCATGGGGATGGTCGAATTACTTGGCGCGAGTGCCAACCACTTCGATTTCCACGCGGCGGTTCTTGGCGCGACCTTCTTTGGTCTTGTTGTCAGCAACGGGTTGCTTTTCGCCCTTGCCTTCGGTGTACACGCGGTTCTTTTCGATGCCCTTGGACACCAAGTAAGCCTTCACAGCTTCAGAACGTGCAACCGACAACTTTTGGTTGTAAGCGTCAGCGCCAGTCGCGTCGGTGTGACCCACAGCGATGATCACTTCGAGGTTGATACCTTTGACCTTGCTCACCAGATCGTCCAGCTTGGCTTTGCCTTCAGGCTTCAGAACAGCCTTGTCAAAGTCAAAGAACGCATCAGCTGCGTAGGTCACTTTGCTGGCAGCGGCTGCGGCAGGAGCTGCGGCAGCGGGAGCAGCGGCGGCTGGTGCAGGAGCGGCAGCAGCTGGGGCAGCAGGTGCAGGAGCGGCAGGTGCGGGAGCGACGATCGCGCCATCGCAGCCAGGAGCGGCTGTAGCGGGTGTCCAGCTGGCATCACGCCAGCATTCGCCGGAAGCATTCTTCCAAACGTCGCCACCAGCATTGCGCCAGTTGTGGATTTCTTGCGCGCCCGCAGCAGTAGCCAAAACGGCTGTTGCAATAAGGATTGCTACTTTGTTCAATTGTTTCATGAGACCTTCCTTTGTCGAGACAAACTGCAGCGATGCTGCGACTAACTAAATAGGTGACGCCTAGAGTTTTGTGCACCAAAGACGTTCGTGCCATTGTGCCATAGCAAGAGTCGCTTTTAAAACAACCGCATCCCCAGGGTAACTGCCCGGCGAGCAAGCCTGCGCTTTGTTGCTCTCAAGCCACAGCGCGGCGGCCGTAGAATCAAAGGTTGTCCCCGACATAGCCTGCAACCACCCATGACCCAGTTCGCCAAAGAAACCCTGCCCATCAGCCTGGAAGAGGAAATGCGCCGGAGCTACCTCGACTACGCCATGAGCGTGATCGTAGGCCGCGCCCTGCCCGATGCGCGGGACGGCTTGAAGCCGGTCCACCGCCGCGTGCTGTTTGCGATGCACGAGCTCAACAACGACTGGAACCGCGCCTACAAAAAATCGGCGCGTATCGTCGGTGACGTCATTGGTAAGTACCACCCCCACGGTGACCAGTCGGTCTACGACACCATCGTTCGCATGGCGCAGGATTTCTCCATGCGCCATATGCTGGTGGACGGCCAGGGCAACTTCGGCTCGGTGGACGGCGACAACGCAGCCGCCATGCGGTACACCGAAATCCGCCTCTCCAAAATGGCCCACGAATTGTTGGCCGATCTGGACAAGGAAACGGTCGATTTCGGCCCCAACTATGACGGTTCCGAAAAAGAACCGCTGGTATTGCCCACCCGCATTCCCAACCTGTTGGTGAACGGCTCCGGCGGTATTGCCGTGGGTATGGCAACCAACATCCCCCCACACAACCTGAACGAAGTGGTGGATGCCTGCTTGCACCTGCTGCGCAATCCGCAAGCCAGCATCGATGAGTTGATGGAAATCATCCCGGCACCCGACTTCCCAACGGCCGGCATCATCTACGGCATCAATGGTGTGAAGGATGGCTACCGCACTGGCCGTGGCCGCGTGGTGATGCGCGCCAAGTGCCACTTTGAAGACATTGACAAGGGCCAGCGCCAGGCCATCATCGTCGACGAGCTGCCCTACCAGGTCAACAAGAAGACGCTGCAGGAGCGCATGGCCGAACTGGTGCACGAGAAGAAGATCGAAGGCATCAGCCACATCCAGGACGAGTCCGACAAGTCCGGCATGCGCCTGGTGATTGAATTGAAGCGCGGCGAAGTGCCCGAGGTGGTGCTGAACAACCTCTACAAGCAGACGCAACTGCAGGACACCTTCGGCATCAACATGGTGGCGCTGGTCAACGGCCAACCCAAGCTGTGCAACCTGAAGGACCTGATCGAGGTCTTCCTGAACCACCGCCGCGAAGTGGTCACACGCCGCACGGTGTTCAACCTGCGCAAGGCGCGCGAGCGTGGCCACGTGCTGGAAGGCCTGGCCGTAGCCATGGCCAACATCGACGAGTTCATCCGCATCATTCGCGAATCACCCACGCCACCCGTGGCCAAGGTCGAGCTGATGAACCGCCCCTGGGACAGCAAGCTGGTGCGCGAGATGCTAACTCGCACGCGTGCCGACGGCGGCGTGGTGAATGCTGACGACTACCGGCCCGACGGCCTGGAAAAAGAATTTGGCATGGGCAAGGACGGCCTGTACCGCCTGAGCGACACGCAAGCGCAAGAAATTCTGCAAATGCGCCTGCAGCGCCTGACCGGGTTGGAGCAGGACAAGGTTGTCGCCGAATACAAGGAAGTCATGGCCGAGATCGAGGACTTGCTGGACATCCTGGCCAAGCCCGAGCGCGTCTCCACCATCATTGGCGAAGAGCTGGGCCATGTGAAACAGGAATTCGGCCAAACCAAGCTGGGCGCTCGCCGCTCGCTGGTCGAGCATTCCTCGTTTGACCTGTCCACCGAAGACCTGATCACGCCCACCGACATGGTCGTCACGATGAGCCACAGCGGCTACATCAAGAGCCAACCGCTCAACGAATACCGCGCCCAGAAACGCGGTGGGCGCGGCAAACAGGCCACCGCCACCAAGGAAGACGACTGGGTCGACCAGCTGTTTGTGGCCAACACCCACGACTACATCCTGTGCTTCTCCAACCGCGGCCGCTTGTACTGGCTGAAGGTCTGGGAAGTGCCGCAGGGTTCGCGTGGTTCGCGTGGCCGCCCCATCGTCAACATGTTCCCGCTGCAAGAAGGCGAGAAGATCACCGTGGTGCTGGCGCTGACTGGCGAGAAGCGCACCTTCCCCGCCGACCAGTATGTGTTTATGGCGACCAGCATGGGCACGGTCAAGAAGACCGCGCTGGACGAATTCAGCAACCCACGCAAGGGCGGCATCATTGCCGTGAACCTGGACGAGGGCGACTACCTGATTGGCGCCGCACTGACCGACGGCAAGCACGACGTGATGTTGTTCAGCGACGGCGGCAAGGCTGTGCGCTTTGACGAAGACGATGTGCGTCCGCTGGGCCGCAATGCCCGTGGCGTGCGCGGCATGTCGCTGGACGTGGGCCAAAGCGTGATTGCCATGCTGGTGGCCGAAGACGAACAGCAAAGCGTGCTGACCGCCACCGAAAACGGTTACGGCAAGCGCACCAGCATCACGGAATACACCCGCCACGGCCGTGGCACCAAGGGCATGATTGCGATCCAGCAGTCCGAGCGCAACGGCAAGGTGGTTGCCGCCACGCTGGTGCATGTGGACGACGAGATCATGCTGATCACCGACAAGGGCGTGCTGGTGCGCACACGCGTCAGCGAGATCCGTGAGCTGGGCCGCGCGACACAAGGTGTGACGCTGATCGGTCTGGACGAAGGCTCCAAGCTCAGTGGCCTGCAACGGATTGTGGAAAACGACGCCAACCCCACGGACGCCGAATCGGGCGAGGATGCAGGCGAAGAGGCTGAAGGCGCGTAAGCCCTTTGCAAACGCTCCTGAATTGATAGCTGCTGGCGCATATTTAACGGGGGCTAGCGCCCTATTTAACCCATAAACCTGCGAATGCAACGTCCCTACAATTTCGCCCCCGGTCCGGCCACCATGCCGGATGAAGTGCTGGCCCAGGCCGCCGACGAGATGCTGAACTGGCCCGATGCCAGCGGCCAGCGCTGCGGCATCGGCGTGATGGAGATGAGCCACCGTGGCAAGGAATTTCAGAGCATTTATGAGGCCGCCGAAGCCGACCTGCGCGAACTGCTGGCGGTACCCGCCAACTTCAAGATCCTGTTCATGCAGGGTGGCGGGCTGGCCGAAAACGCCATCGTGCCCCTGAACCTCAGCGCCTTGCGCGCGCCCGCTGGCGAGCAAGGCGTGGCCGACTTTGTAGTGACCGGCAGCTGGAGCGACAAGTCGCTCAAGGAAGCTGCCAAGTACTGCCACACCAAGGCCGTGGCCACGGGCAAGCCCGAGGGTTTCACCCACATCCCCGACGCCGCCACCTGGCAGCTCAGCCCCAACGCCAGCTATGTGCATCTGTGCACCAACGAGACCATCAATGGCGTCGAATTCCACGCCCTGCCGGACCTGAAAGCGCTGGGTTCGAATGCGGAACTGGTGATTGACTTCTCGTCCCACGTGGCCTCACGCCCGGTGGACTGGAACAAGGTGGGTCTGGCCTTTGGCGGTGCACAGAAAAACCTGGGCCCTGCGGGCGTCACCGTGGTGGTGGTGCGTGAAGACCTGCTGGGCCATGCCCTGTCGGTCTGCCCCAGCGCGTTTGACTACAAAACCGTGGCCGACAACGGTTCCATGTTCAACACCCCCCCCACCTTCGCGATCTATATGGCGGGCCTGGTATTCAAATGGCTCAAGCGCCAGGGCGGTGTGGCGGCCATGGAAGCGCGCAACATCGCCAAAGCCGAACTACTCTACAAGGCCATCGACGGCAGCAGCCTGTATTTCAACAAAGTCAGCCCGGCCTGCCGCTCACGCATGAACGTGCCCTTCTTCCTGCGCAACGAGGCGCTGAACGACGACTTCCTGGCCGGTGCCAAGGCCGCAGGACTGCTGCAGCTCAAGGGCCACAAGTCGGTCGGCGGCATGCGTGCCAGCATCTACAACGCCATGCCGCTGGAAGGCGTACAGGCACTGGTGCAGTACCTGCAAGCGTTCGAACGCACCCACGGCTAAAACACCCACCATGGCACGCACCCTCCCCGAACTCCGAGTCCTGATCGACGCCGTCGACCAGGAGCTGCTGACCCTGCTCTCCCGCCGCGCGGCCTTGGCCAACGAGGTCGGCGAAGTCAAAAAGCTCGATGGCTCTGCCGTCTTCCGCCCCGACCGCGAAGCCCAGGTCATCGCCAACTTGCAGCAGGCCAACCAGGGCGCGCTGAAAAGCGAAAGCGTGGCTGTCATCTGGCGCGAAATCATGTCCGCCTGCCGCGCCCTGGAGGCGCCGCAGCGCGTGGCCTACCTGGGCCCCAAAGGCACCTTCAGCGAGGAAGCCTCGGTACGTTTCTTTGGCTCCAGCATCACCCATGTGCCCTGCGCCAACTTTGACGAGGTGTTCCACGCGGCCACCGCAGGTTCGGCCGAGTTTGGCGTCATCCCCGTGGAGAACAGCACCGAAGGCGTGGTAACCCGCTCGCTGGACCTGCTGCTCAACTCGCCGCTGCACATCGTGGGCGAAATCAGCCTGCTGGTGCGCCACCATTTGCTGCGCAGCACCGCGTCGCTGGACGACATTGAGGTCGTATTGGCCCACCCCCAAGCGCTGGCCCAGTGCCAGCAATGGCTGACCACCCACCTCCCCAAGGCCGAACGCCGCGCAGTGTCCAGCAATGCCGAAGGCGCGCGCCTGGCCGCCAGCAATCCGGCGTGGGCCGGCATTGCCAGCGAGCGCGCAGGTTCCGAGTTCGGCCTGCACATTGCGTCGCACGCCATCCAGGATGAGGCCTTCAACCGCACCCGCTTTGTCGTGGTCTGCCTGCCCAGCGTGCTGCCCGCGCCTGAGGCCTCGGGCAAGGACTGCACCAGCCTGGTGGTATCCGTGCCCAACAAACCCGGCGCGGTGCACGACATGCTGGTGCCGCTCAAACTCCACGGCGTGTCCATGACACGTTTTGAATCCCGGCCGGCACGCTCCGGCCAATGGGAATACTATTTCTACATCGACTTGCAAGGCCACCCGTCCCAGCCCCATGTGGCGGCGGCCCTGAAAGACTTGTCCAGCCTGTGCGCCTTTTACAAGGTGCTGGGAACCTACCCGCTGGCCGACTGATGCACACCAGGACACCTTATGTTTGAACAGCTTGGCTTGATTGGATGCGGCTTGATGGGCGGCTCGTTTGCCCTGGCCCTCAAACGGGCAGGCCTGGTCAAGCGCGTGGTCGGCTACAGCAAATCCCCGTCCACCACCGAGCGTGCGCGCCAAATGGGCGTGATCGACATCGAAGCACCGTCGGCCCTGCTGGCAGTCTCTGGCGCAGACATCGTGCTGGTGGCCGTTCCCGTGTCGGCCACCGAAGCCACGTTCAAAGCCATCAAGCACCTGGTCACGCCCAATATGCTGATCATGGATGTAGGCTCCACCAAGCGCGAGGTGATCGACGCAGGCCGGCGCGGCCTGCGCGAGCACATTGGCTCGTTTGTGCCCGCCCACCCCATTGCGGGCAAAGAGCTGTCGGGCGTGGAGCATGCGGATGCTGACCTGTACGCGGGCAAGCAAATCATCCTCACCCCCATCGAACGCACCCTGACCAACCAGCTGCAAAAAGCGGTGGACGTGTGGACTGCGCTGGGCTGCCGGGTGCTCAAGATGTCGCCCGAGCAGCACGACGCGGCGTTTGCCGCCGTGAGCCACCTGCCGCACCTGATTGCGTTTGCGCTGATGAATGCCATCTCGGGCCAACCCCAGGGCAAGGACTACCTCTCGCTGGCCGGCCCTGGCTTTCGGGATTTCACGCGCATTGCGGCGGGCGACCCCAAGATCTGGCGCGACATCATGGTCTCCAACCGCGAAGAGCTGTTGGAGCAAAGCAAGATTTTTCAGCGCACCCTGCAGGCGATGGAGCTCATGATTTCCAGCGGCAATGGCGATGCGCTCGAAGGCCTGATCGAACAGGCCAGCAACACCCGCGCCCACTGGACCATGGCGTCCAAATACAATAAATAATGTTCTCCACTGCCTTTCTGGACCTCCCCCCCCTCGCCCACGCGGCGGGCACCGTCACCCTCCCCGGCTCCAAAAGTATTTCCAACCGCGTGCTGCTGCTCGCCGCCATGAGCGCGGGCACCACCACCATCCACGACCTGCTGGATTCAGACGACACCCGCGTCATGCTGGTCGCCCTGCGCACGCTCGGCTGCGGGGTGGAAGAAGCCGGCGCCATCGTGCGCATCACCGGTCTGGGCGGCCAGCTGCCCAATCCATCGGCCAAGCTGTTCTTGGGCAACGCCGGCACCGCCATGCGCCCGCTGACCGCCGCACTGGCCGTGCTGGGGGGTGACTTCGAACTCAGCGGCGTGCCGCGCATGCACGAGCGCCCCATCGGCGACCTGGTGGACGCGTTGCGCCAGCTGGGCTGCCAGATTGACTACCTGGGGAACGACGGCTACCCGCCGCTGCGCCTGGGCCAGCCGGCCCTGAAGCTGGACGCGCCCATCCAGGTGCGTGGCGATGTGTCCAGCCAGTTCCTCACCGCCCTGCTGATGGCGCTGCCCCTGGTGGCCGCGAAGGACATCGTGATCGAGGTGGTCGGTGAGCTGATTTCCCGCCCCTATATTGAGATCACGCTGAACCTGCTGGCCCGCTTTGGCGTGCAGGTGCGGCGCGACGGTTGGCAGCGCTTCACCATCCCCGCGGGCTGCCAGCTGCAGTCACCGGGCGACATCCATGTCGAAGCCGACGCCTCCAGCGCTAGCTATTTCATAGCGCTTGGCGCAATAACGACGGGGGCTAGCGGCCAGAATGGCATCAGAATCCAGGGCGTGGGCGCAGATTCCATCCAGGGCGACATCCGCTTCATGGACGCGGCCCAGGCCATGGGCGCCCAGATCGAGAGCGGCCCCAACTGGCTGCAAATCCAGCGCGGCGCCTGGCCCCTGAAGGCCATCGACCTGGACTGCAACCACATCCCCGACGCCGCGATGACACTGGCCGTGATGGCGCTCTACGCCGACGGCACCACCACGCTGCGCAACATCGCCAGCTGGCGCGTCAAGGAAACCGACCGCATCGCCGCCATGGCCAACGAGCTGCGCAAGCTGGGCGCTACCGTGGTCGAGGGCGCAGATTTCATCAGCGTGACGCCGCCGGCATCCACTGGCCAATGGACCACTGGCAGCATCCACACCTACGATGACCACCGCGTCGCCATGTGCTTCTCGCTGGCCGCCTTCAACCCGGCTGGCTTGCCCGTGCGCATTGAAGACCCCAAATGCGTGGCAAAAACCTTCCCCGACTACTTTGAAGCGCTGTTTTCAGTCGCTACGGCCGACAACGCCGCCATTCCCGTGGTCTGCGTGGACGGGCCCACGGCCTCGGGCAAAGGCACGCTGGCAGCCGTACTGGCCGAAAAGCTGGGTTACCACTTTTTGGATTCCGGCTCCCTCTACCGCATCACCGGGCTGGCCGCCACGCGGGCCGGCATTGCGCTGGACGTCGCCAACGAACAAGCCATCGTCAGCCTGCTGCGCAGCCTGCCCATCCATTTCGAGGGCAGCCACATCTGGCTGGCCAACGAAGACGTGAGCGAGGCGATCCGCACCGAAGACGCTGGCATGAATGCCTCCAAAGTGTCCGCTTTCCCTGCCGTACGGGCAGCATTGATCGACTTGCAGCGCGGTTTTCGCAAGCTGCCGGGCCTGGTGGCCGACGGGCGCGACATGGGCACGGTGATCTTCCCGGACGCCCCGCTGAAGGTCTACCTGACCGCCAGCGCCGCCTGCCGCGCCGAGCGGCGCTATAAGCAGTTGATTTCAAAGGGAATTCCTACTACAATCGACAGTCTTCGTGCCGACCTGGAGGCGCGCGACGCCCGGGACTCCTCTCGAACCGTCGCCCCCTTGAAGCCTGCAGAAGATGCCCAGTTGCTGGATAACTCGAATTTGACAGTCGATTCGTCTGTTGAAACGGTGTTGGCCTGGTGGCAAAGCAAACAGCCTTTTTAGCTTCGGCTAGCTAGGCAGTTGGTAGAAAACAAAGGCTTGCGCCTTTGTGTGGTCCCCATAGCTCCTCTCGCGCGTCTGCGCACCGGCTCTGGGGTTCAATAACTTAACCCCGCGGTGCAAACCGCACACCTCATGTCTGAATCTTTCGCAGCCCTATTTGAAGAGTCTCTACAACGCTCGGAAATGCGCACCGGTGAAGTTATCACCGCTGAAGTCGTCCGTATCGAACACAGCTTCGTCGTGGTCAACGCTGGCCTCAAGTCCGAAGCCTATGTGCCAATCGAAGAGTTCAAGAGTGACAAGGGCGAACTCGAAGTCCAAGTGGGCGACTTCGTGTCTGTGGCCATCGACTCCGTGGAAAACGGCTATGGCGACACCATCCTGTCCCGCGACAAGGCCAAGCGTCTGGCATCGTGGATGAGCCTGGAAAAGGCCCTGGAATCCGGCGAATTCGTCACCGGTACCACTTCCGGCAAGGTCAAGGGCGGCCTGACCGTTCTGGTCAATGGCATCCGCGCCTTCCTGCCCGGTTCGCTGGTCGACACACGTCCTACCAAGGATCTGTCTCCGTACGAAAACAAGACCCTGGAATTCAAGGTTATCAAGCTGGACCGCAAGCGCAACAACGTCGTGTTGTCTCGCCGTGCCGTGGTCGAAGCGTCCATGGGCGAAGAGCGCGCCAAGCTGATGCACACCCTCAAAGAAGGTTCTGTGGTGCAAGGCGTGGTCAAGAACATCACCGAATACGGTGCATTCGTGGACCTGGGCGGTATCGACGGCCTGCTGCACATCACCGACATGGCATGGCGCCGTGTCCGTCACCCTTCCGAGGTCGTGACTGCTGGTCAAGAGATCACCGCCAAGATCCTGAAGTTCGACACCGAAAAGAACCGCGTGTCTCTGGGTCTGAAGCAAATGGGCGACGACCCATGGATGGGCGTGAACCGCCGTTACCCCCAAGGTACCCGCATGTTCGGCAAGATCACCAACATCGCCGACTACGGCGCGTTTGTGGAACTGGAACCCGGAATCGAAGGTCTGGTGCACGTGTCCGAAATGGACTGGACCAACAAGAACGTTGCGCCTTCGAAGATCGTTGCCCTGGGTGACGAAGTCGAAGTCATGGTTCTGGAAATCGACGAAGACAAGCGTCGCATCTCCCTGGGCATGAAGCAGTGCAAGGCCAACCCATGGCAAGAGTTCGCACAGAACACCAAGCGCGGCGACCGCGTGAAGGGCCCGATCAAGTCCATCACCGACTTCGGCGTGTTCGTCGGTCTGGCTGCTGGCATTGACGGTCTGGTGCACCTGTCCGACCTGTCTTGGAACGAGTCCGGCGAAACCGCCGTGCGCGAATTCAAGAAGGGTCAAGAAGTCGAGGCTTTGGTCTTAGCTGTGGACGTGGACCGCGAACGCATCTCCCTGGGTATCAAGCAGTTGGATTCCGATCCTTTCACCACCTTCGTGTCGGTGAACGACAAGGGCCAGATCGTGACCGGCAAGGTCAAGACCGTGGACGCCAAGGGCGCTGAAATCGACCTGGGCGAAGACATTCTGGGTTACCTGCGCGCTTCCGAAATCAGCCGCGACCGCGTTGAAGACGCTCGCAACGTGCTGAAAGAAGGCGACGAAGTGACGGCTGTGGTGGTGAACGTGGATCGCAAGACCCGCAACATCCAGTTGTCCATCAAGGCGAAAGACATGGCTGACCAAAACGAAGCCATGCAATCCCTGAGCCAGCAGTCTGCCCGCGAAAACGCCGGCACGACCAGCCTGGGCGCTTTGTTGCGTGCCAAACTGGACAACAACTCTTAATCAGTTGGGGACAGGCTCAAGGTCTGTCCCACCAAACATCTGATATGTTGTTGACCTGAACGAACGACCGGCTTCCCTTGGGGTGCCGGTCGTTTTTTCTTAGCCCTACCTGGATTGTCATGACCCGCTCCGACCTCGTTGAAGAACTGGCCAACCGTTTCAGCCAGCTGACCCACCGCGACGCCGAATTCGCCGTGAAGGCCATTCTGGACGCCATGAACGACGCTCTGGTCCGGGGTCACCGCATTGAAATTCGTGGTTTTGGCAGCTTCTCGATCAACCGCCGCCCGCCCCGCATGGGCCGCAATCCGCGCAGCGGCGAGAGTGTGGCCATTCCCGAAAAACGCGTACCCCACTTCAAGCCAGGCAAGGCCCTGCGCGAAGCCGTGGACCAACGCACTGCCGAGCTGGAATCGACCCCCAAGGGCTGAGTAGAATTCCTCGCTACTGAGGAGATCAATGAAACAGCTCGTATGGCTCTTTAAGTGGCTACTTAAAGCAGCCATTTTTTTTACCCTGTTCGCCTTTGCCCTGAACAATCAGGGCGATGTGACCGTGCACTTTTTCTTTGGCACGCACTGGACCGCACCCCTGGTGCTGGTGGTGCTGGTGGCCTTTGCTGCCGGTTTGCTGATTGGTGTGCTGGGCATGGTGCCGCGCTGGTGGCGCCACCGCCGGGCCGCCAGCCGGGCACGCCACGCCGCAGCCACCGCGATTGCCAACGCCAACGCAGAATCGAACAAGCCAATGAATCCCCCGCATGGACTTTGACATCACCTTGATCCTCATGGGCCTGCCCGTGGCCTTTGTGCTCGGGTGGCTGGCCTCGCGCATGGACATGCGCCAGCTGCGCATGGAAAACCGCCAGGCCCCCAAGGCCTATTTCAAGGGCCTGAACTTCCTGCTCAACGAGCAGCAGGACCAGGCGATTGACGCCTTCATCGAGGCCGTGCAAAACGACCCCGATACCTCGGAGTTGCACTTTGCGTTGGGCAACCTGTTTCGCCGCCGCGGCGAATACGAGCGTGCCGTGCGCGTGCACGAGCACCTGCTCTCGCGCGGCGACCTGAGCCTGGACGACCGACACCGTGCGCAGCATGCGCTGGCGCTGGACTACCTCAAGGCCGGCCTGTTGGACCGTGCTGAAGACGCGCTACTCAAACTGGAAGGCACACGCTTTGAAGCCCAGGCCCGCCTGGCCCTGCTGGCCAACTACGAGCGCTCGCGCGACTGGGAGCAGGCCGCGCTAGTGGCGCAAAAACTGGAGTCCAGCGACCAGGGCAGCTTCAAGGGCCGCCTTGCACACTATCTGTGCGAACAGGCCGCCACGCTGCGGACTGCAGGCGACACGGCCCAGGCGCAGTTCCTGTTGCACCAGGCCATTGCCACCGCACCCGATGTGCCCCGCCCCCGTATCGACCTGGCCGATCTGCAGGCCCACAACGGGCACGCCGCGCAGGCCTACGCCACGCTAACCGAGGCCATGCAAGCCGCCCCCGGCGCCGTGGCCCTGATCGCCCCGCTGCTGGCCCAGCAGGCCTTGGCTGCGGGCCAAGGTGTGGCCGCGCTGACCCTGCTCAAGGAGAGCTATGCCCAAGTGGCCTCGCTGGACGTGCTGGACGCCATCGTGGCGCTGGAAGCCGCCAGCAGCGAGACCACGCCCACCGCCCGCGACTGGTACGCGCGCCACCTGGAAAAAGAGCCATCGTTGGTGGCTGCTGCCAAATGGATTGCCGGCGAAAAGCTGGAACGCGAGGCCTTCCACCCCCAGGTGCAACGCGCTCTGGACCATGCGGTCAAACCCCTCACCCGCTACCGCTGCGCCGCCTGCGGCTTTGAGGCCAAGGTGCATTTCTGGCAATGCCCGGGCTGCCAGGCCTGGGACAGCTACCCGGCCCGCCGCGTCGAAGAACTCTGAATCGCGATAACAAGACCATGACGATTTCCAAACTGACTCTCTCAAAAGCCCGCGTGTTGGTCGTGGGCGATGTGATGCTGGACCGCTACTGGTACGGTGCGGTGGACCGCATCAGCCCCGAAGCGCCGGTGCCTGTGGTGCGCGTCACGCGCGAAGAAGAGCGTTGCGGCGGCGCGGCCAACGTGGCCTTCAATGCGGCCACGCTGGGTGCCCAGGCATCGTTGCTCACCGTGGTGGGCGATGACGAAGCCAGCCACAAACTGGAAGCGCTGGTGGCGACCACCGGCATCCGCACCCACTTTGGCCGCGACAGTGACCTCAAGACCACAGTCAAGCTGCGCGTCATTGGCCGCCAACAGCAGCTGATTCGCCTGGACTTTGAGAACACCCCGAACCACGAGATCCTGGCCGGCCAGACCGCCATCTTTGCCAACCTGCTGCCCGAGCACGACGCGATTTTGTTTTCCGACTACGGCAAAGGCGGCCTGGCCCACGTGAGCGACATGATTGCGCGCGCCCGCGCTGCTGGCAAACCCATCCTGATCGACCCCAAGGGCAGCGATTACTCGCGCTACCAGCAGGCCACCGTGATCACGCCCAACCGGGCCGAGCTGCAACAGGTGATCGGTGCCTGGCACAGCGAAGACGAGCTGCGCAGCAAAGTCAGCGCCCTGCGCGAACAACTCCAGCTCGACGCCGTGCTGCTCACCCGCAGCGAAGAGGGCATGACCCTGTTCGATGCCGCTGGACAGCTGCATGTGAGCGCCCAGGCGCGCGAGGTGTTTGACGTCACCGGCGCAGGCGACACCGTCATTGCCACCATGGCAACCATGGTGGGAGCCGGATTGAGTTTGCGCGAGGCAGTGCCTCTGGCCAACCGCGCCGGTGGTCTGGTGGTGGGTAAATTCGGCACCGCCACGGTGTCTTACGAGGAGCTATTTGCATGACACGTATCGTGGTTACCGGCGCGGCCGGTTTCATTGGCAGCAACATCATTGCCGGGCTCAACGCCCGCGGCCTCACCGACATCATTGCGGTGGACGACCTCACACACGGTGACAAATTCCGCAATCTGGCGGACCTGCAGATTGCCGACTACGTGGACGCCGCCACCTTTTACGACGCGTTTGCCGACGGCCACTACGGCCAGGTGGAAGCCGTGTTCCATGAGGGCGCCTGCAGCGACACCATGGAGCAGGACGGCAAGTACATGATGGAGAACAACTACACGCTGTCGTGGCATTTGTTCCAGACCTGCCAGAAGCGCGGTGCGCGCCTGCTGTACGCCTCCAGCGCAGCCACCTATGGCGGCTCCGACACCTTCCGCGAAGAACCCGCGTTCGAGGCTCCGCTCAACGTGTACGGTTACTCCAAGCTGTTGTTTGACCAACGCATGCGCCGCGAGTGCGGCAACGACTTCCAGCGCACCAAGGCCGGCAAGACGCACCAGGTGGTGGGCTTTCGCTACTTCAACGTCTACGGCCCGCGCGAGCAGCACAAGGGCCGCATGGCCAGTGTGGCCTTCCACCAGTTCAACCAGTTCAATGCCGAGGGCAAGGTCAAACTGTTTGGTGAGTACGGCGGCTACCCGCAGGGCGGCCAGATGCGCGACTTTGTCTTTATCGACGATGTGGTGGCCGTGAACCTCTGGTTCTTTGACCACCCCACACAAAGCGGCATCTTCAACCTCGGCTCCGGCCGCGCCCAGCCTTTCAACGACGTGGCCAGCTCTGTGGTCAACGCCATGCGCAGTCTGCGCAATGAAGGCAGCCTGCCGTTGGCCGATATCGCCGCCCAGGGTCTGGTGGAGTACATCCCCTTCCCCGATGCGCTGCGCGGCAAGTACCAGTGCTACACCCAGGCCGACCTGACGGCGCTGCGCGCCACCGGCTGCGACCATGCGTTTGTGGATGTGCAAACCGGGGTGGGCAAGTACGTGCAGTGGCTGGCCAACCGCAGGGCCTGATTGCTATGTCCCGCGCACGCGCCCCGACCTTGCTGACCGCCGGCCTGCTGTTCAGCCTCTGTGGCTGGGCGCTGGACGTGAATGACGCCACCGAGGCGCAACTGGACGGCGTGCGGGGCCTGGGCCCCAGCCAGACCGCACGCATCCTGCAGGCACGCGAGGTCGGCCCCTTCAAGAGCTGGGCCGACTTCATGGCGCGCGTCAAAGGCATCAAGGCTCCAACGGCCACCAAGCTCTCCGCACAGGGGCTGACGGTGGGCGGCGCCCCCTATGCTGGAGCCACCCCCTAATGCTGGCCGTCTTCGCCATTTGTGTGGGTGCCTGCGCCGGCGCCTTGGCGCGCTGGCAGTTGGGCCTGTGGTTCAACCCGGTCGCTGATGCTGCAGGCACCACGCTGCCGCTGGGCACGCTGGCCGCCAACCTGATTGGTGGTTACCTGATTGGCGTGTGCGTGGCCGTGTTCCAGGCCCTGCCCCAGCTGGACCCCGCCTGGCGCCTCGCGCTGGTCACCGGCTTTCTGGGGGCGCTCACCACGTTCTCCAGCTTCTCCGCCGAAGTGGTGGGCATGCTGGGCCAGCAGCGCTATGCGCTGGCCCTGGGTACCTCGGCCGTGCACCTGCTGGGCTCGCTGCTGCTCACCGTGGCGGGCATTCGGTCCGCTACATATTTCATAGCTGCTCACGCATAGTTCATGAGGGCTAGCGGCCTATTTGGCAGAAAACCAGGGCCATCATCGAGCTGAAACACCTGCACCGCGGTGCGCAGGTGCTGGGTTTCCTGGGCCAGGCTCAGGGCGCCGGCAGCCGACTCCTCCACCATCGCCGCGTTTTGCTGGGTCGCTTGGTCAATCTGGTCCAGTGTGATGCGCAGTTGGCCAATTCCGGTGTGCTGCACCTGGGCGGCGCTGCGGATCGTTTCTATGGCCTGCGAGACCTGGCCCACGCTGCGCACAATGTCGTGCATAGTCCGCCCGGCACTGGCCACCAGCACCGTGCCTTGCTCCACCGCTTCCACGGATCGGCCAATGATGGCCTTGATCTCGCGTGCGGCTTCGGCCGAGCGGCCTGCCAGCCCCCGCACTTCGCTGGCCACGACGGCAAAGCCACGGCCCTGATCGCCGGCCCGCGCCGCCTCTACTGCGGCGTTCAGCGCCAGGATGTTCGTTTGAAAGGCAATACCGTCAATGACCTGGACGATGTCGGCAATCTTGCGCGAGGCGCCGTTGATGTCCTGCATGGTTTGCACCACCTGGGCCACCACCGCGCCGCCACGTTCGGCCACCTGGTGGGCCGCCACGGCCGAGTGCACCGCCTGCTGGGCCGATTCGGCCGTGTGCCGCACGGCGTCTGACAACTGGCCCACGGCCACCGTAGTGCGCTGCAGCGACACAGCGGCCTTCTCGGTGCGCTCCGACAGGTCGGTATTGGCCATGGCAATTTCATCGGTGTTGCTACTCACCACTTCCACGCCTGCGCGCACCTGCGTCACCAGGCCGGCCAACGCGGTGTGCATGCGGCCCAGGTCACGCTGCACGGCGGCCAGTTCGTCGTGGCCGTGCACCTGCAGCGGGGCGCGCAAATCACCCTGGCCCCAGGCATCCGCCGTGGTTTGCAGCTGGGCGATGGGTCGCAGGATGGACCGCACGATGGCCAACACCAGCACAGTGGCCAGTGCAGCCACCAGCAGCGTGGCCACGCCGACCAACCAAGGTGCCTGCGCCCCCGTGACCTCCAGCGCATCGCGCCGTTGTACGGCCCGGGCCGAGATGGAGGCCGTCAGCGTCTGCAACGCGGCCTCGGCCTGCTGGATCTGCGCCTTGTGCGGTGCCATGGCCCGGTTGCCCGCCCAGGGGTCGTTGAGCTCGCCACGGGCCATTTGCCCGAGGATGGATTTGAAGCCCGCCGCATAGCGGTCCAGCGCCCGCAGCATGTCCGCCAGCGCCACGGCATCCGCGGGCTGGGCCAGCGCCTGCGTGCGCGCAATGGCCTCGCGCGTGCGGGCTACTTCGGCCGACCACTGGGCGGTGAACTGCTCGGTCTCCTGCTCGTCGCCCATGGTCAGGAAAATGTCTTTCTCAAACCGGCGGGCGCTGCCCAGCGCGGTGCGCACATCGCCCAGGGTTTGCACGGCCTCAAACTCGGCGTCGATGAAGTCGGTGGCGCGCTGCGCCTCGCGGGTGATGGTGAAGGCAGCAAACGCCCCCACCAGTGTCAGAGCCCCTACAGAAAATGCCAACAGCAACAACAACCGCGAACGAATTCGCCAACGCACCAACCACGCCATGAGAACCTCCTTATGAGGCGCCATCGTCACCCGACGCCATGACGTCGTGATGACACCGCCTTACACTCCCCCGACCCGAGAAAGACCTGCATGCTGACTGCGCTGATTTGCATCTTCGTTCTGGCCTATGTCGCCATTGCCCTGGAGCATCCGCTAGGGGTCAACAAGTCGGCATCCGCGCTGCTGGGCGCGGGCCTGCTGTGGACGCTGTACGCACTGGGCCACAACGATGCCGCCCTGGTCAACACCCAGCTTGGCGAGTCGCTCCTGGGGACCGCGCAGATCGTGTTCTTCCTGATGGGTGCCATGGCGATTGTGGAAGTGGTAGACGCGCACAACGGCTTCGAGGTGATCACCTCGCGCATCAAGACCACGCGGCTGTCCACGCTGATGTGGCTGGTTGGTCTGGTGGCGTTCTTCCTGAGTTCGATTCTGGACAACCTGACCACCACCATCGTCATGGTCTCGCTGATGAAAAAACTGCTGCGAGAGCGCGATGACCGCCTGTTCTTCGCCGGCATCATCGTCATCGCGGCCAATGCCGGTGGTGCGTGGACACCGATTGGCGATGTCACCACCACCATGCTGTGGATCGGTGGCCAGATCACCGCGCTGGAGATCATGAAGGGGCTGCTTCTGCCCTCGCTGGTCAACCTGCTGGTGCCGCTGGCCGTGATCAGCCGGATGCTGGGTGCGCGGCCCGTACGCGCGCCTCAGCGCGATGCCGACGATGCTGGCCTGGAGACCAGCCCGTTTGAGCGCAACCTGATGTTCTTTCTGGGTCTGGCCATTCTGGTGCTGGTGCCGGTGTTCAAGACGCTGACGCACCTGCCTCCGTTCATGGGCATCCTGCTGGGCCTGGGCGTGCTCTGGCTGGTGGGCGATCTGGTGCACCGCCAGGAAGAAGACCTGCGCAAGCAGCGCCTGACACTGGCACGCGCGCTGACCCGCATCGACATGGGGTCTCTGGTGTTCTTCATCGGCATCCTGCTCAGCGTGGCGGTGCTGGAGCACACCCACGTGCTGTCTTCCATCGCCCAGTGGCTGGACCAGACCGTGGGGCGCCAAGACGCCATCGTGATGATCATTGGCCTGGTCAGCGCCGTGGTGGACAACGTACCCCTGGTGGCCGCCAGCATGGGCATGTACAGCCTGGCGCAGTACCCTGCCGACAGCTTTCTGTGGGAGTTCATGGCCTATTGCGCAGGTACCGGAGGCTCCATCCTCATCATCGGCTCGGCCGCCGGAGTGGCCGCCATGGGCCTGGAGAAGATCGATTTCCTCTGGTACGCCCGCAAAATCGGTGGGCTGGCGCTACTAGGTTACCTGGCCGGCGCGGTGGTGTACATCGGGCTGGAGCGCTGGCTGCACTAGCACCACAGGGCGCTTTACGAGGCTTGGCTTAAGGGTAAACACCAAGCGCATGCGTCAGGCTTTCTACAGGGGATTTAAGGCACTATCCAAGACTTGAAAGCACGGCCTGCGCCTGCGCGTGCCCCCGAACAAGACTACTGGAGACTCCCCTGTGATTGCACTACTGAAATTTGCTTTTGGCATTGACTGGGTCAGCGAAAAGCTGGGCACTTTCGCGTCGTGGACGGTGTTGCTGGCCGCCCTGATCAGCGCGGGCAATGCCTTTATCCGCTACGGCTTCGACCTGACCTCCAATGGTTGGATCGAGATCCAGTGGTACCTGTTTGCCTACACCGTCATGGTGGGGGCGCCCATCGTGCTCAAGCTCAACGAGCATGTGCGTGTGGACCTGATCTACGGCAAGCTCAAGGGCAACAAGCCGGTGTATGTCGACCTGTTCGGGCTGCTGTTTTTCCTGCTGCCCGTGATCACCCTGCTCACCTACCTGTCGGCCCATTATTTCTGGGGCATTTACGTGTCGCGCGAAATGTCGCAAAACGCCGGCGGCCTGATTCGCTGGCCCGCGGTGCTGGCCATGCCCGTAGGCTTTGCCATGGTGTGGCTGCAAGGGATAGCTGAAATCATCAAGCGTGTGGCGTATTTGCAAGGCAAATACCAGATGGACACCCATTACGAAAAACCCCTGCAGTAAGCACGGCCGCCCTCATACCTACAACGACAAGATACTCAGGAACCTCCTATGCAACTGGAACATTTCCCCCCGCTGATGTTCGCGGGCTTGGTCTTCATCATGCTGATCGGTTTTCCGGTCGCGTTCTCCCTGGCCGCGCTGGGCTTGGCCAGCGGCTTTTACGCCATCCAGATGGGCTGGTTTCCCGCCGCCTTCATGGGCAACCTGCCCATCTCGCTGTTCTCCATCCTGAACAATGAGCTGCTGTTGGCGATTCCCTTCTTCACCTTCATGGGCACCATCCTGGAGAAGTGCGGCCTGGCCGAAGACATGCTGGACTCCATGGGCCAGCTGTTTGGTCCGGTGCGCGGTGGTGTGGGCTACTCGGTCATCATCGTGGGCTTCATCCTGGGGGCCATCACCGGCACCGTGGCTGGCCAGGTGATCGCCATGGCGCTGATCTCGCTGCCCGTGATGATGAAGTACAACTACAACATGCGCTACGCCACCGGCGTGCTGGCGGCCTCGGGCACCATCACGCAGTTGGTGCCACCGTCGCTGGTGCTGGTGGTGTTGGCTGACCAGTTGGGCCAACCCGTGGGCGATATGTACAAGGGCGCCTGGGGCCCCTCCATCCTGCAAGTGCTGATGTTCGCGGCCTACACCTTTGCGCTCTCGCGCTTCAAGCCCGAGTACCTGCCCGGCATCCCGAAGAGCGAACGCACGCTGGACGGCTGGGCCCTGTGGTCCAAGTGCCTGCGCGGCATCATCCCCTCGGCCGTGCTGATTTTTGCGGTGCTGGGCTCCATGGGTGGCCTGCCCTTCCAGAACACGGCCATTGCCACACCAACCGAAGCCGGCGCCATGGGCGTGGTGGGCGCGTTGATCCTGGCCGCCATGTCCAAACGCCTGACACCAGCCCTGATCTGGGAAGCCATGAGCGGCACCATGCGCCTGACGGCCATGGTGGTGTTCATCCTGATCGGTTCGCGCGTGTTCAGCCAGGTGTTCCAGGGCGTGGACGGTGCCAAGTGGGTCGAGCACCTGCTGACCGGCCTGCCCGGCGGCCAAGTGGGCTTCCTGGTGGTGGTGAACGTGTTTGTGTTCTTCCTGGCCTTCTTTCTGGACTTCTTTGAGATCGCCTTCATCATCGTGCCCATGCTGGCCCCTGTGGCCGACAAGATGGGCATCGACCTGATCTGGTTCGGCGTGCTGTTGTGCGTGAACCTGCAAACCAGCTTTATGCACCCCCCGTTCGGCTTCGCGCTGTTCTACCTGCGCGGCATTGCCGACACGCTGTTCAAGGACAAGCGCATTCCCCGTCCCGTGCTGTCCAACGACATTTACCTCGGCGCCATCCCCTGGGTGCTGATGCAGATCATCCTGGTGGTGGTGGTGATTTTCCTGCCCCAGTCGGTCACCATGTTCCTGGACGAGAAGATCGTGGTGGACATCGACAAGGTGACCATTGAAATGCCCGCCGAAGAAGGCGCCCCCGCCACCATGGAACTCAAGCCCGGTGAAGTGGCACCCCCTGTGGACGCTGCGGCAGTCGACAAGGCCGCAGAAAAAGCAGCCGAGGACGAGCAAAAGAAAATCGACGAGCTGTTCAAAAAATAAGGCACCCGCCCCGGCCCCGCTGGGGCCTTGCCTGCCACGGCCCCGCCTCTACAGGGTGGGGCCTTTTTACTTTCAGGAACCCGCATGTCCCAAGACACCTCCGCCCCCCTGGCGCCCCCACCTCCCGCCGTGCTGAACTTCGCCCCCGAGGCTGGTGAGGTCACCTCGGCCGCCTATGGCACCGTGTTCAAGGGCATTGCCCTGGTGCTGCTGGTGCTGGCCGGCGCCTGGGCCTGGCAGATGCACCAATGGAACCTGCAGCAGTCCGCACCCCAACCCGGTTTCTGGCTGTGGGCACCCTGGGGGCTCATGGCCTATACCGTGTGGTTTGTGCTGACCGGCACCACGCGGCTCAACGGCCAGCTTCTGGAGCAATCGTGGATGTGGCGCAAGCGCGTGGAGCTGAACAACCTGGCCTATGCCAAGGTCATCCGCATTGGTGGGCTGGACTGGCTGATTGCCCCGCGGCTCTACACCAAGAGCTTTGGCGGCAAGCTGATCATCTTTTATGCAGCCGATGCGGCCATGCTGGCCGAATTCAAACGCCTGGAACTGGCCCTGACCGAGTTGCGTAACAACCCCTGAGCCGCGGCACAAGCGCCCATAAAAAAACCGCGCCGTAGCGCGGTTTTTTGTTGCCACTGACGTGGTGGTTTACAGCTTCTGCGATTGCATGAAGGTGTCGAACTTGGCTTCAGTGAAACGGAACCAGAGGTTGGATTCAGCGCGGAACTTGGAGTAGTCTGCGTAAATCTTCTTCCAGTCTTCGTTCTTGTCGTTCAGCTCGGCGTACAGGGCTTCAGCCGCCTTGAACGCAGCAGCCATCACGTCGTTGGGGAACGGACGCAGCTTGGTGCCACTGCCGACCAGCTGCTTGAGCGCAGCAGGGTTGCGGGCATCGTACTTGGCTTGCATGTCGGTGTGGGCGTAGGCCGCAGCGCACTCGACAATGGCCTTGTTTTCGGCCGACAGTGCGTCGTAGGCCTTCTGGTTGATGTACAGGTCCAGCTGAGGGCCGCCTTCCCACCATCCGGGGTAGTAGTAGTACGGTGCCACCTTGTTGAAGCCCAGCTTCTGGTCATCGTAAGGACCGACCCACTCCGCCGCATCGATCGTGCCTTTTTCCAGTGCGGTGTAGATTTCGCCGCCAGGAATGTTCTGGGGCACCACACCGATGCGTTCCATCACCTTGCCGGGGAAGCCACCGGTACGGAACTTCAGACCTTGCAGGTCCTTCACCGACTTGATTTCCTTGCGGTACCAGCCACCCATCTGGGCGCCTGTGTTGCCCATGGGGAAGCTGATCATGTTGTACTTGCTGTAGAACTCGCGCATCAGCTTCAGGCCGTTGCCTTCGTACATCCAGGCGGTCATCTGGCGGCTGTTCAGGCCGAAGGGAATCGCGCAGCCCAGGGCAAACGCCTCGTTCTTGCCGAAGAAGTAGTAAGGCGCTGTGTGTGCGCATTCCACCGCACCGTCTTTCACGGCATCGACCACACCGAACGGAGGCGTGATTTCGCCACCCGCGTGGGTGGAGATTTCAAACTTGCCGCCCGACATTTCTTTCACTTTGCGGGCGAACACTTCGGCAGCACCGAAGATGGTGTCCAGCGCCTTGGGGAAGCTGGAGGCCAGGCGCCAGCGCACTGCGGCTTGCGCATGCACAGCAGGTGCTGCACCTGCGGCCAAAACGCCGGCAATGCCTGCGTTTTTGATGATTGAACGACGATCCATTCGGTGTACTCCGGTAATTGTGTTGTAACCATCTCACGGCGAAGTGCTCCCTTGCCGCAAGGACTGTAGTAGTCAAGCGCGATTGTAGGAACGCGGTGCCCCCCTTTCGTGGGGGTTTTCCCTCGACACGGGCACGCTGGCGCACCGCATTCAGGATTCTGCAAGCCAGCGTATTGCGCGCTGGCTTTTTAACTGACTGGTGGCTTACGCAGCGCGCGCGGCAGGCGCCAACAATGCACCAAAACGCTGCGCAATCGCGGCCTGCATGCCCTTGGCATCCAGCCCCTGCAATTGCAGCAAATACGCGGGGTCCCCATGCTCGATGAACTCGTCGCTCAGGCCCAGTTGCAGCACCGGCAACTCGAGCCCCGCGGCCTGCAAGGCTTCGAGTACCGCACTGCCCGCACCGCCCATGGTGGCGCCTTCTTCCACCGTCACCAGCGCCTGGTGGCTGTTCGCCACTTGCAGTAGCAGCTCGGTGTCCAACGGCTTGGCCCAGCGCATGTTCACTACGGTGGCGCCCAGTGCTTCGGCGGCTACCAGCGCAGGCTGCAACAGCGTGCCAAAGGCGAGGATGGCGATCCCCTTGCCTTGGCGGCGGATCTCGCCCTTGCCAAAGGGCAAGCCTTCCAGGCTGCTCTGCACCGCCACACCGGCGCCGCTGCCACGCGGGTAGCGCACCGCCACCGGGTGGTTTTGCGCAAACGCAGTGCTCAGCAACTGGCGGCATTCGTTCTCGTCGGCCGGGCAGGCAATGCTCACATTGGGGATGCAGCGCAGAAACGGGATGTCGTAGGCACCGGCATGCGTGGCACCATCCGCGCCCACCAGGCCGGCGCGGTCCAGCGCAAACACCACGGGCAGGTTTTGCAACGCCACGTCGTGGATCAGCTGGTCATACGCGCGCTGCAGAAAGGTGGAATAAATCGCCACCACAGGCTTGAGCCCTTCGCAGGCCAAGCCACCGGCAAAGGTCACTGCGTGTTGCTCGGCAATGCCCACGTCAAAGTAGCGCGCCGGAAAGCGTTTTTCAAACTCCACCATGCCCGAGCCTTCGCGCATGGCCGGCGTGATGCCCACCAGGCGGGGGTCGGCGGCGGCCATGTCGCACAGCCACTGGCCAAACACCTGGGTGAAGGTGGGCTTGGCCACGGCGGTGGACTTGACCAGGCCCACGGCGGGGTCGAACTTGCCGGGGCCGTGGTAGGCCACGGGGTCGGCCTCGGCGAGCTTGTAGCCCTGGCCTTTTTTGGTCACCACATGCAAGAACTGCGGGCCCTTCAGGTGCTTGATGTTTTCCAGCGTGGGAATCAGCGAATCGAGGTCATGCCCGTCGATGGGGCCAATGTAGTTGAAGCCAAATTTCTCGAACAGCGTGGCGGGCACCACCATGCCCTTGGCCTGCTCTTCGATGCGCTTGGCCAGGGCAAACAGGGGCGGCGCGCCCTTCAGCACGGTCTTGCCGACGTTTTTGGCGGCGGCATAAAACTGGCCGCTCATCAGCTGGGCCAGGTAGCGGTTCAGCGCGCCCACGGGCGGGCTGATGCTCATGTCGTTGTCGTTCAGGATGACCAGCAGCTTGCAGTCTTCCACACCGGCGTTGTTGAGCGCCTCAAAGGCCATGCCGGCGGTCAGCGCGCCGTCACCAATCACCGCCACCGAGTAGCGGTCTTCGCCCTTGATGCGGGCGGCCAGCGCCATGCCCAGCGCGGCCGAGATGGAGGTGCTGGAGTGCGCGGTGCCAAAGGTGTCGTATTCGCTCTCATCGCGGCGGGGAAAGCCAGACAGGCCGCCAAACTGGCGCAGGCTGTGCATGCGGTCGCGCCGGCCGGTCAGAATTTTGTGGGGGTAGGTCTGGTGGCCCACATCCCAGACCACGCGGTCTTCGGGGGTGTTGAACACATAGTGCAGCGCCACGGTCAGCTCCACCGTGCCCAGGTTGGAGCTCAGGTGCCCGCCGGTCTTGGCCACGCTGTTGAGCAGGTAGGTGCGCAGCTCGTCGGCCAGGGTGCGCAGCTGCGCACGCGGGAGCTGGCGCAGGGCCGCGGGGTCCCCGATGGTGGAGAGCAAGGGCAATGGAATGATGTCGTTAGAGGGCATTTGCTATCTTTTTAGTAGCTGCTTGCGCATATTATTCGGGGGCTAGAGGCCTGTTTCTC
Organism: Rhodoferax sp. ZS1R25; assembly: GCF_056521335.1. Classification (NCBI taxonomy): domain Bacteria; kingdom Pseudomonadati; phylum Pseudomonadota; class Betaproteobacteria; order Burkholderiales; family Comamonadaceae; genus Rhodoferax; species Rhodoferax sp. ZS1R25. The sequence continues at coordinate 972,911 of NZ_JBWMAZ010000002.1, forward strand.
TCTCAACACCTAGCTTGCGCGGTGCACCACCATGCCGGCCAGGGCCTGCAGGGCGCGGGTCTCGGCCAGGCCACTGGCCTGCAGCGCATCCAGCGCCTGCTGCAGCAGCTGGGCCGCATAGGCCTGGCTGGCGGCCAGCCCCATGAGCGACACATAGGTGGGCTTGTCATTGTCGGCGTCTTTGCCAGCGGTCTTGCCCAGCGTGGCCGAGTCGGCGGTCACATCCAGAATATCGTCCACCACCTGGAAGGCCAGGCCAATGGCCGCACCGTAGGCCTCCAGGCCCTTAAGCGCCTGGGCCGAGGGGGCGGCGCAGTGCGCGCCCATCACCACGCTGCCCTGCAGCAGGGCGCCGGTCTTGAGCTGGTGCATCTCGCGCAGCTGGCTTTCGGTCAGCGGCAGGCCCACGCTGGCCAGGTCAATCGCCTGGCCACCGGCCATACCGGCACTGCCCGCGGCGCGCGCCAGCAGGCCACACAGGCGCGCTTGCACGGTGCAGGGCACCGAATCGTCCTGGGGTGTCAAAAACTCAAACGCCAGGGCCTGCAGCGCGTCACCGGCCAGCAAGGCGCTGGCCTCGCCAAACTGCACGTGCACCGTGGGCTTGCCCCGGCGCAACACGTCGTTGTCCATGCAGGGCATGTCGTCGTGCACCAGCGAATACGCATGGATCAGCTCCACCGCACAGGCCGCGCGCAGGGCGGCGGCTGGGCAGCCATGGCCATCGGCTGCCACGGCTTCGTGCGCGGCCAGCACCAGCAGCGGGCGCAGGCGCTTGCCGCCGTCCAGCACGGAATAGCGCATGGCCTCCACCAGTGCGGCGGGGGCGCCATGGTCCACGCCCTGGGGCGCGTCAGCGGTGATCCAGGCTTCGAGGGCGCGTTCCACCTGGTTCAGGCGTTCACGGCTCCAGCTGTCCAAATCAAAGGCAGCCACGGGATGGGGGGCAACGGCGGCGTGCATCAGGCTTTCCAGGGTTTCAGGGCGCCGTCGTCCAGCACCTTGATTTGTTCTTCCACCGCCTGCAGCTTGTCGCGGCAGAACTGCAGCAGCGCCGCTCCGCGTTGGTAACCGCTCAGTAACTGGTCCAGCGGCATCTCACCCGACTCCAGCCGGGCGACCAGGCGCTCCAGTTCTTCCATGGCGGCCTCATAGCTGGCGGGCGGGGCCGCACTGCTGTCGGCAGCGGCGTTGGCAAGGGTAGGAGAGGGAGCACTGGCCTTGGGCATGGGAGACGTTCAAAAAGCAAACCGCGATTTTAGGCCCAAGCAGGTACAATCGCCCCTCCCGCCTCCGGCCTCCCGCTTCTGGGATGGACGGCTCCCTTTTACCGAGCTCCTTGTTGCGCACCTCCCTGCGCACCGTATGGCGCACCCCCCTGTGGGGAGTCTTCAGGTCAGGTCACCCATGTCTGATTTAAGTCTTCAACTGCAGCAGGCACACAGCCAACTACCAGTTTCAAGCTACTTTGACCCGGCGCTCTATGCGCTTGAGATGCAAAGTATCTTCCAGCAAGGGCCCTGCTATGTGGGGCACTCCCTGAGCGTTCCCAACGTGGGGGACTACTACGCCCTGCCCCAGGAAAAAGAGGGCCGCGCGCTGGTGCGCAATGCCGGCGGCATCGAGCTCATCTCCAACGTCTGCCGGCACCGCCAGGCCGTGATGCTCAAGGGCCGCGGTTCGCTGACCCACAACGCCCAGGGCAGCGCCAGTGGCAACATCGTCTGCCCGCTACACCGCTGGACCTACAGCGGCGCCCACGCAGGAAGCCATGGCACGCAAAGCGGCACGCTGATTGGCGCGCCCCACTTTGCCCAAGACCCCTGCCTGAACCTGAACAACTACAAGCTGCAGGAATGGAATGGCCTGCTGTTTGAAGCCAATGGCGTGGACGTGGCGAGCCAACTGGCCAATATGGGCCCGCGCGCCGACCTGAGCTTTGAGGGCTACGTGCTGGATCGCGTGGAGATGCACGAGTGCAACTACAACTGGAAGACCTTTATTGAGGTCTATCTGGAGGACTACCACGTCGGCCCCTTCCACCCGGGCCTGGGCCAGTTTGTGACGTGTGACGACCTGCGCTGGGAAATGCACGAGAACTATTCGGTGCAAACCGTGGGCGTGGCCAACCGCCTGGGCAAGGCCGACGCATCCGGCGGCTCCCCCGCCTACGAGCGCTGGCAAAACGCCCTGCTGAACTACCGCAACGGTGTGCCGCCCAAGTTTGGCGCCATCTGGCTGACCTACTACCCGCACATCATGGTGGAGTGGTACCCGCATGTGCTGACCGTGTCCACGCTGCACCCCATGGGGCCGAACAAAACCATGAACATGGTCGAGTTCTACTACCCTGAAGAAATCGCCGCGTTCGAGCGTGAGTTTGTCGAAGCCCAGCAGGCTGCCTATATGGAAACCTGCGTGGAAGACGACGAGATTGCCGAGCGCATGGACGCAGGCCGCGCGGCCCTACTGGCGCGTGGCGACAACGAGGTGGGCCCCTACCAGAGCCCCATGGAAGACGGCATGCAGCACTTCCACGAGTGGTACCGCGGCAAGGTCGATCTGTCAGAACACCTGGCCTGAGCGCCGCCATACTATCGATTTCATAGCTGCTCGCGAACGGTTGACGCGGGCTAGCGCCCTATTTGACGGATAAACACCATGCAAGCACTGTGGATGGTTCTGGCCTCGTTCTGGTTCGCGCTGATGGCGGTGGGCATCAAGTTCGCCTCCCACAGTTTTGGCACCTTTGAGCTGGTGTTTTACCGCGGCATCGTCAGCATCATCTTCATGGGCATCGTCGTGCGCGCGCGCGGCGCCACGCTGCGCACGCCGGTGCCCATGATGCATGTGTGGCGCAGCTTCATTGGCGTGGCCTCGCTGAGCTCCTGGTTCTACGCCATCGCCCACCTGCCGCTGGCCACGGCCATGACGCTGAACTACATGAGCGGCGTGTGGGTGGCGGCCTTTGTGGTGGGCGGCGCCCTGCTCTACGGCAAGAACCAGCCCCAGGGCGCGCTGCTGGGCACGGTGTTCATGGGCTTTGCTGGCGTGGTGATGACGCTGCGCCCCACCATCGACCAGAACCAGCTGTTTGGTGGCGTGGTGGGCCTGCTCTCGGGCATGGGTTCGGCCCTGGCCTATATGCAGGTCACCGCGCTGGGCAAAGTGGGCGAGCCCGAAGAGCGCACGGTGTTTTACTTCTCGGTGGGCAGTGCTGTGGTCGGCGGTGTGGGCACGTTTTTCACCGAACTCACCCCTTGGAGCGAAGTCACCCGGCAAGACGCAGCCTGGGTGATTCCGATTGGCATCCTGGCCTCACTGGGCCAGTGGTGCATGACCCGCGCCTACCGCAAGGGCGCCACGCTGGTGGTGGCCAGCATGCAGTATTCAGGCATTGTGTTTGCCGTGGTCTTCAGCCTGGTGCTGTTTGGCGACCACATCGCCCCCATGGGCTGGGCTGGCATTGCGGTCATCGTTACCAGTGGGGTGCTGGCTACCATACTGCGTTCACGGGCGTTGCCAGATACGCCAGCGGAAGAGCATTGAAAGCTTTAGGCTGAACGTGACCATTCTTGGTGTTCTACAACCTCCGAAACGACAAGAACACAACACACGCGGTGAAACGACGAGCCGTTTCACTTGCAACTTCAAAGTTGAATGACTTTAGTGCGCGCGAGTAAATCACCCAAACGTCGTCTCTGTTTGCCCGCGATGAAGGCCGCATCAATTACGCCAAGCACCATTGTGAAATTGCGCACGCAGGATTGCCAATACGTACAGGGCAACTCGGAGGCAACATGCACGACACTTGTTCTTGTGAATCGTTTTCCCATACTCTGGCCACCCGGAAGGCCATCGCAAAACAAAATGTACAAAATCCAGCCAACAAATATCCACTCATTTGGAAGTCCAAACGCATTCGCAATGAAATAGAAAACAACGCCAACAGCCATTGCCACTAAGCCGTCAACAAACTGCGACGTGAATCTTTGACCGATGCGGGCGAGGGGCTTGCTCATAATTTGAAGTGAGATGTAAAGCTACTGCGGATAAGGTTTGACATCAATCTGACCTAGCGCACAACGTGAGAAGCGTAGAGGCGTCTTGTTGTCATTCGTCAGTTTGGATTGAGATTTTAGGTTTCATGCAAGGCTCGCGGCAACCTCTGCGCCAATTCCTGAACGAGCAACCTAGCCTCGGACTCTTCGAGAGCAGGTGCAAATCTGATAGTCCGCGCGCCGTAGTCAAACGCGATAGGGCCATATCCAGATCCGCCAATCGGTGGGAACCAAGCCCTCTGATTCGTAAATAGATTGGTTGAATATTCTGTTGCGCGGAGACCCTTTATGTCAGTAGCTCGATAAGCTCGATTCCAGCCAAGACCAAAAATCTCTATTCGATGCACAAGTGCTGATGTACTGACGGTCAAGACTTCGCGACCCGCAAGCTGCCACAGTACGGTTCCAATGCAGAACAGTCCTCCCAAAGTCCATCCCAATAGCCAAATAGCCAAAAAGCTAAAAATGCGGATGGAGTGTTGTCGTTGGGGGTCAATAGTTCCCGTGCCGCACTTACCTCACCAAAAGACCACCCACCAAGCCAAACGACAAGAAACAGGAGGATGAACCAATTGCGCCTGGCGGGAATTGCAACACGCAGACCGTCGGTCGATGTTTCGATCACATAGCGAAAAGACTCTATTGGTACGTACATTTTTCTGCGCCCAATGAATGTTGAAAGGAAAATAGATAAGTACTATAGCCCGCTGGGCGATGTATTTCGAGGACCGTTGCAGTCTCGTGGCTAGGTCGACCTCAGACTGAAAGGAGTCAGTCGCCTCGCTCCATCGCGGTCTTGCAGTTGACATCAGGAATGTCCTTCGGACCATACACGTTCGCAACTACATGCCGCACATAACCGAGCCTGCGGAGTACGTAACGGTTTTCCACATGAATGGCAAGGTGGGCCGTACAAACTCAGGCGGTGGTGAAACAATGCATTTGCATTCGTCTCTCTAAAACCGGTGAGTCTTTCGTAAGCAACCAGAGCAGAACGACCGAAGCCCTTCGAAGTTGCCTCTGCTAAAGAACACCCGTGCAGCTCTCTATACGCCTTAATCTGCGCTATTCCGTCGCTGAGAAATGGGGAAACTGTCCGCCACTCTTCTTCCGTAAGCATTGGAAGTTCAGTTTTGCAGCGCCAACAATAGAGGATGCGTGACATAGGTAGCTTAGGCGCCTACAGACTGATTTCCGACATTCGCAGCGATCGACAGCAGTCGTTAGCTCTGGTGCTGTTCGCAACGCAACGAGCACCGTGAAGCAGCAACTTGCCAATGCGTATCCGCGATGAGCAAGCTGTTAAAGCTCATCGCCGTAATACTCAAAAGTCTCCTTGTGATGCCACCTCAATACAAGTGGACCACCTTCTATAAAGATGTCCACATCGTCACTTGATGGGTAGCAAAAATCGCTCCAATAAGTGACAAAGGTTTGCCATGGCAGAGACAGCGCAGTGGCCTTGTTCCAAACAGCGATCACGCGACTGCTCCGTAGTTGCAGGCTTGCCAGCCACTGACTGGTTTTGTCAGTATCCTCCGCCGCCAGATGCTGAACCACCGTCGGGTAAAGACGCTTGGTCTTCGAAAGGCCAAGTGCCTCAATTTGTGTTGTCGTTAGTGGTTGCAGCGCCCGCAAAACATCGACAGGCAGCACGGCATGTGATAGCTGCGTCCATCTCCATATCAGGGGGAAAGTGGCGACGTCCATATATAGCTGCTGTGCGCTCTACGTGACGTTACTCCGCCTTAGTTTTTCTGCGCTTGCGAATTGCATTGTCTGTTTTGATGATGACCTCGCATTCCTCTACTGATGGAATCGTTGTGTCTGTTTTGATGGTATGCCAGCCTCCACAGTTGGGGGCGGGGCAGCCACAAACGGTAAACCTGACAGGATGACCCGTTAGGCCGTCGCGCTTTTGAATAGCGTTTGTGCGTTCTTGGCTCTTGATGACATCAACGATGGCAGAACGGCTGAGAAATGGACGTGACATGTTGCTATTTTGATGGACGAAACAGAGCTTGCCTATCCCCAATTCGGGGGATTTTGAGGACGTCCGCTTCCGCCGCAGAGCAGACTGCTATTGCGGTGTCTCTCATTCCGCAAGAATACCAATCCCCAAGCCTGTGCGGCGTGTACCCGGTAGCCGATTTGCTGGCCGCGTAGCGGACTGATGAGGCCACCGGGTACACGCCACACAGGACAGCGAACGCAAGAATAGATAATCCCACCACCATGACCTACACCACCCTGATCTCCGTCGAACAACTCCACGCCTTGCAAGCCAACGGCGCACCGCTGATGGTGTTTGACTGCAGCTTTGACCTGACCAACCCCGCCGCGGGCTGCGCCATGTATGCGCAAGCCCACATTCCCGGCGCGGTGTATGCGCACCTGGACACGGCGCTCAGTGCCAAGGCCGACCCCACCGCCGCCTCCGGCGGACGCCACCCGCTGCCCGCGCGCGAAACCTTTGCCGCCTGGCTGGGCAGTGTGGGCTTTGCCAACGGCATGCAGGCCGTGGTGTACGACCGCCAGGGTGTGAACTACGCGGGCCGCCTGTGGTGGATGCTCAAGTGGTTGGGCCACGAGGCCGTGGCCGTGCTGGACGGTGGATTGCAAGCCTGGCAGGCCGCGGGCCACGCGGTGCAAACCGACACACCCGCTGCGCGCAGTGCCACGACCTTCGCAGTCGGCGCGCCACTTGCCACGCTGGTGACAGTGGACAACGTGTTGCAACGCCTGGGCAAGGACCAGCACATCGTGGACGCGCGCGCCCTGCCCCGCTTCAAGGGCGAGGTAGAGCCGCTGGACCCCGTGGCTGGCCACATCCCCGGCGCGCTGAACCGGCCCTTTGCCAGCAACATCGCGGCCGATGGCAAGTTCAAACCCGCGGCCCAATTGCGCCAGGAATTTGAAGCCCTGTTGGGCGCACGTGACCCGGCGCAGGTGGTGCACCACTGCGGCAGCGGCGTGAGTGCCATTCCCAACGTGCTGGCCATGGAGATTGCGGGCCTGGGCCGCCCTGCGCTGTTTGCTGGCAGCTGGAGCGAGTGGTGCAGCGACCCCAGCAGGCCGGTCGCCCAGGGCTGAGCCCTTTCGCGCAGCCCCCTTCCTCACCCCTCTAGCACGGCCGCGCACAGCGGCCTACACTGCACCACCATGGAGCCTCGTTCGCCCTCCACACCCCTGCCCGCTGCCCGGCGCCTGTCCGATGCGGCGGTGCTGAGTGCCGTGGTCGCGGTGGGGCTGCTGTGCAGCGCTGCGCTGTTCTACAACCTGCGCCAGACCGAGGCGCTGCGCATCCAGGAGATCCGCAACGCCAGCGCCCAAACCGTGATCGACGCGCTGGAGCTGGACATCACCCGCACCGTAGAAGCCACCCACAACGCCGGCCTGATGGTGGAAACCCAACCCCAGCTGCAGCGCCTGCAGTTCAACGCCTATATGCGCCGCGTGATGGCCGATTTGCACACCATCTCGGTGCTGCAATGGCAGCCGCTGGTAGAGGGCAGCGCGCTGCACGCGCTGGAAACCGCGGCCCGGGCCCAGGGGCTGGCGGGCTACCGCGTGCTGGAGCCCAACACCACCCCGCCCAAACCGGTGGCGCCACGCGACGCGTACCTGCCCGTGCTTTACGAATGGCCCGAAGACCACGGCGCGCTGGGGCGGGACCAGATTCCCGACCCACGCGCCATGCAGCCCAAGCAGCGTGCCCGCGTGATTGGCCGCCCCGCCGCCTCAGAGACCTTTCCGATTGCCAGCACGCCGCCCGACAACGGGCCCGCATCGGCCATCGCGGTGTCGTCCCCTGTGTACGAGCGCGACCCCTTGAGCGGTGGCACGCAGCGCCACTTGGGCTATGTGGTGGCCGAGGTGCCGCTCAAGGCACTGCTGCGCGAAGCCAGCTACCGCGCTGACCTGGCCGGCCTGGACCTGCTGGTGTTTGACCTGTCCGGCCTCGAAGAGCAGGCCAGCCAGCCGATCTACACTTGGTACGGTGGCGCGGCCGACACGCCCCAGTACTTCACCTTTTTTACCGACACCCAACCCACCGACTTTGGCCTGACGGTGGACATGGCCACCCGCCCCTGGGAAGTGGTGCTGCGCCCACGCGCGGCCTTTCAGCGCAGCCTGCCGGCCAGCCAGGCGTCCTACCTGCTGGCAGTGGCGCTGGCTGCCACCGCGCTGGTCACCTGGGCCGTGTGGCGCGCCCAGCGCTACCGCCGCCGCATTGAGGCCGCCAAACAGCGCGAGCAGGCGGCGCGTGAGCAACTGGCCATCGAGCAAAAGCGGCTGCAAAACATCATTGATGGCACGGGCGTTGCCACCTGGGAGTTTGACTACCAGACCCGCCAGCTGCACATCAGCGACCGCTGGGCGTCCCTGGCCGGCTATGCCAAACACGAGCTGGGCGATGACATCTACGGGCGCTGGCGCGAGCTGGTCCACCCCGATGACTTGGCGGCCTTCTTTGTGGCGCTGGGACAGCACTACGCGGGCAACAGCGAGCACCTGAATTTTGAATACCGGCTGCGCCACCAGAAAGGGCACTGGATCTGGATAGCCGCGCGCGCACGGCTGATGGAGCGCGCAGCCGACGGCACCCCGCTGCTGCTGGCCGGAACCCATCTGGAGATCACCGAGCGCAAGGAGGCCGAAGCCCGCATTCAGGAGCTGAACGCCACGCTGGAACTGCGCATGCAAGAAGCCCTGGCCCGCAGTGAAGCCCGCGCCACGCTGGGTACCCTGATTGCCAGCGTCTCGCACGAGATGGGCACACCCATGGGCAACAGCCTGATGACGGCCGGCACGCTGGTGGACCAGGCGCGCCACTTCCAGTCGCAGCTGGACGCGGGCACCCTGCGCAAATCCAACCTGGAGCAGTTTGTAGAGCAGGTGCGCGAGGGCAATGCCCTGCTGGTGCGCAACCTGGAGCGTGCCGTGGCCCTGCTCAAGAGCTTTCGCCAGGTGGCGGCCGACCAGGCCAGTGAGCAGCGCCGCAGCTTTGATGTGCGCCAGGTGCTGGACGAGGTAATGCTCACGCTGGCGCCCAGCCTGAAACGCCAGGCCCACACCGTGGCGCTGGAGGTGCCCGCAGACATTCGCATGGACAGCTACCCCGGCCCGCTGGGCCAGGTGGTGATCAACCTCGTCAACAACGCCTACTTGCACGCGTTTGAGGGCATGGAGCACGGCGTGGTGGAACTGCGTGTGCACGCCGACGAGAGCCACGTCACACTCATCTGCCGAGACAACGGCCGTGGCATTGCGCCGGACATTCTGGAGAAAATGTTCCAGCCATTTTTCAGCACACGCATTGGCAGCGGTGGCACCGGCCTGGGCATGTCCATCGTGGACAACCTGGTGAAGGCCACGCTGGGCGGTACCCTGGAAGTGCACAGCGCGCTGGGCCAGGGCACCACCATCACCATCACGCTGCCGCGCGTGGCACCCGAGCCCTTGCGCAGTGACGAGGTTTAGGCCGCTTTAGAAACCCAGGCTTGCGCCCGCGCCCAGCAAGGTAGCCAGCCCCAGCAGTGCAAAGATGGCAGCGGCAATGCCATGCACCAGCTTCATCGGGATTTTGGCGGCCAGTCGGTCGCCCACAAACACCGCAGGCACATCGGCAATCAGCATGCCCAGCGTGGTGCCGATGACAACGAGCAGGGGGTTGGCATAGTGCGCTGCCATGGCGATGGTGGCGATCTGTGTCTTGTCGCCCATCTCGGCCAAAAAGAAGGTGATGAAGGTAGCCCCGAACACGCCCAGCTTGCTGGCGATGCGGGTTTCTTCTTCCTCAATCTTGTCGGGAATCAGCGTCCACACCGCCATGCCCAGAAAGGACAACCCCAGCACCCAGCGCAGCACGCCAGGGCTCAGCACCGAGGTAATCCACGCGCCCAGCACACCGGCCAGGCCGTGGTTGAGCACCGTGGCGGCCAGAATGCCGGCAATGATGGGCAGGGGTTTCTTGAAGCGTGCGGCCAGGATGAAGGCCAACAGCTGGGTTTTGTCGCCGACTTCGGCAAGGGCGACAACACCGGTAGAGACGAGAAGAGCTTCCATGGGAGAGATGGGGTCCAGGGCCGGTAAAAAGACGAATGACCACCCTGCTTCCCCGGCCCATGCGGAGGCAAAGTGGTCAAAGGTCTTGCCAAGCTGTGAACTGCTTGCGCCAGGGTCGACGGACCCAGTGTGTTGACGCAAGCCTCTTCAAAACGAAGAGCGGCTACTCCCCAATGACAGGTGTGATTTTAACTCACTTGCCCACAGGGGCTGCCTCGCCCAATGGCGCTGCAGGCTGGCGCAGCACCTTCGCCTTGATGCGGCCGACAAAGTGCTCGATGTCGTCCACGATGGTGAAGAAGCTGGGCGTAACCAACAGGCTCAGGATGGTGGAGGTGATGAGGCCCCCAATCACCGCCGCGGCCATGGGCGCGCGGAAGCTGTTGTCGGCGTGGCCCAGGCCAATCACCAGCGGCAGCATGCCCGCCACCATGGCGATGGTCGTCATGATGATGGGGCGCGCCCGCTTGTGGCAGGCGTCAATCAGCGCATCGAAGCGCGACAGGCCGTGTTCACGCTGCGCCATGATGGCGTACTCCACCAGCAGAATCGAGTTTTTGGTGGACACACCAATCAGCATCACCAGCCCAATGAAGGACGGCATGGATAGCATCTTGCCCGTGACCAGCAGGCCGATGAAGGCGCCACCAAAAGACAAGATCACCGCGGGAATGATGGAGATGGGGTGCAGGAAGTCCTTGAACAGCAGCACCAGCACGATGTAGATACACAGCACGCCGGTCAGCATGGCCAGGCCAAAGCCCGCCACCATTTCGCCCTGCACTTCGGCGTCGCCCACTTCCAGCTGCTGCACACCAGCGGGCATGTTCACGATGCTGGGCAGCTTGGCCACGGCCTCGGTCACTTCGCCCAGCGGCACGCCCGACAGTTCCACTTCAAAGTTCACATTGCGCACGCGGTTCAAGCGGCTGATCACGGCGGGGCCACCCGACATTTCGAGCGCGGCCACCTGGCTCAACATCACCGGGCCCTTGACGCCGGGCACCATCAGGCGGCCCAGCAGTTCCAGATCCTGGCGCGCATCGGTGTCGAGCTTGACGACGATAGGCACCTGGCGCTGGCTCAGGTTCAGTTTGGACAGGGCCGACTCGTAGTCGCCCACGGTGGCAATGCGCAGGGTTTCGGCAATTGCACTGCTGGTCACGCCCATATCGGCGGCCTTGGCAAAGTCCGGGCGAATGGCGATCTCGGCACGCGTCAGGCTGGCACTAGAGCTGATGTTGCCCAGGCCCGGGATCTTGCGCAGGTCGCGCTCTACCGCAGCCGCAGCTTGCGCCAGGGCCACCGGGTCTTCGCCCTTCAGCGCCAGCTGGTACTTCTCGCCGGAACCACCCAGGCCCACCTTGAAGCGGGCGCCGGGCAACTCGGCCAGCGCGCTGCGCATCTGGCTTTCAATCACCTGCTTGACGGGGCGCTCGCCGCGCTCATCCAACAGCACGGTCAACGTGGCCTTGCGCACCTCGGCCGTGGCGCCGCCCTGGAACGGGTCGGAGCCCACGGCGCCGCCACCGATGGTGGTGTAGACGCTCTTCACATGCTCGACCTTGCCAATCAGGCTGCGCGCCTGCTCGGCCGCGGCATGGGTCTGGGTCAGCGTGCTGCCTGGTGGCAGCTCCACATACACCTGGGTTTGCGAGTTGTCGTCCGGCGGAATGAAGCCGCTGGGGATCAGGGGCACCAGGAACAGCGAGCCGATGAAGAAACCAATGGCGGCAAACATGGTGATCCAGCGGTGGCTCAGCGTCCAGCGCGTCATGCGCAGGTACAGCGGCATCCACACCGGCTCTTCGTGCACATGGGTGGAGGGCTTCATGATGTACGCCGCCATCATGGGCGTCAGCACCCGGGCCACCACGAGCGAGGCAAACACCGCAAACACGGCGGTCCAGCCAAACTGTTTGAAGAACTTGCCGACCACGCCGCTCATGAAGGCGGTGGGCAGAAACACGGCAATCAGCGCAAACGTGGTGGCGATCACGGCCAGGCCGATTTCATCCGCCGCTTCCATCGCGGCCTTGTACGGGGACTTGCCCATGCGCAGGTGGCGCTCGATGTTTTCCACTTCCACGATGGCATCGTCCACCAAAATCCCGATGACCAGCGAGAGCGCCAGCAGCGTCACGATGTTGGTCGTGAAGCCCATGTAGTTCATTCCGATGAAGGCCGGAATGGCCGACAGTGGCAGCGCCACGGCGGACACCAGCGTGGCACGCCAGCTGCGCAGGAAGAACCACACCACGATGACGGCCAGCACGGCGCCTTCGTACAGCATGGTCATGGAGGCGTCGAACTCCTCTTGCACCGGCGTTACAAAGTCAAAGGCCTGGGTCAGTTCCAGATCGGGGTGTTGCACCTTCAGGTCGGCCAGCGCTTTTTGCACGGCGGCGCCCACTTCCACTTCACTGGCGCCCTTGCTGCGCGTGATCTCAAAGCCCACCACGGGCTTGCCGTTCAACAAGGCCAGGCTGCGCTGCTCGGCCACGGTGTCCTTGACACTGGCAACCTCGTCCAGACGCACGCGCTTGCCGCTGGACAAGCTCAGCTCCAGTTTGGACAGCTCTTCCACCGTGGCCACGGTGGCCAGGGTGCGCATGGGCTGCTCGGAGCCACCCAGGTCCGCACGGCCGCCTGCACTCTCGGTTTGCACCTGCTTGAGCTGGCGCGAGATGTCGGCCGCGGTGGCGCCCAGCGCCTGCAGCTTCAGCGGGTCCAGTGCCACCTGCACTTCACGCGTCACGCCGCCCACGCGGGCGACCGAGCCTACGCCGCGCACACCCAGCAGGGCGCGCGAGATGGTGTTGTCCACAAACCAGCTTAGGCCCTCATCGTCCATATTGCTGGAGCGGATGGTGAACGCCAGAATGGGCGCACCCGACAGGTTCATCTTGCTGACGATGGGGTCGCGCACATCGCTGGGCAGGTCGCTGCGCACGCTTTGCACGGCGCTGCGCACATCGTCCACCGCTTCCTGCGTGGCTTTTTCCAGGCGGAACTCGGCGGTCACCGCCACGTTGCCGTCGTACACGCGGGTGTAGATGTTCTTCAGGCCCTGCAGCGGCGCAATCGCGTTTTCCAGCTTGCGCGCCACTTCGGTTTCCAACTGCGCCGGTGCGGCACCGGGCAAGGTGGCGGACACGGTGACGGTAGGCAGTTCCAGATCGGGGAACTGCTGCACCTTCATGGCCTTGAAGGACATCAGGCCGGCCAGGGTCAGCAGCACAAACAGCATGACCGCCGGTATGGGGTTTTTAATTGACCACGAGGAGACATTCATCTCAAGTGCTCCTTATTTTGTAGCTGCTTGCGCAGTCTTTTCGGGGGCTGCAGCGGCTTTTTGCTTGGAATCTGCCTTGGGGGCCTCCACCACCTTGACCAGGTCACCTTCGCTCAGGAAGCTGCCACCCACAGCCACCAGCTTGTCCTCGGGCTTCACGCCGCTCTGCACTTCGATCTGGTCACCCACCACACGGCCAGTCTGCACCTTGAGTTGGGCAATGCGGTTGTCCGCGCCCACACGGTAAACATAGCTAAAGCCATCGCGCACGACCACCGCGGTCTGCGGCACTGTCAGTGCGCCGGAGCTGCCGAGTTCGAACTCGCCGCGTGCGTACATGCCGGGCTTGAACGCGCCGGGCACGGCCTTGCCGCCCGCCACCGCACCTGCCAGGTCCACATAGACCGTGCCGTTGCGCGTGGCCGCGTCTACCGTGGGGGCCAGCATGCGCACGCGGCCCTTGAGCTGCGCGCCGCTGGGCGAGGTGACCACCACATTGGTACCCACAGTAATGCGGCCCAGCTCGGCCGAGGTGACTTCACCCCGCCACTCCAGGCGACTCTGGCGGATCAGCTTGAACAACTCGGTACCTGCACCCACCACGGAACCCACCGATGCGGTGCGCGACGAGATGGTGCCGCTGTCGGGCGACAGCAACTGGGTGTGCTTGAGGCGCAGCAGCTGCGAATCGAGCTGGGCCTTGGCCGACTCGACCCGCGCCTTGGCGGTGAGTTCAGCGGTGAGGTACTGGTTAACCTGCTGGGCGCTCAGGGCACCCGTGCCCTGCACGGCGCGGGCACGGTCGGCGTTGGCCAGCGCCTCGGCGGCATTGGCCTGGGCTTCGGACACGGCGGCGCGGGCCAGGGCCACATCGGCCTGCACGCTTTCGGCCGCAAAGGTGGCCAGCACCTGGCCGCGTTGCACATAGTCGCCCACGGCGGCGTGCAGCTCTTGCACGCGCAGGCCGCTCACCTCCGTACCCACACTGGCCTCTTGCCAGGCGGCCACGCTGCCGTTGGCGGCCAGCTTGATCGGCAGCATGCCGCTCTGGGCCTGGGTGGTCGTGACGGTGAGCGAAGGCTTGGTAGCAGTAGCGGCGCCGGGCTTGGCAGTATCGGCCGCCTGGCTGCGCGTGGCGAACAGGCCCAGACCGGCCAGCGTGAGCAGGCCAGCGGCGATCAGGCCCAGTGTCAGGGGTTGAACAGAGAGGCGGTTCATAAGACGGTTCATGGTGAGGTCTCGCTAAAAATCAATCAGGAAAAAGTGGAATTCAGTTGGCAGGCTCAAAGCCGCCGCCGAGAGCGCGGTACAGCGCCACCCAGGCGCGGTTGCGCTCCAATGCCAAAGACAGTTGGGCCGACTGCGATGCCAGCGCCGAGCGGCGGGCGTCTTCCAGCTCCACCAGGTTGGCCAGGCCCTGGCCGTAGCGCGACTGCGTGGCCGCCAACGATTCAGCGTAGCCTTGGGTGGACACCTCGGCGTCTTGCTTGCGCGCATCGGTGCTTTGCAGGTTCACCAGGGCCTCTTCCACTTCGCGCACGGCCTGGCGCACCTTGCCGCGGTACACAGCCACGGCCTGGGTGTAGTTGGCCTCGGCGGCCACCACATTGGCTTTGCGCTGGCCACCGTCAAAGATGGGCAGCGTCAGCGCCAAGGGACCGAACGACCAGGTGTCCAAATTGGTTTCGGTGCCCATGCTGCTGTAGCGCAGTGCGCCCACATTGCCGCTGAGAGTCAGGCGCGGGTAGCGCTGGGCCTTGGCGCTGCCCACCTGGGCACTGGCCACCACCACATCGCGCTCGGCGGCAA
Source organism: Rhodoferax sp. ZS1R25 (assembly GCF_056521335.1). Lineage (NCBI taxonomy): Bacteria > Pseudomonadati > Pseudomonadota > Betaproteobacteria > Burkholderiales > Comamonadaceae > Rhodoferax > Rhodoferax sp. ZS1R25. Next base: position 988,145 of record NZ_JBWMAZ010000002.1, read on the forward strand.
ACACATCGGGGCGCTGGGTCAGCGTTTGGGCTGGCACGCTTGCTATAGAAACAGGAGCTGCTTGTGCAGGTTTGGCGAGGGCTAGCGCCAGTTTTGTTCTTAAATCAGCTTCTGCCAGACCGGTCAGCGCCACCAAGGCCTTGGTGTCAATGTCGCACGCGGCGGACTGCTGGGTCACGCGGCTGCTGCCGTCGGCCGCGCTGGCGCGGGCCAGGGCCGCCACCGATGGTGCGGTGAAGCCAGCCTTGGCACTCACATCGGCCAGGCGCGCGGTCTCTTGGCGCGAGGCGGCGTCCTTGCGCGCCACGTCCAGCAGCTGGTAGCAGGTGGACAGGCTGTAGTAGGTGCTGGCCACTTCGGCCGCCACCGACACGCGGGCGTCGTGCCACTGGGCTTGGGTGCCCTGAAACTGGGCGTCGGCCGCGTTGCTCACGGCACGGTTGGCACCCACCAGGTCCAGCTCCCAGGTGGCTTGCAGGCCAATGGTCTGGGTGGTGGCTACGGGCACACCCGGCTGGCTCACGCCGCGGCTGGCGGCGATGGAGCCGTCCACCTTGGGCAAGAGCGCCGCATTGGCTGTGGTGCGCTGGGCGCGCGAGGACTCGACCCGTGCCACGGCCTGCGCCACCGAGGGGCTGACGGCCTGCGCGGCCTCAATCAGCTCCACCAACAGAGGATCGCCCTGCTGCTGCCACCATTGGCTGAGTGCACCCACGGTGCCCTGGTGGGGCAAAGGGGCCTGCCACTGCGGGGCCACCGCGGCGTCCACCTTGGTGGCGGGCATGGTGATGGCGCAACCGCTGAGCGCGAGCACGCAGGCCGACAGGGCCAGCACAGAGAGGTGGCGGGGCGTGCCGCGCAAAGCAGGTGGTTTCATAGAGGTGCGTGGATGCAATGAAAGTGCCATGGGATGGAAAGGGTCGGGTTACGGGGTAGCCGGGGCAGACGACAGGGCTTGGCGGCGGCGCACATCGCCCTCCACCATGGACAGAGCGGCCCCCAGCATGTGTTCGGCATAGGCATCGATGGCGGCAGGCGAGCCGATCAGCTCAGGGCGGATGGCCTGGATCACGTCGCTGCCCACATGCAGGATCATGCCCAGCCCGACGATGGAAAAGGCCAGACGGTGCACATCGTCGTCGGGCTGTGTGACACCCAGATGGCGGCACAGCATCTGCACCAGCGCCATGTGGGCGGGCTTGATGTTGTCGTCAATCTCGGCCTGCCACAGGCCCGTGGGCTCCAGCATTTCGCGGATATGCAGCTTCATGCAGTTCTGCATGGCCACGCCGTTCTTCATGGGCTCGGTGAAGGTGTTCAGCATGGCGCGCAGGGAGTCGGCCAGGCTTTGCTCGGGGTGGTCGATGCTCGATGGCTCGACACTGGGGTTGCTGCGCGGGTCGGTGAAGACGGCGCGGTAGAGACCCGCCTTGTCGCCAAAGTAGTAGCTGATGGAGGCGACGTTGACGTTGGCGGCTAGCGCTATCTCACGGGTGGAGGTTTTGGCAAAACCCCGGTCGGCAAACAGCACCAGCGCGGCGTCCAGCAGGCGGGTGCGGGCTTCTTGGCCATCGCTGCGCAGGTGCTTGGCGGCCGCGGGGGCAAGAGGCTGAGGGAGCGAAGCGGCAGGCGTAGACATAGCGGCCGATTCTAGCGAGTTAAATCAAACGATTGATTTAACTATACGAAATGTAGGGGCTTTCCCTTAGCAGGCCAGCGACTCCTGAAAGTCCCAGCCCGGCTGCAGCGTGCAGACCAGTTGCGTACCTTGCCAGCGCAATGCAGCGCCCTGGGCAAAGTCCAGCTCCAGCACCAAGGGCCCTTGCCAGGTGCCGGGGATGTTCAGCTGCGTGAGCACGGCGCTTGTGGAGGCCAGCAGCACACGCCCATCGCGCAAGCGGCCCATGGCATCCACCGCCACCGCTTCGGACGCGCCGCTGAGCTGCAGCTGCAAACCCCGTACGTAGCCCGTCAGGGGTATGGCGCCTGCCTCAGGGCGCTCTACCCAGGCCGCTGAAAAATGCACGGTCAGTGTGTCGCTGGCAAATGCCAGGCGCAACACCTCAGAGTCGGAAAAGCTGAACCGCAGCCCGGCTGTGTCAGTGGCCATGGCCCAGGCCGCTGACCAGCGCCACCAGCACAATGCCCGCCGCCAACCATGCAATTTGCGCCGCCGTCTGGCGCGCGGTCAGCCGCTTTTGCAGCTGCGGGATCAGGTCGGCCAGCGCCACGTAAATAAAGCTGCTGGAGGCCACGACTAAGAAGTAGGGCAAATAGTCCTGCATCTGGTCTACCAGCCAGTAGCCGGCCAGGCCGCCCAGCGCGGTCACCGCACCCGCCAGCGTGACCTTGATCAGGGCAGCGCGCTTGTTGCTGGAGCCCGCGCGCAACACCATCAGGTCGCCCATGTGGTGGGGCACCTCGTGGGCCAGCACCGCCAGCGAGGCAATCGCACCCAGGCGCATATCGGCCATGAAGGCCGAGGCAATCAGCACGCCGTCGCCAAAGCAATGCACGCTGTCGCCCGTAAGCACGGCCCAGGAGCCCGAACCCGACGGAGCGGCATGGCTGTGGCCATGGCTGTGGTCGTGGCCCGCGTGCTCGCCACCATGGTGGTCGTGGTGGTGCTCATGGCCGTGGTGCCAGAGCTCGGCTTTGTCCAGCAGAAAGAAAAACACCACGCCGATCAACAGCGTGAGGAAGAGGTCGTGGGCACCGGCCTGGCTCTCAAAGGCCTCGGGCAGCAGGTGCATGAAGGCCGTGGCCATCAACGCACCGGCCGCCAGGCTCAGCATGTGCTGGGTGTAACGCCCCAGCGCGCCAAAACTCAGGGCGGCGGCCAGCCAGACACTGCCAATGCCGGCCGCCAGGGTACCTGCCAATATCGCAATCAGCGTCAAGCCACGCCCTTCGCTTTGAACCACGCGAGTGCGCGCTGAAAGCCATCTTCGGCCGCGGCCTTGTTGTAGCTGGAGCGGTAGTCCGCATGGAAGGCATGGCCCACACCGGGGTAGACCACAAATTCCGAGGCCTTGGCCGCGGCATTGCCCTTGGCACCGGCGGCGGCCAGCGCGTCCTTCATTTCATTGACCGTGGTGAGCGGAATGCCACCGTCGGCCCCGCCATACAGGCCCAACACTGGCGCCTTTAGCGAAGTGACCAGCTCCACGGGCTGCTTGGGATTGACCGGATTGGGCGCGCCCACCAGGCGGCCATACCAGGCCACACCGGCCTTGACCTTCTTGCTGTACTCGGCATACAGCCAGGTGATGCGACCACCCCAGCAAAAACCGGTGATACCGATTTTGTGCGGGTTGCCGCCGTTGTGGATGGCCCAATCGACCGCACCGTCCAGATCCGCCAGCACCTGTGCATCCGGCACCTTGGACACGACTTCGGCGATGAGCTTGCCGATGTCGGTGTAGCTGGCGGCATCGCCCTGGCGGGCGTACAGGTCGGGCGCAATGGCCAGGTAGCCGGCCTTGGCGAAGCGGCGGCAGGTGTCGGCGATGTACTCATGCACACCAAAAATTTCCTGCACCACGATCACCACGGGCAGATTTTTCTTGCCAGCGGGTGCGGCAAAATAAAACGGCACGGGGTAGCTCTCCACCTCATACACCGGGGTGCCAGTGACCAGGCCAGCGTCGGAGGTCTTGATGGCCGTCTGCGCCATGATGGGCATGGCCGTCGCCGCGTAGCCCACACCCAAAGCGGCTTTCAGCGCGGTGCGACGGGTCGCGCCGTCCTCGGTCGATTTGCCGGGCAGCAGGGAAATGATTCCGTTTTTCAGATCATCAAGCACAACAGTCTCCTTGGTTGAAATAGAAACAGCAGGAAGTGTATTCACAACACATTCCTGCTGTGGTTTGCGGGACTTTGACAGACCCGCGCTGGCTTAGAAAGTTTCCCAGTCGTCGTCACCGCCCGCAGGCGTCACGCGGGTGGAGGTGTGAACCGCAGGCTTGGGCGCTGCCGCAGCAGCAGGCGCTTTAGGTGTGGGGGTGTGCGCAGGGGCCTTGGCCGCCACTGTGGCAGCCGGTTTGGCGGCTGCAGGACGGGGCGCAGGCTTGGGCGCCACATCACCCCGGCGCTCGGGGCCTTTGAAAGGCTTGGCCGGTGGCACGCTGGAGCGCACCTTGGCCACGGGCATGCCAGCCGCATGCTCCTGCCCGCTCAGCTTGAAGGTAGCCACCACCTGCACCAGGTCCTGCGCCTGACTCTTGAGGCTGCTGGCAGCAGCGGCCATCTGCTCCACCAAGGCAGCGTTCTGCTGCGTGGCCTGGTCCATCTGCGTGACGGCCTCGCCCACCTGCGAGACGCCCGAACTTTGTTCAGCGCTGGCCGCGCTGATCTCTCCCATGATGTCGGTCACACGGCGGATGCTGGTCACCACTTCGGTCATGGTGGTTCCGGCCTTGTCAACCAGGGCAGAGCCCTGCTCCACCCGCTCCACGCTGGCACCGATCAGGCTCTTGATTTCCTTGGCCGCTTCGGCACTGCGGCCCGCCAGGCTGCGCACCTCTGAGGCGACCACCGCAAAGCCACGGCCTTGTTCGCCAGCGCGCGCCGCTTCCACCGCCGCGTTCAGCGCGAGGATATTGGTCTGGAACGCGATGCCGTCAATCACGCTGATGATGTCGGCGATCTTGCGGCTGCTCTCGTTGATGCCCTTCATGGTCTCGACCACCTGGCCCACCACCTCACCGCCCTGAATGGCCACAGTGGATGCGGTCATGGCCAGCTGGTTGGCCTGGCGCGCGTTGTCCGCGTTTTGCTTGACGGTGGAGCCCAGCTCTTCCATGGAGGCAGCGGTTTCCTCCAGCGCACTGGCTTGCTGCTCGGTGCGCGCGCTCAGGTCGTGGTTGCCTTGTGCAATTTCTGAGCTGGCCGTGGCCACCGACTCGGAGCCGCTGCGCACATTGCTCACCACGTTGACCAGGTTGAGCTGCATGGCGTGCAGCGTGGACAGCAACTGCCCCACCTCATCTGTGCGGCCGTGGTTGATGTGGCCGCTCAAGTCACCGTCGGCCACCTTGCGGGCCACATCGGTGGCCTCGGCCAGCGGACGGGTGATAGAGCCAGACAACAACCAGGCCAGCAGCGCGCTGAAGAGCACGCTCACCGTGCCCAGCGCAATCAGCAGTCGCCGGCTGCTGGTGTGGTTGTCCTGGATTTCCTTGGCCAGTTGGTCGATGGATTCGCGCTGGTTTTGCAGCAGGGCTTCCATCTTGCCCATGTAGATCTTGGAGGCCGGCGTGAACTTTTCGTCCAGCATCTTGTTGGCCTCTTCCGCCTTGCCGTCCTTCTTCATGGCCACGATTTCGTCGCGTGCGGCAATGTAGATCTTGCGCTGCTCGCCGATTTCCTTGTACAGCGTCTTCTCCACGTCGGAGGTCATCAAGGGCTCCAGGGCTTTCTGGAACTCGCCGGAGGTTTTGCTCGACGCCGCCTGGTCTTCCGCAAAGTACTCGGCCAGCGCGGGATCGCTGCTGCGCGCGATGGCCGCAGTGCGGCGCACACCAGTGTGGATGTTGCGGTACCAGTCGCTGACCAGGCGCTCGGTCTTGATGGGGTCGGACACCATCATTTCGGTGGCATCGGCGACCGAATTCAGCCGCGCGATGCTGACCAAAATGACGGCCAGCAACAAAGCCAGGATAAGTGCAAAGGCCAGTCCCAAGCGCTTGCGAATGGAGAGGTTGTTGAGGAATGAACCCATGATGGCTCCTGTGAGTAAATCGTTCGAAAAAAATATGCGCCGGGACTAAAACGTTTCCCAGTCTTCGTCGCCACCGGCAGGGGTGGCGCGGGTGCTGGTGTGCGCGGTGGGCTTGGGTGCAGCCGACGCCTTGGAGGTAGCGGCAGGTTTGATCGGCGCCGTAGTTGCCTTGGCAGTAGGTTTGCGCGCCGTGGGTGCGGCAGCATTGGCACGGGCGGCCGGGCCGTTGTCCTGGCCGCCGCGGCGCTCGGGTCCTTTGAACGGCGTGGCCTTGGGCTGGCTGGAGCGCACGGGGGCCACAGCCAAGGTCGGCCCATGGTCGGTCATGGTGCCCAGGTTGAACACGGCCACGGCCTGCTTCATGCGTTCGGCCTGATCGCGCAGACTCTCGGCGGCGGCGGCACTTTCTTCCACCAGCGCAGCGTTTTGCTGCGTCATCTGGTCCAGGGTGCCAATCGCCTGGTTGACGCCGGCAATGCCCGCACTCTGCTCTTGCGCGGCAGCCGTGATCTCCCCGATCACATCGGCCACGCGGCGCACGCTTTGCACAATCTCCTGCATGGTGGCGCCCGCGTCGGTTACCAGCTTGGTACCAGATTCGACCCGGTCCACCGAGGTGCCAATCAGGCCTTTGATCTCCTTGGCAGCCTCTGCACTGCGGCCAGCCAGGCTGCGCACTTCACTTGCCACCACCGCAAACCCACGGCCTTGCTCGCCCGCACGTGCAGCTTCCACCGCCGCATTCAGCGCCAAGATGTTGGTCTGGAATGCAATGCCATCGATCACGCTGATGATGTCGGCAATCTTCTTGCTGCTGGCGTCAATCTCTTGCATGGTGCTGACCACCTGGGTGACTACCTCGCCACCGCGCTGGGCCACACTGGACGCGCTGGCCGCCAGTGCGCTGGCCTGGCGTGCGTTGTCCGAGCTATGTTGCACCGTGGTAGTCAGCCCGTCCATGCTGGAGGCCGTGGCCTGCAGGTTGCTGGAGGTCTGTTCGGTGCGCTGGGCCAGGTCGTTGTTGCCCATGGCGATCTCGGCGCTGGCAATGGCGATGCTGTCGGTGCTGCTGCGCACCTGAGACACCATGCGCGCCAGCGACTCATTCATGCTGCGCAGCGACACCAGCAAGGAACCAAATTCGTCCTCCCGGTTGGTGTGGATGACCGAGCTCAGGTCACCCTGCGCAATGCGGGCTGCCAGCTCGTTGGCCTGCACCAATGGCTCGCGGATGGAGCGTACCAGCCAGGCCGTGCCTGCAAAAATGGCGGCAACGATGACCGCCAGCCCCACCAGAATGCCCACGGAGTTTGCTGCGCGACGGCGTTCGGTTTCAGCCACCACCTCGGTCACACGGCGCTTCTGCATCCCCACCATCTCTTTTTGGGCCGCAATGTAGTTGCCCATAGCGGGCAGGTACTGCGACTCCATAATTTGCAGGGCCTCGGGCTCGCTACCGGCAGCCTTGAGTTCACGTGCCTTGTCGCGCAGAGCAATCACCGACTTGCGCAGCTCGCCAATCTTCTGCATTTGCGCCTTGTCCGTGTCGGTCAGCGGCATGGCTTCGATCTTCTTCTGCAACTCGCCAATCTGGGCGCTGGTGGCGTTCACCGGTTCCTTGAAGGCCTCGGCCACCGCAGGGCCCTGGCTCAGCAAAATCGCCTGGTTGCGCGCCGCGTTGGTCATGGTCAGTCCATTCCACTCGGTGGCAATTTGCACCAGGTCCACGGCATTGGCCTGCGAGGCACGGCCCTCACCCAAGATGCTGGCACTGCGAATCAGGCCCACCACCGCTACAGCGCAAATCGCTCCAATGACCAGCAAAATGAACGCCCACAGTTTGGTGGCAATCTTCATGCGATGGAGCCCCATAGGTCGTCCTCTTCTTTCTTATGCGTTACCGACGTTCCAACCGTTGACCGGATTACCGACCAACCCATCGTCCACCTTAATGGGCTTTGTCCCAATTAGGGCCAACCCCAACCTCGGCCAGCAGGGGCACCTTCAGGGCCGCCACCCCGGCCATCAGGCGCGGAATCTCGGTTTTGAGCCAGTCCACCTCGGCCTCAGGCACCTCAAACACCAGTTCGTCATGCACCTGCATGATCATTTTGGTCGCTCTGTGCTCAGCGTCAAGCACTTGCTGCACCTGCACCATGCTGAGTTTGATGAGATCGGCCGCCGTACCCTGCATGGGCGCGTTGATGGCAGCACGCTCCAGCCCCGCCAGCAACGCGCCCTTGGCCGACTGGATACCCGCAAGCTGCAGGCGCCGGCCAAACACGGTTTCCACATAGCCCTGCTCTTTGGCCAGCGCGCGGGTGGACTCCATGTAGAGCTTCACACCGGGGTAGCGCTCAAAGTAGCGCGCGATGTAGTTTTTGGCCGCCGTGTTGTCGATGCCTAAATTGCGCGCCAGGCCAAAGGCGCTCATGCCGTAGATCAGGCCGAAGTTGATCACCTTGGCGTAGCGGCGCTGCTCGCTGCTCACCTGGTCCACCGCCACGCCAAACACCTCGGCTGCGGTGGCCCGGTGCACGTCCAGCCCGTCGGTGAACGCGCGCAGCAGCGCCTCGTCGCCACTGATGTGCGCCATGATGCGCAGCTCGATCTGGCTGTAATCGGCGCTCGCTATCACACAGCCCGGTGCGGCCACGAAGGCCTCGCGCACGCGCCGGCCCTCTGCAGTGCGGATGGGGATGTTCTGCAGGTTGGGGTCGTTGCTGGAGAGGCGTCCGGTCACGGCCACCGCCTGCGCGTAGTGCGTGTGCACGCGGCCCGTGCGCGGCAGCGCCAGCAGGGCCAGCTTGTCGGTGTAGGTGCCCTTGAGCTTGGACAGGCTGCGGTGCTCCAGCAGCTTGGCCGGCAGCGGGTAGTCCTCAGCCAGTTTCTCCAGCACCTCTTCGTCGGTGCTGCGCGCGCCGGTGGCGGTCTTCTTGACCACGGGCATGCCCAGCTTGTCGAAGAAGATTTCACCCAGCTGCTTGGGGCTGCTGAGGTTGAATGGCTGGCCAGCAATCTCGTAGGCCTCGGTCTCCAGCTGCAGGATGCGCTGGCCCAACTCATGGCTTTGGGCGGCCAGTGTGGGCGCGTCGATCAGCACGCCATTGCGCTCGATGCGGTACAGGGCTTCGCTGCTGGCGATTTCCAGTTCGTAGACGAACTTCAGCTTATCGTCTGCGTCGAGCTGCGGCCACAGTGCCCCGTGCACGTCCAGCGTCTGGTCCGAGTCTTCGCACGAGTACTCGGAGGCCTTGGCAATATCCACCTGGTCAAAGCTGATCTGGTTCGCGCCCTTGCCACACAGGTCTTCAAAGCTGATGCCGCTGCGGCCCAGGTGGCGCTCGGCCAGGCTGCTCAGGCCGTGGGGCTTGTGCACTTCCAGCACATAGCTTTGCAACATGGTGTCGTGGGCGTAGCCCTGCACCTCAATGCCGTGGTTGGCAAACACATGGCGGTCGTACTTGATGTGCTGGCCCAGCTTTTTGGCCTGCGGGTTTTCCAGCCAGGACTTGAGTTTGGCCAGCACCTCTTCGCGGTTGAGCTGGTCGGGCGCGTCGGGGTAGCGGTGGGCGACCGGGATGTAGGCGGCTTGCCCCACGGCCACGCTGAAGCTGATGCCCACAATCTCGGCGCGCATTTCGTCCAGCGAGGTGGTTTCGGTATCCAGCGCCACCAACTCCGCTGCCTGCAGCTTGGCCAGCCAGGCGTCCAAGGAATCCCAGGTCAGCACGGTGTCGTAATTCAGGTTGCTGGCGCGGGGCGCGGATTCGGCAACGGGTTCAGCCGGTTCATCAAACAGGCCAGGTGCTGCGGCCGACGTTTTGCCGACCTTGGGCGCCTTGGCAGCGGGCGCAGGGGTCGAGTCGCTACTGGCGGCACCGGCTGCTTTGGCCAGGCCCTTGAAGCCATATTTTTCATAAAAAGCGACCAGAGCCCCCGTATTCTCTGCGCCAACGGCTACAGAATCCATAGCGGGCAGGCTCGGCAGCCAGTCCTTCAAATCGCAGTCGGTCTTGATGGTCAGCAGCGAGCGGCCCGTGGGCAGCCAGTCCAGCGTCTTGCGCAGGTTCTCGCCCACCACGCCGCCAATCTTGTCCGCGTTCTCGACCACGGCCTGCAACGAGCCGTATTCCAGCAGCCACTTCACCGCGGTCTTGGGGCCCACCTTGGGCACGCCGGGCACGTTGTCCACGGTGTCGCCCACCAGGTTCTGGTAGTCCAGCATCAGGCTGGCGGGGATGCCGAATTCGGCCTGCACGCCGGCCAGGTCGCGGCGCTTGCCGTTCATGGTGTCGATGATGGTGATGCGCTCGGTCACCAGCTGGGCCAGGTCCTTGTCGCCGCTGCTCACCACCACATCAAAATCCTGCTGCGCGGCCAGCACAGCCAGCGTGCCAATCACGTCATCGGCCTCCACACCGGGTACGTCCAGCACCGTCCAGCCCAGGTGGCGCACCACCTCGTGGATGGGCGCAATCTGGCTGCGCAGGTCGTCGGGCATGGGGTCGCGGTGGGCCTTGTACTCAGGGTAGATGGCGTCGCGGAAGGTCGGGCCCTTGGCATCGAACACACAGGCGACGTAATCGGCCGGCACTTCCTTGCGCAGGCTGTTCATCATGTTGATCATGATGCGAATGGCGCCGGTCTTTTGCACCGTGCCATCGGGCAGCGTGATGCTCATGGTCTCGCCACCGGCAAAGAAGGCGCGGTACAGGTAGCTGGAACCATCGACCAGCAGCAGGGTTTTACGGGGTTCGCTCATCTTGGCATTGTGCCTGCGCCAGACCGCGATTTGGCCGGGCTGACCCCTACAATTGCCCCATGGCGGTTTACACAGAGGTCTCGCTCGACGAGGCCAGCACTTTCCTCACATCCCTCAAGCTGGGCAACCTTCAAACCCTGGAGGGCTGCTCCGGGGGTATTGAAAACACGAACTACTTCGTCACCACCGACCAGGCGCCCTATGTGCTGACCCTGTTCGAACGGCTGAGTGCGGAGCAGTTGCCGTTTTACCTGCGGCTGATGAAGCACCTGGCCTTCCACGGCATTCCGGTGCCCGACCCCGCGGCCAACCGCGATGGCGATGTGCTGCACAGCCTGAATGGCAAGCCCGCAGCCGTAGTGAACCGCCTGAAGGGCAAAAGCGAACTGGCCCCGGGCGTGGACCACTGCCGCCAGGTGGGCGCCACGCTGGCGCGCATGCACTTGGCCGGGCGCGACTTCAGCATGCAACAGCCCAACCTGCGCGGCCTGTCCTGGTGGAACGAGACCGTGCCCGTGGTGCTACCGCACCTGGAACCCGCCCAGGCCCAACTGCTGCAGGCCGAGCTGGCCTACCAAAACCACGTGGCCAGCCAAAGCGCCTACACCGCCCTGCCGCGTGGGGCCATCCACGCCGACCTGTTTCGCGACAACGTGATGTTTGACACCGTGGACGGCGTGCCCACACTGAGCGGCTTCTTTGACTTTTACTTTGCCGGCACCGATGCCTGGCTATTCGACCTGGCCGTGTGCCTGAACGACTGGTGCATCGACCTGCCCACGGGTGCGGCCGACCTGGAGCGGTCCGCCGCGTTTGTGGATGCCTATGCCGGCGTGCGCCCGCTCACACCACAGGAGCGCGATCTGCTGCCTGCCATGCTGCGCGCCGGGGCCCTGCGGTTCTGGATTTCCCGCCTGTGGGACTGGCACCTGCCCCGCGAAGCCTCCATGCTCCAAGCCCACGACCCCACCCACTTTGAACGCGTGCTGCGCCAGCGCGTGGCCCACCCGCTCACTCTGCAACAGTTGCAAACCGCCGACGCCCTTACCGCATGAAACTCCAACTCGTTCCAGCCGGCCGCGGGGTGCAATGGGTGCGCCAGGGCATACGCACCTTCTTCCGCCAGCCACTTGCATTGACGGGCCTGTTCTTTCTGTTCATGGCGGCCATGTCGGTGCTGAGCCTGGTGCCCTTGCTGGGCAATGCGATTGCGCTGGCCCTGCTGCCCGCCGCCACGCTGGGCCTGATGGCCGCCACCGAAGAAACCACCAAGGGCAAGTTCCCCATGCCCACGGTGCTGGTCAGCGCGTTTCGCGCCGGGCGCCAGCAACTGCGCGCCATGCTGGTGCTGGGCGTGTTGTATGCGCTGGGCTTCTTGGTGGTGATGGGCCTGTCGGCCCTGGTGGACGGCGGCAAATTTGCCAGCCTGTACCTGCTGGGCGGCGAGCTCAACGCCGAGGTGCTGCAGCAAAGCGATTTTCAGACCGCGGCTCTGGTCGCCATGGTGCTGTACCTGCCGCTGTCGCTGCTGTTCTGGCACGCACCGGCGCTGGTGCACTGGCATGGCATCTCGCCTGTCAAAAGCCTGTTTTTCAGCATGGTGGCGTGTTTGCGGAACTTCTGGGCCTTCACGCTGTTCGGACTGGTGTGGATGGCGGTCTTCCTCTCCATGGGCCTGACAGTCGCCATTGTGGCGGCTATTTTGGGCAGCCCGGAGCTGATCACGGCTATCCTCTTTCCTGCGGGCATGGCCATGGCGGCCATGTTTTTCACGTCGATTTATTTCACCTTCCAAGACTCGTTTGAAGTCACTCCAGGAGCATCCGAATGACGCAGCACACCCTTCAAGGCCGTAGCGAATCCGAGGTGTCGTGGTTCCAGCGCCGCAGCTTCTTGCAAGCTGCCGCGGGCTGGACCGCCATGGGCGGCTATGCCGCAGCGCAGGCCCAGTCGCGCAGCAATATCGTGGAACTGGTGGGCGACGCCACGCTGAATGGTGACCGCCTGCGTGCGCAGCAACCGATCCAGACCGGGGACGAAATCGTCACCGGCCCGGGCTCCAGCCTGATCTTTGTGGTGGGTAGCTCGTCATTCCATGTGCGGCAAAACTCACGCATCACCGTAGAGCGTGGTGCCACCCTGAATGCGGTGAGCGTGCTGCGCATGATCACTGGCGCCGTCATCAGCGTCTGGGGCAAGGGCACCAGCCGCCAGATCATCACCCCCACGCTGACCGCGGGCATCCGCGGCACCGGCGTGTACACCGAGATTTTTGCCAACCAGGACAACCGCAGCTACTTCTGCAACTGCTACGGCACGGTGGAAATGGCCGCGGGCGGTGACAAGACCGTGAGCCGCTCCAGCTACCACCAGGCCTTCTGGGGCGAAGTGCAGCCCAAGGAGGGCCGCATGCTGACGCCTGCCAAGGCCATCAACCACACCGACGAAGAGCTGGAGTACCTGGCCAAGCTGGTGAACCAGCAAACCGCCTGGCAAGTCCTGGGCAAAAAAGGCGTGAAGGACGGCAAGGGCTATATGGAAGAGAAAGAAGGCCAGATGCATCCGGCAGACATGCTGGGGCGCTGAAAACTACTTTCTCCATCAAAAAAGCCGGGCACTGCCCGGCTTTTTTTGGTTCATGGGGTTGCCGCTCAGCCCAGCTTGATCGCTGCAGGCGCGCCAGTCAGGTAGCCCACCGCAGCGCCAAAGCGGTTTTTGTAGTTGGCACGCACCAGCGGGTCCAGCGTGGCCTGCACCTTGCCGTGCAGCGCTGGCAGCCAGTCACCAGGGTGCTGGAAGTTGGTGGTGATGTAGGTCCAGCCATTCAGGTCGTCCACCACCCCCAGGCCCGTGGCTTCGGCACCCGAGGGCATGGACATCAGGCGGCTGAGCTGCTTGGTGTCCACGTTGTAGGCCCAGACAAAGTTGTTCACGTGCGTGCTGCTGTCCTCACCAATGAACAGCGTGCGCAGCTTCTCGGAGAACTTCAGGTTGTCGGGGTTGGAGACCAGGTCGGGATTGGCACGGTTGCCCAGTGCATCGGGCGCGATGTCTTCACCCACCAGCAGCGCGCGGGTCAGTGAGGGCACCCAGTCGCTCTTGATGGCTGTGCCAGTTTGGTCGTTCTGACCAGCACTGAGCGTATGGGCCATCACGCCTCCGGCAATCAGTGGCTTGTCCAGCGCAATACCGCTGGCTGCGTTCCAGCCCTTGCCGGTCTTCACCATGGAGTCCTGCATGTTCTGCAGGGCAGAGTAGGCAATCTTGTCCTTCGCGTTGACCGTGGTGCCCTCCATCTTGGTGAAGCCCATGCTGCCACCCATGAGGTAGGCATAGCGCTGGGTTTCCAGGAAGGCGGCGGCCTTTTCCATGCCGGGTTTGACCTTGACCCAATTGGCCGCGCCGTTGTAAAAAATCTTGGTGAAGCTGGCGTCATTCGGGTCGGTCTTGCGCACGTCCATGATGTCCGTCGGCTTGAGCTTGTTGGCCAGTTTTTCAATCTCGTCACTGGTTGCATGGCCCAGCTTGATCCAGCTGAGCTTGGCGCCAGGTGCGGCAGGGTCAATGGAGAAACCTTCGCCCAGCTTGGCCACATACAAGGTACCTGCGGACAGGGTCTTTTCCTTGTCGGCCACGAACATGAACAGGCCGCTATTGGTCGCGTCGTTGCCCATCAGCGCGGTGCGGTTGTCTGGCATGACCTGGATCAGCTCGTGCGAGAGGCGACCCATGCAGTAGTGCTTGACCAAGGTGCCCGTTCCGTCGGGGTTCACCGTCACTTCCGGCTGGTGGCCATAGTGGTAAGGGTTGGCAATGCTTTCTTCCCCAAACAGGTTTTTGCTGAAGGACTTGAACACTTTGTTCTCGGCCACGAAGAAGGCATCGGGTTCGTACTCTTCGCTGGACAAATGCGTGCCCCAGGGCGACAGGCTGGAGCCGCAGGTGATCCACAGGCCCTGCGCCTGTGAGGTGTCCACGTTGTGGTATTTCACCAGCGTGAGCTTGCCGGTGGCGGGGTCCTGGTCCAGCGTCAGCACGGCGATGGGGGATGGCAGCGTGCCATAAGCATCGGCACCGCTCTGGTCGGCATTGGTGTATTCAAACTGCACCACGGCAAACACGGCCTTGCCCTTGATGCCCTTGACGGTGGTGGTCGGCAGCTGCAACAGCGAGGTGCCGTCCGGACAGTCGGAGAAGAACTGGCGCTCTTTGCCGGGCACCGAGGTGTCGATGATGGGCTTGTTCAGAATGTCCACGTAGCCGCCGGCCAGCATGGTGCCGCCATTGCCATCGGGCACGCGGTCACCAGTGATGAAAAAGGTCTCGTAGGCCAGTTTGTAGGCGCGGGTGCTTCCGTCTTGCAGGGTCACTTGCAGACTGGACGCTACGGTAGTGGTGGCCATGGCCGCAGGGTTAGCCAACGAGGGTGCTGCCATGGCGGTGAAAGCCGCAGAAGCAAATGGCGCACTGGAGCTGGCAGTACCGGTGGTGGCGCAGCCACCCAACAGGGTGCTGGAGGCCAAGGTGCCCAGCGGCAGCATGGGGGCCGTGGCCAGGAATTTGAGCGCCGAGCGGCGGGTGGTCAAAGGGGTGTGCGACATGGAAGGCTTCCGTTCGAAGGTGGACAAACAGAGCGCATCCTAGAAACGCAATATGACAGTTTGGTGAACAAACCGTGGCAACCCTCAACCCGATCGCTAGACCATCGGTTTGAGTTTGAGGCAGCTGCTTTCGCTCACGCGCTTGGCGCCAGCTTTCTCGCGTGCTTCACCTGTGGCCTCGCACATGAAGATCAGACCGTAGTACATGCGGCGCCAGTACACATCGTCGCCCGGCGCATCCTTTTGCAGGTTGGCAATGAACAGGGTTTCGATCTGACGCAGCACGTCCTTGCGCTGGGCCAAGGTCCAGTCCTGCTGCAGAGGTTGCTCCATGAACAGGCGCTCCAGCTCGGGCACGGTGTGGCTGTGGCCCCATAACGCGGGCGTTGAGGCCATCACCACTTTTTCGTTCAGCACCATGCCGATCAGCATGGAGCGGTACAGGCATTCCCGCGAATCGGGATGAAAACTATCGGCACGGGTCTTGATCGACAGCATCTGGTTGGCAATGACCGAAGGCGCCATGTACTTTACGTTGCGGGCCAGCTGCTCCAACTGGGCCACGGTCATACGCGTCATTGGGCTGTCATAGACACCCAACTGCGCGCACTCGGGCATCTCGCCTATGGTGGTGGCCACGCCGGGGACGGCTGGTGTGGCGGTAGCAGCTGGGGGAGTAGCCGCTACTTTGCCAGGGGGAAGCATTGGCGTTTTTACGGATGGCATCACGGGGGCCGGGGCCACGGCCACCGCTGCAGGCGCAGCGGTTGGCGACGACGCGGGGGCCGCCACCGGCGCAGCAGCCACGGCCACTGCGGCCTGCTGCAACGTGGGCGCTGGTGCCCGTGCGCTGCGCTGGTCCAGCGCCACCCACAGCGCGGCACTGGCCAGCCCCACCGCCAACACGCCCACCGCAATCGCCGCCCAGGCGCTGGCGCGAATCTGCAAAAAGGTCTTGCGCCCCGGGCGCGGCAGTTGCACGGGCTCGCGGGCGGATACGTCCGATCCGCTGAACACGGCACGCGGCCGCCGTGGCACGGCGACCGGCACACCCCACCACAGTGGGGATTGCAGAGCCCGCAGCGCCGCCACCAAGGCTTGCATGCTGGCAAAGCGCTGCTCCGGCGCCTTGGCGCATGCCTGGGCAATCACGGCGTCCAGGGCGGGGTAGTCGCGCAGCGGCTGCACGTCCATCAAAGGCGGCACCGGATCGTGGAGCTGCGCCCACAGCAGCTGCGAGGTGCTATCGCGGGTAAAGGCCTCGCGCCCGCTCAGCGCTTCAAACAGCACCAGGCCCAGCGCATAGACATCGGTGCGGGCATCGATGGTGCCTGCAGAAATTTGTTCCGGCGCCATGTAGCGCGGCGTACCGGCCACACTGCCATCGGCCGTAAGCTGGGTGCCCACCCCGTCCATCAGGCGGGCAATGCCAAAGTCCAGTACCTTCACATGCAGACCCGCCAGATCGCGCCGCACACGGATGTTCTCTGGCTTGATATCCCGGTGCACCACGCCCTTGGCATGGGCAAAGGCCAGCACCTCGGCTACCTTGCAGGTCAGTGTGATGGCGTCGTCAAACGACAACGCGCCTTCCCGGTCCAGCAGGGTGGAGAGGTCATCGCCCTCCACATACTCAAAAGCCAGGTAGAGCTGGCCATCCGCATCGGTGCCCGTGTCCAGCAACTGGGCAGCGCCGGGGTGGTTCACCTCCAGGTTCAGCGCAGCCTCGCGCTCAAAGCGCCTGCGCAGTTGCGGGTCGTCTGACAGATGGGCCGGCAAAAACTTCAGCGCAACCTGATTGCCCACGCCGATCTGCTTGGCCAAGTACACCGCCCCCATGCCACCGTTGCCAATCTTGCGCAGCAACTGGTAACGCCCCGCCACTACCTGCAAGGAGGGGCGGGAGGGTGAACGGGCAGGTTTCTGGGCTTCGTGGGTCATGGACAGGCCGCACTATAGAGGAGAGACGGCACTGAGAAGCACCCTGGACGGTCCGGGCCTAGTCCGGATGGACTATGGCGAACATCGGGTAAACCCCAGACAATTCGTTACAACTGTAAGGCGTGTCACGTCTTGCCTTTTCACCATAGGGATCGTCATGAAAATTTCCAAGCAGTGGTTGGCCGGTATGGCCTTGGTGGCACTTTCGCCCTTTGCCTCCGCCTCCTCCAACCTGATCGTCAACGGCGGCTTCGAATCCTCCACTTTCAGTGGCGCCTTCACCACCTATGGTGCGGGCTCCAGCAGCCTGACCGGTTGGACCATCAATGACGGTAGCGTGGACCTGATCAACAGTTACTGGGCGCCCTCCTCCGGCGCTTACAGCCTGGACCTGAGCGGCAACCAGGACGGCACGATTTCTCAAACCTTCGCCACCGTGGTCGGTCAAAAGTACCTGATCTCGTTTGACATGGCGGGCAACCCTGACGACGCGGGCGACACACTCAAGTATTTGCAAGTGGGCCTGAGCCAACAGCCGCAGTACACCTTTGACACGGCTGATCACAGCCATAGCGCCATGGGTTGGACCAAGCAGAGCTTCTTCTTCCAGGCCGTCAGCACCAGCAGCACCTTGCACTTCGCTGGTATGCAAGACTCACCCTACGGCGTGGCACTGGACAACATCTCGGTAACCGCTGTGCCAGAACCAGAAACCTACGCGATGCTCTTGGCCGGTCTGGGCCTCATTGGCGCCGCGGTGCGCCGTCGCCGCACGACCTGCAAATGATCTGAGCAAGGAAAACACTATTATGAAAAAAATCAATGCAATTGCTCTCGCCGTCGCCTTGTTGGCCGGCGCCACTCAAGCGAGCGCCGCTAACCTAGTCGCGAACGGTGGCTTTGAAGCCCAAACCGTGCAAAGCGGCGCGGGATTCGACACCTTTAGCAGCCTCTCCCAAGGATTGATGGGCTGGACCGTTTTTGGACCGCGCAATGTGGATCTGGTGAGCAGTTCGTTCTGGACTCCAGCTGGCGGCAACAATAGCCTGGACCTGAACGGCACAGGCAAAGGCTCCATTTACCAAGTGCTCAGCACCGTGATTGGTCAGGTCTATACCTTGTCGTTTGACTTGGCTGGCAACCCTTTTGCGGGTCCAGCAATCAAAGGACTGTCAGTTAATCTCGGCCCTGTTGGCCTGTATGACTTTAATACCACTGGTCACAACGCCAACAACATGGGCTGGACCCACTACACCGCAACATTTGCTGCGGTAAGCACCAGCACCACCCTGAGCTTTGCCAGCCGAACCTCCGGCAATGCAGGCCCCGCGCTGGACAACATCTCGGTGAGCGCTGTGCCCGAACCCGAAACCTACGCCTTGCTGCTGGCGGGCCTGGGCCTGATGGGCACCATGGCACGTCGTCGCAAACAGAGCAAGTCAGTCTAAACAGACTACTGTCTCCCCCCAAAAAGGCCTGTCATTGACAGGCCTTTTTTTATGGTCGGCTCACAGGCTGTAGTCCCGCTCCACGCGCGCAATGCGGGTCTTGAACGCGGCATACCATTTCTCATGGCCGAGCTTCTGCGCCACCTGGTGCTCGGCGTTGGCCTTCCAGGCGCGGATGGACTCCAGGTCGGTCCAGTAAGACACGGTGATACCCACGCCGTCGCGCGCGGACTCCACCCCCAGAAAGCCCGGCTGCTGCGCAGCCAGCGCCACCATCTTCTCGGCCATATCGCCATAGCCCTCGTCCACGGCGGTGCGCAGGCTGGTGAAGATGACCGCGTAATACGGCGCGGGCGGGGTGTTGGCAATGTCCAGGCTCATGGGGTGCTTTCGGAAAGTTCAGGCATTCAAGGAACCGGTGTGAGTTTGGCCACGCTGAGCGCCAGCCATTTGGTGCCGTGGCGCGGGAAGTTGATCTGCGCGCGCGCATCGTCGCCTGCGCCTTCCAGCATCAGCACCGTACCCTCGCCAAATTTGGTGTGAAACACTTTCTGGCCTTTTTGCAGGCCGGTGGGGTCTTCCTTGCGCGCGACTTCCTTCGGTGGCGCTGCATAAGTGCCAAATGGACCTGCAGCCCCCGTGGAATATGCGCGACCAGCTCCTGAATTTGTAGCATAGCCTCCACCACCCCAACTGTTGCCAAAACCACCCACGCCGCCTCCGGCGGGCATGGGCTGCTGCTTGGGCGTGAGGTACTTGAGGCACTCCTCCGGCAACTCGTCAAAGAAGCGGCTCTTGAGGTTGAAGCGCGTCTGGCCGTGCAGCATGCGGGTTTGCGAATGGCTCAGGTACAGACGTTTGCGTGCGCGCGTGATCGCCACATAGGCCAGGCGGCGCTCCTCTTCCAGACCGTCGTGGTCGCTCATGGAGTTCTCGTGCGGGAACAGGCCCTCTTCCATGCCGGTGATGAACACGCAGTCAAACTCCAGGCCCTTAGAGCTGTGCACCGTCATGAGCTGGATTGCATCTTGTCCTGCGGCGGCCATGTTGTCACCGGCTTCCAGCGCCGCATGGGTCAGGAAGGCCTGCAGGGGCGAGAGGGTTTCGCCGGTGTCGCCAAACTCATCCGGCACCGCATCCAGCGCCGCACCGCTGAGGCCCTGGCTGGCGGGGCTCTGGCTCAGTGCATCGGGTGAACTCACCAGTGCGGTCATGCCCGGCGCCTCCCGGCCAAAGCCTTCCTGCATCACAAAGCTCTCGGCGGCATTGACCAGTTCGTCCAAGTTCTCCAGCCGGTCTTCGCCTTCACGCTCTTTTTCGTAATGCTCACGCAGGCCACTGTTGTCCAGCATGAGTTGGATGATGTCCTTGAGGTTCAGGCCCACGGTTTGCTCGCGCAGCACGTCCAGTTTGGCCACAAAGCCTGCAATCACCGCGCCAGGCCGGCCGCTCAGTGTGCTCACCGCATCGTGCAGCGAGCAACCCGTGGCCTTGGCCAGATCCTGCAACTGCTCGATGCTGCGCGCGCCAATGCCACGCGCGGGAAAGTTCACGACGCGCAAAAAGCTGGTGTCATCGTTGGGGTTCTCCAGCAGGCGCAAATAGGACAGCGCGTGCTTGATTTCGGCGCGCTCGAAGAAGCGCAGGCCACCGTACACGCGGTACGGAATAGCCGCGTTGAACAGCGCGGTTTCAATCACCCGGCTTTGTGCGTTGCTGCGGTAGAGCACCGCAATCTCCTTGCGCTCCACATCGTCGCGGATGAGCTGCTTCATCTCGTCCACCATCCACTGCGCCTCGGCAAAGTCGCTGGGTGCCTCGTACACCCGCACCGGTTCCCCCACACCCTGCTCGGTGCGCAGGTTCTTGCCCAGGCGGCGGCTGTTGTGGCTGATGAGCGCGTTGGCGCTGTCCAGGATGTTGCTGTAGCTGCGGTAGTTCTGCTCCAACTTGATCTGCTGGCGCACCTGGAACTCGCGCACAAAGTCCGTCATATTGCCCACGCGCGCACCGCGGAAGGCGTAGATGCTCTGGTCGTCATCGCCCACGGCCAGCACAGCGCCACCCGCGCCGTTCAGCAGTCCATCACTGCCCTGCCCCGCAATCATCTTGATCCAGGCGTACTGCAGCTTGTTGGTGTCCTGAAACTCATCGATCAGGATGTGGCGAAAGCGCCGCTGGTAGTGCTCACGGATAGGTGTGTTGTCGCGCAGCAGCTCGTAGCTGCGCAGCATGAGCTCACCAAAATCCACCACGCCTTCGCGCTGGCACTGGTCCTCGTAGAGCTGGTAGACCTCGACCTTCTTGCGTGTGTCGGGGTCGCTGGCCACCACATCCTTGGGGCGCAGGCCTTCTTCCTTGCAGTTGCCAATGAACCAGCCCAGCTGCTTGGGCGGAAAGCGTTCGGTGTCAATGTCGTACTGCTTGCACAGGCGCTTGATGGCGCTGAGCTGGTCCTGCGTGTCCAGAATCTGAAACGCCTGCGGCAGGCCGGCATTCTTGTAATGTGCACGCAGGAAGCGGTTGCACAGGCCATGAAAGGTGCCAATCCACATACCGCGCACATTCACCGGCAGCATGGCGGAGAGCCGCGTCATCATCTCCTTGGCCGCCTTGTTGGTAAAGGTGACCGCCAGAATGCCGCCGGGCGAGACATAGCCGTTCTGCAGCAGCCAGGCAATGCGCGTGGTCAGCACCCGGGTTTTGCCAGAACCGGCCCCCGCCAGGATCAGCGCGTGCTCGGCTGGCAGGGTGACAGCGGCCAGTTGCTCGGGGTTGAGGTTGTGTAACAGGGGGGAGGTGTTGCCAGGGGCGGCGAGGGAATGCATGCCCCGATTGTAGAAAGGCGCGGCGCACCGCCTGTTTGGCACCCATATAAAAAACCATATACCGCCCTGCCCCCAACCCGCCTAGAATCAAGCACCGGGCCCAAGCAATTGGCACCCGGTTTTTTTATGGCCGGTGTCAGTCCAAGCGCCCAGTGTTTTTGAACCTGAAAACTTTGGATAGGAGCTTGGGCCATGGAAATTTTTGACTACGACAACATCCTCTTGCTGCCCCGCAAATGCCGGGTGGAGAGCCGTTCCGAATGCGATGCCAGCGTTGAGCTGGGCAGCCGCAAATTCCGCATCCCTGCCGTACCCGCCAACATGAAGACCGTGGTGGACGAGTCCATCTGCGAATGGCTGGCACAAAACGGCTATTTCTACGTGATGCACCGCTTTGACCTGGACAACGTGGAGTTCACCCAGGCCATGCACGCCAAGGGCCTGTTTGCGTCCATCTCGCTGGGCGTCAAAAAACCCGACTACGCCACGGTAGACCAGCTGGTGGCGCTGGGCGTCACCCCCGAGTACATCACCATCGACATCGCCCACGGCCACGCCGACAGCGTGCGCGACATGATCATTTACCTGAAGAAGCACCTGCCCGGCAGCTTCGTCATCGCCGGCAATGTGGCTACCCCCGAGGCCGTCATCGACCTGGAAAACTGGGGGGCTGACGCGACCAAGGTGGGCGTAGGCCCGGGCAAGGTCTGCATCACCAAGCTCAAAACCGGCTTTGGCACCGGCGGCTGGCAGCTGTCTGCGCTGAAATGGTGTGCCCGCGTGGCCACCAAGCCCATCATTGCCGATGGCGGCATCCGCAGCCATGGTGACATCGCCAAGAGCATCCGCTTTGGTGCCAGCATGGTGATGATTGGTTCGCTGTTTGCAGGCCACGAAGAATCGCCCGGCAAAACCGTTGAAGTGGACGGCGCCCTGTTCAAGGAGTACTACGGCTCGGCCTCTGACTTCAACAAGGGCGAGTACAAGCACGTGGAAGGCAAGCGCATCCTGGAGCCCATCAAGGGCAAGCTGGCCGAAACGCTAGTCGAGATGGAGCAGGA
Source organism: Rhodoferax sp. ZS1R25 (assembly GCF_056521335.1). Taxonomy (NCBI): domain Bacteria; kingdom Pseudomonadati; phylum Pseudomonadota; class Betaproteobacteria; order Burkholderiales; family Comamonadaceae; genus Rhodoferax; species Rhodoferax sp. ZS1R25. The sequence continues at coordinate 1,010,511 of NZ_JBWMAZ010000002.1, forward strand.
CGTGCAAAGCTCCATCAGCTACGCCGGTGGCAAAAAGCTCATGGACATCCGCAAGGTGAACTACGTGACGCTGGGCGGCGACAACGCGGGCGAACACCTGCTGATGTAAGGCGCCGGGCACAGGCTGTCAGCGTTTCGACAGCCTTTGTTGACCCCCTGACACCCGCCTTGCATCGGGTAGCGCTATTCTTGTGCCGAGGAGCACAAGAGTCACCATGAAAATAGCATTACTCGGCATTGGCCTCATGGGCCTGCCCATGGGGCGCCGCCTGTGTGAAGCCGGGCATTCGGTTCACGTCTGGAACCGAACCCGGCACAAGGCCGAACAGCTCATGTCCCTGGGCGCCACGGTACACAACACCCCGGCGCAAGTGGTCAAGGACGCCGAGCTAATCATTCTCATGCTGGACCACGGCGGTGTGGTCGGCCATGTGCTGTTCGAGCTGGGCGCCGCTGGCGCCATCCAGCCCGGTACGCTCTTGGTCGACATGTCCTCCATCAAACCCATTGAAGCCCGCGACCACGCCGCCCGCCTGAGCGAGCTGGGCGTGGAGTATCTGGATGCCCCCGTTTCGGGCGGTACCGTAGGTGCGGAACAGGGCACGCTGGCGATCATGGTGGGCGGAAAGCCCAGCAATTTTGAACGCGCGGTGCCGGTGCTCAAGGTATTCGGCCGCCCCACCCACGTGGGGCCCATAGGCTCCGGCCAGCTCACCAAGCTGGCCAACCAGATGATCGTAGGCGCCACCATTGGCGTGATTGCGGAGGCCCTGCTGCTGTGCGAGCGCGGCGGTGCCGACATGGGCAAGGTAAAAGAAGCCATCACCGGTGGCTTTGCGGACAGCCGCATCCTGCAGGTGCACGGCCAGCGCATGGTGGACCGCGACTTTGCGCCCCGCGCCCGCATGACGGTGCAGATCAAGGACCTGCGCAACGCCCTGGCCACGGCCAGCGAGGTGGGGTTTGACGCGCCGATCACGGCGCTGTTCGAGCGGCTCTACGCCCAGGGCATAGACCACGGGCTGGCCGATCTGGACCACGCGGGCCTGTTTGTGGAGCTGGCCAGCCGCAACGGGATGGCCTGACGAGCCCCCCCATCGTTCAGACGAAAAAAAGGCCTCTTGCGAGGCCTTTTTTATTGCACTGAGCAGGTGCGATCAGTCGGTGTTGCGAGCGGGACGCTTCTTGGCGTCACGGGGCACAAACACCTTGCCGCCGTTGCCGGGCTTGGCAAAGCCAGCAGGCTTGCCGAAGGCAGGCTTGCGGGCCGCAAAGTCACCGCGAGGGGCACCGAAATCGCCACGGGGGGCTTGGAAGTCACCACGCGGCTGGAAGTCGCCGCGGGGAGGACGTGCATCACCGCGGGGAGCGCCCTGGCCGGCAAAGCGGTCGTTGAAACCGCCCTTGCGTTCGTAGCTGAAACCTTCGCGGGATGCGCCACCGAAGTCACGTGCGCTGTGGCCGAAATCACGGGGAGCACCAGCGGGTGGGCGTCCGCCGAAGCCGCCGCCATTGCCGCGGTTGCCACCAAAGCCACCTTCGCGGGGGCCATTGCTGAACTTGCGATCACGGTCGCCGCCGAAGCCGCCACCGTTGCCACGGCCGGCAAAGGCTGGGCGGGATTCAGGCGCGCGCTGTTGAGGCTCCAGGCCAGGAATCGTTTCAGCCTTGATGGGCTGGCGTGTGTAGGCTTCGATGTCGAAAATCTTGCGACGGTCGCGCATTTCAGCAAAGGTGATGGCCAAACCATCGCGACCAGCACGGCCGGTACGGCCAATGCGGTGGGTGTAGTCCTCGGCCTTCATGGGCAGGCCAAAGTTGAACACGTGGGTGATGGTGGGCACGTCGATACCACGGGCTGCAACATCGGTTGCCACCAGAATCTGCACCTGGCCTTGGCGCAGGGCCATCAGGCGGCGGTTGCGCAGACCCTGGCTCAGGGCACCGTGCAGGGCAACAGCGTCAAAGCCGTCTTGCTGCAGGTCGTTGGCCAAGCCGTCGCACTCGATCTGGGTGCTGGCAAACACGATGGCCTGGTTGATACCAGTATCGCGCAACCAGTGGTCAAGCAGCTTGCGCTTGTGCTGGGCGTTGTCGGCCCAATGCAGCACTTGCTTGATGTTGACGTGTTTTTCTTGTGGGTTGTCGATGGTCACGCGCTGAGGTTCGCGCATCACGCGGGCAGCGAGCTGCTGAATGCGGGGTGCGAAGGTCGCGCTGAACATCATGGTTTGCTTGCGGCCAATGGTCAGCTGGTTGATTTCAGCCAGGTCATCGGAGAAGCCCAGGTCCAACATACGGTCGGCTTCGTCCACCACCAGGAACTGGACTTGGTCCAGCTTGATTTGCATGGAGCGTTGCAGGTCCAGCAGACGGCCAGGAGTAGCCACCACCAGATTGGCGTTCTGCAGCTTGGCGATTTGCAACTGGTAAGGCATGCCGCCCACAATGTTGGCGACGCGCAGGCCACGGCAATGTTGCACCAGGTCGATGGCATCGTGCGCTACTTGCTGGGCCAGTTCGCGGGTGGGGCAAACGATCAGGGCACCAGGAGTAGGAGCCTTGAAGTTGCGGACATTGGTGGGGTCCTTGCGCTTGGCGCGCTTGGGGGCTGGCTCACCTTTCTCCAGGGCTTCAGCGGTCAAACGCTCGAATTCGGCGCGTTCGTCGGCTTCGGCCTGGGCCATTTGGGTCAGCAGGGTGTGCAGCACGGGCAGCAGGAAGGCGGCAGTCTTGCCGGAACCGGTCTGGCTGGACACCATCAGGTCGATGAACTTGGCAGCCTGGTCTTTGGTAGCACCGGAGCCCATGGCCAAAGGAATGGCCTTGTTTTGCACCACGGTGGGTTGGGTGTAACCCAGGTCTTTACAGGCTTGTACCAGCTCAGGGGCCAGGCCCAATTCGACGAAGCCGTTAGGGGCTTCAATGGTTTCCACAGCGTCAGCAGCATCCAGCTCGGCGGTTTCGCCCAGGGATTCCACAGTGTTGGAAGGCATGGAAATGTTTTCGGCAGGCGCGAATTCGCCTGTCACTTCAAAAGCGTCAGTCATATTTTTTCTCACACGCGAGCGCCGCAGGTTGTGCGACTGCTCCGTCAATGGTTAAAAAACATCAACCATCAAACGGAACCTGCTCTGCCCCGCCGTGGGGGTCTCAGTGCTGGGGGCGTATATCGCTTGGAAAAGCGAGCCCGGTGAATGAAGGGAGATGTGCAAAATTCGCTGGCCGCCACATGCGTTACCTGCGAAGCCCTCGATTATGACATGAATTCGGGTTTCTACCTAATCCAATTTTAAAAAATGCGTCCGGTAGTGCGCCAGCTCATCAATCGACTCGTGCACATCCGCTAGCGCCGTGTGTTTTTGCTGCTTCTTGAACGACTCAGCCACACCAGGCTTCCAGCGCTTGGCCAGCTCTTTGAGCGTGCTCACGTCCAGGTTGCGGTAGTGGAAGAAGGCCTCCAGCTTGGGCATGTACTTCACCAGGAAGCGGCGGTCCTGCCCAATGCTGTTGCCGCACATGGGGGAACCGTTGGCGGGCACGTACTGGCCCAGGAAGGCGATCAACGCCGCTTCGGCTTCGGCTTCCGTGGTCGTGGATGCCTTCACCTTGTCGATCAGCCCGCTCTTGCCATGGGTGCCCTTGTTCCAGGCATCCATGGTGTCCAGTTGCGCATCGGTCTGGTGGATCACATACACCGGGCCTTCCACCCGATTGCCCAGGTGGGGATCGGTCACGATAACGGCGATCTCGATGATGCGGTCCACCTCGGGCTCCAAGCCGGTCATTTCGCAGTCCAGCCAGACGAGGTTTTTGTCGGATTTTGCCAATACGGCGCTTGTGGGGGTGTTGGATTCAGCCATGCCGGCATTGTCGCCGATGGCCTAAACTCTGGCGCCATGACCGATGCTTCTCCTGCTGCCTCTTCCTCCATCCTGATGACGGTGGTCTTCGCCGTGGCCCTGCTGGCCAGCGTGCTGCTCAAATTCTGGCTGGCCACACGCCAGATGCGCCATGTGGCCCAGCACCGTGACGCCGTGCCCGTCGCCTTTAGCGCGCAAATCAGCCTGGAAGCCCACCACAAAGCCGCCGACTACACCATCGCCCAAGGGCGCCTGGGCCTCTTGGAACTGGCGTTTGGCACGGCCATCACGCTGGGCTGGACGCTATTGGGTGGCTTATCCTGGCTGAACCAGACACTGCTGCAATGGATAGCACCCGGTGTGCTGCAGCAGGTGGCGCTGCTGGCCGCTTTCATGGTGGTCGGCTCGCTGCTGGACCTGCCTTTCACGTTGTACCGCACCTTTGTGCTGGAACAGCGCTTTGGCTTCAACAAGACTACGCCCAAGCTCTGGCTGCAGGACCTGCTCAAGTCCACCTTGGTCGGCGCGGTAATTGGCCTGCCCATAGCAGCCCTGGTCGTGTGGATGATGGGTGCCACCGGTGCCTACTGGTGGGTCTGGACCTGGGGCGTGTGGATGGGATTCATCCTGCTGATGCAACTAATCATCCCCACCTGGATTTCGCCGCTGTTCAACCAGTTCAAACCACTGGACGACGTGGCGCTGAAAGACCGTGTGACCGCCCTCATGGCGCGCTGTGGCTTTACCTCCAAAGGTTTTTACGTGATGGACGGCAGCAAGCGCAGTGCGCATGCCAATGCCTACTTCACCGGTTTTGGCGCCTCCAAGCGCGTGGTGTTTTACGACACCCTGCTGGCGCAGCTCAGCCCGGCCGAGGTGGACGCGGTGCTGGCGCATGAGCTGGGGCACTTCAAACACAAGCACATCGTCAAACGCATGGTGTCGCTGTTCGGCCTGAGCCTACTGGGCTTTGCCCTTTTGGGCTGGGTCAGCCAGCAGGTCTGGTTCTACACCGGCCTGGGCGTGGTGCCCAGCATGACGGGCGCCAACGACGCGCTGGCCCTGCTGCTGTTCATGATGGTGCTGCCGCTGTTGGGCAGCTTTATCGGCCCGGTGTTTGCGCAGCTGTCGCGCAAGCATGAGTTCGAGGCCGATGCTTACGCCGTGGCCCATACCAGCGGTGCCGACCTGTCCTCGGCCCTGCTCAAGCTCTACAAGGACAACGCGTCCACGCTCACGCCCGATCCGGTGTACGTGAAGTTCTATTACTCGCACCCACCGGCCTCCGAGCGCCTGGGCCGCATGCTCTCCCCTGCTGCAGGAACCTGATATGACCCAAGACACAGAACAAAAAGCGCCGCCAGCCCCCGTCCGCACTGCGCTAACAGCTACACAAATCATAGCAAACCTGGCTAAGGTTGAAGGCTGGAAACTGCATGGCGATGGCGCTGAAGTGGCCATCGAGAAGACCTACCGCTTCGACAACTTTCTCAAGACCCTGTCTTTTGTGAACGCGCTGGCCTTTGTTGCCGAGCAGCAGGACCACCATCCCGAACTGCTGGTGACCTACGGCAGTTGCAGCGTGCGTTTCAACACCCACGACGTGCACGGCGTGTCGCGTTCCGACTTTGAATGCGCCGCGCTGGTTGACGCGCTGCTGGCGTCCTAGGCCCCGCTTTGGCTGCGCCCCAACTGGAACCCGGAATCGTCGTCGCAGGCCATGGCCGCCACGTGTGGGTGGAAACGCCCGATGGCCGCCGCCTGATCTGCCACCCACGTGGCAAAAAAAGCCAGACCGTGGTCGGCGACCAAGTGCTGTGGCAGGCCACGCAGGACGAAGGAACGATCGAGAAGGTACTGTCCCGCCGCAACCTGTTTTACCGCCAGGACGAGATCCGCACCAAGTCCTTTGCCGCCAACCTGGACCAGGTGCTGATCCTCATCGCGGCCGAACCCGAATTTTCCGAGAGCCAGCTCTCCCGCGCACTGATTGCGGCTGAGGCCGAAAAGATCCGCCCCATCATCGCGCTGAACAAAAGTGATTTGACCGAGCCCTTTGGCCGCGCCTGGGAGCGCATGGGCGCCTACCGCGAGATGGGTTACCAGGTGGTCCCCCTCGCCCTCAAACCCAAGGCCGATGGCATCAGCGCCACCGAGCTTGATGCGCTGATGCCGCTGATGCAGGGCAAGACGACGCTGGTGCTTGGCCCCTCGGGCTCGGGCAAGAGCACGCTGATCAACCGCCTGATCCCCCACGCGCAGGTGCTGACCAACGAAATCTCCACCGCGCTGAACTCCGGCAAACACACCACGACCAGCACCAACCTCTATTGGGTGGACGCCGCCAGGACCACGGCCGTGATCGACTCACCGGGCTTTCAGGAGTTTGGACTGAACCACATCGATCCCATGCACCTGGCCAGCCTGATGCCCGACATCAAGGCGCACGCGCAGGAGTGCAAGTTCTACAACTGCAGCCACCTGCATGAGCCGGGGTGCGGGGTGATAACGAAGCTAAAAGAGGGGCCTGCCCCCCATGGAATCGGCGCACACCGCTACAAAATTTATAGCGATCTGTTTGCCGAACTGTCGCAAACGCGGTACTGATCAGCCCAGCAGACGGGCCAGCGACAGCAGGGCCAAGAACACCATCCACATCACCACGGTGCGCCACACCAGGCCCACCACGGCCCGCAGGTGGGCAGACTCGGGTACCTGGCCGCTGGCTGCAGGGTCGTCTTGACCCAGCCGCACATTCACGGCCCCGGCAGTGGCTGCCAGCACCACGCCGTCGTTGTCCAGCGGATGCACGGCTTCGTGGCGGCGCCAGCTGTCCACAGCCTCTTCAAAGCTGCCTACAAAAGCGAAGCTCAGTGCGGTCACGCGTGAGGGTAACCAGTCCACCAGCGCCCAGGCGCGCGCTGCCTGGTCACGCACGGCATCGCTGACCGGGGGCAGCTCTGGCCGCGTGGGCCGCTTGGCAAACACCGAGATGTATTCGCTGACGCGGTAAAACACCGCGCCCGCAGGGCCCAGGCCCAGGGCAGCGAACAGCGAATACCAGGCAAACACCCCAAACACATGGCGGTGCGCGCTGAGCACCGAGTACTCGATCACATGGCGCACGATTTCGCTGCGGGGCAGCGCGCTGGCGTCGATGCGCATCCAGCGTGCCAGCGCTTCGCGCGCTGCGGCTTCGTCACCGGCATCCAGCGCATCGCGGATCTGGGTGAAATGGTGGCTGAATTGCCGGAACCCCAGGGTGGCGTAAAGAATGGCCACGTTCCAGACCACCGCAAATGCCCAGCCCAGTTGCCAGACCAGCAGCCAGTGCACGCCCAGCACCAACAGCGAAGGCCCGGCCACCGCCAACGACCATGCCAACCAGCCATGCTGGGGCTTGCCAGCGTCGAAATTGCGCATCACCCAACGTACCCAATTGCGCACGCTGTTGTGCACCGGGTTGATCTGAGGCAAGGGCTTGGCCTGTTCCAACAACAAGGCCAGCAAAATGGAGATGAAACTCATGCGGCAATCATAGCGACCTGCCCGCTGTGGCACGCCGCTCTGCCCCGTACCAGCACTGCTAAATCAGCAAAAACTGGTACAGATTGCGCAACATGCCGGCCGTCGCACCCCAGATAAAGCGCTGCTGCGCACCGTCCTGATACGGCATGGAGATCCATTCGCGGCGCGCGCCTTCCCACTCCACCACGTGGTGCCGGTGGTGGGCAGGGTTCATCAGGTACTGCAGCGGCACTTCAAACGCATCCGCCACCTCATCGGAATTCAGCGTCAAGGCCATGCCCGGTTGCACCAGGGCCACCACTGGCGTGACCACATAGGCGCTGCCCGTGGTGTAGGTGGGCATGCTGCCGATCACCTCTACATGGCTAGGGTCGAGACCAATCTCCTCCTGTGCCTCGCGCAAAGCCGTGGCTACCGCGTCGGCATCCTCCGGATCCGCCTTGCCCCCGGGAAACGCCACCTGCCCCGAATGGCTGGACAAATGCGCCGTGCGCTGGGTGAGCAGCACGGTGAGTTGCTCACCACGCATCACCAGCGGAATCAACACCGAGGCATGGGCAGGCGCCCGGCTGGAAAATTTGGGCTCGGTGTGGAATTGGGGAGACCAGGCAGGCGGATGGGCGAAGCGCAGCCGCAATGCAGCGCTCTGCAAGGCGTGCGCAGGTACTGCTGGCAAGTGGTGGTCCGTGCTGACGACAGGCACCAAACTGGGATCAAACATGGGAGGGACGGCCACGGGAAATCATACCCATCACATGGAAAGGAAAAACCGAAAGGGCCATGAAAAAAGCCGCCGCAGACAATGCTGGGGCGGCTTATCTGCCAAAAAACAGTGCGTTAGATTACGCGGCTGTCTTCTTTGCTGGCAGCTTTTCCTTGATACGCGCCGACTTGCCGCTGCGGTCACGCAGGTAGTACAGCTTGGCACGGCGCACGTCACCACGGCGCTTGACTTCGATGCTGGCGATCAGGGGGCTGTAGGTTTGGAATGTACGTTCCACGCCTTCGCCGCTAGAGATCTTGCGCACGATGAAGCCGCTGTTCAGGCCGCGATTGCGCTTGGCAATCACAACACCTTCGTAAGCCTGCACGCGCTTGCGGGTGCCTTCAACGACGTTCACGCTCACCACCACGGTGTCGCCGGGGGCGAATTCTGGGATGGTTTTACCCAGGCGAGCAATTTCTTCTTGCTCAAGAGTTTGGATCAGGTTCATGATTTCCTTCGTGATCTTGCAAGCGCCGGCACCGGAATTGGTACCAACCACAGCCTTCCCGAGGAAGCGTGGCCTGGCCGAGCAGAGGATCGGTTAGCCCGCAATTATAGCAAGCTCAGGGCTTGCCAGCCAAATACTGCTCGTCGCGCTTGTCCAGCAGCCCCTGCTGGCGTGCGGCGTCCAGCAAATCAGGGCGGTGTTGTGCCGTCAGCGCCAGGCGCTGTTCACGCCGCCAGCGCTCGATTTGCTCATGGTGGCCCGACATCAGCACAGCAGGCACGGGCTGCTCTGACCAGGTTTCGGGGCGGGTGTAGTGGGGGCAGTCCAGCAGACCGTCCAGCGCGGGGTTGAAGCTGTCCTGGTGGTGGCTGTCGGCATCACTGAGCACGCCGGGCTGCAGGCGTGCAATGGCATCCAGCATGGCCATGGCCGCCAACTCGCCACCCGATAGCACAAAATCGCCCAAGCTGATTTGTCCATCGACGTAGCGGTCGATAAAGCGCTGGTCCAGACCCTCGTAACGGCCACAGACCAAGATGGCGCCCTCGCTGGCGGACCAGCGTTCCACGGCATCATGGTTCAGGGTCTGGCCAATCGGCGAGAACAGCAACACGGGCGCGTTGTCATTGCGGCTGGCACGAATGGCCAGCACGGCTTTTTCCAGCGGCTCCGCCATCATCACCATGCCGGGCCCACCCCCAAACGGGCGATCGTCCACACGTCGGTAGTTACCACTGGCAAAGTCTCTGGGGTTGGTCAGTTGCACCCGCACCTGCCCGGTCTCGTAGGCGCGGCGGGTGATGCCGACCTTGAGAAACGGCTCAAACAGCTCGGGAAACAGCGTGATGACGTCAAAGCGCATGCGCTTGTCGCTCAGTAGTCGGCAAGCCAGTCCACTCGGATGCGCTTGCCAGCCAGGTCCACCTCGTCCACATAGGCGGAGACGAACGGAATCATGCGTTCTTGGGGTTTGCCATCTTGCTGGTACTCGAGCACCAGCACGGTTTGCGGACCAGTGGACAGCAGTTCACGCACGACGCCCAAGTCCTCATCCTGACGATTGACCACGTTCAGGCCAATCAGGTCGACCCAGTAGTACTCGTCTTGGGCGGCAGTGGGAAAGCTGGCACGTGAAATAAAGATACGCGCACCGCGCAGTGCCTCGGCGGCATTGCGGTCATCGACGTCGTGGGCACAGGCCACCACGGTGTCGGAGTGTTCTTTCACTTCCTTGACAGCCACTTGCACCGTGCCCGTGAAGGTTTTGACACCTTTTTCAGTCGGCAACAGAAACCAGCGCTTGGAAGAGAAAAGCGCTTCAGGATCGGCGCTATAGGGCAGGACTTTGAACCAGCCCTTGATCCCCCACGCATCTGCGATGCGCCCTACTTCAATGGCGTCCGCTGGCAGTTCAGCAGCTTCGAGGCCAGCAAGCATGTTTGGGGGGAAATGGTGTCGGTCAGGCAGCTTGCACCGCGCGACCGACAGGACCCATTAGGCTGCTTTTTTAGCAGCTTGGTTGATCAGGCGTTCCACGGTGGGAGACGCTTGGGCGCCAACGCCCTTCCAGTACGTCAGGCGATCCTGGGCAATGCGGATGCTTTCTTCGTTGGCTGTGGCGATCGGGTTGTAAAAACCGATACGCTCAATGAAGCGGCCGTCACGACGGGTGCGCTTGTCTGCAACAACAATATTGAAAAACGGGCGAGCTTTTGCACCGCCACGGGCGAGTCGAATGACGACCATGATTTATCCTTTGGGTGACTGAAAAAAATTCAGCCATTAAATTCAGAGTTGAGACACGCAACTGACCACCCGGCCAGTGACACTCTGAATAGCTCCCCATTATAACGTTTTCCATCTTCATGACAAAAATTCGCCCCAGCACCGATGCCGACGTCGCTGCGATGACCGCTATTTACGCCCACCACGTGCTCCATGGCACCGGTACTTTCGAGATCACGCCCCCTACGGAAGCGGATATAAGCGGTCGCCGGGCCGACGTGTTGTCCAAAGGGCTGCCCTACCTGGTACTGGAAGATGCCACCGGCGTCATCGGCTTTGCCTACTGCAACTGGTTCAAGCCCCGCCCGGCCTACCGTTTCTCGGCTGAAGACTCGATTTACCTGGCACCGGCAGCTGCAGGGCGGGGTCTGGGGCGCCTGCTGCTGCAGGAGCTGATGGCCCAGGCCGAGCGCGCCGGCGTGCGCAAACTGATCGCGGTGATTGGCGACTCTGCCAACCAGGGCTCCATCGGAGTGCACCGCAGCTGCGGTTTTTCGCAGGTGGGCGTGCTCTCGTCGTGTGGCTGGAAGTTTGAGCGCTGGCTGGATGTGGTGCTGATGGAGCGCTTTATCGGTGCAGGCAACAGCACCCCGGCTGCGGATGTGGCCGCATGAAAAACAAGACACTGGCTGTGTGGCTGACTTTTTTGCTGGGCGCACTGGGCCTGCACCGCTGGTACCTGCTGGGGCGCTATGACACGTTGGCACGCCTGCTGCCCATTCCGACGCTGCTGGGGGCTTACGGGGTGTGGCGCGCACGCACCTTGGGCGTGGATGATCTGTGGAGCTGGCTGCTAATCCCAATGCTGGGCTTTACTTTAGCGGGCTGCGCGCTGAACGCCATCGTCTATGGGCTGATGGCGCCTGAGAAGTGGAACCAACGCTTCAACGCACAAGCCCCTGAGGATGCGCCAGCTGGCGCCACCCACTGGCTCACCATTGTGGGCGTGGGTGCCGCGCTGGCGGTGGGCACCACGGTGCTGATGGCCAGCATTGCCTTCAGCTTTCAGCGCTACTTTGAATACCAGATCGAGGGTGCCCAGTCGCTGTCGCAACCGGCTCCGGTTAAAAAATCTGCAGACTGAACCAGTAGGCAATCGCGGCAACAAAGGCTGCAGCAGGAATCGTCAGCACCCAAGCCCACACGATGTTGCCCGCCACGCCCCAGCGCACGGCGCTGGCGCGTTGGGTGGAGCCCACCCCCACGATGGCACCGGTGATGGTATGCGTGGTAGACACGGGCACGCCTAGCGCCGTGGCCAGGAACAGGGTCAACGCCCCACCGGTCTCGGCGCAGAAGCCGCCCACGGGCTTGAGCTTGGTGATTTTTTGGCCCATGGTTTTCACAATGCGCCAGCCACCAAACATGGTGCCCGCGCCGATGGCCATGTAGCAGGAGATGATCACCCAGGAAGGCGGCGACTTGTCTTCAGCGGCCACGTAGCCCGTGGCGATGAGCATCATCCAGATGATGCCGATGGTTTTTTGCGCGTCATTGCCGCCGTGTCCTAGGCTGTAGGCGCCGGCGGACAGCAACTGCAAGCGGCGGAACCACTTGTCGATGCGCGAAGGCCGGGTGCGCCGGAAAACCCAAGCCACCAACACCATCATCATCGACCCCAGGATGAAGCCCAGCAAAGGCGAGATGAAGATGAAAGCGACCGTTTTCAAAATGCCTTCGGAGACCAAAGCGCTCGCCCCGGACTTGGCAATCACCGCACCTACGATGCCACCAATCAGCGCGTGCGACGACGAACTGGGGATGCCGTAGATCCAGGTAATGACGTTCCAAGAGATGGCGCCCACCAGAGCACCAAACACCACGTGCACATCGACCACACCGGGCTGCACGATCCCCTTGCCCACCGTAGCAGCCACGCTCAGGTGGAAGATAAAAATGGCAATCAGGTTGAAGAAGGCGGCGAACAGCACCGCCTGACCGGGCTTGAGCACACCGGTGGAGACCACGGTGGCAATCGAGTTCGCGGCATCATGAAACCCGTTCATGAAGTCGAACATGATGGCCAGCGCCACCAGCAACATCACCACCCACAGGGCTGCCTGTACGTTTTGCATAACTAGGTACCGCAGTCGGGATCAGGAATTTTCGAGAATGATGCCTTCGATCACGTTGGCCACATCCTCGCACTTGTCGGTGATGGTTTCCAGCAGCTCGTAAATGGCCTTGAGCTTGATCAGCTCGCGCACATCGGGTTCTTCGCGGAACAACTTGCTCATGGCCGTGCGCATCACGCGATCGGCATCGGACTCCAGGCGGTCGATCTCTTCGCAGGTCTTGAGCGCAGCTTCGGCCGTGTGGTGGTCGGCAATGTGGTCCAACAGCTTGACGGCGTCACGCAGGCGCTCGCAGCACTTCACGCTCAGGTCGGTCAAGCGCACGATTTCTTCGGTCATGTGGCGCACGTCGTACAGCGCCATGGTTTCGGCCGAATCCTGAATCAGATCGGCCACGTCGTCCATGGTGTTGATCAGGGAATGGATCTGCTCACGGTCGATCGGCGTGATGAAAGTGATGTGGATGGCTTTGTTGACATCGTGCGTGACGCGGTCAGCAGCGCGCTCGGCGTCGTCCACTTCTTGGTTGTACTTGGCACGCAAGTCCAGGTCGTTGTAGTTGGCCACCAGCTTGGAGAAAGCGTGGGCAGCCTCCACGATGCGGTCCGCGTGCTGGTTGAACATCTCAAAAAAATTGCCTTCACGCGGCAACAACTTACCAAACAGCATCACGGGCTCCTAACGATGAAATATGTCGGTCTTGTGACCAAATCTAGACTGCGCGGAGTTTAACCGCCCGTAACCCGGGGGTATCTGGCGCGATTCAGGCGCTGCGGAAAATAAAGTAGACGGCACCCACCATGCACAGTCCGGCCCAGACGAAGTCCAGCTTGAAGGGCTGCTTCAGGTAAATCATGGCAAATGGCAAAAACACCGTCAGGGTGATGATTTCCTGCATGATTTTCAGCTGCGCCACCGAAAATCCAGCCTGCTGAAAGCCAATGCGGTTGGCCGGCACCTGCAACAGGTACTCAAACAGGGCGATGCCCCAGCTCACCAGCGCGGCGGTGTACCAAGGCACCGTGGCCAGGCTTTTCAGGTGGCCGTACCAGGCAAATGTCATGAACACATTGCTGGCCACCAAGAGCAAAATGGTTTGCAGAGAGAGGGGGATGCTGCTGAGAAAGTTCATCTCCCAATTATCTCCACCCAAGAAAAAAGCCCCCTGGTTTACACCACGGGGCTTTTGCGTCAGGAGACTCGCAGTCTTACGCAGCCACGCCTTCTGTGACCGTGGCAGCCGACTCGGTGTAGTCACCGATCTTGTCGAAGTTCAGGTACTGGTACACCGTGTCGCTGGCCGCGGTCAGCACGCCCATGTCGGTCAGGTACTCTTCCTTGGTGGGGATGCGACCCAGCTTGGAACAGATGGCGGCCAGTTCGGCCGAGCCCAGGTACACATTGCTGTTTTTGCCCAAGCGGTTGGGGAAATTGCGGGTGGAGGTGGAGAACACAGTGGCGCCCTCCTTCACCTGCGCCTGGTTGCCCATGCACAAACTGCAACCCGGCATTTCCATGCGCGCACCGGCACTGCCCAGCACGCCATAGTGGCCTTCGTCGCTGAGTTGCTTGGCGTCCATCTTGGTGGGCGGGGCCACCCACAGCTTGACCGGAATATCGCGCTTGTTTTCCAGCAGCTTGGACGCCGCGCGGAAGTGGCCAATGTTGGTCATGCAGGAGCCGATGAACACTTCATCGATCTTGGCGCCAGCGACGTCGGCCAAAGTCTTCACGTCGTCCGGATCGTTCGGGCAGGCCACGATGGGTTCGTGGATGTCGGCCAGATCAATCTCGATGACGGCTGCGTAATCGGCATCGTCGTCACCCTTGAGCAACTGGGGATCGCGCAACCAGGCTTCTTGCGCTGCAATGCGGCGGGCCAAGGTGCGGGCATCGGAGTACCCATTGGCAATCATCCACTTCATCATGGTGATGTTGCTGTTGATGTACTCAATGATGGGTTCTTTGTTCAGGTGCACGGTGCAACCGGCGGCAGAGCGTTCGGCGGAAGCGTCGGACAACTCGAATGCCTGCTCGACCTTCAGGTCTGGCAGACCTTCGATTTCGAGAATGCGGCCAGAGAAGATGTTCTTTTTGCCCTTCTTCTCGACGGTCAGCAGACCGGCCTTGATGGCGTACAGCGGGATGGCGTTGACCAGGTCACGCAGGGTGACGCCGTTTTGCATCTTGCCTTTGAAACGCACCAAGACGGACTCGGGCATGTCCAAAGGCATCACGCCTGTGGCAGCGGCAAATGCCACCAAACCGGAGCCTGCGGGGAAACTGATGCCGATGGGGAAGCGCGTGTGGCTATCGCCACCGGTGCCCACGGTGTCGGGGAGCAGCAGGCGGTTCAACCAAGAGTGAATCACACCATCACCGGGGCGCAGCGAGATACCGCCGCGCGTGCTGATGAAGTCGGGCAGCTCGTGGTGCATCTTCACGTCCACGGGCTTGGGGTACGCAGCCGTGTGGCAGAAGGATTGCATGACCAGGTCAGCGCTGAAGCCCAGGCAGGCCAGGTCCTTCAGCTCGTCGCGGGTCATGGGGCCGGTGGTGTCTTGCGAACCGACGGATGTCATCTTGGGTTCGCAGTAAGTACCGGGGCGCACGCCCTGCTGCACACCGTCGATAGCGGGCAGACCGCAGGCGCGGCCGACCATCTTCTGCGCCAGGCTGAAGCCCTTGTTGGTGTTGGCGGGGTTTTGCGGCAGGCGGAACAGCTCGGACGGAGGCAGGCCCAGGGTCTCGCGGGCTTTGGCGGTCAGGCCACGGCCAACGATCAGGGGAATACGGCCACCGGCGCGCACTTCGTCAAACAGCACGTCGCTCTTCACCTGGAAGGAGGCGATCTCTTTGCCGTCCTTGAAGGCCTTGCCGTCGTAGGGGCGCAGCTCCACCGTATCGCCCATGTTCATCTGGCTCACGTCGAGCTCGATAGGCAAGGCGCCCGCGTCTTCCATGGTGTTGTAGAAGATGGGCGCGATTTTGGTACCCAGGCAAACGCCACCGAAACGCTTGTTCGGCACAAAGGGGATGTCTTCGCCGGTAAACCACAGCACGCTGTTGGTAGCGGACTTGCGGCTGGAGCCGGTGCCCACCACGTCGCCCACGTAGGCCACCAGGTTGCCACGGGCGCGCAGGTCTTCGATGAACTTGACCGGGCCGCGCTTGCCGTCTTCTTCGGGCGCTGCTTCTACTGGTTGGCCATCGCGCTTGTTCTTCAGCATCGCCAAAGCGTGCAGCGGGATGTCGGGGCGGCTCCAGGCGTCGGGCGCGGGAGACAGGTCGTCGGTGTTGGTCTCGCCGGTCACCTTGAGGATGGTGACTGTGATGGACTGGGGCACTTCGGGGCGGCTGGTGAACCACTCGGCGTCGGCCCAGCTTTGCAGCACGGACTTGGCGTTGGGGTTGTCGGCCTTGGCTTTTTCGGCCACGTCGTGGAACTGGTCGAACATCAGCAAAGTCTTCTTCAGGCCATTGCCTGCGACAGCGCCCACATCGGGATCGTCCAGCAGCTCAATCAGCGGGCTGATGTTGTAGCCGCCCAGCATGGTGCCCAGCAGTTCGGTCGCTTTTTCGCGGCTGATCAGATCGCACTTTTGGGTGCCATGGGCCAGAGCGGCCAGGTAGCTGGCCTTGACCTTGGCAGCGTCATCCACGCCCGCGGGCACGCGGTAGGTGATCAGGTCTACCAGCGTGGCTGCTTCGCCGGCGGGCGGGTTCTTCAGCAACTCAATCAGTTCGCCGGTCTGTTGGGCAGACAGGGGCAGCGGGGGAATCCCCAGCGCAGCGCGTTCGGCCACATGGTCTCGGTAGGCTTTCAACATCATTTTCTCCTTCAGTAACAATAAAATACCGCGCTAGCCCCCGTGGGATATGCGCGAGCAGCTATCTATTTGGTAGCGGTTGCCACCGCTTCGGGTTGGGGTTCGGCAGCCGCCACAGCAGGTGCGTTGACCAAGGGCTCAAGCAAACTCGGTGCCGGTGTGCGCAGCAGGGCTTCGGCCACCACTGCCTGCCCGGAGTTCATGCACTCGTCCGCCAGACGCCGGCCCAACTTTTGGTCCATCAACATCGATTTATTGGCCAGCTGCAGCCACACGGCGCCGCTGACCGGATCTTCCAGGCGCACAGCGCCGGTGCTGGTGGGCACGGGGGCCATCTGGTACTTCTGGCGCCCATGCTCCAGTACAAAGCGCCCAGCCCAAGTCTGGTGCGCAGAAATCTTCACCTGCGCGCCCAGTTCGCAGGGCACGGTGCCCACAGCCACGCGCTGGGCCACGGCCAAGTGCTCAGGCGGCAGCTCGGCAGGTGCGGCCTCTGCCACCGCTGGCTGCACCACCACTAGGCGGGGCTTGGCAGCTTTCTTCACTTTGGCCACCGGGCCAGCGGCCTGCGCCAAAGGCGCCATCAGCAGCACCAGCAACACACCCGACAGTGACAACTTCAGCATGATGAACCCTGACCTCAATGGACTGACGTAGAAAAATAGGCCGCCGCGTCTGCGGGGAGCGCCCGGCCGGTCTGGTGCGCGCGCTCCAGTACCTGCCAGAAATACCGGTAGCTGGCGCGGTCGTGCAACTTGCCTGCGACGGAGATCGGCGCCCACTCCTGGCGCTGGGCTTGCTGCACGATGTGTGCGGCCAGCGCCACTTCGTCTTCCGTGGGGGCAAAAGCTTCCAGGATCGGGCGGATCTGGTCGGGGTGGATGCTCCACATCCGGGTGAAACCCAGGGCCTGGGCCGCCGTTGTGGCGGCGCGCAACAGTGCGGCGGAGTCCTTGAACTCGGTCACCACGCAGTGCGAAGGCACCTTGCCATGGGCATGGCAGGCGCTGGAAATATCTGTCTTGGCCCGCAGCACCAACGGGTGGTGAAACTGGTCCAGCGAGGTGCCGTCATCCGCGGCACGCACACCCATGGCGGACGAGGGAATTGCCCCCCCGTGGCTGGAGACAAAGTCCATCAGGCCAAAGCTGATCGACTGCACCCGAGGGTGGGCCGCGATCTCAAAAGCACGGTGTGCCGCGGCGGGCGACTCGATCAGCACATGCAGAGGTAAAGGCGGGACACCGGGTGCAGTGGCGGCATCGATTGCGGCAACAGCGCTATCCACATCCCTGACCGACTCCACTTTGGGCACCATGAGGTAGCTCAGCGCCGCACCGGCTAAGCCCACCACGGTTCGTACATCGGACGCAAACTCCGCATGGTCGACGGCGTGCACACGCACACCGACTCTGCGGCGCAGGCCTTTTGCTATTAAATTGGGAGCTGCTTGCGCAGCATTGGCGAGGGCTACGACCATATTTGCATGGTCATCTTCGCCCCCGACAGGGGCGCCATCCTCGCAGTCCAGGGTCACGTCAAAGACGCAGGCCCCGAACTCTTCCGTCATCTCGGCCTGCAGTTGCAGGCTTTTGACCATCCGCGCTTCCACGCCGCTGTAGTGGTCGCACACAGGCAAGCTGCCTGCCGCGCCCTGAGCGCCAAGAAGAACGTCACGCGGATGGGTCACGTCCGTCGATTACAGCAGGTGGGCGACGCCAGCTTGCTCGTCTTGCAGCTCTTTGAGCGTGATGTTGATGCGCTCTTGGCTGAACGCGTCCACTTCCAGGCCTTCCACCAGCTTGTACTCGCCACCTTCGCAGGTCACGGCAAAGCCGAACATGGTGTCCTTGGGGATGCCGTACTGGCCGTCCGAAGGAATACCCATGGTCACCCACTTGCCATTGGTGCCCAAGGCCCAATCACGCATGTGGTCGATGGCGGCGTTGGCTGCAGAAGCGGCGGAAGACACGCCACGGGCCGCGATGATGGCCGCGCCGCGCTTGCCCACGGTGGGAAGGAAGGTGTCTTTGTTCCACACTTCGTCGTTGATCAGGGTCTTGACGCTTTGTCCGTTGATGGTGGCAAAGCGGTAGTCGGCGTACATGGTGGGCGAGTGGTTGCCCCACACGGCCATCTTTTCGATGTCGGCCACGGCCTTGCCGGTCTTGGCGGCGATCTGGCTCAGGGCACGGTTGTGGTCCAGGCGCAGCATGGCAGTGAAGTTCTTGCGTGGCAGGTCAGGCGCACTCTTCATGGCGATGTAGGCGTTGGTGTTGGCGGGGTTGCCCACCACCAGCACCTTGACATTGCGGCTGGCCACAGCGTTCAGGGCCTTGCCTTGCGCGGTGAAAATTTCTGCGTTCACGGCCAACAATTCGGCACGCTCCATGCCGGGGCCGCGAGGACGCGAACCAATCAGCAGCGCGTAGTCCACATCTTTGAACGCAGCCAGGGGATCGCTGTGCGCTTCAATGCCCACCAACAGAGGGAATGCGCAATCTTGCAACTCCATGATCACGCCTTGCAAAGCCTGCTGCGCCTTCTCGACAGGCACTTCCAACAGGCTCAGAATGACGGGCTGGTCCTTGCCCAACATTTCGCCGGAGGCGATGCGAAACAGAATGGCGTATCCGATTTGGCCAGCTGCGCCGGTAACGGCAACGCGGACGGGTTTCTTGCTCATGGTAAAACTCCAGGAAGTGTGGTGAAAACGGCGTGGGACCAGCGCTTTTCGCAATCCGTGTTGCGCTGCAGAATGCGCCGGAGTTTACTCCCGAATTCCGCACTGCGTCAATTTGTCTTATGTCTTATATAAGATATGATTGCGCCAGTTTAAAGACTGACCCGACGCTGACTCCACCCCTCTGCACCATGGCCGCCACCCCACCCCATTCGAGCGATAGTTCTGCCTCCGCAGATGCCGATGCGGGCACGACCACGGGCGCCGGCCTCACGCCCGCTTTCAGCCCGCTGTACCAGCAAATCAAGGTGCTGATGCTGCAAAGCCTGCAAAGCGGTGAGTGGAAGCCCAGCGCCGCGATCCCCAGTGAACTGGAACTGGCTGCACGCTTCAAGGTGAGCCAGGGCACGGTGCGCAAGGCGATTGACGAACTGGCCGCAGAAAACCTGCTGGTACGCCGCCAGGGCAAAGGCACCTTTGTGGCTACCCATGCCGAGCACCATGTGCAGTACCGCTTCTTGAAGCTCTTCCCTGACAACGGCGACCCCAACAGCGAAGGCCCTGCCCAGCGCAAGATCATCGACTGCAAGCGCCTGCGCGCCTCGGCCGAAGTGGCGCGGGCCCTGGCACTGCGCCCGGCCGATGCGGTGCTGCAGGTGCGGCGCGTGCTGTCGTTCGCGGGCGTACCCACGATTCTGGAAGACCTGTGGTTGCCCGGCACCCCTTTCAAAGGGCTGACAGCAGAACGCCTGGCGGGCTACAACGGCCCGATGTATGCGCTGTTTGAAACCGAATTTGGCGTGCGCATGGTGCGTGCCGAAGAAAAAATTCGCGCGGTGCTGCCGGATGCTGAGCAATGCCAGCTGCTGCACACCACGCAACAAACACCGCTGCTGAGCGTGGAACGCACAGCGTTCACCTACAACGACACGCCCATGGAAATGCGCCGCGGCCTGTACCTGACCGACACACATTACTATCGAAATGCGCTAAATTGAGCGGCCTTTACCGTGCAAGTCCAACGTCAGATTGGTGCGGTGCAATAGAATTTTGGCTGGCTGCGCCAAAAATTACATACCAGTTACCACCAAGAAAGCCCATCCATGACTGAGCTCGCCTCTGCATCCAAACGCCCACGGCCCGAATTCCGCAACATCAACGCCCTCTCGGATCTACCCACCTACCGTTTGCCCCCCGCAGGCTGGGTGTCCATCCTGCACCGCGTCAGTGGCGTCATCATGTTCATCCTGATGCCTTTCATTATCTGGATGTTTGACACCTCCGTATCCTCGGAAATCTCATTTGCTAAGTTCAGCAGCGCATTCACTGTGGGCCTGGGTTTTGTTCCGGGCTGGTTCATCAAACTGGTGGCACTGGCCATCATCTGGGCCTACCTGCACCACTTCATCGCAGGCCTGCGCCATCTGTGGATGGACATCAACCACGCCGTGAGCAAAGAATTTGGTCGCTCCTCGGCCATCGTGACACTGACCTTGGGCTCGGTGCTGACACTGGCCCTAGCGCTCAAGCTGTTTGGCGCCTACTAATTCAAAAAAGGAAATCAAAAAATGGCAGTGAATTACGGTTCCAAGCGTGTCGTCGTTGGCGCGCACTACGGTCTGCGCGACTGGTTGGCGCAGCGCGTCACCGCGGTGTTGATGGCCCTGTTCACCCTGGTGGTGCTGGCCCAGGTGATCTTTTCCAAAGGCCCCATTGGCTACGACAAATGGGCAGGCATTTTCTCCTCCCAGTGGATGAAGGTTTTGACCTTCTCGGTCATCGTGGCCATGCTGTACCACGTGTGGGTCGGCATCCGTGATGTCTGGATGGACTATGTCAAACCCGTCTCTATCCGCCTGTCTCTGCAGGTGTTTGCCATTGTCTGGCTCGTCGGCTGCGCCGGCTGGGCCATCCAGGTCCTGTGGCGTCTCTGATCTCCCTTCCTAACAGGCAATCCATTCATGTCTTACTCCGTATCCAAACGTAAATTTGACGTTGTCATCGTCGGCGCAGGTGGCTCCGGCATGCGCGCGTCCCTGCAACTGGCCCGTGCCGGGCTGAACGTCGCTGTTCTCTCCAAAGTGTTCCCCACCCGTTCGCACACCGTGGCAGCCCAGGGCGGCATCGGTGCCTCGCTGGGCAACATGAACGACGACAACTGGCATTACCACTTCTACGACACCGTCAAGGGCTCCGACTGGCTCGGCGACCAGGACGCGATCGAATTCATGTGCCGCGAAGCACCCAAGGTCGTGTACGACCTGGAGCACATGGGCATGCCATTTGACCGCAACCCCGATGGCACGATTTACCAGCGCCCATTCGGTGGCCACACCGCCAACTACGGTGAAAAAGCCGTGGAGCGCGCCTGCGCGGCGGCCGACCGCACCGGTCATGCCATGCTGCACACGCTGTACCAGCAAAACGTTGCAGCCAAGACCAGCTTCTTTGTGGAGTGGATGGCACTCGATCTGATCCGTGACGCCGAAGGCGACGTGGTCGGCGTGACCGCACTGGAAATGGAAACAGGCGACATCCACATCCTGGAAGCTAAGACCACGCTGTTGGCCACCGGTGGCGCAGGCCGCATCTTTGCCGCCTCCACCAACGCCTTCATCAACACCGGCGACGGTCTGGGCATGGCAGCACGCGCTGGCATCCCGTTGGAAGACATGGAGTTCTGGCAGTTCCACCCCACTGGCGTCGCCGGTGCCGGCGTGTTGCTGACCGAGGGCTGCCGCGGCGAAGGCGCCATTCTGCTCAACAGCAATGGCGAACGCTTTATGGAGCGCTATGCGCCCACCTTGAAAGACTTGGCACCGCGCGACTTCGTGTCCCGCTCCATGGACCAGGAAATCAAGGAAGGCCGCGGCTGTGGCCCGAACAAAGACTACGTGCTGCTGAAGCTGGACCACCTGGGTGCCGACACCATCCACAAGCGCCTGCCTTCGGTATACGAGATCGGCGTCAACTTCGCCAACGTGGACATCACCAAAGAACCGATTCCTGTTGTGCCTACCATCCATTACCAAATGGGTGGCATTCCCACCAACGTGAACGGCCAGGTGGTCGTGCAAAACGGTGATGTGCACAACCAGGTCGTCAACGGCTTGTACGCCGTGGGCGAATGCTCTTGCGTGAGCGTGCATGGCGCCAACCGCCTGGGCACCAACTCGCTGCTCGACTTGCTGGTGTTTGGCCGCGCAGCCGGCAACCACATCGTCAACTACATCAAGACCAGCAAGTCGCACAAAGACTTGCCCAAGGATGCGGCAGACCGCACCCTGGCCCGCGTTTCCCGCCTGGACAATGCCACCAGCGGCGAATACGCCCAGGACGTGGCCAACGACATGCGCGCCTCGATGCAGCAACACGCGGGTGTGTTCCGCACGCAGAAGAGCATGGACGAAGGCGTGGAGAAAATCGCAGCCCTGCGTGACCGCGTCAATGCGATCAACCTGAAAGACAAGTCCAAGGTGTTCAACACTGCGCGCATCGAAGCGCTGGAAGTGGAGAACCTGATCGAAGCGGCACAGGCCACTATCGTGTCTGCCGCTGCCCGCCACGAGAGCCGTGGCGCGCACACGGTGGACGACTACAGCGACTCCGTCGAGCACCCCAACGGCCGCAACGACAAGGAATGGCACAAGCACACGCTGTGGTACAGCGAAGGCAACCGCCTCTCTTACAAGCCTGTGCAGATGAAGCCTTTGACGGTGGATTCCGTGCCACTCAAAGTCCGGACATTTTGAGGAATTGCAGGACAGATCTTTAGCTCTGTCCCCAACTGACTAAGGAACACTTATGACCAAACGCACTTTCTCCATCTACCGCTACGATCCGGACAAGGACGCCAAGCCCTATATGCAGGACATCGAGGTGGAACTCGATGGCCATGAGCGCATGCTGCTGGATGCTTTGATGAAGCTCAAGGCCGTGGATCCCACGATCTCCTTCCGCCGCTCTTGCCGCGAAGGCGTGTGCGGCTCGGATGCGATGAACATCAACGGCAAAAACGGCCTGGCCTGCCTGACCAACATGCTGACTTTGCCCGGCAAGATCGTGTTGAAGCCCCTGCCCGGCCTGCCTGTCATCCGCGACCTGATCGTCGATATGACCGACTTCTTCAAACAGTACAACTCGATCAAGCCCTACCTGATCAACGACACCGTACCGCCCGAAAAAGAACGTCTGCAAAGCCCAGAAGAGCGCGAAGAGCTCAACGGCCTGTACGAATGCATCTTGTGCGCGAGCTGCTCCACCTCCTGTCCCAGCTTCTGGTGGAACCCCGACAAGTTCGTGGGCCCCGCCGGTTTGCTGCAGGCCTACCGCTTTATTGCGGACAGCCGCGACGAAGCCACCGCCGAGCGCCTGGACAACCTGGAAGACCCCTACCGCCTGTTCCGCTGCCACACCATCATGAACTGCGTCGATGTGTGCCCTAAAGGACTGAACCCGACCAAGGCGATTGGCAAAATCAAGGAAATGATGGTCCTGCGGACCGTCTGACCTTTACCAGGCAAGTAGCACGTGACTGAAGCACTGATCGACGAACGGGCATTGAGCAAGCTGCAGTGGCGTTGCCGCCGCGGCCTGCTGGAAAACGACTTGTTCATCGAGCGCTTCTTTCAGCGGTTCAGCCCCACTTTGACGGCCCGCCAGGGCGATGCCTTGGCAGCCCTGATGGACCTGAGCGACAACGACCTGCTGGACGTGCAATTGGCACGCAAGTCGCTTGCCCAGGTGGACGCGCAATTGGACCGTGCGGACGTGCACGAAGTTTTGAAAATGTTGAGAGAACCTCTCTGAAAGGCGAAAGATGAAACTAGCTGACAACAAAGCCACCCTGTCGTTCAGTAACGGCAGCCCCAGCGTCGATTTGCCGGTGTACCACGGCAACGTCGGCCCCGATGTGGTGGACATCCGCAAGCTGTACGCGCAAACGGGCATGTTCACCTATGACCCAGGCTTTTTGTCAACGGCATCCTGCCAGTCCGCCATTACGTACATCGATGGTGACAAGGGCGAACTGCTGTACCGCGGCTACCCCATCGAGCAGTTGGCCACCAACTGCGACTTCATGGAAACCTGCCACCTGCTGCTGTACGGCAACCTGCCCAATGCCGCCGGCAAGGCCGACTTCACCAAGCGCGTGACCCAGCACACCATGGTCAACGAGCAGATGCAGTTCTTCTTGCGTGGTTTCCGCCGCGACGCGCACCCTATGGCCATCATGACCGGCTTGGTCGGCGCAATGTCTGCCTTCTACCATGACAGCACGGACATCAACAATCCTGAGCACCGCGAGATCTCGGCCATTCGCCTGATCGCCAAGATGCCCACGCTGGTCGCCATGGCCTACAAATACAGTGCAGGTCAGCCCTACATGTACCCCAAGAACAACCTGAGCTACGCAGGTAACTTCTTGCACATGATGTTCGCCACACCGTGCGAAGAGTATGTGGTGAACCCCGTGATCGAACGTGCGCTGGACCGCATCTTCATCCTGCACGCGGACCACGAGCAAAACGCATCCACCTCCACCGTGCGCCTGTGTGGCTCGTCCGGCACCAACCCGTTTGCGGCCATTGCCGCTGGTGTGGCCTGCCTGTGGGGCCCTTCCCACGGTGGCGCCAACGAAGCCTGCCTGAACATGCTGGAAGACATCCAGCGCATGGGCGGCATCTCCAAGGTCGGCCAGTTCATGGAACAGGTCAAGGACAAGAGCTCCGGCGTCAAGCTGATGGGCTTTGGCCACCGCGTGTACAAGAACTACGACCCCCGCGCCAAGCTCATGCAAGAGACTTGCAAGGAAGTGCTGACCGCCTTGGGTCTGGAAAACGATCCTCTGTTCAAGCTGGCCATGGCCCTGGAAAAGATCGCCCTGGAAGACGACTACTTCGTGCAGCGCAAGCTCTACCCCAATGTGGACTTCTACTCCGGCATCGTGCAGCGCGCCATTGGTATCCCGGTGAGCCTGTTCACCGCGATCTTCGCGCTGGCCCGCACCGTGGGCTGGATTGCCCAATTGAACGAGATGATTGGCGACCCCGAGTACAAGATTGGCCGCCCGCGCCAGCTGTTCACTGGCTCCGAAAAGCGCGACGTGGTGCCTATCGGCCAACGCTGATTTCCCAGGTATCCCGCTAGAACAACCGCCAGGTGGCAACACCGGGCGGTTTTTTTTACGTCCGACCCCGGATCCGAGGGCGATGGCGGGCATCGCGGCGCCATGTCAGCCATCGCAAAATGCGATGACAAAGTAACAATAGCCGTTGCAAAATCGCAATTCATCGCAAACCGCGATGCCATTAGTCCCATGAAAAGCACAGAACGCAGTTTTGCCCGCCGCATCGACCTGACATCGCTTCAGTTGTTCGTGGCCGTCTGCGAGTTGGGCAGCATTGCCAAGGCGGCGGAGCGTGAGTTCATCGCCCCTTCCGCTGTCAGCAAGCGCCTGAGCGATTTGGAGGCTACGCTGGACACCACGCTGCTGTACCGCCACACGCGCGGTGTGGACCTGACCCCGGCCGGCGAAAGCCTGCTGCACCATGCGCGTACCGTGCTGTTCAGCCTGGAAAAAATGCAAGGTGAGCTCAGCGAATACGCGGACGGCGTGCGCGGCCACGTGCGCATCCACGCCAGCATCTCCGCCATCGTGCAGTTTCTTCCCGAAGACCTGGGAGCCTTTAGCCGCGAGCACCGCGAAGTCAAAATCGACCTTGAAGAGCACCTGAGCAGCGAGGTGATTCGCGCCGTGCAGGAAGGCGCCGCGGACCTGGGCATTTGCAACACCGCAGGCGGCACCGGAGAGTTGCAGCGCCTGCCTTACCGCCAAGACCAGCTGGTGCTGATCGTGCCCGCCGGGCATCCGCTGACCGCGCACGACGCCCTCGCCTTTGAAGACGCCCTCGCGTTTGACTTGGTCGGCTTGCACTCCAACAGCTCCATTTACCTGACCATGCGCCAGGCCGCCGCCCAACTGGGCCGCACACTCAAACTGCGCATCCAAGTGACTGGCCTGGATGCCATGTGCCGCATGATCCACAACGGCCTGGGCATTGGCGTGATGCCGCAACAGGCTTTTACCCTCATGCAGGGCGTGGGCGCGCTGGTGTCCATCCCCCTGACTGACACCTGGGCTCAGCGCAGCATCGATTTGGTGGCACGCGATTTTTCCACCCTGCCGCGCACCGCGCGGCTGCTGGTCGACCACCTGACGCAACCCCCAACCATCCCCAGCCCCACGGCATAAAATCGAACACTCACAAGGAACACCATGGCAAGCACCAGCACGCAGACAAGTGGCCGTACGCTGTACGACAAATTGTGGGACGACCACGTCGTCCACACGGAAGAGGACGGCACGTCCATCCTCTACATTGACCGCCACCTGGTCCACGAAGTGACCAGCCCCCAAGCCTTTGAAGGCCTGCGCGTGGCCGGCCGCAAAGTCTGGCGCGTGAGCTCCATCGTGGCCACGGCCGACCACAACACGCCCACCACCGGCTGGGAACGCGGTTACGACGGCATCACCGACCCCACCAGCAAAGAACAGGTCATGACGCTGGACTCCAACATCAGCGAGTTCGGCTCTGCGGCTTACTTCCCTTTTCTGTCCAAACGCCAAGGCATCGTCCACGTTATCGGGCCTGAGAACGGCGCGACCTTGCCGGGCATGACCGTGGTCTGCGGCGACTCGCACACGTCCACCCACGGCGCATTTGGTGCGCTGGCCCACGGCATTGGCACCAGTGAGGTCGAGCACGTGATGGCAACTCAAACGCTGCTGGCAAAAAAAGCCAAGAACATGCTGGTGAAGGTAGACGGCGCGGTCGCCCACGGCATCACCGCGAAGGACATTGTCTTGGCCATCATCGGCAAGATCGGCACGGCCGGCGGCACGGGCTACACCATCGAATTTGGCGGCACCGCCATCCGTGCGCTGAGCATGGAAGGCCGCATGACCGTCTGCAACATGGCCATCGAAGCGGGCGCACGCGCGGGCTTGGTGGCTGTGGACGAAAAAACCATTGACTACGTCAAAGGCCGCCCACTGGCCCCCGGCGCGAACGCGGCCAGCCCCGAAGCCGCTGCCGTGGAATGGGACCAGGCTGTGGCGTTCTGGAAGACGCTGCATTCCGATGCGGGTGCGCATTTCGACACTGTGGTCGAACTGGATGCCAACCAAATCGTGCCGCAAGTGACCTGGGGCACCTCGCCCGAGATGGTGCTTGGGATCGACGCCCGCGTACCTGATCCGGACAAAGAAAAGGACGCCAACAAACGCGGCGCCATCGAACGTGCATTGACCTATATGGGCTTGGAGCCCGGCAAGGCGCTGGACGATCTGTTTGTCGACAAGGTCTTCATTGGCTCCTGCACCAACAGCCGCATCGAAGACATGCGCGAAGCTGCCGCAGTGGTGAAGAAGCTGGGCCAAAAAGTCGCCAAAAACATCAAACTGGCGATGGTGGTGCCGGGCTCCGGCCTGGTCAAGGACCAAGCGGAGCGCGAAGGCCTGCACGAAATCTTCAAGGCCGCGGGCTTTGAGTGGCGCGAGCCCGGTTGCTCCATGTGCCTGGCGATGAATGCGGACCGGCTGGAACCGGGTGAGCGCTGTGCCTCTACCAGCAACCGCAATTTTGAAGGCCGCCAGGGCGCCGGTGGTCGCACCCACCTGGTCAGCCCGGCGATGGCCGCCGCAGCCGCCATCCACGGCCACTTTGTCGACATCCGTAAGTTCAGCTAAGCCTTTGCACTCTAGGAGTACCCCTATGAAAACACTCATCACCCTGATCGCCGCATCGTTCCTGCTCATGCTGACCGCTTGCAATACCGTCAAAGGCGTGGGCCAGGACATCCAGAAGGCCGGCGAAAAAATTGAAGGCGCAGCCAAGAAATGAACAAATTCACCATCCACAAGGGCCTGGTTGCGCCCATGGACCGCGAGAACGTGGACACGGATGCCATCATCCCCAAACAGTTTCTCAAGTCCATCCGCAAGACAGGCTTCGGCCAAAACCTGTTTGACGAATGGCGCTACCTGGATGCGGGCTTTCCCGGTCAGGACCCGGCCAGCCGCAAACCCAACCCCGACTTTGTGCTGAACCAGCCGCGCTACGCGGGCGCATCCATCCTGCTGGCGCGCAAGAATTTCGGCTGCGGCTCCTCACGCGAACACGCGCCCTGGGCGCTGGACCAGTATGGCTTTCGCGCCATCATCGCGCCCAGCTACGCCGACATCTTCTTCAACAACAGCTTCAAAAACGGCATGTTGCCTATCGTGCTGACGGAAGCCCAGGTGGACCAGTTGTTCAACGAGGCCTTGGCGTTCCCCGGCTACCAGCTCACCATCGATCTGGAGCGCCAAGTCATCGTAAAGCCCCAGGGCGAAGAGATTCCTTTTGATGTGCAGGCCTTCCGCAAGTACTGCCTGATCAACGGCTTTGACGACATTGGTCTGACCCTGCGCCATGCTGACAAGATCAAGGCCTTCGAAGCCCAGCGTTTGGCACAAAAATCGTGGCTAGCCCGCACGATGACTGCGTGAGCAGCTACCAATTTAATAGCGAAATTTTGCGAGACAGATCTTTAGCTCTGTCCCCAACTGACCAGGAATATTTATGAAGATCGCAGTGTTGCCGGGTGACGGCATTGGTACCGAAATCGTCGCAGAAGCCGTCAAGGTGCTGAACGCGTTGGCCCTCCCCCTGGAAATGGAAACCGCTTTAGTGGGCGGTGTGGCTTACGACGCATATGGCCATCCCCTGCCCGAAGCCACTCTAAAGCTGGCCAAGGAAGCCGACGCCGTGCTGTTCGGCGCCGTAGGCGACTGGAAGTACGACAAGCTGGAGCGCCAGTTCCGCCCCGAACAGGCCATCCTGGGCCTGCGCAAGAACCTGGGCCTGTTCGCCAATTTCCGCCCCGCCATTTGTTACGAGCAACTGGTCGGTGCCTCCAGCCTCAAGCCTGAGCTGATTGCTGGTCTGGACATTCTCATCATCCGCGAACTGACGGGTGACATTTACTTCGGCCAGCCGCGCGGCCGCCGCATCGCCACCGATGGCCACTTCCCCGGTGCGGAAGAAGCCTTCGACACCATGCGCTACAGCCGCCCTGAGATCGAACGTATCGCCCACGTGGCCTTCCAGGCGGCCCAGAAGCGCAACAAGCGCGTGACCAGCGTGGACAAAAACAATGTGCTGGAAACCTCGCAGCTGTGGAAGGACGTGATGGTCGAAGTGGGCCAGCAGTACCCTGACGTAGAACTGGACCACATGCTGGTGGACAACGCCGCCATGCAACTGGTCAAGGCGCCCAAGAAGTTTGACGTGCTGGTGACCGGCAACATGTTCGGCGACATTCTCTCGGACGAAGCCTCGATGCTGACCGGCTCCATTGGCATGCTGCCTTCGGCCAGCCTGAACAGCAGCAACCAGGGCCTGTACGAACCCAGCCACGGCAGCGCGCCCGACATTGCCGGCAAAGGTATTGCCAACCCGCTGGCCACCATCTTGAGTGCCGCCATGATGCTGCGCTTCAGCCTGAACCAGGAAGCTGCCGCCTTGCGCATTGAAGCCGCGGTGAAAAAGGTGTTGGAGCAAGGGTTCCGCACGGCCGATATCTACAGCGAAGGCACCACCCGCACCAGCACCAAGGAGATGGGCGACGCCGTGGTGAAGGCGCTGGTGTAACGACCATCCGCAGGGCGACACACCGCGTTGTTGCCCTGCCACTTCAAAACCAATTCAGTCCGCGCGGGGCAAAAAATTCTTGTTTTGGGCTACAATAAACCCATGTTTGCCGCCCGCCCCCTCTCCTTGAGCATTGCTTCTGCCGCCCTGGCAAGCAAGGCCGCGCGCGCAACCATCACCAAAACCACGACCATTAAGGGCTGACCCAGCCTGGTTCGTCGTGCGCCCACCCGGCCAGACGAGCCGGGCAAACAGTCCATAAACACCCGTGTAAGAGCATCGTTTGTTTAACTATTTGAAAAGGCGTTGATATGAGCAAGTTGGTAGGTTTGGTCGGCTGGCGCGGCATGGTCGGCTCGGTTTTGATGGACCGCATGGTGCAAGAGAAGGATTTCGACCTGATCGAACCCCTGTTCTTCTCCACCAGCAACTCCGGCGGCAAGGCTCCGGCCTGGGCCAAGAACGAAACCACGCTGCAAGACGCCTTCAACATCGATGCGCTCAAGCGATGCGACATCATCATTTCTGCCCAAGGCGGTGACTACACCAGCGAAGTCTTCCCCAAGCTGCGTGCCGCCGGCTGGAATGGCCACTGGATTGACGCCGCCTCCACCCTGCGCATGGAAAAAGACGCGGTCATCATCCTGGACCCGGTCAACATGCCCGTCATCAAGGACGCGCTGGCCAAGGGCGGCAAGAACTGGGTCGGCGGCAACTGCACCGTGAGCTGCATGCTGATGGGTGTGGGCGCCCTCTACAAGGCCGGTCTGGTCGAGTGGATGAGCACCCAGACCTACCAGGCGGCTTCCGGCGGCGGTGCCCAGCACATGCGCGAACTGCTCACGCAATACGGCACGCTGAACGCCGAAGTCAAAGCCCTGCTGGACGACCCCAAGAGCGCGATTCTGGAGATTGACCGCAAGGTCATCGCCAAGCAGCGCGCGCTGACCAGCGCCGAAACCGCCAACTTCGGTGTGCCCCTGGGCGGCAGCCTGATCCCGTGGATCGACAAGGACCTGGGCAACGGCATGTCCAAGGAAGAGTGGAAAGGCATGGCCGAAACCAACAAGATTCTGGGCTTGGGCGAAGGCTTTGGCTCCAGCGCTATTCCTGTGGACGGCTTCTGCGTGCGTGTAGGTGCGATGCGCTGCCACAGCCAGGCCCTGACCTTCAAACTGAAGAAGGATGTGCCCGTGGCTGACATTGAGGCCATGATCGCCGCCGACAACGAGTGGGTCAAAGTGGTGCCCAACACCCGCGAAGCCACCATCCAGGACCTGACCCCCGTGGCGGTGACCGGCACCATGACCATTCCGGTGGGCCGCATCCGCAAGCTGGCCATGGGGCCGGAATACGTGGGCGCCTTCACCATCGGCGACCAGCTTTTGTGGGGCGCCGCAGAGCCTTTGCGCCGCATGTTGCGCATCCTGCTGGACGCGTAACAAGCTGTTACAGGACGTTGTCGCAAGGCAACATAAAGACCACCGGCAGATAGCGGACGGGGCAAGCTTTGAAAGTTAAAAGCTTTCTTAGCTTGTCAGCCTAAGACATTGATGTTATGGTACTTTTTACGTTTTGAGAGTCGGGCTTTATTGCCCGAAAACAGATAAGTAAATTGCCGCTCGCCTGAGCACCGGAGGCTAATAAATTGATCGCTAAGTCACATCGTTGGCAGAAGACCGCTGTTGCGGCTGCAGCCATTGCGCTACTCGGCTTGTCGGGAACCGGGGCATATGCGCTTTCGCTCGGTCGCCTTACGGTCCAGTCAGCGCTGGGCGAGCCCTTGCGTGCCGAAATCGAGATCCCGGACATCAACGCCGAAGAAGCTGCGTCCCTGAAAGCAGGCGTTGCCTTGCCAGACGCCTTTGTCGCTGCCGGGTTGGACTACAACCCCGCCATGTCCAGCCTGCAAGCCACGCTGGTACGCCGCGATGGCCGTTCTTTCCTGCGCCTGAGCAGTGACCGCACTATCAACGACCCCTTTGTCGATCTGATTTTGGAGGCCACCTGGTCGTCCGGGCGCATCGTGCGGGACTACACCCTGCTGTTTGACCCACCCGCCCTGCGCAAAGCACCCGCGGCACCCACGCTGGCCCAGACGCCTGCGGCACCAGCCACCAGCAACATCCCGCCGCGCACAGCACCTGCAACCAATGCCCAGCCTGCGGTCGAACCGGCTCCGCGCGTAGCAGCCACCAGCAAACCCAGCGCCCCACGTCCGGCCGCACCCGTGGCCGTCGCCAAAGCGCCCGCTGCCCCTGCAGACGGCGACAAGCAATTGGTTGTCAAAAAGGGCGACACCGCCAGCAAGATCGCTGGCAGCATTAAGCCCGCCGATGTGTCGCTAGACCAAATGTTGGTAGCCATGTTGCGTGCCAACCCCGATGCCTTTGTCCATGACAACCTGAACCGCATCCGCGCTGGCGCTGTCTTGAACGTGCCTACGGCCGAGAGCGCCCAAAGCGTGAGCGCCGCCGAAGCGTCCAAGCTGGTGGTGGCCCAAAGCAAGGACTTCAACGACTTCCGCCGCAACCTCGCGACCAATGCGCCCGCGGCTACCGTAGGCGCGGCCGACCGCAAAGCCAGCGGTGCCATCGAAGCCAAGGTTGAGGACAAAAAACCTGCGAGCACGACGCCCGACAAGCTCACGCTGTCCAAGGGCTCGGTCCAGAGCAAGGCCGATGAGGCCAAGATTGCCAAAGACCGCGAAGCCAAAGACGCTGCAGCGCGCGCCGCAGAAATCAACAAGAACATCAGCGATCTGAACAAGCTGGGCGCGGCCACCAAGCCCGCGGCAGCTGCACCCGCCGAGCCAGCACCTGCGGCCAAGCCAGCAACGCCCGCGCCTGCGGTTGCTGTGGCACCCGTACCCGCTCCAGTGGCAGCTACACCTGCGCCCGCAGCCTCTGCACCGGTAGCAGCCGTGTCGGCACCTGCTCCACAAGCAGCCGCTCCTGCCCCTAAGCCCAAAGTGGCCGTACCAGCGCCGGTGCAAGAAGAACCCGGACTGCTCGACGAGTTGCTGGCGGACCCCTTGGTGCCGGCAGGTGCTGTCGGTCTGCTGGCGTTGCTGGGCGGTTTTGCCGCCTACCGCATTCGCCAACGCAAGAAAAATTCCGCCCAGGTGGACAGCGCCTTCCTGGAAAGTCGCCTGCAACCAGACTCGTTCTTCGGCGCCAGCGGCGGACAGCGCATTGACACCAGCAACGGCCCTCCCAGCGCCTCCTCCATGGTGTACTCCGCCAGCCAACTGGATGCCGCCGATGACGTGGATCCGGTCGCTGAAGCCGATGTGTACCTGGCCTATGGCCGCGACCTGCAGGCTGAGGAAATCCTCAAAGAGGCGGTGCGTACCAACCCTGGGCGCCTGGCCATCCACACCAAGCTGCTGGAGATCTTCTCGAAACGCCGCGACACCCGCAGCTTTGAGACCACCGCAGCCCAAGCCTACAAGCTGACCGGTGCCAACAGCCCTGACTGGACCCGCATTTGCGAAATGGGCTTGGCGATTGACCCGACCAACGCGCTGTACCAACCAGGTGGCGCACCTGCGTCTGCCGGCGCAGCCCCAGCAGCCAGTGGAAACTCCAGCTTTGGTGCCAGCACCGTAGCCATGCCGGCCAGCGCGGCGGTGGCAGACAGCGGGGCCTCCGGCGTTGACCTCGATCTGGACCTGGACTTCTCGCTGGACGACGAACCCGCCAGCGCCATCAGCGATGTGACCGGTGGCACGATGAGCCCGTCCCCGTCCGCAGAACAGACGGTCAAGATGGAAGCCCAACCCCAGGACAACAGCCTGGACATGGACTTTGACCTGCCCGATACACCTGCCGTACAAGCAGCCCCCGTGCCCGTGCCCGTGCCGTCCATGCCCGAGATTTCCCTCTCGCTCGACGAGCTGGAAACCCCAATGTCGGCAGACGATGTACCCGCACCCAAGTTTGAACCCACAGGCCCCGCTCCCGTAGAGCCCGTGCTCGCGGCCAGCCCGACAGCGGACACCGGTTTGATGGAATTCGACCTGGGCTCCTTGTCCCTGGATCTGGATCCTCCGGCCGCTGCGCAAGCGCCTGACAGCGTTGGCGAAGACCCGCTGGAAACCAAGCTGGCGCTGGCCGAAGAGTTCATCTCCATCGGCGACGAAGATGGCGCCCGAGCGTTGATCGAAGAAGTGGTGTCCGAGGCCAGCGGCGACATGCGCGCCAAAGCCCAACGCGCCCTGGCCAAACTGAGCTAAGCCCTCCCCATGGAGGCTTGGCGCAAAACAGGATCCAGAGCTTGTGCGGATTGCCTTAGGCGTTAGCTACAACGGTGGGGCCTACCAGGGCTGGCAAAGCCAGTCATCCGGCCTCACCATCCAGGACAAACTAGAAACCGCGCTGGGCAAGTTCACTGCCCAGCGCGTTTCTACCTTGTGCGCTGGCCGCACCGATGCTGGGGTACACGGCCTGATGCAGGTGGTGCACTTCGACACCGAGCTGGACCGCGACACCTACTCCTGGGTACGCGGCACCAACGCCAACCTGCCGCGCGACATCGCGGTGCAGTGGGCCGTCAAAACCTCCCGAGAATTCCATTGCCGCGCCTCGGCCTTGTCGCGCCGCTATGCCTATGTGCTGCTCGAATCGACGATTCGCCCCAGCGTGGAATTTGGCCGCGTAGGCTGGACCTTTGGCGCCTTGGACCACGATGCGATGCGCCAGGCCGCTGACATTTTGCTGGGCGAACACGACTTCAGCTCCTTCCGTGCCTCGCAATGCCAGGCGCTCAGCCCGGTGAAAAACCTGCTGGAGATCAGCCTGAACAAGCGCGGCGCCTACTGGCGCATCGAGTTCGAGGCCAATGCCTTCCTGCACCACATGATCCGCAACATCATGGGCTGCCTGGTGCAGATTGGCCAGGGCAAGAAGCCGCCCGAATGGATGGCCGAGGTGCTGGCCGCGCGCGACCGCAAGGCCGCGGCGCCCACCTTTTCGCCCGACGGTCTGTACTTTCTGGGCCCACGCTACGACGCCCAGTGGGGCATGCCCGACCGCACGCCTGCGTATGATGCGTTGCCATGAGGACCCGAATCAAGATCTGCGGCCTGACCCGCGAACAGGATGTAGACGCTGCCGTGGCCGCGGGCGCCGATGCCATCGGTTTTGTGCTGTACCCCAAGAGCCCACGCGCCATCACGCCGCAGCGCGCGGCTGAACTGGCCAAGCGCTTGCCGCCCTTCATCACCCCCGTGCTGCTGTTCGTCAATGCATCTGCTACAGAAGTGATAGCTGCCAGCGCAATGATTCCGGGGGCCACCATCCAATTTCATGGTGATGAGAGCCCGCAGGACTGCCTGGATGCCACCGGCAACGGTGCACGCCCCTACCTGCGCGCGGCCCGTATTCCGCTGGGGGATGACGCGCAGGCCTTTGACCTCGTAAAATACGCACACGATTATTCGAACGCCCAAGCCATCCTGTTAGACGCCCATGTGGACGGCTACGGTGGTGGTGGCAAAACATTCAATTGGTCACTTCTTCCTCCAAGCGTCAACGCTCACCTCGTCTTGAGTGGTGGACTCACCAGTGCAAACGTGGGCGATGGCATCACGTCGGTACGGCCGCGCTGTAAAACGCTGGCCGTGGACGTGAGCTCCGGCGTGGAAGCCGTGGACGCTCAGGGCAAGCCCAAGAAGGGCATCAAAGACCCCGCAAAGATTTTCCAGTTCGTAGCCGCCGTGCGCGCTGCGGACCAGTCATTTCAATAATCTCCGGTACGGACGGCACCCAGTGCCAGATCCGTCCGGTCACGGATGGAAAACCATGTACGACTACCAGCAACCCGACGCCAAAGGCCACTTTGGTAAATACGGCGGCAGCTTTGTCTCCGAAACGTTGACGCACGCGATCAATGAGCTGAAAGATGCTTACGCCAAGTACCAGCACGACCCGGCCTTCCTGGCCGAATTCCAGTCCGAGCTAGCGCACTACGTAGGCCGCCCTTCCCCGGTCTACCACGCGGACCGCATGAGCCGTGAAATGGGCGGCGCGCAGATCTTTTTGAAACGCGAAGACCTGAACCACACCGGCGCCCACAAGGTGAACAACACCATCGGCCAAGCCATGCTCGCCAAACGCATGGGCAAGCCGCGTGTGATTGCCGAAACCGGCGCTGGCCAGCACGGTGTGGCTACCGCCACCATCTGCGCCCGCTACGGCCTGGAATGTGTGGTCTACATGGGCAGCGAAGACGTGAAACGCCAAAGCCCCAACGTCTACCGCATGAAACTGCTGGGCGCGACGGTTGTGCCCGTGACCAGCGGCAGCAAGACGCTGAAGGATGCTCTGAATGAAGCCATGCGCGACTGGGTCGCCAATGTGGACAACACCTTCTACATCATTGGCACCGTGGCCGGCCCACACCCTTATCCCATGATGGTGCGCGACTTCCAGAGCGTGATCGGCAACGAGTGTTTGGTGCAGATGCCAGAAATGCTGAAGGCAGCGGGTTGCAAGACCGAGCAGCCCGACGCGGTGATCGCCTGCGTAGGCGGTGGCTCCAACGCCATGGGTATCTTCTACCCCTACATTCCGTTCGAGAACACCCGCCTGATCGGCGTGGAAGCGGCTGGTGAAGGCCTGGACAGTGGCAAACACAGCGCCAGCATCCAGCGCGGCAGCCCGGGCGTGCTGCACGGCAACCGCACCTATGTGCTGCAGGACGACAACGGCCAGGTGACCGAGACGCACAGCATCAGCGCCGGCCTGGACTACCCTGGCGTAGGCCCGGAACACGCTTTCTTGGGTGATATCGGTCGCGCAGAGTACGTGGGCATCACCGACAAGGAGGCCTTGGACGCTTTCCACTACCTGTGCCGCACCGAGGGCATCATCCCCGCGCTCGAATCCAGCCACGCAGTCGCCTATGGCATGAAGCTGGCCAAGACCATGCGCGCGGACCAGTCCGTGTTGATCAACCTCTCTGGCCGCGGTGACAAGGACATTGGTACTGTCGCCGATCTGTCGGGTGATGACGTCTATGACCGCCCTTCGATGCGCGGCCACGTGGTGAAGGGAGCATGAGCATGGGACGCATTGACTCTACTTTCTCCGCCCTCAAAGCCCAGGGCCGCAAGGCGCTGATTCCTTTTGTTACCGCGGGCTACCCCTACGCGGACGTGACACCCGAACTCATGCACGCCATGGTGGCGGGCGGCGCCGATGTGATCGAGCTGGGCGTGCCCTTCTCCGACCCCAGTGCCGACGGCCCGGTGATCCAGAAGGCCGGCGACAAGGCGCTGGCCTTTGGCATTGGCCTAGTGCAGGTGATTGCCATGGTGCGCGAATTCCGCAAGACCAACAGCACCACGCCCGTCGTGCTGATGGGCTACGCCAACCCCGTGGAGCGCTACGACCAGAAACACGCCAAGGCCGGCATCAGTAGCCCGTTCGTCAAGGACGCAGCTGAAGCCGGTGTAGATGGCGTCTTGATCGTCGACTACCCGCCCGAAGAATGCGAGGCCTTTGCGGCCGACCTGCGCGCACATGGCATGGACTTGATATTTTTGCTGGCACCCACCAGTACCGATGAACGCATGGCCCAGGTGGCGCGTGTGGCAAGCGGCTATGTGTATTACGTGTCGCTGAAGGGCGTGACTGGCTCGGGTGCTCTGGATGTGGGCGCCGTGGAAGCCATGCTGCCACGCATCCGCCAGCACATCAGCACGCCCGTGGGCGTGGGCTTTGGCATCCGCGATGCGGCCACGGCACAGACGATTGCCAAGGTATCGGACGCCGTAGTGATTGGCAGCAAGATCATCCAGCTGCTGGAAGACCAGCCGCGCGACCAAGTAGGCCCTACAGCGCAGGCCTTCCTGCGCGAAATCCGCACGGCCATGGACCAGGGCTAAGCCCTAAAAAGCACCGGGGGCGGTTTCGCGGATAATCGCCCCCTGTTGGTTGGACGCCCGCTTGGGCACTGCAAGGAGACCTGAAATGAGCTGGTTGGAAAAACTGCTACCCCCGAAGATTCAGCAAACCGATCCTGCGGATCGCCGCAGCGTGCCAGAAGGCCTGTGGATCAAGTGCCCCAGCTGCGAAACCGTGCTTTACAAGACCGATCTGGAGCAAAACCAGAACGTTTGCCCCAGCTGCAGCCACCACCACCGCATTGGCGCCCGCGCGCGCCTCAACGCATTCCTGGACAACGAAGGCCGTTTCGAAATTGGCCAGGAAGTCCTGCCCGTGGATGCCCTGAAGTTCAAGGACAGCCGCAAATACCCAGAACGCCTGAAAGAAGCGCTGGAAAACACCGGTGAGACCGATGCACTGATCGTCATGGGCGGTGCCGTGCACGGCATCAGCCTGGTGGCCGCGTGCTTTGAATTCGAATTCATGGGCGGATCGATGGGTTCCGTGGTGGGCGAGCGCTTTGTGCGCGGCGTCGAAACCGCCATCGAACAAAAAGTGCCCTTCCTGTGCTTCACCGCCACTGGCGGTGCGCGCATGCAGGAAGGTTTGCTGTCGCTCATGCAAATGGCCAAGACCAACGCATCGTTGACCCGCCTGGCCAAGAAGGGCCTGCCCTATATCAGCGTGCTGACCGACCCGACTATGGGCGGCGTGAGTGCGGGCTTTGCCTTCCTGGGCGATGTGGTGATTGCCGAGCCCAAGGCGCTGATCGGCTTTGCGGGCCCGCGCGTGATCGAATCCACCGTGCGCGTGACGCTGCCCGAAGGCTTCCAGCGCGCTGAGTTTTTGCAGACCAAGGGTGCGATCGACTTCATCTGCGACCGCCGCGAACTGCGCAAGACCGTGGCCGACACCCTGGCCATGCTGCAGCGCCAGCCGGCGGATGCGGTGATCTAAACCAGATCGACACTACCAAAACAAAGAGGCCCAAATGGGCCTCTTTTGCTTGGCGCCAGGACGCCTATCCGGCCGTGGCCACCAGCACCATGGCCTGCAACGAGCCCAGCACGATCATGGCGATCTGGATCAGCACCAACAGAACCAGGGGCGACAGGTCGACACCGCCCACCAGCGGCAACACCCGGCGGATGGGGGTTAGCGGCGGCTGCACCAGGCGCTCCAGCACATCCGACAAATAGGACTGGGTTTGCACCCACGACAGCACGGCGTAGACCAGCACCAGGCCCGTCAGAGCGGACAGCCCCATGCGCACCACGCCGAACAGGGCGAGCACCACGACTGACACCAGGCTGGCGCCCAGGCCATTGAGTAGCCACAGGATGGAGAACTGCGCCAGCTGAATCAAAAAGGCGCCCACCAGGCTGGCCGTGTCCCACCGGCCCATAGCGGGCAGCACCCGGCGCAGCGGCAGCACCAACCAGTCGGTCAGGGCGAACACAAAGCGCCCCAGCGGGTTGCCCGAGCGCGCGGACAGGGGAATGCGCTGGTGCTGCATATACAGCCGCAGTAGACAGGTGCTGGTGAGCAAACCGGCGGCAACTTCGAGCAACAGGGAAATGATTTGGTAGAGCATGGCGAGATTGGGGCAGTGCGTGCGCATCATAGCGGCAGCCACCCCTCTTACAATGGAGGGTTACGGCCAAAGCCCCACGGCTTGGCTGGTTCTGCCACCGTACACCTACCACCCCATGTCTGACCAAAACCAAGCTGCTCCCGCCCCGCAAGACGAAAACCAGTTGATCCTGGAGCGCCGTGAAAAACTCAAGGTCTTGCGCCAGCAGCAGGCCGAGGGCAAGGGTGTGGCCTTCCCCAACGACTTCCAGCCCGAGAACAAGGCGGCGGAGCTGTTTGAGGCCTACAACGAGAAGACGGCCGAAGAGCTGGTGGCCCTGGGCACCACAGCCAAGGTGGCCGGCCGCATGATGCTCAAGCGCGTGATGGGCAAGGCCAGCTTCTGCACGCTGCAGGATGCGTCCTTTGGCCCCAGCGGTGGCCGCATCCAGCTCTATGTGCGCGGTGAAGACGTGGGCGTGGACCTGTACGCCGCCTTCAAACACTGGGACCTGGGCGACATCGTGGCCGCCGAGGGCACGCTGTTCAAGACCAAGACCGGCGAGCTGTCCATCCACGCCACCAGCATCCGCCTGCTGACCAAAAGCCTGCGCCCCATGCCCGACAAGTTCCACGGCATGGCGGACCAGGAAACCAAGTACCGCCAGCGCTATGTGGACTTGATGACCGATGTGGAGGCGCGCAAGCGCTTTGTGGCACGCAGCAAGGCCGTCAGCGCGCTGCGCGAGTTCATGGTCGGCCACAACTTCCTGGAAGTGGAAACGCCCATGCTGCACCCCATTCCCGGTGGTGCCAACGCCAAGCCCTTCAAGACCCACCACAACGCGCTGGACCAGGAAATGTTCCTGCGCATTGCGCCCGAGCTATACCTCAAGCGCCTGATCGTCGGTGGCTTTGACCGCGTGTTCGAGATCAACCGCAGCTACCGCAACGAAGGCATCTCGGTGCGCCACAACCCCGAGTTCACCATGATGGAGTTCTACGCGGCGTACTGGAA
Organism: Rhodoferax sp. ZS1R25; assembly: GCF_056521335.1. NCBI lineage: Bacteria > Pseudomonadati > Pseudomonadota > Betaproteobacteria > Burkholderiales > Comamonadaceae > Rhodoferax > Rhodoferax sp. ZS1R25. The sequence continues at coordinate 1,050,668 of NZ_JBWMAZ010000002.1, forward strand.
CTACCAGGACCTGATGGACTACACCGAGAAGCTGATCCGCGACGCGGCCCAGCGCGCCACCGGCTCGCTGCAGCTGACCTACGCCGGCAAGCCGGTGGACCTGGCCCAGCCGTTTGAACGCCTGACGATTGTGGAAGCCATCCGCAAATACACCGAAGCGGGTGACAACGTCGAGAACGCCGAGTGGCTGACCAACGCGCTCAAGAAGCTGGGCCTGAACGAAGCCAAAAACAAGCTCGCCGGCCGTACGCTGGCCAGCCTGCAAGTGCTGTACTTTGAAGAGACCGTGGAAGAGAAGCTCTGGAACCCCACCTTCATCATGGAGCACCCCACCGAGATCTCGCCGCTGGCCCGCGCCAACGACGACCGCCCCGAGGTGACAGAGCGCTTTGAGCTCTACATCACGGGCCGCGAATTCGGCAACGGCTTCTCCGAGCTGAACGACGCCGAAGACCAGGCCGCCCGCTTCAATGCGCAGGTGGCCGCCAAGGACAGTGGCGACGACGAAGCCATGTTCTACGACCACGACTTTGTCCGCGCGCTGGAATACGGCATGCCCCCCACCGGCGGCTGCGGCATTGGTATCGACCGCCTGATGATGCTGCTGACAGACAGCGCCAGCATCCGTGACGTGATTCTGTTCCCCGCCCTGCGCCGCGAGGTTTGACTCAGGTTTGAAGCAAAATAGGCCCCTAGCCCCCGCGGAATCTGCGCGAGCAGCTATGAAAACGGTAGCAACGCCCACGCTGCGCTACCTGAATGGCTACCCCGCAGACGCGCTGGGCCAGGTGCAACGCATGTTGGAAGAAGGCCGCGTAGACAGCTGGCTGACCCAGCGCTACCCACAGGCCCATGGCGTGCGAACCGACAAGGTGCTGTACGACTATGTGCAGGACATCAAGTCGGATTACCTGCGCAGCGCCGAACCACTCTCCAAGGTCGCGTTTGACAGCAAGCTGCATGTGGTGAAGAACGCGTTGGGCACGCACACCACCGTCTCCCGCGTGCAGGGCAACAAGCTCAAAAGCAAACGCGAGATCCGCGTGGCCAGCCTGTTCAAGGATACGCCCGAACCCTTCCTCAAGATGATTGTGGTGCACGAGCTGGCCCACTTGCGTGAGCGCGAGCACGACAAGGCCTTCTACCAGCTCTGCACCCACATGGAGCCCAGCTACCACCAGCTGGAGTTTGAGGTGCGCATCTACCTCACGCACCTGGAAGCCACGGGCGAGCGGTTATGGACAGCCGCCTGATCTGCTTCAACAAACCCTATGGGGTGCTGAGCCAGTTCACGCCCGAGGGCCGCTGGCGCGGGCTCAAAGACTTTATCGATATTCCCGGCGTATACGTGGCCGGTCGGCTGGATGCGGACAGTGAAGGCCTGCTGCTGCTCACCAACAACGGCAAGCTACAGGCCCGCATCAGCGACCCGCGCCACAAGATGGAAAAGACCTACTGGGTGCAGGTGGAGGGCGAGCCCGATGAGGCCGCGCTGGAAGCCCTGCGCCGTGGTGTGCAGCTCAACGATGGCCCCACCCTGCCCGCCCACGCACAATTGATTGCAGAGCCCGCCCCACTCTGGGAACGCACACCGCCCGTACGTGTGCGCCAGTCCATCCCCACCCATTGGCTGGAGCTGGTGATCCGTGAGGGCCGCAATCGCCAGGTGCGCCGCATGACGGCAGCCGTGGGCTATCCCACGCTGCGGCTGATTCGCGCGGCGATTGGGCCCTACACGCTGGAAGGCTTGGCACCGGGAGCGCTGCGCGATGCGCCACTCCCTTAGAAGTTAGCGTGGCTTACGCAGCGGCGTGAGCAAGTCGCTCAGCCCGTTGTGGTCTATCTCGTGCATCAATTGCAGCAAGCGGCCGATCTCGCTCTTTGGAAAACCCTCGCGCGCAAACCAGTTCAGGTAGTCGCCGGGCAGGTCGGCAATCAGGCGGCCCTCGTACTTGCCAAAGGGCATGGCCCGCTCCACCAACCTCTGAAGATCTTCGGCTTGCATGCCTAGCCACCCGCCCGCTTGACCGTGTGGCCCTGCGCCTGCAGCAGCTGCATCACGCGCTCCACATGGTCGCCCTGTACTTCAATCACACCGTCTTTCACGGTGCCGCCCGAACCACAGGCCGCCTTGAGCTGCTTGCCCAGTGCCACCAGCTCGGCATCGTCCAGCGGCACGCCACGCACCAGGGTTACGCCCTTGCCGGCCCGACCCTTGGTCTCGCGCGACACGCGCACCACGCCATCGCCAGCCGGACGCTTGGGCGTGTTGCAGGTGCAAGCAGCGATGGCTTGACGGCACACCGGGCAGGTGCGTCCCACCTCAGTGGAGTACACCAGGCCGCCCAGATCGGACAAGGAAAGTTTCGCCATAGCGATGTGTGCCCCGAAAACGCCAAAATCAAAGATCGGCAATGGTAACGGATGCCCCTTGCGCTCACAGCGACCCAGCCGTCCTATTCACTATCATTTTGATAGCTGTCCGCGCACCAAAGACGTGTGCTGTGTGCGAAAATGGTGCCTACTCTGTCCGCTATGTCCAAAAACTCACCCACCTCCCGCCAAAGCGTTTGGGCCACCAAGGTCCTGGCCATCGTTCAAGGTGGCAACAGCCAGGCCGCGCTGGCACAAATCAAGGTCGCCCCGACCGTAAAAGACCTGCAACAGCTGCGCAAACTGATGCTTGCCAACAACCTGCTGGCCAAGCACCGCCTGCTGGAAGAGGCCATCGATGCCAACTTGGCGTTGTTGGCCGCACCGCGCCTCCACCGCTCCCCTTGACCATGTTCCAGACACCCCACCCCGACATCCTGCGGGGGCCCGAGCGCGCCGACCTGGTGCGCTCCGAAGTGCTGGCCGACCTGTTTGAGGCAACCGCCCAGCAATACCCCGACAGCACGGCCCTGGTGTTTGGCGACCAGTCGCTGAGCTACCTGGCGCTAGACACGCACGCTGACACCGTGGCCGCGCACCTGCTGGTGGCCGGTGTGGCGGCGGGCGACATCGTAGGCCTGTGGCTGCCGCGGGGGCTGGACCTGCTGGTCATGCAACTCGGCATTGCCAAAGCAGGTGCCGCCTGGCTGCCGCTGGATGCCGACACCCCGGTGGACCGCATTGCAGTGTGCCTGGAGGACGCAGGAGCCAAAGGCCTGGTGAGCTGCGCAGCATTCGCGCCGCGCATGGCGCACACCCCCCATACGGTGTGGACCGCAGAAGCACTGAGCGAACCGATAGCCCAGCCGCAGCGGCGCAGTGGCGTGCTGCCCACGCACCCAGCCTACGTGATTTACACCTCTGGCTCCACAGGGAGGCCCAAGGGCATTGCCATCAACCAGGGCAGTATTTGCCACTTTTTGCGCAGCGAGAACACGCAGTTGGGCGTGCGCCATGGGGACCGGGTGTACCAGGGCTTCTCGGTGGCGTTTGACATGTCGTTCGAGGAGATCTGGATCAGCTACCTGGCAGGCGCCACCGTGTGGATTGCGCCCAAGGAAATCGCGTCGGACCCCGAAAACCTGCCTGGTGTGCTGGCTGCCAACGGCATCACCGTGCTACACGCCGTGCCCACACTCTTGGCCCTGTTCAACCAGGACGTGCCTAACCTGCGCACCATCAACCTGGGTGGCGAAATGTGCCCGCCCGCGCTGGTGGAGCGCTGGGCACGGCCAGGCCGCCAGGTGTTCAATACCTATGGCCCGACGGAGGCCACCGTGTCGGCCAGCCTGGCTGAACTGCACGCGGGCGAGCCCGTCACCATTGGCCGCCCCCTGCCCAACTACAGCCTGCTGGTCATCGCTCCGCAAACCGAATCTGGGCTCACGCTGCTGCCCTGCGGCGAAGTGGGAGAACTCTGCATCACCGGCCCCGGCGTGGCTGCAGGCTACCTGGGCCGGCCCGATCTGACGGCCGACAAATTTCTGCCCAATCCCTGGGCCAACAGCGAACAAGACGCGCGCCTGTACCGCACGGGTGACCTGGCCCGCATCGACGCCGACGGCCAGGTGCAGTGCTTGGGCCGCACGGACGACCAGGTGAAGATCCGCGGCTTCCGCGTGGAGCTGGGCGAGATCGAATCGGCGCTGGCCGACCAGGCCGGCGTGGGCGCGGCGGCCGTGGTGCTGCGCCCCGAAGACGGTGTGGACCAGTTGATCGCCTTCATCACCCCCGACACAGGCGCGACGCTGAGCAGCAGCGCCCTGCGCGCAGCGCTGGCCCGGCGGCTACCGCCATATATGGTGCCCGGCTATTTTGAGACGGTAGCCACCATGCCGCGGCTTACCTCCGGCAAGATTGACCGCAATGCGCTCAAGGTGCGGCCGCTCACCGCGGCCAACACATCCGAGGCGTCCGACACACCGACTACGCCGGCGGAAGAGGTGCTGTTTTCCTCACTGGCCAAGCTGTTTCCCGGCCAGGCCATCGTGCGCAGCGCCGACTTTTTTGCCGACCTGGGCGGCCACTCACTATTCGCTGCGCGCCTGGCGTCCAGCTTGCGCGCCCACCCAGGCTTTGCGCATGTGACGGTGCGCGATATTTACCAGCACCGCAGCGTGGGGGCCATTGCGCAAGCCATCGGCGCCGCCCATGGCAAGGCCCAGGCGGTGGATACCACCTGGACACCACCCAGTGCCTTTCAGCGCTGGCGCTGCGGCTTGGCCCAGGCGGCGGCAGTGCCCTGGCTAGTGGCCATGCGCATGGCGCAGTGGCTGGCTCCGTTTTTTGCATACCACTTCTTTACCGGTGAACCCGAAGACTCGCTGTGGGTAGCCACGGGCGCCTCGGTGCTGGCCTACCTGGTCGCCACGCTGCTGGAATTTGCCGTGGCCATCGCGGGCAAGTGGCTGCTGGTTGGCAGGCTGCAAGCGGGCCAGTACCCGCTGTGGGGCCTGACCTACTACCGCTGGTGGCTGTCCGACCGCCTGCTGGAAGCCGCACCCACCTATTTGCTCAGCGGCTCGTCGCTCTATGTGTGGTGGCTGCGCGCACTGGGTGCACGCATTGGCGATGAGGTGGTGATTGGCTCCATGACGCTGCGTGCGCCCGACCTGCTGCAGGTGGGCAACGGCGCCAGCATTGGCAACGCCGTGAACCTGGAAAACGCCCGCGTGGAACATGGCGTGCTGCACCTGGGCACCATCGCTCTGGGCAACCACAGCTGCGTGGGCTCTTATGCAATTCTGGAAGGCAACACCACGGTGCAAGACTGGGGCCACCTGGAGGGCCAGTCGGCACTCTGCGATGGAGACACCGTGCCCGCAGGGCGCGTCTGGCAAGGCTCGCCCGCGCGAGATGCAGGCGCGTTTGATACCGCGAGCCTACGGCCGCGTCCTGCGGTCACGGGCTTGCGCAGCATGGTGGAAGGCACGTACTTTGTGCTGGGCGCCTTGTTGATCACCACCTTGTTCTTCTTGCCCGTGTTTCCCTCTTTTGTGCTGATCGACTGGATTGACGACGTGGAGCGCTTCCCGTTTCTGGCGAGCACCGATATCTGGTTTCAGCTGACCAAGTATTTCCTGCTGGCCTTCCCAGCTGCCGCCGTGTTGATTGTTTGTACCGCACTGCTCTCGGCCGGCATCCGCTGGTCAGTGTTGCCGCGCCTGAAGCCGGGCAGCTGGCCGGTGCACAGCACGCTGTACTGCGCCAAGTGGCTGGTAAACCAGATTCAGGAGTCCAGCTTGCATGTACTGCACGGTGTGTACGCCACGCTGTACGCACCCTGGTGGTACCGCCTGCTGGGTGCCAAGGTGGGCCGCGATGCCGAGATTTCGTCGGCTCTGGGCTTGGTGCCCGACATGCTGACACTGGGCGACGAAACTTTCATCGCCGACGCGGTGATGCTGGGCGATGAACACATTGACGGCGGCTGGATGACCATGCGGCCTACCGTCATTTCCAAGCGCAGCTTTGTGGGCAACGGTGCGTACATCCCCGACGGCACCACGCTGCCCGAGAACGTGCTGATTGGTGTGCACTCTACGGTGCCAGCCAATGACCGTATCCGCAGTGGCGACACTTGGCTGGGGTCACCACCCTTGCACTTGCCTGCACGCGAAGAGACCGCCGGTTTCCCGGAGCGACTGACCTTTCACCCCTCCGCTACGCGGCGCTTGGCGCGGGGGCTGATTGAGGCCTTCCGCATCGTGTCGCCACACGCCATCGTGATCTCGGTGGGCTACACCATCGTGCTGAACGTGATGCCACTGGCCGGGGACGGACGCTGGGGCCAGGTCATTGCCTACCTGACGCTCACGGGCCTGCTCTATGGCCTGGGGACGTTTGTATTTGTGTGGGTACTCAAGTGGCTGTTGATGGGTCGCTACCGCCAGCGCAGCATGCCCATGTGGACCCCGTTTGTCTGGTTATCCGAAGGCGTGACCAATTTGTACGAGGGCATTGCCGTGCCCAACTTCATGCGCTACCTGCGCGGAACGCCGTGGTTGCCTTTGGCGTTCAACCTGCTGGGCAGCCGCATCGGCAAGGGTGTGTACATGGACACCACGGACATCACCGAATTTGACTGTGTGCACATCGGAGACCACAGCGAACTGAACGCGCTGAGCTGCCCCCAAACCCATTTGTTTGAAGACCGCGTGATGAAGATTGACCACGTGCACATTGGTGCCCGTGTGTACATCGGACCGCGCGGCGCGGTGCTGTACAGCGCCAGCGTGGCCGACGATGCATGGTTGGGACCCCTGACCCTGGTGATGAAGGGCGAGAGCATTCCCGCTGCATCGCGCTGGAGCGGCTGCCCTGCGGCGCCTACGCAGGCCGGGGCCTAGCGCCTCAGAAAACATGGGCACCACGGCGGCACACCCTTGGCATGCCTATGCGTGGCCGGGTGAGACTGACCAAGTGCTGGCGGCTTTGCAGCAAGACCAGGGCGTTGTGATCTACCTCCTGCTGCCGCACGGCATACCTCGCGATGAAGCACGTGGCGCCATGCGCCTGGCACTGCGCCAAGCACTGGCCTTGTGGCTGGATTGCTCCATGGACAGCGTGGCGTTGTCCGCACATGCCGGTGCGCCTCTGCGCATTGAGCACCCCAGTACCGCCACACAGGTGTCCATCAGCCATGAAGATGGACTGTCGGTCGCCGCCATCCACCCCTACCGTGCCATAGGCGTAGATGTACTCGCCACCACCACACCTCCTTGGGCGAATGAATGCCACGCACTGGCGCGCGACTACCTGGGCCCACAAACGACGGCGCAATTGGCTACGCTGCCAGCAGCGCAAAGCATCACCGCATTTGGCGCCGCATGGACGCAATGGGAAGCTGGCTTGAAGAGCTGCGGCCTGGGATTAAGCGAATGGACTTCAACGCTGCAAGGCAATGCGGACCGCTGCGACATCAGGTGGTTGGAACTGCCGGAGGGCTACTGCGGGGCAGTGTCTTTACATCCCGGCGGAGCGCCCTAAAGAAGGGACACAGTGTCTTCTACAATGCCTGGGATAGTTGGATACAAAAGCCTTGCGTAAACACAATAAAAAGCGACGCAAGGCCATGTCTAACAAATCTCAGGGGCAGTCCATTTGAAACACCACCATTGGGTTGGCGCAGGCCTGCTCGCGCTGGGCCTTGTCGCGTGCGCTGAGTCTCCGGCCTCTGCTGCGAAAACATCCCAAGTCCTACCGGCCGCGGTGCGCTTGGTCATCCGCTTCAAAGAAGCAAACAGTGTGTGGACCGCGTCGGACCTCGCTCAATTGCAAACGCGCCTGTTGGCGGACATCAGCCCCATTGCTGCGGTGTCCGAGAACACGTGGACATATCGGGTAGTGCCGCCAGCGGGGCGTGATCTGGACAGGATTCTCGGTATCTTGCGTACCCGTCCAGAGGTGGTTCACGTGGATGTGGACAGCAAAGCCCGCAACCCTTGAAAATCCAACACATGCCTCGAATGAAAACGGCGTTGATCGCCACAGTGATTGCGGGTGGGCTTGGAGCATCCTGGCTGGCCACTTCGCAAACCGATGGATGGCAGGAGTCGAAGTTCACAGCAAGCCCTGCTACATCGGTGGCCAAAGCATCCATGACTGGCTACAGCCGCCTGATCGTGAAATTCAAGGAAGAGACGCAAGCAAAGACCGATCAAACTGCCGCCGGACAAGTCGATGCGCATACCCGCATCAACACTTTCAATGCCGGAGGCGGCATGCAAGTCTTGGGACAAAAGGCAATCACGCTGACCTACCTGAAGTCGGTATCGGAACAAGCCCAGGTGGTGCAAACCGACCAACCTTTGAGCCGGGCCGAGATGAAAGCACTGACACAACAGCTCGCACAGGACGCACGGGTGGAATATGCCGAAATCGACGAAAAGGTTTTTGCCCATTTTGCCCCCAATGATCCGGACTATGCGGCCAGCCAATGGGCCTGGAAATCATCGGGCAGCAACCTGGGTGCCACCAACACCGACAGTGCCTGGAATAAAAGCACGGGCGGACAACCCGTCAGTGGGGCTGGGGTGGTGGTTGCAGTGCTGGATACCGGCTATGTGACCCATGCAGATTTGACGGCCAACCTCTTGCTGACTGGCTACGATTTTGTCTCTGCCGACACTTTGCCCTATTCGCCCTTCAGCACCGCCAACGATGGCAATGGACGAGATTCGGATGCCGCAGACCCTGGCAACTGGAATACCAACACAGGCAACGGTTGCTCCGTCTCTAACTCTGGTTGGCACGGTACCCGGGTCGCCGGCATCGTAAGTGCAGTGGGCAACAACAGTACGGGCATGATCGGCGTCGCATATGGTGCAAAAGTGTTGCCCGTGCGCGTATTGGGCGTATGCGGTGGCTACGTGTCTGACATCGCTGCCGGCATGCGTTGGGCAGCGGGCATCGCGCTCAGCGGGGTTCCGGCAAATGCTCACCCGGCCAAAATTCTCAACCTCAGCCTGGGCAGCTCTGGCACATGCCTGAGCACATTCCAGGATGCCGTCAACGATGTGCGCGCAGCCGGCAGCATCGTGGTGGCGTCGACGGGCAACGACGGCAGCATCACCAGCATCAGCCAACCGGCCAACTGCCAAGGAGTGATTGCTGTCACGGCCCACATGCTGACTGGGGATAGTCCCAGTTTTGCAAATGACGGGCCTGGCACAACCCTCAGCGCACCAGGCGTCAGCATCTACGGCACCTTGAACTCCGGCACGACCACTCCAGCCGCATCCCCGGGCGGGGATAGCTATGTCGCTGCGAACGGCACCAGCTTCGCCGCTCCCATGGTGTCTGGCGTTGCAGCCTTGCTGTTGCAAATCAAGCCGACCATGGGCGTCAACGAACTGACTTCACGCTTAGTCGATTCCGTGCGTGCCTTTCCTTCGGGCACTTACTGCTTCAACAAGACAAGTTGTGGCGCTGGCATGCTGGACACTGATGCTGCCACTGCCCTGGTTTTGGCAGACACCGCCCCGACGACCACCGCCACCGCCAACAAAACCGACCCCGTGGCGCGGAGCACCTTGGTCACGTTGACGGGTACAGCCACTGCGGGGGCAAACGGCACGGGGATCAGTACCGTGGGCTGGACGCAGGTCTCCGGACCCACCGTGTCCCTGTCTGGGGCCAACACCAGCACGGCCACGTTCACGACCCCGGCCACATCAGACACTGTCGGCCTGACCTTCCGGTTTCAAGCCACCTCGGTATCTTCCGGCAATTCCAATAGCCTAGTCTCTATCAACATGGTCTCGGCCCCCAACCCGGTGGCCAGCTCGGGCGGAGGCGGTGGAGGCGGCTCCATGAACTGGATGGACATCCTCGCGCTGTTGATGATCGGGCTAGCGAGTATGGCGCTGCGCCGCCTGCCAGTTGCGCCACAGCAAGGGGAGTAGCACGGCAACTACCCCACCGGTCGCGCCTGCCGCATGTGCAGGGTAGTACGTGGGGATGCCCAGCCATCCGGGTGTAGCCGCTGCGCCCGCCAAGGGCTGGACGAGCAGTTTGACCAGCAACGCCAGAAGAAGGCCTGCCCCCACAGCACGCCGTCGCCAGTCTGACTTTATTGCGCACAACGCCCCTACGGCAGCCCCGGCCAGCACACCGTGCAACGCCCCCGAAGCGCCGGCGTAGTACTGACAGTTGCGGTCTAACACCAGCACCACCGCCACACCCGCGTAGCCGCCCAGTAACGCCAACAGCTGCTGGCGCACCGGCACCCATGGCGCCAGCAACCAGCACAGCAGCACGGCCGCCATCGCGTTGAGGGCTGCATGCGCTTGGCTCAAATGCACCCACTGCGCGGTGAGCAATTGCCAAACCGCCCCGTCGGCAAAGGCCGGGCGAGATAAGCGAAGTGCCTCAGCCAGCCCGGGCCACAGCTGCAGCCCGATAGCCACCGCCGCAAACGCCCCACCCCAGCACACGCGGCCGGGGCGCAAGGCATTGGGCACGGGCGCCGTCCTCAGGCAATCCAGTCCAACGCCTGCATGTATTCGGGGTGCACCATCAGGTCGTCCCAGGCTAATGCAGGCGTGGTGGGGAGCAAAGCGCGGCGGCGGGCTTCGCTGGCTTCCAGCGCTTGCCACTGGCCTTTCAGTTGGGCTTCTGTCAGCCCTTCGATCAGCTCGTCCACTGCCTTGCCACCGCCCTCTGCGCTGGGCAGGGACTGGTTGCACAGCAGCACCAGGTCGCAACCCGCGTTCAGTGCCACCACAGCCGCCTCGGTGTAGCTAACCTGCTTGCCGTCAATCAGCCGCGCGCCAGCCATAGACAGGTCGTCGCTGAAGATGGCGCCCGTGAAGCCCAGTTGGGCGCGCAGGATGTCGTTGAGCCAAGTGCTGGAGAAGCCGGCCGGCCGGGCGTCCACCTTGGGATAGATCACGTGGGCGGGCATCACGCTGCTGGTCACGGTGTTGAGCCAGCGGTAAGGAGCGGCATCGTCGGCCAGGATGGCCTTGAGGCTGCGCTTGTCCACCGGGATCTCGGTGTGCGAATCGGCTTTGACGAAGCCGTGGCCAGGGAAGTGTTTGCCGCAGTTGCCCATGCCGCTTTTGTGTAAACCATGCATCAGGCTCTTGGCCAGCAGGCTGACAACGCGTGGGTCGCGGGCAAAGGCGCGGTCACCAATGACGCTGCTCTCGCCATAGTCCAGGTCCAGCACGGGGGTGAAGCTCAGGTCCACACCGCAGGCGCGCAGCTCAGCCCCCAGCACATACCCGGTGGCTGTGGCGGCGTTGGTAGCGTCCAGCGGGCCGGCTTTCTTGGTCGATACGGTGCCAGCTGCTTCACGCAACCACATCTCACCCAGGGCGCGCATGGGCGGCAGGTGGGTGAAGCCATCGGTCTTGAAGCGCTGTACGCGCCCGCCTTCATGGTCCACGCAGATCAGCAGATCAGCGCGCACCTTTTTGATGTCACGGCACAAGGCGGTGAGCTGTTCGCGGTTCTGCCAGTTGCGGGCGAACAGGATCATGCCGCCCACCAGCGGGTGTTTAAGGCGCTGGCGATCCAGCTTGGTCAGGCTGGTGCCAGCGATATCGATGATCAGGGGAGCGTGAAAGGCCATGGTTCGGGATTCCAGTTGCTATTTATTTAGGAGCTGCTCGCACATATTTTACGGGGGCTAGAGACCTTTTTACCTCCAAAACCCCGAGCACAAAGTGTTGTTTCCTGTCCATAGTCAAAAAAATGGCCGAACTCTGCCAATTTGTTACAGACAGAAAAAAGCGGTGGCTGATAGACTTATTTCGCGCAGATGACTTCGTCAGCAAGTCAGCGCATGGCTCCCCTACTAAAACAACTGCCATTTACCGTGTTTGAATTCTTAAAAAAACGTGCGCGCACCGCACCCGAGTCGTTGGAGACTACCAGTGCAGAACCCGCCGTCCGGCGCATGGAATTGGAAGAGCGCAAGGCCTACCGCCGCGAGCGGCTTTACCAGTCCATCCGCGAGACATTTCTGTCGATGGAGGTGGTCTCGCAGATGTACCGCTTCAAGGTCATGCCCGTGGACGAGCGCCACCACCGCTTCATTGCGATGATCGATGTGGCCAAGTCCTTTGTGACCGGCGCGGAGAGCAAAACCAAAAGCTTTGCGGCCATGGAGCACAGCATGCGCATCAACACCTATAAACGCTTTGGCGTGTTGATTGATGGCATCTATTGGCGCGTGAGCGAAACGGAAGACCACTTTGAGCGCCATTCCCGCGCTGGCGACCCCGCCCGCGCCGATGGATTTGCAACCCCAACCGCTGAGAACCCACACACGGCCCCCACCCGCAGTGCCAAGGGAACCCTGGCGCGCGATGCCTACCAGGCCATCTCGCCCGAAGAAGAAGCCGCATTCATGGAAGCCCTGCGCCTGGGCGGCGCCCTGCCCGCGGTGCATGTGGGCGATCTGGAATACCAGTCTGATCTGGCGCCGCTGGACGGCGGCATCATGATTGGTGGCACCCAGTACGGCAAGCTGTAGCTGACGCGATAAGGCCTGCTAGGGCGTGGTCTCCACCACGCAAAAACTGGCGGCGTAATCGGTCTCATCGGTCACGGTCACGTGCACCGTCAGCGCCTGTGCCTCGAACCAGTCTTTCAGTCCGCCGTACAACACGATGACGGGCTTGCCGCTGCGCTCATTGGCGATCTCGCAAAGCTTCCAGGTCATGGGCATGCGCATGCCCATGCCGATGGCCTTGCTGAAGGCCTCTTTGGCGCTGAAACGGGTGGCGAGGTAGCGCACACCGCGCTCGGGCCAGCGCGCGCTGCGCGCTTTCCAGGTTTTGAATTCGGCATCTGACAGCACCTTCGCCGCAAAGCGGTCGCCGTGCTTCTCCAGGCTGGCGCGGATACGGCGCACATCGCAAATATCGGTGCCAATGCCGTAGATCACGTGCCGTCCCTCACTGCCCCAAGCAGGCCAGGTAGGCCTTGACCGTGGCGTTGTAGCCCAGCTCCAGCGCATCGGCAATCAGTGCGTGGCCGATGGACACCTCTTGCAGGCCGGGTACCTGCTGGGCGAACGCCGTGAGGTTGTCTCGGTTCAAGTCATGGCCGGCATTCACACCCAAGCCCACATCCAAAGCGGCCTGTGCCGCGGCGGCAAAGCGTGCGAGTTGGACGCCCTGCTCTGCCGTGCCCCAGGCGGCGGCATAGGGCTCGGTGTAGAGCTCGATGCGGTCCGCACCCACGGCCTTGGCAGTGACCATGGCGGCGGGGTCGGCATCCATGAACAGGCTGACACGCAGGCCCAGTGCGTGGGCATCGTCAATCAAGGGCTTCAGGCGCGCGGCATCGTCGGGGAAGACCCAGCCATGGTCGCTGGTGAACTGGCCCTCGCTGTCCGGCACAAAGGTCACCTGGTGCACCGGCAGACCGCGCGCGCGCAGGTCGCGCACGCAGTCCATCAGGTTGTGGAACGGATTGCCCTCGACGTTGTATTCACGGTCGGGCCAGGCCTTCAGCAACTCGGCCAAGTCCAGCACGTCCTGCGTGCGGATGTGGCGCGCATCGGGTCGTGGGTGGACGGTGATGCCTGCCGCACCTGCCTGCAAACACAGCGTGGCCGCGCGCGTGACGCTGGGGATGCCCAGGTGGCGGGTGTTGCGAACCAACGCAACTTTGTTGAGGTTGACCGAGAGATGGGTTGTCATAGGCTTTGTATGTCGATCATCATCTGCCGCGTGCGCAGCGTCTTTACGCCGCAATGGTAGTGCAGCAGCGCGCGCAGCTGGGGTTTGAGCTCGCCCATCATCTCGGCACAGGCGCGCAGCGTGGCGGTGAAGGGTGCCTGGTTCTGCAGCGTCTCGTGCAAGCGCATCCACTGTACGCCGCTCAGGCTGGCCCGGTCGTCCGCATGCGCTTGGCGCAAACCGCCTTCGGGCACCAGCACATAGGGCTTGTCAGCATCCAGCGCACGCAAGGTCATGGTCTGCACATCCAGCGGGGGTAAAAACCCGGTCTCGCGCAGCAGCAGCAGCTCAAAGGTGCGCAGCGCGCCTTGCAGCACCTCGCCATGCTCGCTGGCAATGATCTCGACCACGCGGGCATAGATGTCAAACAGCTCAGCGTGTGGATCATCACGTGCCAGCAGGGTCATCAGCAGCTCGTTGAGGTAGTAGCCCGATAGCAGCGCATCGCCCGTGGGCATCACATGGCCACCCTGCCATTCGGCACCGCGCAGCGTGCGGATTTCAGCATCACCGCCAAACGCCACATGCAGGGGCTGCAATGGCAACAAGATGGGGCGGAAGCTGGAGCTGGGCTTCTTCGCCCCCTTGGCCACCAGCGCAATGCGCCCGTAGTGGCGGGTGAAGACTTCCAGAATCAGGCTGGACTCGCTCCAGTCGTAGCGGTGCAGCACATACGCGGGCTCGTCAGCAATGCGTTTGGTTGCCATACGCTAGCGTGCCTTCCATCCAGTGAACGCCGTGGAAGCGGCTACGCGAAGCGAGCAAGCCGGGGGGTATGCTCATTCATACCCGAAGCTGCGCACGCGCGCTTCATCATCAGCCCAGCCCGAGCGCACTTTCACCCACATCTCCAGGAAGACTTTGGCATTGGCCAGTTTTTCCAGTTCCACGCGGGTTTCCATGCCGATGCGCTTGATGCGCTCGCCCTTGTCGCCGATCACCATGGCTTTATGCGTGTCGCGTTCCACCACGATGGTGGCAGCAATGCGCAGCAGGCGCTTCTGGCCTTTTTTCTGCGGTGGCTCTTCTTCAAACTTATCGATGATGACGGTGGAGGTGTACGGCAGTTCATCACCGGTGAGGCGGAACAGTTTTTCGCGCACCAGCTCGCTGGCCAGAAATTTTTCGCTGCGGTCGGTCAGCTCGTCTTCGGCATACCACCAGGCCTGCTCAGGCAGGTACTTCTCACAGATAGTGAGCAAGCGTGGAATGTCTTTGGCGTTCTTCGCCGACATAGGCACAAACTCGGCAAACTGGTGTTTGTCGGTCATGGTTTGCAGCCAGGGCGCGATGTCGCCACGGCGGTGAATGTTGTCGAGCTTGTTGGCGATCAGCAATGTGGGAATGTCCTTGCCCAGCAACGTCAATACGCGCGCGTCTGCGGGGGTAAAGCTGCCAGCCTCCACCACAAACAAAATCAAATCGACATCTGCCACTGCACCTTGCACGGCTTTGTTCAATGACTTGTTGAGCGCATTGGCATGCAGGGTCTGAAAACCCGGCGTATCCACAAACACAAATTGGGTGTTGGCCAGCGTGTGCATGCCAGTGATCCGGTGGCGTGTGGTCTGCGCCTTGCGGGATGTAATGCTGATCTTTTGACCCACCAGGGCGTTCAGCAGCGTGGACTTGCCCACGTTGGGCTTGCCCACGATGGCCACCAGGCCACAGCGCTGGCCTGCGCCGTCGGCACCAGGGAGGGCCAGCTTGGGCGTGCTCTTCAGCAGGCCTTGCAGCATGGCATCCAGGTCTTCCTGGACCTCAGGCTTAGCGTCTTTTGGACCGCTAGCCCCCGTGGATTCTGCGCCAGCAGCTATTTTTTTAGGAGCATTCATGGTTTTACCTTTGACTTGATGGTTTGCAGCATGGCAGCCGCTGCGGCCTGTTCACCGGCACGGCGCGAACCACCAATGCCCCGTTCGGCCAGACGCAGCTCGGCAATTTCACACTCCACGTCAAAGCTCTGTTTGTGGGCGGCACCGATGGTGCCCACCACCTTGTAGAGTGGCAGTTTCATTTTGCGACCCTGCAGCCACTCCTGCAACTCGGTTTTAGGGTCCTTACCGATAGCGTCCATCTGCGGGTTGATCTCCACCGCTTCAAACAAGCGGTGTACCAAGGCCTGTGCAGGCGTAAAGCCCGCG
Organism: Rhodoferax sp. ZS1R25; assembly: GCF_056521335.1. Taxonomy (NCBI): domain Bacteria; kingdom Pseudomonadati; phylum Pseudomonadota; class Betaproteobacteria; order Burkholderiales; family Comamonadaceae; genus Rhodoferax; species Rhodoferax sp. ZS1R25. Next base: position 1,066,443 of record NZ_JBWMAZ010000002.1, read on the forward strand.
TCCAGATAGACCGCACCGATGATGGCTTCCAGCGCATCGGCCAGGATGGACGCACGCTTTTGCCCGCCAGAGCGCATCTCACCCTCGCCCAACTTCAGTACATCGGGCAAGCCCAGACCGAGTGCCAATTGGTGCAGGGTCTCCTGCTTGACCAAGTTGGCACGTACGCGCGACAAATCGCCCTCGGGCAAAGCACCCAGGCGGGAATACAGCAAATCGGAAATCGCCAGACCCAGCACCGAGTCGCCCAAAAATTCGAGGCGCTCGTAATGGTCGCTTGAAAAGCTGCGGTGGGTCAGTGCCCTGGCTAGCAGGGCGGGATTGGAGAACTGGTGTTGCAACCGAAGCTGCAACGCTGCCAAAGCATCACCCACGTTATTTGGAGCGGCCGGCGTACTTCAGCGTGAGAAACGCCGGACCCGCCAGATGGATTTCACGCTCATAGGCAAAGGCCACCACCACTTTGTCACCTTCTTTGGTGACTTCCAAGTCTTTGCCCTTGATGGACGAAATCGCGTCGATTTCTGTCGCCTTGTCAAAGATGCTGCGAATTTCGGCCACCGACTGACCCGTAGCCGCGCGTTGCACCGCTTTCTGAACGGCCATCAACTCGACCACGGTGGGAAACACCTGCGCTGCAATCACGCCAGCCATGGCAAGTACACCGCCCACAAAAATCAGTCCGAAGAAGGAGATGCCGCGTTGCTTGGATTTGCGCTGAAATGTCATCATTGTTCCCTTATCACTTGCACGGAGTTTCAATTGAATCCACCGATGCGCTTGAGGTTGCCAAAGTTCATCCAGACAAAGAACGCCTTGCCCACGATGTTTTTCTCTGGCACAAAGCCCCAGTAGCGCGAATCCAGCGAATTATCGCGATTGTCGCCCATCATGAAGTAGTGGCCTGCTGGCACTTTGCAGGTCACGCCTTCCACGGTGTAGCTGCAAGCCTCAAACCCTTCAAACTTGTCGGCACCTGGCACAAAGGCTGGGCGATCGGCATCGTTCAGCAGCCGGTGCTTTTTGTCACCCAAGGTTTCTTCAAACTGTTTGAAATAACGCATGACATCTTCGTCAAAGAAGTCCGGCAGCGCATTGGTTTCCAGGGCCTTGCCATTGATGGTCAGGCGCTTGTTCAGATACGCGACGGTGTCTCCGGGTACGCCCACCACCCGCTTGATGTAGTCCAAGCTGGGTTTGGGAGGGTAGCGAAACACCATCACGTCACCGCGCTGGGGCGGGGTGCCTTCGGTGATCTTGGTATTGAGCACCGGTAGGCGCAGGCCGTAGGTGAATTTGTTGACCAATATCAGGTCGCCGACAAGCAAAGTCGGAATCATGGAACCCGAGGGAATTTTGAACGGCTCGAACAGGAACGAACGCAGCAGGAACACCACGATGATCACGGGGAACAAGCCCGCGGTCCAGTCCAGCCACCAGGGTTGCATGAGCAAACGCACCTTGGCCTCGGTAATGTCGCCGTCAACCTGGCTGATGCCCATCTTGCTCAGCTCCGCACGGCGCTGGATGTCATTGGCCTCCAGGGCCGCCACGGTCTGTTGGCGCTGGGGCAAAAAGTAGAAGCGCTCGGCCACCCAATAGATACCGGTCACTAGCGTTGCCAGGAACAACAGCAGCGCGAAGTTACCTTCAACCAGCCCAAAATACCAGGATGCGGCGTACACGCCAAAGGCCGCAAGAACGGCGGATGTCAAAGCTTGCATCAGTCTTCCACCTGCAAAATGGCCAAGAATGCTTCTTGTGGAACCTCCACAGAGCCGATTTGTTTCATGCGCTTTTTACCTGCTTTTTGTTTCTCAAGGAGCTTGCGTTTGCGCGAAATATCACCGCCATAGCACTTGGCCAAAACGTTCTTGCGCAGCGCTTTGATTGTCTCACGCGCAATGATGTTGGCCCCAATGGCGGCCTGGATCGCCACGTCGTACATCTGGCGTGAAATGATCTCGCGCATCTTGCCCACCACGGCCCGGCCACGGTACTGGCTTTGGCTGCGGTGCAGCATGATGGACAGCGCGTCCACCTTCTCCGCGTTCAGCAAAATATCTACCTTCACGACATCAGCCGCGCGGTATTCCTTGAAGTCGTAGTCCATCGAGGCATAGCCACGGCTCACACTTTTGAGCTTGTCAAAGAAGTCGAGCACGATTTCGGCCAACGGCATCTCGTACGTCAGCACCACTTGGCGGCCCTTGTAGGCCATGTTCATTTGCACGCCACGCTTCTGGTTGGCCAGCGTCATGACCACGCCCACATACTCCTGCGGCATGTAGAGGTGCATGGTGACGATGGGCTCGCGGATCTCGGCGGTCTTGCCGACTTCGGGCATCTTGGAGGGGTTCTCCACCATGATGACTTCGCCGTCGTTCTTCATCACCTCGTAGACCACGCTGGGCGCTGTCGTGATCAGGTCTTGGTCGAACTCGCGCTCCAGACGCTCCTGCACAATTTCCATGTGCAGCAGGCCGAGGAAGCCGCAACGGAAGCCAAAGCCCAGCGCTTGCGAAACTTCGGGCTCGTAGTGCAGGGATGCGTCGTTGAGCTTGAGCTTTTCCAGTGCGTCGCGCAGCGAGTCGTATTCGCTGGCTTCGGTCGGGTACAGCCCCGCAAACACCTGAGGCTGAATTTCCTTGAAGCCAGGCAAGGCTTCCGTGGCGGTCAAAGCCGCACCACCGGTGCCTGGCTTGATCAAGGTCACGGTGTCGCCCACTTTGGCGGCCTGCAATTCCTTGATGCCCGCGATGATGTAACCCACTTCGCCGGCTTCCAGAGATTGGCGCGGCTCGTTGGCAGGGGTGAACACACCCAGGTTGTCGGCGTTGTACATGGCACCGGACGCCATCATCTTGATGCGCTCGCCTTTGGCCAAGCGGCCATCGACCACACGCACCAGCATCACCACGCCCACGTAGCTGTCGAACCAGCTGTCGATGATCATGGCGCGCAACGGGCCATCGGGGTTGCCCTTGGGCGCGGGGATCTTGGCGACGATGGCTTCCAGAATGTCGTCGATGCCCAAGCCAGTTTTGGCGGAACAGACAATCGCGTCGGTCGCATCGATGCCAATCACATCCTCGATTTCGCTGCGCGCGTTGTCGGGGTCTGCATTCGGCAAGTCAATCTTGTTGAGTACAGGGAGCACTTCCACATTGAGGTCGAGTGCGGTGTAGCAGTTGGCCACCGTCTGCGCTTCCACACCCTGACTCGCATCCACCACCAACAGCGCGCCCTCGCACGCGGAGAGCGAACGACTCACTTCATACGAGAAGTCCACATGCCCAGGTGTGTCGATCAAATTGAGGTTGTAGACCTTGCCATCGAGCGCCTTGTATTTGAGCGCAGCAGTCTGTGCCTTGATGGTTATCCCACGCTCTTTCTCGATGTCCATCGAGTCCAGAACCTGTGCCTCCATATCGCGGGCCTCAAGCCCACCACAACGCTGGATCAAGCGGTCTGCCAACGTGGACTTGCCATGGTCAATGTGGGCAATGATCGAAAAATTTCTGATGTGATTCATCAACGACGTGCTTCAAGTGATTGAATTAAAACGAACAGGCAAGAAAAAAGGGCGCATCGTAAAACGACGCGCCCTGAACCAACAATCTTTGGCAACTGCGAAGGTTGGAAGCCCATTGTAGGCAAAAAGTCCAGAGAGCACAGTCCAAAAAACCCGGTTCAGGGGTCGTTGCGACATCGCAACAATTATCTTATACACATCTTATCCACAAAATATCAAACAAACAGATGAACAAGGTGTGGGTGAGTTGTGGATCAGCTGTGGGGCGTTTTTAGACATCCCACATGATGGACTTTGAGCCCATCCATATACCCACAATCTTCCTTAAGACCCCTATATTCTAACCAAGGCTTTCAACGACCTCTTTAAGTTAGCGCCCGCACACTTTTGAGTCCGGGCGAGAGGGTGGTCGATAAATATTTTTCTACCCTGCCTTAACAACCCCAAACCCTGCTCTGGTTTAGGGTTGTTGCCCATCTATTCACTTGCCGGGGCGAATCACCGCGTACTGCGTCCACTCCCCACGACGGAAGAGCACATTCACTGGCTTGCTCTTGTCCAGCTTGGCCACCACGGCATCGAACTCTTTGACCGATGCCACTTCGGTATTCGCCAGCTGGGTGATGACATCGCCTTCGCGCAGGCCCGCGCGACCAGCGGCTTCCACAGCAGCCTCCACCCGCACACCGCCCTTAACGCCAGCTTCTTTCTTTTGCGCGTCGGTCAATTCACTGACCGCCAGTCCGTACACCTGCGCTGCGGTAGAGGCTTTGGGTTTGGTCTCGGCACGACCTGGGGTTTTGCTGGCCACTGCCGTATCAGGTTCGATCTCCGCAATCACCACGCTCAGGTCCTTGCTGTTGCCCCGGCGAAACACCGTGACGACACTCTTGGTACCGGGCTTGGTGCTGCCAACCAACCGTGGCAGATCACTGGATTTCTCGATCACCTTGCCATCGAATTTGGTAATGATGTCGCCGGCCTCCACACCAGCCTTCTCGGCGGGCGAGCCCACCTCCACCGCACGCACCAAAGCACCCACGGGTTTGCCCAAGCCAATGGATTCGGCGACCTCTTTGCTGACCTGGTCAATCTGCACGCCAATACGTCCGCGTGTCACACGGCCCGCGTTGCGCAGCTGGTCGCTCACGCGCACCGCTTCGTCCATGGGGATGGAAAAGGAAATACCCATGAAGCCACCCGAACGGGAATAAATCTGGCTGTTGATGCCCACCACCTCGCCGCGCATATTGATCAGAGGCCCACCGGAGTTTCCGGGGTTGATCGCCACGTCGGTCTGGATGAACGGCAGGTAGTCACCCGTGTCGCGTTGCTTGGCACTCACGATGCCGGCGGTCACGGTGTTCTCCAGACCAAACGGTGACCCAATGGCCATCACCCACTCACCCACGCGCAAGCGGCTGACATCGCCCACCTTGACGGCAGGCAGGCCCGAGGCATCGATCTTCACGACGGCCACATCGGTGCGCTTGTCCGAGCCAATGATGCGGGCTTTGAACTCGCGCTTGTCGGTCAACGTGACCAGCACTTCATCGGCGCCTTCCACCACATGGGCGTTGGTCATGATCACGCCATCCGACGTCAGGATAAAACCAGACCCCACGCCACGGGGCTGCTCCTCGTCGGGTTGGGGGCGGCTTTGGCGCGGTGCCTGGCGCGGGATATTCGGAATCGGCAAGCCGAAACGCTTGAAGAACTCCAGCATCTCTTCTTCGCCGGGCGCACCCTGTTGGGAACGTGCGACCACTTTCTCCAGCGTGCGGATATTGACCACCGAGGGACCTACCTGGTCCACCAAATCGGTGAAATCGGGCAGCGCCCGCGCCTGCGCATGCGCGGGCGTCACGGGGGCCAAGCTGACCACACCGGCAGCGGCCAGCATGGCAGCCATGCCCAACACCCGTACCGATTGCATATTCAAAGTTCTCATCGTTTGTCTTTCCGTCAAAGTCACAAGAAAACCACGCAACGCCCCGACTCCACAGGGCGCTGACCTACTTTTTGCGTTCCAGCCCCAGCGCAAATGCGCTCAGGGTTGCAGCAGGTACCTCGCCCACTGCGGTGATCCACCAGGCGCCCAAATGGCGAGTAACGGTGCGCGTAGCACCACCCAACTCGGTCGCCCCCTCACGGGTATGGCGGCGCGGATCAAACGCCTCTACAAACAGCGAGACCGTGGCCAACCCGTCCGAAAACATCCATTGCATGGTTTGGTCCGCGCGGCCCGAGGCTCCGGCCAACAAAGCTACGGGACGCGTATAGCAGCCCATGGGTTTGAACCCGGGCACGCCCTTGGGCATGTCCCAGCCCTGGGCCTTGGCCGTAGTTTTTTGCAGATCACGGTGCTCTACCCGGTAGCCCTCGGTGTGGGACATCATCTGCGCCAGCTTGCCCATGCTCACGGGTACGTCCATCTGCAGTTCGGAAAAGGCGGATTGCTCCAGCACCTTGCCGTCCGGGTCCAGCGTCTGCAGCTGCACCACCAGGCCAGAGCGCTTCTCGCTCCAGACGCGGTAGCCGTAGCGCAGGTTGTCTTTGGGCTGCAGCTGCACGACGTCCGCGTCCAACCCGGCCACGCGCTCAGCACCCAGCTGCTTCAGCTGGTAAAACTCTTCAATGGTCGAATCCTGCGACTTGAGCAGGTTGGGAAACAGCCCCAGCGACTCCCGCGTTTCAGCGACCGCCACGCGGGCCTCGGGGAAAAATGTCAGCACCTGGTCATTGCGGCGGAAGGTGCTGCGTGGCGTTCCGCTCAGTGATTCGACACGCTCCATCTGCTGCGCACCATCGCACACGTGCCAGATGCGTGCACTGGCCATCTGCCCGCCTGCCGACACCACAAAGGTACCGGTGTAGGTGCGGTGGCGTGACGCTTCATGCAAGCGCATCAACCAGGCATTCACGGGCGCGTCTTCTGCGTGCACGATCCACGGTAGACCGCACAGGGCCAACGCCAGCCAACTACCCCACAAAAGATGCCGCCATGGCTTCATCGTGCCGGTCTCTCAAAGGTCGCGTTGCGCAAAAAACCCGACGGCATCTGCCAAGCCGAATGCCCGCCCATTTGCTGGTGCGCCGCCATCAGCGCATCCAGTTGCGGGTCACGCAACATCACAGCGGGAGCATCCTGCGCCAGGACCACGGACGGTGCAACTTCGGCAGGCGAGGCTGGGCTAGCAGCAGGCACCAAGGCCAACTGCGGCGCATCGGTGGGCTCTGCCTGACGCCAGACGGCGAGCGACAGCACACTGAGCATGGCCACGCCCGCCAATCCGGCCACCCATGCCCAGCGCTGGTTCGCAGCACCGGCTGATGACACGACCACGTCGGGTTGAACTACGGCTTGCGCGGGGCGGACAGGCTCAACATCCAGCCGCAACTGCAAACGGTCCCAAAACGCCAATTCCGACACACTGGGAGCCAGGGCATCGCTGCGCAGCACATCGCCAGTCAAGTGGTACAAGTGCCAGGCTTGGCGTCCTTCTTCCGACGCATGCAGTTCTGCCAACAACTCTGGCAACTGGTCAAATGGCACGGCACCATCCGCCAAGGCGGAGATGCGCTCGTTCAAAGGGGTGTGGGGCGTGTTCATCGTCGTGTTCCTGGCGTCGGCCTACCAACGTTTCCCGGTCTGTTTTTCCAGCAAGGGCCGCACTTTGGCAGAAATGGCCTCGCGCGCCCGGAAGATGCGGGAGCGGACCGTTCCAATGGGGCAATCCATGGCCATGGCAATTTCCTCGTAACTCAGACCTTCAATTTCCCGCAGCGTGACTGCCTGCTTCAGCTCCTCGGGCAAATCGTCCATGGCGGCATTCACCACCGAAGCAATTTCCTTGGCCGCCAGCACGGATTCCGGGGTTTCGTCGGTGGTTGGTTCGTGTTTGGGCCGGGAAGTTTCATCTTCATCGTCATTGGCCAAAAAACTCTCGGTCACCGTGGGGTCGCGTTTGAGCTCCAGCAAGAACTTTTTGGCCGTATTCACCGCAATGCGGTACAGCCAGGTGTAGAACTGGGCATCGCCACGGAACTGGTGCAGAGCCCGGTAAGCTCGCACAAAGGTCTCCTGGGCAATGTCTTCCACCAGGTCCACATCGCGCACCATGCGCCCAATCAGACGCTGGATGCGGCGCTGGTACTTGAGGACCAGCAGGCCATAGGCACGCTGGTCCCCTGCCACGGTCCGTTCTACCAGGGCCAAGTCAGAATCATTGGAGGACAACAGTGGATCGCTCACGGCAGCTGCTCGTAGGGCAGTGCCGATGGACCAGCCTGGGGTGGCGGCGTGTGGCCAGCCACCAAAGCACGGCGCAGCGCCAGCCAACGCGCATGCGTGACCGAAGCACTCTCCAGCCACAGCCAGACGCGAGCCGGTCCAGGGCCTTGCACAGAGACCAGCACCACAGCCTGAAAATCAAAATGACCCGTCACCTGGCGCGCAGGCACCTCAGCGTATCCGGACCAATGCCAGCAGTCACCATCCCACCGCAACAGCCCTTGCGGCGCAGTACGCCAGGCCCAGACAGCCCAGAGGCCTGCGGCCAGGCAGGAAAGCTCCATGGTGAGGACGGCAGTGCCAGAGTAGTCGTAGCGCCACAGCGCCACCTGAACCAAGACAGCGCCCAAGCCCCACAACACGCCCAGTGTGCGAGCGTGCCAGTGAGAGCGGACTACGCTGTAACTGACCGCAGGTGGTCGGTGCATAGTCCGTTTGGAACGTGCAACAGGAAGTTAGACGCGCTTGAACACCAACGTGCCGTTGGTTCCACCAAAGCCGAAGTTGTTCTTCACGGCCACATCGATCTTCAGGTCCCGCGCGGTATTGGCGCAGTAGTCCAGGTCGCACTCGGGGTCCTGGTTGAAGATGTTGATGGTGGGGGGGCTCTTCTGGTGGTGCACAGCCAGCACCGTGAACACTGACTCCAGACCACCTGCACCACCCAAGAGGTGACCCGTCATGGACTTGGTGGAGTTAACCACCGTCTTCTTGGCATGGTCCCCCAGCGCCGCCTTGATGGCGTTGGATTCGTTGATATCGCCCAGCGGCGTGGAGGTGCCGTGCGCGTTCAGGTAATTCACCTGGTCCGGGTTCACACCAGCGTTGCGCATGGCGCTCAGCATGGCACGGCGTGGGCCGTCCATGTTGGGGGCAGTCATGTGGCCGGCGTCGGCGCTCATGCCAAAGCCTGCCAACTCGGCGTAAATCTTGGCGCCACGGGCCTTGGCGTGTTCATACTCTTCGAGCACCATCACGCCACCGCCCTCGCCCAGCACAAAGCCATCGCGGTCCTTGTCCCAGGGGCGCGAGGCCGTCGCGGGGTCATCGTTGCGGGTGGAGAGTGCGCGCATGGCAGCAAAACCGCCAATGCCCAGTGGCGACACCGTGGCTTCGGAGCCACCGGCAATCATCACGTCGGCGTCACCGTACTCGATCATGCGGCCCGCTTCACCAATGCAGTGCAGGCCGGTGGTGCAAGCGGTCACGATGGCGATGTTTGGGCCCTTGAAGCCAAAACGCATGGAGACGTGACCGGCCGTCATGTTGATGATGGAGGCCGGTACGAAAAATGGGGAAATGCGGCGTGGGCCGCGGTTGGTGTACTCGGTGTGGGTGTTCTCGATCATCGGCAAACCGCCAATGCCGGAACCAATCACACAGCCGATGCGGGTGGCTTCTTCCTCACCCAGCGCGTCACCGGTCTTCAAGCCGCTGTCGTTCACGGCCTGCACCGCGGCGGCAATGCCGTAATGGATGAAGGTATCCATGGTGCGGGCTTCTTTGGTGCTGATGTAGGACTCCAGATCGAAGTTCCGCACCTCACCGGCGATCTTGCAGGCAAACGCTTCAGGATCGAATTTGGTAATCGTGGCAATGCCCGACTTGCCAGCCAGCACATTCGACCACGCTTCGGCCACCGTGTTTCCCACGGGGCTGATGCAACCTAAACCTGTAACAACAACGCGGCGACGGGACATAGAAATCTGAAATTCAGCAGTTCGTCAATGAAACGCCGCCAGCAGCGGCATGGAAAGCATGCGGAATGCGGCAGCACCCCGGGGGTGCTGCCAAAGCCGATTAGGCCTTTTTGTGGGACGTCGCGTAATCGATCGCGTTTTGCACGGTCGTGATTTTTTCCGCGTCTTCGTCGGGGATCTCGATCCCGAATTCGTCTTCCAAAGCCATCACCAGTTCCACGGTGTCCAGGGAGTCGGCACCCAGATCGGCCACGAAGGCTTTTTCGTTGGTGACTTGAGACTCTTCAACGCCGAGTTGTTCGGCAATGATTTTTTTGACACGGACTTCGATATCGCTCATGGGTTCCCTCTAAGGGTTGTAAAAGAATCCGAGATTTTACCCGCCCTAGAGACTTGTCTCTAACCGGGCCGCCGCTCAGACATCGGCGAGGTTGAATCACTTACATGTACATGCCGCCATTGACGTGCAATTCCTGCCCCGTCACATAGCTGGCCTGGGGGGACGCCAAGTAGGCCACAGCGTGCGCAATGTCGATGGGTTTACCCAGATGGCCCAGGGGAATCTGGCCCAACAGGGCTTTTTGCTGGTCTTCGCCCAGGGCGGCAGTCATGTCGGTTTCAATGAAACCCGGGGCCACGCAGTTCACCGTGATGTTGCGCGAACCCAGCTCGCGGGCCAGCGCACGGGTCATGCCCGCCACGCCAGCCTTGGCTGCCGCATAGTTGGCCTGACCGGGGTTGCCGGACGCGCCCACCACCGAGGTAATACTGACGATGCGGCCGTAGCGTTGTTTCATCATGGTGCGCAGTACCGAGCGGCTCATGCGGAACACGCCCTTGAGGTTGGTGTCCAGCACGGCGTCCCAGTCATCATCCTTCATGCGCATGGCCAGGATGTCGCGCGTGATGCCGGCGTTGTTGACCAGCACGTGCAGGCCGCCCTGCTCTTTCACAATGGCATCTACCAGTGCATCACCGGCAGCGCCATCCGTCACGTCCAGCGTGCGACCATCGCAACCGGGGAAGGCGGACAAGGCTTCGCGGATCTTGGCCGCGCCTGCGTCAGACGTAGCCGTGCCCATCACTTTGACACCCTTGCGGGCCAATTCCAGCGCAATGGCGGCGCCAATGCCGCGCGAGGCGCCGGTCACCAGGGCCACCTGGCCTTCAAATTTCACTTCGCTCATGCCAATACTCCCTTGACGTCTTCCAGGCTGGCGGGGTCGAACAGCGCTGCGCCGATCATTTCCGCGTCGATGCGCTTGACCATGCCGGCCAGCACCTTGCCGGGACCGCACTCTACCAAGGTGGTCAGGCCGCGGGCCTTGATGGCTTGCACGCACTCCACCCAGCGCACCGGGCCAAAGGCCTGGCGGTACAGGGCGTCGCGGATACGGTCCGCATCCACTTCCACCGCCACATCAATATTGTTGATCAGCACGATCTGGGGCGCGGCGATCTCGATGCTTTCCAGGCGCTCCTTGAGCTTTTCGGCCGCGGGCTTCATCAAGCTGGAGTGGAACGGGGCCGACACGGGCAATATCAGCGCGCGCTTGGCACCGGCTGCCTTGAGCAGCTCACAGGCCTTGTCCACGGCTGCCTTGCTGCCAGCAATCACGGTTTGGGCGGCGTCGTTGAAGTTCACGGCTTCCACCACTTCGGTGCTGTTGGGGCCGAAAGCCCCCGTCGCTTCTGCGCAACCAGCTATCACTTTCGTAGCATCCATACCGAGGATGGCCGCCATGGCGCCTACCCCTACGGGCACGGCTTCCTGCATGGCCTGGGCGCGCAGGCGCACCAGCGGTGCGGCTTGGGCCAGCGTCAGCGAACCAGCGGCGACCAGCGCGGAGTACTCGCCCAGCGAGTGGCCAGCCACGGCTTGCGGAGCCACGCCGGTCTCGGCCATCCAAACGCGGTACGCCGCCACACCGGCCACCAGCATCACGGGTTGGGTGTTGGTGGTCAGCGCCAGCGCCTCTTTGGGGCCTTCGTGGATCAGCTGGGCCACGTCTTCACCCAAGGCGTCCGACGCTTCGCGCAGGGTTTGGGCCACTACAGGGTGGTCGCCCCAGGCGTCCAGCATGCCCACGGCTTGAGAGCCTTGACCGGGAAATACAAATGCAAATGATTTCATAGAGATTGGCAATGAAAGTGGGCTCAAGCCCGCATGGAATATGCGCGAGCAGCTACAAAGTCAGGAGCACGGCGCCCCAGGTGAAACCGCCGCCCACGCCTTCTAGCATCAGGGTCTGGCCGGGTTTGACCTGGCCGGCCCGCACCGCGAAGTCCAGCGCCAGCGGGATCGAAGCCGCTGAGGTGTTGCCATGCTGGTCCACCGTCACCACCACTTTATCCATGGGAAGTTTCAGTTTTTTGGCGGTGCTCTGCATGATGCGGATGTTGGCCTGGTGGGGAATCAGCCAGTCAATATCAGCCTCGGTCTTGCCGGCCTTGGCCAGCGTGGTGCGGGCGGCGCTTTCCAGAACGCCCACGGCCAACTTGAAAACGGCCTGGCCATCCATCTTTAATAGAGGGTCGCCCAGAATGTGCCCGTTGGCCACATGGCCGGGCACGCAAAGGATGCCCACGTGCTTGCCATCGGCATGCAGGTCGCTGGCCAGAATGCCGGGCGTGTCAGAGGCCTCCAGCACCACGGCGCCCGCGCCGTCGCCAAACAACACGCAGGTGGTGCGGTCGTTGAAGTCCAGCAGGCGGGAGAACACTTCGGCCCCTACCACCAACGCTTTGTTGGCAGCGCCGGACTGGATCATGGCGTCGGCAACGGTCAGCGCGTAGACAAAGCCGCTGCACACGGCCTGCACGTCAAACGCCGCGCCACCGTTGGCGCCCAGCTTGTTCTGCAAGATACAGGCGGTCGAGGGGAAGACCATGTCAGGGGTGGACGTGGCCACAATGATCAGGTCAATGTCTTTGGCTTCCAGGCCCGCAGCCTGCAGCGCACCCTTGCAGGCCTCCAGGCCCAGGTCGCTGCTGTAGACACCATCGGCTACGAAGTGGCGGGCGCGGATACCGGTGCGCTCCACGATCCACTCGTCCGAGGTTTCCACGCCTTTGGCGGCCAGCTCGGTCACCAGGTCGGCGTTGCTCAGGCGGCGGGGAGGCACATAGCTGCCGGTGCCGGTGATTCGCGAATATCGTCTCATGGGTGTTATGGCGGGCACCCGTTCAGGCTATTGCGTTGCGTCAGACGCAGCCAATAAGGGGGCTGCATGGGCAATGCGAACCTGAACGCGGTCCAGCAAGTTGTTTCGGGCTGCATCATACGCCCGGTTCAAGGCGTTGCTGAACGCCAGCACATCGGCCGAGCCATGGCTCTTGAACACCAGGCCACGCAGGCCCAGCAGTGCGGCACCGTTGTAGCGGCGGTGGTCTACGCGGTTTTTAAGCGCCGTTAGCACCGTATAGGCTGCAATAGCCGCCATTTTTGTAAAGATATTTTTGGAAAACTCGGCCTTCAGGAAGTTGCCAATCATGGACGCCAGGCCTTCGCTGGTCTTGAGCGCCACGTTTCCGACAAAACCGTCACACACCACGATGTCGGCCGTGCCCTTGAAAATATCGTTGCCTTCGACGTTGCCCACAAAGTTCAAATCGCCAGATTTAGCTGCATTTCGCAGCAATTCACCAGCTTTTTTGATGACTTCGTTGCCTTTGATGACTTCTTCACCAATATTGAGCAGGCCCACCGAGGGTGATTCCTGGTTGGTCAGCACCGACACCAGTGCCGAGCCCATCACCGCGAATTGCAGCAGGTGTTCTGCCGTGCAGTCCACATTGGCCCCCAGGTCCAGCACCGTGGTGGCACCACCCGTGGCATTGGGGATCTGGCCCGCAATCGCCGGGCGTTCGATGCCGTCCATGGTTTTGAGGATGTAGCGCGAAATCGCCATGAGTGCGCCGGTATTGCCCGCCGAGACGGCTGCCTGGGCAGTGCCATCCTTGACCTGCTGGATAGCCACGCGCATGGAAGAATCTTTCTTCTTGCGCAGCGCCACCTCCAGCGGATCGTCCATGGTGACGACTTCGGTTACCGTGACCAGCGTGGCGCGGGGGTGCGAGAAGCCTTTGAGCGCTTCGGGCAAACCGACCAACACCAGTGCAGCCTCGGGATGCTGCTCCAGAAACTGGGTACAGGCGGGCAAGGTGACTTGGGGACCATGGTCCCCTCCCATGCAATCGACGGCGACAGTAATCATGCGTTCATCATTCCAACGACAACGAAGTCAAACATCTCAATATAGAGGCCATAAATGACAAAAGCCCGTCGCTACAGGAACTGTAGCTTCGGGCTTTTAGAGATTCAGGCGAATCAGGCTTCGGACTTGGTCTTCAGCACCTTGCGACCACGGTAGAAACCAGTGGGGCTGATGTGGTGACGCAGGTGGGTTTCACCGGTGGTGGATTCCACAGCAATACCAGGCACAACCAAAGCGTTGTGCGAGCGGTGCATACCGCGCTTGGAAGGGGACTTTTTGTTTTGTTGAACTGCCATGGTCGGCTCCTGAGCAAAAGTGCTGCACAGGTTGTGGCAACACGGTTAGGGTTAGTAAAACGCGACGGATTTACGCGCGAAGCCTCAGATTATAGCCCAAAGCGGGGCGCTTAGCCAGGGCCCTTGTCCTTGAGCTGCTGCAATACCGCAAACGGGTTCGGTTTTTCCTCAGGCGCATCGACAAAATCGGCATCCGCCACGGCCAGCTTGACCGGCAGAGGGCAGGTCTCGTGCATGGGCACGGGCGGGATGGACATGAGCAGCTCGTCCTCCACCAGGTCCAACACATTGAACTCGCGGCTCAGTACCAGCACATCCTCTTCCGATTCCTCGTCCTCGATCTCGGCCAGCGCCTCGGTCGCCACAAAGCGGAAGTCGCGCGTGAATGCGATATCCACATCCACCGGCGTCAGGCAACGCTGGCAGGTCATGGTCAGGGTGGTCTTGCCTGTCAGGTGCACCCAGGGCTCGTCCACTCCGGCCGCATCGGAGCGGATAGCGCCATGGGCGTCAAATTGCACGGCGACAGCATCTGCCGCACCCTGGGTTTCTTCGCGCAAGCGCAGCATTTGGGCCAAAGGCACCTGGCCCACCAGCTGGCCGTCGCTCTTGGCGAAGGTCAGGATGTTCAGGCTGTTGGCTGAATATTCATAAGTCATGGGCGCAGTGTAAGAGAATCGCCCCATGCAAGACTCCGCCCCCCGCAAACTCGTTTTAGGCTCCACCTCGGCCTACCGCCGCGAACTGCTGCAGCGCCTGCGCGTGCCCTTCACCGTGGCCGCCCCTGATGTGGACGAAACCCCCCAGCCCACGGAGACCCCACTCGCGCTGGCGCGCCGCCTGGCACTGGCCAAGGCGCAAGCCGTAGCCCGGCAATACCCCGACAGCGTGGTGATTGGCTCCGACCAGGTGGCCGATCTGGACGGAGAACCGCTGGGCAAACCCGGCACCCATGCCCGTGCCGTGGCCCAACTGCAGAAAATGCGCGGCAAAACGGTGATTTTTCAGACTGCCGTGGCCGTGGTGTGCCTGGCCAGCGGGTTCGAGCAGGAGGATGTGGCTCCGGTGCGCGTGGTGTTCCGCGACCTGAGCGACGCCGAAATTGAAAACTACCTCCGCGCTGAGACGCCCTATGACTGCGCCGGCAGCGCCAAGAGCGAGGGCCTGGGCATCGCTTTGCTGGAATCCATCGACAACGACGACCCCAGCGCCTTAGTTGGCCTGCCACTGATACGCACCAGCCGCATGCTGCGCGCGGCGGGCATTGCATTGCTGGGGCCGGTATGACGCAAGCGCCCTCCTCTAAAGGCACGCTGTATTTGGTGCCCGCGCCGCTGGACTTTGGCTGCGCCACCCAAAGCCCGCTGGACCAGAGCATGCCCGCCCATACGCTGGCCATAGCGGCACGCCTGCGGCACTGGATCTGTGAGAACGCCAAAAGCACGCGCGCCTATTTAAAGCGCGTAGATGCCAGCCACCCGCTAGGCGTGGCCTTGCAGGAACTGCAGATTCAAGAGCTGCCACGCGAAGTGCACAAGAAAGGCGACCACCTGGGCGGCTTTGACGCCACGCCGCTGCTGGCGGCAGCCTTGCAGGGCCACGATGTGGGCCTGGTCAGCGAAGCCGGAATGCCCGCGGTGGCGGACCCGGGTTCGTCGGTGGTGCGCGCGGCGCACGACCTGGGCCTGCGCGTAGTGCCATTGGTGGGGCCCGTGTCGTTGTTGTTGGCGCTGGCCGCCAGCGGGCTCAATGGACAAAACTTTGCGTTTGTGGGCTATGTGCCGGCCGAACCGGCCGAGCGCATCAAGCGTATTCGCGAACTGGAATCGCTGGCGCTAAAAACAGGACAAACCCAGCTCTTCATCGAGACACCCTACCGCAACACCGCCTTGCTGCAGGGTCTGCTGCAAACCCTGCAGCACAACACGCGGCTGGCGACTTCCAGTGGGCTCACGTTAGACAACGCCGCCACCCACAGTAATCTCGTGAAACAGTGGAAGCAGAGCGGCTGGGCGCTGGACAACGCCACGCCCACGGTATTTGCGATCGGCCGCTAAACCCACTCAGTGAATGGCGGGAAGCGAACGCAGCGCCTTGGCGGCACCATCGCCAATGGATGCACCAAAGCGTTTGACCAGGCGTTCGGCCACGTTGTCCTTGCGGGTGTAGTCGATGATTTCTTCGGCCTTCACCACCTCACGCGCCACATAGTCCAGGTTGCCCAGCTTGTCGGCCAGGCCCAGTTCGATGGCTTGCTGGCCAGTCCAAAACAGGCCGCTGAACATTTCAGGGGTTTCTTTCAGGCGTGCGCCACGGCCCTCTTTCACCACGGCAATGAACTGCTGGTGGATCTGGTTCAGCATGGCCTGGGCAAACGCGCGTTGCTTCTCGGTCTGCGGGCTGAAGGGGTCCAGGAAGCCTTTGTTCTCGCCAGCGGTCATCAGGCGTCGCTCAACACCCAACTTGTCCATGAGGCCGGTGAAGCCAAAGCCGTCCATCAGCACGCCAATACTGCCCACGATGCTGGCCTTGTCCACAAAGATCTGGTCGGCACCCGCGGCAATGTAATAGGCCGCTGAGGCACAGGTTTCTTCCACCACGGCATAGACCGGCTTGTTGTGCAGAGCCTTCAGGCGCTTGATCTCGTCATTGATGATGCCGGCCTGCACCGGGCTGCCACCCGGCGAGTTGATCAGCAGCACCACCGCCTTGGCGCCGTCGTCTTCAAAGGCACTGCGCATGGCGGCCACCACAAATTCGGCACTGGCTTCGGCACCCGCGGCGATCTCGCCCTGGATGGCAATGACGGCGGTGTGGGGTGTCTTTACATCGGTGGTGGAGCCGCCGCGTTGCATACCGAGCCACACCAGCACGGCCAGAAACACCAGCCAGCCAATGCGGATGGCATTGCGCCAGCGACGGGCCGCGCGCTGCTCTACCAGCGACGCCATGGCCAGCCTCTCCAACGTGGCCCGCTCCCAGCCGGGGGCCGACGTCGCAGCACTTGCTACGCTTTTAGGAGCTGCTGGCGCAGATTCCACGGGGGCTGGACGAGGATTTTCCTCAGAATCAGGCGTGGGCGGGAATGGGGAGTCAGACATAGTTCTAGAAAACCACAGGTTGTAGGTGAGGGCCAGTATGCCAGTGCACGACACCATCAACTTCGGTGAGGGCAATGGAGACCAAGCCGCCGCGGCAGGGGCCGGTACGGCACTGGCCGGTTTGGGGGCTGTACATGGCGCCGTGGGTGGCGCACATCAGCCAATTGCCGGTCATGTCGAAAAAGCGGTTGGGCTGGTAATCCATCTCCATGGGGACATGGGAGCAGCGGTTCAGGTAGGCATAGGCTTTGTCCGCGTAGCGAATGGCAAAGGCGTAGCAGGTCTGCCCGCAGTACACCACGTCAAACGGCACGGCTAGGCCGCTGTTCGCCAGGTCGCCCGAGTTGCACAGGGCGATGACTTGGGGCTCAGTGTTCAAGGCCATGGCCGCGTCTCCGTCTCTGTATCGATCAGGCGTTATCCAACAGCCAGGCGTGCAGCTCGGCCACCGAATGCACCACACAGCGCGGCCCCAGGTCCTCAAACATGGCTGGCGCATGGGCGCCGTAGCTCACGCCGACGCTGGCGCAGCCCGCGTTCAGGGCCAGCTGCAGGTCGTGCGTGGTGTCGCCCACCATCAGCACGCGCTCAGCCGGCACGCCCAGCTCGGCCATCAACTCCTGCAGCATGCGGGGGTGCGGCTTGCCCGCGGTTTCGTCCGCGGTGCGAGAGCTGTCAAACATGCCCTTGAGCTCCACCGCGTCCAGCACTTCGTTCAGGCCCGCACGGTTTTTGCCGGTGGCCACGGCCAGCAGGTGCTGCCGGGTCTTGAGCTCGACCAGCATGGGCAGCACGCCGGCAAACAGGCTGATGTCGTTCTGGTGCGCCACGTAATGGTGTTTGTAGCGCGCGCCCAGCTCAGCGTACTTTTCCTTGGGAACATCGGGCGCGGCATGGGCCAGCGCCTGCATCAGCCCCAAGCCGATCACATAGGACGCATCTTTGTCGCTGGGCACGGCACCGCCCACATCGGCCACGGCCAACTGGATGCAGCGCGTGATGATGGCGGTGGAGTCAAACAGGGTGCCGTCCCAGTCGAACGCAATCAGGTCGAACTGGCGGGCACGGGTGCGGGGAGAGGGCATAGGCTTCTACAAAAAGATCGAAAAAGGGCCGCTCAGGCGACACCGGGCAAGGCAGAGGCCAGGAAGGTACTCAATTCTGCAGGCAATTCGGCCCGCAGCTCCACCCGCTCGCCGGTGGCGGGGTGGTTGCACTGCAGGCGCCAGGCGTGCAAAAACATGCGTTTGAGGGCCGCAGCGCCCACGCCCCGGGCCAGCGCCTTGTTGCGCTCAAAGTCGCCGTACTTGTCGTCCCCGGCAATCGGCATACCTTCCGACGCCAAGTGCACCCGGATCTGGTGGGTGCGCCCGGTCTTGATGGTCACTTCGAGCAGGGAGTAGTCGTCCGCGGCGGCCCGCACCTTCACCAGCGTGAGCGAGGGCATGCCGTCCGGGTCGTCCTTGGCTACGACCTTCACACGCCGCTCGCCGGCGTCTGCCGCACCATCCTTGCTGGCCAGCAGGTACTTATGCAGGGGCTTGTCCAGCACCTTCTTATTAGCAGGCCAGGCGCCCAGCACCAGGGCCAGGTAGGTTTTGCCGGTTGCCCGCTCGCGGAACTGGTCTTGCAGGGCTTTCAGCGCACTCCGCTTCTTGGCCACCAGCAAAATGCCGCTGGTTTCCCGGTCCAACCGGTGCACCAGCTCCAGAAATTTGGCCTGCGGCCGCGCCATGCGCAGCTGCTCGATCACCCCAAAACTGACGCCCGAGCCACCGTGTACCGCCACCCCGGCAGGCTTGTTCACCGCCAAAAAGTGGTCATCCTCAAACAAAACAGGGAAGGCTTTGGCCGGAACCCGCCCGGTGGCCTGGGCGGCCACCTGCTCGGCCATGGCCTGGGTTTTCTGCTCGGCCCGCTCGGACACGCGCACCGGCGGCACCCGCACCACGTCGCCCACCGCCACCCGGGTGTCTGCGCTGGCCCGGCCCTTGTTCACGCGCACCTCGCCGCTGCGAATGATGCGGTAGACGTGGGTTTTGGGCACGCCCTTGAGCTCGCGCATCAGGAAATTGTCCAGGCGCTGGCCCGCGCTGTCTTCGTCAACCGTCACGGATTTGACTTGCGGGTTTGTCAGGGGGTCAGACGGGGTCGGATTGCCCCCTATAATGTGTTTCACTAGCGTCGCGCTGTAAGTGGTTGATTTGTCTGGAGTTTAGTCCACACCCCACGAACCGTTGCGCTGGAAGGTCGATGCCACCGGGCTGCAATGCTTGCAAATCACACGCCACCTGCCTGTGATGGTCAGCAACAGCGCGGCCAAGCCGACGAATTGAAACCCTGATACGGAATACCCCAAGTTCGCAAACCCACGGTTTGCGAATGGAATGAAACGAGATGTTTGTGTTGCTAAGCCTGATGACCTTGTGCCTGCGGAGCGTTTGCGCCCCGTTGGGTGGCACATATCGGCCTGCAGCCCCGGTACAACCTGCGCAACGAGCTATCCTTTTGATAGCAAGTTCACAAACGCACCCTCTCGTCCCCATCCCTGCGCCTACGCTTCGTCACCTCGTGTGACCTGAAGTTCTCCGGCAATTCCACCTCACTTCAATTCGTCAGTCCGGCACCGTACGCCCAATTCGGGCATGTGCTTATTGAAGAAGGATGCAATCCATGAAACGGATGCTGATCAACGCCACGCAGGCTGAAGAACGCCGCCTGGCCATCGTCGACGGACAAAAACTCCTCGACTACGAAATCGAAATCGAAGGGCGCGAACAGCGCAAGGGCAATATTTACAAGGCCGTCGTTACCCGCGTCGAGCCGTCGCTAGAAGCCTGCTTCGTGGACTACGGCGAAGACCGCCACGGTTTCCTGCCGTTCAAGGAAATCTCCAAAACCTACTTCCAACAAGGCGTTTCCGCCGGTAACGCCCGCATCCAGGATGCGATCCGCGAAGGCCAGGAACTGCTGGTGCAGGTCGAAAAAGAAGAGCGTGGCAACAAGGGTGCCGCCCTGACCACCTTTGTCTCGCTGGCCGGCCGCTACGTGGTGCTGATGCCCAACAACCCCCGTGGCGGTGGCGTATCGCGCCGCATCGAGGGTGACGACCGCGCTGAACTCAAAGAAAACATGGACCAGTTGGAATACCCCAACGGCATGTCCATCATTGCCCGCACCGCGGGTATCGGCCGCGCAGCGCCCGAACTGCAGTGGGACCTGAATTACCTGCTCAAGCTGTGGAACGCCATCGACGGCGCCGCCAAGGGTGGCAAAGGTGCTTACCTGATTTACCAGGAATCTTCTCTGGTGATCCGCGCGATCCGCGATTACTTCAACAATGACATCGGCGACATCCTGATCGACACCGACGACGTGTACGAACAGGCCCAGCAATTCATGGCCCACGTGATGCCCGAGCACGCTGCCCGCGTGAAGCGCTACCGTGATGACGCCCCGCTGTTCAGCCGCTTCCAGATCGAACACCAGATCGAATCCGCCTACGCCCGCACGGTGCAACTGCCCTCCGGCGGCGCCATCGTGATCGACCACACCGAAGCTTTGGTGTCCGTGGACGTGAACTCAGCCCGCGCCATCAAGGGCGGCGACATTGAAGAAACCGCCACCCGCACCAACCTGGAAGCCGCTGACGAAGTGGCGCGCCAGATGCGTCTGCGCGACTTGGGTGGCCTGATCGTGATCGACTTCATCGACATGGAAGAGTCCCGCAACCGCCGCGAAGTGGAAAACCGCTTGCGCGACGCGCTGCGCCAGGACCGCGCCCGCGTGCAGTTCGGCACCATCAGCAAATTCGGTCTGATGGAAATGAGCCGCCAGCGTCTGCGCCCGGCCCTCTCCGAAGGTGCGTCGATTCCTTGCCCCCGTTGCGGCGGCTCCGGCCACATCCGTGACACCGAATCCAGCGCGTTGCAGATTCTGCGGATCATCCAGGAAGAGTCCCTCAAGGACAACACCGCCTCCGTGCTGTGCCAGGTGCCTGTCGATGTGGCGTCGTTCCTGCTGAACGAAAAGCGCACCGAAATCGCCAAGATTGAGCTCAAGCAGCGCATCAACGTGCTCATGGTGCCCAACAAGACGCTGGAAACGCCCAACTACAAGCTCGAACGCCTGAAGCACGACGACCCACGCCTGGACCACATCGAAGCCAGCTACAAGATGGCCGACGACATGGAAGAGGCCACCGGCGTGACCCGCCGTTCGCAAGAGCCTACCAACAAGCAAACCCCGGTGATCAAGGGCGTGCTGCCCGATGCACCCGCCCCCATCGCCGTGCCCAAGCCCGAAGTGGCCAAGCCCCAGGCTGCAGCGCCCGCTGCCAAGCCCGTGGTGGCAACACCTGCCCCTGCCAGCCAAGGTTTCTTTGGTTGGATCAAGGGTCTGCTGGGTATCGAAGAAGCCGTACCGGTGGCCAAGCCCGCACCCGCAACTGCCAAGACCGACGACAAGCGCGAAGGCCGTGACGGCCGTGGTGGCCGCGATGGCAACCGCAACGGTGGCCGTGGTGGTGAACGTAACGACCGTGGTGGCGAGCGTGGCGAAGGCCGCAACAGCCGTGGCGGGCGCAATGAGCCCCGTGGCGAAGGCCGTGGCCCCCGCGAAGAGAACCGTGGTGAAGCCCGCCCTGAAGGCAATGGCGACCGCTCCGAACGCGGTGGCCGCAATGGCCGCAACCGTGGTGAACGCAGCGAGCGCGGTGAACGCCAGGGCGGTGCGCAGCGAAACGAACGCATGGATGCCGGCGCTCCCGCAGTAGGCCAGGACGTCCAAGTCAACGCTATCGCAGACGGCGGCAACGCCCCTGCAGCACGCGGTGA
Source organism: Rhodoferax sp. ZS1R25 (assembly GCF_056521335.1). NCBI lineage: Bacteria > Pseudomonadati > Pseudomonadota > Betaproteobacteria > Burkholderiales > Comamonadaceae > Rhodoferax > Rhodoferax sp. ZS1R25. Next base: position 1,088,421 of record NZ_JBWMAZ010000002.1, read on the forward strand.
AGGCCGTGGTGAGCCCCGCCAAGACCGTGGTCCCCGCGGTGAAGGCCGTGGTCGCAACCGTGGCGAAGGCCGTGGTCCGCGTGAAGAGAATGGTGACCGCCCTGCCGAACCCCGCAACGAAGTGCGCGGTGAAGAGTCCGGTGAGGCCCGCCCTGAGGTCACTGGTGAGGTGAATGCCGAAGCCCGCGGTGAAGGCCGCGAAGGCCGTGGTCGCAACCGCAGCCGCAATGGCCGCCGTGATGAGCGCGGTCCCCGCCAGGATGACGGCAACCAAGCTGCCCCTGAGCAGCAATCCACGCTGGGCTTTGCCGACACCGAACCCCATGGTTCCGATGCCGTGGCACCAGCCCCTGCCAGCGACGACACTGGCGAAGGCCGTGCGCCCCAAGGCGAGCCCCGCGAACGTCACTCCCGTGACCGCTATGGCCGCGACCGTGGCAACCGCCAGGAACGTGGTGAGCGTGCGCCGCGCCCCGCGCAAGAAGACGTGCAATCCGACGCAGCCCCCAGCAGCGAGACCTTCGCGCCTGAAGCGGTAGCCCCTGCGCCGGTAGCAGCTACTGTGCAACACGCCGCACCAGCCCCTGTGGTGGCAGCGCCTGCCCCCGTGGCACCTGTTGCTGCACCCGCAGTGGCCGCAGGCCAGATGCCCAAGGTGCAGGGTTATGCCTTGCCCACGGACTCGCTGCAGCAAGTGGCGCAAGGTTCCGGTTTGCAATGGGTCAACTCTGACCTGAGCAAGGTCGCAGCCGTGCAGGCCGCGATTGCCGCCGAACCCAAGCCTGTGCACGTGCCACGTGAACGGCCGGCTCCGGTGGTGATTGAAGAGCAGCCGCTGGTGCTGGTGGAAACCCGCCGCGACCTGCGCAACATGACCTTGCCTTTCGAGAGCAACAACGCGGGCTAACCACGCGGCTGTGTGGGTTCGCAAGAACCCCACACAGCCATGGAAAAGGGGCACCTCGGTGCCCCTTTTTCATGGGTGAAAACTATCGATCAGACCGTCAGAACAAATCCACCGCACCAATCTTCATCGCCTCACCGAAGAAACCCCGGCGTACCAATTCAGCATGGCTGAACACCTTGTTTTGTCCATTGTGCTGGGCATAGTCCACGGCGCGCTCGGCGCGCTCCAGCGCAGTACTGGGGGAATCGTCCGGCGTCACGCGGGTAAAACCACCGCAAATCGTCAGGCGCCCCACCTGCGGGAAGTTGAATTTCTCAATATTGGCGCGAAAACGCTCAAACGCCGCCAGCACCAGCGCCTCGTCAGGGCAGTGCATCAGCACCGCAAACTGCTCGCCACCAAAGCGGTAGAGCCGGTCGTAGGTGCGGAACGTGTTGTTCATGATGCGCGCCACCAGCAGCAACACCTCTTCTGCAATCAGGTGGCCGTTCTTGTCATTGATCAGGCCAAAGCTGTCCACGCTGATGGTGCCCAGCCAGTAGTTGGGCGGCACCCGGTGGCGACGCTCCTGCCCGGGGGCAACGGCCACTTCAGGCGCGCCTCGGGCGATGGCATCGCCCTCGCCCAGTTCGTCCAGCACGGCGCTGTAAAAGGTGTCGTCCAGTGACTTGCGGTTCAGCAGGCCGGTGAGTGCATCCCGGTCGCTGTAGGCCAGCAGGTGGTACATATTGCGAAACACATGGTGCACCGCGCCAATGGTCAGCACCTGGTCTGAGCTCAGCACCGAGGCGGAATGGATTTCGAGCACGCCTTCGTCATCGCTCAGGCTTTCGGCAAACAGCGGGAAGTAGGTGATACGCGGACCGTCTTCACCGGCCCAGGCAATTTCCACCGTGCTGCGCGTTTGCAGGGCTTTCAGGCGGTCCTTGTTGTCTTCCAGCAGCGGCAGCTTTTGGAAGTCCACCCGCAGCGGGTCTACCACCTTGCCACCCCCCTTGGCGTCCAGCGTGGTCACCTCCAGCCATCGCCGAATCCCCTCCTCGCTGACCACCCGTGCCACGAGGACACGCTGGATGGGTACAAGGTCAATCAAGGCCTTGGACAGGGTGAGCTCCAACAGGTCGCGCTCGCGGTGGTCTGTGAGCTTGATGAGGTGGTCTATGAGTGTGGCCATGGGCGGATAATAGCCCTGAAAACCGGCCCCGTCACGCTTTGGCGGCTTCCTTGTAAGCCTGTGCCGCAGCCGTCATATCCTGGCGCTGTTCGGCCAGTTCGGCCAGAGCCCGCCAGGCATCGCGTTTGAGTTCCTTGTCCTTGAGCATGGAGAGCGATTGGCGCAGCAATTGCTGGGCCTTGCCCCATAGCTCCAGACGCGCGCACATCACCCCCGCCAGGTACTGCAACACCGGGTCGGCAGGATTGGACAATTGCAGCGACTCAATGCGGGACAGCCACGCCGCATCGGGTGCGCCAGTGGCCACGGCAAAGCCTTTTTCCAATACGCGAATCAACCGCAGGCGCAAGGCCGGGCTCAGCGCGTCCAAGCGCTGCGACATGGCCTGCCACAGCGGGTGCACCCACAGCCGCGACACGGCCACATCCCCACCCAGCGCCAGGCAGCGCTCCGCCGCCTCCAGGGCCACTTCGGGAATGCGCTGCTCGGTTGGGTCCAGATGGTCCCACTCGCGCTGCAGCTGGGCCGGGTCATAGGCCGAGCGAATCATCTCCAGCGCCAGACCGCGGGCAATGCCGGCACCCGCCACTTCGGAGAACGCCCGGTGTTTGGTGAGCAGGCGCGAGGCGTCCAGTGCCATGCGGGCCTTGCCCGCCTGGCGCGCCACCTTGAAACGCAGGCGCAACGCAATGGTGCGCCGCGCCGTGCCCTGGGGCAACTGGTCCAGCCACTGCATGGCAGCACCGGGGTCGCGGTCGTCAAAGGCCCAGCGCGCCGCGCGCATGTGTACGCCATCGCGGGCGTCCTGCGCCTCGCGCAGATGGGTGTGTTCCAGCGCCAGCTGGAAGTGCTGGTCGCGCACCGTGCGGTCTTGCAGCGCGTGTGCGCTCTCGGCCGCCAACAAGTGAGACAGCGTGCGCAGTCGGGCCGCCTGCACCACGTTTTCATCCCCGGCGCGCACCGACTCTTCCAGCGTCACCACCAGTTCGGCGGCCTTGCGGGCGCGCACAAAACGGCCTGCCACCAAGTGCAGCAGCGCATCGATCAGGGCGGTGTGGATGGCACGTTCTTTTTGCAGCAGGCGCCAGCGTTTGGCCTGCAGCGGAATGCTGAACAGGCCCGACAGCGCCCGCAGCGCCAGGTGCAGCGTCACAAAAGCCAGCGCCAGCACCAGCAGCACCAGGTTCAGCGATACGTCAACACGGTAGGGCGGCCAGTACAGCGTGACCGTACCCTGGTTGTTCCCCGCAAACAGCGCGGCCGCCACGGCCGTGCCAAACAACGCCATCAGCCACAGTGCAGCCCGCATCTCAGCGCCCCGCCGCCGCAGTGGCCAGTGCCGCCAGCGTCTCGTCCACGCGCGGCAGCTCCAGCGACCGCATTTGGCCCTGCAACTGCTGCAGCACGCCCTGTGCGGCCTGGGTCTTGCGCGAGGAGGTATCGAAATAGCGGCCCAGCGATGCCGATGCCGCGGCCAGGTCGGCACGCGCCGAATCGGTCTGCCGGGCCAGCAGGCCCAGGCGGGCGTTGAGCAATTTGAGCTTGAGGTTTTCGCGCACAAAGAAAGACTGTTCGGGCGACAGCAGCGGTGCCTCGGGGTTCTCGATGCGGCTCACCCGCACCAGGCCACGAACTTCTTCGCGCACCACCGACAGCATGCGCATCCACCAGGTGGGCACCGACTCTTCGGTCTTGCGCTGCAGGCTGGCAGCAGGGCGTGCCACGGCGACCGCGTTGGCCACCGGCAGATCGTCGGCCAGCAGCACGAGTTCATCGAGTTTGACCAGCAAGGCCGGCGTGTCAGCCAGCGCCGTGGCCTTGATGCGCGCCACGTCTTTGGCAATCGCGCGTTGCAGCGGCGTCAGGCGCGGCTGGGCAGCACGCGCCACCCGCAGTTCAGCCGATTTGAGGGCCGCCAACAGCGGCTCTGCGCTGCCGGTGAGCTGCGCCTGCTGCTGCGCCAAGCGCAGTGCAGACTCGATGTCCACCACCAGGTTTTCATCGCGCGAGCGCGACAGGCTTTGCATGAGTTCTTCGAGCTGGGTGCGTTGCAGCGACACCTCGCTCAGCCGCGCCTCGGTCACGGCCAGTTTGGCCGCCGTCTCGATGGCCAGCTCTTGCGCCTGGCGGGCTGTGGCGCGCGCCTCGGTCGCTTGGGTGCCGGCATCGGCGCTTTGGCGCGCCAGCTGCTCCTGGATGGAGCTGAGCTTTTGCCACAGGAACACACTGGCCACTAACCCGACCACCGCCACCACGGCAACGCCGCGCAGCAAGCGCCGGGAGGATTTGACCGCAGGCAGGATCGCGCCGGCCTGCGGCGTGACATCCACCACCTCAGGCGCCAGGGGAACCGGGGACTCAGTATTCATCACAGGGATTCTATCGACGCCATCAGCGCCGCCAGCGCAGGTTTGGACTCGCGCACCGTGCCAAAGCCCGCATCGCGCGCGGCCTGGCCAATGCGCGGGTGGGTGACCACGGCGCGGGCTTGCTGCCAGGGCTGCTGCGGGCACCAGGCTTGCAGGTTGGCGATGGCCTCAGAGCTGCTGAACAGCCAGACCGACCCATCGCTGGCCGCCTGGGCGATCAGGGCCTGGCTATCGGCCGACAGCGCGGGTCGTTGCCGCTGGTAGGCCACCACGAAGTCGACCACCGCACCGGCCGCCGTGGCCCTGCGCGCAAACCAGTCGCGGCCCACGCCCTCGTCGCTGGCATCGCCCTGCGCGGTGGTACCACGCACGATCAGCAGGCGAAAGCCGGGCACCACCCTGGGCTGGACCACGGCCCACAGGGCCTCGGAATCAAACTGGCCGGTGTCGTGCGAGGGCGCGTCGATACAGCCGGGCTCGGCGCCCGCCCGCAACAAGGCTGAATAGCTGCCGGGGCCAGTGACGAACGCTCTGCTTTTGATAGCTGCTTGCGCAATGAATACGGGGGCTGCAGCCTGTTTTAATGCAAAAAAGTGGTCTACCGCGTTGCGACTGACGAACATCACCGCGTCGTACTGGTTCTGCTCCAGCCGGGCCCAGGCCTCGCGCACCGCTTGCGGCTGGGCCGCCGGCTGCACATCGATCAGGGGCAGGCTGTGCGCCTCGTAGCCCGACGCCTGCAGGGCTTGCACCCACTGCGCGGCTTCGGTCTGCGGGCGGGTCACGATGACGCGCATGGCTCAGTGCCCTGCCGCGGTCTGCGCGCGCACGCCATCCTGCAGCTGGCGCGCCACCTGCTCACCCAGGGCCACGGCCGCGGCATGGTCTGCCACCTGGCCACTGGCCTGGGCAGTCACCAAGGGCAGCACGCCATTGGCGTCACCCCAGGCGGCGCGGATGTGCAGTTGGCTACCGTCCAGCGTGGCGTAGGCCGCCAGCGGCATGGAGCAGCTGCCGCCCATCATGCGACTGACCGAACGCTCGGCCGCCACGGCCAGCCAGGTGGGCTGGTGGGCCAGCGGCGCCAGGGCCTGGGCCACGTCGGCGCGCCCCAGACGAATCTCAATACCCAGGGCGCCCTGCCCGGCCGCGGGCAGCATCTGCTCGGGGCTGAAGGTGGCGCGGATGCGCGATGCCAGCCCCAGGCGCATCAGACCCGCAGCGGCCAACACAATGCCGTCGTACAGGCCATCGTCCAGCTTCTTGAGGCGAGTGTCCAGGTTGCCGCGCAGCGGCTCTATGCGCAGGTCGGGGCGCAGGGCGTGCAGCAGCACCGTTCGGCGCAGGCTGGAGGTGCCCACTACGGCGCCCTGCGGCAGGTCCAGCAAACTGGCGTAGCGGTTGGAAACCAAGGCATCGCGCGGGTCTTCGCGCTCCATCACGCAGGCCAAGTCAAAGCCTTCAGGCAACTCCATGGGCACGTCTTTGAGCGAGTGCACGGCGAGGTCGGCACGACCTTCTTCGAGTGCCACTTCCAGCTCTTTGACAAACAGGCCCTTGCCACCCACTTTGCTCAGCGAGCGGTCCAGGATTTGATCGCCCTTGGTGGTCATGCCCAACAGGGTCACCGAGGCCCCTTGTTGCTCCAGCAACGCCTTGACGTGTTCCGCCTGCCAAAGCGCCAATCGGCTCTCGCGTGTGGCGATCGTAAAATTGCGCAAAATCGTAACCTGTTAGTAATCGGTGGAATGCCTTCGATGCTAGCATGGGCGCGTTCCTTGCTTCGTTCGAAGCGCCCTCCACTCCCACCTGTTTGACCCATGAAAAATGCCCCTGCCGCTGAGACGGCCAAGCGTAGCAAAGACAACGAACGCCCTCTGGTGGAGGACATCCGTCTTCTGGGTCGCATTCTGGGCGATGTGATTCGCGAACAAGAGGGTGTGGAAGCCTATGAACTGATCGAACAGATCCGCAAGCTGTCGGTGGCGTTTCGCCGCGATGCCGACCACGAGTCCGACAAGGCGCTGAAAAAGCTGCTCAAGGGCCTGTCGGGTGACCAAACCGTGAGCGTGATCCGCGCCTTCACGTATTTTTCGCACCTGGCCAACCTGGCCGAAGACCGCCACCACATCCGCCGCCGCGCCATCCACGAGCGCGCCGGTGACACGCAGGAAGGCAGCATCGAGGTGGCCATGTCGCGCATGCGCTGGGCGGGCATTTCGCCCAAGACCATCTCGCAAACGCTGGCCCAAAGTTATGTGTCGCCCGTGCTCACCGCCCACCCCACCGAAGTGCAACGCAAGAGCATTCTGGATGCCGAACGCGACATCGCCCAGCTGCTGACCACGCGCGATGAAATCAAGCTGCGCGCCATCTCGGTCGACAGCAAGAAAGACGCCCTCACCCCCAAAGAACTGGCCGCCAATGAAGCCCAGATGCGGGCCCGGGTGATGCAGCTGTGGCAAACCCGCCTGCTGCGCTTCAGCAAGCTCACCGTAGCCGACGAGATCGAAAACGCGCTGAGCTACTACGAATCCACCTTTCTGCGCGAGATTCCCAAACTCTACGCCGACCTGGAAGAGATGCTGGGCAACCAGCCCGTGCACAGCTTCCTGCGCATGGGCCAGTGGATTGGCGGTGACCGCGACGGCAACCCCAACGTCAGCGCCCAGACCCTGGAATACGCGCTGCGCCGCCAGTCTGAAGTGGCCCTGCGCCACTACCTGACCGAAGTGCACCGCCTGGGTGCCGAGCTGTCCATCTCTGCCATGCTGGCCGACTGCACCCCCGAGATGCAGGCCCTGGCCGAACGCTCGCCTGACCAGAACGAACACCGCAAGGACGAGCCTTACCGCCGTGCCCTGACCGGCATGTACGCGCGCTTGGCCGCCACCCTTCTGAGCCTGACCGGCACCGAGGCCGCCCGCCACGCCGTGGCCCCGCAAAACCCCTACCTGCTGGCACAAGAGTTTGTGGCCGACCTGCGCACCATCGCCGCCTCACTCAAGGCGCACCACGGTGCGGCCCTGATCAAGCAACGCCTGCACCCGCTGATCCGCGCGGTGGAAGTGTTTGGCTTCCACCTGGCCACGGTGGACTTGCGCCAAAGCTCTGACAAACACGAAGAAGTGGTGGCCGAGCTGCTGGCCACGGCCCGTGTGGAGGCCAACTACAGCGCGCTGGACGAAGCCGCCAAGCGCACTCTGCTGCTGGGTCTGCTGAACGACGCACGAACGCTGCGCGTGCATGGCGTGGACTACTCGGCCCACGCCCAGGGCGAGCTGGCCATCTTTGCCGCCGCCAAGGTCATGCGCGAGCGCTTTGGCTTTGAAGCGATCCGCCACTACATCATCAGCCACACCGAAACCGTGAGCGACTTGCTCGAAGTGCTGCTGCTGCAAAAAGAAGTGGGCCTGATGCGCGGCACGTTGGACGCGCAAGCCATCGTGGACCTGATCGTGGTGCCACTGTTCGAAACCATTGAAGACCTGCGCAACGCCGCACCCATCATGCGCGAGTTCTATGCCCTGCCCGGCGTGGCCGATCTGGTCAAGCGCAGCGGTGCCGAGCAGGACATCATGCTGGGCTACTCTGACTCCAACAAGGACGGCGGCATTTTCACCAGCAACTGGGAGTTGTACCGCGCCGAGATCGCGCTGGTCGAGCTGTTCGATGTGCTGGACAAGCAGCACAAGATCCAGCTGCGCATGTTCCACGGCCGTGGCGGTACGGTCGGTCGCGGCGGTGGCCCCAGCTACCAGGCCATCCTGGCCCAGCCCCCCGGCACCGTGCGCGGCCAGATCCGCCTCACCGAGCAAGGCGAAGTGATCGGCTCCAAATACGCCAACCCAGAAATCGGCCGGCGCAACCTGGAAACCCTGGTCGCCGCCACGCTGGAAGCCACGCTGCTGCAGCCCACCAAGTCCGCCACCAAGGCCTTCCTGGAGGCCGCGGCCGAGCTCTCACAAAACAGCATGGCCGCCTACCGCGCGCTGGTGTACGAAACCCCGGGCTTCACCGAATACTTCTTTGCCTCCACGCCCCTGCGCGAGATCGCTGAGCTCAACATCGGTTCACGCCCCGCATCGCGCAAGGCCTCGCAAAAGATCGAAGACCTGCGCGCCATTCCTTGGGGCTTCAGCTGGGGCCAGTGCCGCCTTACCTTGCCTGGCTGGTTTGGCTTTGGCTCGGCAGTGCAGAAGTTCATCAGCTCTGGCACACCCGAGCAGCAGAAGGAGCGCACCGCCTTGCTGCAAAAAATGTACAAGCAATGGCCCTTCTTCGGCACCCTGCTCTCCAACATGGACATGGTGATGGCCAAGAGCGATCTGGCGCTGGCCTCGCGTTACTCGGAGCTGGTGGGTGATGCACGCCTGCGCAAGAAGATCTTCAGCGCCATCGAAGCCGAGTGGCAGGCCACATCGCAAGCCTTGACCACCATCACGGGCGAGAAGGGCCGCCTGGCCAACAACGCCGCACTGCAACGCTCAATCCGCCACCGTTTCCCCTACATCGACCCGCTGCACCACCTGCAAGTTGAGCTGGTGCGCCGCTACCGCGAAGGCAAGGCCGACGAGCGCGTGCAACGCGGGATCCACATTTCGATCAACGGCATTGCGGCCGGCCTGCGCAACACGGGCTAAGTGACTCAGCAGACCGTAGGGCCCACCAGCCCTACGGCTTCCAGCGTGCTTCGATGCGGGCGTACTCGCCCGACTTGCGGACTTTTTCGAGGCCTTCATCAAACTGGGCAATCGTGCGTTCAATGCCAGGAAAGTCGCGCGCGAAAGAGATGTAGAGCTGCGGCTCCACCAGCACCCCACGCTGCTTGAAGCCTTGTGCCAACTCCGGGTGCTGGCTGGCAATGTGTGCAGCCACCCGGTCAAACACCAGCGCATAGTCCACCCGCCCCGCCACCAGCTTGCGCAGCGAGGTCAGGTCGGACGACGACACGTCGCGCATCATGTAGGGGTCGTTGTCAAACGCAGCGCCGTAGTCGTAGCCATTGGTCACGCTGACGCGCGTGCCACGCAGCGCCTGCAGATCGATCTTGCTGTCGGGCTGGTTGCTGCGGCCGTAGATGGCAATGCGTGCCTTGAACAGCGGGTGTTTGTGCCATCGGTACTTGGTCTCGGTGCGTGCATCGCGCAAGGTGTCAAAGCAACCGGCCAGGCGGTTGTTGTCCACCTCTTTCATGCAGCGCGCATAGGGCAAGGGCACCAGTTCCACTTCCACACCCGCAGCCGCCCAGGCCGCACGCGCCAGGTCCACGGCAAAGCCCGCGGGCCTGCCGTCCTCCACATAGGCGTAAGGCCGCCAGTCGTCTTCGGCGCCTATGCGGATCTTGTCTGCGGCCCACACCCCTGCCGCGCCCCACAGGCAGCAGGCCAGGCCCAGCAGGCGCAGCCTCATTGCGTAATCAGCCCCCGCACCACCGTCAGCTGGCGGCGCGAGACCGACAGCAACTCGTCCACCCCCTGCAGCCGCACGGCCCAACCGTCGCCCTCTTCATGGTCAAAGTGTTTCTCCAACGCGCGCACGGCACGGCGCGCCACGATGGCGTTGCGGTGCACGCGCACGTAGTGCTCACGGTATTTTTCTTCCAGGTCGTTCAGCGAACCGTCCAGGATGTAGTGACGCGCTGCAGTGCGTACGGTGATGTATTTGAGCTCGGCCTTGAAGTAGATGACCTGGTGCAGGGGCACGCGCTCGGTGCGGTGGCGTTCCTGGATCACCAGCACTTCGTCTGAAGCGAAATTGGCCACGGGCCCCGACTGGATCTGCGCGAAGCGCTCTGCTTTTTGTAGCGCCGCCTGCAAGCGTTCCAGCCGCACCGGCTTGGTTAGGTAGTCCACCGCCTCCAGCTCAAAGGCCTGCACCGCGTGCTCGGCATGCGCGGTCACAAACACCACGGCGGGTGAGCGCGGCAGCGCCCGCAGCGATTCGGCCAGCGCCAGCCCATCGGCACCGGGCATATGGATGTCCAGAAACACCAGGTCCACGGGCTGGCGGCGCAGCAGCTCCAGCGCCTGGCTGGCGTTGGCGGCTTCAGCCACCACATCGGCGGCGGGGGACTTGCAATCGCCCAGCAGGGTGCGCAGGCGGGAACGCGCCAGGGGCTCGTCATCGACCACCATCACCTGCAAATGTCGGGGAGCAGCTACGGGCATGTTCATGCGGGGAACTCCATTCGCACCTGATAAACGCCGTCGCGCAGACCGCTGCGGAACTGGCCCTGCACATCGTGCAACAGCGACAGGCGATCTTGCACATTGCGCAGCGCCAGGCCATGGCCCTCGGCGCCCTGTCCGGCGGGCACGGTGTTGGTCACCTTGACCACCACTACGGAGCCACGCCGCTGGGTAGAAATGCGGATGGCCGCGCCAGCCGCGCTGGGCTCCACGCCGTGGCGCACTGCGTTCTCTACCAACGGCTGCAGCAGCAGGGGCGGCAGCTTGGCGTGGTCAGCCTCGGGATCCAGCGACCACTGCACGTCCAGGCGGTCGCCAAAGCGTACTTTCTCAATCGCCATATAGCGCTGAGCCAGCGCAATTTCTTCAGCCAACGTCACCTCAGCGCCCTGGTCCATCAGGGCGTGGCGAAACAGGTCGCTCAGGTCTTCCAGCAGGGTCTCGGCCTTGGCGGGTTCGGCACGCACCAGCGCAATGGCGCTGTTCAGGGTGTTGAACAAAAAGTGCGGGCGGATGCGCGACTGCAGCTCGGCCAACCGCGCCGCCGTGTCGGCCGGGGTGCGGCCCTTGGCGCGCATCACCAGCGCGGCCACCAACAACGAGGACAAAAACGCACCGCTGAACATGCTGGCCACCCAGGGCGACCGCTCCAGCAGCCCGGCCACGGCCAGCAGGCTGCAGCCGTAGGCACCGGCCACCGCACCCAGGCCCACGGCGACCGAATACTGCACCCCCGCCGGCATGCGGGCCAGCCAGCGCTTGACGATGCAGGCGGTCAGCAGCCAGGCCAGCGTGGCCGGCAGGGCCGCGCCGGTGACCAGCGCCAGGCGCATCACCCAGTCCCACAGTGAGCTGGCGGCATACATGGACGCCACCCCCACCGCCACTTCGACAAACAGCACCGCGCGCAGCACCACGCCCATCTGGCAGGCATCGAACACCAGCGCCGGCGCCTTGGGCACGGCCGGTGGCCCCTGGGGCAGGTCCTGGAACGTCGATAATATTTGGGTGTCGTTCATGTCCACCGGATTTTGACTCCATTCTGAGAAGCGCTTCCCATGTCCCAAAACCAATTCGATAAAAAGTCTCAAGCGTGGTCCGCGCTGTTTTCTGAGCCCATGAGTGATCTGGTCAAACGCTACACCTCCAGCGTGTTCTTTGACAAGCGCCTTTGGCAGGCCGACATTACCGGCAGTCTGGCGCATGCCGACATGCTGGCCGCCCAGGGCATCATTGCCGCCGAAGACCATGCCGCCATCCAGAAGGGCATGGCCCAGATCTGGGGCGAGATCGAATCCGGCGCGTTTGAATGGAAGCTGGACCTGGAAGACGTACACCTGAACATCGAAGCCCGCCTGACCCAGCTGGTGGGTGATGCCGGCAAGCGTCTGCACACCGGCCGCAGCCGCAACGACCAAGTCGCCACTGACGTGCGCCTGTGGCTGCGCAGCGAGATTGACCTGATTGGCGAGCTGCTGGTGGACCTGCAAAAGTCGCTGGTGGATGTGGCCGAAGCGAATGCCGAGGTCATCCTGCCCGGCTTCACCCATTTACAGGTGGCCCAGCCCGTGAGCTTTGGCCACCACATGCTGGCCTATGTGGAAATGTTCAGCCGCGATGCCGAGCGCTTTGGCGAAGTGCGCCGCCGCACCAACCGACTGCCGCTGGGCAGCGCAGCATTGGCCGGCACCAGCTACCCGCTGGACCGCGAACGCGTGGCCAAGACCCTGAATATGGACGGCGTCTGCCAGAACAGCCTGGACGCCGTAAGCGACCGTGACTTTGCCATCGAGTTCACCAGCGCCGCCAGCCTGACCATGGTCCACATCAGCCGCATGAGCGAAGAGCTCATCATCTGGATGAGCCAAAACTTCGGCTTCATCAAGATTGCGGACCGTTTCACCACGGGCTCGTCCATCATGCCGCAGAAGAAAAACCCCGACGTGCCAGAACTGGCCCGCGGTAAGACCGGCCGCGTGGTCGGCCACCTGATGGGCCTGATCACCCTGATGAAGGGCCAGCCCCTGGCCTACAACAAGGACAACCAGGAAGACAAGGAACCGCTGTTCGACACCGTGGACACCTTGAAGGACACCCTGCGCATCTTCTCCGAGATGATTGGCGGGCAAGTGAATGCAGCCACGGGCCAGAAGGAAGGCGGCATCAGCGTGAACGCCGAAGCCATGGAGCGCGCCGCCCTCAAGGGCTACGCCACAGCCACCGACCTGGCCGACTACCTGGTGAAAAAGGGCCTGCCCTTCCGCGATGCCCACGAGACCGTGGCCCATGCCGTCAAGGCGGCCCAGTCCCACGCCTGCGACTTGTCCGAGCTGCCCCTGGCCGTGCTGCAAGGCTTCCATGCCAGCATCGAAAAAGATGTGTACGAGTGCCTGAGCCTGCGCGGCTCGCTCAATGCGCGCAACATTCTGGGTGGCACCGCGCCTGCTCAGGTGCGGGCGCAGATTGCACGGCACCGCACTCGGTTAGGCTGAGGATCACTCAACCCGCCAGCGCCCGCTCCAGGTCATGCGCCAAGTGGTCCACCGCTTCTTCCGTGGTGGCCCAGGAGCACATGAAGCGGGCGCCGCCACCGATGAAGGTGTAGAAGGTCCAGCCCAGGGCCTTAAGGCGGGCAATCGCGGGTTCGGGCAGGTTCACAAACACGCCATTCACCTCGGTGGGCAGCAGCAACTCGGCGCCGGCAATGCCAGCCACCTTGTCGGACAGGCGCTGCGCCATGGCGTTGGCATGGGCCGCGTGGCGCAACCAGGCGCCGTCGGTCAACATGGCCAGCCAGGGGGCGGACAGGTAGCGCATCTTGGACGCCAGCTGCCCGGCCTGCTTGCAGCGGTACGAAAACTCTTCGCCCAGCTTGCGGTCAAAAAACACAATCGCCTCGCCAATCGGCAGGCCCATCTTGGTGCCACCAAAGCACAGCACGTCCACGCCGGCGCGCCAGGTGATGTCGGCCGGTGCCACCTTCAACGCGGCCACTGCGTTGGCAAAGCGCGCGCCGTCCATGTGCACCTTCAGGCCATGCTCTTGCGCAATACGGCTGATGCCGCTGATCTCACCCTTCTGGTAGACCGTGCCCATCTCCGTGGACTGGGTCAGCGTCACCACCTTGGGCCGTGGGTAGTGCACATCAGTGCGGCGGGTGATGACCTCCAGCACGCCGGCCGAGGTGAGCTTGCCGTGGCGGTGGGGGGCCGAGAGCAGCTTGGAGCCGTTGGAGAAGAACTCGGGTGCACCGCATTCGTCCGTCTCCACGTGCGCCGTGTCGCTGCAGATCACGGCCTGGTAGGACTGGCACAGCGAGGCCAGCGCAATCGAGTTGGCCGCCGTGCCGTTGAACACAAAGAACACTTCAGCATCCGCCTCGAACACCTCGCGCAGCCGGTCGCAGGCCAGGCGCGTGGCATCGTCATTGCCGTAGGACGCGGCAAAACCTGTATTCGCCGCGGCAAAGGCCTGCATGGCCTCGGGGCAGATGCCAGAGGTGTTGTCGCTGGCGAATTGCAGGTAGTGGCCGGGGTGCTGTGGGGTTGCAGTGTTCATGGTGACGTGGGCGGTGTAAGATTGGATTAGCGGATATTTCCGGTATATCGAACAAAAATCCATTTTACCGACCAAAACCACCATGGCGCAAGTCCCCTCCTCCAGTCCCCTCATCGACGGCCCGCCGGCCGTTGGCTCCAAGCTGCAGGAGATCCGCAAGGCGCAAAAGCTTTCGCTGGACGAACTGTCCAAGCGCGCGGGGGTGTCCAAGTCCATGCTGTCCGAGGTGGAGCGCAACCAGGCCAACCCCACGGTGGGCGTGCTGTGGCGTCTGGCCAGTGCGCTGGGCTTGAGCCTGACCGACCTGCTGGCCGGTGGCGTGGCCGACAAGGTTGCGCCCACGGTAGAGCTGGTGGGCGCGCACAGCATTCCGGTCACGACCAGCAACGACGGCAAATGCACGCTGCGCATCCTGGGGCCCATTGCCCTGGCCGGCAAGGTGGAGTGGTACGAGCTGGCAGTAGAGGCCGGTGGTGTGCTGGCGTCAGAGCCACACGAGACGGGTGCGCGTGAACATTTGTCGGTGCTGAGCGGCACGCTCACCGTGCAGGCGGCCGACAGCAGCAAGGTGCTGAAAGCTGGTGACAGCGCGCGCTATGCGGTGGATGTGCAGCACGCCATTCGCAATACCGGCAAGGGCCTGGCCAAGGCGCTGCTGGTGGTCGAGTACCTGAGCTAAAACCAAACCAAAGTGGCCTCTAGCCCCCGCTAGAATATGCGCTAGCAGCTACTAATACGATAGCGACTTGGCGAGGATGTTGCTGATCGACTCGGCCAATTCTTGTGGTTCGAACTTGGCCACATAGGCATCCGCCCCCACGCTGGTGGCGTGGCCTTCGCTGGCGGTGCCCGTCAGCGACGAATACACGATGACCGGGATGCCCGAGAAGCGAATGTCTTGCTTGATGTTGCGCGTGAGGGTGAAGCCGTCCATCTCGGGCATTTCCAGATCCGTCAGCACCAGGGCGACCCGGTCCTTGATCTTCTTGCCCTGCGCGGTGACTTCCGTGTGCAGGCTGTTGAGCTTTTCCCAGGCTTCCTTGCCGTTCTTCACCGCCACAAAGTGAACGCCCATGGTCTTCAGGCTTTCTTCCACCAGCATGCGGGCCACGGCGGAGTCATCGGCAAACAGCACGATAGAACCCGGTGGCATGTTGACCTTGGAGATGCCGGAGTTCTTATTCTCCTGGCTGTGCGTGGCGGGGAACACGTCGCGCAAAATTTGCTCCACATCCAGCACCTGGGCCAGGCGCGAATCCTTGGCATCGCCGTCAATGCGGGCAACGCCCGACAGCAGCATGGAAGAACTGGAATCCGCCGCCAGCAGGTGCTTCCACTCCAGCTGCACGATCTCCACCACCTCGTCCACCAAAAACGCCTGGGTGTTGCGCGCAAATTCGGTCACCAGCACGATGCCCGATTCGGTCTGCGGCACGCAACCCGCCAGGCGCGGCAGATCGATCACCGGGATCAGCTGGCCGCGCACATTGGCCAGACCCATGGCGAACTGGGGGGCATTGACGATGGCGGTGATGTGCGGCGCCACCACGATCTCGCGCACCTTGAACACATTGATGCCGAACAGCTCGCGCCGGGTAGAACCCTTCTCTTCACCCAGGCGAAACAGCAGCAGCTGCAGCCGGTTGTCGGCACCGCTGGACGCGTGCTGGGTGGGTTTCATTGCTGTGTTCATGTCAATTCCCGCGGTGTTTTGGACCACACGATAGCAGGATGGCGCGCCGCCTCCAACTTTCCCGCGCCGGGCTGACTCAGGCGATCCACTCCACGGGGGGCTTCCAGGTCGCGCACCAGGCAGGAATCTGCTCGGCCGGCATGGGGCGCGCAATCTCATAGCCCTGGCCCAGGTGGCAGCCCAGCGCAATCAGCTGCCGGCCGTGGGCCACGCTTTCCACCCCCTCGGCAATCACTTCGCGGTGAAAGGCCACGGCCAGCCCGATCAGCCCGCTGACGATGGACAGATCACTTTGGTCGTCCAGCATGTCGCGCACAAAGCTGCGGTCGATCTTCAGCACGTCCACCGGCAGGCGGCGCAGGTAGGTGAGCGAGGAGTAGCCGGTGCCAAAGTCGTCGATCGCAAAGCGCACGCCCACGCGGTGGCACTCTTGCATGATGGTGGTGGTGGAGCCTATGTCGTCCAGAGCGCTGGTCTCCAGTACCTCCAGCTCCAGATGGCTGGCATCCACGTCAGGGTGGCTGGCCAGCACTGCAGCCAGCTGCTGCGCAAAGTCCTGCTGCTGCAGTTGTCGGGCGGCGATGTTCACGCTCACCGGCAGCAGCAGGCCCTGGGCTTTCCACGCCACCATTTGCTGCAGCGCCGCATCAATCACCCAGGCGCCCACGGCCTCGATCAGTGGGTGCTTTTCGATCGACGGCAGGAAGGCGTCGGGCGGCAGCAGCCCTTTTTCGGGGTGCTGCCAGCGGATGAGCGCCTCCACGCCCACGATGGCGCCCGTGCGCATGTTCACCTTGGGCTGGTAGTGCAGCACAAACTCCTGGTTGCTCAGGGCCTGCGAAATCAGTTCCTGTTGCAGGCTGCGGCTTTTCACCTCGGCGTCTTGCGCAGAGTCGAACATGTGGAAGCGGTTTTTGCCACTCTGCTTGGCCTCGTACATGGCCTGGTCTGCATGGCGCATCAGCTGGTCGGCCTCGGCGTTGTCCTGCGGGTATATGGTGACACCAATGCTGGCGGTGACCCGCAGGTCGCGACCGTCGATGCGCACCGGCTCGGAGCAGGCGTGCAGCACCCGGGTCACCATCTGGATGCAATCCTGGACGTTTTCCACATTGGTCAGCACCGCCACAAACTCGTCACCGCCCATGCGGGCCAGCGTGTCCACATCGCGCAGCGCGGCCTGCATGCGCTGGGACACGGCCACCAGCAGCGCATCTCCCGCCTCGTGGCCAAACTGGTCGTTGACGGCCTTGAACCCATCCAGGTCCAGGTACAGCACCGCCAGGCTTTGGTAGTGGCGCTGGCACATGGTCATGGCCTGGTGCAGGCGGTCTGAGAGCAGCAGGCGGTTGGGCAAATCGGTCAGCGCGTCAAAGTGTGCGCCGTGCTCCAGCTTCTCCTGCTGCAGCTTGAGCACGGTCACATCGGAGAACAGCGCCACGTAGTTGCGCACCTTGCCCGAACTGTCCTTGACCTTGCTGACCGTGAGCCAGGCCGAGTAGGCCTCACCGTCCTTACGACGGCTCCACATCTCGCCCTTCCACTCGCCATGCCGCAGCAGCGCGCGGCGCATGCCCTGGAACACCTCGGGCCCTTGCCGGCTGGAGCGGAACATGCTGGGCGGGTTGCCCACCACGTCTTCGCGGGTGTAACCGGTGATGCGGGTGAAGGCCTCGTTCACCTCCACGATCAGCCCCGCCCGGTCGGTGATCATGATGCCCTCACCCGTGTTGTTGAACACGCTGGCCGTGAGCCGCAGCTGGCGTGTGGCGCTTTTTTGGGCGGTGATGTCGCGGGCGATTTTGGACGCCCCCACCAAGTGGCCAAAGCTATTGCGGATGGGCGAGATGGTGACCGAGACATTGATCTCGCTACCGTCCTTGCGCAAGCGCACCGTCTCAAAGTGCTCCACGCCTTCGCCACGCCGGATTTTCTCCAGGATGACCCCTTCTTCACCCAGCCTGTCGGCTGGCAGCAGCCGCAGAATGGGCTGGCCAATCATCTCGGCGGCCGAGTAGCCAAACATGCGCTCGGCCCCCGGGTTCCAGCTGTTGATGATGCCCTCGAGCGACTTGCCGACGATGGCCTCATCGGTGGAGTGGATGATGGCCTCGGACCGGCGCGAAGACGTCAGCGCCCGCATGAGTACCGAGCTCATCACCAGGCTGGCAATGGACAGCAAGCCCGCCACGACGCCGAAGATGGCGGTGTGCTGCCGCCAGGGCGACAACACATCGTCCTTGCTGGCGCTGACGTACACCACCAGCGGGTAGTCGTCCACCCTGGAGAACGACACCAGGCGCGGCCGGCTGTCGAACAGACTGCGCTCGGATTCGTACGCGCCCTTGGCCATCACGCTCATGTAGTTGCCCCAGGCCTGGCCCTTGGCAATGGACATGCCGACGGTCTTCTCGTTCATGGGGCTGCGAAACAGCACCGTGCCATCGGTGCGCACGATGCCAATGGTGCCCGCGGGCTTGATGCGCTCGGCGTCAAACGCGCCGTCAATGCGCTCCAGCTCAATGATGATCAGTATGAGCGCCACATTGCCACCCCCGCGGTCCACCGGCGCCGAGATGGGGATCACCCACTTCTTGCTAATCCGGCCCAGGATGGGCTGGCCGATGAAGAGGCCGCGAGTTTTGGGGTCGCGCTGGGCCAGGAAGTAGTCGCGGTCCGCCACATTGACGTTTTGGCCCTGTCCCTGGTCGGGCACAAAGCGCAGGTCCCCGCTTTGGGTGACCAAACGAATGTCCAACAGACCATTCGAGGCCTTGCGCAGCTTGTCCACCTGGGCCACAAAATCCGGGTTTTTGGACGGGTCCTGGTCCGGGTGATCGGCCATCCAGTGGTCGGTGGCGATCACCAACGACTCGGCCTGCTTGAACAGGCTGTGCGTTTGCGCCTGCACGGCGGCGGTCAGCTGCTCCAGCACGCGGGTGTTGGAGTTGATGGTGTTGGTGTATTCCCACCACGACCAGAAGCCTACAAAGCCCCAGATGCACACCAGCAGTGCACCCATGAGCGCAATCACCTCACGGTGACTGTTGGCGTTAAAACGCTGAGTCAGTCGTTGCCACATCGGTTTCACACGGCTTTCCCCACGGGGGTTGAGAGGCCTATTGGTCCGTTTGGCAGGTTGCCCTGCCGTCGCCCCCATTCTGTGGGGGTGTCCCCGGGTGTGCCTATCCCCCAAACGGGTGAATTTGCACCCGTTTGTCGTCTGTGGGACCCCGGTGAACAGGGTCCCCACTCTTTACATGGCGCGGTAGAAGATGTAGTCCGCGGTGTACGGCACCAGCTGCTTGGCACCTTCGTTGGCCTGGGCACACACAGCCTTGGGAGCGGTGCCGCCCAGGGTGGCCACGCGCTGGATGTAGCTCACGCTCTGCATGGTGCCCATGCCCATGGCGGGGTTCGCTTTCACCAGCTGGAAGGGGATGTTGGCATCGCCATTCGGCGCCACGGCCACTTGTGTGGCGGTGACCTTCGAGCCATCGGTGCTCTCCCACGTGGCGGGCGGGCCGTAGTAGCGGCCCACAACCTTGCCGCTGCGGTCTTTCAGGCCCGCATCAGGGCCCACAAACACCCATTCAAACTGGCCGGCCATGTCTTTCTTGGCGCGGCATTGGTAGAGGATGTCGCCCGCGGCGGCGGTTTCCATCGCCACGGTATGGCCGGCGGGCACCTTGACGGCTGCGGGCAGGCTGTCCTGGCTGAAGGGCGCACGCATGGGTTGGCTGGCGCAAGCGGCCAGGCCAGCAACGAGCAGCAGGGAGAGGGAGGTACGTGTGTTCATGGTTTTACTTTCGTGCGGGTGCGGACACAGAGGCTAGGTAAGCCACCACGTCTTCGCGGTCTTGGGGAATGTCCAGGCGGTAGTTCATCTCTTGCCCGGGCACCACGTCTTCAGGGTTGGTGAGCCAGGCCTTGAGCTTGGGCGCGTCCCACACATGGGTGGCGGCGGCCATGGCTTCGGAATAAAAATAGTCCTTGGCCTTGCCCGCCGTGCGGCCCACCACGCCGCGCAGGGCGGGCCCCACGCGGTTGGCGTCCAGGCTGTGGCAGGCCACGCAGCGGCTTTCGAACAGCGCCTGCCCGCGCGCCACTGATTGGGCTTGGACCCCTGCGCACAGGCCCAGCAGACCCCACAGCAGCACACAAGGCAAACGCATACCGATCACGCGCCGAAGGACAAAGCGCCAGCGGGCAGCGGACGGCCCAGCGCGTTTTGCAGCAGCGTGTAGTGCATGGTCTCGTCAGCGGCCAGGCGACCGGCCACCTTGGCCAGGTCTTTGTTGCCAAACGCGGGGATCACACCCAGGTAGGCGTTGATGGCGCCCAACTCCAGGCGTGCGGCCAGGTCCAACACATCACCCTGGTTGCGCAGGGTGTCGGCCTTCAGGGCCTTGGCATAGTCGTCCAGCTTCTTTTCCATCACGGGTGTGCCGCCCAGCTTCTGGATGGTGGCAATCAGTGCATCGCGATGGGCCTTGTGGTCGGCCTGAAAACGCACGGCAACGTCCAGCACGGGCTTTTGCAGCAGGCCGCTGCCGGCGCCCAGTTGGTAGGCGTTGATGGCTTCGTGCTCCAGGCCCAGCGCCACGTTCAGGATACTCACGTCTTTGGACGTATCACCAGCCATGCCCTGGGCCATGGCGTCCTGGCCAGCCATCAGGGCTACAGCCACGGCAGACAGTGTGCCCGTGCGGCCCATGAAGGCACGGCGGGATGCAAAAGAAGAAGTACCAGCAAGGGTAGAAATCAGGGATGTCATGGTCAGGTCCTTTGAAAAGGTGAGAGACGAAACAGGCGGGACGAAAAATGCCGACCCACGCTGTCAATACGCACCCTGCCCCCCGGCTGGATTCAGATTGCCCCACTGCCGCGCTCGGACATTGCGGGGGTGAATCCAGCGGCCCGGTGAGCGCGTACTCACTACAAGCCGTGTACTCACCCTGTATGCAGCGCCACCTGGCAATACACCATGCTTTTAGCCTCTAGCCCCCGTAGAACCTGCGCGAACAGCTCTCCTTTTGATAGCAGTCCATTGCCCGCGTCGGACTTGCCACACGCCGGGGCAGCCGTTGCCACGTTCCGTGACAATCGCAGCATGACCACCGACAACCACGACGCACAGCTCATTGCCCTGCTAGACCGCATTGCCCGCCAGGACGACACCGCGCTCAAAGCGCTGTATGACTTATGCGCCTCCAAGCTCTATGGCCTGGCCCTGCGCGTGGTGACGCGCCGCGAACTGGCCGAGGATGTGCTGCAGGAGGCCTTCTTGTCCATCTGGCGCTCGGCCGCGGACTACCGCGCATCGCTGAGCCCGCCCATGGCCTGGCTGGGCCTGATCGTGCGCAGCCGCGCGCTGGACATGCTGCGCCGCCGGGCCGCCGACCGCAGCCACCTGACCCAAGAGCTGGACGACACCCTGAGCGACACGCTGGAAGGCGACGCCCCCAACCCGATGGACACCGCCCAAGCCAGTGAGCAGGCCTGGGCCTTGCACCAGTGCCTGGGCCGGCTGGAAAGCAAGCAGCGCGAGGTGGTGAGCCTGGCGTATGTGCGCGACCTGAGCCACAGCGAACTCGCCCAACAACTGAGCCTGCCGCTGGGCACGGTCAAAACCTGGATCCGCCGCGGGCTGGACCAGCTGCGCCTGTGCATGGCGCGCTTTGCGTAAGGAGCCCCACCATGAACCTGATTCAACACCCCGAACTGCTGGACCGCCTGGCCAGCAGCTACGCGCTGGGCACCCTGCGCGGTGGCGCCCGCCGCCGCTTTGAAACCCTGGCCCGCGAACAGGCCCCCGTGCGTGCCGCCGCCCTCATCTGGCAAAGCCGCCTGGCCAGCCTGAACGAACTGCAGCCCCAGGCCCAACCCAGCCCCGCCGTGTGGACGCGCATTGACAACCTGGTCCAGGGTGAAAAGCAAAGCGCCGCACAACAAGCCGTGCGTGCGCAGGCCGCATTGGCCGCGGCAGAGCCTGCGGGCTTGGGCAGTTGGCTACGCAGCCTGACCGTATGGCGCACCGCCACCGCGGCTGGTGCCTTTGCCACCATCGCCGCCGTGTCGTTCGGCATCGGCATGCGCCAGGAGCTGGGTGGCGAGATTGCCCGCCTGCAGACCCAGCTGCAAAGCGCCCCGCAAATCGAATACGTGGCCGTACTGGCCGACGACAAAGCCGCCGCTTCCATGCTGGTGACGTTTGACCCCAAGGCCAAAAAACTCACGCTGCAACGCGTGGGTGGCTACCAAGAGGCCGGTGACCGGTCCCTGCAACTCTGGGCCCTGCCCCCAGGCGGTGGCCCCAAGTCGCTGGGCGTGCTGGGCAGCGACAAGCTGCTGCGCCTGACTGCGGGTGAGAGCGATGTGCGCGAAGTGCCCACCCTCGCCATCAGCCTGGAACCCAAGGGTGGCGTACCCAGCGAGACCGGGCCTACGGGGCCGGTGCTGTTCAAGGGGGCGTTGATTCAGAAGATGCTGTGAGCACAGCCAGAGTCAACTTTCGTATGCCCGCATCGGAAACACAGCACCACCAAGAGCTGATCGAAATCGCGAGCCAATCGCCCTGGCTCATGGCCGCCTTGGCTACGGTGAGGCAGTTGGGCTTGCCCCAGTGGTGCATCGGCGCAGGTGCCATTCGGAATCTCGTGTGGGATTCTTTGCACGGCAAATCGTCACCGTCGCAACTGCCCGATGTCGACGTCGCCTACTTTGACGCCTCCGACATTTCGCCGCAACGGGACCTCGAACTGCAAGCCCGGCTGCAGGCGCTGGCCCCCAACGTTCCCTGGGAAGTGACAAACCAAGCGGGCGTACATGGGTGGTTTGAGGCGCAGTTCGGGCATCCTGTGGAACCGCTGCATTCCCTGGAAGAAGGCATTGCATCCTGGCCCGAATTCGCCACGGCCGTAGGAATTTTTCTAGGCGCAGACAACGCGCTGCAAATCATCGCGCCGCATGGACTGGATGATCTTTTCTCGATGGTGGTTCGCCGCAACCCCACGCGTGTGAGTGTGGAAACGTACCGGCAGCGTGTCGCGCAGAAGCGCTATACCGAGCGCTGGCCGAAAGTCAGGGTGATACCTGTCAGCCAGGAACCCCAAGAGGCATCGATTCGTCAGTGACTGGCGAGCACCTGCTCCAGTTGCGCAAAGGTCTGCGCTCTGTCATGGCGCGGCAAGGTTTGGCCCAGCTGGCGCTCCACCTGCGCCTGCGATATGAGGCCCCGGATGCATGTGGTTCCGTCTTCGGTGGATGTTTCGACCACCAAAAGATGCGGTTGCCCATGCTGCACCAGGGTTTCAACCACCTGGGCAACCGTGGCGCGGCGCAAGGCCGCCAAGGGCACCGTATCAATCTCGGTCAGCGGTGTCATCAGGTCACCGGCTGTCAACTCCTGGCGCTTCATCTTTCGCTGTTGCACCAGGAGCGTGGGGCGCTCGCCCGCAATGTCCACATAGGTCAAAACGCCATCCACCGCAGGCATGTCGGACACCACAAAAAGCAGACGCACGCCCAAGTAAATCATTTTCAACTCTGCCTGGTCCAGTGTGGTGTGCGCCTGCACGGTGGCGGCCCGCACCTGCGACAAATCGGTAAACACGGACATCGCCGGTGACGCCAACGTAACGGGCCCATGCTGATTCAATTGAAATTGAACAATGGGTGTCGCCTTGTGGAGGCGGGAGGTGGCCAGCGGTGCAGAGGACATGAACGTCTTTCGTAAATTCACCCTAAGCGTCCGGAGAGCCTTGGCTGGGCGGGTGCTAATCGCAAATGGGCATTGCTAGAGCGACTGGTACTTTTATACGCCTGTGCACCTACTTGATCCAGATCATTTACGCAGGTTTTCCTCGGGTTTACCGCGTCTTTGCAAAACAGTTCTGAGCCCAAGATGCTCAACTCCTCCGCCGCGGCACCACATCCAGCTGAAACGTCACCTTCGCCGGCGCATGACCCACGGTCAACGCCTGTGGCGTTTTCTCCACCAGCTGCGCTGCGTGCCACACCTTCAAGGTGGCGGCGCCTTCGGGCACATCCTCCAACACAGCCACGCCGTCTGCATTGGTCTTTACCGTCCAGGGTGACTCGGCCACGTACACCACGCCGCTCATGCGGCTGTGGATAAAGCAGCCCAACAAGGCCGCGCCCGCGGCGCCGGGTTTGTCCATGGTGAACACGGCGGAGCTGGCGGGCTTGCCCTCGGCCTTGCCTTCCAGCAAGGCCGACTGACCCTCCGAGTTGCCCGCGGCCGCCCCAGCCGTGCCCAGGCGCACATGGTGGTTCCACGGGTCGGTGTTAGTGAAGCGCACGCGGGCGCCCACGCCCACCACGGTGACCGCGGGCACAAACTGCTGCTTCTCCTGGTTCACCACGGCGCTGTTGGGCAGCGGCGTTTTGGGCTGGCCTTTGCCGCTGGGCACGACGACGACCACCGCATCGGGCGTGGGTTTGCCCTCGCGGTCCAGCACCAGCACTTCCAGCGTGCCGGCCGTGGCCAGGCCGCACGCCGTCAATGCGGCCAGGGCGAGGGGTCCTTTCAAAAAGCGGTTGCGCATGGCCGGGCTCATTGGGCGGTGATCACATCGCGGTGCATGGGCGCCAGGCGCGCCAGCAGCTGGTTTTGCGTGGTGAACGGAATGCCGCGCGCGTCCATGGCGCCCTGCAGCACTTCCACCAGCGCGTTGAACTGCGCCTTGTTGATCTCCATGCCTGCGTGGGCGGCCTTCATGTCGGCGCCCTTGTAGGCGCAGGGCCCACCGCTGACCATGCAGATCTGGTCCACCAGCTGCTCTTGCAAATACTTGGCATTGGTGTCTTTGAACTGCGCGCCAATGCGGCTGTCCGCCTTCAGGGCGGGCACAAACACGTCCATCAGCGCCTCCAGGCCGGGCTTGGCGCCCAGCGCCTGGTACAGCGTGTCGTTTTGCATGGGGGCGCTTTGGGCCATGGCGGGCACGGCAGCCAGGCCCAGGGTGGCCATGGCCAGGGCAACGAATAGTTTTTTCATGATGGGTCCTATGAATATGGGGGCTTAGAACGCGAACTGGGCGGACAGGTAGAAACCGGTCTGGCTGCGGTTGGCGGTGATGGCGGGCAGGATGCGGCCCAGGTCCAGATAAGCCAGGGTGACGGAGGCATGCTTGTTGGGCGCCCAGGCCACGAACACGTCTTGCCAGGCGTCTTCCGCCAGGCCGCTGGCCAAGCCGGATGCCCGGCCCAGGGCTTCCAGGTTGTTGGGCTTGACGCGGTATTCGGCGCCCACAGCCAGGTTTTTGCTCAGCAGGTAGGCCACCGACACCTCGGGCACCCAGCTGCCTTCGTTTTTGCCCGGCGCCTTGCTGCCAAAGCCCAACAGGCCGTTTTGGTTGGCATTGGTATAGCGCAGCGTGCCGTTCACCAGCAGGCTTTGGCCCAAAAACAGCTTGGTGGCGCTGACATAGAAGTCGGTGCCACTGGTCTTGGCGCCCAAAAAGTCCAGCACCGGGGTGATAGAGCCTGCATCCACCGACTTTTGCTCCACGCCCACGGCGATCTGCGGCATCCAGTTGTCGCTGTCCAGTACGGCATCGCCGGCCACTTTCACCTTCAGGCCCAGCACATCCATCTTCACGTGCTGGCCGGCCTGCACATTGAAGCCCAGGCCGTTCAGCGCGGTGGCGGGGGATGCGTCAAAGTCCTGCCGCGCCAGGGATACCTCCACCCGGTCTTTGAATCCCACGGCTACGCCCATGGTGTTGAGGCTGTAGTCCTGCGTGGCGGCGCGGCTGACGTGGGCAGAGAAGCCCACTTCGCCTTCGGTGGCGTTGGTGCCGATGACGGCCCAGGGCGTCAGGCCCCCGCCGGCGGCGCCGTCGATGGAGCTAACGCCCCCGGTGAGCAGAAGTTTGCCGGTATCGGCGTGCGCCAGGCCGCTGCACAGGCCAGCGGCACTGAGCAGCAGTGCGGTACGAAGGTGGTTCATGGGGCGTCCAATCGGTCGAGGGTTGATAGGTGGGCACACAAGCAAACGCGTTGCGGCTTGTTACAGGTACGCAGCGCAGCAACGACTGGATTCAATTGGTTTCAATTTTTTTCGGCTACGCTCCATGCTGCTTTTCGGGAGCCCGTGTGAAAGTCCATAAAATCATCGTCGCCTGCGGCCTGGCCGCATCCTCTTGGGCCGCCCTGGCCCTGCAAATCACCAGCCTGTCCCCCCAGGGCGAAATCGCCCAGGTCCGCCAGGTGGTGGCCAAATTTGACGAGAGTGCCGTCAACTTTGGCGACCCCAAGGCCGAAGCCCCGCTGACGCTGAGCTGCAGCGACGCCCAGGTAACCAAGGGCACCGGCCGCTGGGTGAACGACCGCGTGTGGGCGTTTGACTTTGAAAACGACCTGCCCCCTGGCATCAGCTGCACGGTGCAGGCCAAAGCGGGCTTCAAATCACCCAAAGGCGCAGAGCTGGCGGGCACGACCAGCTACAAATTCAATAGCGGCGGCCCGTTTGTGCAAAACGTCCGCCCCTACTCCGGCAGCCGCATTGACGAAGAGCAGTTCTTCACCCTGCGCCTGAACGGCGCGGCCACGCTGGAGAGCGTGCAGACCAATGTGTGGTGCGCGGTGGAGGGCCTGGGCGAACGCGTGGCGGTGCGCCTGCTGAGCGGCAAGGAACGCGACGGCCTGCTGCAAGCCCAGGGCATGGAGGCCGAAGCCAAAGCCAACCCGCTGTCCGTGGTCACACTGGCCTGCAACCGCAAGCTGTCATCCTCGGCCAAAGTACAGATCGTGTTTGGCAAGGGCGTAGCTACCCCCGCACGCGGGGGCGCCGCCAGTGGCGTGCCCAACAGCGTGGAAAAACGCTTCAACTTCCAGGTGCGCGACCCGTTTGCCGCCACCTTCAGCTGCGAACGCGAAAACGCACAAAGCGCCTGCCTGCCGATTCGCCCCATGACGTTGAACTTCAACGCGCCGGTTCCGGTGAAGCTGCTGCAAGGCATTCGCCTGAAGGGTGGCAAAGACACCATCAAACCCGACCTGGCCGAGCAAGGTGGCGATGGCGACGACGTGGTGAACGGCATCTCATTCACCGCACCGTTTGCCGAGCAAACCCAGTTCAGCATTGAGCTGCCCAAGGATTTCAAGGACGCGTCGGGCCGCGCGCTGCGCAATGCGGACAGCTTCCCGCTGAAGGTGGCCACGGGCTCCATGCCGCCGCTGGCCAAATTTGCCGCGTCGCCGTTTGGCATCGTGGAGCGCTTTGCCGAGCCCAATGGCGTGGCCCTGCTGCCGGTCACGCTGCGCAATGTGGAAGCCGCCCTGAATGTGAAGGGGCTGAACGCGGAACAGACCAAGTCCACCGCGCCCAAGGCGCCGGCGGGCAAGGTCAGCACCTTCCAGCCCGGTACCGACGCCGACATCATTGCCTGGTGGCGCAAGATCCAGCGTTTTGATGCCTACACCGTTTCGCGCAAGCAGGCCGCGGCCGACGTACAGGGCCCGCTGCCCAAGATCGTGAGCGACCAGGACAAATACGGCGTGCAGACCCGCATGGTGTCGCTCTTGCAGGGCCAGGCCAGTGTGAAGACGCTGGACCTGCCCAAGCCCGAGAACAACGACCCGCGCCCCTTTGAGGTGGTGGGCATTCCATTGCCCCCCGGCTTCCACGTGGTGGAGATTGCCTCGCAAAAGCTGGGCACCAGCCTGCTGGACGAACGCCATGGCGCAGGCCGCACGATGTATGTGCGCACCTCGGCCCTGGTGACCAACCTGGGCGTGCACTTCAAGCTGGGGCGCGAGAACGCGCTGGCCTGGGTGACATCGCTGGACAAAGGCACCCCCGTGGCTGGCGCCACGGTGCGCGTGTCCGACTGCCGTGGCAAGGAAGTGGCCACCGGCGTGACCAATGCCCAGGGTATTGCCAACCTGAGCGGGATCTCGCCCCAGGCGCCACAGTGCAATGGCGAAGAGGGCTACAGCCAGGCCTATTTTGTGAGCGCACGCGCCACCCAGCCCGCAGGCGATGGCAAGGGCACGGTGCAAGACCTGGCCTTTACCTGGAGCGACTGGAACCGCGGCATCGAACCCTGGCGCTTCAACCTGCCCACCAGCCGCGACGTGGTGCCCGACGAACGCGCCCACACCATCTTTGACCGCACGCTGCTGCGCGCGGGCGAAACCGTGTCGATGAAGCACCTGCTGCGCGCCGAGACGTCCAAGGGCTTTGACCTGCCCGCCAAACAACCCGACACCCTGCTGATCACCCATGTGGGCAGCGGCCAGCAATACGAGATGGACCTGAAATGGCGCAAGACCGCCACCGGCGGCCTGAGTGCGGAGAACAGCTTTTCCATCCCCCCAGCGGCCAAGCTGGGCGTGTACCAGGTGCAGCTGTCTGGTGGCACGCGCAACCAGGACTTCTACACCGGCCAGTTCCGCGTCGAAGAGTTCCGCCTGCCGGTGCTGGAAGGCCGGGTCACTCCCGCTGAAAAGAAGGCACTGGTGAACGTGGACAAGGTGCCTGTGGATGTGCAGATCAATTACGTATCGGGTGGCGGTGCGGTTAACCTGCCGGTGCGCGTGTCGGCGCTGGTGCGCGCCAAATCGCTCAACTACGCGGACTTCAGTGAATTCAACTTTGCGGCACCGCGTGGCGGGCGTGAGGTATCCAACGGCGAGGGCGAAGAAGATGCCAACGCTGGCAGCGATGCACGCGTGATTGCCGACAAGCTGGCGCTGACGCTGGACAAAACCGGCGCTGGCAAAGTGGCCATCGACAAGGTGCCCAAGAGCCGCCAGCCGCAAGACCTGCTGCTGGAAGCCACCTACTCTGACCCCAATGGCGAGGTGCAAACCATCCGCAGCACACAAACCCTGTGGCCCGCCGCGGTGGTGGCTGGCATCAAGACCGAGGGCTGGGTGTCGAGTAGTCAAAAGATCAAGTTCCAGGCCCTGGCGCTGGACCTGACTGGCAAGCCACAGGAAGGCGTGGCGCTGGAAGTGAAAGCCACGGCCCGCATCACCACCACCACGCGCAAGCGCATGGTGGGTGGCTTCTACACCTACGACAACAAAACCAGCACCAAAGAGCTGGGCAGCGTATGCAGTGGCAAGAGCGATTCGCGCGGCCTGCTGCTGTGCGAAACGGCGCTGAACGAAGCCGGCGAAGTGGAACTGGTAGTGACGGCCAAAGACGCATCCGGCAACACTATCCAGGCGGCCAGCAGCGTGTATGTCACCAAGCAGGGCGAGCTGTGGTTTGGGGGCGAGAACACCGACCGTATCGACCTGCTGCCCGAGAAAAAGAGCTACCAACCCGGCGAGACCGCCAAGTTCCAGGTGCGCATGCCCTTCCGCTTTGCCACGGCCCTGGTGGCGGTGGAGCGCGAAGGTATTGTGCAGACCGAGGTGGTGCAACTCAACGGACAAGACCCCACCATCAGCCTGAAGATTCAGGAAGGCTGGGGACCCAACGTGTATGTGAGCGCGCTGGTGCTGCGCGGCCGCCTGCGCGAGGTGCCGTGGTACAGCTTCTTCACCTGGGGCTACAAGGCCCCGCGTGAGTGGTGGACCAGCTTCTGGTACGAAGGGCGCGAGTACGTGGCGCCCACGGCTCTGGTGGACTTGAGCAAGCCGGCCTTCCGTTTGGGCGTGGCCGAAATCCGCGTGGGCACCAAGGCCCATGAGCTGGCCGTGAGCGTGAAGGCCGACAAGGAAAGCTACGCCGTGCGCAGCCAGGCCAAGGTCACCATCACCGTGAAGCTGCCCAATGGCCAGCCCGCCGCCAACGCCGAGGTGGCCCTGGCCGCCGTGGACCAGGCCCTGCTGGAGCTGATGCCCAACAGCAGCTGGAACCTGCTGGACGCCATGCTGCAGCGCCGAAGCTGGGGCGTGGAAACGTCCACCGCGCAGATGGAAATCATTGGCCGGCGCCACTATGGCCGCAAGGCCGTGGCACCCGGCGGCGGCGGCGGCCACAGCGGTGCGCGTGAGCTGCTGGAGACCCTGCTGCTGTGGAACCCCAGCGTGAAGCTGGACGCCAACGGCCAGGCCGTGGTCACCGTGCCGCTGAACGATGCACTGACCACCTTCAAGATCGTGGCCGTGGCCGATGCCTTCACCGGCATGTTTGGCACCGGATCGACGAGCATCCGCGCCACGCAAGATTTGCAGATCATCAGTGGCCTGCCGCCGCTGGTGCGTGAGGACGACCAGTACCGCGCGCAACTGACCCTGCGCAACACCACCAAGCAGGCCATGAAGGTGCTGGTAACGCCACGCGCCACGTTGCTGGATCTGCCACCGCAAACGGTGGACATCCCCGCCGGTGATGCGCGCGAAGTGGCCTGGAACGTGACCGCGCCTGCACAGCTGGCGCTGACGCGCAACGAAGCCATCCTGTGGGAGATTGAGGCCAAGGACACGATCAGCGGTGCACGCGACGCGCTGAAGGCGCGCCAACGCATCATTCCCGCGGTGCCACTCACCGTGCAGCAGGCTACGCTGGTGCAGATCGACGGCCCGCTCTCCATGGACGTGAACGCCCCGGCCGACGCCCTGCCCGGCCGCGGCGGCCTGAAGATGGCGCTGCAGCCCAAGCTGGCCGAAGGCCTGCCAGGTGTGCGTGACTGGTTTGCGCTCTACCCCTTTGCCTGCCTGGAGCAAAAGACCAGCAAGAGCGTGGGCCTGCGCGACGGCAAGCTGTGGCAGACCGTGGCCACGCAGATCCCGAGCTACCTGGACAGCGATGGCCTGGCCAACTACTTCCCGCCACGCGATGGCGAGGCCAACCGCGGCAGCGACACGCTGACCGCCTACCTGCTGGCCGCCACGCATGAGGCCTCCGGCATCAACCCGGCGTTTGCGCTGAGCGATGAGATTCGCGCGCCCATGGAGCGCGGCCTGATCGCCTTTGTGGAGGGCCGCATCCAGCGCGAGTTCTGGAGCCCGCGCAAAGACCTGGACATGCGCAAGCTGGCAGCGATTGAGGCGCTGTCGCGCTACGGCAAGGCGCAGGGCCGCATGGTCAACAGCATCACCATCGCGCCCAACCAGTGGCCCACACATGCGGTGATTGATTGGCTCAACATCCTGAAGCGCGTGAACGATGTGCCCGAGCGCGACAAGCGCATTGCCGAGGCCAACCAGATCCTGCGCAGTCGCATCAGCTACCAGGGCACCAAAATGATCTTCAGCAGCGAGAAAGACGACTACTGGTGGTGGCTGATGCAAAACGGCGACGTGAACACCGCACGCCTGATCCTGAGTGTGTTGGACGACCCAGCCTGGAAGGACGACATGGGCCGCCTGGCCAACGGCTTCATCAGCCGCCAGCAAAACGGCGCCTGGCACACCACCACGGCCAACCTGTGGGGTGGCCTGGCCCTGGAAAAATTCAGCGCCAAGTTTGAAGCCGTGCCCGTCGCAGGCACGACCAAGGCATCTATGAGCACGGGTGCGGCCAGCGTGGACTGGAGCAAGGTGGAGCGCATCAAGACCACCGATGCATCGGGCGCTGCGCACCAGACCAGCATCTTTGGCGCGCCCGCATCGCCGGGCAACCTGAAGAACAACACCATGTTCCTGCCCTGGGGCAATACGGCTACCAAGGACACCTTGAACGTGACCCACCAGGGCGCAGGCAAGCCCTGGCTCACGCTGCAATCAGTGGCTGCGGTACAGCTGAAGGCACCGTTCTTTGCGGGCTACCAGATCAAGAAAACGATCACTCCCGTAGAGCAGGCCAACAAGAACCTGCCCGCCGGCAGCTACACCCGCGGTGACGTGCTGCGCATCAGCATCGAGGTGAACGCCAGCGCCGACATGACCTGGGTCGCCATCACCGACCCGGTGCCCGGCGGTGCCACCATCTTGGGCAACGGCCTGGGCCGCGATAGCGAGATCGCCACGCAGGGCGAGAAGAAGGAAGGCTACGGCTGGGCCGCGTTCGAGGAACGCAGTTTTGAGTCCTTCCGCAGCTACTACGAGTACCTGCCCAAAGGCGTGGTGAAGATGGAATACACCATCCGCCTGAACAACGTGGGCGAGTTCTCGCTGCCTCCCTCACGCGTAGAGGCGATGTACGCGCCGGAGATGTTTGGGGAGATGCCGAATGTGAAGGTTAAGGTGGAGGCGGCGAAGTGATGGCGGTCTGGAAAGTAGCAGCATCGAAATTCAAACTACTGCGCTATCAAGCCGCAAGGTTGGGCATGGGAACACTCAATGCTGACGACATCAAGTCGACTATCCATGCACTTGTAGATGATGGCATTTATCTGGATGAATTTCTGGAGGCACTGGATGCTAAAAAGCCTCGGTTGGATGAGGTGTTACCTGCATTCTTTGCTGCCCTGAACCACGAGGGGCTTTCAGTTCCAGACAAAGATCAAGCAATATGGAATCTCATTAAATTTCATCTGCAGGAAATTGCTCTTGCGACCTCCGATCCCTTGGAGCAATTGCAGAAGCTGATAGCCGACGTTTACTGGAACTACGACTTCCACACTCCGACGAAAGAATACTTGGGGGATTCACATGGAATTGAACAACTGATCGGTTTGTTTTGGGCGGCAGATGACCTTCGTGACAATCCCAAGAACATTTCGTTTGGCGGACAATTCGGCGAAGAGGCTTGGTCTCAACTCAAACAACAAATTATTGTGGAGGCGAAGCATTGGATAAATGCAAGCCAACCTCTCGACTAGCTAGTCGTCTCCCACACTTACCCCTAGCTCTTAGCGGCGTGCGGACGCTACGCTTGCACCACCACTTCACCAAACCGCAGGTGGTGCAAACATTCCCGCAAAATAACCAACGCCGCATAAAACTCCGGCGTGGTCGGCAAGGCCTCCTGCCCGCTGGGCCGCCCTTGGCTCACCATGGCGATGCGGTTGAAGAGGTCTTCCACCTCCTCCAAACTCCAACGTAGCACTGCATCCGGCTCAGCCCCCACACCTTGCAGAATCAATGCAGCACCTGAGCCCCGCAACAGCAACTGCTCGGTGCGCACCAACTTCTTGGCCAAGGGCATCACCACGTCTTCGGTCTGCTCGATGGCGTGTTCGATATCCAGCGGCGTGGGCGGTGTGTGCCGCATCCATTGGCGTGCCAACGATGCGGTGCCTAGTGGTATGTCTTGCTGCAGAACGACGCGACCGTCTTCGGTACACAGGACCGTACTGGTCTCAGCACCCAGTTGGAATGTGGTCTCAACAGTCATCGCGCATCCTTGTTACGCAAGCCTTCGAGCATGGCCACCAGGCATTGCTGGGTGTCTGCCAGTGCGTCCTGAACACCGGCCTCGTCGTCAGGCAGTGAATCCATGCCGCCATACAGCGCGCCAAGGACGATGCGTGCAAGCCGCTCCGCATCGTGCCCCGGAAAAATGCCATGCGCCTGCAGTGCGCCGATCTGGGCGCGCATCGCTCCCAGCCCCTGCCGCTGTCGAATCTCGCCCCACACCTGAGCGCCCAGCACCGCGGGTGCTTCCACCAGCATGAGCCGGCGCAAGGGCGCGTTGGTGCCTGCCTGCAGCACGGTGTCGATGGACGCCAGAAACGCATCCCAAGGCGAGCCACCGCCATCGATCACAGCGGCGCGCGCGCTCAAGGCGCGCTGCACTAGCTGTGCGTCCACCTGCTCGGCCACGGCGGCAAACAGGCCCTTCTTGTCTCCATAGTGGTGGTACAGCGCGCCGGCGGTCACTTTGGCCTCTCCGCAGATGGCCCCGACAGAGGCCTTCTCAAACCCCTGCGCGCTGAACCAGTGCAGCGCCGCCAGCTGCAGTGCAGCCTGGGTGTTGCTGGCGTTCTCTTTGCGGCCGTCGCGCTTGATGGGGGTGTCTGTCACGGTAAGAATGTGGGGGACGTTGCCAAAAATTGTAGTGGGACGCCTAGGCACTTTACAAACATAACGTGATTATGTATTCTTCGCACACTTTCAACCAACCGGACATCTGACATGCATATCGCCGCCCAAATCCTCGTCGCACTGGTCTGCCTGATCCACGTGTACATCTTCCTGCTGGAGACCGTGCTGTTCAAGTCGCGCGGCGCCAAGGTGTTCGGCATTCCCCAGGCCGAAGTGGAATCCCGCGCCGTGGCCATGTCCAACCAGGGTTGCTACAACGGCTTTTTGGCGGTGGCCTTGCTGCTGGCGTTGGTAGTCCCCGATCCAGCCATCGCAAAAGCCTTTGCTACGTATGGCTTGGCGTGCGTGGCGGTGGCGGGTATCTGGGGCGCAGCCACAGTGATGGTGCGCATTTTGTACATCCAAACCGTGCCCGCCGTGTTGGGCTTGGCTGCGCTGTTTCTGCTCTGATCCGAAGAGCGCTAGCTGCCGTGCGCAGCTAGCACCTCAGTTCCATTTACACCCTGTTTCGGTATACGCCGCGTTGTCTTGCGCGAACGCTATTTCCTTGCCGGTGCGTCGATTCTTGTAGTCGAACCCATAGACATTGGCGCCCTGGGTGGTGACACGGTATTCACCCGAGATCTGCCCGTCCACCACCTCCAGCCACACCGATTCGAACTCCATCGGGCGACCGGGCGCGGTCTCGGTCGCCTTGGTTGAGCGCAACACCAGCGAAATGGGCTGCTTGGCGCCTTTGTATTTCACGTAGCTCGCCGACCAATTGCTCTTGTCCTCCGAAAACAGCCGCCATTCCAGCCGGATGGGCTTGCTCCCTTCGGTGGCCAGACAGCGAAAGTCGACAGACACCGACTCTGCTGCGGATGCCGACAGAGCCAGTGCCACAAGGGGAGCCAAAAGCAGTGCGCGCATGCAATGCCCGTTACACCAGACTCGCCAACGCCGCCGGCGAAAAGTCCGACAGTTCGGCCATGCGCCCATCGCGCACCTTCACCGCCCAGTCCGGGTCGCTGATCAGCGCCCGGCCCACGGCCACGAGGTCGAAGTCGCCGCGGTCAAAGCGGCGCAGCAGTTCGTCCAGCGACGCGGGCTTGGAGCTTTCGCCGCCAAAGGCCGCGATGAATTCGCCGCTCAGGCCGACCGAACCCACGGTGATGGTGGGGCGGCCGGTGAGCTTTTTGGCCCAGCCGGCAAAGTTCAGGTCCGAGCCATCAAACTCCGGCTCCCAGAAGCGGCGTTGCGAGCAGTGGAAGATGTCGGCGCCGGCATCGGCCAAGGGCTGCAGCCAGGCGGCCATCTCGTCGGGGTTTTGCGCCATGCGCACGCTGTAGTCCTGCTGCTTCCACTGCGACAGGCGGATGATCACCGGGTAGTCGGGCCCCACTTCAGCACGCACAGCCTTGAGGATGTCCGCCGCAAAACGGCCACGTGCCACCAGATCGCTGCCGCCAAAGCGGTCGTCACGTTGGTTGGTGCCATCCCAGAAGAACTGGTCGATCAGGTAGCCGTGGGCACCATGCAGTTCAATGCAGTCAAAGCCCAGGCGTTTGGCCGCGCCGGCGGCCTTGGCAAAAGCGGCGATGGTGTCGGCAATGTCCGAATCGCTCATGGGCGCGCCAAACTGTTTACCAGGGCGCGACAGGCCGGACGGCGAATCAATAGGTGCCGGCGCCGTCCAGGTGGTGCGCGGGTTGCGCGCGGCGCCTACGTGCCAGAGCTGGGGCGCCATCACACCACCGGCGCTGTGCACGTTGTTGATGACGTCTTGCCAGCCAGCCAAGGCGGCATCGCCCCAGAAGTGCGGCACATCAGGGTCGTTGGCGGCCGACGGGCGCTGCACTACCGTACCTTCGGACACGATGAGGCCCACGGCGGATGCGGCGCGCTTGCGGTAATACTCACTCACTGCTTGGGTGGGCACACCACCGGGCGAGAACGAACGCGTCATGGGTGCCATGACAATGCGGTTGGCGAGCTTGAGGCCCTTGAAGGTGAAGGGTTGGAACAACGGAGCAGCGTGGGACATACAGATGGGGATGGATGAGTTGCAAAAAAAACCAGTTTACGGGGATGGGCCCAACCTATGTGGCCGCAGGGTCACCAAGGCTACAGGCCATGCAGGCCAGAGTGGCCGTGGGGTTTTTGCTCGCCTTTTTAAAACAATTGCTACTTTTTTAGTAGCTGCCTGCGCATATTCCACGGGGGCTGCAGCCACATTTAATGAGGTAAAGGCTGGCTACCAGTCGTCTGACACACTGGTGCTGGACCGCCAGGGCGAGCTGCTGCACCGCCTGCGCACCGACGCCACCGTGCGGCGCGGGCAATGGGTGGCGCTGGCCGACATCTCGCCTGCCCTGCGCACGGCGCTGGTGCTGAGTGAAGACAAACGCTTTTACGAGCACAGCGGGGTGGACTGGCGTGCCGTGTCCGCCGCGGCCTGGGGCAACCTGTGGAACACCAAGACGCGTGGCGCCTCCACCATCACCATGCAGCTGGCAGGCCTGATGGACGAGGACCTGAAGCGCGGCAGTGGCGGGCGCAGCGTGGTGCAGAAGTTGGGCCAAACCTTCTCGGCCCAGAGCCTGGAGCGCGGCTGGCGCAAGGACCAGATTCTGGAGGCCTACCTGAACCTGGTGCCGTTCCGCGGCGAGCTGGTGGGCATCGACGCGCTGAGCCAGACCCTGTTTGGCAAGGCCGCGCACGGCCTGGACAACCGCGAGGCCGCGGTGGCCGCCGCCCTGGTGCGCGCGCCCAACGCCAAGGAGCCACAGGTGGTGCAACGCGCCTGCAGCGTGATGAAGACGTTGGAGCCTGCCGGCAACGCCAACTGCGACGCCATGGACCTGTTTGTAGCCGGCGCGCTGCAGCGGCGCGACTACGCGGCCAGTGAAGGCATTGCGCCGCATGTGGCCAGCCAGTTGGCCCGGTCCGGCGCCAACAACGCCCACCGCATCACCACCACACTGCGCGCGCCGCTGCAGCGCTTTGCGGTGCAGACGCTGCAAACCCATCTGCGCGAACTGGCAGGCCGCCATGTGGAAGACGCGGCTCTGCTGGTACTGGACAACGCCACGGGCGAGGTACTAGCTTGGGTCGGCTCCAGCGGGCCGCTCAGCAACGCGGCCGATGTGGACGCTGTCACCGCGCTGCGCCAGCCCGGCTCCACGCTCAAGCCCTTCCTCTACGCGCAGGCGATGGCCGAGCGGCGCATCACCGCCGCCTCGCTGTTGGAAGACTCCGCCACCCAAATCCAGACCACCGGCGGCCTGTATATCCCGCAGAACTACGACCGGCATTTCAAGGGCTGGGTGTCGGCGCGCACGGCGCTGGGCGCCTCGCTCAATGTGCCCGCGGTGCGCACGCTGGTGATGGTGTCGCCCGATGCATTTCAGAAGCAGCTGGTGCGCCTGGGCCTGCCGCTCAAAGAAAGTGGTGACTACTACGGCTACAGCCTGGCGCTGGGCAGCGCCGAGGTCTCGCTGCTGAACCTGACCAACGCCTACCGCGCGCTGGCCAATGGCGGGCGCGCCAGCCCCACCACGCTGCTGCCCGGCAAGGCCGCACCCACCACGCAGGCACTAGACCCACGCGCCGCCTTCATCATCAGCGACATCCTCAGCGACCCGCTGGCGCGCGCCCGCACCTTCGGCACCGACAGCGTGCTGGCCACGCGTTTCTGGACCGCGGTGAAAACCGGCACCAGCAAAGACATGCGCGACAACTGGGCGCTGGGTTACTCCCAGCGCTACACCGTGGGCGTGTGGGTGGGCAACGCCAGCGGCGCACCCATGTGGGACGTGAGCGGCACCACAGGGGCCGCGCCCATCTGGGCCGCGGTGATGAACTTTCTGCACGCCAGGCAGCCCAGCCGCGCGCCCAATCCGCCCGCGGGCGTGGTGCAAAAGGCCGTGCAGTTTGCCAGTGCTGACAGTGCGCCCAGCCTGGAGGCCGCGCGCACCGAGTGGTTTGTGGACGGTACACAGCAGGCGGCGTTTGCTATGGATTCAGGAGCTGCTCGCGCAATGAATACGGGGGCTAGAGGCTCTAAAGGCTTGAAATCTGGCGCAGCACCCACCGCCCGCATCACCGCGCCCACCACGGGCACCATCATCGCGCTGGACCCGGACATCCCGCCCAACCGCCAGCGCCTGACGCTGCAGGCCGAGGGCAGCAACCTTCGCTGGCTGATGGACGGCAAACCGCTGGCCAAGGGCAACACCGCGCAGTGGGCCCTGTGGCCCGGGCGCCATGTGGTGCAGATTGCCGACGCCAAGGGCCAGGTGCTGGACGAGGTGCGCTTGGAAGTGCGCGGCGCCGGGGTGAAAATGCGGCAATGAATGAAGAACTGAAGGCGCTGGAATCCATGGGCTTGGTGCTGCCCAGCCCTGCCTACCTGGTGGGCGCGCTGCTGTTTGGCATCGTGGGCTACATCGCGTTTCGGCGCGGCCGCAAGACCACGCAGCCGGTGCTGGTCTGGACTGGCATAGCCCTGATGCTCTACCCCTACGCCGCGCAGGAAACCTGGTTGCTGTGGGGCATAGGGCTCATCCTCACCGCCTGGGTGTACCTCAAGTGGAACTGAAATAGCCTCGGGACGAGGTGGTATGGTCAAACCATGAAAACACAAATCGATCATCTGGTAGTCGCAGCAGCGTCGTTGGAACAGGGCGTGCAATGGTGTGAGGCCACACTGGGCATCACCCCCGCCCCGGGCGGCGAGCACCCGCAGTACGGCACCCACAACCGCCTGTTCAAAATCGCCACGCCCGGCCACCCGCTGGCCTACTTTGAAATCATCGCCATCGACCCCGGCGCCAAGCGCCCGGCCAACGCACCCACACGCCGCTGGTTTGACCTGGACGATGCCGCCTTGCAGGCCGCCGTGGCCACCGAGCCGCGCCTGGTGCACTTTGTGGCCAACACCGACGACATCCGCACCGCGCGCGCCGCACTGAAGGCGCTGGAGATTGACCGCGGCCCGGCCATGCCCGCCAGCCGCCACTCACGCCGCGGTCTGCTGCAGTGGCAAATCACCGTGCGCGAAGACGGCCAGCGCCTGTTCAACGGCGCACTGCCCAGCCTCATCCAGTGGGGCAAGCCGGACGACGCCGAGCCGCTGCGCCTGCACCCGCGCAACAGCCTGCCACGCTCGGGCGTCACGCTGCACAGTATCGCCATCACCCACCCCACCGCCGCCAAGCTGCAAGCCGCCTACGAGGCCATGGGCTTGACGGGCATGGAGATCGCCACCGGCCCGGCCAACCTGACTGCCACCCTGAAGACCCCCAAGGGCCTGGTCACGCTGCAAAGCCAGGGCATTTAAGGCCTCAGGGCGCTGCAGGGTCGGCGGCCACGCCGTGCACACGCACCTGGTTGCCCCCGCCTTCCTTGGCCAGGTACATCTGGGCGTCCGCCCATTTGAGGATCGTGTCCTCACTGGCTTGCTGCTCAAAGAACATCACCACGCCAATGCTGGCACTGCAGTGGCACACCACGGGTGGCGGACCTTGGCCATTGGCCTGTAGCGCCAGCATGTAGGGCCGGCCCAGCGCAGCGCGCACTTTTTCTGCCACCGCCGCGGCCTGGCCGGTGGAGGCGGCCAGGGTGGTGTCCAGCGCGCTCAAGATCACCACAAACTCATCGCCCCCAAAGCGGGCGACAAAGTCCACTTCGCGCACACAGCTGCCAATGCGTTGTGCGATCTCGATCAACAGCAAGTCCCCCGCGTGGTGGCCATGCGCATCGTTGAGTGGCTTGAAGTTGTCGATATCCAGAAACATCAGCGCGCCATAGCGACCACTGCGCTTGCTGCTGGCGGCCATCTGGGCCAGCCGGTCTGACAGCAGGCGGCGGTTGGGCAGGCGTGTCAGCGCGTCGTGCAGGGCCAGGCTCAGAATTTGTTCCTCTGCCTTCTTGCGCTCGGTGATGTCGCGGGCCGCGGCAAACACGCCCTGCAAACGCCGCTCCTGGTCAAAGAAGGTGGTGGCGTTGTACGACACCACGGTCTGACCTCCGTTGCGGTGCCGCGCAGTCAACTCGTAGTTGGTCAGCTTCTTCTTGGCCAGCACCAGCTTGATACCGGCCTGCGCCCGCTCGGGGTCGGTGAAATAGTCTTTGAAGGCCGAGCCGATCAGTTCCTTGCGCGTGCGCCCCGTGAGCAAGCCCATTTGCTCGTTCACATCGGAAATGATGCCCGCAGGGTCCGTGGTCATCAGCGCATCGATGTTCGACTCAAACAACGAGCGCGTGTAGAACTGCAGGTCGCGCAGGCGCTGCGCCAGCACCCCCTGCGCCGCTTCGATGGCTTTGCGCGCCGTGTTGTCCGTGCCAATCAGCAGGTAGCCAATGATGGCTTCCTGGGTGTCGCGCAGCGCGGTGACCGACACTACCGCGGGAAACCGCGTGCCGTCCTTGCGGACGTACGTGAGCTCGTAAATGTCTTCAATTCCGCGCGAAGCCTTGAACACCAGAGTCTCAAACCCTGGCGCGATGCGCGTGCCCAGCTCTTCGGTCAGCGCCTGGGCCCGGTCCACCAGCTCCTGGGCGTCCGAAATATCGGCCGGAGTGATCTGGTTGACCACCTCGTCTGCGCTGTAGCCCAGCATGCGCTGGGCACCCACGTTGAAAATTTGAATGACGCCCCGGGCATCGGTGGCAATGCTGGAGAAATTGGCGCTGTTGAAAATGGCGGTTTGCAGGGCGCCCGCAATGGGGGAGGGGTCGAGCGAAAGATCAAGGGCTGGCGCGGGAGATGCGATGGTGGTCATGGCCAGTCTTAGTGAGACCCAAAAGGGTAGGCACACCGCGCGACCGATGGTGCGCGCAGCACCCACCGTACCGCTTATACGCGCAATCCGCCTTGTGCGGTTGTTTGCCGCTTGGCGTACGGGGCGGCCATGCGTGGCTTTATTGACTTTCTGCAAGCACCCATGCAAGCTGCGGCTCCATCCACCCGCCCACCCATGCCCACCCTCGCCTACGCCGTGTTCCCCACCCCGCTGGGTTACTGTGGCATCGCATGGGGTGCCGCCGGGTTGACCGGGGTGCAACTGCCCGAAGCGGACGAGGCTGCCACGCGTGCGCGCATGGCAAAGCGCTTTCCCGATTGCGCCGAGGCAGCACCGCCGCCCGATGCACAAACCGCCATCGCCGCCATCGTGGCCCTGCTGGAAGGCCAGCCGACCGAGCCCACCGATCTGTCCCACCTGCCACTGGACATGAGCGGTGTGCCACCGTTTCACCAGCGTGTGTACGCGCTGGCGCGCCGCATTCCACCGGGCGAGACCCTGACCTATGGCGAGCTGGCCCGGCTGCTGGGCGAGCCCGGTGCGGCCCGCGCCGTGGGCCAGGCGCTAGGCGCCAACCCGTTTGCCCCGGTCGTTCCCTGCCACCGCATCCTGGCGGCGCAGAGTGGTGCAGGCGGTTTCTCGGCGCCGGGCGGCGTGTCCACCAAACTCCGCATGTTGCTCACCGAGCGGGCCCGGTTTAACGGGCCGGGCCTGTTTGACGACTAAAAAACTTACCCCGTGTATATGTGGGCCACGTTGTGGATAACCCATCGCACAACTGCTGGGAGCCGCGCCAGATGGGGCTTTCAACACGGCGCCCAAATATGAGGCAGTTCATGATGCAGCGCCGCAAATAGTTGGCGTATTTGCCAATGGCAGAAAAATTTGTGGTATCAATCATTACAAATTTGTGTATGTGGAGAAGTCGTTTTCTACAGGCCCCAAGTTACCCACCCAGACTGTGTGCCACTTTGTGGATAACTATGTTCACAAGCTGCAAAACCCGCGCCAGTACTGGGTTTGCAGACGGTGCCTGCGAAATGACCACCTGGGGAACCTTCTGCACCCGTGCACACTCCATCTTTGTTGATTTCTTTCACTGCCACCAACATGCACCACACCCTCCCTACCGCTGACCTGTCCCGCCGCCATCTCGTGGCTCTGCCCCTGGCCGCCGCCTTGGCCCTGGGCCTGGCAGCCTGCTCGCAACAAGACGCCGCCCCCTCCAAAGCAGCGGCCAGTGGCATGCCAGCAGCCCAGGCTTACGACAAGATTGCGGCCGAGGGCAAGGGCTTCACCGTGGGCGCACTGATGAGTGCCAACCCGGTATACGTGTTGTTTGACCCCCAGTGCCCGCACTGCGGCCACCTGTGGCAGGCATCGCAGCCGCTGCTGGGCAAAGTGAAGTTTGTGTGGGTGCCGGTGTCGTTTCTGAACGGCAAGAGTGCACCGCAGGGCGCCGCCATCCTGAGCGCAAGCAGCCCGGCCGAATTCATGTCGGCGCATGAGGCGTCCA
Organism: Rhodoferax sp. ZS1R25; assembly: GCF_056521335.1. NCBI lineage: Bacteria > Pseudomonadati > Pseudomonadota > Betaproteobacteria > Burkholderiales > Comamonadaceae > Rhodoferax > Rhodoferax sp. ZS1R25. The sequence continues at coordinate 1,130,473 of NZ_JBWMAZ010000002.1, forward strand.
TCCTCGCGGGCACGGGCGGTGCACCGCTGCCCGCCAATGTGGCGCCAGAGCTGGAAGCCACCATCAAGGCGAACACCGTGCTGTTCAACAGCCTGGCGGTGGAATCGGTCCCCTATGTGGTGGCCAAAAACAGCAAGACGGGCACCGTGGTCAGCAACACCGGTGCCATGGACACCGCGGCACTGGCCGCTTTTGTGGGCGCCAACTAAGCCGCGCAGGCCTGCCTAGCGCAGGCCTTCCAGCAAGTCCTTTTGCAGTTCGGCCTGGGTGCCAATGCCATCGTGCCGACGCAGCAGTTTGCCGTCCTGGTAGGTCAAAAACACCGGCAGACCGCCCACGCCCAGCGCCTTGGCAAAAGGGTCTTGGCCCACACCCGTCCAGGGGCGGTACACCACGCGGATGAATTGGGCGTCGTTCACGCTGTCTTTGGCCAGGGCCTCAAAGGTCGGGTTGCCACGGATGCAGAACGAACAGGTGGTCTCGAACGAGGTGAGTTGCACCACCACCACCCCGGCGGTTTTGGCCAGGTGGGCTTCTACGCGGGTGGGGGCAAAAAGGGGCAGCACACCGCCCACATCTTGGCGAACGGTAGCGGGCGCAGCTTCCGTCGCTTGGGCCAAGGCGCAGGCCCCGGCCAGACACATGGCGAAAAGGGCTTGGCCCAGCCCTGGTTTGCTATTTTTCACGGTCCACTCCCTGTCTAATCCAGTGTGTTTGTTTTTATCTGGAGCTGTGAGTGTACGCACGCAACCCTGCAGACTCAAGGGAAAACCACCGCGGGAGTACGGACAAGCGAAATGAGGGGCTGCTACAGCACCGCGTAGCGCCCGGGCCGGTGGTTGACGGCGATGAACAGGTTCATCACCACGGCCGCCAGCACCGAATAGGCCACGCGCACCGGGTCCACCACGGTCAGGGCCAGCAGCACGATGGTGCAGTCCATGCCCATTTGCACCACACCGGCGCGCCAGCCGCGCGACTGCTGCAGGTACAGCGACACGATGGTGGCACCGCCCAGGCTGGCGCGGTGCCGCGCCAGAAACAGGCAACCGGACCCCAGCAGCAGCCCGCCCAGCACCGCAGCGTAGGCCGGATGCAGCCGCTCAATGGCGAACAGGCGTGGGGACCACTCCGCCATGGCCGACAAAAAGCTGATGGCCACGAAGGTCTTGAGCGTGAACTCGCGCCCCATGCGCTTCCAGGCAAACCAGTAGAACGGAATATTGATGAGAAAGAACAGCTTGCCCAGGCTGACACCCGTGGCGTAGTGCAGCACAAACGCGGCGCCCGCCGTGCCGCCGGTCAGCAGGCCCACCTGGGCAAACAGGATCAGCGCCAGGCTGACAAACAGCGTGCCGGTGAAGATGGCCTGCGCGTCTTCAAACAGCGTGTGCGTGTGTACCGGGGTGGTGAGGGTGTTCATGTCAGGCATGGAGCAAGCATTGTGCCGCGCGCCATGCCCGCGTGCTTACCAGGCGGCGGGGTCGACCTTGAAATAGCCGCGCAGCTCGGCATACAGCGCCGGGTATTCGGCGGCCAGGGCGCGGCCCTGCTCAAAAAACACCTCGGTCACCACGGCAAAGAACTCGGCCGGGTCTTGCGCGCCATAGTGGTTCAGCAGGCCCTGCTCGTGCATGAAGGCCTGGCCCCGCAAGTGCTCATAGGCCTCGGAGAACACCTGCTTCCAGCGCCTCGCGTTGTGCTGGGCATCGCCCCAGGCGGGCAGTGGTGCACCAATGGCCTGGCCGTTTTCCTGGTCCAGCTGGTGGGCGAATTCGTGGATCACCACGTTGCGGCCATCGTCCGAGGTGGCCGCGCCTTCCAGCGTGTCCTGCCACGACAAAATCACTTGCCCCTGCGACCACGATTCACCGGCCAGTGCCTGGCGTTGCTCCTGCTGCACACCGGCCGCATCGGTGTGGCTGCGGTTCACCACAAAGGGGCCGGGGTACATAAGAATCTGTCGCACTTTAGGAAAGTAGCTGGCCGCGCCGGGGCGGTTGAGCAGTAGCAGGCAGGCCTGGGCGGCCACCACCACGCGCATGTCTTCGGTCACCTGCAGACCGGCGCAGCCAATGAAGGTCTTCTCGGCCACAAACACCTGCATGTGCTTTTTCAGCTGCAGCTGCAGGTCTGCCGGCAGGCGCGCCACCAGCGGCACGCGCCGGCGCAGCACCTTGCGCCAGTGCGGGGGAAATGGCTGCTGCTGCAGGCGGTAGCGGCGCCAGCGCTGCCAACGCGGGTAGCCCAGCAGGCCCGCCACCAACAAGAGTGCGGCAAGGCAAGTCACAAAAAAGGCCACAGGGCTCCGATCACAGGCGTTGGTCGAACACTGTAACTGGAGGCCCCCCCGGCCTTTTTCAAGCGCAGGCGGTTAGCGCGCCACCAGCACGGGCACCGGGCTTTGCGCCACCACCTTGGTGGCCACGCTGCCCAGCAGCAGGCGCGCCACGCCCGAGCGGCCGTGGGAGCCAATCACGATAAGGTCCGCCCCCTCAGTCTGGGCGGTTTCCACAATGCCATTCACGGCCGTGGCGTCTTCCACCAGGCGGGCATGCAGCGCCACCGGTGTGCCGCCGGTCTGGCACAGGGCATCCACCTGCGCGTGGGCTTGGGCGGCCAGTTGCTGGCCCGCCGCCGCGTACGCCTGCAGGCCCATGGGGTTGATCTCCCCCACACCCATATACGGGTAGGGGTCGGCCACATACAGCGCGGTCAGCCGGGCGCCATGGGTGCGGGCCAGGCCCACCGCCAGCGCAGCGGCATGGGCCGACGACGCCGATCCGTCCGTCGCCAAAAGAATGTGTTTGAACATAAGGGTCTCGCATGCTAGGGGTTGAAACAAGCCTCCATGCTGCAACCCGCCTGCGATACAGTCTTTGATCTGGGTCAGCGAAGCACGAGACACGTTGACCCTATCGACCCACTACTATTTGTATAGCGGCTAGCGCACATAGCGCGCGGGCCACAGCCCTTTTTTGTTACCAATCGTCCCATGAAAACCTCCACCCTGCGCGGCCTGCTGGCTGCTGGCCTGTTGGCCCACAGCGCATTGGCCCTAGCCGTGCAAGACTGCGAATTCAACGGCAAATCCGTCAACCCCAACAACGGCAACGAGACCAAGGGACTGAACGGCATGCTGCGCTGCAAGGACCGCGACACCGGCGAGATGGAGCGCGAGTACGAGCTGCGCAACGGCGACTCCGTAGGGCTGTCGCGCTACTACCGCAAGGGCCAGCTCTACAAGGAATTCACCATCACCGCCAACGGCCCGCACGAAGGGCTGGAGCGCGAATGGGCGCCCAACGGCCGGCTGGTGCTGGAGTTCACCAATGTGAACGGCAACGTGCGCGGCCTGCGCCGCGCCTGGTACGACGACGGCACGCCCAAGCGCGTGGAGTGGGTGGCCGAGAACGAACGCGAAGGCGCCTCGGTGCAGTACACGCCCAGCAAGCAGCTGGCCGCGCTGCGCTGCGGCCCCAAGCCGCTGCTGGCACCCCAGGTGGATGACGCCGCGCTGTGCGGCTTTGGCGGCAAGCCCAGCACCGTCTCCACCTACAGCACCGAGGGCGTGGTGCGCAGCACCCAGACCCTGCTGGCCGGCGTAGTGCAAAAGGCCACCAACTTCTATAGCAACGGCAAGCCGCAAGACGAAGAAGAACGCCAGGGCACGAACCGGCTGGAACGCTTTTACGACAACGACGGCAGCAAGCGCCGCGAGAAGCTGTGGACCGAGGCCGAAAAGCCCGCCGCACTGCTGCGCGAATCGGAGTACCACGCGAGCGGCACCCTGGTGCGCGAGCGCCTGTACACGCTGGTGGACGCAGGCGGGCGCAAGCGCAGCCGCCTGGCCAGCGAGGCACGCTTCTACCTGAACGGCCAGCCCCAGAGCAAAGACGTCTACACGCAGGACGGAACCACCGAGCTGCGCGACACCCAACGCTTCTCCGACAAAGGCATGCTGCGCGCCCAGGGCCGCTATGCGCTGGACGGCCGCTACGGTGAACGCGCCGTGGGCGTGCACAAGTCGTTCTTTGACAGCGGCAAGCTCGAACTGGAAGAGCACTACGACGACAAGGGCAACGTGAAACGCCAGCGCTTGTGGGACGAGGCCGGCAAGCAAGTGAGCGACGACGAGTTGTTTGAGGACGGGTCACGCAAGGCGTATTCCCGCTAGCACAGCCGCGTACTTTGGCGATTGCTGGCCTTTGGCTCTGATAAATTGCCACAAGAGACGATACTGGGCAGACCGGTCACGCGTCACACGAACGCCTACACGTCGTAACAGGAGGACACATGAAGTTCCTACATATGAAGATTTCCACCCTGCTGATGGCGGGATTTTCAGTGTTGATTTTGCTTATGGCTTTGATGGCAGTCTTTGGACTCACCCAGGTCAGAGCCATCAACCAATCCCTGAACAGCATGTATTACGGTCGTGTCGTACCACTGCGCCAACTCAACGACATTGCCGACGTTTATGCCATCAATGTTCTGGATGCTGCCAACAAAGTGTCCGTTGGCAATCAGGATGCAAAACAGGCGCTGGACGCGCTGGACCGCGGTCTAGCGCAAGTGGACGTGACGTGGAAGGAGTACACCGCAACCCAACTCACTGCGGAGGAACAGGCAGTCACGGCGCGCGTGCAAGCATTGATAGAGAAGTCAAAACCCGAATTGGCCAAACTCCGTGATGCACTGGGCAATAACCGCAATGACACGATCATGGAAAACATGAACACGCTGGACGCGGCCATCAGCCCCATTCGCCTGCAACTTCGTTCGCTAGTAGAGATGCAGCTCAAGGAGTCCAGGGCGGTCCACGAACAAGCGGCTGGCGATTACCAGCAAATGATCAGCTTGTTTGTGACGGCGGTGGTGTTGGCTGTTGCAGCAGGTGGCACGCTGGCGTGGTGGATTGTGCGTGGCATCACCAGTCCGCTCAGCCAAGCGGTAGCCATCGCGCGCAGAGTCGCCGCAGGGGACCTGACCCAAGAGATTGAACCACAAGGGCCAGAAGACACGGTGCGACTGCTGGAAGCTCTCAAAGAGATGCAATTGGGACTGGCTGGCGTGGTGTCAACCGTGCGCAGCGGAGCCGAGGGTGTGGCCAGCGCAAGTGGCGAAATTGCCCAGGGCAACCACGATCTTTCCGTGCGCACGGAGCAACAAGCCAATGTCCTGGAGGGCGCGACTGGCTCAATGGCGCAGCTGAGTGCCACCGTTACACAAAACGCCGAACGTGCGCACAACGCAAACCGGTTGGCCCAGAACGCATCCACAGTCGCTGCGCAGGGGGGTGATGTCGTTGGACGGGTGGTGCAAACCATGCGCGGCATCAATGATGCGTCACGCAAGATATCGGACATCATCGGCGTCATCGACGGCATCGCATTTCAGACCAATATTCTGGCGCTGAATGCTGCCGTGGAAGCTGCGCGGGCCGGAGAGCAGGGTCGTGGCTTTGCAGTGGTGGCCAGCGAGGTACGTAGTCTGGCAGGCCGTTCAGCCGCAGCGGCGAAAGAAATCAAGGAACTTATCGGAACCAGCGTGGACAGGGTGGAACAGGGCACGGCATTGGTAGATCGCGCAGGTGAAACCATGACCGCCGTGGTGGCCAGCATCGGTCAGGTAACGGCCATCATGGGGGAAATCAGTTCCGCCAGCACTGAGCAGTCTGTCGGGGTAGAGGAAATCAACAAAGTAGTCACGCAAATGGATTACACGACCCAGCAGAATGCCGCCCTGGTGGAACAAATGGCGGCAGCCGCATCCGGGCTCAAGGGCATGGCGGGCGAACAAGTGGAGGCGGTGTCCGTATTTAAGCTTCCCGCACAGGCGCTGGCTGGCGCACCCAGTTCGCGGTTCAGCACATTGCTGACAACCTAGGCAAGGGCTGCTCACTGCCGTTGAACAACCCGCAAACTAAGCAGACGAAGCCCCCATGGTGCCGTCGTTGAGACAACTTCTAGTCACGCTCATACTGGTCTGGCCTCTTTGTGGGCAAGCGCAGCCCATGCGCTATGTGTACCCGCCCCCCGAGAGCGGCGCCGATGTGCGCATGAACTACTACTGGGAACTGCTGCAGGCCGCACTCGATGAAACGGCGCGCAAGTGGGGCCCCTACACGCTGGTAGCGTCCAGCCGGCAAATGAATGCAGCGCGCGCGGAGATCCTGCTCAGCGGTGGCGGCGACATCACGGTGATGGCGCGCACCACCAGCGTGGCACGTGAGCAGGTGCTAAACCCCATCCGCATTCCGCTGGACAAAGGGCTCACCGGCTACCGCGTGTTCCTGATCAAGGCCAGCACCCAGCCCCGGCTGGACGCGGTGCGCACACAGGCGCAGCTGCAGACCTTCAGCATTGGCCAGGGCGCGGTGTGGGTGGACACTGACATCCTGCGCGCCCAGGGTTTCACGGTGGTCACCAGCCCCACCTACGAGCAGTTGCTGCCCATGCTGGATTCGAACCGGTTTGACCTGTTCTCGCGTGGCGTGAACGAAGTCGGCCCCGAGTTCAGCGCCGGCAGCAAGGCCTACCCGGGCCTGGCCATCGAGAACAAGATGCTGCTGTACTACCCGCTGCCGCGCTATTACTTCTTTGCCCGCAACCCCGAGGGCGACAAGCTGGCACGGCGTGTGGACGAAGGCCTGCACCTGCTGATGAAAAACGGCAAGTTCGAGCGACGCTACCAGGCCTTCAAAAAATCACTGCTGAGTGACCTGAACCTGGCCGGCCGGCGCGTGTTCAACATCACCAACCCCTACCTGCCCCCGGAGACGCCGCTGACCGAGCGCGAGCTGTGGGACACCCTGGATGCGGAGCTGAAACCCCGGCCCTGAGCCGCTCCCTAAGCCGCTATATGATCCCCCTGGAAAACAGAGGGCCACCACAGGCCCCATTCACATCCAAGGAGGACTCCCCATGACCCACGACAGCCTGGACGCGCCCAACGCCATCGACGCATCGGACGCCCAAGACACCCTGGTGGCCGCACCACCCTCCACCAACCTGCTGCGCCTGCGCTTCACCGGATCGGGCAGCGAATACTTCCGCATCTGGATCGTCAACCTGCTGCTCACCATCGTCACGCTCACGCTGTACCTGCCCTGGGCGCGTGCGCGCAAGCTGCGCTACTTCATGGGCAACACGCTGGTGGACGACCAGCCGCTGGGCTTTCACGGCAAACCGCTGAAGATGTTCAAGGGCTATCTGCTGGTGTGCGTGCTGTTTGCCGTGTATTCGGTGGCGGGCAAGTTCTCGGCTATGGCCGGTTTTGTCGCGCTGATCGTGATTGCCTTGCTATGGCCAGCGCTGTTCAAGTCGTCTATGCAGTTTCGCCTGGCCAACACCAGCTGGCGCGGGCTGCGTTTCAGCTTCCGTGGCTCGCTGGCGGGGGCCTACCGGGCCATGTTGCCCATCTTCGTGCCCGGCCTGGTGCTGGTGGGTGCACGCGTCTTTGGCGTGGACGAAATCAACAGCCCCCAGCGCTACCTGCTGGTGGCGGGCATTGTGGGCCTGAGCGCCCTGCTGGTCGCGCCCTGGCTGTTCTGGAACATCAAACAGTACCAGCACAACCATTACGCGCTGGGCAATCTGCAGACCACCTTCAAAGCCAGCGTGGGTTCGTTTTACGTGTTGGCGCTCAAAGTAGTGGGCGTTTTTCTGTTGGTCGTCGTGCTGCCCGCCACCGTCGTGGGCGTGGTGGGCTTTGGCTTGTCCTTCGCCGCCAAGGAGGCGGGAGTGGGCATGATGATCCTGGGCTTTGTATTGGGTTGGCTGCTTATGGTCGCAGCCATGGTCTGCATCCAGCCCTACGCTATCTCGCGCCTGCAAAACCTGGTGTGGACCCGCACCGGCAATGTGCAGCTGCGCTTTGTCAGCGCACTCGGCTTCAAGTCCCTGCTGTGGCTCACGCTGAAGAACACCTGCCTGATCGTGATCACGCTGGGCCTGTACTGGCCCTTCGCCATGGTGGCGTTGACCCGCCTGCGGCTGGAGGCGGTGACCGTCAAAACCCGCATCGACCCCGCGCTGCTGGTGGCCGATGCCCAGGCATCCAACGTGGAAGCCGTGGGCGATGCGGCCGGTGACTTCTTTGGCCTGGACGTAGGCCTGTAAAGCATGGAGCTGGAGGCCACCTACTTTGATGGCCACAGTGGCCGCGCCCACCCGGTGCGCATTCGCGTGGTGGCGGGCCAGCTGCACATCGACGGCCCGGGCATTGCGCTGAATGTGCCCGCGCAGTCGGTGGACTGGCCCGAGCGCACACGCCACGGGATGCGCGTAGCGCACCTGGCCAGCGGCGGCCTCGTGCAAACCGAAGACAGCGTCGCTTGGGACGCCTGGGCCCAAGCCCAGGGCCTGCACGAATCCCTGGTCGTGAAGATGCAGCAAAACTGGCGCTGGGTGGCGGGCAGTGTGGCGGTGTTGATGGTGCTGGTGGTGGGGCTGCAGCAATGGGGCTTGCCACTGGTGGCGCAGGCCGTGGTGGCGGTCACGCCGCAGAGCGTGGACGCGGCCATTGGCGATTCCACCCTGCAGGCACTGGACGGACTCATGTCACCTGCCAAGCTGCCACCGGCCGACCAGCAGCGCATACGCGAGGCCTTTACCCAAGCCGCGGCACGCCAACCTGCGGACAGCGTACCGGCCTGGAAGCTCGAGTTCCGCCATGGCGAACGCATTGGCGCCAACGCCCTGGCCCTGCCCGGCGGCACGATTTTGCTGACCGACGAGATGGTGACCCTGGTGGACGGCGATGCGGCCGTGCTGACCGCGGTGCTGGCGCACGAACTGGGCCATGTGCAGCACCGCCATGGCATGCGCATGGTGGTGCAGGCCGGGGTGCTGGGCAGCCTGGGTGCGCTGGTGTGGGGTGACTTCAGCTCGCTGCTGGCAGCCGTGCCCGTACTCATGGGCCAGGCCGCCTACTCGCGCCAGGCCGAACACGAGGCCGATGTGCACGCCGTACGCTTCCTGAAGGCAGCCCAGATGTCACCCGCGCTCATGGTCACGCTGTTTGACAAGCTGGAAGCCCAACGCCACCCCGATAAAGACGGTGACAAAGACAGCGAGAAAGACGCCGGCAAGCGCAGCACCGACGATTCGTGGTTGGGCATTGCGTTCTCCTCGCACCCCTCTGACGCCGCGCGTGTGGCATTCTTTCGGGCTGCAGCCCTGTAGGAATATGCGCAAGCAGCTCCTGTTTTAATAGCAAAGACACCCTCGCATGGCACACAGCACGCTCCAGGTTCACGGCACCGAGGTATGGGTAGAGGGCACGGGCACGCACACCATCGTGATGGTCCACGGCTGGCCCGACACCCGCCGCCTGTGGGACGGCATGGTGACCGCCCTGGCACCCCACTACCGCTGCGTGCGCTTCACGCTGCCCGGCTTTGAGACCCCGCAAACCGGCCCCACGCGCACGCTGGCGCAGATGACGGCACAGCTGCTGGCCATTGTGGATGCGGTGAGCCCAGGCCAGCCGGTGACGCTGATGCTGCACGACTGGGGCTGCATCTTTGGCTACGAGCTGGCGGCCAAGCACCCGCAGCGCGTGGCGCGCATCGTGGGCATCGACATTGGTGACCACAACAGCAAGGCCTTCCTGCGCTCGCTCACGGGTGGGCAGAAGTTTCAGATCCTCGGCTACCAGCTCTGGCTGGCCGGCGCCTGGGGCCTGGGCACGCTGGGCGCCACCGGCCTGGCCAATCGCATGACCCGCTGGATGGCCCGCGCCATGCGCTGCCCCACGCCGCAGGGCGACATTGGCTGGCAGATGAACACGCCCTACGCCATGGCCTGGCTGGGTGTTGCCGGCGGGCTGCGCCACACCGCGCCGGTGCGCCCGCAGTGCCCCGTGCTGTATGTGTATGGCACGCGCAAACCCTTCATGTTCCATTCCCCACAATGGCTACACACCCTGAACACCACGCCGGGCAGTGCGGTGCAGGAATACGCCTGCGGCCACTGGATCATGGTGGACCGCGCCCCCGCACTGCAGGCCCAGGTGTTGGCCTGGCTGGTGACCTCGCCGCCAGCAGCCCGCTAAGCCGGGGCGAAAGGCTTATTGCAGCGGAGCGATGTAACCTTGCACCGCCAAGGGCACCCTGCGCAGCAGCGCGCTGCGCGTGCGGTGCCAGAACGCAGACAGCAAGAGCAAGGCCGCGCCCAAGGCCAGCGCGGTGATGGCAAAGCCCAGACCCACATTGCCATACTGCTTGAGCAAGGCGCTGAAGGTGTAGAGCACATAGCCCAGGGCCGACACCATCAGCGCGCGCCGGTCGATCACCAGCGACACCACGGCAATGACCCCATAGGCCAGCAACACGACCAGGGCCTGCCACAGCGCAATGCTGTCCCCTGTCATGGACAGCATGGCAAACAGGGGATGGACCAACAGCGGCGCGGCCAGCAGATGCAGCCAAAACGCCACGTCCGCCCGGCGGGTCCTGCGCTGGGTGTCGCTGGCATCCCAGCGCAATGCCACGATAAACACCACAACACCGCCCAGCAAAATTACCAGTGTCACCCAGGATTTGAGAGCCGGAATGAAGTCAAAAAGTAGCACCCACGCTGCGCCCACCAGCGCTGCAGCACCCGCTGCTACCGTGATGGGCACATGAAACCTACGCCAATGAAACCAGGCACCCGTCGCTGCCAACAAGGCACCAAATACGGCCGCAAAACCTTCCCCCTGATTGCTATCGTTCAAGACCGAGACAAACAAGCTCCCCACAAACGCCACCAGCAACACGATGGCTGGCAAGGCCATGTGACGTTTGCGCACGAAGAATTCGGCCAGTCCCCAAGCGCAAGCGGACACCGCCAGACTGCCCACCCAATGGGCGACGGCATTGCCGATCCAGGCTACCGAGACCAGCATCAGCACACAGGCAATCACGACAAAAATGTCGTTGAACCCGGTCACCAGCCGAAAGTGTTCCTCGTCCACCACGGGGGTGGCGCGTCGGCTGGCGGCATGATTGCGCAAGGCATCGGCCGCGTCGGCAGTGAGTGCGCCCGCTTGCACGGCCGACAGCAAATCGTCTTCGGTATACATGGGCTAAACCGCGCCGCGGCCTTGTTGGCTGACGAAGTACACGGCCTTGCGCGCGCGCATCACATCGCCCAGCGGGCGGTGGGCGGCCATAGCCTGCCAGGGGTCGAACACCGCGGCCTCGGCCTCTTTGGCAAAGGCCTGGGCCTCGGCACTGCCCGTGTCCTGCGCAGGCAGCGTGAGCCGGGCCACCGTGGTGTAGGGCGTGGGCCAGTTGACCGAGGCGTCTTCAATCGGCGTCAGAGTCTCGTTCACATAGGGCTGCAGTTGCAGGTCCCACTGCAAGACGTGCTTCTTCAGGCGACCCGAGAACTCGCCACCCCAATCGTCTTGCGTGCCCTGCACGCCCTCACCGTTGGCCGCTGCGGGCACCAGGCGCACGCGCACCGCATAGGGCCCGCTGGCGATGGGTGCGGCGCTGAACATGGTCTGCGCCGCAAAGCCGCCAAACGGCTTGGCAAAGGTCTTGATGGTTTGCACCAGGCGCGCAGGCCCGCCCAGCAGGCCATAGCGGGCAAACAGGTGTTTGAGCAAAGCACCGCCGCCCTTGGAGGCCGCCACCACAAAGTCCACAAACTCGCCGCTTTTGGGGAAGGCAAACACCTCCTGGTTGATCAGCGCGAAGTCCTGGCTCTTGCAGGGGCCGCCCAAGGCGGAGTCGCCCTGCACGCCGAGCACGCGAAACGAGAAGCCGCGGATGTCGGGCTTGCGGTCGCTGGTGTGGTCCATGCCGCCGTTGGACAGGCGCACCCACAAGGGGTAGCTGGCGGCCTTGGCAAACAGGCCCTGCTGCGCAAATGCGGGCAGGCCGTCCAGCACCTCCAGCTGGCCCTGGGCCGCGGTGAGCTGCTTGCGGTGCAGCGCGCGCCCGTTACCGTACTTCTTTGACTTGCGCGCCTGCAGCTCGGCAAACTGCTGGCCGTACCCCGCATAGAGCTGGTCCTCATCGGGTGCGATCTGTTCTTTCCAATCGGTGCTGGGCGTGAGGGACTGGGACATGGAAGGCCTTTCCTAAAAAAGCGGCAGGGTTTGCGGTGGGGCGGGGTTGTCGGGGTTCAGCGGCGCGGGCGCAGCCGTTAGGTCGCTGGCAGGGGCCGCAAGCATCATCTCCAAGGCCTGCGCCGGGCTGGCATTCAGCCAGTCAGCGTAACGTTCGGGCGGCACGATCACGGGCATGCGTTTCTCTTCGTCGGGGCGGTGCATGCGGCCGGTGACCGCGTGGCCATCGGCGTTGACGGTGAGTACCGTGAAGCTGCCAGCCTGTGCGCCCGAGGCGGGGTCGGTCCAGCGGTCCCACAGGCCGGCCACGGCAAAGGGCTGGCCGTCGGCACTGCCTATGCGCCAGCGCGTGGGGCGGCCGCCGTTGGCGGGCGCGTCTTCCCAGCAGGGTTCAAAAAAACATTCCATGGGCACCAGCACCCACTGGCCCGCCGCCCAGGCGCTGCGAAAGCTGGGCTTGCTGGCGGCTGTCTCGCTGCGGGCGTTGTAGGTCTTGCGGCTGATGTCGCGCGCCTGTGCGGCGTCGGCACACCAGTGCGGCACCAGGCCAAACTGGGCCAGGCGCAGCGCGGCCGCACTGGCGCCCTGGTTGCGGCGGCGCACCGCCACGGGCGCCACGTAGCCGGGGTAAATGTCCTGCGGCCACTGCCCCACGGGCGGCTCCAGCGGGCCCAGGCGCTCGGCCATAAAGGCCGGGTTGGCCGCGGGCTGGAAGTTGATGCACATGGGCTTGCTACAAATTCAGGAGCTATTCGCGCATATTCTACGGGGGCTAGAGGCCTATTTAGCCTTCATCCTCGTCTGGAACATCGGGCGCACGCGGTGGCCGGGGAATCTTCTTGAAGCGGATCTGGCGGTCCAGTTCGATCGCGTCTTTCTTCAGCTGGCGCTCGGCGTCCAGCTTCTGGCCCGCGGCCAGCCATTGGGCGAATTCGTCGGGCGTTTCCAGGCTGATGCGGCCCAGCACCGCGGCACGGAAGTCGTGGATGACGATCTCGGCGGCCTTTTGCAGGTTGATCTTGCCGCCGCTTTGCAGGGCGCCACGCTTGCGGCCCACGGCCTCCAGCAGTTCCTCATCGGCAAGCTCGGCCACCCCTGTGATCTTGTAGCGCGCCTCCACCTCTTTGGCGTAGTGCTGGCGCAGGTAATCCAGCAATTCGAGGGCCACCTCTTCTTCGTCAAACGCGTTTTTGCCGATGGCGCCGCTGGCCGCCAGGTTGTAGCCGCTTTTGGCCACGATGATGCGCGGCCACAGCACACCGGGGGTGTCGTAGAGGTAGAAATCATCCGCAATGGTGATGCGCTGCTCCAGCTTGGTCACGCCGGCCTCGTCGCCGGTCTTGGCGGCGCGCTTGCCCTTCAGGGTGTTGATCAGGGTGGACTTGCCCACGTTGGGAATGCCGCAGATCAGCACGCGCATGGGTTTGACCATGCCGCCGCGGTTGGGCGCCAGTTCGTGGCAGGCGGCCACCAGCGCACGTGCGGGCGTGCTCATGCTCGCGTCCAAGGGGAGCGCGCGCACGCCGGGCATGGCGTTGTAGTGGGCCAGCCACAGGGTAGTGCAAGCCGGGTCGGCCAGGTCCTGCTTGTTGAGCACCTTGAGCGAGGGCTTGCCGGCCGTCATCTCCGCCAGCATGGGGTTGGCGCTGGAACCGGGCAGGCGGGCGTCCAGCAGCTCGATCACCACATCAATCGCCTTGATGCGCTCTTGGATCGCCTTGCGGGTCAGGTGCATATGCCCCGGGAACCACTGAATGGCCATGCGCTCGTTCTTTCTGTAGGTGAATAGTCAGGGCAGGATTGTCGGGCAGATTGGGGGCAAGCCCGCATTCCCGCGCCCGGGGGAGCAGGCTACACTTTGTCGAACAAGAAGAATCTGGGGCAGCCAGCGCGTCGCCAACGCTTTTTTTGACAGGGACTCTCGCACGTGAATTCACTTTTAAGCGCCAGCCTGCTGCTGGTGGAAGACATGGAAGAGATGCGCAACATCGTGCGCCGCTTGCTCGGCGCCATGGGGTTCACCAACATCACGCTGGCGCGCAATGGCGAAGAGGCCTGGCGGCTCATCCAGGCCCAGTCGTTTGACCTGGTGCTGTGCGACTGGAACATGCCCAAGATGTCGGGGCGCGAACTGCTGGAGCTGGTGCGCCAGGAACCCGCCTACGCCCTGCTGCCCTTCATCATGATCACTGGCGAGAACGCGCAGAGCTTTGTCAAAAGCGCGATCGACGGTGGCGTGACCGACTTCATCCTCAAGCCCTTTACCGCAGCGCTGCTGGAGCAGCGTGTGCACCATGCGCTGGGCCTGCCACCGGTACCCAACCCATGAGCCTGTCTGACACCCCCGATGGCGGCGCACCGCTGAACCCCGAGGCCCTGAGCGAAACCCTGCGCCAGGTGCAGGCGCGTGAGAGCCACCTGCAGGGCCTGCTGGGCTCGGCGCCTGATTCGATCTTGGGCATGGACACCGAGGGCTTTGTCACCGACTGGAACCCCGGGGCCGAGCGCGTGCTGGGCTGGACACGCGCAGAGGCTTTGGGCAAGCGCATGTCCGAGCTGATCATTCCGCACCGCTTTCGCGAGGCGCACGAAAACGGCATGCGCCGGTTCCTGAAGACCGGCCACGCCCAGGTGCTCAACCGCATCATCGAGATCGAGGCCCTGCACAAGGACGGCCACCTGTTTCCCATCGAGCTGTCGATCTGGAACATCAACAACGAGCGCGGCCAGGGCTTTGGTGCCTCCATCCGCGATGTGACCGAGCGCCACAAAGCCCAGGAGTCGCTGCGCAACTCCGAGGAGCGCTACCGCTCGGTGGTGGAGCACTTGGGCGAAGGCATGTTTGTGGCGCAGTACAACCGCATCGTGTTTGCCAACCAGCAGGCCAGCCAGATCCTGCGTGTGCCCAACGAGGAGATCATTGGCTCCGACCCCGTAGAGTGGATCCACCCCGATGACCGTGCCGACGTGCTGGCCCTGCGCGCACGCCTGGCCAGCGGCCAGGAGATTGCCAGCCACTACGAAGCACGGCATATCGGCCGCGATGGCGTGGTGCGCTGGCTCAACATCCGCCCCACGCCCGTGGCCTGGGAAGGGGGCATAGCCACGCTGACCTTCTTCTCCGAGATCACCGAGCGCAAGCAGATTGCCGAGGCCTTGCAACGCTCGGAAGAGCGTTACCGCGCTGTCATCGAGCACGTGGACTCGGGCATGGTGGTGCTGCAGGGCGACAAGCTGGTGTTTGCCAACCGCCGCGCGGCCGAGATCACGCGCATGGACCCGACGGAAATTCTCAACGTGGGCTTTTTGCACCGTGTGCACCCGGACGACCACACGCTGATCCAGGAACGCCGCCGCCGCCGTCTGGCCGGCGAAAACGTGCCCAGCAGCTACGAGATCCGGCTGCGGTTTGACGATGGCAGCGTGTGCTGGTTGGAGCTGGGCGTGTCCGTCGTGCCCTGGGGTGGCGAGCCCGCCACGATTACCTTCTTCTCGGATGTGACCGCGCGCAAGAACATGACGCTGGCGCTGCACCGGTCTGAGGAACGCTACCGCGCAGTGATCGAGCATTCGGGTGAAGGCATGCTGGTGGTGCAGGATGGCCGCTTTGTGTTTGCCAACTACCGCGCCGCAGAGCTGGTGCAAATGACGCGTGAGGACATGCTGCGCGAAGGCTATCTGCACCGCATCCACCCCGATGACCGCGCCATGGTGGACGACCGCCGCAAGCGCCGCCTGGCAGGCGAGGATGTGCCCAACCGCTACGAGATTCGTCTGCTGCTGCCCGACAACGTGGTGCGCTGGATCGACATTGGTGTGACCGTGGTGCCCTGGGATGGCGCGCCGGGCACGCTGACCTTTTTCTCCGACATCACCGAGCGCAAGCAGGCTGAGGAAGACCTGCAACGCACATCGTCCGAACGCGAAGCCATCCTGCACAGCGCGCTGGTGGGCATCGTGCTGTCGGTGGACCGCAAGCACCAGTGGGTGAACGACAAATACGCCGAGATGGTGGGCTACACGCGCGAGGAGCTGCTGGGCCAGTCCACCGCCATGGTGCACACCGATGTGGAGGCCTGGGCCCGCTGGGGCGAGGAGCAGCGCGTGGCCCTGCAGGCCACCGGCAGCTTCTCAAACGAACGCCAGCTGAAGCGGCGCAACGGCGAGGTGTTTTGGGTCCAGATGGCGGGCAGCCGCGTGCGTGCGGCCGACCCCGACTCAGGCGTCATCTGGACGCTGCTGGACATCACCGAGCGCATCAAGGCCGAACAAAGCACGCGCTTTGCGCTGGAACAGCAAAAGGAACTCAACGAACTGCGCAGCCGCTTCGTGGCCATGACCAGCCATGAGTTCCGCACACCGCTGGCCACCATTTTGTCGTCGGCCGAGCTGCTGAAGTACTACGGTGACCGCATGCCGGCGTCCGACAAGATCGACGTGATACAGACAATCGAGAACGGCGTGCAGCGCATGACGCGCATGCTGGACCGCGTGCTGCTGCTGGGCAAGGCCGAGGCCCAGATGCTGGAGTTCAAACCCACGCTGCTGGACTTGGTGGCCCTGGGCCACACCCTGGTGGAAGACGCAAAGACCCAGCAGCCCGACTGCCGCTGCACCCTGGTCACCGACTTTGAGGTGCAACCCGCCACCGGCCTGTACGACGAGAAGCTCTTGGGCCACATCTTTGGCAACCTGCTGTCCAACGCCATGAAGTATTCGCCCCAGGGCGGCGAGGTGCGCTTCAGCATGCGGCGTGAGGCAGACCAGGTGGTGCTGCAGGTGTCCGACCAAGGCATTGGCATTCCCACCGAGGAAATCCCGCACCTGTTCGAGTCCTTCCACCGGGCCAGCAATGTGGGCGAGATCCAGGGCACCGGCCTGGGCCTGGCCATCGTCAAAAACTCGGTGGACCTGCATGGTGGCAGCATCCACGTGGCCAGCGCAGCGGGCCAAGGCACCAGCTTTACCGTGCGCCTGGCCTATGCCAGCGGCACTGAAGGGGCATCGGCATGAGCGTGAGGATTGTGATTGCGGAAGACGAGACCGACATCCGCAACAACCTGAGCCTGCTGCTGCGGCTGGAGGGCTTTACCGTATTCGCTGCGCCCAATGGGCGCGAGGCGCTGGAGCTGATCCGGACCCACCAGCCCGACATGGTGCTCAGCGATGTGATGATGCCCGAGATGACGGGCCACGAGCTGGTGCGCGCCCTGCGTGCTGATGCGGCCGTGGCGCACACACCCATCGTGCTGCTGACCGCCAAGGCCGACCGCGGCGATGTGCGCCAGGGCATGAACCTGGGCGCTGATGACTACCTGACCAAGCCTTTCCAGCGCGATGAGTTGCTGACCTGCATCCAGGCGCAGCTGGGCAAGGCTGCGGCCCAACAGATGGCCAGCCAGCGACGGGTGGAGCAAGCCCACCACCTGCTGCACTACGACCCAACCACCGACTTGCCGAACCGCGCGCACTTTTTGCTGCTGCTCAACGATGCGCTGAGCGCCCCGCCGGAGCCGCAGGAAGCACTGGTGCTGCTGGTGGTGGGACTGGACAACCTGGCGCAGATGGCGCAGGTGCTGGGCGCCGGCCCGCTGGACGCCTGTGTGGGCGCGCTGGCGCGGCGCCTGACGGCGCTAACCCAAAGCGCCCCCATGGCCCAGGCCGGGCGCTGCGTGCTGGCGCGCCTGGGTGACGACCGGCTGGCCGTGCTGGTCCCACGCTGGCCCGAGAGCCTGTCGCACCCCGCCATCGCCACCCACCTGCTGGGCGCCATGGCACAGCCTGTATCCGTGGACCGTGACGAACACTTCCCCACCATCTCGGTGGCCGTATGCACCCAGATTGCCACCGACGACCGGCCCGAGGTGGTGCTGGCGCGGCTGGACCTGGCGCTGGCCGCTGCGCGTGCGCAACCGGGTCAGCACATCGCCGTGCACGATGCCAGCGCGGCGCCCGACTTGAGCTCGGCCTTTCGCCTGCACAACGACCTGCACCGCGCGGTGGACCGCCAAGAACTGGCCGCCTTCTTCCAGCCCCAGGTGCTGGCCCAAGGCGGCGCGGTCAAGGGCTTTGAGGCGTTGATGCGCTGGCAGCACCCCACGCTGGGCTTGGTGTCCCCCGCCAAGTTCATCCCGATTGCCGAGGAGAACGGCCAGATCGTCGGCATGGGCGCCTGGATGCTGCAGCAGGCCTGCCAGCAAGCGGTAGCCTGGCAGGCGCTGCGCCCCGCGGGCGCGCCACCGCTGCGCGTGGCCGTGAACCTGTCGCTGCGCCAGTTTGGCGACCCCCAGCTGTTCCGCCACGTGGAGGCGGCGCTGGAAAACTCGGGCCTGCCCGCGGAGCAGCTGGAGCTGGAGATCACCGAGGGCACGGCCATGCTGGACCTGCACCACACGCTGGAGCTGCTGCGCCGCTTCAAGGCCATGGGCCTGAAACTGGCGATTGACGACTTCGGCACCGGCTACTCCAGCCTGGCCTACCTCAAGCGCTTTCCGCTCGATGTGCTGAAGATCGACCAGTCGTTTGTGCGCCAGATTTGTACCGACCGCGACGACCAGGTGATTGCGCAGGCCATCATCTCGCTGGCGCACAGCCTGGGCCTTTCCGTCATTGCCGAGGGCGTGGAAACCCAGGCCCAGCACACACTGCTGCAGGACATGGGCTGCGAAGAGATTCAGGGCTATTTGCACGGCAAACCCATGCCGGACGCAGAGGTTGCTGGCTGGCTGAGTGGCCGCGCGGCAGGCTGAGGGGCTGCGCAACTTAGGCAGCTGGCTCTAGGATAGACGCGGGATTTAAGGTGCCTTCACTAGGCGGCCTTTGGAGAATGCAAGGCAGTGTTTCCTATTCAACCTACCTTGCAGGAGTTTTCAATGGCCAACAAAAAGCTGTCCACCGTGACCAACGAACTGATCGAGTCCTACGGCAACACCGCCAAGAACGTGATCAACGCCTACCGGGTGGGCAATGCCCGCGCCGTGGGCTATGTGGACCAGTCCTGGGCTGCCGCCGTCAAAAAGGCCGGCAACCGCATTAGCGCCGAAGTGCGCACCAATGCCGTGGCTGCCCAGAAGAAAATCACCTCGCTGTACACCCAAGGCGTGACCCTGACCACCGACAGCGCCGACACCGCGGTGAACAAGGCCGTGGAACTGGCCGGCAAGGGCTTGGAACAAGTGGCCGCCAACGCCAGCCGCTTCGAAAAATCCACCGGCTTCACCACACTGAACACCATCGCCGTGGCCGCTGTGCCCGCTGCTGTGGCCGTGACCAACGTGGCCTCCAAGATCGAAGCCAAGAGTGGCGCGCTGGTGAGCAAGATTGCCGGATCCAAGACCAAGGCCAAAGTGGCTGCAGTCAAGCGCACCGTGGCCAAGACAGCCACACGCGCCCGCAAAGCCGCTTAATTCAGCGACTGCGATAGTCGATCAGGCCAGCGCGGCCTTGATCGGCTGGGCCTGCAACCTGCGGGGAGCCAAATACTCCTGCAGGTAGATGCCAAAGGGCATGGTGTCGGCGGCCTCAATGGCGCGCTGCGCGTCCCACGATTTCTGCGACTCTTCGGCAAAACCAGCCGCTGCTTCGGCCGCCACGGGCGCTTGCAGCATGGTTGCGCGCGTCTGCTCCGACTGGGCGCGCACAAAGGACACGAATGAGCCCTCATGGCGCTCAGTGATCTCGCGCAGCACGCGGGCTGAGGGCAAGGTGTCGGGGTGTTGCAGGCCGTGCTCTGCAGCGCGCAAGGCGTCCTGGTACTGGCTGCCACCATGGGTGGCGTCCAGCGCCTGCGCATAGGGCAGCATGCCGCGCAGCAGTTCATCTCCCCAGGTCTTCAACTCCACCATCGCATCCCCGCGCTGCAGCTGCAAACCAGGCTCGCGGCCGCGCTCGGCCACCGCATGCTGGTTGCGCGCCACGGCGGCAATTTCCTGCGGCGTATCGGGCGCGCTGGCAGTTGATAGGCAGTGCAGCAAAAACACGTCGAGGAAGCGCATGGTCTGGCTGTTGATGCCCACCACCTCGAACGGGTCCAGGTCCATCAGGCGCACTTCCACATACTCCACACCACGCTCGCGCAACGCGTGCAGCGGGCGCTCGCCCGCAAAGGTGACGCGCTTGGGGCGGATGGTGCCGTAGAACTCGTTCTCGATCTGCAACAAAGTGGTGGCCAGCTGGTTGTAGCTGCCATCCGCGGCCTTCACACCAATGGCTTCGTAGGGCGCGTAGGGCTGGGTCAGCGCGCCGTGCAGCGAGTGGGCATAGCCTTCCAGGCTGTTGTAGCTCACGGCGAGGGACGATTGCGCATCGCTCTGGTAGCCCAGGCGCCCCATGCGCAGCGAGGTGGCATAGGGCAGGTACATGGTGCCGCTACTCAAGGGCTGCAGCTGGTGCTGGCGCCCGGCCACAAAGGACGAGCACACGGCGGGCGAAGCGCCGAACAGGTACAGCAGCAAAAAGGCGTGGCGGCGGAAGTTGCGGATCAGCCCAAAGTACTGCTCGCTGCTCACATCGGGCAGCGACCAGTTGTAATGGATGCCAGAGATGGTTTGCATGCGCCGGCCATAACGGTGGCCCAGGCCCATGCGGTACACGCTCTTGGACTGCCCCACGTTGGAGCTGCCGTACTGGCCAATCGGGATCGCATCGTCTTCGGGCAAACAACAGGGCATGCTGGAGACCCACAGCCGCTCGTCGCCCATGGCACGCAGCGTGAACTGCTGGATCTGGGTGAGCTCCTCCACGCAGACATCGGGGTCGGCCTGGACGCTGGTAATGAGTTCCACCTGGGATTCGCTGAAATCGGTGGTGATGTGCGGGTGCGTGAGCGCCGAGCCCAAGGCCTGGGGGTGCGATGTCATGGCCAGCAGGCCGCTAGGCAGCGCGCGCAGGCTCTCTTTCTCCACGCCCCGGCGGATACCGCGCAAACGCTGTGCTGTCAGGGCGCTCAAGGCCGCTTGATTACTGTCCATGCCTACGGGCCCTTCCTCTTCTGTGGGGCGCAAAGGTACCACAGGCCGCCATTTATTGCTCGCCGGTGGAATAATGCCGCCGATGGATACCTCGGAACTCATTGTCTGGTCCTGCATGCTGGGGGGATTTCTCACCCTGTCCATCGTGGCCGTGTCCGACTTGGTGATCAATCCCACCGTGGGGGCTTGGCGCGCGCTGGTCTTTGTATTGCTGACCGGCTGGAGCTGCGTGATCATGTCGGGCTTGGCGGCGCAACTGTTTCCTGAAATTCCTGAACAGACCATGGGGATCATGAAAGTCAGCATGGCGCCGCTGAGCGGTGCGCTGGCGCTGACCTACCTGGGCCTGTGGCTGGGGGTAAAGCGCGACGACCGCGCGGTCTACCGCAGCATGGTCTTTGTCTCCCTGGGCCTCATTGCGACCGCGGTGGTGGCTACGGCGTATATCTTGTATGGGGACGATCCCCACAGCACGTCGCCCCTGCTGGTCACCGGCATGTTGAGCACGCTGGGTGCCCTGGTGGGGCTGGTGATCACTATCCGCGCCGCCTTGCTGGGTGACGATCTGGCGCGTTGGATGGTGCTGGCCTGCCTGTTCCTGGTGGCTATGGTGGTGGGCATGTTTGGGCAGGCACTGTCGCCCGGTGCGCTGAGCTGGCCCCTGATGGCATTGATCGCGTTTTGCACGCTGTGCCACTTCTTGCTCATCACGGGCCTCACCGTGCAGCGCAACCGCGTCAACAAGCAGCTGATTCGCCTGACCAAAAAGGCGTCCGGTACCGACCTGGCCACGGGCCTGCACACTGGCTCGGTGCTCGTCTCCAAGGTGGACGATGCCTTTTGGCGCAGCGTCCGCCTGAAGCGGGAGTGCGCGGTGGTGTGCCTGCATCTGGGCAATTTGTACGAACTGGGTGAGTCCGCAGGGCACGGCGTGGAGCAACAAATCCTGCAGGCCATGACGGCGCGTATCCGGCGCGCGGTGGGCTTTCGCTACGTGGTGGGGCTGTACCACCCGCGCTGCTTTGTGGTGGTGATCTCTGCCGTGAAGAACGCGCAGGAAGTGGAGCGCATGGTGCTGCGGCTGCGCACCGTGCTGACCCGGCCGCTGAAGATTTTGGGCATCAAAGATGCCAACCACACCTTCCAGCCGCGCTTCGGCATTGGCATTGCCCACAAAAGTGCCTCGGAAACCGACCCCACGGCCGTGATGGATGTGGCCGAGCGGCGCGCGCTGGCGCAGTCAGGCGCCACCCGCGTGCCGGAAGATGCGGCGCCCACCGCAGCAGGCGCGCTGTAGGCGGAATCAGCCCCCGAGTCGCGCAGAGGCCCGGCTCACCTCTTGGGCGCCCTGGGCCGCACCGCTTTGCGGTACGCCTTCGCCGTTGCGGTCCAGCGCCTCTGCCAGCTGCGCGGCCAGGCGCTCGGGGCTTTGCGCATCAAGCCCAATCCAGGTGCCCTGGGTCAGCGTGATGTGGGCCGCCTCCACACTGCCCGCGCCGGCGCACAGCGTGGTGCGCGTGGGTGCATCCTCACTCACCAGCACCAACATGGCGGGCACCACGGCCTCGGGCTTCAGCGCTTCCAGCACGGCGGGCGGCATCAGGTCTTCGGTCATGCGGGTGGCGGCCGTGGGGGCCAGGCTGTTCACCCGAATGTTGTTTTTGGCGCCTTCAATCGACAGCGTCTGCATCAGCCCCACCAGCGCGAGCTTGGCCGCACCGTAGTTGCTCTGGCCAAAGTTGCCATACAGGCCCGAGCTGGACGTGGTCATCAGAATGCGGCCGTACTTTTGCTCGTTCATATGGGGCCATACGGCCTTGCAGCAGTGCACTGCGCCCATCAGGTGCACGTCCACCACCAGGCGGAAGTCGGCCAGCTCCATCTTGGCAAAACTCTTGTCGCGCAAGATGCCCGCGTTGTTCACAAGGATGTCCACGCGGCCCCAGGCGTCCACCGCCTGCTTCACCATGGCCTGCACCGCGTCAAAGTCGGTCACCGATGCGCCATTGGCCATGGCCTCGCCACCGGTGGCGCGGATCTCGGCCACCACGGATTCGGCCGCCGACAGCGAACCGCCCGAGCCATCGCGCGCACCGCCCAAATCATTCACCAGCACCTTGGCGCCGCGTGCGGCCAGCGCCAGCGCATGTTGGCGACCCAAACCGCCGCCCGCACCGGTCACGATGGCCACACGGCCCTTGAAATCTACACCCATGTTTGTCTCCTGCGTGAAGCCGGGCTGCGCCGGCTCTGTTAGTCTGTGCTCCGCCTGTTCAGGCGCTTTGCAACTTTACCGGAACACCCCTGTGCTGCACGCCACATCTGACCCGATGAGTAACCCCCGCGACTCGGCCACCGTCGTCCTGCTACGCGATGGCGCTGCGGGCCTGGAGGTGTTTTTGCTCAAGCGCAGCGGCCTGTCGGACACCTTTGGCGAAGCCTATGTGTTTCCCGGCGGCAAGCTGGACGACCATGACAGCTCGCCCACCGCCGTGGGTGCCCTGGATCTGCCCGCCGCCGCCCTGGCCCAGCAATTGAATGAGCCCGTGCTTGAGGCGCCCGTGGCGGCCGGTCTGTTTGTGGCGGCGCTGCGCGAGCTCTTTGAAGAAGCCGGTGTGCTGCTGGCCGCTGGCAGCACGCGCCCCGCCAGTTTGAAACCCGAGGACTGGCAGGCCTGGGTAGCCGTATCCGGCGCCGCGCTGCAGGCCAGCGCGCTGGTGCCCTGGAGCCGCTGGATCACGCCACGCATGGCCGCCCTGAGCAAAAAGCGCTTTGACACGCGCTTCTTTCTGGCGCTGGCGCCTGCCGACCAGGAGGCCAGCCACGACAACTTCGAGACCACGGCCAGCATCTGGCTCGCGCCCCAGGAAGCTCTGCAGCGCTACCACCGCGGCGAGATTGAAATGGCACCGCCGCAGATCATGAGCCTGGCCCATCTGGCGCGCTATGGCAGCACCGCCGAAGCACTGCACGCTGCGCGACAACAACCGCCACCCTGCATTTGCCCGGAGAATTTCACGCAAGACGGCGAGGTCATCCTCTGCTACCCCGGCGACCCACAGCACTCGGTGCCCACGCCCGCCCTGCCCGGCCCCACGCGCTTGGTCATCCGCAACAAACGCTTTGTACCCATAGACGGGTTGGAGAGTTTGTGGGCCTAAGGCCCAGCGCAGATTGCTATGAATTCAGGAGCTGCTCGCGCAATATCGACGGGGGCTAGAGGCCTATTTGGCATGTAAACAGCTGCTCTGTCACCTCTTTGCCCCACTGCGTGCCCTGCTGGCTTTGCGTGAGCGTGAAGCCATGCTTTTCGTACAGATGCCGTGCCGCATGCAGGCCGTCAAACGTCCACAGGTGCACCTGGCGGTAGCCGCGTGCCCGGCAAAAATCCATGGCCGCCGTCAGCAGTTGCGAGCCTAGGCCGTGGCCGCGTGAAGCATCAGACGTGATGAACCAGCGCAGGTGCGCGCCCGCTGTTTCATGGTGCGATCCATCAATGGCAATGGAGCCGTGGATCACCCCATCGTGTTCTGCCAACCAGAGGCCGTCCCGGTCCACCTGGTAGTCCAGGCAAAACGCAGCCAGGCCGGACGCTACCTTGGCTTCAAACGGTGCGCCAAAGCCTGCGGTGCGCGCGTAGTAGCTGGCGTGCAGCTCGACGATGCGGCCGATGCAGCCGGGGCGGTAACCGAGGTGAATATTCATGGCTGAGGAATTCCCGTGCGCATCCAATCCTCCACATCGCTGGGTTTGACCAAGGTACGCATCTCGTCAAACGCCGTCTGCGCCTCCGGGTAGTGGCGACGCAGCAAGTTGAGCCATTGTTTCACGCGGCCGGCCTGCTGCTTTTTCTCCAGCTGCGTGCTGGTCACTTGCCAGAAGGCATGCATCAGCGGGCCCATTTGCTCCCAGCTCCAGTCATCGCCGGGCTGGGCGATGCTGCCAGGCACCGTGCCCATGGCCGCCAGCACACTGCGCGCCAAGGCCGGGCGCGCCACAATGCCGCGCCCCAGCATGAGGATGTCGCAGCCGCTTTGCGCCACGGCGGCCTGGGCGTCTTCCACGCTCCAGATTTCGCCATTTACCACGACGGGCACCCGCACCGCCTCGCGCACATCGGCCACGCGGCCCCAGTAGGCGGGCGGGCGGTAACCCTGCGCCTTGGTACGCGCATGCACCACAATCTCGGCCGCGCCACCGGCCTCCAACGCCAGCGCGCAATCCAGCGCCAGCCTGTCATCGTTGAAGCCCAAACGCATCTTGGCGGTAACGGGAATGTGGGCCGGCACTGCCGCGCGCACCGCGGCCACAATGGTGCGCAGGACCTCGGGGTCTTGCAACAGCGCGGCGCCGCCGCCATGCCGGTTCACCACCTTGGCTGGGCAACCAAAGTTCAGGTCAATGCCCGGTGCGCCCATCTCCGCCAGACGCGCCGCGTTCTCGGCCAAACACACGGCGTCCGACCCCAGCAGCTGCGGCCACACCGGCACGCCTGCAAAGGTGCGTGCACCATGGGCCAGCTCGGGTACCGTGCGCAGCAAGGCCTTCTCTGACATCAGCGAGTGCGTGATCCGAATGAACTCCGACACGCACTTCTCCACCCCGCCCACGCGGGTCAGGATGTCACGCAGGACAAAGTCGAGGAGCCCCTCCATGGGGGCGAGGTAGATTCGGACGGGCATAGTGTGAGTGACAGAAAACGGGGCGATCCAGTTGCAAATCCCCCCTATTGATTTGGTCTATCAGAGATAGACATATCAAGCAACGCTTAAGCATCTGACATATGTCCCCACCATGCGAGCAGGACTTCACGAACGACATAGTGAAAGGTATGAAGGCTAATTGGAACATCCTTGGCGAGCCAAACTCCGCCGTGTGTGCTCGCAGCTAGGCCAACCGTACCGCGCTCAGCATATCCGTCTGAGGGACTGATCCTAAATGCACCGTCACACATTGGCGCAGGAAATGGAGTCCCTCCGTGTAGCGCCTTAGATCGATATCCATATACAAGGCTTAAAACCTTTTTCATGGAGACGGGATCCCAAGGGATCTGAAAACCCTCGGGAGGCCGAACCGGAGGTGGTGGGGGCAGAAACTGCAAAGTGAACTCTACAAACTTCTTTGTTGCGCCAAGTGACTGTTCTATTTGTTCCGCAACGCTTTCGACCAAAACACTTCCGCCTGATATTTGCAATAGAGCAACCAATTCCGGCTTGGAGTACATCAATCTATCAACTGCCGAACCTTTTTCCGTTTGCCATTGATCTGCAGCAGTTTCGAGGGCCGAGACAAACATCAACCAAGCCAATGCTGGATCTGCTTCCACGATCCATAGTGCGTCCTGGTACAGCCGAGCCGCCCGAACTAACGCAATTGTTTTTGTTCCAGAAAGATTTAGTATCTTTTCAAGTCGGATCAAATGGTCAATGGAATGCGTGTTTACGATTTCCGGAAGTATCAATCGATTTTTGTTTAAATTTAGAGGTGGAATAGGCCTACTATCCCAGGCAACCGGCCGCCCAAGTGGATCAGCATTAATTCGATCAAACCGACGTGATTGCCCGCCCGCTTTCACTCGCACCCCAATACAAAGCGACGTAAGAGAAGCAATTTCATCGGTCAGAAGTCCACCGTGATATTGCGAAACGTCTGTCTTTGAAAAGTTGGGCCTTTGAGACTGGACGGCGTGAATATCAACTCGAAGTATGAGTGGCGCCTGAACATAGCCTGGCTCGTCATACGCTGGCACAGCGTTCAGAAACGCATACGGCCAATCAGATCGCTGAATTTCACCAGTGATACGAGCATCAGAATACAGAGGGAATTCGTATATCCCGAGCTTCTCCAGACCAGCTTTTCGCGCATTCCAGTTTTGAAGTATTGGCAAAGTATCGTCAGTTTCAAGCTGAGGGTTAGATTGCATAAGAACTCTGAATAGTCAAACTGACATTTGAGCTCATTTGTCTTCATTCCGGAAAAAATCGGTTCTCTGCAGAAAAGAACAAAAGGGGGTTGCAGCCCCCTTTGTTATCGAAATCGAACGCAGTGCCTTTGCAGCACGCCATCCGCTTAGTTGCGGATCAAGTGGTCAAACGCGCTCAGCGCAGCCTTCGACCCATCACCCGCCGCGATCACGATCTGCTTGAACGGCACCGTAGTGCAGTCGCCGGCCGCAAACACGCCGTTGGCGTTGGTGTGGCCCTTGGCGTCCACGATGATTTCGCCGAACTTGCTCAGCTCGATGGTGCCCTTGAGCCATTCGGTGTTGGGCACCAGGCCGATCTGCACGAACACGCCTTCCAGCTCGACCAGATGCTCAACACCAGTGGCACGGTCCTTGTACTTCAAGCCATTCACCTTGCCGTCGGCACCGGTAATTTCGGTGGTTTGGGCGTTGGTGTGCACGGTCACATTGGGCAGGCTGTTGAGCTTCTTGATCAGCACGGCATCGGCCTTGAGCTGCTCGGCAAACTCGATGACGGTGACGTGGGCCACGATGCCAGCCAAATCAATAGCGGCTTCGATGCCCGAATTGCCGCCGCCAATGACCGCGGTGCGCTTGCCCTTGAACAAGGGGCCATCGCAGTGCGGGCAGTAGGCCACGCCTTTGTTTTTGTACTCTTGCTCGCCAGGCACGTTCACATTGCGCCAGCGTGCGCCGGTGGACAGGATGACGGTCTTGGCCTTGAGCGTGCCCCCGTTGGCCAGCACCACTTCGACCAAGCCACCCGGCTGGGCCGCGGGCACGATCTTGTCCGCGCGCTGCAGGTTCATGATGTCCACGCCATACGAGCGGGTCTGCGCCTCCAGTGCCGCGGCAAATTTGGGGCCATCGGTTTCCTGCACCGAGATGTAGTTCTCGATAGCCATGGTGTCGTTCACCTGACCGCCAAAGCGCTCGGCCGCCACACCCACGCGGATGCCTTTGCGGGCGGCGTACACCGCTGCGGCTGCGCCAGCAGGGCCACCGCCGACGATGAGCACGTCATACGGGTCTTTGGCGGACAGTTTGGCAGCGTCTTTGTCGGCGGCGCCGGTGTCCAGCTTGGCCACAATTTCTTCCACCAGCATGCGGCCATTGCCAAACAGCGCACCATTCAGGTAGACGCTAGGCACGGCCATGATTTCGCGGGCGTTGATTTCTTCCTGGAAGGCACCGCCCTCGATGACGGTCGTCTTCACCTTGGGGTTCAGGATGGCCATGAGGCTCAGGGCCTGCACCACGTCCGGGCAGTTGTGGCAGGTCAGGGACATGTAGACCTCGAAGTTGAAGTCACCGTCCAGGCCTTTGATCTGGTCGATCACGTCCTGCTCCACCTTGGGCGGGTGGCCACCGGTCCACAGCAGGGCCAGCACCAACGAAGTGAACTCGTGGCCCAAGGGCAGGCCGGCAAAGCTCAGGCTGGTGGCAGTGCCAGCGCGCTGTAGCGTGAACGAGGGCTTGCGTGCGTCCGCACCATCGGTGCGCAGGCTGATCTTGTCGGTGCGCAGGCCCTGGATGGTTTGCAGCAAATCCAGCATTTCGGCCGAGTTGCTGTCGTCGCCCAGGGAAGCCACCAACTCAATCGGCAGCGTTACGCGCTCCAGGTAGGCCGCGAGTTGGGCTTTGAGTGTGTCGTCGAGCATGGTGGTGTCCTTTCAATTCTTTCGGGAATAAAAAAGCCGGACGGCCTGCTGCACACGCACCAGGACGCTGTCCGGCTAGTGAGCGCTCAGGGCGCTCTGCCGTCTTGCCGGGGAGGCTTAGATCTTGCCGACCAGATCCAGCGAGGGCGTGATGGTCTTGGCGCCTTCGTTCCACTTGGCGGGGCACACTTGGCCAGGGTGGGCGGCGGTGTACTGGGCAGCCTTCAGCTTGCGCACAGTTTCCTTGACGTCACGGGCGATTTCGTTGGAATGCACTTCCATGGTCTTGATCGTGCCTTGTGGGTCGATGATGAAAGTGCCACGCAGGGACATGCCGTCTTCGTCGATGTGCACACCAAACCCGCGGCTCAACACGTGGGTCGGGTCACCGATCAAGGGGAACTTGGCCTTGCCCACCGCGGGGGAAGTCTCGTGCCAAACTTTGTGTGCGAAATGGGAGTCTGTGGTCACGATGTAGACCTCGGCACCGGCTTTTTGGAATTCCGCGTAGTGTTCAGCCGCGTCTTCCACTTCGGTGGGGCAGTTGAAGGTGAACGCGGCGGGCATGAAAATGAACACGTTCCACTTGCCCTTGAGGGTCTCGTTGGTCACCGTGATGAACTTGCCGTTGTGGAAGGCTTCGTTCTTGAATGGGATGACTTCTGTGTTGATCAATGACATGGTATTTTTCCTCTTGAAGTTGCTGTTCTGAACATGAACAGCCTGAATCTTAGGCCCTGCACACCATGTTTTGGTTTGATTGATCCAATGAAGCGGATTGACTTTGCCTATGACGCCCGAAACACCCGGTGGTGCATGCGCCGCAAAGACCACCAAACACTGAGTGCTACCACCGGAATGGTCACTGCAGCGGTGATTTCAGGGCTCCAGGGCCAGCCCCAGTGCTGCGCACCCTTGGCCAGGTAGGTGGCCAGGCCCACGATGTAGTAGGTGATGGCCGCCACCGACAGGCCTTCCACCGTGGACTGCAGCTTGAGCTGCATGTCCTGGCGGCTGTTCATGGTGGCCAGCAGGGCCTGGCTGCTCTGCTGTTGCTCAATCTCGACCCGCGTGCGCAGCAGGTTGCTGATGCGCGACACGCGCTGCGACAGGGCGTCCTGGCGCCGGCTGGACCAGGCGCAGGTGCTGCGCGCGGGGGTAAGGCGGCGCTCCATGAACTCGCCAATGGTCTGCATACCGGCCAAGCGCGACTCGGCAATGTCTTCAATGCGTTTGTCTACCAGCTCAAAGTAGGCCGCACTGGCCGAAAAACGGGAATGAGTGGCCGCATGCTGACTCTCCACCTGCCCTGCCAAACGGGTCAGGCGGTCCAGCAGCATGGGTTCGTCATCGCGCGTGGCGCTGCGGATGGCCTCGGCCAGCTCCGCCAATTCGCGCTCGGCAGACGCCAGCACCACGGAGGCTTCGCGCGCCGCGGGCAAGCCCAGCAGCGCCGCCATGCGGTAGGTTTCGATCTCCAACAGGCACTGCACCAAACGGCCCAGGCGGCGTGGCGTCACCCCGCCCGCCAGCAGCACCATGCGCGAAAAGCCATCGGCGTGCACCGCAAAGTCGGTGTACACCTCGCCAAAACCATCGGCCACCGTGGAGGCCACCAGCGTGTCCTCGTGTAGCAATTGGCGTATCCACGGCCCCGTATCCACCTCGCTGGTGGACAGCACCCACAGGTGCAAGCTGGCCAGGCATCCCCCTGGCAGGTTGGCCAGCCACTGCTGGGGCACGGCATTCAGCGCCAGCTCGGGCTCTCGGTCCGTGCCGACCTGGTTGCTGATCGGGCGCATGAAGGTCCAGGTCACAAACTCGGTGTGCAGCTCCCAGCGCAGCCGGTACAGGCCCAGGTCCATCCGGATGTGGATGGAATCCGCATCCGGCGCGGCCAGATGGTGGTCGCGTGCCAACGCGGCAATGTGCGCGCGGCTGGCCTCTCTCTGCTCGGCATCGCAGACCATGACCACGTGCGAGAGCGCCATGGGGGAAGCCATGGACTCGGGCGGACGGGCGTGAACTTCGTTGTGAAGCGAGAGGCGTTGGGGGTGCTGCGCGGTTTGGATATTCAAGGGGAGGACGGACTCAAAAATTAATCTTCAACAAACGCCTCTTCGCGCTTGGCCTTGATGGAAGGCATGAGCACCACGACAAGCAGCAGCACAGCCGCAGCCAGCAGGCCGGCGGACAGTGGACGGGTCAGGAACACGCTCCAGTCCCCGCGCGACAGCAGCAGCGCACGGCGCAAATATTCTTCCATCATCGGGCCCAAGATAAAGCCCAGCAGCAGCGGAGCAGGTTCTGTGCCCAGCTTGATGAACAGGTAACCAATCACGCCAAACAGGCCCACCATCCAGATGTCGAAGGTGTTGTTGTTGGTGGAGTACACGCCAATCGCGCAGAACAGCACGATGGACGGAAACAGCCAGCGGTAAGGCACGGTCAGCAGCTTGATCCAGATGCCAATCAGCGGCAGGTTCAGGATGATGAGCATCAGGTTGCCGATCCACATGGAGGCGATCAGGCCCCAGAACAGCTCGGGGTTGCTGGTCATGACCTGCGGGCCGGGCTGGATGTTGTGGATGGTCATGGCCCCCACCATCAGCGCCATCACGGCGTTGGGCGGAATACCCAGGGTCAGCAAGGGAATGAAAGACGTTTGCGAGCCAGCGTTGTTGGCCGACTCAGGCGCTGCCACACCGCGGATATTGCCTTTGCCGAATGGCACTTCACCGGGACGCAGCTTGGTTTTCTTCTCCAGGGTGTAAGCCGCAAACGACGCCATCACCGCGCCGCCACCGGGCAGGATACCCAAAATGGCGCCCAGTGCGGTACCCCGCAAGACCGCAGGAACCATGTTGCGGAAATCTTCCTTGGTGGGCCACAGGCCGGTGACGTTGGCAACGAACACCTCCCGCTCGCTCTCGTGCTTCGAGAGGTTGCTGATGATTTCACCGTAGCCGAACACACCCATGGCAATGACAATGAAGCCAATGCCGTCGGTGAGCTCAGGGATGTCGAAGCTGAAGCGGGCCACACCGGAGTTCACGTCGGTGCCCACCATGCCCAGCAGCAGGCCCAGCACGATCATCGCAATCGCCTTGAGGATGGAGCCGGACGCCAACACCACCGCACCCACCAGGCCCAGAATCATGAGCGAGAAATACTCTGCAGGGCCAAACTTGAAGGCCAGCTCGGTCAGGGGGCCGGCGAAGGCCGCCAGGATCAGCGTGCCCACGCAGCCCGCAAAGAAAGAACCCAGACCAGCCGCCGCGAGCGCGGGACCTGCCCTGCCATTGCGCGCCATCTGGTAGCCGTCAATGACGGTCACCACCGAGGACGATTCGCCAGGCAGATTCACCAAAATGGCGGTGGTGGAGCCGCCGTACTGGGCGCCATAGTAAATACCGGCCAGCATGATCAGCGCAGCCACAGGGGGCAAGGCGTAGGTGGCAGGCAGCAGCATGGCGATGGTGGCCAGAGGGCCAATGCCGGGCAGCACACCGATCAGCGTACCCAGCAGGCAGCCGATGAAAGCGTAAATCAGGTTTTGGACCGTGAAGGCGACACCAAAACCGAGCGCGAGGTTGTTAAAGAGTTCCATGGTCAAGTTCCTCGGTGGGGGTTCAGGCGGCCAGGAAAGCAGGCCAGACGGGGAACTGCAACTTGAGCAGGACGATGAAAGCCAGGTAGCTCAAGAGCGCAAGGATGGTGGCCAGCACAATGACCTCCTTGAAGTTGAACTCGTCACCGGCATTGCTGGCAATGAAGGTCAGCAAGTAGATGCCCACAATCAGCCCCAGTGGCGGCAAGCCGATGACGGGCAAACCGCCGATAGATGCGCCAAACACCAGGTTGGCCAGGATGATGAAGACCAGCGGCTTCCAGGCAAACTTGCCGATCTTGTCACCGTCCTGGGTTTCTACCACCAGCGATTTGAAGGTGATGACACCCCCCAAGACACCAAGCAGAATGCCCAGCACCAAGGGGAAGTAGCCTGGGCCCATGCGGGCCCCATTGCCAATGTTGTAGCCGCTGGCGCCCCATGCAAAGGCCACGCCAACGCCCATGAACATCAGGCCCGAGAAAAAGTCTTTTTGGCTTTTTATATTCATTGTCTGTCTCCTGGTTTTTTAACCGGTTTCGCATTCTGCCTGTAAATGCAGGCACTACCTTCACTCCATCATTCACCCGTTCAGCGGCGGCGTGGACGACAACACTTCTTCGATGACGGTAAGCCCTTCGGCCACCCGCAAGGCACCCGCCAGCCGCAACGGCCGCATGCCATCGGTCACGGCCTGGCGGCGCAGCGCGTCAATGCCGGGCTCTCCACTGACCCGGGCCTTGAAGCCTTCGGACACCACCAGCAACTCATACAAGCCCATGCGCCCCATGAAGCCTGTCATGCGGCAGTCCACGCAGCCCACGGCCTTGTAGGGTTTGTAGCCACCATTGATCTGCCAGGGCTTGACCATCTCGCTCAGCGCATCGCGGCTGGCTTCGTCATCGCGCACCTTGCACTGTTTGCACAGCGTGCGCACCAGGCGCTGCGCCAGCACGCCTAACAGCG
Source organism: Rhodoferax sp. ZS1R25 (assembly GCF_056521335.1). NCBI lineage: Bacteria > Pseudomonadati > Pseudomonadota > Betaproteobacteria > Burkholderiales > Comamonadaceae > Rhodoferax > Rhodoferax sp. ZS1R25. Next base: position 1,163,710 of record NZ_JBWMAZ010000002.1, read on the forward strand.
TGGCGTTGATCAGATAAGCGGGAATGCCCAGCTCCATCAGACGCGTCACGGCTGAGGGTGCGTCATTGGTGTGCAGCGTGGAGAACACCAGATGGCCCGTCAGCGCGGCCTGCACGGCCATCTCGGCGGTTTCCAGGTCGCGGATTTCTCCGACCATGATGATGTCCGGGTCCTGCCGCATCAGGGCCCGCAGGCCCTGCGGAAAACCAAAGTCCAGCTGCGGCTGCACCTGGGTCTGGTTGAAGGACGGTTCGATCATTTCGATCGGGTCTTCCACGGTGCTCACGTTCACCTCTTCGGTGGCAACGCGCTTGAGGGTGGAATACAGCGTGGTGGTCTTGCCCGAACCGGTGGGGCCGGTCACCAAAATAATGCCGTGCGGCCGCTTGACCAGTTGTTCCCAGCGCGTCGCGTCGTGGGCAGAAAAGCCCAACGCGTCCAGGTCTTTGACCGCGTTGTCGGGGTCAAAAATCCGCATCACCATCTTCTCGCCAAACGCTGTGGGCAAGGTGGAAATCCGCATTTCAATTTCGTCGCCACGCGGGTTGCGCGTCTTGATGCGGCCGTCCTGCGGGCGGCGCTTCTCGATCACGTCCATGCGGCCCAGCAACTTGATGCGCGCCGTCATGGCGTTGAGCACACCCATGGGCATTTGGTACACCGGGTGCAGCACGCCGTCGATGCGGAAGCGGATCACGCCCTGCTCGCGGCGTGGCTCCAGGTGGATGTCACTGGCACGCTGGTCGAAGGCGTATTGCCACAACCAGTCCACCACCTGCACCACACCCTGGTCGTTGGCGTCCAGCTGCTTGTTGCTCTTGCCCAGCTCCACCAACTGTTCAAAGCTGGCGCCGTTGTTGACACCGGATTTGCTGGCAGCGCGCACAGACTTGGCCAGCGCATAAAACTCGGCTGTGTAGCGGGTAATCTCCTGCGGGCTGGCCACCACGCGCTTGACGCTGCGGCGGCTCTGGCGCTCTACCTCGGCCACCCAGTCGGTGATGAAGGGCTCGGCAGTGGCCACGGTGATCTCGCTGGGCGTGACCACCACAGGCAGGATGCGGTGGCGCTCGGCGTAGGCCGCACCCATGGCATCTGCTACCTTGCCCACGTCCACCTTGAGAGGGTCAATGCGCAAATACTCCAGCCCGGCGCGCTGCGCCAGCCACTGGGTCAGCATTTCCATGTCCAGCGGTTTCTGGTCCGACGCGCGGCGCATGGACACACTGGCCAGGCGCACCAGCGGGTGCTGCGAGCTCTCGGCCTGCGCGCAGCGGCTGATGGTGCGCTGGGCTTCTTCCTCGGCTATCACTTTGTCGTGCTGCAACCACTCCACCAGGCGGCGCCAATCCACCGGGCCGATGTGTGGCGCTACGGAATGCGAGGGTTTCTTGGACGTCGTGCTCATGCTTGCACCGGTTTGAAAACGCGCACCCATTTGTCGGCAGGCAAGCCCCACTGCGACTGGATGAATTCGGCACGCTCCATCATCACGGAACGCTTGGGGCGGCTGGGTGTGCGCTGGGCCAGCACCACGGTGTTGCCTTCACGCGTGGCCTTGAAAGCCCAGATGGCATCGTCGCCAAAGGCCTGGGCGATCTTGTCCACACTCTTTTGGAAGCTGGAGCTACGACCAAACAGGTTCACGGTCATACAGCCCTCGTCGGTCAGCGTGGCGCGGCAGTCGGCATAAAACTCGGCGCTGTCGAGCACTGGCGCGGCAGCCTCTTCGTCGTACAGGTCTACTTGCAGCGCATCCACGGCACCCAGCCAGTGGGATTGTCTGATCTCTTGCGAGGCGTCAGCCAGCACCACCTGGATGCGGCTGTTGTCCGCCGGCAACTTGAACCAGCCGCGACAGGCGTGCAGTACCTGGGGGTTGAGCTCAATGGCGGTGGTTTTCATCCGCAGCTCTTTGTGGCAAAACTTGGTGAGGGACCCGGCCCCCAGGCCCAGCTGCAGCGCCTGGCGCTTGGGCACGGTGATGGGGTCGACAAACAGCAGCCAGGCCATCATGCGTTGGATGTACTCATGCACCAGCGCCGTGGGTGCGTCCACCTGCATGGAGCCCTGGATCCACTGGCTGCCCAGGTGCAAATGGCGGATATCGCCTTCTTCAGAAAAGTTGACTTCGGGGAGTGAGAGGGATGCTTTTCGTGCCATGGGGATTTATACCAGCAGCGCGGCCAGCTTCGGCAGAGCTTTACCGGCGTTGTGGGTAGTGGCCTCGGCCAGTTCGGCCAGCGGCATGCCACGCAGCCCTGCAATGCTTTGGGCAATGCGTGGCAGCTCTGCGGGCGTGTTGCGGCCCTGGGGCAGGCCTGCTTCGCGCTCGGCCGCCGTGGTGTACAACCAGTGCGGGGGAATATCGGGCGCATCGGTCTCCAGCACCAGTGCGTCCAGCGGCAGGGTCTGCGCCAGTCGGCGCAGCTGGTGGGCACGCTCAAACGTCACTGCACCTCCAAAACCCAGCTTGAAGCCCAGCTTGATGAATTCTTGCGCCTGCACCTCACTGCCGTTGAAGGCATGGGCAATGCCCCGCCAGCGCCCGCCGGGGCCGGCCACCTCGCGCAGGTGTTTGAGCAGACGGTCGGCGGAACGCCGCACATGCAGCACCACGGGCAGGTCGAACTGGCGGGCCAGCTTGAGCTGGGCGCGGTACACGGCCTCCTGCTTCTCGCGCCAGGGGCTTTGGGTGAGCTGGGGCACAAAGTAGTCCAACCCGATCTCGCCCACGGCCACCAGGCGCGGGTCCGCATGGTGGTTTTGCAGCTGCTGCGCCAGCACCGCCAGCGCATCGTCTTGTGCCGTGGGCACGTACAGCGGGTGGATGCCCAGGCCATAGCTATGGTCACCTGCGTGTGCCAGTTGGCGCACCGTGTCCAGATTGGCCACCTCCACCGCTGGAATGACGCAGTGCACCACCTCGGCCTGCCGCGCGCGCTGCTGCACGGCGTCCAGCTCCTGGCCCGCCACAAAGGCGTCGAGGTGACAGTGGGTATCTATCCAGCGCATGCAGCCATTGTCGGGCCTCTGTGGGGCCTAGCGTTTGCGCTGCACAAACAGGTTGCGCGTGCGGTCTTCGGGGTAGGCAAAGGTCACCAAGCCATTCTTCACCATGCCCATGACCAGCATATTGCTGGTGATGGCGTCTTTGTCCTCTTTGCTGAAGGGGCGCTCGTGCGTGGCAGTGACCCCGTAGTAGACGCGCGGCATGGTCTCCAGCGCGGCCTTGACCGACGGGCCGGAAAGATTGCCGTCGCGGATGGACAGGATGGCGTAGGTCAGGAGGTACACCGTGTCGTAGGCCTGCGCCGCAGCCATGGGCACGGTGATCTTCTTGGTGTTGAACTTGCGCGCGTAGGCGCTCAGGAAGGAGATGCGCCGCTCGTTGCTGGGCTCGGCAATGAAGGTCTGCGCCATCAGCGCGCCCTCGGCCGCATCCTTGGCGCCGTCAATGAAAAAGGGGAAGGACAGCGGCCAGGCGCCCACCTGGGGCACGGCCCATTTCAGGGCTTGGCGGCCCTTGGCGATGACGGCGTTCTCGGGCCCCACGGTGTAGCTGAACACCACGTTGGCGCCGGCGGCCTGCGCGGCCTTGAGCTCGGTCTGCAAATCCTTCACACCCAGGTCAAAGCGCGCGACAAAGACGGGCTGCAGGTTTTTGGCGGCCAGGGCCTTCACCACGTCGTTCATGCCGCCTTCGCCATAGGGCGTCTTGTCAGCAAAGATGGCGACCTTGGTCCACCCGCGCGAGACGATGTCGTCCACCACGAACGGCGCCTGGATACCATCGCGCGCCGAAGTGCGGAAGATGTAGCTCTCGGGCGCTGGGTACTTGGCCGTGATGGGGGTGCCGGTGGCGCAGGGAACAATGAGCGGGGCCTTGGCAGCCTGGAAGGTTTCCAGCGACTTCATGGCCACCCCGGTGTTGCAAAACCCGATGGTGCCGACCACGCCTTCTTTCAACACCTCTTGGGATTGCTGCAAGCCCACGTCAGCATTGGCGGTGTCATCCCTGATCACCAGCTCCAGCGGCCGGCCCAGGTAGCCGCCCGCCGCGTTGATTTCATCCACCGCGAGCTTGGCGCCATTGAGCATGGGCAGGCCAAAGTCGGCCGAAGGGCCAGTGAACGGACCAATGAGCCCGATGCGCAGCGGCTTCACCTCTTGGGCGGCCACGCCGCACGACAGGGCTACGCCCAGCAACAAGCCCACCCAGCAAGACCAACGACGGTTCATAGTGACTCTCAGAGAATTGGATGCGCCCAGCTTAGGACGCGCCCTTCCCTTGCACCATCCGCGGGAACCCTTGAACGGCGGGCATGGAACCGGCACCGTCAGCAAACCGCAAGCCACGCACCCACCGCGCAAGCGCGGTGGAGCGCACTAGGGCGCGAAGCGCCCCGACACCAGCTGCAACTGGCGGCTGCAGCGTGCAGCCAGCGTGGCGTCGTGGGTCACCAGCACAAAGGCCGTGCCCTGGTCGCGTGCCAGTGCCAGCATCAGGTCGAACACGCCGTCTGCCGTGCTGCGGTCCAGGTTGCCCGTGGGCTCGTCGGCCAGCACGCAGTCGGGGTTGGTCACCAGCGCACGGGCAATGGCCACGCGCTGTCGCTCGCCACCCGAGAGCTCGGCCGGGCGGTGGTGCAGGCGGTGCTCCAGCCCCACCATCGCTAGCATTTTTGTAGCTGCTGCCGCACATTCCACGGGGGCTACACGCCGAATGGTTAATGGCATGGCGACGTTGTCGAGCGCACTGAACTCGGGCAACAAGTGGTGAAACTGGTAGACAAAGCCCAGGTGCTTGTTGCGCAAACGGCCTTGGGCTGCGGCATCCAAGCCCGCCAGCGGCTGGCCGCACAACGTTACGCTGCCGGCGCTGGGCGCATCCAGCCCACCCAGCAGATGCAGCAAGGTGCTCTTGCCAGAGCCCGAGGCCCCCACGATGGCCAGCGTCTCGCCGCGGCGCACTTGCAGATCCACCCCATGCAACACGGTGACATCGAGGCGGCCTTCCTGGAAGCGCTTGGTCAGGCCCGTGGCTTGTAACAACACATCACTCATAACGCAGGGCCTCGGCAGGGTTCACCTGGCTGGCACGCCAGCTGGGGTACAGGGTGGCGACGAAGGCCATGATGAGGGCGATCACCGCGATCGGCACGATGTCGCTTTGCTGCGGCTCACTGGGCATGCGGCTGATCAGGTAAATGTCCTTGGGCAAAAAGCTGGCGCCCAGCGCGTGTTCCAGCGCGGGCACGATGACATCAATATTGAACGCCACACCCAGCCCCAGCAATAGCCCGGCCAGCGTGCCGATGACGCCCACCATGGCGCCCTGCACCACAAAGATGCCCATGATGCTGCGCGGGCTGGCACCTAACGTGCGCAGGATGGCAATGTCAGCACGCTTGTCGGTCACCGTCATCACCAACGTGCTGACCAGGTTGAACGCCGCCACCGCCACGATGAGCGTGAGGATGATGAACATCATGCGTTTTTCCACCTGCACCGCGGCAAACCAGGTGCGGTTTTGGCGCGTCCAGTCGCGCAGCAGCAGGTCACCGGTCATGGTGTGGCTGAGTTCCTCGGCCACCTCACGCGCCTGGTGCAGGTCTTTGAGCTTGAGGCGCACGCCCGTGGGGCCTTCCAGGCGAAAGATCTTGGCAGCGTCTTCCCAGTGCACAAACACCAGGGCTGAGTCATATTCATAGTGCCCCGAATCAAACGTGCCCACCACTGTCATCTGCTTGAGGCGTGGCACCACGCCCGCCGGAGTGACCTGGCCGCTGGGCGCCACCAGCGTGATCTTGTCGCCCTTGATGACGCCCATGCTGCGCGCCAACTCGCCGCCCAGCACCACACCAAACTCGCCCGGCACCAGTTGGGCCAGCACGGCGCCCTGCGCGCCGGTGGCTACGTCGGACACCTGGGGCTCCAGCGCGGGGTCGATGCCACGCACCAAGGCGCCCTTCATTTCTTCACCACGCGCCACCAGGGCTTGCGCGGCGATGAAAGGCGCAGCGCCAATCACTTGGGGGTTGGCCTTGGCCTGGGCCAACGTCTGGTTCACATCGGGCAGGGCCACGCCGCCTGCAGCATAGACCTCGATGTGCGACACCACGCCCAGCATGCGGTCGCGCACTTCTTTCTGAAACCCGTTCATCACGCTCAGTACGATGATCAGGGCCGCCACGCCCAGTGCAATGCCCAGCATGGACACGCCCGAGATGAAGGAAATGAAACCATTGCGCCGGGTGGCACGGCCGGCACGCGTGTAGCGCCAGCCAATGGTGAGCTCGTAGGGCAGTTGCATTAATCAGTGTCAAAGTGCAGGGGTGGCCGGATTGTGGCATCCATGCGGGACAATCCTGCCATGCACACCGTTATTCCCCATGCGGCCCCGGCTGGCCCCCAGTGCCAGGCCGCCATAGCGCAACTGAACCTTCCCAACCTGGGCGAGCTCATCAGCCTGCTGGACCCCACACCGCCCCTGCTGGGTTCGGTGGAGTCGCTCACGCCGCTGCACGAGCGCGTGCGCGCCAAGAGCATGGGCCTGCAGGGTGCGGACGGCTTGGTGCCCTGGGCAGCGCTGGATGCCGAGCATCTGGGCCTGACCAAAGCGCATGGCACCATGGGCTGGGCCTGGATCACGCCCTGCCATTGGCAGATCAACGCCGACCACGTGGCCATGGACCACCCCGACACGCTGGCGCTGGGCGCCCATGCGTCGGACGCGCTGCGCGCCACCATGCAGCCCTACTTTGCCGAAGACGGCATCAGCCTGCACGCGCTGTCCAGCAGCACCTGGTTGGCGCAAGGCGCGGTGTTCACCGACCTGCCGACCGCGTCGCTGGCACGCGCCTGCGGCACCCAGGTGGACAACTGGATGCCACGCCAACCCGAGGCCCAGGGCCTGCGCCGCCTGCAAAACGAGATGCAGATGCTGCTCTACACCCACCCGGTGAACGACGCCCGCAGCGCCCAGGGCCAGCCCACGGTCAACTCCTTCTGGATCAGCGGGACCGGCCGCCTGCCCGCCCACACGCCCCTGGCGCCCGAAGTGCGCATGGACATGGTGCAGGCGCTGGAAGCCGCTGCGCTGCGCGACGATGCCTACCAATGGCTCAAAGCCTGGCACACGCTGGACAGCACGCTCATTGCAACACTGCTGCAGCGTGCCAAGGCTGGCCAGCCCCTGCAGCTCACGCTGTGTGGCGAGCGCCTGGCGCCCACGTTTGAACTCAAAAACACGGCCTGGTGGAACCGCCTGCAGCGCCGTTTCACCGCGCCCCCACCGCAAGAATTACTGCTCACGCTATGAACATCGTCCCCCGCGACATCCCCCCCCGCTCGGTCTGGGCACTAGAGCAAGCCGGCGTGCACCCGCTGCTGGCCCGCCTGTACGCCGCCCGCGGCGTGCACAGCCCCGATGAACTGGACGACGCACTGGCCAAGCTGCTGCCCCCCGCCACCCTGCTGGGTGTGGACCGCGCGGCGGTGCTGCTGGCCGATGCCATCGCGCAGAACCTGAAGCTCTGCATCGTGGCCGACTACGACTGCGATGGCGCCACCGCCTGCGCCGTGGCTGTACGCGGGCTGCGCTTGCTGGGCGCCCACCACGTGGACTACCTGGTACCCGACCGCGTGGTAGACGGCTACGGCTTGACCGCACCGATCAGCGAGCGCGTGAAGAAGTCCGGCGCCGATGTGCTCATCACCGTGGACAACGGCATCGCCAGCGTGGACGGCGTGGCGCGCGCCAAGGCCCTGGGCCTGCAGGTGCTGGTCACTGATCACCACTTGCCCGCCGCCGAGTTGCCCAACGCCGACGTGATCGTCAACCCCAACCAACCCGGCTGCACGTTTGAGAGCAAGTCCATCGCTGGCGTGGGCGTGATGTTTTACACGCTGCTGGCGCTGCGCGGCGAGCTGCGCAAGCGCGGCGTGTTCGACGCCGCCACCCAGCCCAAGCTGGATGCCCTGCTGCCCCTGGTGGCGCTGGGCACCGTGGCTGATGTGGTGAAGCTGGACGCGAACAACCGCCGCCTCGTCGCTCAAGGGTTAAAACGGGTGCGAGCCCTTGCCATGCCTGCGGGACTAGCTAGCCTTTTTATAGCAGCCGGACGCAAGGCCGAAGTCGCCACCACGTTTGACTTTGGCTTTGCCCTGGGCCCGCGCATCAACGCCGCGGGCCGCCTATCGGATATGACGCTCGGCATCGAATGCCTACTGACCGACGACCCGGGCCGTGCCGACGAGCTGGCCAAAGCGCTAGATGGCATCAACCGCGAGCGCCGCGAGATTGAAGGGGACATGCGCGAGCAGGCCATGATGATTGCCGAGAGCCTGTTTGATGAAGGCGACGAGCCGCCGCCTGCCATCTGCGTGTTCGACCCCGACTTCCACGAAGGCGTGGTCGGCATCGTGGCCAGCCGCATCAAGGACAAGCTGCACCGCCCCACCTTTGTGTTTGCCGCCAGCGCGGCCGAAGGCAAGGAGCACGAACTCAAGGGCTCGGGCCGCAGCATTCCCGGCTTTCACCTGCGTGACGCGCTGGACCTGGTGGCCAAGCGCTACCCCGGCGTCATCCTGCGCTTTGGCGGTCACGCCATGGCGGCAGGCTGCACGGTCGCTGAAGAGTTTTTTGACGACTTCGAGAACGGCCTCAACGAAGTGGCCCAGGAATGGCTGGACGCCGCTACGCTAACCCGCCGTCTGGAAACCGACGGCCCCCTGGCCCCCGAGTACCGCCGCGTGGACCTGGTGGACACGCTGCACAAAGAGGTCTGGGGCCAGGGTTTTGCCGCACCCACCTTCAGCGAAGAGGTGGAAGTGGTGTCCCAGCGCCTAGTGGGAGAAAAACACCTGGCACTCAAACTCAAGCACCAGGGCCAGCCCGTGGACGGCATCTGGTTCGGCCACACGGACCCGTTACCCGCCAAAGTCACGCTGGCCTTCCGGCTGAATGCGGACGAATGGAACGGCGTGCGGCGTGTGCGGTTCTTGGTGGAGGGAGCGGAGATTTAAGCTGCCTGTCACAGGCCTTGGGTACCATGGTCGTCCCTCTCCACCACGGCGGCTGACCCTGACTACCACCTCTCCCCTGCCCTCCGGGTCCGCTGCATTTCTGGCGCAACTCAGTGTGGCCGAGCGTGACGTTTTGACGCAGCAGCTCTGCGAACACACGCCGCCCGCTGGCTGGACCGCGTGGCGTACCCCGTCCCGGCACCTGGGCTGGCTGCACGCAGCACGGGCACACCAGATATCAGCACAACTGGCGGGCTGCCGCTGGGGACACGAGCACCTGGTCTGGGACTGCGATTCCTGGAGCAGCGACCAGCGCAGCACCGCACTGCAAGGTCTGCTGGAGCGCGACCATGCGCAAGGCCTGCTGCCTGGCTGGCGCGGCGAAGCATTTGCGTTTTGGCATAACGGCTGCAGCGCCCCCTCGCTGGACCATGCGCCTTTCTTCAGCGCAGAGCGCGCCGGATTTCGCTACCTGGGGCTGATGAGCCATGCGGTGCACATCAATGGCTTTAACCCAGATGGACAGCTGTGGTGCGGCCGCCGCGCTGCCAACAAGGCCACTGACCCGGGCCTGCTGGACAACGTGACCGCAGGCGGCCTGCCTGCTGGGGAAACCGTGCTGGGCTGCGCCCTGCGGGAATTGCAGGAGGAAGCTGGCCTGCACCTGGGCACCACCGCGCTAGTGAATGCGGGCGCGCGCCGCACCGCACGCCCTGAAAAAGAAGGCTGGCACGACGAAACTCTGTTGGTTTTCAACCTCACATTGTCAGCGGACGTGGTACCACGCAACCAGGACGGTGAGGTGCAAGAATTTTTGTGCCTGACACCGAGTGAGGTGCTGCACAGGGTACAACGGGGAGAATTTACTGCTGACGCCATCGCCTCGCTCGCGCAAGGCTTGGGACTTCTATAGCCAACGCACCGAGCGACACACCATGAGCACACTCTCTCCTTCTACGTACGGCGCAGATTCTTCCGGACTGATTTACGGCTTCCAGTTCGGTGCCCAGGGCCAAGGCATTCCCGTAGACACCGAGCAGGCCCTGCAGTGGCTGAATGCCCACGAAGGTACGGGCCCTCAGGAGGGCTTTGTCTGGCTGCATTTCAATCTGTCGCAGGCCGCCACTGCGCAGTGGATGCAAAGCCATTTGCAGCTGTCAGATCTGTTTTACGAATCGCTCAAAGACGGGTCTCGCTCTACCCGCGTGGAGCTGGACGACGAAATGCTGGTCGCAGTGGTGAACGACGTGCACTATGACTTTGCATTTGAGCCCGCCGACATCTCCACCCTCTGGCTGTCTGTCGGGCCCAGGTTGGTGGTGAGCGCACGCCTACAGCCCCTGCGCTCCATCGACCGGCTACGCGATGCCGTGCGGCGCGGCACACAGCTCGCATCCTCGGTGGCCCTGCTAGTGCATCTGATGCATGACCAAGGCGACGTGCTGGTGTCCATCGTGCGCAACACCACGACCCGCGTGGATACCATTGAAGACCAGCTGCTGGCCGGGCGACTGAACACCAAGCGCGCCGGCCTGGGCAGCTTGCGCCGCCTGCTGGTGCGTCTGCAGCGTCTGCTGGCGCCTGAGCCCGCCGCCTTGTTTCGCCTGCTGCACAAACCGCCCGCCTGGATTGGCGAGGAAGATCTGCAGGACCTGCGACAGTCCACCGAAGAATTCACCGTGGCGCTGAGCGACATGGCGGCCCTGCAGGAGCGCATCAAGTCTTTGCAGGAAGAAGTGGCCGGCCAGGTGGCCGAGGCGAATAACCGCAGCCTGTTCGTGCTGACCATCGTGACCGTGCTGGCCTTGCCCATCAACATCATTGCGGGCTTGCTGGGCATGAATGTGGGCGGCATTCCCTGGGCCGACCACCCGCACGGCTTCTGGATCGTGGTGGCCATCATCGTCAGCTTCACCGCGGTCGCCGGCTGGTTTGCGCTGCGCAAGCAGCGGGACTAGGCGCACTACTTGCGCAGCTTGCGCTCCAACACCTCAATGCGTTTGGTGCGCTGCAGCTCACGGTAGCCCGCGTCAAAGGCGTCCATCAGTTCCTGCGCATTGGGGATTTTTTTGGACACCACGAAGTGGATTGGAACGGTCCAGAACGACTTCTCCTGCACCACCAGCTGCGGCGCCTCGCCAGCGTCCAGCTTGGTGGCAATCAGGTAGCGCGCCACCGACTCTTCCAGCGGGAACAGGTCCACGCGCTTACGCAACAGCTTCTTCAGGTTGCCAATGTCGTCACTCGCCTCGTCCACCGCCAGCGCACCCTGGGCCACCAGGTCGGCAAAGGGCTGCGAATAAAAGTTGCCTCGCGTCACGCCAATGCGCAGCTTGCCCAAATCGGCCAGCGAAGCCCAGTCCAACCGCTCACCCACACGCTGCACAAACACCATGCGGTAGGTGTAGATGGGTTTGCTGGAGAACAGCAGCGCCTCATCGCGCTCAGCGCTATGGGCCCAACCGAAGCTGCCGTCGTAATGCCCCGCCATCACGCCCGCAATAGCGCGGTTGTTGGGCACCCAGTCCACAGAGGCGTTGATGTTTTTGGCCTTGAAGGACTCCAGCACGATCTCGGTGAGGGGACCACCGCCCAACTCGGACTCCACTTTGAACGGCGGGTACTCGCCAATGCCGATGCGCACCGTACTGGTGGCGGCCAGCGCCCAGGGCATCACGCAGGCGGCCACCAAGGTGACCAACAGGGCATACAGGCATCGGCGCGCGGAAATGTACATGAGGCCCATATTACGCTGGTCACGCTAAAGTGCACCTCTCAATCCGCTTGATTTACGCCGCCCATGCAACACCACCTCACCATCCTGACCGGCGCCTCCCGTGGCATGGGTCTGGCCATGGCCCAACAGCTGCTGGCACCCGATGCCTTGCTGCTTTGCATCTCCCGCCACACCAGCACTGCCCTGACCGAACAGGCCCTGCGCGTTGGCGCCACACTGCTGCAGTGGCCAGTGGACCTGAACGATGGCGCCCCAGTGGCGACGCAACTGGGGACCTGGCTGGCGCAGCAAGACCCCGCCGCGCTGGCCAGCGCCACGCTAATCAACAACGCAGGCGTCATCCCCGCGCTGGTGCCGCTGCGCGACGCCGATGCGGCGGACTTGGCGCAGGCGCTGCGGGTGGGGCTGGAGGCGCCCATGCAGCTCACTGCGGCCTTTCTGGATGCCACGCGCAATTGGCAACTGCCCCGCAAGGTGCTGAATATTTCGTCGGGGCTAGGCCGGCGCGCCATGGCCTCGCAGGCTGCCTACTGCGCGGCCAAGGCTGGCATGGACCACTTCACGCGCTGCCTGGCGCTGGACGAAGCGCTACAGGCCAACGGCGCCAAGGTGTGCTCGCTTGCGCCCGGTGTGATTGACACCGACATGCAGCGGCAACTGCGCAGCGCCGATGCCACGCAGTTTCCCGACCGCAGCAGCTTTGACGGCCTGCACAACCAGGGACAACTGACCAGCCCTACTAAAGCCGCACAGCGCGTGTTGGCCTACCTGGCGCGCAGTGACTTTGGCAGCCAGCCGGTGGCGGACGTGCGTGGCTAGTAAATCTCGGGGACGAGGATGTTCTGCGGTACCGGTTGGCGCTCGTAGTCGTCATGGCGCACACGCGGGGGCAGCACCACAGGTGGGTGCTCGGTTTCCTCGTACGGCATTTGCTGCAGCAGATGGTGGATGCAGTTGAGGCGTGCCTTTTTCTTGTCCACGGCTTGCACCACCCACCACGGCGCTTCGGGGATGTGGGTGCGCGCCAGCATCACCTCTTTGGCCCGCGTGTAGTCTTCCCAGCGGGCGCGTGACTCCAGGTCCATGGGGCTGAGCTTCCACTGCTTCAATGGGTCGTGGATACGGCCCAGAAAGCGCGTGTGCTGTTCTTCGTCCGAAATCGAAAACCAGTATTTGATGACCTGAATGCCCGAGCGCGCCAGCATCTTCTCGAATTCGGGCACGGTGCGAAAGAACTCCTCGTACTGTTCGTCATTGCAAAAGCCCATGACGCGCTCCACACCCGCGCGGTTGTACCAACTGCGGTCAAACAGCACGATCTCACCCGCTGCTGGCAGGTGTGACACATAGCGCTGGAAGTACCACTGCGTGCGTTCGCGGTCGTTGGGCGCGGGCAGTGCTGCCACACGGCAGACGCGGGGGTTCAGCCGCTGGGTGATGCGCTTGATGGCGCCACCCTTGCCGGCCGCGTCGCGCCCCTCAAAAATCACCACCACCTTGTGGCCGGTCTTCACCACCCAGTCCTGCAGCTTGACGAGCTCACCCTGCATGCGGAACAGCTCTTTGAAGTAGGTACGGCGCGCCACGCGGGCGTCGGCACTCAGGTCGCGCGGAGAACCGTCGTCCAGCTCCATCTCCAGCTCTTCGTCGTAGCTGTCCAGCATGTCGCTCTGGATACGGCGGATCAATTCGTCTTCACTGGAACTCACGGCTACTCCTGAATGGGCGGGTGTTTACCCTCCAAGACTAGGCACATCGTGTGTCAGCTGTGTGAAAAAAGTATGACATCCCGGCCGCGGCGGGCAGGCGCGGGACTAGAACAGGTCTACGTCCATGTTCTCGGCGGCTTGTTCCACGATCAGGCCTGAGGCCACCAGCTCCTGGTAGTTGCAGACCTGGTTGCGGCCATGCTCTTTGGCGTGGTAGACCGCCTTGTCGGCGCGGCCAAACGCGCCACTGGGCGTGTCGTTGGGCAGCAGCACCGAGCAGCCAATGCTGACCGTGATGGTGCCCACTTGCGGGAACGCATATTCCTGCACGCGCAGGCGCAGGCGCTCCAGCGCGGCATGGGCATGCTCCACGCTATCGCAGCGCATGAGGATCACAAACTCTTCGCCACCAAAGCGGTACAGCTGGTCGTGAAAGCGGAAACTTGCCCGCATCAGCCGCGCCAACAGCAGTAACACTTCGTCACCAATGAGGTGGCCAAAGTTGTCGTTCACACGCTTGAAGTGGTCGATGTCCAGCACGGCCAGCCACACGCCCTCGTCAGGCGACGAGGCGCGGCGGTCCGGGCCCTGGTTGTTGTCTTCGGTTCGGTGGTCCGCCGTGGCCTTGAAAAATGCGCCGTCAAAGGTCTTGCGGTTCAGCAGCTCGGTCAGCGCGTCTTTTTCGCCGTAGTCCAGAAGGCCCAAGAGATTGTTGTAGGTTTGCAACACGCCCTGCACCAAATCCAGTGTGTGGGCGCTCAAGGGCTCGGCCGACGTGATCTCCAGCAGTGCCGCGGCACCTGGCACGCCTGGTAGCGGCAACACGCCAGTAAACGGCGCACCCTTGGAGTGCACGGCCCGCACACGCTCCAGCGCCTGCTGGCGCATGGGGTAGTCGGTCACATGGGGGAGCAGAGTCCAGTCGGTCCAGACCACGTCCCGCACGGGCTCGTGCTGGCCAATCTCCAGCCGCGCCAGAGTCAGGCAACGGCGGTCATCACCCTCGCCCACCACGCGGACCATGCAGGCCGATTGCACCGCGCCCTGGCTGCATTCCAGCACCAGTTGCACCAAGGCGAAGTCGAGCGCATCGCGGTCACGCAGACCGCTCATCTTCGCCAGACTTTGCACAAGTGCATTCATTCTTAATGTCTACCTATTTCTATTTTTTTGTACTGAACGGAGCCCAACCCCCGATTGTTGGCCAACTTGACGCATCTCAAAGCACTGTGTGCGGTCGCGCCCTAAGCTGTGTGACCCGCTAACAACACCGCCATCTTAGAGCACCCCATGATCCACGCAAGTAACGAATTCCCGTATTTACCCTCCGATTCCAGCAGTTGGCTGCGCCAAAGCGGCCTGCAATCGCTGCGCTTGGCGGGGCGCACGCTGCTGCCCATCGTGCAGGGCGGCATGGGAATTGGGATCTCGGGCAACCGGCTGGCGGGCAGTGTGGCGGCGCTGGGCGGGGTGGGCACGCTCTCCAGCGTGGACCTGCGGCGGCACCACCCTGACCTGATGGACCAGACCCGCGAACTGGCGCCGGGGGATGCGGCCAAGGCGGGTATCAACCAGGCCAACCTGGAGGCCATAGGCCGCGAAATCGCAGCGGCGCGGGCGCGCACGGGCGGACGAGGCCTGCTGGCCATTAACGTGATGCGGGCTGTGAGCGAGTACGCCGCCAACGTGCGGCGAGCGCTGGAGTGCGGTATTGACGCCGTGGTGGTGGGTGCAGGCCTGCCACTGGACCTGCCAGACCTGGCCCAGGACCACCCCAAAGCGGCGCTCATCCCTATCCTGTCTGACGCGCGCGGCGTGCAGCTGTTGGTGAAAAAATGGGAGCGGAAAAAGCGCCTGCCGGACGCCATCGTCATCGAACACCCGCGCCTGGCCGGTGGCCATCTGGGCGCAGCCAAAATTGCAGACTTGCAGGACCCGCGGTTTGACTTTGAGAACGTCGTGCCGCAGGTGCGCCAGTTCTTCAAGGAAGCGGGTTACGAACAGCATATTCCACTTATCGTGGCCGGCGGCATTCGCAGTTTTGAAGACATTGCGCGCCTGCAGGCACTAGGGGCCGACGCCGTGCAACTGGGCACCGCGTTTGCGGTGACCGAAGAGAGCGACGCCCATGCTGAGTTCAAACGCGTGCTGGCCGAGGCGCGCCCCGAGGACATGGTGGAATTCACCAGCGTGGCCGGGCTGCCTGCACGGGCTGTGGCCACGCCCTGGCTGCGCGCGTACCTGAAAATCGAATCCAAGCTACAGGCCGTGGCCCATGTGAAAACACGTTGCACCAAAAGCTTTGACTGCCTGGCCCAGTGCGGCTTGCGCGATGGCTTGCCGGGTTGGGGCCAGTTTTGCATTGACAACCAGCTGGCCGCAGCGCTGCGCGGCGACACCAAAAAAGGCTTGTTTTTCCGCGGCGCAGGTGAACTGCCCTTTGGCAACCAGATCAAGACCGTGCGTGAGCTGGTGCAGCGGCTGCTGACCCCCGGCGCGGCCCTGGCAACAGCCTGCTAAGCGCCCATCGACACCTGGTTACGACCGGCCCGCTTGGCCAGGTACAGGGCTTCGTCGGCGCGCTTGAGCAGCACCTCGGAGTCCAGATCGGCATTCCACTGCGCAATGCCGCCTGAGAATGTGCAGGAAAACCAGCCGTCCTCCACCGGTTGGCGGATGTGGGAGAAGTCCACGCGGATGCGGTCCAGCACCGCATGCGCCTGCTCGGCGTTCGAGCCCGGTAGCAACACCACAAACTCTTCGCCCCCGTAACGCCCCACCGAATCGGTCTTGCGCACGCGCTGCTTGAGCAACCAGGCCACATTGCGAATCACCTGGTCGCCCATGGGGTGGCCATACGTGTCGTTCACGGCCTTGAAGTGGTCGATGTCGATCATCGCCACGCACAGCTGGCTGCCCTGCTGGCGCGCGGCGTTGATGGCGGTTTGCAGATGCTGCTTGGAGGTGGTGTGGTTGAACAACCCGGTCAGGCTGTCGTGCAGCATGGTGCGGCGCAGCGTGCGGTAGCGGTCGATTTTGCTTTTCACCACCGCATTCAGGATCACGGGGTTGAAGGGTTTGGTGAGGAAGTGGTCACCGCCTAGGCGCAAGGCATCGACCTGCAGCGCCACATTGCTGTCGCCCGACAGGTAGACCACGGGCGTGGACAAGAACTCGGCATGCTGGCGGATCACACGTGTCACCTCTACGCCGGTGCAACCGGGCATGTACATGTCCATCAGCACCAAGTCCGGCTGGAACTGGGCCAGCGCGGTCAGCACCTCTTGCGGACGCGTGATGGCCAGCGACTCCATGCCGCTCTCCGACAGGGTGCGTCGGATCAGGGCGCCCGCAGTTTTGGAATCTTCCACCACCAGCACGCGGTAGGGCGGCTCTTCCTCGTTGCCGCAGAGTTTGATGATGCGCGCGATGATGGCCGCGTGCTGCGTGCCTTCGGCAAAGCAGGCGTCGCAACCGGCGCCCAGCGCATGCTGCAAGCTCTCGAAATCGCTGCCCAGATTCAGGCCCATGATGGTGCTGGCCGAGAACTGGCCGCGCAAGGTCTGCACCCGGGCCACGAAATCGGCCAGCGCCAGCCCCACGGCATCCACCAGCACGATGGAGGGCTCGGGCGTGGCCGGCAGCGCCTGCACTGCTGCGAAGACCTCGACCTGCACATTGAAGTAGCACACCTGGGCGACCAGGTCTTTCCAGGGGGCAGGCTGGGTGGTGACAAACGCCACCTTGTGCACGGGCACCAAAGCAGCGGTCTGCGGCGACTCGGGCTGGTTGCGCCGCTCTTCCGCGGGCGCGGTCTGGCCGCGTGCAAAAGCGTGGGCCCGGTCCAGGAACTCCTGCACCTGCTGGCTCAGAGCCTGCAGGGCCTCGGTGCCCAGGGTGGTGCCCGAGGTTTGGTCAAACTGCGAGAGCACTTTTTGCTCCAGCGCGTGGGCGCTCTGGTGCAAGCCTGACAGGCCGCGCGCCTCCAAAAACTCGGTCAGGCTGGAGACGGTGACGGCAAACTCCACCAGCCCGTCAAACCCAGGCTGGGCCTGGCAGGTTTGCCACTTGGCCAGCAGCTCCTGGCTTTTCTTCTGCAGCTCTTCGGGGGAACAGGACATCATGGGCTTAGCGCTCCGCGTCGCCCTGGAAACCGCCGCTGCGCAAGGTCACCACCAGCGTGTCGCGGTGGCCGCCTGCAGCCTCTGGCTGGATGGGCGTGGACTCGTGGATCACGCGCGCATCGTCCAGCAATAACAAGGACCAGGGCTGCGTCAGCGTGAAACGTTGGCCGTTGGGGCCCGCTGCGTCGAACACGCGGGTCTCACCGCCCTTGATGCCTTCGCGGTCCACCAAAAACACAGCCACCAGGTCCACACCGTCGCGGTGCGCGCCTTCGGGCGTGGGGCGGCCAATGCCGTCGGTGGTGTCAATGCGGAACTGGTGTGCCTCGACATACCAGGTGTGCGGCCCCTTCAGCGCAGACGCGACCTGGCCCAGCCAGGCCAGCAACTGTTGCCAGTCGGGCTGGCCCACCAGGGCGGGCTGCATGGGCTCAAAGTGGCGCTGCATGCCGCCGTGCAAGGCGTTGTAGGCCACGGGCTGCCAATGCGGGCGGTGGGGGGCCAGGGTCACGGCGGCACCGTCCACCACAAAGCAGGCATGGCGCCGGCGCCGATAGCGGCCGCCGTCGCGCAGGTAGGCATCAGGGGGTAGATCGGCCCACAGGGGGCGCCAGGCCAGCAGGGCCGGCAAGCCCAGCCCGGCCAACGTACCCACCTGCTCCGCGGCCAGCACTGCGTAGCCTTGGCTTAGCAGCGTGGCATCCAGCGCATGGAGATCGGCAATGGCGGGTGGCGAAAAGGAAATGGTCATGGTGGCAACAAGCGCAGCACACGCTGCGGGATTCAGCTGCGAGGCATTATCAACCCAGAAGAGTGCACGCGGCCTGATGTGGGTCAAGGCTGCAAGGCCAATGGCGGGCTACTCTGGAACACCCTTTCTGAGAGTGCCCCATGACCGCCACCCTGACCCCCACCCCGTTCGCCCCCGCCCCCCTGCAGTGGAGCGATGCCCTGTCGTTGGACATGCCGCTGATGGACGCCACCCACCAGGCGTTTGTGGCGCTGCTGGCCGAGGTCGTACAAGCGCCCAACGCGCTGTTGCTGGCCCGTTGGGTCGCACTGATTGCGCACACACAGGACCACTTTGACCGCGAAGACCAGTGGATGCGAGACACCGGCTTTGCCCCCAACAACTGCCACGCCACGCAGCACAAGGTCGTCTTGCAGGTCATGCGCGAGGGAGAGGTCCGTGGCCATGCGGGCGACCTGGATGTGGTGCGCCAGATGGCGCATGAGCTGGGCGCCTGGTTCCCCCAGCATGCGCAGAGCATGGACGCTTCACTGGCGCTGCACCTGCGCTGCGCAGGGTATGACCTGACCACAGGCGCGATCGACGCATAGGAAGAGCACACTGCAGCCTTCCCCCTGCTTTGGAAGCCCTGCATGACCGCCCCCTCTTCAACCCCCACTATTCCGCCTGCACACGTCCTTGCCCTGGAAGAGCAACGCCAGCTGCACGCTCTGCGCGCACACCGCCGGGCCCACCGGCACAAGCAGACCGCGCCACTGAGCCCGGTTGCCGAGCACTTTGAGGCGCCAGCACCCACCCGGGGCCAGCGACTGGCCGACGGCGTAGCGTCCACCATTGGCTCTTGGCGCTTCATCATGATCCAGAGCACGGCCATCGTGGTCTGGATGACAGGCAACGTGCTGACCGGCCATGGCGCGTGGGACCCCTACCCCTTCATCCTGTTGAACCTGCTGCTGTCGTTTCAGGCGGCGTATACCGCGCCAGCCATCATGATGAGCCAGAACCGCCAAAGCGAGCTGGACCGCCGCCACGCCGAGACCGACTACGAGATCAACGTGAAGGCGGAGCTGGAAATCGAGCTGCTGCACGAAAAAATGGACCTGCTCAAGGACCAGGAGCTGCTGGCCCTGACCCAGGCGGTACGGGATTTGACCGCCCAGGTGCAGGCCCTGACCGCGCGCGCGCCCTGAGTACCGGCAGCCACGGGTTTGTCACGTTGGCTACCCGCCCAAGCCCCGCCCGGGGCTACCATGCGCAGCTCGGTTGGCAGCTCCCAGGTTGCCGCCCCCTACTTCGGCCTTTTTTACGGAGCATCCCATGTCCCTCGCCCACCTAGTGAACCACCAAATCCGCCTGGCTGCCCGCCCCGTGGGCATGCCCAATGCCACCAACTGGAGCCACACCACCGAACCCGTGGCCGAACCCGCTGAGGGAGGCGTGACCTTGAAGACGCTGGCGCTGAGCTTGGACCCGGCCATGCGTGGCTGGATGAACGAAGGCAAGAGCTACATCCCGCCCGTGGGCATTGGCGAAGTGATGCGCGCCGGCGGCGTGGGCGTGGTGGTGGCCAGCAAGAACGACAAGTACGCCGTGGGCGACCATGTGAGCGCCACCTTTGGCGTGCAGGAGTACATCACCATCGCAGCGGATGAGATGAAGCGCAACGGCCTGTTCAAGATTGACCTGCGCGTGGGCACACCCACGCAGTGGCTCAATGTGCTGGGCATGCCGGGCATGACCGGCTACTTTGGCCTGATGGATGTGGGCCTGCCCAAGGCGGGCGAGACCGTCGTGGTGTCCGGCGCGGCGGGCGCCGTGGGCCAGACCGTGGGCCAAATGGCCAAGATCAAGGGCTGCCGCGTGGTGGGTATTGCCGGCGGCGCCGCCAAGTGCGACTGGGTGGTCAAGGAGCTGGGTTTTGACGCCTGCATCGACTACAAGGCCGGCCCCGGCGCCGTGCGCGCCGGCCTGAAGGAACATTGCCCCAAGGGCGTGGATATTTACTTTGACAACGTGGGCGGCGAGATTCTGGACGACGTGCTGGCCAAGATCACGCGCGGCGCGCGCATCATCATCTGCGGTGCGATCAGCCAATACAACAACACAACCGCCGTGCAGGGCCCGAAGAACTATCTCAGCCTGCTGGTCAACCGTGCTCGTATGGAAGGCATCGTGGTGTTTGACTACGCCGACCGCTATCACCTGGCAGTGGCTGAGATGGCCGGTTACTTGAAGGATGGCCGCATGAAGAGCAAGGAAGACGTGGTGGTGGGCCTGAACACCTTCCCCGACACGCTGCTGAAGCTGTTCAACGGCGAGAACTTCGGCAAGCTGGTGCTGGAAGTGGCCAAGGGCTAAGACTCAGGGTCGCGCGGGTTGCTGCGATTTTAGTAGCTGTTCGCGCATATTCCACGGGGGCTAGAGGCCAAAAACCCTCTAAACCCCGCCGTGTGGATGGGTTGGATCGACCCACAGCACGCTCTCCGGTTTCTCTACCGGCTCAATATCCAGATTCACCGCCACCGCCTGGCCATCGCTGCGGCACAGCACGCACTCCAGCACCTCGGTCACACTGGCATTGATTTCCTGGTGCGGCACATAGGGCGGTACATAGATGAAGTCACCGGGGCCAGCCTCGGCGGTGAACTCCAGCTGCGCGCCCCAGCGCATCCGGGCGCGGCCCTTGACCACATAGATCACGCTTTCCAGCGGCCCGTGGTGGTGGGCGCCGGTCTTGGCATTGGCGTGGATGGTGACCGTGCCGGCCCACAGCTTTTGCGCGCCCACGCGGGCAAAGTTGATCGCGGCCTTGCGGTCCATGCCGGGGGTGGATGGCACATTGCCATCGAGCTGGTTGCCGGGCACCACGCGCACGCCATCGTGCTTCCAGTCGGTCGGGGGATGGTCGTGGGGGTGATCGTGGCCCATGGCGGTGTTCCTGTTCAGTCCAGCAGCGCAGCGTAAACCAGATTGCGAAACAGCGGCCGGTAGTAGTCGCGCTGGTTGGGCGCCTGGACCATCATGATGGCGAAGAAGTCCTTGGCAGGGTCTACAAAGAAGGTGGTGCCTGCAATACCGCCCCAGTAGTACAAGCCTTTGCTACCCGCCATGGAGGCCAGCCCTTCGTGGGTGCGCACGGCAAAGCCCAGGCCAAAGCCATGGCCGGGCGGCAGCAACTCGCCGGAGCGGCCTGCGCGGTAGGGTTCGATGGCGCCCAGGTGGTCCGCCGTCATGGTGCGCACTGTGGACGGACTCAGGAGGCGCTGGCCATCCGGCGTTGCGCCACCCGACAACAAACACTGCAGAAAGCGCGCGTAGTCTGCGGCAGTAGAGGCCAGTCCGGCACCGCCGGCCTCCATGGGTGCGGCCTTGCGAATGTCCATCAGGCGCAGCGGCACGCCACCGTCCGGGTCTTCCGCAAACGGCTCGGCAATGCGGTGGTGCTGCGCGGGCGGCACCACAAAGGCGGTGTCCACCATGCCCAGCGGGCCCAGAATGTGTTGCTGCAAATAGGCACCCAAGGTTTGGCCAGTGACACGCTCCACCAGCGCGCCGAGCAGGTCAGTGGCGCGGCTGTACTCCCACACGGTGCCGGGCTCAAAGCGGTAGGAAATCTGGGCCAGCGCCTGGGCAAACTGGGTGTTGGTGTGCTCACGCGAACCCAGGCGCGCCTGGGCGTACTGCACCTGGATCGGGTCGTTGCCCAAAATCTCGTACGTCAGGCCCGAGGTGTGGCGGAGCAGGTCTTGCACCGTGGGCTGGGTCTTGGGCGGCTGCAGCACCGTCTCTGCATTCACCTGCGTGGCCACCGGCACATGCGCAAACTCGGGCAGATGCTGCGCCACCGGGTCGCTCAGCAGCAACTGCCCGCGCTCCATCAGCTGCATCACCGCCACGGACACCAGCGGCTTGGTCATGGAATAGATACGGAAGATGCTATCCAGCGCCATTGGCGCGCCGTCCGCCGGGTTTTGCTGGCCCACCGCACGGTGCAGCACCAACTGGCCGTGGCGGGCGATCAGCGCTACTGCGCCGGGCAGGCGCGCCTTGGCCACCTCGCGCTCCAGCACCTGCACAAGATACTCGGTGCGTTCTGATGAAAAACCGACGCTCTCCGCCGCAGCCACGGCCAGGGGCACGCTGGCGTTCATGCACCCGCCCCGTAGCGCTGGCGAGCGAGCGCAGCGCCTTGTGCCAGGGCTTCGAGCTTCTTCACCGCCACCTCACGGCTCATGGGGGCCAGACCGCAGTTGGTGCAGGGAAAAATGCGGTGGCGTGGCACGTGCTGCAGCGCGATGCCAATCGTGTCTGCCACCTGCTCGGGGGTCTCGATCACGTCGCTGGCCACATCGATCACGCCCACCATCACATCCTTGTCCTTCAGCAACGCCATCAGGTCCGGCGGCACGTGGGAGTGGTAGCACTCCAGGCTCACCTGCTGGATGCTACTGGCGGCCAGCGCGGGGAACACCTGCGCGTACTGGCGCCATTCACCGCCCAGCGTCTCTTTCCAATCCGTGTTGGCCTTGATGCCATAGCCGTAGCAAATGTGCACGGCCGTGGTGCAGGTCAGGCCACGTGCCGCAATTTCCAGCGCCTGCACACCCCAGTCCGCCGCGTCCTGCATGTAGACGTTGAAAGCCGGCTCATCGAACTGGATAATGTCCACGCCATCGGCCTGCAGTGCCAGCGCTTCCTGGTTCAACAGCTCAGCAAAGGCGAAGGCCATGGTCTTGCGGTCGCCATAAAAACGATCCGCCACGGTGTCCACAATCGTCAGCGGACCGGGCAAGGTGAATTTGAGTTTCTTCTTGGTGTGGGCGCGCGCCAGCTGTGCTTCAAAGGCATGCACGCGGCCCTTCAGGCGCAGCGCGGCAATCACCTGGGGCACCTGGGCGTCGTAGCGGTTGTTGCGGATGCCCATGGTGACCTTGTTCTCAAAGTCGATGCCCTCCACCTGCTCCAGAAAGCCGTGCACAAAGTGCTGACGGCTTTGCTCGCCGTCACCCACTACGTCCAGCCCCGCGTCCTCTTGCGCCTTGATCCACAGTAGCGTGGCATCGGCCTTGGCTTGCTGCAGCTCGGGGCCGGCCAGCTTCCATTGCGGCCAGAGCTTTTCGGTCTCCGAGAGCCAAGAGGGTTTGGGCAGGCTGCCGGCGATGGCGGTTTCAAACATGGGGGCTCCTTGCAGGGTCAGGGGTTGCGGCGTTCATTGTCTTGCAGCAGGCGCCACATGACCTTGCCCGCGCCGCTCTTGGGTAGGGCATCGACAAACTGCACCACGCGCGGCACTTTGTAGACCGCCATGGTGTCGCGGCACCAGGCAATGATGTCTTCCTCGGTCGTGCTGGCGTGGCTGGCGCGGCGCACCACCACAGCCTTGACGGATTCGCCGCGGTAGCTGTCCTGCGTGGAAATGATGCAGGCCTCTTGCACCGCAGGGTGGCGGTACATCAGCGCTTCCACCTCGGCTGGCCAGACCTTGAAGCCCGAGGCATTGATCATGCGTTTGAGCCGGTCGGTGATGAAATAGTAGCCATCGGCGTCCACATGGCCCAGGTCACCGGTGCGGAAGAAGCGTTTGCCCTCGCGCTCAAAGAACACGGCGCGCGTGGCGTCCGGGTTCTTCCAATACCCTTGGAACACCTGGGGCCCGTGCACCACGATTTCGCCCTGCTCGCCCACCGCCAGGTCCTGCAGCGTTTCAGGATCCACCACGCGCGCATCCACCCCCATGAAGGGAATGCCCAGGCACTGTTGCTTGGGATGGTCGGGCGGGTTGCTGTGGCTGGGCGCGGCGGTTTCGGTCAGGCCGTAGCCCTCGGCATAGCGCAGGCCATATTGCTCCTGCAGGCGCTGGGCCACGGCCTGCGGCATCGCGGCGCCGCCTCCGCCGATGTAGAGCAAGCTGGAGAGATTGAACGTGGCAAAGTTGGGGCTGCCCATGAGGTCAATGACCATGGTGGGGATATTGGTCCAGCTGCTGACCTGCCAGCGCGAGATCAGCTGGCCGGCCAGCTCGCGGTCCCAGCGCGGCATCAGCACCATGGTGGCACCCACATAGATGTTGGCATGCATCAGGCTCACCATGCCGGTGATGTGGAACATGGGCACCACCATCAGCGTGACGGTTTCCATACTGGCATTGCCCCACAACCCACTGGCCACCGCGTTGTGCATGATGCTGGCGTGGGTGTGCATACAGCCCTTGGGCAGGCCGGTGGTGCCGCTGGTGTACGGCAGCAGGGCCAGGTCCGCAGACCCGGTTTGCAGTGCGGGCGGCGTGGCGTCCTCGGGAATGTCTTGCCAGGCATGCACCTGCCCGCCGGCCAATGCAGGAAATGCATGGCGGGTCAGCAACCAGTCGGTCCAGGCTGCGGGCGGCGCGTCGTCCCCCGCGCCGGGGGCAAAGGCATCGGTGAAATGGGTGACCAGCAGGTGCTGCAGGCGTTGGGCCTCAGGCAAGGCGTCGCTGGCGCGGGCCAGTTCAGGGGCCAAATCTGAGGTGGTGATGGCCACCCGCACGTCGGGGTCGGTGATGTAGTGCTTGAGCTCTTCGGCCCGGTTCATGGGGTTGACCGGAACCACCACCGCATTGGCCCGCAGGATGCCAAAGTGCGCTGCCACCAGCTGCGGGCAGTTTTGCATGTTGAGCAGCACGCGGTCTCCCTTGGCCACGCCCTGGGCCTGCAGCCAGGCCGCCACGCGTTCGGCCTGGGCCGCCAGCGCGGCGTAGGTCACCACGCGGCCGAAGAAAATGAGTACAGCTTTGTCCGGATAGCGGCGCGCGTTGGTGGCCAGGTTGTCCCACAGGGACGTGGCGGGAATGGTGATCTGCTTGGGTAGCCGCGTGGGCCACACCGCGTGGTGCGCGCTGGGATTCATGGTGCCGTGTCTCCGTATTGTTGTGCATGCACGATACGTGAACCCGCACGGCTTGAAAACCGCGCCTGTCACCGCAGCGACCAAGCCCGTCAAAGCATGCGCCCGCAGGTCTGTACGAAAGCCTCAAAAGCCCTGTACGCGCCGGCAAAACCGAGAGCCAGTGGCATGCTTTCTGCTTTACGCAGCTGAACACCAAGCGGCGCACGCACGAATTAGCTTATTACTTTTTTGCATGCCGCTCGATGGTAAACCCCGATGATCCTGCCCTGGGGGCAGCGCTAAAGTTCAGCGGCAGAATCGGGGCGCGGACACCACTCTGGTGCACCCTGCTGATTCATCTATTTGGAGAAATGACATATGAGCATCAAAAACCTGAAGACCCTGGCCGCAGTAGTGGCTGCGCTGGGTGCTGTCATCGCAGCCCCCGCCCACGCAGGCAAAACACTGGACGCCATCAAAGCGCGTGGCCAAGTGGTTTGCGGCGTGAACACTGGCCTGGCGGGGTTCGGTGCAGCCGACTCCAACGGCAAGTGGACCGGCCTGGACGTGGACGTATGCCGCGCGCTGGCTGCAGCCACTTTGGGCGATGGCGAAAAAGTCAAATACATTCCCCTGAACGCACAGGCCCGCTTTACCGCGCTGCAGTCTGGCGAAATCGACATCCTGTCGCGCAACACCACGTTCACGTTGACCCGTGATGCGTCCCTGGGCCTGACCCAAACCGCCGTGACCTACTACGACGGCCAGGGCTTCATGGTGCCCGTGAAGAGCAAGCTCAAGAGCGCCAAGCAGCTCAAGGGCCAGACCGTGTGCGTGCAGTCCGGCACCACCACAGAGAAGAACCTGACCGATTACTCCAAGGCCAACGGCCTGGGCATCAAACCCATCGTGTTTGAAAAGCTGGAAGCCGCTGAAGGCGCGTACTTCGCTGGCCGTTGTGTGGCTTACACCACCGACGCATCCGGCCTGGCCTCCACCCGCAACAAGGTCGCGAAGAACCCCGCTGACCACATCATCCTGCCCGAGCTCATCTCCAAAGAGCCTCTGGGTCCCATGGTGCGCCGCGGTGATGACGAGTGGACCACCATTGTGAAATGGGTGATCTACGGTCTGCTGGAAGCCGAGGAGTACGGTGTAACCGCCGCCAACGTTGACGACCTGAAGACCACCAGCAAGGACCCCGTGGTGGGCCGCCTGTTGGGCTCCACCGAAGACACCGGCAAGCTGCTGGGCCTGGACAAGGAATGGCTGGCACGCGCGGTGAAGACCACCGGCAACTACGGTGAAATCTTCGAACGCAACGTGGGCCCCAAGTCGCCTCTGCAACTGCCACGCGGTTTGAACAACCTGTGGAACAAGGGTGGCGTGCAATACGCACCTCCCGTCCGTTAAGCAGGCATGCGAGACGCTGTGACCGGCGTTTCGCACCGCAAAAGGGCAGCCGCAGTCACCATGCGCTGCCCTTTTCAACTGGTTGAGCGAATTCTCCGTGACTACAAGGGCTGATATGTCCACACCCTCTTCTCCTCCCAAAAAATCATGGTCCTGGCGCAGCCAGGCATTCCGTGGTTTGGTGTACCAGATCATCGCCATCGTGGTGGTACTGGCCACCGTGCTGTACCTGGCCCACAACACCACCACCAACATGAAGTTGCGCGGCATCCAGAGCGGCTTTGATTTCCTGTCCAGCCCCGCCGGCTTCGACATCGGTGAGAGCCTGTTTGCGTTTGACTCAGGCGAGTCCTACTGGCGCGCCTACCTGGTCGGCTTTGTCAACACCTTGCGCGTGGCCGTGGTGGGCATCATCCTCACCACCATTCTGGGCACGCTGATCGGCGTGGGCCGGTTCTCGCGCAACGCGCTGATCCGCGGCCTGTGCACGGTGTATGTGGAATTTTTCCGCAACATCCCGGTGCTGCTGCAGTTGCTGATGTGGTACTTGATGTTCACCGAGGTGCTGCCCGCATCCAATGAACCCCTGGTGCTCGGCCCCTTCTTTCTGAGCAAGGGCGGCCTGAACTTTCCAATTCCCGAATGGGCCACCGGCCATGTCTGGGGCGCCTGGGGCCTGTTGGCCGGCGTGGGCCTGGCGTGGGCCTACCGCCGCTACGCCTACCGCGCATTCGAGAAAACCGGCACGCCCAAGAGCATGTTCTGGGTACCGGTGGCCATCGTCGTGGCCGCTGGCATTGTGGGCTGGCTGCTGGGCGGTGCGCCCACTGCGTTGAACATGCCGGTGCAGGGCGACTTTGCCATTGAAAACGGTGGCGCGCTGACGCCCGAGTACCTTTCGGTGCTGCTGGGCCTGACGATTTACACCGCGGCCTTTGTATCCGAGGTGGTGCGTGGCGGTATCCAGTCCGTGGCACTGGGCCAGTCGGAGGCCGCTGGGGCCTTGGGCCTGAGCCGTGGCCAGACCATGCGCCTGGTGATGCTGCCGCAAGCGCTGCGCGTGATCATTCCGCCCGTCACCAACCAGTTTTTGAACCTGACCAAAAACTCGTCGCTGGCCGTGGCCATTGGTTACCCCGATGTGGTGTCCATCGCCAACACCGCGATCAACCAGACTGGGCGCGCCGTGGAGTGCATTGCCATCATCATGCTGGTGTACCTGAGCACCTCGCTGTTCACCTCGATCAGCATGAATTGGTACAACACCCGCTCAGCCATCAAAGAACGCTAAGGGACGCACATGAGCGCAACTACTTTTCAACCGATTGCCGCGCGCCCCGCTCCCGTGAAAACGGAAGGGCTGGTCGCGTGGATTCACACCAACCTGTTTGGCGACTGGAAAACCACACTGGGCACCCTCATCATCGGCGCCGTGCTGCTGAC
Source organism: Rhodoferax sp. ZS1R25 (assembly GCF_056521335.1). NCBI lineage: Bacteria > Pseudomonadati > Pseudomonadota > Betaproteobacteria > Burkholderiales > Comamonadaceae > Rhodoferax > Rhodoferax sp. ZS1R25. Next base: position 1,191,781 of record NZ_JBWMAZ010000002.1, read on the forward strand.
CGTGCTGCCGCGCCTCCTGAGCTGGGCCCTGGTCCACGCGGTGTGGGTCCCGAACTTTGATGCCTGCCACGCCGAGGGCGCTGGCGCCTGCTGGGGCGTGGTGGTGGAGAAATTCCGCATCATCATTTTCGGCCGCTACCCCTTTGAGGAACAGTGGCGCCCCCTGATTTCCACCCTGTTGCTCTTGAGCCTGCTGGTGGTGAGCTGCATGCGCGCGTTCTGGAAAGCCTGGCTGGGTCTGGCCTGGATTGCGGTGCTGGCCTTCTTCTTTGTGGTGATGTACGGCGGCGTGCTGGGCCTGAGCCGCGTGGACACCGACCGCTGGGGCGGCCTGCCGCTGACCCTGTTGCTGTCATCGCTGTCCATGGCCATGGCGTTTCCCATTGCCTTGCTGATCGCCCTGGGTCGCCGCTCTACCTTGCCCGCCATCCGCAGCTTTTGCACGATCTATGTGGAGCTGATCCGTGGCGTGCCGCTCATCTCGGTGCTGTTCATGGCCTCGTTCATGTTCCCGCTGCTGATGCCCCAGGGCTTCAACATCGACGTGCTGATCCGGGTGCTGGCTGGCATCACCCTGTTTGCCGCAGCCTACATGGCCGAGGTTGTCCGCGGGGGCCTGCAGTCCCTGCCCAAAGGGCAGATCGAAGCAGCAGCCACGCTGGGCCTGTCGTACTGGCAAACCCAGCGCAAGATCGTGCTGCCTCAGGCCCTGGCCATGGTGGTGCCCGGCATCATGAACAACTTCATCTCCACCTTCAAGGACACCTCGCTGGTGACCATCGTGAGCCTGTACGAGCTCACCGGCTCCATGAGCCTGGCCCTGAACTCGGACGCGGACTGGCGCCCCTTCAAGATCGAAGGCTACCTGTTCATCGCCCTGATTTATTTCGGTTTTTGCTTCTCCATGTCGCGCTACAGCCTGTGGATTGAAAAGCAAGTGAACAAAAGCAAACTCCGCTAAGGAACGAATATGTCTGAACCCATCATTACCTTCGACAAAGTCAACAAGTGGTACGGCAACAACTACCACGTGCTGCGCGACATTGACCTGACCGTGACCAAGGGCGAGCGCATCGTGGTCTGCGGCCCCTCCGGCTCCGGCAAGTCCACGCTGATCCGCTGCATCAACCGCCTCGAAGAGCACCAGCAGGGCCACCTGACCGTGGACGGCGTGGAGCTGACCGACGACGTGAAAGCCATCGACGACGTGCGCAAAAAAGTCGGCATGGTGTTCCAGCAGTTCAACCTGTTCCCCCACCTCACGGTGCTGGAGAACCTGACGCTGTCGCCCATGTGGGTGGGCAAGATGCCCAAGAAGGAAGCCGAAGAAAAGGCCATGGAGCAGTTGCGCCGCGTGCGCATTGCCGAGCAGGCCAGCAAGTACCCGCTGCAGCTGTCCGGTGGCCAGCAGCAGCGTGTGGCGATTGCCCGCGCGCTGTGCTTGACTCCGAAGATCATGCTGTTCGATGAGCCCACCAGTGCGCTGGACCCCGAGATGATCAAGGAAGTGCTGGACGTGATGGTGGAGATGGCCAGCCACGGCATCACCATGATCTGCGTCACCCACGAAATGGGCTTTGCCAAGGCCGTGGCTGACCGCGTGATCTTTATGGACCAGGGCCAGATCGTGGAGCAGAACACACCCGACGAGTTCTTCAACCACCCGCAAAGCGACCGCAGCAAGGACTTCCTGTCCAAGATTCTGGGCCACTGAAGCACCGTGACCACACGGGTACAACAGCAATGGGAGGTCCTGAGCGCAGGGCTGGCCCAATTGCGCGGTGGCAGCCTGGGTGCGCACGGGCTGTCGGACCTGGCACGCAACCAGCACGCCCTGCTGGACGCACTGGGGCCGCGCTACCGGGAAGTACTGCTGCAGCTTCTGGACCGGCTCGAATCCAGCGCCTTGTTTTCGGAAGAGAGCTGCTCGTTCAGCCAGCAGGGCCTGCTGGACAACCTGCAGATCTGGTTGGACAAAGCCAGCGCCCAACTGGGCACGGGCCAGCAAAACAGCTAACCCTTACGGCGTGGCGGCCACGTGGGCGGGGCCCAGCCGGTCGGTGGTCCAGCGCAGCAGGTCCATCCACATTTGCCGCGTCTCGGCCTCTTGCGGCATGCGGGAGGCACTGGGCAACTCAATGGTGACCACAGGCACACGCTTGTGGATGCCGCCGTAGTTGCCCAACGACCCGGGGAAGATGCCCACCTGGTCCAGGTACAGCCGACCCAACTTGCTGGGTGGCACCGACGGACCATCAAAGTCCAGCACGCCGTAGGGCGCATGCACACTGACGATCAGGTTGGGTTTGAAGCTGTCCATCTGCTCCAGCAAAAACCGTGATTCGGGTTCGGACAGCGGCTTGTTACCAGGCCAGCGGCGCGGGTCGCGCTTGGTGCGGGTCTCCCAGTACTCGCGGGCGTCGCGCGCCCAGTTGGGCGTGGGAAAGTTGCGGTTCAGGTCCACCCCATTGGCATTGGTGCGGCGTGAGGGCCGGGCAAACAGGCCATCGGGGTTCAGCGCGGGAATGAAGCGCCAGTGCACCGAGAGCGCCATGTCCGCGGGCGGCGTTTGCGCCAGTGCGATCCAGTGGAACACCAGCGAGGAAGATGCCATCTCGTCCCCATGGATGCCCCCCACCACCAAAACCCGGAAATTAGCGTCTGCGGGCTGGATGTCGCGCCCCCACAGCGTGCGCCCCTGTACCGAGCGCACCTGCATATCGTGCAGCGCGGCCGCCTCGCACATGCCGGCGCTCACACTCGGAATTTTGGAAGAATAATCGGCGCAAGCCCTCGCCATATCTGCACGAGCAGCTATTGAAACGATAGCAAAAAAACAGGCCGCCAAGGTTCGGATGTGCATAGGCCGGATTGTAGAGGGCACTGGTGACCGGAGTTTTCACCACAGGCGACTGCGGGAGCTGGTCAAAAGCAGTTAAATTGCGTGCATGTCGTCGCCCCCCTCGCCGCAGCACGCGGTGCCCCCCAATTTCTCGTCCGCTGAATTCCGTCTGGCCCTGGGTATGTTCGCCACCGGTGTGACCATCGTGACGGCCCGCGCGCCCGATGGCAGCCTGGTCGGGCTCACCGCCAACTCGTTCAACTCGGTGTCGCTCTCCCCGCCTCTGGTGTTGTGGAGCCTGGCCCGCACGGCAGGTTCAATGGCCGCCTTCAGCACCGGTTCGCACTACGCGATCAACATCCTGGGCGCCGACCAGCAGGCGTTGGCCCGCCAGTTCGCCGCCCGTGAAGGTGACCGCTACGCCAATGTAGCGTTCACCACCGGTGCTGGCGGTGCGCCCCTGCTGGAGGGCGCGGCGGCTACGTTCGAATGTTTCAACCGCAGTCGCTACGAAGAAGGCGACCACGTGATTTTTGTGGGTGAAGTCGAACGCTGCAGCCACCGTGCAGGCGCGTCCCCGCTGCTATTCCACGGCGGGCGTTTCTACACCGAACACCCGCTGTAAAGCGGCGCCCCATTGCCTCCCCCTAGATAGAGATAGCCAGTCGCATGCCCTCTTTGCCCCGCTCCGTACGCCACGTCCTACTGTCCCTGCGGGACCTCTTGACCTCTGCCAGCCCGCTGGTGCTGGCCGCGGCCGGACTGCTGTGGCTGGCCTACTGGTGGCTAGACCCCATGCCGCCCAAGCGCCTGACGTTGGCCACCGGCCCCGAACAAAGCGCCTACGCCGAGCTGGGCAAGCGGTACGCCAAGGCCTTGGCGGCCAGCGGCATTGACGTGGTGCTGTTGCCCAGCGAAGGCTCTTCCGCCAACTTGAGCCTACTGCGCACCGGCCAGGCCGACGCGGGCTTTGTGCAGGGTGGCACCGGCAGTGGCAATGTGCCCGATGACGAGGCCGAGGAGCTGGTCACGTTGGGCAACCTGTTTGTGGAACCCATCTGGCTGTTTTACCGCACAGCGTCGGCCCGCGCCGTGGTCCCCAGCGGGCGCCTGAGCTCACTCACCCAGCTGGCCCACATGCGCGTCAACGTGGGTGCGGCCGGCAGCGGCGTGCCCACGCTGATGCAAACCCTGTTGGACATGAACCGTGTGGAGCCCCGCACGCTCAAGTTGTCACAGCTGGAACAAACGCCGGCCACCGTCAAGCTGCTGGACGGCCAGCTTGATGCCGTGGTGTTTGCCTCGGCCCCGGAAGCGCCGATTGTGCAAATGCTGCTGCAGACGCCGGGCATCCGGCTCATGGATTTCTCGCAAAACGAGGCCTACGCGCGGCGCCTGCCCTTTGTCAGTCCGGTCGTGCTGCCCAACGGCATTGTCGATTTGGCGCGCAACATGCCCAAAGAGGATGTGCACCTGATCGCCACCACCACCAGCATGCTGGCACGCGACGGCGTGCACCCTGCCCTGCGCCAACTGCTGTCCCAGGCGGCGCTTCAGGTCCATGGCCAGGGCGGTTGGTTCAACCGCGCCCGCGAATTCCCCAACGCGGCCAATGCCGAATACCCGCTGGCCCCTGAGGCCGAGCGTACGCTGCGCAACGGCACGCCCTCGCTGCAGCGCTACCTGCCGTTCACGCTGGCCAACCTGATCGAACGCATGTGGCTGGCCATGGGCATCATCATTGCCGTGCTGCTGCCCCTGGGCAAGATTGCACCGCCACTGTATGCGTTCCGGGTGCGCTCGCGCGTGTTCCGCTGGTATGGCCAGCTGCGCGAGATTGAAGAGCGGCTGGAAAAGGACACCGAGCAGGCGCCGGCGCTGCTGGAAGAGCTGGAAGCCCTGGAAGCCAAGGTAGAAAAGGTGATCGTGCCGCTGTCTTACACCGACGAGCTGTACACCCTGCGCAACCACATTGGCTTGGTGCGGCAAAAGCTGCAGGCCAAACTGACCGGCAAAGCTGCGTAGAACGACTACAGCGTGGAGTCCATGCTGTTGCGCATGGCCTGCTGGGCCACGGCATCGAGCGCGCCGTCCACCACAGGCTGCCCGGAAATCACGCGCAGCTGACCACCGGCCACCAGTTTGTCGTGCGTGCGTCGTGTCATCGACTGGGTGGTGCCTGCACTGCTGGTGAACAGGAACAGCGTGCCATGCGGGCTCGCCCAGGTGAGCTGGGTGCGCACCCACTGCTCACCCACCATCAGCTCCACCCATGAGCCCAGGGGCAAGCTGCCCGTACTTGCCACGACCGGTTCAATCGGTGCAGTGCTCGGGGTTTCTGCCGTGCCCGCAGGAGCCACAGCCTCGGCGCTCTCTGCAGTCTCTGGCAATTCGATGAAATTGGAATCGTGGGCCTCTTCGGGGGCCACCCAGGGGTCGCCATCTTCCACCGGACGGGTGCGCGCCACGGCAGCAGCAGGCTGCGCCGGTGCGGCCTGGGGCTCCGCCGGCTTGGCACCTGCGCGAAACGCCAACTGGTGCAAGCCCATCAGGGCTTCAAGGAAGGCACTGGTTTTGGTGACCGGGTAGCGGATGGTGTCCAGCCCTTCACGCAGGGTGCTGATCAACAGCGGCACGAGGCGCGTCAGCTTGGACACGTTCATACGGGCCAGATCCGGGTGGGTACTCCACAGCGTTGCCGAAATCAGCGCCTGGTATTTGTCCGCCACGCTTGAGCCCGCACCGACCTGCAGGCGGGCCTGCGCCACCACCTGGGCCCAGGGGCCACACAAAAAGGCAATCACCACCTCGGGCACCTTGGCGGCATCCGGGTGGGAGTCAATTTCGCGCGCAATCTTCTCCGCCAGCAGGTTGCGCTGCTCGGCCTGCTGCAAGGCCCGCACGGCCTGCGCGCGGGAAGCTTCCTGTTGCCGGGCTTTGGCGTCCCAGAGCTGACGCAAATCCGCCAGTGCATGTTCAAAGGGCTCGGCGCTGGTGATATCGGCATCCACCACGGGGGCCAAGGCGTCTTGCACCTGCTGGTAGAACTCGGCAAAACCCGGGCTCTGGGGCGAGGTAAATGCCAGACTGCGGTGTGTCAGCTCCTGCACCAGCACGCGGGCCGCATGCTCCTTGTCGGTGAAGATGCGTGGGTCTACCAGCGCAAGACGCATCAACGCGGGCTCCAGGCCACGCACGACCTGCTGCACCGGTGTCACCAGGCGCGGATCGCGGGCGATGTTGTCCACCATCAGGTTGACCACTTCCAGGCTCAGGGCCTGCGCAATGCCTGCAGCGCTGCGGCGTATCGCCTCTCGGGCCGCGTGGGCCGCTTTTTCATCGGGGGCCACGAGCGTGCCCGCGCTGCGCCGCTGCTCCAGGCGCTGAACCACACGGTCCACCTGTTTCATTTCGGTCAACGCTTCCAAAGCGGCCGGCATGGTGGCGTCAAAATCCTGGTCAGCCCCCGGCATGGGCATACCGCCACTCTCAAACTCACGGGAAAATTGCTGGGCAAAGGCCGCCACCCGGTGCGGCGTGCCGTGCTGGTCCAACTCTCCGGCCAACAGGCGGCGCAAGCGGTCCAGGGTCAGCAGCGCCGGGTCGCTCACCCGCCGCGCGGCCCGCATCTCGGATGCCACCAAGGCTTCGCGCGCGGCACTGCCGGGTGCACCCGAGCTGATGGCCTGCGCCGTCGCACTCTTAGACCCACCACCAGACGTGCCACCGCCCGGCGTAGGCACCACGGCATAGCCGGCTGCCACCACGCCCTGCGAGCGCATGTGCTGCGACAGGCTGGTGTACAGCTCGCGCAGCTCGCTACCCAAAGACACGCCCATGGTGGTCAGCCAGTCCAGCCGTACCGCGGCAGGCACGGCCAGGCGCTCCACGACTTGTTTGAGGGCTTGCAGATAAATCTCAGGCCGCAGCGGGTTGCGCTCGGGCCGCACGGTGGCCAGGCCCAGCGTGGCACAAATGAGGGTGTTGAGATCAGCCAAGCTGGCCTCCGCCGCCAGCATGGCCATTTGCTGGGCACGCGCCATGTTGACGCTTTCCTGCACCTGCACTTCGTCCATCAGCTCCAGCTGGTCAAAGTGCACCTCGGCCAAAGATAGATTGGGCGCCTTCGCAGTGGGCACTGGCTTGTTGAAGGCTTCCAGCAGCACTTGCGGGTACTGGGCGCGCAACACCGGCTCTTGTACCAGCAGGTGCTTGAGCGACTCCTCGTGCACATCGCGCTCGCGCATGTCGCGCGCACCCGCAACCCGGGTGTGCAGCGACTTGCGCACCGCAGCAATCAGCTTGCCCATGATGGCCCCGCCTCCCGCAGCAGCCTCCCTCACCGTGGCTTGGTACAGGGCAGCGTACTGGGGGGTCGGCTCAGTCATGTCGTGGGCACTCTACAGGCGGGATGGAACAGCTTTACTTCAGGGCCTTGTAGCGCATGCGCTTGGGCTTGGCGCCCTCTTCACCCAAACGCTTCTTCTTGTCGGCCTCGTACTCCTGGTAGTTGCCGTCAAAGAACGTCCACTGGCTGTCGCCTTCGGCGGCCAGGATGTGGGTGGCGATACGGTCCAGGAACCAGCGATCGTGGGAGATCACCAGCATAGTGCCGGCGAATTCCAGCAGCGCGTCTTCCAGCGCGCGCAGGGTTTCGACGTCCAGATCGTTGGACGGCTCATCGAGCATCAACACGTTGCCGCCAGCGATCAACGTCTTGGCCAGGTGCAAACGACCGCGTTCACCGCCGGACAGCATGCCAACCTTCTTCTGCTGGTCCGCACCGTTGAAGTTGAAACGGCCGCAGTAGGCACGGCTGGCCATCTGGAACTTGCCGACGTTGAGGATGTCGAGTCCACCGGACACGTCTTCCCACACCGTCTTGTCGTTGGACAAATCATCGCGGTGCTGGTCCACAAAGGCCATCTTGACGGTGGAGCCGATCACGACTTCGCCGGAATCCGGCTTTTCCTTGCCGGCGATCAGCTTGAACAACGTGGATTTACCGGCACCGTTGGGGCCAATGATGCCGACGATGGCACCTGCGGGAATGTTGAAGCTCAGGTTATCGATCAGAACGCGGTCACCAAACGATTTGGTCACGCCCTTGAACTCGATGACCTGACTGCCCAGGCGCTCGGCCACGGGGATAAAGATTTCGTTGGTTTCGTTGCGCTTCTGGTATTCGAAATCGCTCAGTTCTTCAAAGCGGGCCAGACGGGCCTTGCTCTTGGCCTGGCGCGCCTTGGGGTTCTGGCGCGACCATTCCAGTTCCTTCTTCAGAGCCTTGGCGCGGGCTTCCTCGCCCTTTTGTTCGGCTTCCAGGCGGGCGCCCTTTTGCGTCAGCCAGTCGGAGTAATTGCCCTTGTACGGAATGCCGGAGCCGCGGTCCAGCTCCAGAATCCATTCGGCCGCGTTGTCCAGGAAGTAACGATCGTGGGTGATGGCCACGACGGTGCCCGGATAACGTTGCAGGAACTGCTCCAGCCAGTCCACCGATTCGGCGTCCAAGTGGTTGGTGGGTTCATCGAGCAGCAACATGTCGGGCTTGGACAGCAGCAAACGGCACAGCGCGACACGGCGTTTTTCACCACCGGACAACACGCCAATATTGGCATCCCATGGGGGCAGGCGCAGCGCATCGGCGGCGATTTCGAGTTGGTGTTCAGAATCAGTGCCAGCGGTGGCAATGATGGCTTCCAGCTCGGCCTGTTCGGCGGCCAGTGCATCGAAGTCGGCGTCTTCGGCGCCGTAAGCGGTGTAGACCTCTTCGAGGCGTGCCTTGGCGGCAAATACCTTGCCCATGCCCGCTTCCACGCTTTCGCGCACGGTCTGGGTGGGGTCCAGCTGGGGTTCCTGCGGCAGGTAGCCGATGTTGAGGCCAGCCATGGGAATGGCTTCGCCTTCAATTTCCTTGTCGATGCCCGCCATGATCTTGAGCAAGGTGGACTTGCCGGAGCCGTTGGTCCCCAACACGCCGATTTTGGCGCCCGGGAAGAAGCTCAAAGAGATGTCTTTAAGAATGTGACGCTTGGGCGGCACGATCTTGCCGACGCGGTTCATGGAGAAAACGTATTGGGCCATTGCGAGTCTGGTTGTTTCAGCGGGAAAACCCACATTATCGACTGCCGCACTCCGGTTGGGCCGGGCGGCCCCGGAATTAGCTGGTGCCGGCGGTGTTTCCGAGGTCGTTGCGCAAGGCCGCCTGGGCCACCGCGTCCAGCGCGTTGTCCATCACATGGCCATCCGACACCAGGTGGATCAGCCCGAGGCCACGCAAGCGGTCCATGGTGCGGCGAGACATGGAATGCGCCAAGCCCCCCGACGAAATGAACATAAACAGCGTGCGGTGCGGGCTGGCCCAGGTGAGCTGGGCACGCACCCATTGCCCAGCCAGCGCCAGGTCCACCCATGACCCGGTTTGCAAGCTGTCGGCGCCCCAAGCGCTCTGCAGCGCGGGGTCCGCCACTTCGGCCACCTCGGGCAGCGAGGGTGGGGGTTCAAAGCCATCGCGCAAAAAGCCTGAATCGGTAGCCTCGCTCTCGGCCATCCAAAAGCCCTCCGGCTCCGAGCTCCCCGCATCGTCGTCTTCGTCGGCACCTGGCACCACAGCCTCGGGGGGCACCGCACCGGCTTCCTGGGCAGCGCCCCTGGCGCTCTCAAACACCTGTTCATGCACGGCAATCAGTCCGTCGAAAAACACGGGGATGCGGTCTTCCGGGTACTCGATGAGCTGCAGGCCCTGCCGAATTTTCACCAACATTTGGGGCACCAGTTCCACCAGGCGCGAGCGGTTGCGCCGCGCCAGGCGCAAGCGCACGCTCCAGATCAGGTCATCCACCAGCGCCAGGTAGCCATCCGCATCCTGCGTGCCATCGGCACAGCGCAACTGGGACTCCGCCACCACCTGGGCCCAGGGGCCTTGCAGAAACTTCACCACCAGCTCGGGCACGGTCTTGCGGCTCAGGCGCTCGCTGAAATCCTTGCTGAAGCGCTCGGCCAGCAAGTTGCGTTGCTCTGCGTGCAGCAGTCCACGGGCCGCTTCTTCGGCGCGGGCACGCTGCGCTTTTTCATCCAGTGTCCAGCCATCTTCCAGCTTGCGCAGCAAACGCGCAAAGGCGTTGGCATCGCCCTCGCCCCCGGTCAGCACGCTGAACGCGTTGTCAAAGGTCTTCTGGAACCGGCTGAAGCCGGGTTCGTCCTCGGAGGTAAAGGCCAGGCTGCGGTTGGTGATCTTGTCCAGGAACAGGCGCGCGGGGTGTTTCTTCTCGCTGAAGAACCGGGGGTCGGACTGCGAGAGCCGGATGAGCACGGACTCCATGCTTTTGAGCCCCTGGCGCACCGGCGCGAGCAGTCGGCGGTCTTGCATCAGGTTTTCCAGCATGAGGCGCACGACTTCTTCGCCCAGTTGCTGGCCCAGCGCCCGGCCTTGCACGCCCTCTTTCGCCGCTTCCCTGCCGTGGGCCTTGGCTTTGGGTGACACCTGGCCGGACAGGTTGGCGCGCTCCGCCAAGCGCTTCATCATGGGCTCCACCAGCTTCATGTCTTCCAGAGCCAGGAACGAAGCCGGCACGGTGTGGGTGAAATCCTTGATGCCCCTGGCTGCACCGCTGGGGTCCAGCTCGCCCGACAGCAGACGGCGCAGCTTGTCCAGCGTCAGCAGGGTGCGGGTCACCGAGTTTTCCGCCACTTTGACCTGCCCGCCAAACGGGCCGGTGCTGGAGGTGGCCGACGCCACGGGTTCTACTCCCTGGGAGCGCAGCCAATCCGCCACCTCGCGGTACAGCTGGTGCAGGGCCGCGCCCAGCAGCCCGGCCGCAGGGGTCATCACGGCGCCACGGGCTTCGTCTTCGGGCACCAGCTGCCCCAGCGCCTCGCGCAGGGAAAATACAAACGCCTCAGGCTTGATCGGGTTCAGGTGGGGCTGCACACTGGACCAGCCCAGCAGACTGCTGACATACGCGTTCAGGGCGGGCAGCACATCCTCCACCGCGGAGAGGACCTCTTGCTCGGTCAGTGCCAGTTCGATGTTGGCGTCGATCTGTTCGTCTTCGAGAAACTGGAAATCGTCAAACTTGACCCGTGCCGGGCTGACGCGTCGCTGGGTGTCGCCACCATAGACCGCCGCACGCAAAGATTGGGAAAAAATGGATTTGAGTTCGGTCTGGCGCTGCTGCAGCAGCTCGACCGTGGCGCGGCGCACCGGGTTTTGCCGGGCATGCAGGTTTTTGCTGTTGACGGGAGACAGGGCAGACTGCAACCCCGACAGCACATCGTCCATCAGCGCATCGCTTTGGTCCAACACCGCCTCAATGCAGGTTTGCAGCGAAGGCTTGGTTTGCCCAGGGTCCTGGGCCACACCCAGTCGCCGCAAAAGGTATTTTTTCATTGTGCCGACATTCTCCACATACGGGCCTGCTGTGCCAGTGGTCTGACAGTTTGTTACCGCACTTTAACCCCCTGTTTTACACGGTGCCAAGCCCTTGTTTTCGGGGTCTGGGCCAGACCATGCGACAATACACCCCATTGCGGCGCTTCAGTTGCCCGCAATACCAGCACCTTGCTGGGGACCCCTCGACACAGGGCGTCCCACTTTTGAATCCATCTGCCTTTGACTGACTGCCGGCCTTTGTGCCTGCAGAACGGCCGATTCCCAAGCGTCCCGGACGGACGCATCTATCTAATGAACTTCGAAGAACTGAACCTGGCCCCTGCCATTGTCAAAGCCGTGCGTGAGCAAGGTTACGAGACCCCCACCGCGATCCAGGCCCAGGCGATTCCGCTGGTGCTGGAAGGCCATGACCTGCTCGGCGGCGCCCAGACCGGTACCGGCAAGACCGCAGCCTTTACCCTGCCCCTGCTGCACCGCCTCTCCATGAGCCGCAGCGCGCAAAACAAATTTGGCGGCACCGGCATCCGTGCCCTGGTGCTGACCCCCACCCGCGAACTCGCCGCCCAGGTGGAAGAGTCCGTGCGCCAGTACGGCAAATACCTGCAACTGTCCTCCACCGTCATCTTTGGCGGCGTGGGCATGAACCCCCAAATCTCCAAAGTCAAAAAGGGCGTGGACATCCTGGTAGCCACCCCCGGCCGTCTGCTGGACCTAGCACAACAAGGCATGCTGGACCTCGGCCAAGTGCAAATGCTGGTGCTGGACGAAGCCGACCGCATGTTGGACATGGGCTTCATCCACGATGTGAAGAAGGTGCTGGCCCTAGTGCCCAAGGAAAAGCAAAGCCTGCTGTTCTCTGCCACCTTCAGCGATGAAATCCGCGAACTGGCCAACGGCCTGCTGAAGAACCCGCAAAGCGTGCAAGTAACGCCACGCAACACCACGGTGCAACGCATCACCCAGGTGATTCACCCCGTGGGTCGCGGCAAGAAAAAGGCCTTGCTGGCCCACATCATCAACGAGCAAAACTGGAGCCAGGTTCTGGTGTTCACCCGCACCAAGTTCGGCGCCAACAACGTGGCCGAGTTCCTGGAAAAGAATGGCATCACTGCCATGGCGCTGCACGGCAACAAGAGCCAAGCTGCCCGTACCCAGGCGCTGTCGGGTTTCAAGAGCGGCGATGTGCGCGCCCTCGTGGCCACCGACATTGCCGCCCGCGGTATCGACATTGACGACCTGCCGCACGTGGTGAACTACGAAATCCCGAACGTCAGCGAAGACTATGTGCACCGCATTGGCCGCACCGGCCGCGCTGGGGCCGATGGCGCCGCGGTGAACCTGGTGTGCCTGGACGAAGAAGGCTTCATGCAGGACATCGAGCGCTTCACCAAGCAAAAGATCGACGTCAAGGTTATCGACGGCTTCGGCCCTGAGCCCGGCGAAAAGGGTGAACCCATTGCCATGGGCCGCCAGACTATTTGGGGCGGCGCAGGCAAGCCGCCTAGCCGCGACGTGATGCAGGCTGCTGCCAAAGCCGCCCGTACTGAAATGCTGCAACGCGTGCGTGACAGCAAGGCTGGCCAGGGCGGTGCACGCTCCGGCGGCGGTGGCAATGGTGGTGGTAACGGTGGAAATGGCGGCGGCCGTGGTGGCCAGGGCCAACGCGGTAATGGCGGTGGCAATGGCGGCGGCGGCCAAGGCCGTGGTGCCGACCGCAGCGGCGAGTTCCAGCCTCCACGCCCCCAAAGCGCTCGCCCTCCCCAGGGCCAAGGCCGCGGTCGTGGTCCCGGCATGGGCCAGCCTGCGGGCTTTGCCAACGAACCGCGCGCACCACGCGCGCCAGCCGGTCAGCCTGACCCGATGCGCACCAGCGTGGATATGATGGCCGAACGCGGCGCTCGCCGCAGTTACGGCGGTGGAAACCGCAACGGAGGCGGCAATGGCGGTGGCGGATACGGTGGTGGTGGCGGAGGCTTCGGCGGCGGCGGTCGCTCGGGTGGCTTTGGTGGCGGGGGCAACGGGTCTCGTGGGCCGCGAGGTTCTGGCGGCTCTTCTAGCCGATAAGCACACCAGCGCGGTGCACAGTCTGGGGCGGCGCACGCTGCCCCTTACACACCCCAAGCTGACCCAACACATCGTCGACTTCGCGGCGCTCCCCGAGCTGCCGCGGACCGACGATGTTTTTATTTGTCTGGGTACCACCATCAAGGTGGCGGGCAGCCAGCAGGCTTTTCGCGCCGTCGACTATGAGGCAGTTGTGGCTGTAGCCCGCGCAGCCTATGCGCGAGGCGCTACTAAATTAGGAGTAGTCAGTGCCATGGGCGCGGACGCCAAGTCCAGCATTTTCTACAACCGGACCAAGGGCGAGATGGAAGCTGCGGTGTCGGCCATTGGCTACCAGAGTGTGTCCATCGCGCAGCCGTCCATGTTGGCGGGCGACCGGGCCACATTGGACCAACCGGTGCGCAACGGTGAGGTCTGGGCCCTCACTATTTCACGCTGGCTGGGGCCTCTGATTCCGGCCAACTACCGATCCATCTTGGTGACGGACGTAGCCGCAGGCTTGGTTCAAGCCGTCAAGGCTGGACGCCCCGGCGTGCAGCGCATTCATTCAGGGGCACTGCAGGGTGCCGCCAACCGCGGTTAATCCACCGCGCGCAATTGCGCTCAACCACGCACAAACAGGGTCACCAACGCATCCGGCCCGACCTGCTGGCTCCAGTGGCCGTGGATGGCGGGGTCAAACGTGGCGTCTTCGGGCAGCAGATCAGCAGAGTAGAAATGCTCACCGGGTTTGAAGATGCGTGATTCACCGTGCACACCAATCTCCATCTGCCCCTGCAGGATGAAGCACCACTGCGTGTGGCCCGAGCAATGGAACTGGCTGCGAAAGCCCACAGGGCTGGTGCGCAGCTGGTAGCCACCGGTGGCAAACACCTCGGACAGCAACGATTGCGGTGTGCCCTGGTCCAGCGGCACGGCCTCTTCCTTGAAGCGGGCGCGGCCGTCAGTGTCGGTAAACAAGATTACTTTGGTGAATGTGGTCATGGCCACAAGCTTACTACCGACCGCAGCCCTAGGCCCCCCTAGGCCCCTGCCCAGGCCGCCGGCATGCGCGGCCAGCCAGGGCGACCAAACCACGCGCCCCCGGCAATGGCATAGGCGTTGACCACGCCGTACACCACCATGGCGGCTGCCTGCGCCGCAAACACAATGCCCAAATCACCACCCCAGTGCAAAGCCAGCAGCCCACCCGCCGCAGCCACCACCAAGCGTGCGGCGTTGCCGATCACCGGCCACAGCAGCTTGCCCGCACCTTGCGATGCAAAGTACAGCACCAGCCCCAGGCCAAAGAAGCCGTAGAACGGTCCCACGATCTGCAGGTAGCGCGAACCCGCAGCAATCATGGCTGGGTCGCTATCAAACAAGGACAACCAAGCAGCAGGGAAGATGGCTGCCGCAATGCCAATGGCCTCTGACAGCGCCATCGCCAGGCCTGCACCTATCCAGGTGGCGCGCATGGCCCGCTCGCGCTGGCCTGCGCCCACGCAAGTCCCCACCATGGCCACCAACGGTGCCCCCAGGCCAAACACCAGCGGCACCAGCAGGTATTCCAGGCGAGACGCCGTGCCGTAGCCGGCAATCGCGGCAGGTCCGAACGCGCCCGACAGCGCCGTGGCAATGCCGATGCAGACGTTGGTGGCCACGGTGGACACCGCGCCAATCACGCCGACCCGCAAGATGTCCTTGAACAGCGGCCAGCGCAATGTGCAATGCGCCCACTCGATGCGCAGCAGGCTGCGGCTGGAGCGCAGGTAGGCCACCAGGACCAGCGTGCCCACGGCGTAGTACACCAGCAGTGCCAAGGCCCCGCCGGCGATACCCATCGCAGGCACCGGGCCCCAGCCAAAGATCAGCAAGGGCGACAAGGGCACCAGCAGCACCAGCCCCCCCACCGTGACCAGGGCAGGCACCGCCATATTGCCGGTGCCGCGGATGATGGCGGACAGTGAATTGAACATCCACACCAACACCGCCCCGGCGAATACCCAGTTGGAGTACATCAACGCGGCTTCCAAGGCCGCACCGGTTCCGCCCATGCGGGTATAGAGCCAGCGCCCGCCCAGCAGCAGCGTCAGCGTGAACGCCGCAGCAAACAACAGCGCGATGACCAGCGCGTGGAACACCAGTGCATTGGCGTCGTCACGGCGGCGCGCCCCCAGGGCGCGGGCAATGGCCGATGCAATGCCGCCGCCCATGGCGCCTGCGGACATCATCTGCATCAGCATCACCGCCGGGAACGCCAGCGCCATACCGGCCAGCGCATCGGTGCCCAGCTTGCCGACAAACCAGGTCTCAATCAACCCCACTGCCGCTTGCGCCAGCATCACCAACACCATGGGCGCGCCCAGACGCAGTAGGGTGGGCACGATAGGGCCTTCCAGCAGCAAACGGGTGCGCGGGTCGAGTGCGCCCTGCCCCGTCGCGGCGGTGCTCATGCGGCCACCGCACGTGCAGGCAACTTGGCCTCTTTGATCGGCAAATGGATCAGCGCCGCACCCACCGCCAGCACGATATCCGCGTACCAGATCCAGTTGTAGCTGCCGGTGGCATCAAACACCTTGCCACCCAAAAACGCGCCCAGGAAGCCGCCCACCTGGTGTGTCAGCATCACCAGGCCAAACAGCGTAGCCATGTGAGCCGTGCCAAAGAACTTGGCGACCAAGCCCGCCGTGGGTGGCACGGTGGACAAAAAGCTCACGCCCATCACCGCAGCAAACACCAGCACCACGGGGCCGGTCTTGGGCGCGAAGAGAAACACCAGCACGGCCACGGCACGCACGGCATAGACCAGCGACAGCAGCGACTTCATGCGCCAACGGCCCACGGCCCAGCCCATGGCGATGCTGCCCACAATGTTGAACAGGCCCAAAATGCCCAGCGCCCAGGCGCCCCACTGCGTGGGCAGGCCACAGGCAGCCACCACACCTGGCAAGTGCGTGGCCAGAAACGCCACGTGGAAACCGCAGACAAAAAAGCCTGCAGCCAGCAGCAGGAAGCTGGGCGTGCGCAGCGCCAGGCGCACCGCGTCTCCCGTGCCCATGGACTTGACGCCAGGCGCCGCTACCTGCACGTTATTGCCTTGGAGAAAGAAGGCCGCGGGCAGCGCGATCAGCACCAGCCCCGCCATCACCTGCATGGCATCGCCCCAGCCCAGGCTGACCATCAGCGCACCCGCGATAGGTGCCATCACGAACTGTCCGAACGAGCCGCCCGCATTCACGATGCCGGTGGCCATGCCGCGCTTGTTGGCGGGCAGCAGGCGCGTGGTGGCTGCCATCAGCACTGCAGGGCCCGCCATGCCCGCACCACCCGCGGCCAGCACGCCAATGGCAAAAATCAGCCCCGCTGTTGTCGTCATGTAAGGCGTGATGAAGGTACCCAGTGCCACCAATGACACTCCCAGTAAGAGCACGCGCCCGGCGCCCACGCGGTCGGCAAAAGCACCGGCAAACGGCTGCGTCAGCCCCCACCACAGCTGGCCAAACGCAAACGCCAGGCTGATGCTGCCCACGCCCAGGCCGGTGGAGGTGTTCAGCGAACTGAGGAACAGGCCCATGGTCTGGCGCACGCCCATGGTCAGTGCAAAGGCCCCCGCGGCGGCCAGCAGCACCACCCAGACGGACCAGGTGCGTGAGGTGGAAGGTGTTGTAGGTGCATCAGACATCGTCTTCTCCAGAGTCCAGGGGGGATAGCAATTCGAGGGATTCGTCAATCAGCGCATGCAGCGCCATCACGCGTTCGATGCCCAACGTGGCGTTGATGCCTTCTTGCGCAATGCGCCATTTGCGCTGCGCCTCGGTGCGTTTGGTCTGGCCGGCCTCGGTGGCGCTGATGAGGCGGCTGCGTGCGTCATCGCCCGCGTTCACCTCAATCCAGCCGCTGGCGATCAGGGGCTGCAAATTACGCGACAGCGTGGAGGTGCTCATGCGCATCGCACCCGCCAAATCCACGGCACGAATCGGCCCCAGCTTCACCACATGGGACAGCAAGGAGTACTGCGTGGTCTTCAAGCCGGTCTTGGCCAGCTCCACGTCGTAGTGCTGGGCCACGCGGCGCATCAGTTGGCGCAGCTTCAGGTTCGTGCAGCCCTGTGGCTTGGGAACATCCGCGACAGCGGTTGGCTTGACAAGGGTTTTCATGTCAATTATTGTAGCTACATCAGTTGCATATGCAACAATGTATTTTTAATAACCCTATTGACGAGATTTCCATGAACACCATGACCAATCCCTCCACCCTGGACGCCTGGCTGGCCGAAGAGGCCGCTGTCGTCGCCCGACTGAACGCAGGTCCCGGCCCCGGTGTAGCCCGCCCGGACCAGATCCTGCCCCTGAGCGGCATGGAGCAGATGCAGGCCATGCTGCGCGGCGAGCTGCCTTATGCCGAAATTGCCAGGACGCTGGACTTCACCATCCTGGAAGTGTCCGAAGGCCGCGCGCTGTTCCAAGGCACCCCGGGCCCTGCCCACCGCAACCCCATGGGCGGCATCCACGGTGGCTGGTACGCCACGCTGCTGGACTCGGCGTTGGGCTGCGCCGTGCACACCATGATGCTGCCCGGGCGCGGCTACACCACGGCCGAACTGGGCGTGAACCTGGTCAAGGCCATTGGCCCCAAGGTGCAGCGCATCCGCGCCGAAGGCAAGGTCATCCACTGCGGCCGCCAGCTTGCCACCGCTGAGGCCCGCCTCTACGGCCCCGACGGCACGCTGTACGCCCATGCCACCACCACCTGCCTGGTGTTTGACCTCAAGCTGCCCGGGTAAACGCAGGCTGCGGCACAATGTCTGGCATGCGATTCCTCCACACCATGCTGCGCGTTGGCAACCTTCAACGCTCCATCGATTTCTATACCAGCGTGCTCGGCATGCAGGTGCTGCGCACCTCGGAGAACCCCGAGTACAAATACAGCCTTGCTTTCCTCGGCTTTGACGGCGGCAACCCCGGCCAGGCCGAGATTGAACTCACCTACAACTGGGGCGTGGAAAGCTACGAGCTGGGCACCGCCTACGGCCACATCGCGCTGGGCGTGCCTGATGCGTACGCGGCCTGCGCCAAGATCAAGGCGGCGGGCGGCAACGTGACGCGCGAAGCCGGCCCCGTCAAAGGCGGCACCACGGTGATTGCGTTTGTAACCGACCCCGATGGCTACAAGATTGAGCTGATCCAGCGCGCAGAGCAAGCGGCTGGTGGCGGACTGCGCTAAAACAACTCACGGGTTGGTTGACGTGCGGCGTGCATCCGGCAAGAGGCGCGTCAATTCCTTTTTGACCACGGCATAGCATTCGCACACGCGCGACTCCAGCCCGTGCCGGTCCAGCACCGCAATGTGTCCACGCCGGTAGCGGATATAGCCCACCTGCTGCAAGCGCCCGGCGGCCTCCGTCACACTCTCCCGCCGCACACCCAGCATATTGGAGACCAGCTCCTGCGTCATGACCAGTTCACGCCCGGGGTGGCGGTCCACCGTCATCAAGAGCCAGCGACACAGCTGCTGCTCCACATTGTGGTGGCGGTTGCACACTGAGGTTTGCGCCACCAGCGTGATCAGCGCCTGGGTGTAGCGCAGCAGCAAGCGCATCAAAGAATCTGCCCGCAGGAACTCCGCATTGAGCAGATGCCCAGCCAAACGGTAGGCATGCCCTTGCGTCATGACCACCGCAGAACCGTTGGTGGTGTCGCCCCCCATGAACAGCGAGACCCCCACCACACCCTCATTGCCCACACTGGCACTTTCGGCCATGGCGCCTGACTCGGTCACATAGTGCAATGAGACGATGGCCGTCGTGGGGAAATAGGCGTGCCGCAACGGCACACCCGGCTCATACAGTGCGGCCCCCACGCGCAGCGGAATCAGCTCCAGGTGGTCGGCAATGCGTGCGAAATCGGCCGCAGGCAAAGCGCCAAGCAGTTGGTTGTGGCGAGGCTCATGCTGGAGCGTCATATCGCACTTCAACACCGATACCACGGTAACCAATGAGCGTGCACGAGCGGTTGAACATCGGCTCCCCACTGACCCGGAACTGCTGGCGTAGGCCATTGGGGTGGACACGGTGGAACAGAAAATCCAGGAAAGGCTGGCGCGCGGCGATCTTCTCCTGCAGCGCGGCGCGCTCTTCCGCATTCCAACCCTCGGTGGGCTCCTCCTCGGGGTCCCCCAGCAAGGTGTCCACCCGGATGCCCAGCATGTCCAGCACCGGGCCCGAGACTTTGGTGAACACCCCGTGTTCGTCCTGTTCCCAGTACCAGTCGGAGGCCAACTCCGTGAGGCTGCGGTAGCGTGCCTCGCTTTCCTGCAGTTCTTGCGTTCTGCGGTGTACGGCCAGTTCCAGCGCCGTGTTGAACTCGCCCAGTTGCCGGTAGAGCAGCCGTACTTCCAGCATGTTGTGGATGCGTATCTTCACCTCCACCAAGTCAAAAGGCTTGCTGATGAAGTCCTTGGCCCCCGCCTGCAGCGCGCGCAGTTTGTGGCCCGGCTGTGCGGTCAGCACGATCACCGGCAGGTAGCCTTCGGCCACATTGGCCTTGAGCCCTTCCATCACCTGGAACCCATCCATGCCGGGCATCTGCAAATCCAGCAGGATCAGGTCGTACGCGTTGTCACGGTGCAAGCCGCACACCTCGCGCGGGTTGGAGGTGGAGGTCACATGGGTGTAGCCCGCGCTCTCCAGCAATTGCTCCAGCAGCGCCACATTGGGCTGCTGGTCGTCCACTATCAAAATATGCGCCGCCAAAATTTCCGCTGTAGTGATCATGGTGTCTGTTCCTGTTTTTCATTCTTATTTGCTCCCATGCGTGTTTTTGCCACTTTCAACGACATGTCCAGGGTGTCCATGAACTCATTGACCTTGATCGGCTTGGTGAGGTAGCGGAAAAAGCCCGCCTCCAACCCGCGCTCTATGTCGCGCGGGATGGCATTGGCGCTGAGCGCTATCACCAGAATGTGGGCCGTGGCGGGGTCGTCCGCCAAAATCTTCATGGCCTTGATGCCGCTCAGGCCCGGCAGGTTGATGTCCATCAGGATCACGTCGGGCTGCGACGCGCGCGCCATGGCAATGCCGTTCATGCCATCGGGCGCACTGAGCAAACGGATATCGGGCCGACGCGCAATCAGCTCCTGCACCAGCAGCAGGTTGGCGGGGTTGTCCTCAACATAAAGCAAGGTGTACACATGGACGCTGTCCGACGGGGGCATGGCCACTGCGCCACTGAGTTCGGGGCCGTGGGCATCCGCCTGCCGTTCGCTGGTCAGGTTCAGTTCGAACCAGAACACACTGCCCTCACCCACTGTGCTTTGCACCCCGATGCTGCCGCCCATCAATTCCACCAGGCGCTTGGTCATGACCAGGCCGATGCCGGTGCCTTCTTCGGCACTGGCCTCTTGGCCCAGCCGGTTGAAGGGCTGGAACAGATGGGTCAGTTGCTCTCCCGTCAGTCCCTCTCCGGTGTCCTCAATGGCGATGCGAATCCGCTCTACCGAGAGCGCAGTGCAGGTCAGCGTCACGCGGCCACCGATGCGGTTGTACTTGATGGCGTTGGACAACAGGTTGATGACCACCTGCTTGACCCGGGTGCGGTCGGCGCGCACACAGTAGTGGGTGCTGACCAGCGGAAAGTGCATTTGCACATTGCGCTTGGCCGCCTGCGGCTCGCACATGGTTTCGCATTCCTGCAGCACCTCGCGCAGGGCCACGGGTTCGGGCGACAGCGACAAGCGCCCCGACTCGATCAGCGCCAGATCCAGGATTTCGTTGATCAGCTTGAGCAGGTACCAGCCCGCGTTCAGGATCTGGTCCAGGCTGCGCTTCTGCGACACCGTGGGCGGTGGCATGCCCGATTCGATCAACTGCGCAAAGCCCAGAATCGCGCTCAGCGGCGTGCGCAGCTCGTGGCTCATGCCCGACAGGAAATCCGACTTGGCCAGATTGGCCTGCTCTGCGGCCGCCATTGCCAGCTTCAGGTTGGCCTCCACCTGCTTTCTGACCGAGTTGTCGGTGGCAATCAGCAGGTAGCCAATGATGTCTTCGTACTCATTGCGCAGCGCGGTGATAGACGCAATGGCCGGAAAACTGCTGCGGTCCTTGCAGATGTAGGTCAGCTCGTAGATGTCTTCAATACCGCGCGAGGCCTTGAACGCCAGGGCCTCAAAGCCCGGGGCAATGGTGGTGCCCAGCTCGGCGCTCAGCGCCTGCGCACGGGCGATCACCTCCAACGGGTCCTGAATATCGCTGGGCTTGATCTTGTTGACCACCTCGGCTGCCAGGTAGCCGAGCTTGCGCTCCGCCCCCACGTTGAAGAGCTGGATGATGCCCTTCTCGTCGGTCGCAATGATGGAAAAATTGGCACTGGTAAGGATGGCACTTTGCAAGGCCCCGGTCTTGAGCCAAGCCTGTTGGCGCAACAACTCGTGGCTCGGGCTGAAAGCCGACAAGGCGCCACTGGCGGGCGCCTGGGGGAACGTTTCTGGCATGGATGCTTCCGTGGTGGGGGCGTGGTCCGTTCGCTGCGCCCATCGGGTCCCACGGTTGGAAGCCCCGTAGGTGTGTGGTTTGGCGCACAGACAATGGACGGACCTTATCCATCCCTCGGCCGCATGTAGGTGCGTTACCGAACATAGGCCTTCAAAACGCGGCCACGCTGCGCCTATTTACTATCAAAATGATAGCTGCTAGCGCCCTATCTACGAGGGCCAGAGGCCTATTTGTCTATTTATTGCCCGCATAGCAAGCCTGAATCGCTTTCAGCCGCTGCCCTATGGCCCGGCGCAGGGCGATGGGCGACACCACCTCCACATCGGGCGCCATGCGCAGCAGCTGGTAGCTCGCGTTCTCCAGGGTTTCTATCGGTATCCTCAGGCGCACGGTCTCACCTGGTTGCATGGGCAGTGCTTGCAAAACGACGGCCTTGGCCACCGCGCTGCTGAGCTGGCGCAGCTGCTTCACGCCCTGGGCGGTGGCCTGCACCACGGCATGGCCCTGGTACAGCTCGGCCTCAAAGCGCTGAATGGATTCGGTCCAATAGGCCGGCAGGTCAAACTGCTTGGGCCGCGTGCTGGCCTTGTCCAGCAACTCGGCGCCCAGGATGTTGGAGATGCGGTAGGTGCGCGGCTTCGCGTCAGAGGTGGCCACCAGGTACCAAACGCCCGCCTTCAGCACCAGCCCCAGCGGGTGCACGGTGCGCTGTACCTCGGCCTTCCAGCTGTCGTAGCGCAGGCTCAGCTGGCGCTCTTGCCACACCGCGGCAGCCACCGTGGCCAGATGCGGCACCGGGTCCGCCTCGCGGTACCAGTCGGCGGGGTCCAGGTGAAAGCGGGCCTGCACGCGCTGCGCGTCGTCGCGCTGGTGCGCGGGCAGTGCGCTCATGAGCTTGAGCTGCGCGTCCACCACTTGCTGGCCCAGGCCCAGCTCGGCCGCGGGCCCCGCCAGCCCGCTCATGAACACCGCCTGCGACTCGGAGGCGGTGAAACCCGTGAGCGTGGTCTTCCAGCCCTCCACCAACTGAAAGCCACCGTTGCGGCCCTGCTCCGCATAGATGGGCACACCCGCCGCGGTGAGCTGGTCCACATCGCGGTACAGCGTGCGCACCGACACCTCTAGCATCTGGGCCAGCGCCTGCGCGCTCATGCGCCCGCGGGTTTGCAGAAGCATCTGGATGGTCAAAAGGCGGCTGGCACGCATATCTGCATGGTAGCCATAAAAGCTGACATTCGGTGGCAGCTATTACTGCACACACTCACTCCCATCTTCATGCATTGAAAAGGAATCGAGATGGAACACCTCTGGCTTTACGCGGTTTTGGTAGCGGGCATCGTGGTGCTGCCGGGCATGGACATGGCCTTTGTGCTGGCCAGCACGTTAGTAGACGGCCGGCGTTCAGGCGCTGCCGCGGTAGCAGGCATTGTGCTGGGCGGCATGGTGCATGTGGCCATGGGGGCGCTGGGTGTGGGCCTGCTGTTGCAGCACTTGCCGATGGCGTTCAACGCCCTGCTGCTGGCCGGCAGCCTGTATGTAGCGTGGATGGGCTACGGCTTGCTGCGCAACACGCAGGCGCTGTCCGAAGTGCAAGACCAGCCCTCCCGCCCCTGGCACAGCACCTTGGTGCGCGCCACCCTCACCTGTCTGATGAACCCCAAGGCCTACCTCTTCATGCTGGCCGTATTCCCACAGTTCATCCGCCCGCAGCTGGGCCATATCGCCGCCCAGTCCATCGCGCTGGGTGCCATCACTGCTGCGGCGCAGATCGCGGTGTACGGTGGCGTGGCACTGGCGGCCGCGCAATTGCGCGTGTGGCTGCGTGGGAGCTCGTCCAGCCAGACGGCGTTCAGCCATGGGTTGGGTGGCTTGCTGGTGCTGACGGCAGTGTGGACCTTGTGGATGGGCTGGCGGGCGGCTTGATGCCGTCAATGGCAACCAGTGGCCAAAGCGGCCCCTTACATCTGGCAATACAACGGACCGTTCATAGCTTGCATCCGAGCGAGAATTTTCCTACTGTCTGATACGAACAGGGAGACGATGCATGGCGAAGTTCATCACGATAGGCTACGGGGACGAGGCGGGATACCAACGGACAAGCCCGTCCGTGCGAGACGCTGCACACGCGCACGATGCACGCATGAAAGCCGACGGCGCTTTGATCGGCATTGCCGGCGCCCCAGTGCAGGTGCGCAACACCGAGAATCGCGGCCTGCAGACCACAGCCGGCGCATTCATGCGCAGTGATCTTCCCATCGCCGGGTTCGCCGTCATTGAGGCCAAGGATTTGCAGGACGCTATCCGGATCGTCTCCGCCACGCCGTGTGCCGTAGCCCACGGTGTGGTTGAGGTGTGGCCTCTTGCGCACATGCCAGATTGAAACTCCACGGCGAGTTCATGCGGGTCAATTAATCTCAGTAGCTGCGCGCTTGCGTTGCCGTTTTTTGAGATGGTAAGTGAGCGCAGCAGCGATGCAAACCGCCAATTCATCCTCAGGCAATTTGCCGGACAGCATAAGGACCAGCGCCCGGTTGCCGTCGAACCTGAAGTCTTGGAGGAACATGGTTTTGAACATCTCCACCAGACCCGTCTGGCAGTGGAAGTACATCGCGACCTGGTGGGGTGCTTTCTCCTTCCAGTCCATCCGGAAGGGGCTGCCAGCCTTGTTGCGCGTAGTGTAGGTCGGTTCACCCCATTTCAGCGACTCTTCAATCCCCCCTACCCCGGGCGTGGCTGCGGCAACACGGAAGACGAGTTCACGGAGCGCGAGTAACCGTTTGCGAGGCACCGGTGGGTAGGCGTCGAACTTGGCTTGGACTTCGGGGTGGGTAAATGGCGTCATACGAATCTCGCGACGTTGCTCACGACCAGAAGATGCCCAAAAGTGCCAACGCATTCACTATCCAGTTGCCCTGTCGAGAAGCCTTTGCACTTTCGCCCGATATGGGCCAGAGCGTCGCATTTTTCCAAGCCCAGACGTTGTAGAACCAAGCCAACGGAATGCCCACCAGGCCCAGCGCAGCCATATTCATACCAGCGCCAAAAAGGAAGAAGGCACCGGCCAGGAGCAGCGTCGCGACAGGAATCCCGGACTTGGTGCTTGCGATCACGTGCGACAACTTGCCACAAAGACTGCAGGTCGCAGGATGCTCACGGCTCGAGCATCGCTTGGCCCAGGACGTGATCCCTTGCCCCAAGCAATGTGGACAGCGTGTCATGTGGCTGGGCGTGTTTTGAATATAGCAATCGTCTTGCAAAGAAGTCTTGTTTTGCGCACCGCTGCTCCCGGTTGATATGTGTCTTCAATTTATACATGAGACTAGTCACCAGGCCAAAGAAGTCGGGGATTGAAGATTCATGAGGAATCGGATCTGCTATTCATTTCATAGCTGCTTCCGCAATAGCAAAGGGGGCCGCAGCCCCCTTTTCATTCCATCGTCAGTGCAGCGCTTACTTGCGCAGTGCCTGCGTATCCTTGGCCAGCTGCGTGATCTTGTCCCACTCGCCCTTCACCATCGCGTCCGCCGGCACGATCCACGAACCGCCCACGCAGACCACATTGGGCAGCGCCAGAAACTCGGGCGCGTTTTGCAGCGTCACACCGCCCGTGGGGCAGAACTTCACGTCGAAGAACGGGCCGCTCCAGGCCTTGAGCATGGCGGGGCCGCCGGCTTGCATGGCGGGGAAGAACTTGAGCTGGGTGAAGCCGTCTTCCTGCGCCATCATGATTTCGCTACCGGTGGCCACACCGGGCAACAGCGAGAGGCCCAGGTCGCGGCAGGCCTGGCCCACAGCGCTGGTGTAGCCGGGGCTGACGGCAAAACGCGCGCCCGCGTTGGCGGCGGCTTGGGCGTCTGCCTTGCTGCGCACGGTGCCGGCGCCAACCACGGCTTCGGGCACGTCGCGGGCAATGGCTTCCATGCAGGCCAGGGCTTGTGGGGTGCGCAACGTGACTTCGAGCATGCGCACGCCGCCGGCCACCAGGGCGCGGGCCATGGGCACGGCGTGGGCCACGTCGTTCAGCACGATCACGGGGATCACGGGGGCGTCCTGCATGACTTGCAGGGCGGTAAAGGCGGGGGCATTAGACATAGAGAAATTCCAGATCGACGTTGTGGGGTGTTGTTGGTTTAAAACCAGGTGCAGGCGCCTTCTTCGGCGGCCAGTGCATTGCGGCGGAAGTTGGCAAACAGTTCGCGGCCCATGCCGATGCCGTTCGCCGCGCGCAGCTCTTCAGGCATGGTGTCCAGCGGGCGGGCGGCCCATTCGGCGTCGCTCACCAGCACTTGCAGGGTTTCGGCATTCGCGTCCAGGCGGATCACATCACCATCGCGCACCTTGGCCAGCGGGCCACCAGCGGCCGCTTCGGGCGACACATGGATGGCGGCGGGCACCTTGCCCGAGGCACCGCTCATGCGTCCGTCGGTCACCAGTGCCACGCGGAAGCCCTTGCCTTGCAGCACGGCCAGCGGCGGCGTGAGCTTGTGCAACTCAGGCATGCCGTTGGCCTGCGGGCCCTGCCAGCGCACCACGCAGATCACGTCGTGGTTCAGCTCGTTGGCGCTGAAGGCCTTGTGCAGCGCGTCTTGCGAATCGAACACGCGGCACGGCGCTTCGATAATGTGGCGGTCTTCGGGCACGGCGGACACCTTGATCACGCTGCGGCCCAGGTTGCCTTTGAGCAGTTTCAAACCACCGCTGGCGCTGAACGGAGCACTCGCTGGGCGCACCACGGATTCGTCTTTGCTGGCGCCGGCATCGGTCCACTGCAAGCTTCCATCGGCCTTGGCCGAGGGAATGGCGGTGAATTCACGCAAGCCATTGGCCCGCACGGTCAGCACATCGGCATGCATGAAGCCGGCGTCCAGCAGCTCGCGGATCACATAGCCGGGGCCGCCGGCGGCCTGAAACTGGTTCACATCGGCGCTGCCATTGGGGTACACGCGGCTCAGCAGCGGCACCACGTCCGACAGGGCCGAGAAGTCGTTCCAGTCGATCACGATACCGGCCGCGCGGGCCACGGCCACCCAGTGGATCAGGTGGTTGGTAGAGCCACCGGTGGCCAGGAGGGCCACCATGGCGTTGACGATGCAGCGCTCGTCCACGATCTTGCCGATCGGTGCAAAACGCTTCGCCTTGGTGATGCCCAACACCGTGCGCACGGCTTCACGCGTGAGCTCCTGCCGCACGTCCTGGCCGGGGTTGATGAAGGCGGTGCCGGGCACATGCAGGCCCATGGCTTCGAGCAGCATCTGGTTGCTATTGGCCGTGCCATAGAAGGTGCAGGTGCCTTCACCGTGGTAGGCGGCGCTCTCGGCGGCCAGCAGCTCGGGGCGGCCCACCAGGCCCTGGGCGGCTTTTTCGCGCACCTTGGCTTTTTCGTTGTTGGGCAGACCCGAGGTCATAGGACCGGCGGGCACAAACACCGTGGGCAGGTGGCCAAAGTGCAGCGCGCCAATCAAGAGGCCGGGAACGATCTTGTCGCACACGCCCAGCATCAGCGCGCAGTCAAACACATCGTGGCTCAGTGACACGGCCGTGGCCATGGCAATCGCGTCGCGGCTGAACAGACTCAGCTCCATGCCCGGGGTGCCCTGGGTCACGCCATCGCACATGGCGGGCACGCCGCCGGCCACTTGCGCGGTGGCGCCGTGTTTGCGGGCCTCCACCTTGATGAGGTCGGGGTAGTGCTGCAGCGGCGCGTGGGCCGAGAGCAGGTCGTTGTAGGCGTTGACGACGCCGATGTTGGCGCCCTTCTCTTCCACGATGCGGAGCTTGTCCAACCCAGTGACGCGGGTCTTGTCGGCGTCGGGCATGGCGGCAAAGGCGTGCGCCACGTTGGCGCAGCCCATGCGGTCGGCGCCGGGTTTGCGGTTGGCGGCCTGGTCCAGCTGGGCGAGGTAGGCGGTGCGGGTAGCCACACTGCGCTCGCGGATGCGGCGGGTAACCGCCTCAACAACGGGGTGCAAAGCGGCGGGGGATGGGGTGGTGTCTGGCATGGTGCTCTTGTAACTAAATTACAGATTCTGATAGTAACTGGGAAACACCGGCTTGTGTGCGGGCGGAGTTACCAGGCGGGTACGAACTAGCGAGATTGCCGCCACGCGATACGGGCCCGCTCCAGGTCGTCCACGGTGTCAATGTCCAGCACACAGCCCGCGTCAGTCACTATCATTTTGCTAGCTACTCGCGCAGAGACGACGGGGGCTGCACCCTGATTTCCCTTCAAACCGGCAAGTGCATCGCCACAGCTGGCCGCAAAGCGCACCGGGTGGCCACGCTGGCCCTCAAACCACGGCACCAGCACCTCCCCACCCAGGGGCGCGCGAGCGATGGTAACCAGAGTGTCCGGTTGTAACAGCGGCAGGTCGGCCGGCAGCACCATCCAGCCCCCAGTGGCCTCGCGCGTGGCGCGCACCGCGGCGGCAATGCTGTCGCCCATGCCGGGGTGGCCCGCGTCTTCCAGGTGCCAGCGCAGGCCACTGGCACGCACCGCGTCCAACGTACGTTGCAGCACCGTGGCGCCACACAGGTCGGCCTGCAGTTTGTGGGTGGTGCCGCCCGACGCCAGAAAGCGCTCGCCCCGGCCCGAGGCCAGCACCAGCACTACGGGCAGGCTCAGCGCCTCAGGTAGCACAGCTGGATGCAGCGTGGGCCACAGCGGGGGTGGCTTGGGTGTTTTTGACCTGAATGATCTCGGCCAGGATGGACACGGCGATCTCGGCCGGAGTGCGTGCGCCAATCTTTAACCCTACGGGGCCATGCAAGCGAGCCAGTTGGGCTTCGGTCAAGTCAAAGTGTTCGGCCAAGCGCTGCTTGCGCGCCTGCTGGTTGCGACGGGAGCCGAGGGCGCCCACATAAAACGCGTCGCTGCCCAGTGCTTCGAGCAGGGCCATGTCGTCCAGCTTGGGGTCGTGCGTGAGTGCGACGATGGCGGTGTGGGCGTCTGGCTGCAGCGCGCGCACCACGTCGTCAGGCATGCCCTCCACCCGGCGCACGCCGGGCACGCCCGCCATCTCCAGCACGGCGGCATATTCCTCACGCGGGTCGCACACCAGCACCTCAAAGTCCAGCGCGGTCGCCATGCTGGCCACGGCCTGCGAGAGTTGCCCGGCACCGATAAGCAGCAGGCGCCAGCGCGGGCCAAACAAGGTGGTGAGTGTGGTGCCGTCAAACTGCATGGCCTGGCCGCGTGCCGCCGGGTGCAGCGTGACCGCACCCGTCGACAAGGTCAGTGTGCGCGCCACCAGTTGGTGGCCTGCCGTGCGCTGCAGGATTGTGCGGATCCAGCCAGTGTCATGCAGCGGCTCCTGCACCAGGCGCAGCGTGCCGCCGCAGGGCAGGCCAAAGCGCGCGGCCTCTTCCTTGCTCACGCCATACGCCACCATCGATGGCTTGGTGGAGTGGATGTCAGTCGACTGGTTGAGCGCGGCCTTGGTGCGGGCGATCAGGTCGTCCTCAACACAGCCACCCGAGACCGAGCCGCTGACCACACCATCGTCACGCACGGCCAGCAAGGCACCGGGCGGACGCGGCGCACTGCCCCAGGTCTCCACCACGGTCACCAGCGTGACCGCATGGCCGGCCTGTTTCCAGGCCAGCGCGTCTCCCAGCACCCTTAAATCCAGACTTTCCATACCCGCACTGTAGCGACTCGGCCGCTCAGGCGGCCCGAATAGCCGCTTCGTTGATGGGCAGCTTGCGCACGCGCTTGCCGGTGAGCGCCGCCACCGCATTCGCAATGGCGGGCGCCACCAGGGCCGTGGCAGGCTCACCGATACCGCCGGGCTTCTCGGTGCTATTGACCAGCGTGATGTCGATCACCGGTGTCTCGTACATGCGCACCAGCGGGAAGGTGTTGAAGTTGGTCTGCTGCACCCGGCCATTGACCAGCGTGATCTCCTGCATCGTCGCGGCCCCCAGGCCAAACACGATGCTGGACTGGATCTGCGCCTCCACCGTATCCGGGTTCACCATGCGACCCAAGTCAGCGGCCACCGTGACCTTGTGCACCTTGACAGCCCCGCCCTCCAGACTGATCTCGGCCACCTGGGCCATGTAGGTGTCGTAGCCTTCCATCAGCGCAATGCCGCGCGAGCGGCCTGCGGGCAGCGCCGTGCCCCAACCGGCTTTGTCGGCCGCGAGCTTGAGCACGTTGGCAAAGCGCGGCTGTTTCTCCAGCAGGCTCATGCGGTAGGCGTAGGGGTCCTTGCCCGCGGCAATCGCCAGCTCGTCAATAAAGCTCTCGTTGGCAAAGGCGTTGAGCGCATGGCTGACCGAGCGCCAGTAGCCCACGCGCAAGCCCGCGTCGTGCTTGACCACATCGTGGCGCGAGGCCGGGATGTCGTAGCCCGCCACGGCAGCCTCGGTCATCAGCGGGTCTTGCACTTCGCCCGGCAGGCCGAAGATGCGCCCGGTGACCGACTGCGAGGTCAGGCGGAAGGTCAAGGCCGTGGGTTTGCCATCCGCACCCAGCGCGGCAGCCATGGTGTGGATGGCCTGCGGGCGGTAGAAGTCATGTGTCATGTCGTCTTCACGCGACCACACCAGCTTGACCGGTTTGCCCACGGCCTTGGAGATTTGTGCGGCCTGGATGATGAAGTCGATGTCGATGCGCCGCCCGAAACCGCCGCCGAGGAAGGTGGTTTCCACACTCACGTCTTCGGGCTTCACACCCACGGCCGCGGCAATCGCGCTTTGCGCGGCGTCCTGCCACTGGGTGGGGCCAATCAGGCGCACCTTGCCGTTGTTGTAGTCGGCGGTGAAGTTCATCGGCTCCAGCGGCGAATGCGAGAGCAATTGGCTGGCGTACTCGGCGCGCACCACTTTGTTGGATGCAGCAATCACCGCGTCCGGGTCGCCCACGGCTTTGAGTGGAATTGGCGTGCCGGTCTTGGCCGCACCGCGCAGGCTGTCGAGCATGGCTTTTTCATTCAAAGCGGCGCCCGCACCTTCGTCCCAGGTGATGTTGACCGTCTTGCGCGCCGTGTTGGCCCGCCACCAGCTGTTGGCCACCACGGCCACGCCGTCGGGGATCTCCACCACAGCAATTACGCCGGGCATGGACTTGGCCTTGGCCGCATCAAAGGACTTGACCTTGCCGCCAATCACGGGGCACTGCTCCAGCGCCGCATAGACCATGCCGGGCAGCTTCACGTCGATGCCGAACTCGGCCGTTCCGTTGACCTTCATGGGGGTGTCCAGGCGCTTGGTGCGCTTGCCCACGATGGTGAAATCTTTGGGGTCCTTGATGCTCACCTTCTCGGGCACCGGCAGCTTGGACGCATCGGCCGCCAGCGATCCGTAACTGGCCTTTTTGCCGTTCGGACCAATCACCATGCCATCTGCCGCTTTCAGCGTGGAGCGGTCCACGTTCCATTGGTTGGCCGCAGCGGTGATGAGCATTTCACGCACTTGGGCGCCGCCTATGCGCAGCTTCTCCCAGCCGTCACGCACCGAGGTCGATCCGCCGGTGAGCTGCGGGCCACCCAACAGGGGGTTGCCATAGAGCTTGGCATTGGGTGGCGCAATGCGCACCTTGACCTTGCGCAGGTCCACGTTGAGTTCTTCGGCAATCAGCATGGGCATGGAGGTGTAGACGCCCTGCCCCATCTCCGAGCGCGCCGAGATCAGCGTGATGGTGTTGTCATCGGCAATGTGCACCCAGGCATTGGGCGTGTGCACGGTGCCGGCCGCCTGCAGCGCGCCGGGCACTGCAATGCCCATGAGCAGGCCGCCGCCGGCCAAGGCCGTGGAGGTCTTGAGGAAGTCGCGACGCGAGGCGTTGTTGATAGTGGTCATGGTGCTGCTCCTCAGGCTTTGCGCATCGTGGAGGCCGCATCCTTGATGGCGGCCTTGATACGGGGGTATGTGCCGCAGCGGCAGAGGTTGCCGCTCATGGCGGCGTCGATGTCCGCATCAGATGGGTTCTTGTTGCCAGCGAGCAATGCCGCTGCACTCATGAGTTGGCCCGACTGGCAGTAGCCGCACTGCGGCACGTCGTGCTTGATCCACGCCACCTGAAGCGGGTGGGTGTTGTTGCGCGACAGCCCCTCGACGGTGGCCACCTTTTTGCCGGCCACGGTGGACAGCGGCGTCTGGCAGGCGCGCACGGGGGCACCATTCACATGCACCGTGCACGCCCCGCACAAGGCAGCGCCGCAACCGAACTTGGTGCCGGTCATGCCCAGCTCATCACGGATCACCCACAGCAGCGGGGTATCAGGCTCTGCGTTCGCTGTCACCGCCTTGCCATTGACTTGGAATTTGACGCTCATGGGGGTGTCTCCTGGTGAGAGGGGCACGGCGCTCCCCGCCTGCCCTTCGGTTGCTGGTGCAAAGGACAGCGTAGTACTCGGCACCACCGCCAGTTAGCGGGTAAGCCCTAATGCCAAAACGGCAATCGGCGGCGGGTCAGCCCCACTGTCCGCTGCGCGACACCTCCTGGCGCATGACCCAGCGCAACGCGTGGGCTACGCGCTCTTCCTATACTGCAGGCATGACCTCTATTGCCGACCTTCGCAAAAGCTACGAGCGCGCCGAGCTGGACGAAAAAGCCTCGCACGCCGATCCCCTGCAACAGTTTGACCAGTGGCTCAAAGAAGCCATTCAAGGCGAGGTGCCCGAGCCCAACGCCATGACGCTAGCCACCGTGGGCAGTGACCTGCGCCCCTCTACCCGCGTGGTGCTGATCAAGGGGTATGACGCGCAAGGCATCGTGTGGTACACCAACTACGAGAGCCGCAAGGGCCATGAACTGGCCGGCAACCCGTATGCGGCCCTGCAGTTTCACTGGGTGGAGCTGGAGCGCGTAGTGCGCATTGAAGGCGTGGTGGAAAAGGTAAGCGCAGAAGAAAGCGACGCCTATTTCCAGAGCCGCCCGCTGGATTCACGCATTGGGGCGTGGGCATCACCCCAGAGCGAAGTCATACCAGGGCGAAGTGTGCTGGTGACCAACGCCGCCAAATACGCCGCGCAGTTTCTGCTAAAGCCCCCGCGCCCGCCGCATTGGGGTGGCTACCGGCTCAAGCCGGACAACTGGCAGTTTTGGCAAGGCCGCAAGAGCCGGCTGCACGACCGGCTGCGCTACACGCTGGGTGCCGATGGCAGCTGGCAGCGCGATCGGCTGGCGCCCTGAATCTGTCTCAAACGCTCAGGCAATCAGCGGCACCAAGGTCATCACCAAAGTCACACTGACCAAGGCCACCAAGGTAGACACCGCCACACTGGCCGTCACCAGATCCTCGGCTTTCTGATACCGCTGCGAGAACAGGAACACATTGGCCCCAATGGGCAGCGAAGCCGCAACCACCAGCACGGTGAGCGACATGCCGCGCAGACCAAATACGTAGCCCGCCAGCGCCATGAGCGCGGGGTGCAACAGGGTCTTCACTGCAGAGACGACCAAGGCGCCTTTCAGGTGCCGCCCAATGGAGGCCTGCGACAGCGTAACGCCCACCAACACCAACGCCACCGGACCAAAGGCATTGCCCAGCAGCAGCAACGGACGGTCCACTACATCGGGCAAGGTCCAACCGGTTTGTGCAAACAGCAAGCCGGCGATGATGGGCATGGGCACCGGGTGCACCACGGCGTTGCGCACGGCCAGGCCGATGGACACCAGCGGGTGGCGCTCGGGCGCGTCACTGTGCTTGGACTGTTCCCGCGCGTGCAGCAGTTCCAGCACCACTGTGGCCATCGTCAGTAGCACCAGCGCGTGCAAGGAGATGAGCGTGAACAGCAGCACCAGCGCCTCTTTGCCATAGGCGAGGCCAACCAGCGGGATGCCGATCATCACGGTGTTGCTAAAGGTGCCCGACAACGCAATGACAGCCGCGCGGCTGCTGGCACCTTGTATCAACAAGAGCGCAGTGAACAGGCCCGCGGCCACGGCGAAGTAGAGCGACACGGGCCGGAAGTCCAGCGTCTCGATGTGCACGCTGCTCATGGTGCGAAACAGCAGTGCCTGGGTCAGCACCAGAAACACGAGGTTGGAAAGATCGCGCACCGCCTCTTGGCGGATCAGCTTGGCCTTGCCGGTGATGAGGCCCACCACAATCAACAAAACCACTGGCAGCAGGGAGGAGACGACCGGGTTGTCCAGCGGCATGTGCAGCGGGCCCGCGTTACTTCACGGGCACCGCGTCGGTGATGCGGTAGTACAGGCCATAGGGATCGTCGTTCAGCACCGCAAACTGGCCTTCCACCACCACGGCCTCCAGCGAGTATTTCACCGGGGTTTTGGTCTTCACCTCCACCATGCTCTCGGGCCCACCGGGCACACAGAAGGCGCAGGTCAATGGCACCGAGCTCAGCAAAAAGTGCTTCTGCTTTTCACCGGGCTCCAGCGGCATCATGAAACCCTGGATGCGCTGGCTTTTTTTGTTGAGTGCCTGCACGTCTGACGGAAACACCGGCAGCAGGCGGTTCTTCTCATTTTTGGTTTTCACCGCGGTCAGCACCGACCAGGGCAGCACATCGGCGCGGTCCTGGAGGGGGGCAAACGGGCTGTTGGGGCTGTGCACCCCAGGACCGCTCCCCAACGGAATGCCACCGGGCGGGATGGCAGCGCCCCCCATGGGCGAACTCAGTTGGGCAGTCGCCGCCACAGCCACCAGGCTGAGGGACAGGGCAAGCACGCGGGCCAAGGGTTTCATGGTGTGGTCTCCAACGGGCCGAGTTTACGCCTTCAGTGTTCGTGCTTCATGCCGCAGAACTTGCCAATCGCCAAGCCCTTGCAGGCGGCCTGCAGGTCCTTGTTGCAGACGTCTTCGTCCTTGCCGGACTCGCGGCAGGTGGCCGCAGCGAGGTGTGCGGCGGCGATGGCACGGTGCTTGAGCACGTCCTGTTTGGTGTCTTCGGCGCTTTCTTTTGCTATGGAAACCGTAGCTACCTGCGCAAGGAACATGAGGGCTAGCAATGTTTTTTTCATATACATCTCAAAGGTTGGGGGTTAGAAATCATCGGGATTGCAAAAGTTCCAGCACGCTGACGCGGTAGGCGCCGATGGCCGGCAGCAGTGCCGACACCAGCGACACACCCAGCGCCAGCGCGGGTACGACCCACAGCTCTGCGGGCCAGACCACGCCGCCAATCAGCAACGAGTTGTCCAGCTGCAGCAGCCAGGCCAGCGCGGCTGTGCAGGCCTGCCCCAGCAGCACGCCCAGCACCGCGGCCACCAGGCCCAGCCACAGCGCCTCGCTCAGCAACAACGTGGCAACCTTGCTGGGTGGTGCACCCAACATGCGCAGCAGGGCCAGATCCGCCCGGCGCTCACGCACGGCGCTCCACAGCGCGATGAACACGCTCAGTCCCGCGGTCAGCAGCAGCACACCGGCAAAGGCGCGCAACACGTCCGTGCCCAGACCCAGCATGTGCAGCAGGCGGCTGATTTCCAGCGCGGGCGCGGCGGCTTGCATCTCGGTGCTGGTGTTCACATAGCGCGGAAAACTCAGGGCGGCCATGGGCGTTTTGTATTGGACCAGCGCCATGGTGATTTCGCGTTCTTCTTCCATGACCTTGCGGTCATCGTCGTCCACCGCCGTGTAGTCCTCGTGGACCTTCCACACGGAGGCTGTGTCGGTCAGGATGAGGCGGTCCAGCACGCTGCCACTGGGCGCCAGGATGCCGACCACCGTGTAGGGGTTGTCGCCATGCAAGTGCCCGCCTGCGCCCAGGCCGTGCGAGCCCACAAAGCTCTGCCCCAACTGCAAGCCCAGCTTGCGCGCCGTGGTGGCGCCGAGCACCACTTGCATGGGGACACCCGCTTCCCATACGCGACCCTGGGCGAGCTTGGCCCCGTAGTGGTCCATATAGGCATGCGAGGTACCCACGATGCGGTAGCCCGCAAAGTTGTCACCCAGGCTGATAGGAATGATGCTGTCCACCAGCGGATTCTTGGCCAGCTCTTTCACGGCCTTGAGCGGCACGTTGCCGGGCGGCACGTCGATGTGCAGCACGCCGGAGAGGATGAGCTGCATGGGGCTGCCTTTGGCACCCACCACCACGTCGATGCCGGCCAGGTCGCGGTCAAACGCCTTGGACAGCTGCGCACCTACCAGCAGCAAAAAGGTGATGGAGGCCAGCCCCAGGCTTAGCAGCAGCACATTGAGTGCGGCCCCCAGCGGGCGCGACCACAGGTAGCGCCAGGCAAACACCAGTGTCTTCATGCGGTTTGCTCCTGTTTCAGGAGCGGCTGGCGCAATAAACGCAGGGGCTGGAAGCCGGTTTGGCCATCAACTCCGGCCGGAATGAGCGCCGCCACACGGGCATCGTGCGTGGCAATCACCAGCGTGGCACCATGGGTGCGGGCCGTGGCCAACAGCAGCGTCACGGCGTCGGCCGCGGCCTCGTCGTCCAGGCTGGCCGTGGGTTCATCGGCCAGCAGCACACGCGGCTGCAGCAGCACGGCACGCGCCAGCGCCACGCGCTGCGCCTGCCCGCCGGAAAGCTGCGCGGGCTTGCGCGCCGCCAGCTCGGCCACACCCAGCGCCTGCAGTGCGGTGTGGATAGCAGCGGTGTCTTCGGGCTGGCCCGCCGCCCACTGCGCCATGGCCAGGTTTTGCTGCACGGTGAGTGCCGCACTCAGGTGCAATTTTTGCGGTAAAAAGCCGATAGCCCCCGCCCGCCATGCGTCAGCCGCTACAGATTTGAGAGCATGCAGCGCTTGCCCCGCCACCTCGACGGTGCCCGCCGTGGGCGCCACCAGCCCCGCCACCAACGCCAACCAGGTCGACTTGCCACAGCCGGAGGGACCACTGAGCAGCAGCACCGCGCCTTGGGCCACGTCCACATCGGGGAACTGCAGCGCCGCACCGGCGCCCGCGTATTGGTAACGCAGACCCTGCGTGCGGATCATGCGGCGGGCCCTGCTGCGGCTTCGGGTGCCGCGGTGCCGGTAGCGCAGTCCACGCAAACGCCGCGCACCGCAAAGTCCATGCTCATGCCCTGGTAGCCCAGCGCCGCCAGCGTTTCCAGCGCGGTCTGGGCGGCTTTTTCCAGGTCGTTGGCATTGGCCTTCAAGGCGCCGGCCAGCGGGCTGTCGCGGTGGCAGCTTTGGCATTCAAAGTGGGGAATGGCGTGCACGCTGGTGGGCATGGCCTGGTAGCGGCGCACGCGCTGGCTGTCCACGCGGCACAGCAGCAGGCCCACCTGCGTAAGCCGGTCGATGAGGCGGTACAGCGTCACGCGGTCCAGCGCAGCCTCGGCATCGTCTGCCAGTGCAATCTGCAGCTGGCCGTGGGTGTAGCTGGTGTCCGGGTGGGCCAGCAGCCAGCCCAGCACCTGGCGGGCAGCGGCGGTGCGGCGCAGGCCGTGGGCCGACAGCAACGCGTCAATCGGGTCTGTGGACGGGGGCAAGGGAGCCATACAACGCCTTTAAAAAATGCAATTGTGTTGCATTAAATGCAAATACGCAACCAAGTTGCGTTATATTCGCACTCCATTTACTGCAATCAAGTTGCATTATTAACGATGACACCCACCGATCCACGCCCTTTTACGCCGTCTTTACACAGCCGCTCACGCGCCAGCGTGCTGGCCTGGCCGGCCTGGCGCCGCGCCGCCGTGGTGCTGCCCGCGCTGGTCCTGCTATGGCTGGCCGTGGCCTGGGCATGCGCCGAGGTGGCACCGCTATGAGTGCGCCGGTCACCCTGGACAACCTGACGGTGAGCTACCGCCGGCACCCGGCCCTGCACCATGTCAGCGGGCAGCTCGCCGCGGGTTCGCTCACCGCCGTGGTGGGGCCCAATGGCGCGGGCAAAAGCACGCTGCTCAAAAGCATCGCCGGGCTGCTGCCCGCCGCAGGCGTCCGGCTGGGCCTGCCGCGCCACCAGTTGGCCTACCTGCCGCAGCAAAGCGAGCTGGACCGCAGTTTCCCCATGCACGTGCGCGACTGCGTGCTGCTGGGCCTGTGGCACCGCACCGGCGCGTTGAACGGCCCCACCGCCGCCATGCTGCGCGAGGTGGACGCGGCCCTGCACACCGTGGGCCTGCAGGACTTTGAGCACCGCCCCGTGGGCACGCTCTCCAGTGGCCAGCTGCAGCGCGTGCTGTTTGCGCGCCTGCTGGTGCAGGACGCGCAACTCATCCTGCTGGACGAACCCTTCAACGCCGTGGACGCCAAGACCACCGCCACGTTGCTGGGCCTGGTGCAGCAGTGGCACCACCAGGGCCGCACGGTAGTGGCCGTGCTGCACGACGAGGCCCAGGTGCGCCAGCACTTTCCGCAAACGCTGCTGCTGGCGCGCGAACTCGTGGCCTGGGGCGCAACGGATCAGGTTCTGACGGCACGAAATCAGCAACGTGCCCGCGCCATGGCCGAAGCCTGGGACGAGCAAGCACCCTGGTGCGAAGCCGATGCCCCGGCCACCACGCCCCAATGGCAAACCGCGAGCTGAGCCCCATGGACACCGTGCTTCCCCAAGCCTGGGACCTGCTGGTCGCTCCCTTTGCCGACTTCGCCTTCATGCGCCGCGCGCTGGTAGCCACGCTGGCGTTGTCGCTCAGCGCCGCGCCGCTGGGCGTTTTTCTCACGCTGCGGCGCATGAGCCTCCTTGGCGATGCGCTCAGCCACGCCATCCTGCCGGGCGTGGCGCTGGGCTTCATGGTCAGCGGGCTGTCGCTCACGGCCATGGCGCTGGGCGGTGTGCTGGCGGGCCTGCTGGTCGTGGGCGTGGCCGGGGCGGTGAGCCGCTTCACCACGCTGAAGGAAGACGCCAGCCTGGCCGCCATCTACCTGGTGGCACTGGCGCTGGGCGTGACGCTGATTGCGCGCCACGGCACCCAGCTGGACCTGCTGCACATCCTGTTTGGCAGCGCGCTGGGGGTGGACACCGCGGGCCTGCGGCTGGTGGCCGGTGTGGCCACGGTGAGTGTGCTGGCGCTGGCACTGATGTACCGCGGCCTGGTGCTGGAGACGCTGGACCCCGTGTTTCTGGCCGCGCACCGCCGCGGCCTGCCCGCATGGGCGTGGCACCAGAGCTTTCTGGTGCTGGTGGTGGTGAACCTGGTGGCGGGCTTTCAGACCCTGGGCACGCTGATGGCCGTGGGCCTGATGATGCTGCCCGCCGTGAGCGCGCGCCTCTGGCACGACACGCTGCCCGCCCAACTGCTCAACGCCAGCGCCCAGGCCGCGCTGGCCGGCGTGGCCGGGCTGCTGTTGTCCTACCACTGCGACACGCCGTCGGGCCCCACCATCATCGGCTGCGCAGGTGCGCTCTACGCCACTTCGCTGCTGCTGGCACCCGGTGGCTGGTTGCCACGTCTGCGCACTGCGGCCCACCGCGTGGCCTGACCTTTCTCTTTCCCATTTCTTTTCCCCACCCTCTGGAGCTTTCATGCTGCGCACCCCTGCCCTTGCCGCCCTTCCCCGCCGTTTTTTGCTCGCCAGTGCCGCTGCCCTGGCCCTGCTGGGCCCGCAGGCGCATGCCGACACGCCCTTGCCCGTCACCGCCAGCTTCAGCATCCTGGGTGATCTGGTGCGCGTAGTGGGTGGCGAGCGCGTGGCCGTGACCACGCTGGTCGGCCCCAACGAAGACGCCCATGTGTTTGAACCCAAGCCCGGCCATGCCAAGACCCTGCTGGCCAGCAAGCTGCTGGTGACCAATGGCCTCGGCTTTGAGCCCTGGGCGCAAAAGCTGGTCAAGTCGGCCGGCTACCGCGGCACCGTGCTGGTGGCGGCCAAGGGCGTGAAGCCACGCAGCATGGCCGACGAGCACGGCCATGCTGAAGCCGACCCCCACGCTTGGCAAAACCCGCAAAACGTGGTGCTGTACGTACGCAACATCGCCACCAGCCTGGCCCATGCCGACCCCGCAGGCGCGGCCAGCTACCAAGCCAACGCCGAGGCGTATGTCAAGGAGCTGCAAGCGCTGGACACCTGGGCGCAGGCGCAGATCGCCAGCATCCCCGCGGCCAAGCGCAAGGTCATCACCTCGCACGACGCCTTCGGCTACTTTGGCGCGCACTACGGCATCCAGTTTCTCGCGCCCCAGGGCATCAGTACCGAGACCGAGCCCAGCGCCAAGCAGGTGGCGCAGCTGATCCGGCAAATCCAGCGCGAAAAAATCCGCGCCGTGTTCCTCGAAAACATGGGCAGCCCCAAGCTCATCGCCCAGCTCAGCCAGGACGCCGGCGCCACGCTGGGCGCTACGTTGTACGCGGACGCCCTGTCTGCCGCCGACCAGCCGGGCGCCACCAGCTACCTGCAAATGGTTCGCTACAACGTGACACACCTGGTCGCCGGTATGCGCTTGAACTAAGGCCAGTTTTT
This sequence comes from Rhodoferax sp. ZS1R25, assembly GCF_056521335.1. Taxonomy (NCBI): domain Bacteria; kingdom Pseudomonadati; phylum Pseudomonadota; class Betaproteobacteria; order Burkholderiales; family Comamonadaceae; genus Rhodoferax; species Rhodoferax sp. ZS1R25. The sequence continues at coordinate 1,231,820 of NZ_JBWMAZ010000002.1, forward strand.
GCTATATCTACCGTAGCTGCCCGCACAGCGTGCGCGGGGGCTACCGGCCAGGAAGGCACAATATCGGCCAACTGGAGAAAGTGCCATGAAGCGCAATGAAGAACCCAAGCTCTGGGTCACCGTACTGAAACTCGTTGTTGGAGCCGTCGTGCTGATCGGCGGAGTGGGCGTCGCCCTTTGGTATGTGGACCAAGTACAAGGTCCACCAGAAATACCGAAGCCCGTATCCAACTGGGGCATCGCAGGCGACTCGCCCCTGCGGGGCAAACGCTAGGCTTTTTGCAAGCGGCTAAAGGTCTTGCGGAACTTGGCCACCTTGGGGGCCGCCACGGCCATGCAATAGCCCTGGTTCGGGTTGCGCTCAAAAAAGTCCTGGTGGTAGGCCTCGGCAGGCCAGTAGTTGTCCACGGGCAGCACTTCGGTGACGATGGGGCGGCTGTAAACACCACTGGCAGCCATTTCGGCAATGACCTCGCGCGCCACGGCCTGTTGCTCGGGCGTGGACACATAGATACCGCTGCGGTACTGCGTGCCCGTGTCGTTGCCCTGGCGGTTCAGCGTGGTGGGGTCGTGGATGACGAAGAAAATCTCCAGCACCTCGCGGGTAGATATCTGTGCCGGGTCGTACACCAGCTTCACCACTTCGTTGTGGCCGGTGCTGCCGGTGCACACGTCTTCGTAGCTGGGCTGGACGACATGGCCGTTGCTGTAGCCGGATTCCACATCCACCACGCCTTGGACTTGCACAAACACAGCCTCGGTGCACCAAAAGCAGCCGCCGCCCAGCACCAGGGTTTGAAGGGAATCAGACATGGGTTCTCCAATAAGATCAACAGGGTTCATGCAACTTAGTCGCCCCAGACCACTCCATCTTACGCAGCGCCCCCAAAACCCCGCGCTGTGGCACAGCTTTTCAGGCCCCCCGTTTGACAGCCTGCGGGTGCGCGGCTACATTAATAACCAATCAGTCAGTAATTTTCATGCCCGCGCCCCTCAACCTCTGTGACATCGCCGCCAATGTGCGCGCCAAGCGCGAGCGCCGCAAGGACGCACGCCCCGGCGAGCTGTTGGCCGCCGCGCTGGAGCTGTTCGTCGAAAAGGGCTTTGCCGCCACCCGTGCCGAAGAAGTGGCCAAGCGGGCCGGCGTGTCCAAAGGCACGTTGTTCCTGTATTTCTCCAGCAAAGAAGAACTGTTCAAGGCCGTGGTGCGGGAGAACATCTCTGGACGTTTTGACCAATGGCGCGTGGAGCTGGAGCAGTACCAAGGCAGCAGTGCCGACCTGTTGCGCTATTGCATTACAGAGTGGTGGGAGCGCGTAGGATCTACCCAAGCTGCCGGAATTTCCAAGCTCATGATGAGTGAGGCAGGTAACTTTCCAGAGCTGGCGGCGTTCTACCAAACAGAGGTGGTACAGCCAGGCAACGCATTGATCCAGCGGGTATTGCAGCGAGGAATTGACAGTGGGGAATTCCGCCCCATGGACTTGAACTACGCCTCGTATGCAGTGATGGCACCCATTTTGTTTTTGGCAATTGCACGCCAATCAATGGGCGGATGCATGCCCTCTGGTGTTCCTCTGGACCCCGCGATGTGCATCCAGTCACAGCTCGACAACATGTTGCTGGGATTCACTACACGCTCGTCTCAGAACTTCCTTGAGCACGCCCCATGAAACGCTGGCTGAAATGGATTGTTATTGGGCTCGTGATCGCCGCCATCGTGGTGGTCGCCGCACGCCTGCTCTCGGCCCGCAAAGCCAAGAAAGAGGAACTGGAAGCCCAACAGGCATCGCAAAAGGCCCAAGCGTCCCTGGTGTTGCCCGCCACCGACCTGGTGACGGTGAAGACCGCGGAGCTAACCCAGGGCCTGTCCATCTCCGGCCCGCTGAAGGCCGTCAACTCCGCCTTCGTCAAAGCCCGCGTGGCCGGCGAGCTGCAAGGCCTGACCGTGCGCGAAGGCGATTTTGTGAAAGCTGGGCAGATCGTCGCCCGCGTGGACCCCACCGAATTCCAAGCCCGCGTACGCCAGGCCCAGCAGCAAGCCGAAAGCGCCAAAGCCCAGGTGGACATTGCCAAGCGCAACTTTGACAACAACCGCTCCCTGGTAGACCAGGGCTTTATCTCCAAGACCGCGCTGGACTCGTCCATCGCCACGCTGACCTCTGCCGAGGCCACCTACCGCGCGGCCCAAGCCGGTGTGGATGTGGCCACCAAGTCGCTGGACGACGCCGTGTTGCGCGCCCCCATTGCGGGCCAGATTGCCCAGCGACTGACCCAACCCGGCGAGCGCGTGGCGATTGATGCCCGTGTGGTGGAAATCGTGGACCTGAGCCGCCTGGAACTGGAAGCCAGCCTCAGCGCCACCGACTCCCTCAGCGTCAAGGTCGGGCAAACCGCCCAACTGACCGTAGAGGGTGCCGCCAAACCGCTGACCGCCAAAGTGGTGCGCGTGAACCCCAGCGCCGTAGCGGGCAGCCGCGCCGTACTGGCCTACCTGTCGATTGAGGGCAATTCTGAATTGCGCCAGGGCCTGTTTGCCCAGGGCACCTTGGCCACCGGCAGGGGCAACAGCCTGGTCGTGCCACTGAATGCGGTGCGCACCGACAAGCCCCTGCCCTATGTGCAGGTGCTGAACAACGGACAGGTGCTGCACCAGACCGTGACCCTGGGTGCGCGCGGCGACGTCGCTGGCCAGACCATGGTGGCGGTCCAGGGCCTGGCCGAAGGCGCGCAGGTGCTGGGCGGTACGGTTGGCACGGTGCGCGAAGGCACGCTGGCCAAAGCCCAAACCGCGGCGAAGTAAGCCATGTGGTTTACCAAAGTCAGTCTTAAAAACCCGGTGTTCGCCACCATGGTCATGTTGGCCCTGGTGGTGCTGGGCCTGTTTTCGCTGCAGCGCCTGCAGGTGGACCAGTTTCCCAACATTGACTTTCCCGTGGTGGTGGTGATCTCCGATTACCCCGGTGCCTCGCCCGAGATCGTGGAGAGCGAAGTCTCCAAAAAGATCGAGGAAGGCGTGAACTCCATCGCCGGCATCAAGGCGCTGACCTCGCGCAACTACGAAGGCCAGTCGGTCGTGGTCATCGAATTCGGCCTGCATGTGGATGGCCGCAAGGCCGCCGACGATGTGCGCGAAAAAGTGGCGTCGGTCAAGCCGACTCTGCGTACGGAAGTGAAAGAACCCCGCGTGCTGCGCTTCGACCCGGCCGCGCGTGCCATCTGGTCGGTGGCGGTATTGCCCGACACCACAGCCGGCGCCAAGGCGCTGAGCGCGGTGGAGCTGACCAACTGGTCCGAGCAAACCCTGAAGAAGCGCCTGGAAAACGTGCGCGGCGTGGGCTCGGTCACCGTGGTGGGCGGTACCCGGCGCGAGCTGAACCTGTACCTGAACCCGCAGGCGCTCGAAGCCTTCGGCATCACGCCCGACCAGGTGGTGAGCGCGGTGCGCAATGAAAACCAGGACGTGCCCGTGGGCACCATCCACTCCAACGAACAAGAGCGGGTGATCCAGATTGCCGGGCGCATGGAGCGGCCGGAAGACTTCGGCAAGATCATCGTGGCACGCAAAAATGGCGCCCCCGTGCTGCTGCAGCAGTTGGCCCGCATCTCCGACGGCGCCCAGGAAGTGGACAGCCTGGCGCTCTACAACGGCCAGCGCACGCTGCTGCTTAATGTGCAAAAGTCGCAGGACGAGAACACCATTGCGGTGGTCGATGGCCTGGCCAAGACGTTGGCCGAGATGCAGAAACAGCTGCCTGCCGGCGTGCGGCTGGAGCCCATCATGGACGGCTCACGCCAGATCCGGGTGTCGGTAGAGAACGTACGGCGCACGCTCATCGAAGGTGCGGTGCTGACCGTACTCATCGTGTTTCTGTTCCTGAACTCCTGGCGCTCCACGGTCATCACCGGCCTCACGCTGCCCATTGCGCTGATTGGCACCTTCCTGTTCATGAACCTGTTTGGTTTCACCATCAACATGATCACGCTGATGGCGCTCTCGCTCTGCGTGGGCCTGTTGATTGACGATGCGATCGTGGTGCGCGAAAACATCGTGCGCCATGTGCAAATGGGCAAGAACGCCTATGACGCCTCCATGGACGGCACGCAGGAAATTGGCCTGGCCGTGCTGGCCACCACGCTGTCCATCGTGGCCGTGTTCCTGCCCATCGGTTTCATGGGCGGCATCATCGGCAAGTTCTTCCACGAGTTCGGCATCACCATCGTGGCCGCCGTGATGATCTCCATGTTTGTGAGCTTCACGCTGGACCCCATGCTCTCCAGCATCTGGCACGACCCCAGCATCGAATCGCACGGCCGCCAGGGCCCGCCCGTCACCTTCTACGACAAGACCATTGGCCGTGTCACGGGTCTGTTTGACCGCGCCACCGACTGGCTGGTCGACGCCTACCAGACCATCCTGCGCTGGTCGCTGGGGCACAAGCTGGCCACGGTGCTGCTGACGGTAGCCATTTTTGTACTCAGCATTTTCATGGTGCCCCTGCTGGGAACTGAATTTGTTCCGAAGTCAGACTTTTCCGAAACTTCACTCAACTTTTACACACCGGTGGGATCATCCCTGGAAGTGACCGAGGCACGGGCCAAACAGGTCGAATCCATCATTCGTGATTTCCCCGAAGTGCGCTACACACTGACCACCATCAACACCGGCAACGCCCAGGGCAAGATGTACGCCAGCATCTATGTGCGCCTGGTGGACCGCAAAGCCCGCACGCTGGGGGTGGACGCCATGTCCGTGGTGCTGCGCCAGCGCCTGCGCCAGGTACCCGGCATTACTGTTACCCACGTCGGCCTGCTGGACTCGGTGGGCGGCAACAAACAGATCCAGTTTTCCATCCTCGGCCCCGACACCGGCGAGCTGGAACGCCTGACACAGCTGGCCATCGACAAGGTGCGCCCGGTGGTGGGCCTGGTGGATCTGGATTCGAGCGTCAAACCCAATAAGCCCACGCTGGACGTGCAGGTGCAGCGCAATGCCGCGTCCGACCTGGGCGTGGGCGTGGCCCAAATTGGCTCTGCCCTGCGCACCCTGGTGGCCGGACAGACCGTGGGCAACTGGCGCGCACCGGATGACCAGACCTACGACGTGAACGTGCGCCTGGCGCCCGAAGCCCGCAGCAGCGCGCTGGACATGGAACGCATTCCCTTTGCGCTGGGCACCAACGCCGACGGCAGCCAGCGCATCGTGCGCCTGAACCAGGTGGCCAAGGTGGTCGAGTCCACAGGCCCCAACCAGATCAACCGCCGCGACCTGACGCGCGAAGTATCTTTCAGCGCCAACGTGTCGGGCCGCTCGGCGGGCGAGGTGTCGGCCGACATCAAGACGGCGATGGACAGCATTGCCCTGCCCCCGGGCTACAGCTACCAGTTCAGTGGTTCCACCAAGGACATGGCCGAGTCGTTTGCCTACGCGGTGTCAGCGCTGGCCCTGGCCATCATCTTCATCTACATGATTCTGGCCAGCCAGTTCAAGAGCTTCTTGCAGCCGCTGGCGCTGATGACCGCGCTGCCGCTCACGCTGATTGGCGTGGTGCTGGCACTGATGATCTTCAACTCCACGCTGTCGATGTTCTCCATCATTGGCGTGGTGATGTTGATGGGCCTGGTGACCAAGAACGCAATTTTGCTGGTGGACTTTGCCATCCGCGCCCGCGAAGACGGCATAGAGCGCTCTGAAGCGCTGCTGCTGGCCGCCAAGGTGCGCTTGCGCCCGATTTTGATGACTACGCTGGCCATGATTTTTGGCATGGTGCCGCTGGCGTTTGCGCTGACCGAGGGGTCTGAGACCCGCGCCCCCATGGGCCAGGCCGTGATTGGCGGGGTGATTACCTCCTCGCTGCTGACGCTGGTGGTGGTGCCCGTGGTGTATTGCTACATGGACGACCTGGCCAACTGGGCCAAGCGGCTGTGGGGTGGTACCCCCAGCACCCCGGCCCCGTAAAATTTGGCCCCCTTGCCGCCCCCCGATTCCGAAGGAGTAATAACGATGAATTTTGCCCAAGCCCGCTTCAACATGATTGAGCAGCAGATCCGCCCCTGGAACGTGCTCAACACCGATGTACTGGAACTGCTGAGCACCGTGCCGCGCGAGGATTTTGTCCCCAAGACGCACCAGATGCTGGCCTTTGCCGACCTGGAAATTCCGCTGCCCGGCGGCCAGACCATGCTGGCGCCGCGCCTGGAAGCGCGCCTGCTGCAAGACCTGGCCATCCAGCCGCACGAGTCGGTGCTGGAAATCGGCGCCGGTTCCGGCTTCATGGCCGCGCTGCTGGCCCACCGCGCCCACCATGTGCTGAGCATTGACCTGGTGCCGGAACTGGTCACCATGGCCCGCACCAACCTGGCAGCTGCCGGCATCCACAACGTCACCGTGCGCGAAGCCGATGGCGCCAAGCTGGCCACCGGCGAGGGCAACTTTGACGTGATCCTGCTGAGCGGCTCGGTCACCCAGGTGCCGCAAGACCTGCTGCAGCGCCTGAACGTGGGTGGCCGCCTGGCGGCCGTGGTGGGGGATGAACCGCAGATGCGCGCCACCTTCGTGACACGCACCAGCACCACCGAGTTCCGCACCACCCAGCCCTGGGATGTGAACGCCCCCCGCCTGCAGCACTTTGCCGAGCCTTCGCGCTTTTATTTCTAAGCCACTCAGCCCCGCGCCCTGCCCATGATTGACCAAGTCCGCCCCTCCCAACTCACGCCCTGGTTTGCCAGCGTGGCCGAGCACGGCACGCCCCTGGTGCTGGACGTGCGTGAGCCGCACGAACTGGCGGTTGCCAGCGTGCAGGCCGACGGGTTTGAGCTGCTGACCATTCCCATGGGCACGGTGCCACAGCGACTGACTGAGCTGGACGCTTCCAGGCCTGTGGCCTGCCTGTGCCACCACGGCGCACGCAGCATGCAGGTGGCGATGTTTCTCCACAGCCACGGGTTCACCCACGTGGCCAATATTGCCGGCGGCATTGACGCCTGGTCGGCAGAGCGCGACCCCAGCGTGGCGCGCTACTGAACCGGCGTCATTCCTCCCCCCGATAGTTCCACCTCCCCGAGCCTGAGAAAGCACTCCATGTCCCGATCCACTGCCTCCACCCACCTGCGCCTGCTGCCCCTGTTTGTGGCCATGGCCTCTTGCCTGGCCGCATCCGCCCAGGCCCAAAGCCTGGTCGAGCTGTACACCGCCGCGCGCGGCTTTGATGCCACCTACCAGTCGGCCAAATCGCAGTTTGATGCGACACTGGCCAAGGCGGACCAGGCCAAGGCCCTGCTGTTGCCCACGGCCAACTTCTCGTTGGGCGCGAATACCAACAACCAGGACGTCAACTCCCCGGTGGTCAGCCGCAGCTACAGCTACGACTCCCAAACCGCCACTGTCAGCGCTGCGCAGCCGCTGTACCGCCCCGCCAACAAGGCCAGCTACGACCAGGGCGTGAAGCAGGTCGAACTGGCCAATGCCCAGCTGCTGGCGGCTGAACAGGACTTGATCGTGCGGGTGAGCCAGGCCTACTTCGACGTGCTGGCAGCCAGCGACAACCTGGCCTTTGTGAAGAGCCAAAAAACGGCGGTGGCCGAACAACTGGCCTCTGCCAAGCGCAACTTTGAAGTGGGCACCTCCACCATCACCGACAGCCGCGAAGCCCAGGCCCGCTACGACCTGGTGATTGCCCAGGAACTGGCCGCCGAGAATGACCTGCGCGTCAAGGGCATTGCGCTGAGCCAGTTGGTGGGCAAGACCGACGCCGCGCCCAAGCCCCTGGCTGCACCCGTGGTGCTGGCCCCGCTGGAGCCAGCCGATGCCGAAGTCTGGGTGCAACAGTCGGAAGACCAACACCCCGGCCTGGCCCAACTGAAGGTGGCGCTGGAAGTGGCCAAGCTGGAAACCGCCAAGGCCGAAGCCGGCCACAAGCCCACGCTGGACCTGACCGGCAGCTACACCGTAGCCAACAGCCAGAAAGGCAGCTCCAGTGGCCCGGCCGCGTATGACACCCGCAGCAACATCGCCACCGTAGGCTTGGCGTTCAACCTGCCGCTGTTTGCCGGCTTCGCCACGCAAAACCGCATCAAGGAAACCCTGGCGCTGGAAGACAAGGCCCGTACCGACCTGGAAGCCACCCGCCGCAATGTGGCGCAGGGCACGCGCACTGCCTTCTTTGGCGTGCTGTCGGGCCAGGGCCAGGTGAAGGCGCTGGAAGCCGCCGAGGCATCCAGCCAAAGCGCGCTGGACGCCAACAAACTGGGCTACCAGGTAGGTGTGCGCATCAACATCGACGTGCTGAACTCGCAAAGCCAGCTGTTTGACACCAAGGCCAAGCTGGCCAAGGCGCGCTACGACGTGCTGCTGGGCCAGTTGAAGCTGCGCCAGGCCAACGGCACGCTCAAGGCCGAAGACCTGAGCCCCATCAACAGCCAGCTCACAAACTGACCGTCAGCACCGCGGCCACGGCCTGCGCGGTGCGCAGCGCCGCACCGCGGTGGGCAGCGCCCAAGCCCAAGGCAGCCTGCTGCGCCTGAGCCAGTGCTGCGTCGTCGTGCAGCAATGCAGTCGCCTGCTCCACGGCTTGCGCCAAGTCAGCACAGGCAAATGCCGCACCGGCCTCGGCTGCCAACTGGGCGGCCTCGGCAAAGTTGTAGGTGTGCGGGCCCATAAAGACGGGCGTGCCACAGGCCGCAGCCTCGATCAGGTTTTGCCCCCCCAGGCGCGCAAAGCTGCCGCCCAAAAGCGCGGCCTGCGCCAAGCCCAGGTACAGCGCCATCTCCCCCACCGAATCGCCCAGCCACACATCGGCCGCCACGGGCGCATCGCTCCACTGGCTGCGGCGCGCCACGGTGTAGCCCGCGTCAATGAACAGCGCGGCCACCTCATCAAAGCGCTGGGGGTGGCGCGGCACGATCAGCCACTGCACCTGGTTTGCTATGGATTCAGGAGCTGCTGGCGCAGTGCTGACGGGGGCTAGAGGCCTATTTCTCTTAAAAACCTCCAGCAGCATGGCCTCTTCACCCTCGCGCGAGCTGACAAACATGAGCACGGGATGTGCCGCCTCAGCACGCCATGCCTGGCCTTGGGCCAGATGCGCCGCGTTGGGCGTTGCGTCGAATTTGAAATTGCCAAACACACCGCGCACGGGCGCGCCCAGCTGCTGCAGGCGCTCGGCATCGGCCTGGGACTGCGCCCACACCGCGTGCAGACTGCGGTAGGTGGGCCGGGCCAGCCAGGCCAGGCGCTGCGCCTGGCGCAGGCTCTTCTCGCTCAAGCGCGCATTCACCAGGCACAGCGGCACACCGGCACGTGCGCTCTCGGCCACCAGGTTGGGCCAGAGCTCGGTTTCCATCAGCAGGCCGATCTGCGGCCGGAAGTGGGCAAGGAAGCGGCGCACGGCGCCCACCGTATCCCAGGGCTGCCAGACCTGCACATCACCCGGTTGCAGCAGGCTGCGGCCCGCCTCACGCCCCGTGGCCGTGCCATGCGTGAGCAGCAGGCGCATGCCGGGCAACGCCAGGCGCAACTCTTTCAGCAATGCGACGGCAGCCCGGGTTTCCCCGAGCGACACCGCGTGCAGCCACACCAGCGGGCCCGGGCCGCTTGGCGAGGCAGGGTGCGGGTAGTGACCAAAGCGCTCGTCCAAGTGTTCGCCATACAGCGGCTCGGCCACCGCGCGGCGGCGCAGCTTGCGCCGCACCAGCGGCTGCAGCAGCCAGGTGGCGCAGGAGTAGAGCGCCCGCATCATCGGCACAGCACCGGCGTGGCCAGGCTTTCCCAGGCTTGCCAAATGGCATCCACCGTGGGTTGGGGCTGGCCAAACACGCTGAGCTGGCGTAGTGGCAGGCGTGGCGCGGTGGCCGCGTCGGTGCCGGCCAGCACCTCGGGCCCGGTGCGCCAGGCGGTGTCGAAGTTGTAGATCTGCACATGCGGCAGATCCAGCGCCACGGCGATGTGGCTCACGCCGCTGTCCACCCCCACCACGCCGGCACAGTGGGCCAGCGTGTCGGTCATCGCGTCCAGCGCCATGGCGGGCCAGACCCAAGCGTCTTGCAGCTGCTTGGCAATGGCCTCGCTGGTGGTTTTTTCGCGCGGTGAACCATGTGGCAGGGCCACGGCAAAGCCCGCGTGGTTCAGGCGCTGGCCCAGCTCTACCCAGGCGGCCAGCGGCCACTCCTTGTCGGCGCGCGAGGTGCCATGCACCAGGGCCACCACGGCTTTCTTGGGCGTGAACGGGTTGTCGGCCTGGCCAATGGGACCAGGTTGCACGCTGGCCAAACCACCGGGCTTGAGGCCACACAGCGCGGGCCCTTGCAGGTCATAGCCGAGTGAAGCTGCGCACAAGATGCGCGAACGTTGCACGGCATGCACATGGGGTTCGATCTCGATGGCCACATCGGCCACCCAGCGCGCAGGCGCCTCAAAGCCCGAACCTTCGGTCTGATTCGCCAAGCCATAGCGCTTGCCCGTGGGCGTGGTGCGTGCCAGCCAGGACACCAGCGCCGATTTGCTCAGGCCCTGCAGATCGATCACTGCGTCGTAGGCTTGGGCCTGCAGCTGGGTCTTGAAGGCTTTCCACTCGCGCCGCGTAGTGGCATTGAAAGGGGATTTGCGCCAGCGCCGCAGGTCGCAGGCGATGACCTGGCCCACACCTTCGCAACGCGCCACCAGGGGCGCAAACGCGCCCTCCACCACCCAGTCGATCTGCGCCTGCGGGTAGGCGCGGCGCAGGTCTTGCACGGCAGGCATGGCATGCACCACATCGCCCAGCGACGAGAGCTTGACGATGAGGATGCGTTGGATGTTCGCGGCTTTCAATGGGCGGCCTTGCTGAGTTGGGCCTGTGGCAGCACGGTGCGCAGCAGGGCCAGCATATCGGTCTGGATGCGCTGCAGCGCGGCCTCGGTGTGGCCCTCAAAGCGCAGCACCAGCACCGGCGTGGTGTTGGAGGCCCGCACCAGGCCAAAGCCATCGGGCCAGTCCACGCGCAGGCCATCTACCGTATGTATGACGGCGGGGGCAGCGAACTGGGCATTCGCAATGAGTTGCGGAACCACCGCATGCGCCTGCTCGCAGGCCACCGTGAGTTCGGGTGTGGAAAAACTGGTGGGCAAGGCCTGCAGCTGTGCCGACGCATCGGGTGCCCGGCTCAAAATCTCCAGCAGGCGGGCGGCAGCATAGGTGCCATCGTCAAAGCCGTACCAGCGTTCCTGGAAGAAAATGTGGCCCGTCATCTCGCCGCCTAGCAGCGCGCTCACTTCACGCATCTTGGCCTTGATCAGCGAGTGACCGGTCTTCCACATGAGCGGTGTGCCGCCTGCCGCCTCAATCGCCGGAGCCAGTTGCTGTGAGCACTTCACGTCAAACACCACGGTACCGCCAGGCGTGCGCGACAGCGCATCGCGCGCAAACAGCACCATCTGCCGGTCGGCGTAGATAGTTTCTCCATCGCGCGTGACCACACCCAGCCTGTCGCCATCGCCATCGAAGGCCAGGCCCAGTTCGGCGTCGCCCGCTTGCAGCGCGGCAATCAGGTCGCGCAGGTTTTCGGGCTGGCTGGGGTCGGGGTGGTGGTTGGGGAAGTTGCCGTCCACGGTGCTGAAGAGTTCTTGCACCTCGCAGCCGATGGCGCGCAGGACGCCGGGTGCCGACGCACCGGCCACGCCGTTGCCACTGTCCACCACGATCTTCATCGGGCGTGCCAGGCGAATGTCGCCCGCAATGCGCGCCGTGTAGTCGGCCAGCAGGTCCACACTGCGGCAGCTGCCGCCGGGCTGAAACACCCAGGTCTCGGCCTCCATGGTTTGGCGCAGCGCCTGGATGGCATCGCCATAGAGCGCAGCGCCGGCCAGCACCATCTTGAAGCCGTTGTAGTCGCGCGGGTTGTGGCTGCCGGTGACCTGGATGCCGCTGCGGCACAGGGTGCTGGTGGCGAAGTACAGCAGGGGCGTGGTGACCTGGCCTACGTCGATGACCTGCACGCCAACATCTTGCAGGCCCTGGATGACCGCAGCCACCAGCGCGGGGCCGCTCAGGCGGCCATCGCGGCCCACGGCTACCGTGGTCTCGCCCTGCGCCATGGCCAGCGTGCCAAAGGCGCGGCCCAGGCCCAGCGCCACCTCGGGCGTGAGGGTGGCGGGGACGATGCCGCGAAGGTCATAGGCCTTGAACAGGCTGGCAGCAACTTGCATGGAGAGAACGTACTTTCAGGTTGGCGGTGGATTGTAGGGTGCCCCCTGCACCACAGCGGCAGGCACATGTCCGAAAACGGCGCATTTGTCGCCAACGGCTGCGTATCATGACCCCATGCCCACCCCCACAGCGCCCATCCAAACCGACACCGCCAGCAGCAGTGACCAGGCGAACTACCTGGCGCTCAAAGCTCGCGATGCCCGCTTTGACGGGCGCTTCTTCACGGGCGTGACCAGCACGGGCATCTACTGCCGCCCAGTCTGCAAGGTGCGTACGCCGCGGGCGGAGAACTGCCGCTTCTTCACGCTGGCCTCGCAGGCCGAGGCCGCGGGCTTCAGGCCCTGCATGCGTTGCCGGCCCGAGTTGGCCCCCTCTGCTTTGCATGTGCTGGGCGCACGGGCCTGGTCCACGCAAGACGCCTCCGCCATCCTGGCACGCCAGGCCGCGGGCCTGCTGGACGCACCGCAGCTGTGGAGCGACGGCAGCCCCAGCATGGCGCAAACGGCCCAGCGCCTGGGCGTGAGCGAACGCCACCTGCGCCGCATCTTTGAGACGCACTGGGGCGTGTCGCCCATGCAGTATTTGCAGACACGCCGCCTGCTGACTGCCAAGCAGTTGTTGACCGACACGCATCTGCCCATCGCCCAGGTGGCGGCGCTCAGCGGCTTTGCGAGCGTGCGGCGCTTCAACACCGTGTTTGCCGAGCAATACCGTTTTCAGCCCCGTGCGTTGCGCAAGGCCGGCAGCGATGCCGAGGGCGCCGCACCGGCCGACCACAGCGGCGTGCGCTGCAAGCTGGCCTACCGCCCGCCGCTGGACGCCACGGCGCTGCTGCAGTTCTTTGCCACGCGTGCGCTGGACGGCGTGGAACACGTGGACCTGCCCACCCACACGCTGGCCCGCACCTTGGCGCTGGATTGGGCGGGCCAGCACTTGCAGGGCTGGGTGCAACTGCGCATCGATGCCACACGCAGCGAGGTGCACGCCTTGGTCAGCGAATCGCTGATTGCCGCCCTGCCCTTGGTGCTGGTGCGCCTGCGCGCGCTTTTGGACCTGGACGCCGACCCCAACGCCATCCACGCGGTGCTGGGCAGCAGTTTCCCCCACAGCGCGGGCCTGCGCGTGCCCGGCACGCTGGACGGGTTCGAGCTGGCCGTGCGCGCCGTGCTCGGCCAGCAGATCACCGTGCAGGCTGCGCGCACACTGGGTGCACGGTTGGTGCAGCGCTTCGGCGCGCCACTGGCCACACCGCTGGCCGCCCTCACCCACTTGTTCCCCACACCGCAGGCGTTGCGCCACGCCAGTGACGACGACCTGGGCCAGTTGGGCATCGTGCGCCAGCGCCAAAACGCCATCCGCGCGCTGGCCGCTGCCGTGGCCGACGGTGCGCTAGTGTTAAACCCCAGCGCCGAGGTACCCAGCACCGTGGCGGCCCTGCAGGCGTTGCCAGGCTTTGGCCCGTGGACCGCGCAGTACATCGCCATGCGCGCGCTGCGCTGGCCCGATGCGTTTCCGGCCGGCGATGTGGCGCTGCAAAAGGCGCTGGGCGTGCGCGATGCCAAGCGCCCTGCGCTGGGGGCCGAACAGGCTTCTGTGGCCTGGCAACCCTGGCGCAGCTATGCCACGGTGCGCGCCTGGTCGGGCGACCACGCAGATCCATCCACCACAGAGTCGCTATGAAAATCATAGCTGCTCGCGCAATTTCCACGAGGGCTACCAGCCAATTTTTATGAAATATCCATCTACGACTACCCGCAGCAGCCTGCGCAGCCCACTGGGCACCATCGTCCTCGCCGCCACCGACACCGCGTTGGTCGGCGTGTGGTTCGACGGGCAGAGCCACCAGCCCGATACCAGCATCTGGCCGGTAGCGAAGAAGCACCCCGTGATGCAGGCCGCCAGCGAGCAGCTGGAACAGTACTTCGCCCAAGAACGTACGGCGTTTGGCCTGCCGCTGGACCTGTCAGGCGGCACTACTTTTCAGCAGCGCGTGTGGGCCCAACTGCAGGCCATTGCCAGCGGTGCCACGGTGAGCTACGGCAGCATCAGCCAACAGCTGGACAACCCGCAGGCCGTGCGGGCAGTGGGTGCGGCTGTGGGGCGCAACCCCATCAGTATCATCGTGCCCTGCCACCGCGTGCTGGGAGCCAATGGCGCACTCACCGGCTACGCTGGCGGCCTGGACCGCAAGGTGGCCCTGTTGAAACTTGAAAGCCCTCAGTGACCGAACCCACCGCTTCGTCTCCTTCGCACGCCCCCGTTTGGGTGCGAGATTTTTTGTTGTTGGCCGCCATCTGGGGCTCGTCCTTTTTGTTCATGCGCCTGGGCGCGGTGGAGTTTGGCGCGCTCCCCACGGCCGGTGTGCGCGTGGGCATTGCCGCGCTGTTTTTGTTGCCGCTGCTCGCCTTCAAAGGCCAGGTGGCCACGCTGCGCCAACACTGGAAACTGCTGTTCGCCGTGGGCGTGATGAACTCTGCCATCCCGTTCACCTGCTTGGCATTCGCGCTGCTGTCCATCTCCACCGGGCTGTCGTCCATCCTCAACGCCACGGTGCCGCTGTTTGGTGCGCTCATTGCCTGGCTGTGGCTCAAGGACCGGCCGCACGGCATGCGCATTCTGGGTCTGCTGATTGGCTTTTTGGGCGTGGCGCTGCTGGCCTGGAACAAGGCCAGCTTTAAGCCCAATGCCGAAGGTGTGTCCACCGGCTGGGCCGTGTTGGCCTGTTTGGCGGCCTGCTTCTTCTATGGCTTTTCGGCCAGCTTTGCGCAGCGGTATCTGGCCGGTGTGCCCTCGTTGGTGCTGGCCACCGGCAGCCAGCTGGGTGCCACGCTGGGCCTGGCGCCACTGGCCTGGTACTTCTGGCCGGACCACACGGTAAGTGCCAAGGCCTGGCTGGCCGTGCTGGCACTGGGCGTGGTGTGCACCGGCATTGCCTACATCATCTACTTCCGCCTGATTGAACGCGCTGGTCCGGCCAAGGCGCTGGCGGTGACCTTTGCGGCGCCGGTGTTTGCCGTGTTCTACGGCGTGGTGCTGTTGGGCGAGGTCGTCACACCCTGGATGGTCGGTTGCGGCCTGGTGATCTTGCTGGGCACCTCGCTGTCCACCGGCATCATTGGATCGCGCCCGCCATCACGTTGATAGACAACGCCAACACCAGCATGTTGAAACCAAAAGCGCTCACGCTGTGCAAGAGCGTGAGCCGGCGCATCTGGCGCGAGGTGACCACCACGTCCGACACCTGCGAGGTCATGCCCACCACGTGGGCGTAGTACAAAAAGTCAAAGTAGTCGGGCGGCAACTTGCCCGGAAAATCCAGCCCCGCGCCCTGCGCGTGCCCCCGCAGCTCTTCCTGGTAGTACACATGGGCGTAGCGGAACGCAAAGATGGTTTGCATCAGCAACCAGGTGGACGCCAGCGCCAGCATGCTCAGGCCCAGATGCGCCGCACGCTGCGCGCCCGACAAGTCCTTCACGTGCTGCAGCATCAGCGCGATGGCCGCAAAGCTGGCGAATACCGAGAGCAATATCAGCGCAAACAACATCATGCCCGGCTGGTCCTGCGCCTGCGCTCGGGCCCGCGTGCGCTGCGCGTCAAACTCCACCGCCAGCCACCACGACAACACCAGATAAGCGCTGGCGCCCACGGTCCAGGCCAGCAGGGCCCGGGAGGGTGCGCCAATCGGCAGCGGCAGCACCGCCATCAAGCCGCCCGCGATGGCGCCGTAGACCAGGCGCTGGTGACCGGTGGTTTCAGAGAAATGTTTGTGCATACAGCCATTGTGGCCGTGTTGCACCGCAGTATGAAATGGGGTGGCCGCAGCTTTACAAGAACCCTGTCAACGGGCGGCAGAAGGGAGCGCGTTAAAGAGTGAGTTTGCCTATTCCAACTACACGCACCAAGCCGTTGAAATCCACACCATGAACCTCCTTGCCAAAACCCTTGTGTCCTCCGCCGTCCTGGCGTTGGGCGGTACGTGCCTTGCGCAAGCCCAGCCTCAGGATGTGGGCCGCGTGCTCTCGTCCATGCCGGTGCAGCAGCAGGTGGCCGTGCCACGCCAGGTGTGCTCGAACCAACAAGTGGCGGTGCAACCACAAAAATCAGGCGCCGGCGCGGCCATGGGCGCCATTGCGGGCGGTGCCATGGGTAATGCCATCGGCCGCGGCTCTGGCCAGGCCGCTGCCACGGTGATAGGGCTGATTGGTGGCGCCATCGTGGGCAACCGCATCGAGGGCAATCCCGAGCCACAGGTGCAGACCGTGCAAACTTGCAGCACGCAAAACATTTACGAAAGCCGCACCGTGGCCTACAACGTGGTCTACGAATTTGCGGGCAGACAGTACTCGGTGCAAATGCCCAACGACCCGGGCCCCACCATCCAACTGTCGGTCGCCCCCGTGGGCGCCAGCCCGCAGCAAGAGGTAGCTCCGGCGTATGCCGTGGCACCACCGCAGCCCGTCTACACCCAGGCCCCGGTGGTCGTGATGTCGCCACCGGTGTACCCCATCTACTACACGCGCCCCTATTACCCGCCCGTCAACCTGCATTTTGGCTACGGCTGGGGCGGTGGCTGGCACCACCACTGGCGTTGAATGGCCAAAGAAAAAGCCCTTGCATTTGCATGCAAGGGCTTCTCAATTTGGCGGAGTGGACGACCAAAAATGGCACTTCCCAAGCGTCCTCAACAATTCTCATAGGTTCTAGAAAACCTATACAAATCAACGGTTTACGTGATCTATCTCTGCGTAAGTCGTTGTCCACAAATACATTTCTTCTCTTCGAGATTTGTGGGATCAATTGTGGGATCACGTACTTCAACACGCATTTCGGCAGCCAGTCTGCCGCGCCTCTACAAAACGCCGGGTATGCACGCCGATGGCCATGGGCTCTATCTGCATGTCATATCGCCTACGTCCAAGTCTTGGACCTTCAGGTACATGAAGAACAAGAAGGCCCGAACCATGGGTTTGGGACCTGCGGATATGGTGGACCTGACTACCGCACGCAACAGAGCCGCCGATCTTCGCCGCCTGCTCCATCAAAACATTGACCCGCTGGAGCATCGGGACGCCGAAATTCGCCGCCTTGAAGCTGCCGCCTTAGCTGCGGCCGAGGCAGAAGCCCTACGCATTCGCAATGAGAAATCGTTCGACCAGTGCATCGAGGAATATCTGGCGATTCACAATGCCACCTGGAGAAATGAAAAGCACCGCGACCAATGGAGGAACACGCTCCACGACTACGCCTCTCCAGCGTTCGGGTCAATGGAGGTCAAGAAGATCACAACTAAACATGTCCAAGATGCACTGGAGTCACTGTGGTCCTCAAGGCACGAAACCGCCGTACGCACACTCCAACGGATCACTCGGGTACTGATTTGGGCTGGAGCGAAGGGCTAACCGTGTCATGTAAGTGGAGCGTAAAAGTGCCCACGCCATCATGACCCCACGCCAATTCGAGGCCATAGCCAACTTGCTTGGTTCTCGTGAGCCGACACGGACAGCCGCATCCATAGTACTTGTCGACGGATGGCGAATCATCAATGCGGCCTTGGCCGTGAATTCACGCGGTCAGGTTATCGGAGGGGTGGTGAGGCGCATGCAAGCGGCCCATATTCTGTTGGTCAAAACTGATAAAGATGCGTAGCCAGATCCCCGACTCGATCTTGGGGAAGCCGAATCCACCGGTCAATTGAAGGGGGCCAACCACCCCGAAATTGCACGCAACCACAAATCGAGTTGCAGGCTTTGGCAATCTGGTTAATTTGTTAGCACGAATTTGAGTTACGAACCTAATACGAGGTGCAAATTCACTCTTTCGGGTGATAGTCGAATGGACTATGCCCGGCTACAGTTACGCCCAGTTAGCGCAGTCCCCCGGTCGTTGGTGGGTGCCTTATGAGAAAAACAAGCCCCACCCATGTCGGACCCGTCACCCGCTATTCATTGCCCGTACCCGCTTCGCTCAATCCTTGTGGCACTCCTGCTGGGAGTCTTCGCAAACGTTATCGGAGCCCAGACCCAAACAGATGCCCAACGTGACGCCGCCGAGCAGCGTCGTGCCCAGGAGCGAGATGCCCAGCTGCGCGATCAGCAAGACAAGGCCAACGACGTACGCCTGAGCGCCCCGGCTGCGCCGGAGCAACGTCTGCCCGAATCTGAAGCCCCTTGTTTCCCTATCCGGCAGCTGGAGCTGCGCGGCGAAGCTGCAGGTCAGTTTGGTTGGGTGCTAGACAGCTTGTCTGGCCCGCAGAAGACCGACAGCCCCTTGCGCAAGTGCATCGGCACCCAAGGCATTGGCATCCTGATAAAGCGGGCCCAAGATGCGATCGTCGCCAAAGGCTTTGTCACCACCCGCATATTGACGCAGCCACAAGACTTGAGTGGCGGCAGTCTGGTGCTGACCGTGGTGCCCGGCCGCATCCGCAACATCCGGTTTCAGGCAGCTCCGGGGGCAGAAGCCTCCTCTACCTCTCTGACAACCGCAGTCCCCGCCAAGTCCGGCGACATCCTGAACCTGCGCGACATCGAACAGGCCCTGGAGAACTTCAAGCGTGTGCCCACTGCTGATGCAGATATCCAGATCACGCCGGCCGACCAGCCCGACCAAAGCGACCTGGTGATTGCTTACCAACGCACCACCCCAGTTCGCGTATCGCTTTCTTTGGACGACAGCGGCGGCAAGAGCACCGGGCGCTACCAAGCCAGTGCCACTTTCTCCTGGGACAACCCCTTGGGACTGAACGACCTGTTTTACGTCTCTCAGAACCACGACGCCGGTGGAGGAGACCCAGGCCCACGCGGGACCCAAGGCACCACCGTGCATTACTCGCTTCCTTATGGCTATTGGACTTTGGGCGCTACCTTGGGGGAAAGCCGCTACCACCAGACGGTGACCGGCGTGACCTCCAATTACGTCTACAGCGGCACCAGCGGGAACGCGGAGCTCAAGCTCTCGCGCATGGTCTACCGCGATGCCACCCGCAAGACTTCGCTCTCCCTCAAGGCGTTTGAGCGCCATTCCAACAACTACGTGGATGACACCGAAGTTCAGATCCAGCGCCGGGTGGTAGGTGGATGGGAACTGGGCCTGGGACACAAGGAGTTCGTAGGCACCGGCACAGTCGAAGCCAATCTCGCCTACAAGCGTGGTACGCGGGACTTTGGTGCCATGGATGCACCCGAAGAAGCCAGTGGTGAAGGGACTGCTCGCTTTGGGCTTTGGACTGCTGACATCTCGCGGTCCCAGCCTTTCAAACTGGCAGACCAGGCCATGCGCTACCAGGCTTCTCTGCGTGTGCAGGCCAATGAAACCCCGCTAACCCCCCAAGACCGCTTCAGCATTGGTGGGCGCTACACCGTGCGCGGCCTTGATGGTGAAAGCAGCCTCACAGGCGACAACGGCTGGTTGATCCGCCAGGACTTGAGTCTGTCCTTGGGCAACAGCGGGCACGAGCTGTACCTGGGAATTGATGTAGGCGGCGTAGATGGTCAAAGCAGCACGCTGCAAGCGGCAAAGACGCTCAGTGGCGGTGTCGTGGGCCTGCGCGGCAGCTTCAAGAAGATGCAGTACGACCTATTTGTGGGCGCACCGCTGTACCAGCCGTCTGGCTTGAAAACTGCAGAGACCACGGCGGGCTTTAGCTTGAATTTGGCATTTTGATTTTTGTAACCGTGGGAGATCCCACTTTTGAAGAAGGTAGTTTTGTGAAAAAAGTTTCTCGTACCGCAGCTCTGATTGCTCTGACAACTGCTTTGGCTTCCACCACCGCTTTGGCACAAGGCCCTGCACAGCCCAACTTTGTGGGACCTGCCATCGGCTTGACGGTGACCGCGATGCAGAACAAGGTGGACTTTGAGAGCAGTATTGCGTCCATCAACGGCCAGTCCACCCAAACCAATGACTCGGAGGCTGCCTTGATTGCTTCCTACGGTTTTGCACTATCGCAAGATTGGGTGGGCACCGTGGGCTTGTCTTATGGTCTGAAATCCACCGACGCAGGATCCGTCAGCTACACCGCGGGTGGCGCCCAAACCTTCTCCAGCAAAGTCAAAGACCATCTGATTCTGTCTTTTGCACCCGGCTACCGCTTGGGACCCAATGCACTGGTATACGGCAAGCTGGCATACCACCAAATCAAGGGTGAATACACCGACACAGCCTCTGCTGGAGGCACGACCAATCACACCGGAACCGGAATTGGCTTGGGCGTTGCTTTTGCCATTAGTCCTAGGCTGGAACTGCGTACCGAATATGAATCGGTAGCGTACTCCGGTGAAAAAGCACAACTCACTACCGGCAAGCCCAAGCAAAACGGTCTGACGCTGGGTCTGCTCTACAAGTTCTAAGTAGACAGCCCCCAAGTCGGTCACTTCGCCTCATCTCCATCACCCTCTCTTGACTCGTTTTCTATGAATCAGAATCTATTCCGCCTCGTTTTCAACGCAGCACGAGGCCAGGTGATGGCGGTGAGTGAAGTGGCCGTGGGCAAAGGCAAGGCCGCCAGCGGTGAACGCAGAGGGCGCAATGTTGCACTGGCGCTGTTCGCATTTGCTTTGTCACCCCTGGCATGGCCCCAAATCGTGGCGGATCCCAACGCGGCTGGCAATCAGAAGCCACAGATTGTCAATACCGCCAATGGGCTGCAACAGATCAATATTCAGACGCCTAGCGCCGGTGGCGTGAGTCGCAACGTCTACAGCCAATTCGATGTACAAAGCCAAGGCGTCATTCTCAATAACAGCACCGCGAATGTGCAAACCCAATTGGGCGGCTGGGTCCAGAGCAACGGCAACCTGGCCGGTGGCAGTGCCCGCGTCATCCTGAATGAAGTCAATTCCAGCAACCCTAGCCGGCTCAACGGTTTTGTGGAAGTGGCAGGTCAGCGCGCCGAAGTCATCATTGCCAACCCCTCCGGCATCAATGTCAACGGTGGTGGATTCATCAACGCCAGCGGTGTAACCCTGACAACGGGCACACCACGCTTGAGCGGCGGTAATCTGGATGGCTACCGTGTCCAGAGTGGCACCGTCACTATCAATGGTGCAGGGCTGGACACCAGCACTGCGGACTACACCAACATCATCGCCCGCGCTGTTCAAGTGAACGCTGGCATCTGGGCCAAAGACCTCAAGGTCACCACCGGTGCCAACGACGTCAACGCAGCCAATACCACCGCCACTGCCATTGCGGGCACTGGCCCTGCTCCTACGGTTGCTCTGGATGTCGCCGCCTTGGGCGGAATGTACGCAGGCAAGATCACCTTGGTAGGTACCGAGACCGGAGTGGGTGTCAACAACACGGGCACGATTGCCGCCAATGGTGGGGCCTTGGTGGTGCAGGCCAACGGCATGTTGACCAATCGTGGGGTTCTGGATGGCAACTCAACCACGGTCAATGCCGACACCATCAACAACACCGGGACTGGACGCATCTATGGGGGCCAGGTCTCCTTGCAAGCCCAGACACTGAACAATGCGCCGGAGACCGTTAACGGTACGACCACGGCCCCCGTGATTGCCGCCCGCACCCGACTGGACATTGGCGCCCAAACACTCAATAACAGTGACAAAGCCTTGATTCTCAGCGCCGGTGACATGGCCATTGGAGGGCAACTGGATTCGAATGGTCGAGCGACGGGAACAGCCAACACTGTTCGCAACGGCAGCGCCACGATTGAATCGATGGGCAATATGACCATCAGCGCCAATACGTTGACCAATGCCAATGACCACTTCGCGTACAGCGGGGACCAATTGGTAAGCATCCAGACAGGCATTACAGAGGTGCTGTCCTCCACGTATTACCGAACCTATGACCGCTCTACCTATGTGCCGATAGTCACCCAAGACCAGCCTGGAAAAATACTCAGTGGTGGCAGCATGACGCTCAACGCCACCCAAATCACCAACCAGCAAAGCAAGATCGTGGCCGGTGGAACCTTGACCACCAATGGAGCCACCATTGACAACCAGGCAGTAAGTGACCAAGAGCGCGTGCGCGATATGGGCACGCAATGGAGTTGGGGTGTGACCGGCGGGCATTCCGAGGGACCTTGGTACGACCGCCACTGGGTCTATGACTGGGGCATGGTGGCCAGCACCTACGACAGCACCGCGTACACGCCAACCACCGTCTCTGCCGGTGCCTCAGCTTCCAACAGCAGCGCCGCCGCAGTAGTCACCACCCAGGCACGCTCTACTGCCAGCACATCCGGTGGCACCAGCACAAGCAGCGCGCTGAGCAATGCCTTGTTTCAAAACACCACCAACCCTGCGGCAAACTACCTGATAGAGACGGACCCGCGGTTCGCCAACATGCGCACCTGGTTGGGCAGCGACTACATGCTGCGCAACTTAGGGATGGACCCGAGCGCCACGCAAAAGCGTCTGGGTGATGGTTTCTATGAACAGCGCCTCATTAATGAACAGGTCAATAGCCTCACGGGGCGACGCTTTCTAGCCAACTACACCAGTGATGAGCAGCAGTACCAATCTCTGATGGATGCCGGAGTTACCTACGCCAAGGCCTACAACCTGCGCCCAGGTATTGCGCTCAGTGCCGCCCAAGTGGCCAACCTCACCAGTGACATCGTCTGGTTGGTAGAAAAAGAAGTCACCCTCAAAGACGGCAGCAAGCAAAAAGTGCTGGTTCCGCAGGTCTACGCCATGGTCCGGGAAGGTGACCTCAGCAATACCGGAGCTCTGCTCAGTGGGAACAGCGTCAACATCAACGCCAGCGCAGACGCCAAGAACAGTGGCACCATCCTGGGCCGCCAGTTGGTGCAAATCAGCGCCAACAACATTCAGAACACCGATGGCACGGTGCAAGGCAATTCAGTCAACCTGAGCGCGACGCAAAACATCACCAACACGCGCGGTACGTTTGCTGCCCGAAGCAATCTGCAGGCAGTGGCCGGGGGCGACATCAACCTGCAGACGACCACCAGTCAAACCGGCGACGGCGCTAACGGTCGCACCATTCTGGACCGTCAAGCCCGCGTCTACGTGGGCAGTAACACCAGCGGTAGCAAGCCGGGTGACATGTTGTTGGCAGCCGCGGGCAACATCAACTTGGGCGCTGCACGGATCGAGACCACCGGCAATGCCACCCTGCAGGCTGGTGGCAGTGTCAACATGAACGCCGTGACCACCGGAGAAAACGTCCTCTTCCAAGGCACGGGCGATGCTCAGTACCGCCAACGCATCCGCAACACGGATCAAACGGGCAGCAGCATCAGTAGCCAAGGCAACCTGGCTGTGAACGCTGGCGCCAACATCGTAGGCACGGCAGCCCAGGTGTCCGCACAGGGCGACGTGGCCATGACAGCGGGCCAGTCCATTGCGCTGCTGGCGGGGCAAAAGACCCGAGAGAGCGACCTGAGCTGGACCTCCAAGAGCTTTGGGGACTTCACCGCCACCGTCACCAACACCCGCATCCAGGACAGCAGTGCCACCGCCCAGGTGAGCAAGGTAGAGGGCAAGAATGTTGGAATCGTTGCAGACAAGGACCTCATCAGCGTGGGCACCCAGTTTAAAGGTGCGGACAGCCTTCGCGTGGAAGGCAAGGACACCAGCACCTTCTATGCAGCCACGGATGTACAGCAAAGCACCACGACCATTCGTAGCAAAACCACTGTAGGTCCCCTCCTCAGTAGCTTCTTTGACCCTCTGGGCCTTGGCATGCCCATTGAGGACAAAACCACCACGGACGCCCGCGCCAGCAGCGTAGCCATAGGCACCAAGCTCACCTCCACCCAAAAGATCGAGATCGGCGTAGGCAACAAAACGGAGCTGCAAGGCACCGAGGTAGAAGCCCCGCAAATCGCCTTTGTCAAAACAGACCCCAGTAAGACCGGTGACTTGATCCTGGGCGGCAGCACCAACACCACCCAGGTCAGCCATACCGAGAAAACCGAAACCCTGGGCCTCTACCAAGAAAACAAGGGCCAAGGCAGCACCACCGAAACCCTGAAGCAGACCCAGCTCAAAGGCAATGTCAACTTCGACAATGCTTTGAAGATCACCGCCCAGATCCCCAACACCAAGGGGGGCCAGGAGCTGAAGACCCAGATCAACGCTCTAGTGGCACAAGGCAGCGGAGTCGGGCTGGACTACCTGAACGCCTTGGCCAGCAACCCGAATGTGAAGTGGGACCAAGTAGCCCTGGCCCATGAGAAATGGAGCTACGACCAGGCGGGGCTGACCGGGGCGGGGGCAGCCTTGCTGACTGTGGTGGTGGCGTACTTCACGGCGGGTGCGGGTTCGGCGTTGGTGGGAACCACCGCAGCAGGCACCACGACCGCCGCAGGTATGACCCTGGCCACCACCACGGCCACGGGCGCATTGGCGTACACCGCCACAGGCATTGCTATCAACGCCGGCTTTACCGCCCTGGCCAGCCAGGCGGCGGTGGCCATGGTGAACAACAAGGGTGACATTGGCAAGACCCTGGACCAGTTGGGCAAGGAAGAAAGCATCAAGGGGCTGCTGCTGACCATGGTGACGGCGGGGGCGTTGGACAAGCTCAATGCCAGTTACTTCAAGGGTGTGGATGCCACCAGCACCTTTGGCACCCAGCTGCTCAAGAACGTGACGAACAATCTGGCCAGCAGTGCCATGGATGCGGCGCTGAATGGCAAAGCGTTTGATGAGAAAACATTCTCCAATGCGCTATCCAGTGGCTTGATCACCACCGGCATGGCCCAGGGGGCATTTGCGATTGGGGATGGGCTAGACAACAAAACACTCAATGCCTTCACCCACAAGGTGGCGCACGCGGTGCTGGGCTGTGCGGCAGGTGCGGCAACAGCGGGTAATGGCAGTGGTTGCGCACCGGGAGCGGTGGGGGCTGTGGTGGGCGAACTTACGGCCGAGTACGCCAAGAACAACAAGATGAGCAATGCCGATGCGCTGGGCTTGGCCAAGGTGCTGTCTGCAGTCTCTGGGGTTGTCGTTGGCGGGGGTGGCGACAATGCCGCTGCAGTGAATATTGCGGCAACTGCCGGCGCGAATGCGGCGGAGAATAATTACATGATGCATGCAGGCAAATTCAAAGCAGATTTGGATGCCTGCAGCAAGAACCCTAACGCCGTGGGTTGTGCAGATTTGCAGGCCATGGCCAATGGTTCTACCAAGTCACTCGGCAACACCCGCTCAGGCTACAGCGTGCAAGCGACAGTAGGCGCTGATGGGAAGGCAACCAGCTACACGGTAGGCACGGGAGACAATGCGCTGGTGATGCAACCTGCCGACTATGAAGCATTCAACAAACTGTCGGTCGCTGAGCAAAAAACGTGGGTAACGCAGTACTCACAAACACAGCTTAACGCCCAATCCATCAAAAACGCAGGCCTGAGTTACAGCGATCAAGCTTCCAACATGCGCTTGATGGCGAGTTGTCCGTCGGGTGATTGCAATACCGTCCAGAGAGTCGGACAGTCCGTGGCAGGATCAACCACCGCCATAGTGGATGTAGTCAAAGAAGGCGTCTTGACGGTAGTGGACGTGGCTGGAAAAAGTGCGGCCATTCAAGCGGATGCGGAATTGAGAACCAACACCGCCAAAGACTACAGTCCTCTTAGCTCCGTAGGCAAGAGTGTCCAGGCAGTCGGTATTGCAAAAACAGCTTCCAACACCGTAGATGCCATTGTGGGCATTCCCGATAGGGTGCTCAACTCCGCTGCAAACGGGGACGCGTACAACGCATCGCGTGAATTAATGAATGGCGTCCTGCTGGGAGATGCTGTCGTTGGTGCAGCCAAAACAGGTATTGGCGCGGTACAGGACGCACAGGCAGCAGCGAAGACTGCTAGTTCTGATGCTGCGGCCACTGCGAAAGTGAAGACCGAAAACAATATGCGCGCAGACGATGCGCAGCAGTACGTCAACAACAAGGCCCCCATTGAAGTGCCAGAAGTGGTGATTCGTCAGGACAACAACTTCTCGTCTACCGTGAATGACAAAGGGGCACCGAAGGCCTATATCGACGACAAGGGTGATCTGGTGTCTTCCAATCCGCAAGGTACGGGCGACATCAAGAGCCAGGTGCGCGGTGGTAATGCACAAAACAGCCCGCTGATCTCGACCAGCGACCCGGTGGTGGCCGTTGAACCCAAGGTCTATGGCAGCACCGAAGTGGTAGTCGAAACCCGGCAGATTCAGCGTG
Source organism: Rhodoferax sp. ZS1R25 (assembly GCF_056521335.1). Classification (NCBI taxonomy): domain Bacteria; kingdom Pseudomonadati; phylum Pseudomonadota; class Betaproteobacteria; order Burkholderiales; family Comamonadaceae; genus Rhodoferax; species Rhodoferax sp. ZS1R25. Next base: position 1,258,167 of record NZ_JBWMAZ010000002.1, read on the forward strand.
ACCTGAATGCGGGCAACTTGTCGAAGACGACTACGGAGGTGATTCCGCCGACAGAGGTGCAGACCAGCTTGCAGAGTGCGCTTGATAAGGCTCAGACGCGGTTTGACAACAATCCTTCGAAGAACAACACAAAAAGCTTGGAAAAAGCCAAAGCAGACATCGCAAACGCGATTCGCGATGGCGAGTGCTTGATTCAAGGTTGTGCGCCTGCTGCGTATGTGTCACCGCCACGGCCTGTCAATCCGACTCCGCTCGCAGCACAGCCCAGTGTGCCACTGGTACCTGTCATCATTCCTGCGCAAGCAGAACCAAAGCAGGAGTAGTGAAATGGATCAACAGACCAATGACTTGCTCTACAAAGTGCCTTCTCATGTGGATTACACACAGTTCCCCTACGAGTTGGACGATGAAGACATACCTCGGGAACGTATACCCGTTCTGAAACAGTTAATGCAGGGTAGCGATGTATACGTGGCCAGAGAGGCAGCCAGGCTTTTGTGCAGTTGGGGGGACGACGAAGGCTTTGAATATCTACGACATTTGGTGTGTGATCAACCGCCGATTACGAGCCACGGGATGGCGCATCACTTGCGAGGGTATGACGACACCTACAAGCATGTGTTGGATTCAATAGTCGGCTATTGGGCCAGGCAGGCTGATGCTGGCGACGGTGAAAAAGCCCGAAAAAAAGTATTTAGTCCCATTGCCAAAATCATTTATCTATCCACCCAGATGCAGTTCGAGATTTCAGGAATGTTCTGGCTCGTCAAAGATGACGGCTTCACCGAATACATCCCCACCCTCAAAGCCCATCTGGAAGCCATCATCAAAAACCCCAAGTTCCATCACTGGAAAGTAGCCGACTGCGTCCACCTGTTGATGCACCTTGACTCTGAATTCGTCACCAAAACCTTGGCTGCGCACGGATACGCATTGGCGGACTTCCCGAACAAGTGATTGCATGAACAGTGGCGCCTACCGCCTCATTCTCAACCTCTCACGAGGTTATCAATCCCAAGTGGCCTAAATTTAAGAATGAGGTGTTAGCACTTGCGCCGGATAACGCGCAATGGTTATCGTCTTATTTGAATGCTGACCACTCGCCGCGCGCTTTCATGTGGCTAACATAGGTAGTTGCTGCAAAGACGTGCCTCGTCAGAACTGCCCGATGCGACGACAATAGCAAAGGTACAACCTGAGGAGAATCACTTGCCGAATCTGTTCACCGCTGATATTGAGCTGAAAGAAAACTCTGATGAGGGTATGCGCATTGAGTGCCTTGCGCCGCACGCTAAACCACTCAGGCGGACGCTAGAAGCCGCGGGTTTCACCCTTGATCAGCCGAAGGTGATCATTGCTAGCACGTCTAACATCCCGGCTACCATTGAACTCCCAGTTCACGGTGGCTCTTTTGATGAAATGAAAACCACGGTCCACAAGAGCTTGCTCGAAGCAGGTGTGAACGTCACTGAAGAGAGTTTCTCCTCCCTCGGCGAGGAGCATGTTCGCTTCACACTTGAAAACATCTTGCTCTTTGGTCAGTAGTCACCGCTAGCGATACTTTCTCGGACCAAGTGTCCAAGCGACCGGTTGAATTCAAGCTGCATTTTGGCTGTCTATCGTACCTGCAGAGTTCTGCTTTGGGTCGACTGCGCTGCTTGGTAAACAGAAGGACTCCTGTTAAAAGTTTGCGGAATGGCGTTCAACGACAGCTGCAAACCGCGGTAATGATGCGGCGCACATCGCCGTTTTTCATGTAGCTAGTTCACAAGCCTTAGAGCCCGTTGCATCGACCTCTCAAAGACAAACGGACTACGTCCTGCCAATTTGTTGTCGGGATGTTCAAACTCCGCCTCCACCAGCACCAATTGCTTCTTGGCACGGGTGATTGCCACGTAAAACACGCTGCGCTCACCCAGCACCATGACGCTATCTATATCAGTGCGCTCGATCCCAACGGAAATTCGCTCCTTGGTGGTTAGCGTGCTCTGCCGAATATTTCCCGGTGTGAAATCATCTGCAGAGCCTTCCGAACCCGTCGATTCGTGACCACCGCGTTGTGCAGCGAAGTGCGTCCTTCAACGTCGCACTCGACTATGTACTTATCAGCAGCGCGCAGTGCTGTGTCGTCTGCCACATCCTCCCCATCACGCAGCAAATGCCCCAGGGCGGTCTTGGACGGAACAAACGCAAACGAGGTGACCAATTCCCACGTGCTTCGGTGTTTAAAGAGCTGCAGATCACTCATTCCATAAATGCCGAATCGGTTGAGGCCTTCGGTGCCGCGGATGCGAAGTTCCATGTGTGCGCATGAACGCCCCGCCCATGGACTGTGAATCTTGCTGGGCTTGTCTGCGTAGGCGGCAAGGTTGGTGGTCGCTTTACGACCTGCCCAGTAGTAGACACTACGGTCCTTGACGATTTGGCTACGTGATTGGCGGAGTAGAAGATGCTTGATCAAATTACCAAGGAGGCTTTCGGCCATTTCAGGCGTCTTCGTGATCAAGTCGCAGGCCGCTTCGACGTACTGAACTTGAAGGTTGTAACGAGACCCGACCTCTTCCATTAGTACCCAAGGAAAATCATAGTCGGGTTGATAGACACGTAGTTCTTTCATCCAGAGGGGATGGAAGCTATCTTTGTGGTCAAGCAGCTCTAAGTCCCTGCAGTGCTGCTTAAGCCGTGTCCAGTCCAAGTCTGGCGACGACGCGTCCATAAGAAAGTCCAGACGATCAAAGCCATAGGCCAAGTGCCGTATTTTTTTTGCAAATTGAGCTCTCAGTTGGTTCTGAATTCGGGTGCTCTGCCCGTTACGTGATTTAGTCATGATTTAGGGTGTTTTGTGAAGGCGTGCTTGTGCCTTGAAATTAGTCTTCCTGATCCCAAGTAGAGGGACGCGCTTTTAGCTTCGTGTGACGCGGTTGCGTGGCTTGCGGGTCTTGCACCACTCCGCTATGTCACGCTCGCTCCATCCCACGCTGTTTGGACCCAATTGCACCGGTCGAGGGAATAGGCCGTGCTTGATTAATCGATAAGTGGTGGAGGTTGCAAGGCCCGTGATGGCCCGAACTTGAGCTAGTCGCAAGTAACGAACAGGCGCGTGGAGTGACCTAACAACTGGTGTGACCGTCTGAAGAAAGCCCAAGCGTGGCGTGCGCTTGAGACCGGTGCCCTTCAGCCACTGATCGAACACATACTGGCGAAGAACCGCCGCGTCGATGCCGTTGGAGGATCCTGCCTTGTCACCACTTGGTGGTTGCGAAGAGGTATTTTTCATTTCGAGTCCTTTCGGCCGAAGCCAATCAAATACAAACAACAAAATGTCCCGAAGAATTCGGAGCAAACTTTTTGTCGTTCTTTGATTGGGGGCCCAGAGAACTCGCGGGTGATCTGCCTTGTACGGTTGACCACAAACACGGCTGCTTAGCGCAGCGGCCTTGTATGCATGTTTATGCTCTCGCATCCCAGAGAGCCTTGTCGAATCACCAATCCCTCAGCGAATCTTCAAGCAGCCGAGTCGAAACCCAGCTGTTGAATTATGAAAGTTTTCGAGATTGAAATCAACATGTGAGCCACTGGCTGGCGGCCAAGACAGCCACGAAGCGCGATATTTCACCGTTGGACACTAGATCGACCAGCGGTCGTTCTAGCGCCACGCTCGCTAACGGAAATGCGTCAGACGGCAACTTGGCTGCGGAAACTGTCTGCCTGGATTTCGGCGTGACTCTTCTCACAAATTCTCGTAAGCTCTCATCGCTTCTCTTAATTCGAGATTTGTGGGATAGAAATGAAAAAAGCAGCCGAAGCTGCTTTTTCACTGGAGAAATTCTCCAAATTTGGCGGAGTGGACGGGACTCGAACCCGCGACCCCCGGCGTGACAGGCCGGTATTCTAACCAACTGAACTACCACTCCTGGTAGTAGTAACGTTTGCTCTCTGTTTTTCAACTTTCGAGCCAAGTCGCTCGCCCTTGCGGGCTTGCGGTTACCAACTTGTGCCGTCTTGCATTGCTGCAAAAACTTGGCGACCCTACGGGGATTCGAACCCCGGTACTCACCGTGAAAGGGTGATGTCCTAGGCCTCTAGACGATAGGGTCAAAACCTTGGAACTTGTCCGTTTCAGAAGATGTGGTGGAGGTAAGCGGGATCGAACCGCTGACCTCTTGCATGCCATGCAAGCGCTCTCCCAGCTGAGCTATACCCCCTAATCCTAAGAAAGCTACTTATGTAGTGTTCTTATCTTCCGAGCCTCAAATTATATACAAGTTTTTCAGCCCTTGGCAAGTCTGGCAATAACTTTTTCTCTTCCGCTCAATTCCAGCACTGCATCCAACGAAGGCGTCTGCGCTGTGCCCATGACCAACACACGTACCGGCATGGCCAGTTGCGGCATCTTCAGGCCCGTGGCTGACAGCACTTCCTTGATGACGGCGGCAATGCTGGCCTTGTCCCAGGTGCAGGCTTGCAGCTTGTCTTTCAACAAGGCAATGGCGGGCTGCACCGCATCGGTCACGTGCTGCGCCTTCTCGGCCGCATCAACCACAACGTCGGTATAAAACTTCGCAGCCCAGGTCGCCAAGGCCACGGTGGTGTCGCAGCGGTCTTTGAGCAAACCGCAGACCAGTGGCAAGTGGGAGGCGATCACTTCTTCCGACAAGGTTACGCCCTGCTTGAGCAACTGCGCAGCGACCAATGCGGCCAAGCGTGTGTTGTCAGCCTGTTTGATGTAGTGGGCATTGACCCACAGCAACTTGGCGGGGTCCCACTGCGCGGGGCTCTTGTTCAGGTGCGTGCCGTCAAACCAGCTCACCAGTTGCTCACGCGTGAACAGCTCTTCGTCGCCATGGCTCCAGCCCAGGCGTGCCAGGTAGTTCAGCATGGCTTCGGGCAGGTAGCCGCCCTCTTCGTACGCGGTGACGCTCACCGCGCCACGGCGCTTGGACAGCTTCTGCCCGTCGTCACCCAGAATGACTGGGCAATGGCCGAAGTGGGGCAATGCTGCGCCCAGTGCGTTGAAGATGTTGATCTGCCAGGGCGTGTTGTTGATGTGCTCGTCGCCGCGGAACACATGGCTGATCTGCATGTCCCAGTCGTCCACCACCACCGCAAAGTTGTAGGTGGGGATGCCATCGGTGCGCACGATGATCAGGTCATCGATCTCGCGGTTGCTGATGGTGATGGGGCCTTTGACCAGATCGTTCCATGTGACATCGCCATCGGGTGGGTTGCAGAAGCGCACCACAGGCTTCACACCTTCGGGCACGGGCGGCAAGGTCTTGCCGGGTGCGGGGCGCCATGTTCCGTCGTACAGCGCCTTTTCGCCACGCGCCTTCTTGGCTTCGCGTACCGCGTCGAGTTCTTCGGGCGTGCTGTAGCAGTAGTACGCCTTGCCCTCGGAAATCAATTGATCGACCACGGCCTTGTAACGGTCCAGGCGTTGCATCTGGTAGACCGGGCCTTCGTTGTATTCCAGCCCCAGCCATTGCATGGAAGCGAGGATCTGGTCGACCGAATCCTGCGTGGAGCGGGCCACGTCGGTGTCTTCAATGCGCAGCACAAACTCGCCACCAAAGTGGCGGGCATAGGCCCACGAATACAACGCGGTGCGCGCGGTACCCAGGTGCAGAAAACCGGTGGGAGAAGGCGCAATGCGCGTGCGAATTTTGCTCATGTTCAAAGGGTGTTCAGACCACGCGCCAGATCGGCGGTGATGTCATCAATATGTTCCAGGCCTACGGCCACGCGGATCAGGCCCTGACCGATGCCGGCCAGTTGGCGCTGCGCCTCGCTCAGGCGGCCATGCGAGGTGCTGGCGGGGTGGGCGGCAAGCGTTTTGGTGTCGCCCAGGTTGGTACACAGCGAGAGCACTTGCATGCTGTCCAGCACATGGAAAGCGTTCTTGCGCGCGGTGTCGGCATCGGGCGCCTTCACTTCAAACGACAGCACGGCGCCACCCTGGCCCGACTGCTGGCGCATGGCCAGTTCGTGTTGGGCATGGCTGGGCAGGCCGGGGTAGAAGACGCGGGCCACCTGCGGCTGGGCTTCCAGCCACTGGGCCACGGCCAGCGTGCTGGCGGACTGGGCTTTGACGCGGATCGCCAGGGTTTCCATGCCCTTGAGCAGCACCCAGGCATTGAAGGGCGCGAGCACCATGCCGGCCGTGCGGATGACAGGCAGGAAAAGTTCGTCACGCTGCTTCTGTGTGCAGCAGATAGCACCGGCCATGACACGGCCTTGGCCGTCCAGAAACTTGGTGCCGGAGTGGATGATGAAGTCCGCGCCCATGCGCGTGGGGCGCTGCAGCACGGGCGTGGCAAAGCAGTTGTCCACGGCCAGGAAGGCGCCCGCGTTGTGCGCGATATCGGCGAGGGCCTGGATGTCGCACACCTCGGTCAGCGGGTTGGTGGGCGTCTCGGCAAACAGCAGGCGGGTCGTGGGGCGCACGGCGGCCCTCCACGCGGCCACATCGGTTTGCGACACAAAGGTGGTTTCGATACCGAACTTTGCAAACTCGCGGCTGAACATGGGAATGACCGAGCCGAACACCGACTGCGAGCAGATCACATGGTCGCCGGCCTTGAGCAGAGCCATGCCCAGCAGCAGGATCGCAGACATGCCGGAGGACGTGGCCACGGCGGCCTCGGTGCCTTCCAGCGCGGCCAGGCGCATTTCCATGCTGCTGACGGTGGGGTTGCCCACGCGCGAGTAGGTAAAACCCTCTTCTTCCATGGCAAAGCGCGCAGCGCTGGACGCGGCGCTGGACTGCACGTAGCCACTGGTGAGGTACAGGGCCTCGGAGTTTTCGCCGTACTGGCTGCGCTCCAGGGCCGTGCGCACAGCCAGGGTGTCCAGGTGCAGGTCGTCGGGTAACGGGTGTGCTGCCATGGTTCAGTCCTCGTGGTTCGGCAGGGCCAGGCGCGAGGTGTCTTCCTGGTTTTCTTCACCGCCCACGCGCTTTTCGTTCAGGCGGTTGATGTCGTCAGAGGTGATGTCGCCGGTGACGTAAATGCCATCAAAACACGAGGCATCAAAGCCAGCCAGCTTGGTGCTCAGCGAGCCGATGGCCTTCTTCATGCCGTCCACGTCCTGGTAGATCAGGGCATCGCAGCCAATGATTTCGCGGATCTGCTCCACGGTGCGGTCGTGCGCCACCAGCTCGCTGCTGGTGGGCATGTCGATGCCATACACGTTGGGGAAGCGCACCGGTGGCGCGGCGCTGGCCAGGTAGACCTTGCGCGCACCGGCGTCACGCGCCATCTGCACGATCTCGCGGCTGGTGGTGCCGCGCACGATGGAGTCGTCCACCAGCAGCACGTTGCGGCCCTTGAATTCACTGGCGATCACGTTGAGCTTCTGGCGCACCGATTTCTTGCGCACGCCCTGGCCGGGCATGATGAAGGTGCGGCCTACGTAGCGGTTCTTCACAAAGCCTTCGCGGTAGGGCAGGCCCAATAGTTGCGCCAGCTGCGCGGCGCTGGGGCGGCTGGATTCGGGGATGGGGATCACCACATCGATCTCGTTAGGCGGCACGGTGGAGATGACGCGCTTGGCCAGCGTCTCGCCCAGGTTCAAACGCGCCTGGTAGACCGAGATGCCATCCATCACCGAGTCCGGGCGGGCCAGGTAGACGAATTCAAAAATGCAGGGTTTGAGTGTGGGGGACTCGGCGCACTGCTCAGCATGCACCTTGCCGTCCAGGTCGATGAACACGGCCTCGCCAGGCTCCACGTTGCGGTCGAGCTGGAAGCCCGTGCCTTCCAGTGTCACGGACTCGCTGGCCACCATCACATTGCCGTCGCCGTTTTTGCCCAGGCACAGGGGGCGAATGCCGTAGGGGTCGCGGAAGGCCAGCACGCCGTGGCCGGCGATCAGCGCAATGACGGCGTACGAACCCTTCAAACGCTTGTGCACATTGCGCACGGCGGCAAAGATGTCCAGAGGCTGCAGCGGCAGGCCGCGCGTGGTTTTTTCGATCTCGTGCGCGAGCACGTTGAGCAGCACTTCGGAGTCGCTCTCGGTGTTGATGTGGCGGTGGTCGGTGATGAACAGCTCGCTCTTGAGCGCGTGGGCGTTGGTCAGGTTGCCGTTGTGCACCAGCACGATGCCGAAGGGCGCGTTCACGTAGAAAGGCTGTGCTTCTTCTTCGCTATACGCATTGCCGGCCGTGGGGTAGCGCACTTGGCCCAGGCCGCAGTTGCCCGGCAGCGAGCGCATATTGCGCGTGCGGAACACATCGCGCACCATGCCCTTGGCCTTGTGCATGAAGAACTTGCGCTCTTGCTGGGTCACGATGCCGGCTGCGTCCTGGCCGCGGTGCTGCAGCAGCAGCAAGGCGTCATAGATGAGCTGGTTCACAGGTGCATTGCTAACAACGCCAACGATTCCACACATAGGGTTTCACTCACTCAAGGTAAATATTTGCCGAACTCTTCAGGCAGCAGGGGTTTGAGGCCGCCCAGCACCACGCTGGTGACCTTGGGGCCGGTGGCTTCCTGCCACCAGGTGGCGGTGTGCAGGGGCGTCATGCCCACCACCACCGTCACGGCCAACAACAGCACCACGCCGCGCACCAGGCCAAAGCCCGCACCCAACAGCCGGTCAGCGGGCCGCAGCCCCACCGCCGCCACCAATTTCTTGATCAGGAACGCCACCAGGCTGCCCGCAAAAATAGCCAGTACCAACACCAGCACAAAGCCCGCGGCATAACGCACGGGCTCTGCCGCATTGCCCATGGGCAGCCAGCCGGCGGCATCGGGTGCAAACCACTGGGCCAGCACAAAGGCCACGGCCCAGGTCAGCACCGACAGCACTTCAAACACCAAACCACGCCACGCCCCCACCACCATGGACAGAAGCAGCACCGCCAGAAATATCCAGTCCAAGGTGGGCATGTGGGGCCGCTACTTACAGTTCCAAGATGGCCGCAGGCAGGCTGAGTTTTTTGATTTTGTCGGCCGCTTTTTGTGCCTCGGCCTTGTTGGCGAAGGGGCCGATACGCACGCGGGTGCGCTGTGCGTCCTTGGTGCCCACCACCTGGGTGTAGGTCTTGAAGCCCAGCGACTCCACCTTTTGGCGCGCTTCACGCAGCTTGGCGGATTCCACATAGGCACCCACCTGCACTACGTAGCGGCCGTCCGACGCATCGGGCTTTTTCTCGGCGGGCTTGGCAGCTACCGCGGGTTTGCCGTCCAACAGGGCCTGGGCCTTGGCGGCCTCGGTCACCTTGGCGGCGGGCTTTTCAGCGGGCGCGGCAGGTTTGGGCTCGGGTTTCGCTTCCGCCTTGGCAACAGGCTTGGCCTCTGCCTTGGGCACCGGTTTGGACTCGGTGATGATGGTTTCGGCCTTGGGCTCTGGCTTCGCGGCAGGCTTTGCTTCGGGCTTGGGCTCAGGCTTGGTGGGTGCGGATGCCACGGGAGCCGGCGTTTCGCCCTCAATGGCGCCACCGCTGACCTGCGACGGGGCACCTGTGGCCACATTCACCTGCGGCGTGCCCAGGGGGCGCACCTTGGCCTTGTCGGGAATCTCGATGGGGATGTCCACCGCGATCGGGCGCGGCTGGCTGTCAAACAGCAGGGGGAAGCCGATGACGCCCAGCAACACCAGCACGGCTGCGCCAATCAACCGGTGCCTGGCGCGCTTGCGCATGGCCTCCACGCTCTCGGCGGCGGTGGGCGGGGTGGGCTGCTCGTCGCCGCCTTTGCGAAACTTGAAAAAGGCCATGGATGGGGTGACGGTTCAGGTGGCTTGGGGCGGGAAGTGTTTGGCGTGCAACCTGGGCGTGCCCTGCTGCAAGACACCACCCACGGTGTAGAACGATCCGAAGACCACGATTCTATCAGCGGGGTCTGCCGCAGCGATGGCCGCCTGCAGGGCCTGCATGGGGTCGGCAAAGGCCTGGGCAGAGGCATCTTTGCGCGTGTTCTGGGCGCTCCACTGGGCCTGCAGGTCGGCACCCGACGCGGCCCGTGGGGAGGGCAAATCGGTGAAGTACCAGCGGTCCATCACCGGCGACACCTTGGCGAACATGGGCGCTAGCTCCTTGTCGGCCATGGCGCCAAAGATGGCGTGGGTGGTGGGGTAAAAACCCATGGCATCCAAGTTGGCAGCCAGCGCGGCCACCGAATGCGGGTTGTGTGCCACGTCCAGCACCAGCGTGGGCTGGCCGGGGATGATCTGGAAGCGCCCCGGCAGCTCCACCAGCGCCAGGCCCACGCGCACAGCCTGGGCGGTGACGGGCAGCTTCTCACGCAGCGCAGTCAGCGCGGCCAGCACGCCCGACGCGTTGACCAGTTGGTTGGCGCCGCGCAGCGCCGGGTAGGCCAGGCCGCTGTAGCGCCGGCCGCGGCCGGCCCAGCCCCATTGCTGCTTGTCGCCCGACACATTGAAGTCGGCCCCCACGCGCCACAGGTCAGCGCCCACTTCCAGCGCGCGGTCCAGCACGCTTTGCGGCGGTACGGGGTCGCTGACGATGACTGGGCGGCCGGTGCGCATGATGCCGGCCTTCTCGAACCCAATGGCTTCGCGGGTGTTGCCCAGCAGTTCCATGTGGTCCAGGTCGATGCTGGTGATGACGGCGCAGTCGCTGTCGATGATGTTGACCGCGTCCAGCCGGCCACCCAGGCCGACTTCCAGAATCACGGCGTCCAGCCCTTCTTGCGACAACGCCAGCAGGATGGCCAGGGTGGTGAATTCGAAGTAGGTGAGTGCAATTTCATCGCCATTTTCGTGCCTAGCCCTCTCCACCTGTGCGAGAGCCGCTACAAATTTGCTAGCAGGCGCCGCTTCGCCATTCAGGCGCATGCGTTCTTCAAAGTGCACCAGGTGGGGGGATGTGTACACCCCGGTCTTGTAGCCGGACTGGCGCAGGATGGATTCCAGCATGGCGCAGGTGGAGCCTTTGCCGTTGGTGCCGGCCACGGTGATGACGGGGCAGTCAAACTTGAGATCCAGGCGCTGGGCGACTGCGCGGACGCGGTCCAGGCCCAGTTCGATGCCGTTGATGCCCTTGGGGTGCAGGCGCTCGCAGTGGGCTAGCCAGTCTTGTAGCGTTGTGGGTGTTGTTTCCATTGGGTTGGATTGTCGCAGGGCTGTGTTTTTGTTGGATCGGGTGGTGTGCTTCGGATCAGGCGAGTTGGGCGTTCTGCTTCGTGTCCCCCGCGCTGCGCGCTCCTCCTTGACCTACGCAGAACGCCCAACCCACCTGATCTGCCGCCGTGCTGGCGCACCAAGAACGAATACCGGCGGGCGTCACGCTGCTCCAGCAGCGGAGCGGGGGTGGGCACCAAAGTGAGGTCAAGGAGGAGCGCGCAGCGCGGGGGACACGAACGGCGGTGCCTACCCCCGCTCCGCTGCGGGCGAGTGCAAAATAGCACCCATGACCACCCTCTACGGCATTCCCAACTGCGACACCGTCAAAAAAGCCCGCGACTGGCTGACCGAACACGGTGTGGACTACCAGTTCCACGACTTCAAAAAGCAGGGCGTCCCCACCGCGCTGCTGCCCGGCTGGATTGAAACTGCGGGCCTGGACACCCTGATCAACCGCCGCGGCCCCACCTGGCGCAAGCTGGACGAGGCCATCCAAGCCAGCGTGGTGGACACGCCCTCCGCCATCGCCGTGATGCAGGAGCACAGCAGCGTCATCAAGCGGCCCGTGGTCGTCTGGGGCGATGGAACTGTCACCGTCGGCTTTAGCGACGCGGCCTTTGCGGCCCGCCTCCCGTAAAATCGCGGGTTGCCCGGTGCCTGGCGCGCCGGGCCCCTATTTCCATTACTTTTTGCCCAGCACCATGACCACCACCCACTTCGACAACGTCTCCGTCACCACCAAGGCCAATGTCTACTTTGACGGCAAGTGCGTGAGCCACGGCTTTACCCTGGCCGATGGCACCAAGAAATCGGTGGGCGTGATTCTGCCGGCCACCCTGACCTTCAACACCGGCGCGCCCGAGATCATGGAATGCGTGGGCGGCAGCTGCGAATACAAGCTGGCCGGCACCGATGTGTGGGTCAAGTCGTCCGAAGGCGAAAAGTTCAGCGTGCCCGGCAACGCCAAGTTCGACATCCGCGTGACCGCCGGCTTTGAGGCGTACCACTACATCTGCCACTTCGGTTAATCGTCGGTTCATCCGCGGCGCGTCCGCTTTTTGCTACTTTATTCATAGCTGCTCGCGCATATTCGACGGGGGCTAGAGGCCAAATTCATGTCAAACACCATTCTGCAAAACATCCCCGTCGGCCAAAAGGTCGGCATCGCCTTCTCCGGCGGCCTGGACACCAGCGCCGCCCTGCTGTGGATGAAGCAAAAGGGCGCCCTGCCCTACGCCTACACCGCCAACCTGGGCCAGCCCGACGAATCGGATTACGACGAGATTCCCCGCAAGGCGATGGAATACGGCGCCATCAAAGCCCGTTTGATCGACTGCCGCCCGCAGTTGGCGGCTGAAGGCATTGCCGCCCTGCAATCCGGCGCCTTCCACATCACCACCGCCGGCAACACCTACTTCAACACTACGCCTCTGGGCCGCGCCGTCACCGGCACCATGCTGGTGTCTGCGATGAAGCAGGACGACGTGAACATCTGGGGCGATGGCTCCACGTTCAAGGGCAACGACATCGAGCGCTTCTACCGCTATGGCCTGCTGACCAACCCCGCGCTGAAGATCTACAAGCCCTGGCTGGACCAACAGTTCATCGACGAACTGGGCGGCCGCTCTGAAATGTCGGCCTTCATCACCGCCAACGGCTTTGGCTACAAGATGAGCGCCGAGAAGGCCTACAGCACCGACAGCAACATGCTGGGCGCGACGCACGAAGCCAAGGACCTGGAGTTCCTGAACAGCGGCATGAAGATCGTCAACCCCATCATGGGCGTACCGTTCTGGAAAGACGACTGCGTCGTCAAGGCCGAAGAAGTGAGCGTGACCTTTGAAGAAGGCCGCCCTGTCGCGCTGAACGGCGTGCAGTACCCCGACCTCGTGAGCCTGATCCTCAAGGCCAACGAAATCGGCGGCCGCCACGGCCTGGGCATGAGCGACCAGATCGAGAACCGCATCATCGAAGCCAAGAGCCGCGGCATCTACGAAGCCCCCGGCCTGGCGCTGCTGTTCATCGCCTACGAGCGCTTGGTCACCGGCATCCACAACGAAGACACCATCGAGCAATACCGCGACAACGGACGCAAGCTGGGCCGCTTGTTGTACCAAGGCCGCTGGTTCGACAGCCAAGCCATCATGCTGCGCGAAACCGCCCAACGCTGGATCGCCAGCGCCATCACCGGCACCGTGACTCTGGAGCTTCGCCGTGGCAATGACTATTCGTTGCTCAACACCGAATCGCCGAACCTGACCTACGCGCCCGAGCGTTTGAGCATGGAAAAGGTGGAAGACGCGCCGTTCTCGCCGCTGGACCGTATTGGGCAGTTGACTATGCGCAATCTGGACATCACCGACACCCGCGCCAAGCTGCAGGTGTATTCCAACGCCGGGCTGCTGGAGTTGGGCAAGGGGGATGACTTCTTGAAGCTGGGCAAGTAAGGCCCGCGCCAATCACAGCCAAAGGCCCGCATCTGCGGGCTTTTTTATGGCCGCTACACCCGCCCCTCATCAATCAAAGCCCGTGCATAGTCATACGCCGCCAACACGGCCTGCTCCTCACTCGGAAAGTCATTGGGCACCGGCCGGCGTGGGGCGGTTTCGGCTTTCAGGCGGGTGAATTCAGCGCCGCGCTCTATGCACACCGCCGCGCGCCAGCGGTGCGTGGTTTTGCGTTCGGTGCTGACGCGGGCGCAGTAGCCTGCGTGTTCGATGGATGCAAAGGCAGACATGACGATCTCCATTTCCGCAAAGACATGGAGGCAACGTTAGTCCGATTACGGGCGGGAAGCAAGCCCGCCCGGCGGGGCTTTGCCCGGGCTTTACACCACCACCGGCTCGGGCTCCAGCAGGATGCCAAAGCGCTCGTACACGCTGGTCTGGATGGCCTTGGCCAGGGTCATCACCTCGCCACCCGTGGCGCCATTGCCGTCCACGCCGGCGCCGCGGTTCACCAGCACCAGGGCTTGCTTCTCAAACACGCCGGCCTGGCCGACGCTCTTGCCCTTCCAGCCGCAGGAGTCGATCAGCCAGCCGGCCGCCAACTTCACCGAGCCGTCATCCATGCGGTAGTGCACCACCTTGGGGTCGCGGGCAATGATGTCGGCGCACTGCTCGGTGCTGACCGTGGGGTTTTTGAAGAAGCTGCCGGCGTTGCCGATGACGGCGGGGTCGGGCAGCTTGGCGCGGCGCACCTCGCATACCCAGTCATAAATCTGGCGGGCCGTGGGCTGGGTCTCGTTGTACTGCGCCATCTTCTTTTCCAGGTCCGCATAGCCCAGCACGGGCTTCCAGACCTTGGGCAGCGCAAAGCGCACGCGCAAAATCAGCGCCCGGTCTTTCAGGCCGAGGGACTGGCCGCCCGCCGTGGGCAGCACGCCGCCATGCTTGAACACCGAATCGCGGTAGCCAAAGGCGCACTGGGCGGCGTTCAGCGTGAAGGTCTGGCCGGTTTGCAGGTCCACCGCGTCCAGCGAGTCAAACCGGTCCTGCAGCTCCACGCCGTAAGCGCCCACGTTTTGCACCGGGGCGGCGCCCACGGTGCCGGGAATCAGCGCCATGTTTTCCAGCCCCGGGTAGCCCTGGTCCAGGGTCCAGGTGACAAAGTCGTGCCAGGCCTCGCCGGCACCGGCTTCCACCACGTAGTGCTTGTCTGTCTCGGCCACCAGGCGGCGGCCCGGCACCTCCACCTTCAGCACCAGGGGCTTCACATCGCCGGTCAGCACGATGTTGCTGCCCCCGCCCAGCACAAACTTCGGGGCGGGGCCCCACTCGGGGTCGGCCAGCAGGGTGTGCAGGTCGGCTTCGCTGGCAATGCGCGCCAGCGCATGCGCCTTGGCCACGATGCGAAAGGTGTTGAAGGCCTGCAGGGGAACGTTTTTCTCGACTAACATGAGAGGATTGTCTCACTGCCATTTCGAGTCCCGTATGCCCTCTTTTGATACCGTCTGCGAAGCCAACCTGGTCAAGGTGAAAAACGGCGTGGAAAACACCGCCAAGGAAATCACCACCCGCTTCGACTTCAAGGGCACGTCCGCCAAGATCGAGATCAAGGACAAGGAAATCACCCTGATCGGCGATGCCGAATTCCAGCTCGACCAGATCGAAGACGTGCTGCGCAACAAACTGACCAAGCAGGAAGTGGATGTGCGTTTTCTGGACCGCGGCGATGTGCAAAAAATGGGTGGCGACAAGGTCAAGGTGGTCATCAAGGTGCGCAACGGCATTGAGAGCGAACTAGCCAAAAAAATCCAGCGCCTGATGAAGGACAGCAAACTCAAGGTGCAGGCCGCCATCCAGGAAGAAAAAGTGCGCATCACCGGTGCCAAGCGCGACGACCTGCAGGCCGCCATGGCCCTGATCCGCAAAGACGTGACCGATATCCCCCTGAGCTTCGACAACTTCCGCGACTGATGTCCCCCTTCCGCACTCTCGGCCCCCTCCTCGCAGCAGCCTGCCTGCTCCTCGCGCACAGCGCCTGGGGCCAGACGGTGGCCATCAACGGCCTGCTGGGCAGCAAGGCGCTGCTGATTGTGGACGGTGGCTTCCCCAAGGCTGTGGCCGTGGGGGACACCTACAAGGGTGTGAAAGTGCTGGCCATCCAGGGCGAGCAGGTCACACTGGACCTGGGCGGCAAGCGCCAGACCATGCGCGTGGGCGATGCACCGGCTAGTGTGGGCCAAAGCGCAGGCCAACAGCTCAGCGGCGCCCGCGTGGTGCTGACGGCTGGCCCCGGCGGCCATTTCATGAGCGAAGGCCAGATCAATGGCCGCGTGGTGCAGTTCATGGTGGACACGGGCGCCACCACCGTGGCCATGAGCGTGAGCGATGCCAAGCGCATCGGCCTGAACTACCAAAACGGCCAGACCGTGCAGATGAACACCGCCAACGGCGTGAGCCAGGGCTGGCGCATCACGCTGGACTCGGTGCGCCTGGGCGATGTGCTGGTCACTGGGGTGGACGCCATCGTATCCCCCTCGCCCATGCCCTATGTGCTGCTGGGCAATAGTTTCCTGAGCCGTTTCCAGATGAACCGCAACAACGACCAGATGGTGCTGGAGCGTCGCTTCTAGGGCCGGCCATGAAAGTCCGCGACGAAAACGAATACGAGGACCTGCTGGGCCAATGGTCGGACCTGGAGAGCGGTCTGGGCATCATCCTCAGCAACCCGGCCAACACCCAACAGTTTGCGCACCGCGTGGTGCAGTACGACCGCTGGATGCAGGGCCTGCTGCAACGCGACCCCGATGTGGGCCTGTACCTGCTGTTCCAGCTGGCCAGCAACTCGCCGGTGGGCTACAGCGCCTCCCACGCGCTGGTGTGCGGCGTACTGTGCCACCTGGTGGCCACCGAGCAAAACCTGCCCGTCAAAGAACGCAACAGCCTGGTGCACGCCGCGCTGACCATGAACATCGCCATGACGGCCCTGCAGGACGAGCTGGCCAGCCAGGTGGAGAAGCCCAGCCCGCAGCAGCAGGACGCCATCCGCGCCCACACCATCAAGGGCGCCATGATGCTGGCCAACCTGGGCGTGGGCGATGACGATTGGCTGGACATCGTCTCCAGCCACCACGAAGACAGCCTGGACAAGGAAGACCTGAAAACCGCCGCAACGTCGGTCCGGCTCACGCGCATCCTCATGGTGGTGGACCGCTATGCGGCCATGATCAGCCCGCGCAAATCGCGTTCGGGCCGCAGTGCCATTGAATCGGCCCGCTCCATCATGACCCGGGCCACCTCTTCCATTGATGAAATTGGCCATGCCCTGGTGCGCGCCGTGGGCCTGTGCCCGCCTGGCACCTATGTGCGGCTGGACAACGAAGAGCTGGCTGTGGTGGTGCGGCGCAGCCACAAGAACAACCAGCCCTTTGTGGTGGTGGTGGGCAAGCCCAGCGGTGAGCTGGAGCCCAGCCCGCGGCTGCACAGCACGGCTGAGGCCTATCCGCGTATCCGCTCGGCCCTGCCATCGGCGGCGGTGCGCTCACCGCTCAACCACTTCCACATCCTGCAGCTGGGCAGCCACGCGCTGGCCTGAGCCTGCGCGGCCACCTGCTGCATCAGGCCTTCTTTTTGCTGCCGAGCTTGGACTCGGTGCCCTTGATGAGGCGCGAGATATTTTCCGAGTGGCGCCAGATCAGCAGCAGCGACATGGCCGCGGTGGACAGCAGCAGGCTCTTGTCCATGGCCCAGGCCACACCGTCGCCAAACGCGTAGTACACCGGCGCCAACACCGCCGCCACCAGCGAGGCCAGCGACGAGTAGCGGAAGGCATACGCAACAACCAACCAGGTCAGCCCCACGGCCAGCCCCAGCCAGCCGCTGGTCGCCACCAGCACGCCCATGGCTGTGGCCACGCCCTTGCCGCCCACAAAGCGGAAAAACACCGGGTACAGGTGGCCCAGAAACGCCGCCAGCCCCACCAGCGCCATGGTGCCCTCTTCCAAGCCATAGGGCTTGCCCCACCAGGCCACGGCGGCCACGGGCAGCCAGCCTTTGAAGGCGTCCAGCAGCAGCGTCACGATGGCTGCGGCCTTGGAGCCCGAGCGCAGCACATTGGTGGCGCCGGGGTTTTTGCTACCGTAGGTGCGCGGGTCGTTCAGGCCCATCACGCGGCTCACGATCACGGCAAACGAGAGCGAGCCCACCAGGTAGCCCGCCAGCGCCGCCAGGGCGGGGTAAAAAGCTGCAACAGAATTCAAACCAGTCTCCAGTCCATGCGCGGTGCGCGGGTCAATCGTCAAGTGCGCACTGTACCTGCTTGGCAGCCAAAAGCTGCACGCAAACGCTAGGGTCTATCCCCACCAGGTAGCCGCGCCGCCCGCCGTTGATGCAGATGCGGGGCAGCTCCAAAATGGTCGATTCGATGTAGACCGGCATGGTCTTGCGTGTGCCAAACGGCGAGGTACCGCCCACCAGGTAGCCGCTGTGCCGGTTGGCCACTTCGGGCGCGCAGGGCTCCACCGACTTGGCGCCAATCTGCCGTGCCAGGTTTTTCGTCGACACCTTGCGGTTGCCGTGCATCAGCACCACCAGCGGCTTAGCGTCCTGGTCCTGCATGATCAGTGTCTTCACCACGGTGAACGGATCAAACCCCAGCACCTCGGCGCTGTGCTGCGCGCCACCGTGCTCCAGGTACTCATACGGGTGCTCGGTGAAGGCGATCTTGTTCGCCTTCAGCAGCTGAGTGGCAGGGGTTTCAGAGACGTGGTCTTTTTTGGCCATAGGGGCGTATTTTCATACCGGGGCTCGCATTCTCAGTGCAGCATCGAAAATTCAAAAAGTTGGTGCTTGCCGGGAAGTACTACCTGCGCAATAGGCTTGGCGAGGGCCAAGCCGTTGTCGCTGCCCGTGAACATGACGAAGCCGTCCCCAGTTTTGACAGAGGCCATGACGAATGACCGATAGCCCGGATTGTTTCCCCAGTGCCATATGAACGGCCCATCGTCCGCACGTTCGATCGCCCAGCCCAATCCCCATTGCAGGTTCAGCGGCCGGGACACCGTCACTGGCGAAGCCGTTATTTGTTCCAGTGCGCCGCTGTCATTGAGCAGAGCGACCACAAACCGGCCGTAGTCGAGCGCGCTCGTATAGAGCGAGGCCGGTGCTACGGAAACAGTGAACGGCTTCAGCTTTCTCTGTGTTCCATTGGCAGCGATCGCCGGAACGAGCACTTCACCGGAAATCGCGCTCCAGGTGTAGGCACTGTTCCGCATGGCCAGAGGATCGAAGACTTGCGAACGCATGAAGGCGTCCAATGGCTGACCTGTGATCGCTTCGACCGCGCGCTGCAGCAGCATGAAACCTTCGCCTGAGTATTGCCACGTCGCTCCGGGGTCGGTGTCGAAGCGCAACGCTGCTCTAGACCAATTGGGCAGGCCCGTCGTGTGTGTCAAGACCATACGCGCCGTTACTTGGGCGATTCGAGGGTCGCTCACCAAGTCTGTTTTTTCTATAGACCGATCGTCGAACGGGTTCTGCCGATGAACATAGCCTTGTGGAAGGTACGTTAGGAGCGGCACATCGAGTCCGATTTTTTCCTGCGCGGCGAGCTGAAGCACCGCATACGAGAACAGCGGCTTGCCGAGCGATGCCGCTTCAAAGATGCTCTCGGCTTTCGGTGCGAGTGTGGGGTCACAGCCGCTCGCCACGTGGACGCTTTGAAGCTGTCGATTCCTGATTACGGCCACAGACACGGTACACACCCGATGCCTTGTCGCGAGTTCACGAATCCATGCATCCGCGTCGTCGTCATGGATCGACTGCGCTGGACACGTGCCTGACGTAGCAATCGCCATCGACCCCGCGATCCACTTGATCCACGTTGCGCGTTTCCTCAAGATGCACGAAAGTAAATCCACAGTGGCCCCGCCAACCCTCACACCGCCGGGTCGCGAATCTCCCAGCGCAGGGCGTCGATCTGGGTCAGCAGTTCGGGCGACAGCGTGGTGCCCCAGGCGTTGATGTTTTCGTCCAGCTGCTCCAGCGTGCGCACGCCGATGATGGTGCTGGCGACTTGCCATTTGGTGTAGCAGAAGGCCAGGGCCAACTGCGTAGGGGTGAGGCCGTGTTCTTTGGCCAGCGCGTTGTAGCGGCGTGCGGCTTTGAGCGCATCGGGGCGGCCCCAGCGCTGCTTGCGGGTGGACTCGAACTTGCCCAGGCGGGCGTCTTTCGGTGCACCTTCACCGGTCAAGCCGGATTCGTCATACTTGCCGGTCAGCAGGCCAAAGGCCAGCGGCGAGTACGGCAACAGCGACACGCCCAGGCGGTGCATGGTTTCGTCCAGGCCGTTCTCTACCGTGCGGGCCAGCAGGCCGTAGTTGTTTTGCACAGAAGCAATGCGGGGTAGGCCATGCTGCTCGGCCAGGCGCACAAACTCGTGCACACCGTACGACGTTTCGTTGGACAGGCCAATGGCGCGCACCTTGCCGGCCTTCACCAGCGTGTCCATGGCGCGCAGTTGCACTTCAATGCTGCTGCCACCCACGTTTTCATTCTTGGGGTCGTAGTACATGCCGCCGAACATGGGCACGTGGCGCACCGGCCAGTGGATCTGGTACAGATCAATGGTCTCGATGTTCAGGCGCTTGAGGCTGCCTTCGCACGCCGCAATGATGTCTTGGGCCGTTAGGTTGCTGCTGCCATTGCGCACCCAGGGCATGCCGCGCGAGGGGCCGGCCACTTTGGTGGCGATGACCAGCTTTTCGCGGGCCGTGGGGTTCTGTTTGATCCAGTTTCCGATGATTTTTTCGGTCAGGTTGAAGGTCTCGGCGCGTGGCGGCACCGCGTACATCTCGGCTGTGTCGATGAAGTTCACGCCGCGTTCCAGCGAATGGCTCAGGATGGCGTGCGAAGTGGGTTCGTCCACCTGCTCGCCGAACACCATGGTGCCCAAGCAGATGGGGGTGACGTGCAGGTCGCTGGAGCCAAGTTGTACAGTTTTCATGGAAAGGCAGCTCACAAATGAAGGTGGGTTGAAGAGAGGGTCGGGCGATGGTAGCGCGGAGTGAAAGACCTAGTCGCCACCACAGCCTCCCCCGCAACCACTGTCGCCGCCACAGCCACTGTCCGAGCTGCTGTCAGAGCTGAAACTAAAGCCGTCGGACGATCCATCGCCCCCGCTGCCGCCGCAACCTCCACCACCGCCGTCGCTGAAGCTGGTGCCGCAGTAGGCGTCGGAGCCGGCCTTGTTATCAATGTCGCGGCAGTTGGGCACATACGTAAAACCGCCTGCAATCGCGAACTTCTTGTCCAGCGCAAACAGCAGCGGCAGGCGCGTGGGCTTGCGCGGGTCAATGCTTTCTTCCTTGCAGGCCCAGAACCAGGCGCGGCGCAGGCCGCTGTTGCGCTTGGCATCGCGGCCCAGCACCTCGGCCGGGCTGTGGTGCAGCAGGCTGCCAAAAGCGGCCTGGCACCACTGCTCGTAGCCGCGCGTGTGCAGGATGAACTCATGCCAGGCCGCGTCCACCACCTTGGACGGCATGGCCACAAACTGGCGCTTGCTGCGCAGGTAGGCGATGAAAAACTGGCGCAGGCCGTGCAGCACCAGCTCGGTGTCGCGCGCGCTGAGCTGCGGGTACTGCGCGATGAGCTTGGCGCCCAGAAAACGCGGCAGCGGCGCCTCGCGCACAAACTGGCGACGCAGGCTTAGCTCCCAGGCCTGCAGCGCCAGGTACAGCACCACACACACCATGATGCCCAGCACCACTGGCACGGCAGACCAGCTGCGCCCGGGGCGCAGCGTGAACAGCGCCAGCAGCAACAGCGGCCAGGGCAACCACTTGCCCCAGCTCAGCCAGCTGATACGCCGAAGCAGCGTGGGCCGAAACGTGGTGTTAAGGGCGGCCAGCTGCATAGCGCGCCTCCTCTTGCAGGCGCAGCACGCGGCGCTGCACCTTGCCGGTGGTGGTCATGGGCAGGGCATCCACAAATTCGATCTCCTTGGGGTACTCGTAGGGCGCCAGCTGGCCCTTCACATGGGCCTGCAGCTCCACCGTCAGTTTGGCATGCAATTGGGCTATAGCCCCCGTATTTCCTGCGCAAGCAGCTATGAAATCAGGAGCAATGACGACGTAGGCCTTGACCAGCGCGCCGCGCTCGGCGTCGGGCTTGGGCACCACGGCGGCGTTGATGACGGCCGGGTGCTTGACCAGGCAGTTCTCGATCTCGCCGGGGCCAATGCGGTAGCCCGCGGCCTTGAACACATCGTCGCTGCGGCCCTGGTACCAGAGGTAGCCCTCGGCATCGCGCACCGCCAGGTCGCCGGTGCGGCACCAGTCGCCGGTGAACTTGGCGGCCGTGGCGGCGGGGTTCTTCCAGTAGCCCAGAAAGAAGATGGGGTCCGGGTGGCCATGCACGTCCAACCGGTGCAGCGCCACATCGCCGGGCACGCCCTCTGCGCATTCATTGCCGTCGTCGTCAATCACCGCCACGCGGTGGCCGGGGTAGCCCATGCCCATGCTGCCGCCTTTGGCGGGCCAGTGGCGGCTGGAGTTGCCCACGATGTAGTTCATCTCGGTCTGGCCAAACATCTCGTTGGGCGTCACGCCCAGCTGCCGCTCGCAGTAGCCAAACACCGCGTCGCCCACGGCCTCGCCCGCGCTCATGATGGCATCGAGCTTGAGCTTGAACTGCTGGCGCACGGTTTTGCCCTGTGCCCCACCCTCGCCGGGGTAGGCCTTCATCATGGCTTTGAGCGCGGTGGGGAAGAGGAAGGTATGCGTCACACCGCAGTCGCGCATCAGCTCCAGCGCCGTCTGCGGGCTGAAGCGCCCGTTGTAGGCCACGATGGGCCGGCCAAAGTACAGGCTGGGCAGCAGCGCGTCCATGAGCCCGCCGGTCCACGCCCAGTCGGCCGGCGACCAAAACACGGCATTGGAGCGCTTGTTGTTTTTGCCGTTGAAGCCAAACCAGTTGTGGCTGGCCACAAAACCCGGCAGGTTGCCGATCAGCGCGCGGTGCGGAATCAGCGCGCCCTTGGGGTTGCCGGTGGTGCCGCTGGTGTAAATCAGCACGGCGGCCTCGTCGGCACGCGTGTCCACGGGCTCAAACCGCGTGGGTTGCTGCGCCAGCGCCGTGGCGTAGTGCAAATCCGCCAGGCCACGCGTGGCGGCATGCGCCCCCACACCGATGGTGGTGCGCAGCAGCGGGCAGTCGTCGCGCACGCTGTTCAGCGCTTCCAGCGACGTGGCATCGCAAATGGCGACCACGGCCTCGCTGTCGTGCAGGCGGTATTGCAGCGCCTCGGGCCCAAACAGCATGCTGAGCGGCATGGCCACCGCGCCCAGCTGCAGCACCGCCATGTAGGCCACCGCGGTCTCAAACCGCTGCGGCAGCACGATGCCCACGCGGTCCCCGCGCTGCACGCCCAGCTGGTGCAGCGCGTTGGACAGGCGGTTGGCCTGCGCTTGCAGCTCTGCAAAGGTATAAAAAGTGCTGCTAGCCCCCGTGGAATATGCGCAAACAGCTATTCTTTTCGTAGCATCTGGCAACTGCGCCCAGCGGCCACAGCAGGCCTGCGCCATGTTGAAGAACTCTGGCACCTGCCAGCCAAACCCTGTGTGCAGCGCGGCGTAGCCGGGCGGCAAGCCGTGGGGGCTCTTGTCTCTGCGTTGACTGACTGGCATGCCGTGTCTCCTTATGATTCTGGGAATGTACCAAGTCAAACGCCGCTGCAAGAGCGAATTCATCCCCATCCGTAATCTCACCTACCACGTGCAGGTCTGGGGCCAGCCCGCGCCCGGCAAGGTGCCGCTGGTCATGGTGCATGGCTGGATGGACGTGGCCGCCAGCTACCAGTTTGTGGTGGACGCGCTGGCACAAGACCACTACATCATCGCCCCCGACTGGCGCGGCTATGGCAAAACCAAAGTCCCGCACACCGACAACTACTGGTACCCCGACTACCTGGCCGACCTGGACTTTCTGCTGGACCACTACGCACCTAACCAAGAGGTGAACCTGGTGGGCCACAGCATGGGTGGCAATGTGGTGATGATGTACGCCGGCGTACGCCCCGAGCGCATCCGCCGCCTGGTGAACCTGGAAGGCTTTGGCATGCCCGCCACCATTCCCGCCCAAGCGCCCGGCCGCTTCGCCAGCTGGATGGACGAGCTGAAGAAACTGCACGCGGGCGACATGGACCTGAAGGCCTACGACAGCGCCGACGGCGTAGCCCGCCGCCTCATGAAGACCAACCCCCGCCTGGGCCAGGACAAAGCCGACTGGCTGGCCCGTCACTGGGCGGCAGAAACGGCAGACGGCAAATGGGCCATCCAGGGCGATGCGGCGCACAAGGTGACGAATGCGCAGCTGTACCGGGTGGACGAGGTGATGGAGATTTACAAGCGCCTGACCATGCCCGTGCTGGCGGTGGAAGCGTCGGACAACAGCCTGGACCAGTGGTGGAAAGGCCAGTACACGCTGGCCCAGTACCACGAGCGGCTGAAGGTGGTGCCCCACGTGGAAATCGCCCATATTGACGATGCCGGCCACATGATGCACCACGACCAACCCGAGGTGCTGGCCACCCTGATTGAGCGCTTTATCGCCTAGGCGCTTCATAATGGTTGGCTGAGAGCCCCCTTCTTCAGGAGACCCCATGCCAGCCAGCCACCGCACCAGCCTTCTTGCCACTGCCGCCCTGATGGCCTTGGGCAGCAACGCCAGCCATGCGCAAACCCAGGTGGTGAAGCCGCCTGTGGCCCAGTACTGGATGGACGTGGCCACGGTGCGCATGGCCGATATGGACGAGCTGCCCAACCTGGGCGCCATGGGCGGCCTGGCCGCCAGCATGGCCGGGGTGAAGGGCATGGGCGACAACAGCTTTGGCGCCACCAAGGGCATGATGCCCGGCCGCTGGCTGGACATTGCGGTCACCACCCAGCGCAAACCCGCGGGCACCACCGCCACCCAAACCATTCCCCCCGGCCTGAACCTGGGCGCCAGCCTGACGCTGCTGCCGCCCGAACCCGTGGCCAGCAAGCCCGCCACCCCCCAGGGCCAGGGCACCGACGACAGCATGCCCGAGCAGCCCAAGGGCCGTATCCTCATGTACTGGGGCTGCAGCGACACCGTGCGCACCGGCCAGCCCAAGGTCATCGACTTTGCCACCGCCAAGCCCGAGGACTACGCCCAGTTCATGCGCGGGCGCGCCACGCGGGAGCGCGGCGCCACCGCTGCGCCGGGCAACGCCATCTGGCCCAACCCGCAGAACAAGCAACTCGTGCCCAAGGGCGCATCTCTGGTGGGCGACCACAAGGTAGCGGGCGATGGCATTCCCGCCAGCCTGCAATTCACCATGGGCCAGGTGCAAGACTTCATGCCACCACTGGCCCTGGCCGCCACGGGCGGCGGCGCCGGCGCCACCAGTCTGGCCTGGCCGGCCCAGCCGCAGGCGCGCGCCTACTTTTTGAACGCCATGGGTGGCAGCGATGGTGAGATGGTGCTGTGGAGCTCGGCCGAGACGCCCGAACCCGGCTGGGGCCTGATGGACTACCTGAGCACTGCCAACCTGGACCTTTGGCTGGCCGACAAAACCCTGCTACCCACCAGCCAGACCCAGTGCGCCATTCCGGCCGGCATTTTTGCCAAGGCCAACGGCGCCATGGTGCGTGGCATTGCCTATGGGCAAGAGCTGAACCTGGCCTACCCACCCCGCCCCACCGACAAAAAAGTGCCCTGGGCGCCCGACTGGGCGGCCCGCGTGCGCGTGAAAAGCGTGGCCACCCTGCCGCTGGATGGCTCGGCCAACGGCCGCGCTGCCGCACCGGCAGCCCCCGCCAAGCCCGAGGCGGCGGACGATTCCCAGTCCAACAAATCACTGCTGCCCGCGGTGCCTGGCGTACCCGGCTTGGGCAATGTGTTCAAGGGCCTGTTCGGCCGCTAGGGTGTGCGCGGGGCGCAGGGCCCCAAGCATGAGAAAATCGAGGTTTTCCCTTTCCGCAGAACGAGAACACCATGATCGAAGCAGAGCGCGTCAACCTTATCGGCACCACCCTGGCAGACCTGACCGCCAGGACCCAAGAACTTCGGGGGTATCTTTGACTACGATGCCAAAGCCGAGCGCCTGCGCACCGTCAATGCATCGCTAGAAGACCCCACCGTTTGGAACGACCCCAAGCGCGCCCAGGAGCTGGGCAAAGAGAAGAAGATGCTGGACGGCGTGGTCGTCACCCTGAATGACCTGACCAGCAATCTGGCCGACAACATCGAGTTGTTCGAGATGAGCAAGGAAGACGGCGACGAAGCCGGCCTGCTCACCATCGAGGCCGAAACCGCCAAACAGGCCACCATCATTGAGGGCCTTGAATTCCGCCGCATGTTCAACAACCCGGCCGACCCCCTGCCCTGCTTTCTGGACATCCAGGCCGGCGCCGGTGGCACCGAGGCGTGCGACTGGGCCAGCATGCTGCTGCGCCAGTACCTGAAATACGCCGAACGCAAAGGCTTCACCGCCACGGTGGAAGACATCACCGACGGCGATACCGCCGGCATCAAGGGCGCCACCATCAAGGTAGACGGCGAATACGCCTTTGGCCTGCTGCGCACCGAGACCGGTGTGCACCGCCTGGTGCGCAAGTCGCCGTTCGATTCATCGGGTGGCCGCCACACCTCGTTCGCGTCCGTCTTTGTGTACCCCGAGATTGACGACACCATCGAAATCGACATCAACCCCAGCGATGTGCGCACCGACACCTTCCGCGCGTCCGGCGCCGGCGGCCAGCACATCAACAAGACCGACTCGGCCGTGCGCCTGACGCACATCCCGACCGGCATCGTGGTGCAGTGCCAGGACGGCCGCAGCCAACACAGCAACCGCGACGTGGCGTGGAAGCGCCTGCGCAGCCGCCTGTATGACTTCGAGCTGCGCAAGCAGCAAGAGGCGCAGCAAAAGCTGGAAGACACCAAGACCGATGTGGGCTGGGGCCACCAGATCCGCAGCTACGTGCTGGACAACAGCCGCATCAAGGACCTGCGCACCAACGTCGAAGTCTCGGCCACCCAAAAGGTGCTGGACGGCGATCTGGATGTGTTCATCCAGGCGTCGTTGAAGCAGGGCATCTAAGGCATGCTGGACGCTTTGATCTTTGACATGGACGGCACCATGATCGATTCCATGCCCTCGCACCAGGAGAGCTGGGCGGTGTTCGCCCAGCGTCAGGGCCTGGACGTGGATATTGCCGACCTGATGCGCCGCACCACCGGCCGCACCGGGCTGGAGTGCATGCGCGATCTGTTTGGCCGCCCTGACATGGATGCGGCTGAGGCCATGGCCCATGTGCACGAGAAAGAAGCCGTGTACCGCGAGATCTTTGCGCCCATCTTTGCCGAGGTGGCGGGCTTCAAGGCCTTCTTCCAGCAGGCCCACGCGCGTGGGCTGAAGCTGGGCGTGGGCACGGCGGGCGACCGCCACAACCAAGCCTTTGCCTACGCCCACCTGCAAATGCCCATCGCCCCGCTCACCACCGTGGGCGGCGACGAGGGCCTGCCCGGCAAGCCCGAGCCGGCCATTTTTCTGGAAGCCGCGCGCCGCATGGGCGTGGAGCCTGCGCGCTGCATCGTGTTTGAAGACGCGCCGCTGGGCATCGAAGCCGCGCGGCGCGCCGGCATGCGCGCTGTCGGCATTGCCAGCAGCCACCACCCCGACGAACTGCGCGGCCCCCACGTGCTGGCCGTGGTGCCCGACTACCACGCCCTGATCACATCCCAATTTTTGGAGACACACCATGTTGCAACTTCGTGAGGCCTCGGGCCCAGCTGCGGTGATCCACCGCGGCGACTACACCGCCCCCGCCTACTGGATCGACACCGTCGATCTGAGTTTTGACCTGGACCCCGCCAAGACCCGCGTGCTCAACAAGATGACGCTGCGCCGCAACCCCGATGTGGCGGCCCAGCCCCTGCGCCTGGACGGTGAAGAGCTGAACCTGGCCCGCGTGCTGGTGAACGGCCAGGGCACCAGCTTCAAGATGGAAAACAACCAGCTGGTGCTGGAGAACCTGCCCGAAGGCCACGAGCCCTTTGCGCTGGAAATCTTCACCACCTGTGCGCCCGTGAAGAACACCAAGCTGATGGGCTTGTATGTCAGCAACGAATCGTTCTTCACGCAGTGCGAGGCCGAGGGCTTTCGCCGCATCACCTACTTCCTGGACCGCCCCGATGTGATGGCCATGTACACGGTGACCCTGCGCGCCGACAAGGCCAAGTACCCCGTGCTGCTGAGCAACGGCAACCTGGTGGAGCATGGCGCGCTGGAAGACGGCCCCAACGGTTCACGACATTTCGCCAAGTGGGTAGACCCGCACAAGAAGCCGTCGTACCTGTTTGCCCTGGTGGCCGGCCAGTTGGTGGCGCGCGAGCAGCGCATCACCAGCCGCGCAGGCAAAGAGCATTTGCTGCAGGTGTATGTGCGCCCGGGTGATCTGGACAAGACCGAACACGCGATGAACAGCCTGATGGCCAGCGTGGCTTGGGACGAAGCCCGCTTCGGCCTGCCGCTGGATCTAGAGCGCTTCATGATCGTCGCCACCAGCGACTTCAACATGGGCGCCATGGAAAACAAGGGCCTGAACATCTTCAACACCAAATACGTGTTGGCGAACCAGGCCACCGCCACCGATGTGGACTACGCCAACATCGAGAGCGTGGTGGGCCATGAGTACTTCCACAACTGGACTGGCAACCGCATCACCTGCCGCGACTGGTTCCAGCTGAGCCTGAAGGAAGGCCTGACCGTCTTCCGCGACCAGGAATTCAGCCAGGACCTGTGCGCCGAACCCAGCGCCCGCGCCGTCAAGCGCATTGAAGACGTGCGCGTGCTGCGCACCGCCCAGTTCCCCGAAGACGCGGGGCCCATGGCCCACCCGGTGCGGCCCGACAGCTACATCGAGATCAACAACTTCTACACCGTCACCATTTACGAGAAGGGTGCCGAGGTTGTGCGCATGATGCAAACCCTGACCAGCCGCGCTGGCTTTGCCAAGGGCATGACGCTGTACTTCGAGCGCTTTGACGGCCAGGCGGTGACGTGCGACGACTTCGCGCAAAGCATTGCCGACGCCAACCCAGATTCGGCACTGGCCCGCCTGCTGCCCCAGTTCAAGCGCTGGTACAGCCAGGCCGGCACACCGCGTCTGGCCGCCCGTGGCGAGTACGACGCCGCGGCACAGACCTACACCCTGCACTTCACCCAAAGCTGCGCGCCCACGCCGGGCCAGGCGGCCAAAGAGCCATTTGTCATCCCCGTCAGCCTGGGCCTGGTGGGCGCCACCAGCCACACCGACACCCAGCTGTTTGTGATGACCGAGGCCGCGCAAAGCCTGACCTTCAACAACGTGACCGAAGAGCCCGTTCCCTCCATCCTGCGCGGCTTCTCGGCACCCGTGGTGCTGGACTTTGACTACACCGATGCCCAGCTGCTCACCCTGCTGGCCAACGACCCCGACCCGTTCAACCGCTGGGAAGCCGGCCAGCGCCTGGCGCTGCGCAGCGCTATCAATTGCATAGCTGCTGGCGCAGATTCCACGGGGGCTACACCGCTAAACGATGCCTATATCGACGCCATGCGCGCCGTACTGCGTCACCCCACGCTGGACGCCGCGTTCAAGGAACTGGTGCTGACCCTGCCCAGCGAGACCTACATCGCCGAGCAGCTGGACGTGGTGGACCCGCAGCGCATCCACGCTGTGCGCGAAGCCATGCGCCTGCAGCTGGCCACCGCCCTGCAGGCCGACTGGGAATGGGCGTTTGAGGCCCACCAGCACAACGGCGCCTATGAGCCCGACCCCGTGTCCAGCGGCCGCCGCGCCCTGGCCGGCCTGGCGCTCACCTTCCTGAACCTGGCCGCCGTGCAAAGCGGTGACACCGTGTGGCCCGGCAAAACGCTGCAGCGCTTCAAAGACGCCAGCAACATGACCGACCGGTTCAACGCCCTGTCTGCCCTGGTGGGCAGTGGCCACGCGCTGGCCACCCAAGCCTTGGCCCGTTTCCACGCGCTGTTCAAAGACGAAGCGCTGGTGCTGGACAAATGGTTTGCCCTGCAAGCAGGCACCAGCGACCGTGGCGGCCAGGTGCTGCCCGCCGTGCGCCAGCTCATGGCCCACCCAGACTTCAACCTGCGCAACCCCAACCGCGCGCGCAGCGTCATCTTCAGCTACTGCAGCGCCAACCCCGGTGGCTTCCACCGTGCGGACGCCGCGGGCTATGTGTTCTGGGCCGACCGCGTGATGGAGCTCGACGGCATCAACCCCCAGGTGGCCGCCCGCCTGGCCCGCGCGCTGGACCGCTGGAAGAAGCTGGCCGAGCCCTACCGCAGTGCCGCGCGCGAAGCGCTGGTGCGCGTGGCCGCCAAGGCCGACCTCAGCAACGACGTGCGCGAGGTGGTAGACCGCGCGCTGGCCGACTAACGCACGGCAATCCGCCATGGCCCTCTTCGGTTTCGCATCACCTGCAGAGAAGTTTGCGCGGCGCTTTACCCCGCTGCGCGACACGGTGTACGACGCCGAGGCCATGTTCAGCGGCTCTGCCATGTCGGAAGATCTGGAAGCCCTGCTGCCGCTGGCAGAGAAGGTGGGCACGGAGTCTGCCGAGTTGGCCGACCTGCTGTGGCTGCAATTTGTGGTGTTTGCCAAGCGCCAGTGGGATTCCGAGGGCCTGCCCCTGGGCCTGCGCGCGCTGGCCATCCGCGAGTCGCGTGGTGGCCTAACGCCCACCGACCGCTTTGAGCAGCACTACGCCATCGGCAAATCGGCCGTGCAGGCCGAGGACTACGATACGGCAGTAGCCCACTTGCAGCAGGCTGCTGAATGGTCTGCGCACGCCAGTGCCACGCTCAGCCTGGACCAGAAGCTGGGCATCCGCGAAGAAATTGGCTACGCCCTGCACGAGGCCGGCCGCCACGCCGAAGCACTGGCGCACAACCAACAGCTGCTGGCCGATGCGCAGAGCGCCTTTGGCACGGCCACCGACCAACGCCTGTCGGGCGTCATCAACAACCTGGCGCAAAACGCCTACGAGCTGTGCGACCACGCCCAGGCCAACACCTACCTGCAGCAGCGCCTGGTGCTGGGCCAGGCCTTGCAAGACAACGACATCATTCTGGACACGCTGTTTCAACAAGGCGTGCTGGCCTATGAGGCTGGCGATGCGGCACGGGCGCGCGACTTGCTTGGGCAGCGCGTAGCTATCGCCCGCGCCAGTGGCGACGACGACCTGCTGGAAGACGCACAAGCCCGGCTGGACGAACTGACCGAACGCGAACAAGCCGACTGATTTTTAACTTAGGGACTGACCATGACACAACGTATATCGCTCACGCGCTACCTGATCGAGAAGCAGCGCGGCCACGAAGGCCAATCGGCCGGCCAGGGTGCCATTCCGCCCCAGCTACGCCTGCTGCTGGAAGTGGTGGCCCGCGCCTGCAAGAGCATCAGCCTGGCCGTGACCAAGGGCGCCCTGGGTGGCGTGCTGGGCACGGCCGAGAGCGAAAACGTGCAGGGCGAAATCCAGAAGAAGCTGGACATCATTGCCAACGAAGTGCTGATCGAAGCCAACGAATGGGGCGGCCACCTGGCCGCCATGGCCAGTGAGGAAATGGAAGGCATCTACGTGGTGCCCAACCGCTACCCGCAAGGCGAATACCTGCTGATGTTTGACCCACTGGACGGCTCCAGCAACATCGACGTGAACGTCAGCATCGGCACCATCTTCAGCGTGCTGCTCAAGTCGCCCGAAGGCCCCGCTGTGAGCGAGCAAGACTTCTTGCAACCCGGCAACCAGCAAGTGGCCGCGGGCTACTGCCTGTATGGCCCACAGACCACGCTGGTGCTGACACTGGGCGAAGGCGTGGCCATGTTCACGCTGGACCGCGAGCAAGGCTCGTTTGTGCTGACGCAAGAAAACGTGCGCGTGCCCGAAGACACGCAAGAGTTCGCCGTCAACATGAGCAATATGCGCCACTGGGACGAACCCGTGAAGCGCTATATCGACGAATGCCTGCAGGGCAAAGACGGCCCGCGCGGCAAGGACTTCAACATGCGCTGGATTGCCAGCATGGTGGCCGATGTGCACCGCATCCTGACCCGCGGCGGCGTCTTCATGTACCCCTGGGACAAGCGCGAACCCGAGAAGCCAGGCAAGCTGCGCCTGCTGTACGAAGCCAACCCCATGGGCTGGCTCATCGAGCAAGCTGGCGGCGCCGCTACCGATGGCAAGCAACGCATTCTGGACATCCAACCCACCAAGCTGCACCAACGCGTGAGCGTGTTCCTGGGATCGAAAAACGAGGTGGAACGCGCCACGCGCTACCACTCGGAAGCGGCCTGATTCTGAGAGGCGGCCCGCTATAATCGCGGGCTTAGTTGCCGGTGTAGCTCAGTCGGTAGAGCAGCTCATTCGTAATGAGAAGGTCGGGTGTTCGATTCATCTCTCCGGCACCAAAATTTGAAAGCCCCTGATTCGTAAGAGTCAGGGGCTTTTTGTTGGAATTTAATTTCGAGAAACATTGGCCTGTTAGTCCAGTATGCGAGTGATCGCCACTGCGCGATCTGGGCGACAGCTCCAACAAAAAATTTACGCTCACACCGCCGAACGCTGAAGAGTAAACACTAAATCAGCGCGTCGTGAATGTGTGATGACCAAGCAACTAGGACATCCCAAGCTGGAGCAACATTTGGCAGGGTTTGTACAAAAGATGAGAGCCCTCCCAGAAGTGCGCCAAGCTTCAGTGAATTAGGTTTTTCCAAACTAGCTTGAGCCTTAACATCATTTACCACTTCAATAGCTTCTCTTTTTTCAGCGTCAGTTAATGTCTGAGCCACCTGAAGAGCCTGTGACAGTGCTTCTAAAGCTGCGAGCACTTCAATTTTTCCAGGATTAGAAATGGTTTGCGTAACCGTTGCCGTCGAGTTGTTTCCAGTCTGAACTGAACCTACAGGCCCATTAATGTTGAAGGTATTTTCCACTGGGGTCACTCCTCTTCGTCCAAGAGACATTTCAGAAATCAAAAGTTGAATCTTTGCACCATATTGGGCGTGCAACCGTACCAGCGTCTTAGAAAAATCCAATAGTTCCAATGGGCGTTGTAGGCTTCCCGACAAAGGAGCTACCCGTCCATCTCGTGCGGCCATCAACTTGGTCGCCAATAAATCGAGTCGTTTCGCAAAAAGCTGCTGCAACTGAACTGTTCGCATGGCAACATTTATAGCGGGCTCCGAGTTGTGAGCCTCTAATAGCGCGGAATACATCAACTTGGCGGAAGCCGCCAATTCTTCGGTAGCTTTTTTTTCCAAGCTTAGGATGTGGATGGAAGAGTAATACAGACCACGCGAATTGAGTTGAGCTGCCTCCCCGCTCGCTGCCACTTGAAAGCGCCCTTCAGCGTCCTCCTCGACAACGCTACTCAGGATCTCAAAGCTATTTGCGGATTGCGGACTTAACATTTTTCAAGCATATCGCATCAGGGAAAATCTTCACCTACACTGAAAGTCTCTTTGGAGAAAAAATGGAGTCACTAAAAATCGGCGATGTCGTTCAATTGAAAAGCGGTGGGCCAAAAATGACCGTTCAGAGCTTAGGCACATTCCCTGCGTTAGGTATAGATAGAGCAGCAGAATGCGTTTGGTTTGATGGCGCCATTATGAATAAGCAAGTTTTCGGGCTGGACATCCTAGAGCCATTGAAGCCCGATGCAAGAGCATACAAATTAAGACGAAATTCAAATTGGAAAACAATTTGAATTTCGGTGACACAGGTCCGATATCAGTGTCGTCTGCGCACAAATAGATACTTTCTCACACAGTAGCCGCATCCTGCTCCTGATGCCGTTTGATGCGTTCCGCCTCCAGCGCGCCAAACTGCATCACGTCGGCCAGCAGGCCATAGGCGGCGGTCCAGGCTTCGCGCACTTCGGGGGTGAACTTCTCGCCCAGGCCGGCGCTCAGCGTCCACAGCAGGGCGGTGCCCACGGTCACATAGTGTTCCTCTCGCACGCCGTAGCCCACGTGGCGGGCGCCCAGGCTGCGCAGCACGGGGGCCAGGTTGTCCAGGTCCTTCAGGCCATGCACGGCCGAGCCGATCATGGACATGAGCATGCGACCCTGGTTGGGCATGTCGCCCTTGAACAGGTGCTTGAGCGAGGGGTCCAGCGTGAAGAGGCGGTCGTAAAACAGCTCGGCCGCGGTGGCGGCGATGGGGCGCACGTCTTCAAAGGATGCCTGGACGAGGTTGATTTGTTCGGAGTTCATGGTGTTTACCTTGGGGTACTTGTTGAATAAGACCCGCACTACTACCCACGAAGCGTGCCAAAACTTTTCTTCAATGAAATCAACCACTTAGCGCAAAACAGGGGTAGCGGTTTGTCGGCAAATGCCGACACGGCCCTACGCCGCAAAACAAAACCCCAATGAAATCAACAACTTAGGGTGTCGGCGTTTGCCGACAGTTTGGGCCGACCCGCAGGCTCAGTTTTTGAACTGCGCGGGCTCCAGCTGGTGCCGGGCCATGAGCGCATAAAAGTCGGTGCGGTTGCGCTGGGCCAGCTTGGCGGCCTGGGCGACGTTGCCGTTGGTGATCTTGAGCAGGCTGGTGAGGTAGTCGCGCTCAAACTCTTTTCGCGCCTCGTCCAGCGAGAGCAGCTCGGGCCCCTGGGTGCTGATGGCGCTTTGCACCAGCGTAGCGGGGATGACGGCGCCGGTGCTCATCACCACGCACTTTTCCACCACGTTTTGCAGCTGCCGCACATTGCCGGGCCAGGGCGCCACGCTGAGCTGCTCCAGCCCGCCGGGCGCAAAGGTGCTGACGGGCTTGGCGTAGCGCAGAGCCAGGCTTTGCAAAAAGTAGTTGGCCAACAGCGGGATGTCTTCACGCCGATCGGCCAGCGGCGGCAGCGTGAGGCCGACGACGTTGAGGCGGTAGTACAGGTCTTCGCGGAAGGTGCCGGCGGCCACCTCGGCCTCCAGCGTGCGATGCGATGCGGAGATGACGCGCACGTCCACCTTGTGCGGCTTGCTGGCGCCCACGGGGCGCACCTCGCGCTCTTGCAGCACGCGCAGCAGCTTGACCTGCATCGCCAGCGGCAGATCGGCAATTTCGTCCAGAAAAATGGTGCCCTTGTGGGCGCTGGTGAACATGCCGGGGTTGTCGCGCACGGCGCCGGTGAAGGCGCCTTTGACATGGCCAAACAGCTCGGCCTCCACCAGGTTCTCGGGGATAGCGCCGCAGTTCACGGCCACAAAGGCTTCGTCCGCCCGCGTGCTGGAGGCGTGGACGGCGCGGGCCAGCAGCTCTTTGCCGGTACCGCTCTCGCCATGGATGAGCACCGAGGCATCGCTCTGCGCCATGCGGCGGGCTTCGGCCAGCAGCTTCTCCATGCGCGGGCTGCGGGTGATGATGGCTTCGCGCCAGCTCTCGCCCGGGCCATCTCCCGGCATGTCGGCGCCCAACGCGCTGGAGATGGCCAGCGCGCGATCTACCTCGCGCATCAGCGCGGCGCCTTCAAACGGTTTGGTGATGTAGCCGAACACGCCCTTTTGCATGGCGCGCACGGCGTCAGGAATGGTGCCGTTGGCCGTGAGGATGACCACGGGCATAAGGGGGAAGCGGCGGTGGATGGCTTCGAACAGCTGCAGGCCGTCCATCTCGGGCATGCGCAGGTCGGTGATGACCATGTGGGGCACTTCGAGGTCGAGCTTGGCGAGCGCCATGGGGCCACCGTCAGCCGAGGTCACGTCGTGGCCCTCGTAGCGCAGGCGCATGGACAGGGACTTCAGCAGGTCTGCGTCGTCGTCAACGACAAGAATGCGCGCCATGGTTCTCCACCAATTTCAAAATAGCGCCCATCTTGCCACGGTGCGGCTGGCCATCGGTCAAAATGCGGCTCCGCCCTCGATTGGAGACCCTATGCGCGCACTCTTTGGAATCGTCAGTTTGCTGGTCGTTCTGGCCATTGTGGGCGTGCTGGCCAAGAAGCAGCTGGGCACCACCACCGCCGTGGTGCCCGGGGCCACGCCAGGCGCCACCCCGCAGCAGCAAAGCCAGCAAATTCAGCAGCAGGTCAAACAATCGGTAGAAGGCGCTATGCAGCAAGCGCGCCCCATGCCCGACGACACCAAATAACCATCCCCCCTCTCCTTTCTTCATGTTCATTGCTTCCAAACTTCTTGGTCTGTTGTCCCAGCCGTTACTGTGGGTGTTCGTATTGATGGTGCTGAGCCTGCTGGTGCTGAAGCGCCGCCCGCGCACGGGCAAACGCCTGCTGGGTCTGGCGCTGGTGCTGATGGTGCTGACCGCCTGGCAGCCGCTGCCCGAGCTGATCATTCGCCAGTTAGAGGCCCAATACCCCGAGCTTGCGCCCCAGGCCGATCTGAGCGGCTACGCCGGTATGGTGGTGCTGGGCGGGGCCACCGAATCGGGCCGCACGCAGATGGCGCATGTACAGCCGATGTTCAACGACGCGGCCGAGCGCATGACAGCGCCCGTGGCCGCGCTGCGCAGCAACCCCAAGCTGCGCATGCTGTACACCGGTGGCGAAGGATCGTTGATGGGCGTTGGCCAGAGTGAAGCCGAGCGCGCCAAGATGTTTTTTGACAGCATGGGCGTGAGCGGACCGCAGGTGCAGTACGAATCGGCCTCCCGCAACACCTATGAAAACGCGGTGCTGACTGCGCAGCTGCCGGGCGTGGACCCCACGCAGCGCTGGCTGCTGGTCACCTCGGCCTGGCACATGCCGCGCTCTATGGCCACGTTTACCAAGGCAGGCTGGAACGTGACGGCCTACCCGGTGGACTTTCGCACTGGCGACAGCAGCGACTGGTTGGAGTTCTCGATGGCAGGTGGCGCGGTGAATTGGCAGCTGGCGCTGCACGAGCTGCTAGGCCTGGTGGCCTACAAGCTCACCGGGCGCATGTAGCTCAGGGCTGGCCTAGGGTGCGGCGTGCCTGCACCTTGTCGATGCGGCGGCCTTCCAGCAGCAACACTTCAAACGCCCACTGCGCACAGATGATCTGCTCGCCCTGCGCGGGCAGGTTGCCCGAAACAGCCATGAGCAAACCGGCCAGCGTGTTGTAGCGGCCACGCTCTTCGTCGGGCAGCTCGTCGCTGATCTCCAGCCGAGCTTTCAATTCACCCACGGGCATCAGGCCGTCCAGCACCCAGGTGCCGTCGTCTTGCAACGTGGCCCAGGCTTCGGTTTGTGCGTCGGGCTGCAGCTCGCCGGTAATGGCTTCCAGCAGGTCGTGCGGGGTGATGAGGCCCTGCACCACACCGTATTCGTCCACCACAAACACCATGCGCGCAGACTTGACGCGGAACTGCTCGATCAGCTCCATGCCGCTCAGCGTCTCAGGCACAAACACAGCGGGCTCGACCACAGATTCAATCGAACC
This sequence comes from Rhodoferax sp. ZS1R25, assembly GCF_056521335.1. Lineage (NCBI taxonomy): Bacteria > Pseudomonadati > Pseudomonadota > Betaproteobacteria > Burkholderiales > Comamonadaceae > Rhodoferax > Rhodoferax sp. ZS1R25. The sequence continues at coordinate 1,295,137 of NZ_JBWMAZ010000002.1, forward strand.
CTCGTGGGTCGCACTCAATGACAGCAGGCGCGCCACGCTGATGATGCCGACGACGTTGTCCAGCGATTCGCGGCACACGGGGTACCACGAGTGGCCACCGTGCGTGCCATTGGCACCGGCCTGCGCCAGGCACTGGGCCACCGTATGGTTGGCCTCCAGCCAGGCCATGTCGGTGCGCGGCAGCATCATCGACGCCAGCAGCCGGTCGTCCAGGTGAAACACGTTGCGCACCATCTGGTGCTCGTGTTCCTCGATGATGCCGGCGTCTACGCCCTCCTCCAGGCTGGCGGAGATTTCAGCCTCGGTTACGGCGCGGGTGTCGGTGGTGTCAATGCGCAGCAGCTTGAGCATGCCGTGGGTGCACATGGAGAGCAGGCGCACAAAGGGCTTGGCCCCGGTGGCCACCCAGGTCATGGGGCGCGACATGATGCGCGCCACGGTCTCGGGGTAGAGCTGACCAATGCGCTTGGGCACCAGCTCGCCAAACAAAATGGTCACAAAGGTGATGATGGTGACCACCAGCGCGGTGGCCGAGATCTCGGCCGCGCGGTGCGAAATGGGCAGTGTGGCGTCCAGCCAGCGTGCCACGCCATCGCTGAAAGCGGCCTCGCCCACGATGCCGTTGAGCATGCCGATGGAGGTGATGCCCACCTGCACAGACGAGAGGAACTGCGTGGGGTTGTCCATCAGCGTCAGGGCAGCCTTGGCGCCCTTGTCACCGGCATCGGCCATGGTGTGCAGCCGCACTTTGCGGCTGGCGGTGAGTGCCAGCTCTGACATGGCGAAAGCGCCGTTCAACAAGGTCAGAACAATGATCAGCAAAAAATCCATGGAACCCAAGCGAGAATCGAGACCATGGCAATGTACCTTATCGGTGATGTGCAGGGCTGCGACGCCGCCCTGGACCAGCTCACCCGACTGATCGACTTCTCCCCCAGCCGCGACACGCTGTACCTGTTGGGCGACCTGGTGAACCGCGGGCCCGACTCGGCCGCGGTGCTGCGCCGGCTGGTGGGCTACGGTGCATCGGCCCGGTGCCTGCTGGGCAACCACGACCTGCACCTGCTGGCCGTGGCCCACGGCGTGCGCAAGCCCGGCCGCCACGACACGCTGGCCGACCTGCTGGCCGCCCCCGACCGCCCCGCCCTGCTGGACTGGCTGCGCCAACAGCGCATGGCGATGCTGGAGCGCGTGGGTGGTTCAGACCTTTTAATGGTGCACGCCGGCGTATTACCTGCGTGGACAGCTACCAAAACCATAGCATTGGCAGCGGAGGTGGAGGCCGTGCTGCGCTCGAACGAGGTGGGCGCCTTCTTCCAATCCATGTATGGCAATGCGCCCGAACAGTGGAGCGACGACCTGGCAGGCATCGAGCGGCTGCGGGTGATCGTGAACGCGCTGACGCGCATGCGCTTTTGCACGCCCCAGGGCGCCATGGAGTTCGGCACCTCCGGCGCGGCAGACCAGGCGCCCGCTGGCTACCTGCCCTGGTACGAGGCGCCGGGACGCCAGACGGCCCACGTGACGGTGGCGTTTGGCCACTGGTCTACGCTGGGCTGGCTGGGCCGCCCCGATGTACTGGCGCTGGACACGGGCTGTGTGTGGGGCGGCTGCCTGAGCGCGCTGCGCGTGGAGCCCAGCGCTACGGGCGGCGCGCCGTGGCGCACCGAGCTGCTGCAGGTGCACTGCGAACAATCGCAAAAGCCAGGAGAGTGAAAACTGCAGGCAAACAAAAAACGGCGCACCAGGCGCCGTTTTTTTGTTGGGAGCTAAAAAGCTCAGCTCGCTTTGAACAGCGCGGCCACTTTGCGTTTGGGCTTGATGTTGGCAGAGATGCTGCGCGTAGTGGTGCGTGCCGTGGCTTCCCACGACGGCGCCGCTTCGGGCGCAGCCGCAGTGGGCTCGTAGGGCTTGTCGAAGAACGGGTCGCGCGAGACTTGCACCGGGCGGTTGTAGTCATTGCGCGGTGCGCGGGGCACGCGCACACGGTCGCTATCGTCACGGGGGGCACGCCCCTCGCCGCGACCAGCGCTGCGGCCGTTGTCGGTCACCGCACTGCCGTCTTCGTGGTACATGCGACGGCCATCGTTGATACGGCCTTGCTTGCGAATGTCGGGCTGGTCTTCTTCAAACTCCACCGCTTCGAGCTCAATCTTGGTCTTGATCAGCTTCTCGATGTCGGCCAGCAGGCGGGCGTCATTGCCGCCACCCACAAACGTCACGGCCAGGCCAGAGGCGCCCGCGCGGCCGGTGCGGCCAATGCGGTGCACATAGTCTTCGGCGTTGAAGGGAATGTCGAAGTTGAACACCGCGGGCACGTCCTTGATGTCCAGGCCGCGGGCGGCCACATCGGTACACACCAACAGGTCCACTTCGCCCTTTTTGAACGACTCCAGCGCTTTCAGGCGCTCGTCCTGGCTCTTGTCGCCGTGCAAGGCGGCGGTTTTGAGGCCTTCGCGCTCCAGCGAACGGGCCAGGCGGGCGCAGCCCAGCTTGCTGTTCACAAACACAAAGGCCTGCTTCATGCCGCGGGTCTTCAGGATCTGGTGCAGGGCGTGGCGCTTGTTGTCTTCACCCACGCTGTAGAAGTGCTGCTCGACCGTAGACGCCGTGGCGTTGGAGCGGGCCACTTCGATGGTGACGGGGTTTTGCAGGTAGCTGTTGGCCAGGCGCTTGATCTCGGGCGAGAAGGTGGCGCTGAACAAGAGCGTGGTGCGCTGCTTGGGCAGGTAGCTCAGGATGCGCTGCAGGTCTGGCAAAAAGCCGATGTCCAGCATGCGGTCGGCTTCGTCCAGCACCACGTACTCGACCTGGTTGAGCACCGCGTTTTTGGCTTCGATGTGGTCCAACAGGCGGCCGGGGGTGGCGACCAGCACTTCCACACCTTTTTTCAGCTCCAGGGTCTGGGGCTTCATGTCCATGCCGCCGAACACCACGGCGCTGCGCAGGTTGGTGTACTTGGCGTACAGCTTGACCTGTTGGGCCACCTGGTCGGCCAGCTCACGCGTGGGCAGCAGCACCAGCGCACGCACGGGGTGGCGGGCGGGGGATGTGGAGGGGTTTTCGTGTTTCATCATGCGCTGCAGCAGGGGCAGCGCGAAAGCGGCGGTTTTGCCGGTGCCAGTCTGGGCAGCGCCCATCACGTCCTGGCCGGTCAGCACCACGGGAATGGCCTGCGCCTGGATGGGCGTCATGGTTTCGTAGCCCATTTCGGCCACGGCACGGGCAAGCGGCGCGGCCAGCTGCAGCTGGGCAAACGCCATGATGGGGGTGTCCGCCGTCAGCTCGTTGGACGGCAGGGGAGTGGGAGTCAGTTCAGTAGTCAAGTCGGTCAGGCATAGCCATAAAGGGTGCTATCCATCCGATAGCTGATTGCGCCCCGACGCCGGGGGCAACCCCGTATTATCGCCCACTCCCGTGAAACGGCAATTTCCCAGAGCGTGGGGCCTACAGCGATCGGCTGGAGAAGGTGTCGCAGCCCTTGACGCTGCCGGTTTTCAGGCCCTTGTCAAACCAGCGCTGGCGCTGGGCGCTGCTGCCGTGGGTGAAGCTCTCGGGCACCACGGCGTGGCCGCTGCCGCGCTGCAGGGCGTCGTCGCCAATCTTGGCGGCGGCGTTCATGGCCTCTTCCACATCGCCTTTTTCCAGCAGCTGGCGGGCGTTGTCGGCGTGGTGGGCCCAGACGCCGGCCAGGCAGTCGGCCTGCAGCTCCAGGCGCACGCTCAGGGCGTTGGACTCGGCCGCGCTGGCACGGCTGCGCGCCTGCTGCACCTTTTCACTGATGCCCAGCAGGTTTTGCACATGGTGACCCACCTCATGGGCGATCACATAGGCCTGGGCAAAGTCGCCAGGGGCACCCAGTTGCTTTTGCAGGGTTTCGTAAAAACCCAGGTCGATATAGACCTTCTGGTCGGCCGGGCAGTAAAACGGGCCCATGGCGCTCTGGCCCTGGCCGCAGGCGGTGGAGGTGGCGCCGCGGAACAGCACCAGCTTGGGCTTTTGGTAGTCGGCCCCGCCCTTTTTGAACACATCGGTCCATACGTCTTCGGTATCGGCCAGCACGGTAGAGACGAACTTGGCCATGCGGTCGTCCGCCGGTGGGCGCTGGGCCGGGGCCTGTTGCACCATGGGTGCGGGGCCACCCTCGCCGCTGAGCAGGCCCAGGATGGTGAGCGGGTTGATACCCAGCGCCCAGCCCCCCAAGAGGGCCACAACGATGGCGCCCACGCCCAACCGGCTGCCCAGCAGCCCGCCGAGCAAACCGCCCAGGCCGCCGCCGCTAAAACCGCCACCACCGCTGCGGCGGTCTTCGACGTTGTCGGATTCGCGGTTGCCTTCCCATTTCATGGTGTGGGCTTTCCTTGGGTGGAGCTTTCGATGAACTGGGCCAGCTCGGTCGACCAGTCGGCGGACTCGGGATGCAGTTCCTGCAGGGATTCGATCGCCACACCGGCGTCTGCCAGCATTTTTTCGGAGGCTCCGTTCACGCGCTCCTGGTGCTCCTTCTTGTCCAGGTACACCACGCGCTTGATGCCAACCTGGATGATGGACTGCACGCACTTGGGACAGGGGTATTGGGTCGCGTAAATGGTAGAGCCATGCAACGGCAGCGTGGTGCAGTTGAGGATGGCGTTTTGCTCAGCATGGACGATGTAGCTGTGGCGCGAGTTCAGCGGGTCGCTGTCATCGTCCTGCCAATACTGCTCGTCGTCGTCGTTACAGCCGCGCGGCAGGCCGTTGTAGCCGACGCCGGAAATCTTGTTGTCCGGGCTGACGATGCAGGCACCGTTGCGCTTGCGTGCGTCTTTGGAGCGACCGGAGGCCAGCAGCGCCACCCCCATGAACATCGAATGCCAGTGGAGCAAGGGAAGGTTTTTCATGGATGGGCGGGTTCAGGCTATGGACGTGGGCTCTATCAATCGGTCGGCCCCTCATTGTGCCCTTGGCGCCGGAGTACCACGTGTGTTGCTTTCTCCGATGCAACGCACTGCACGCATTCGTAGCCCAGGGCACGCGCATCCACCCCCTCGAACAGCCGCTCTCCAGAGCCCAACAAGACCGGCGAGATGGCGAAGTGCAGCTCATCGATGAGCCCCGCACGAAGGTATTGCTGGATGGTGTTGGCTCCGCCACCAATGCGTACGTCCATGCCGTTGGCAGCTTCGCGCGCCCGGTCCAGTGCTTCGTGAATGCCGCCGGTGACGAAGTGGAAGGTCGTTCCGCCTTCCATGTGGATGGGCTCGCGCGCGTGGTGCGTCAGGATGAACGTAGGCACGTGGTACGGCGGGTTGTCCCCCCACCAGCCTTTCCAGCTCATGTCGGGCCAGGGACCGCGATCCGGGCTGAACATATTTCTACCGAGAATCCAGGCGCCCACATTGCCGAAGCCCCGTGCCGCGAAGTCATCATCGATGCCCGTAGTGCCACCGTCGGCACCAAAGAGTTTCTGTTGGAACGTGCGTGTGGGGAACAACCACTGGTGCAAATCGGTCCCGCCCACGCCGAGCGGATGGCTGAGGTCCTGGTTCGGCCCCGCGCCGTATCCGTCCAGCGAAATGGTAAAGCCCTCAACTCGAACGCGTGTCATGTGCATGCCTTTCTTGAAATGGGCACCAATACTTCTGTGCCGCGAATGGGGTTGCCGCGGCGCTCCAGCATCACAGACGCCGCGAATACGAACAGGCCAATGAACGACAGGAAGGCACCCACATAGCCGGTGGCGGCATAGCCGTAGCCAAAGGCAATGGCCAGACCGCCCAGCCAGGCACCCAGGGCGTTGGCGATATTGAAGGCCGAGTGCATCGAGGCGGCCGCCAGCGTCTGGCCGTCCGCGGCCACATCCATCAGGCGCGTCTGGATGGCAGGCCCCGCGGCAAAGGTGCAACCAATCAGGAACGCCGAGGTACACAACATCCAGGGCGAGGCGGCGGTGAGGCTGAACAGCGTCATCACCACGATGTTGAACACCAGCATGCCACCGATGGTTCCCATCAAGGCGATGTCCGCCAGTTTGGAGCCCACGACATTGCCCACATTCATGCCGATGCCGAACAGCACCATGATCACGGGAATCATGCCTACGGGCATGTGCGCCACCTCGGTGGCCGTGCTGGCGATGTAGGAGAAGATGGAGAACATGCCGCCAAAGCCGGTGGCGGCGAGCGTGAGGGTCAGCAGCACTTGCGGGTGGGTGAACGCCACCAATTCCCGCATCACGCTGGCGCCTGCTTGCGGCTTGTCCCGCGGCAGGTAGATCCAGATGAGCGTCACGGTCAGAACGCTGATCAGCCCCACCGCGAGGAACATGACGCGCCAACTCAGGTACTGGCCAAACAGTGCCATGACCGGAGTGCCGACCAGCGTTGCACCGGTCAGCCCCAGCATCACGTAACCCACTGTGCGGGCCCGCATGTCCAACGGGACCAGAGACGCAGCCACCAGCGCGGAGACGCCAAAGTAGGCCCCGTGCGGCAGGCCAGAGAGAAAGCGCAGCACGATGAAGCTCAGAAAATTAGGCGCCAGCGCGCTGGCCAGATTGCCGACGGTGAAGACTGCCATGAGGATGAGCAGCAGCGTGCGGCGCGAGGACTTGGCGCCTGCAATGGCAATCAGCGGCGCCCCCACCACCACGCCCAGGGCATAGGCACTGATGACATAGCCGGCCTGCGGGGTGGTGACGGCAAAGGTGTTGGCCACATCCGGCAGCAAGCCCATGATGGCGAATTCGCCGGTGCCGATGGCAAAGCCGCCACAGGCCAGCGCCAGAATGACCAAAACAATCTGTAGCCGTGTCAGCGGAGTGACGTCTTCTGTCGCAATCATGGGTTCCTTGGAATCGGGGTCGGGCTCGCGCCCTCAATGGCTTGAGAAATGATGGTGTGTTCGATCAGGCGGTCGTCGCCCAGCACGATCAGCGAGAACAGCAGCTCGTCCAGGTTGGCGGCCAGCGCCGTCTTGCGCTCCAGCAGGGGCGTGGCCTGGGGGTTGATAACGACAAAGTCAGCCTCGCAGCCGGGCAGCAAGTTGCCCACCACGCCGTTCAACCCCAAGGCCGCCGCAGCACCCGCCGTGTGCTGCCACCACAGGTGCTGGGGCGAGAGCGACAGGCCGGGCTTGGTTTGCCCCTCACGGCCCACGTAGTAGGCGGCCAACATGGTGTGGAACGGGCTGAACGAGGTGCCCCCGCCCACATCGCTGGCCAGGCCGTACTGGTAGCCCACGCGGTTGGCGCCTTCGTAGTCAAAAAAGCCGCTGCCCAAAAACAGGTTGCTCGTGGGGCTGACGGCCGCCGCAGCGCCGGTGTCGCGCATCAGCGCGCGGTCGTCATCGTCAAAGTGGATGCAGTGGGCGTAGATGGCGCGGTCGCGCATCAGGCCGAAGTCGTCATACGTGGCGAGATAGGAACGGGACGCAGGAAACAATTCGCGGGCCCAGGTGATTTCGTCCTTGTTCTCGGCCACGTGGCTTTGGATCCACACGTCGGCATAGCGCTGGGCCAGCTCGCCCGCGCCGCGCAGCTGGGCCTCGGTGCTGGTGGGGGCAAAGCGCGGGGTGATGGCGTAGCCCAAGCGGTCCACGCCGTGCCAGCGCTGGATCAGCGCTTCGGTGTCGCGCAGGCTTTGCTCGGTGCCGCTCACGCTGCCCTGCCCCTGGTTCAGCAGGTCTACCGGCGCATGGCGGTCCATCAGGCACAGGCCGGTGATCAGACGCAGGCGCTGGGCCTGGGCCTCGGCAAACAAGGCATGGACCGATTCAGGGTGCGAGGTGGCAAAGGTGAGTGCAGTGGTGACGCCGTTGCGCAACAGCTCTGCTACAAAAAAAGTAGCTGCTTGCGCACTGTATTCGGGGGCTGCAAAGCGTTTTTCTTCTGGAAAGGTGTAATTCTCCAGCCAGGGCAGCAAACCGGGCGCGGGCGAGCCGATGACGTTGGTCTGCGGGTAGTGGATGTGCAGGTCGATAAACCCCGGCGCGATGATGCGGCCCGGGAAGTGCTGTACGGCCACCTGCGGGTACTGCGGCGCAAGGGCGCTGTACGCACCAATGGCCTGCACCACCTGGGTGCCCTGGGCGTTGGGGCCGACGACGAGCAGGCCATCGGTTTCAAAATGGGCTTGCCCCGTTGCATCGGGGGCAAACCACAAAAGGGAGGCGCGGTAGGCTTTCATGCGGGGGAGCATATATCGGGGCGCAGCAATCTCTATACCAAGCCGCGCATAGCCCCTATGGCGTCACATGGCACATCAGGCGCGCAGCGTGCAGCTGTCGCCAATGCCCTCGCGCCAGACGCGCACCTGCCATAGGCCGGTGAACTCCAGCGCCATGGCGCGCCAGATGAAGGCGGCCAGGTTTTCCAGCGTGGGCGGGCCCAGGCCCTCCACTTCGTCCAGCAAATGGTGGTCCAGGCGCGGGCGCAGCACCGCGATGGCCTGGCGCAGATGGGCCAGGTCCATCACCATGCCGGTGTCTTCGTCGGCATTGCCAGCCACGGTGACTTCGGCATGGTAAGTGTGGCCGTGGATGCGGCGGCTGCCGGCGACCTCCTCCGCGTCGTCCAGAGTGCGCTTCAAGGTATGGGCGGCGTCAAAGAAGAACTTTTGGCTCACCTCGCAGCGGCGCGGAATGGGGATGGATGGCGCTTGGGTCATCGGATGCCTGTGATCTTGTGGGTTTGCAGGGACAGGCGCCACTGCGGGCGCTCCAGGCACTGGGCGATGCAGGCCCGGGTGTTGTCGGCCCGCAGGATGTTGTCCATGGGCTGCAGGTAGCGGTGCCTAAAGTCCTCCGCCTCGCAGTCGGCCAGCGTGATGCCGGGCTGGGGCCAGACCAGCTTGAGCTCGTGCCCGCTGCGCTGCACCCAGGTGGAGCCGGCCTTGGGGCTCACGCAGATCCAGTCGATGCCTGCGGGCGCTTTCACCGTGCCGTTGGTTTCTACGGCGATTTCGAAACCCAATGCGTGCAGGGCGTCTATCAACGCGGTATCCACCTGCAGCAGTGGCTCGCCACCCGTCATCACCACAAAGCGGTTCGCGGCATCGGTACCGGGCCACTGCGCGGCGATGCGCTCGGCCAGCGCCTGCGCAGTTGTGAACTTGCCGCCCAGCGTGCCATCGGTGCCCACAAAGTCGGTATCGCAAAACTGGCAAACGGCGCTGGCGCGGTCCTGCTCACGGCCGGTCCAGAGGTTGCAGCCGGCAAAGCGGCAGAACACGGCGGGGCGGCCGGCGTTGGAGCCTTCGCCCTGCAGGGTGTAGAAAATTTCTTTGATCTGGTACGCCATACATGAATCCCTAGCAAAGGGGAACGGCGAGAAAACGGCAAGCGGCCACGCACGTGGCTACGAGGTTTTTGTACATGGTAGTCCTCTACATGGCTCCGAACACAAAAGACAAAGCCCGCCGGAGCAGCGGGCCTTGGGGCGTATTTTAACCGGCAAGGCGCTGGCGGCCCAGCCCCCGGATTTTTTGGCACAGCTTTTGCAATCCCATCTTGGATACAAGATAGGACTCCAACATGGTGCAGAGCAGCTCCGGCAGTGATGGTGGTGCCCCCCAGGCATGGATAACGCGCTTTGCCACACCCGTGGTGGGCAACAGCACCGGGCCATTGACGGGGCTGCGCTTTGCGATCAAGGACAACATCGATGCCCAGGGCCACCCCACCACCGCAGCCTGCGCCGAATTTGCCTATGTGGCCGGCGCACACGCCACCGTGGTGCAAAAGCTGCTCGATGCTGGTGCAGTGCTGGTGGGCAAGACCAACCTGGACCAGTTTGCCTGCGGCCTCAACGGCACGCGCTCCCCCTATGGCGCGGTGCCCAACGCCTTCAACGCGGACTATGTGTCGGGCGGTTCCAGCGCCGGCTCGGCCTATGTGGTGGCCACGGGCCAGGTGGACTTTGCGCTGGGCACCGACACCGCGGGCTCGGGCCGGGTGCCGGCGGGGCTGAACAACATTGTGGGCATCAAGCCCAGCAAGGGACTGCTGAGCGCACGCGGTGTGGTGCCGGCTGCGCAGAGCGTGGACTGCGTCTCCATCTTCGCGCGCACGGTAGACATGGCGGCCCGCGTGCTGGCCGTGGCACAGGGGCCCGATGCCCGTGACCCCTACTCGCGCACGCTGGCGCTGGCCAGCACGCCCTGGGGCGCACAGTTCCGCTTTGGGGTGCCCACGCAGCTGGAGTTCTTTGGCGATGCCGCCGCGCAGGTGGCATTTACCGAGGCCATCGCCAGGCTCACCGCCATGGGAGGCGTGGCCGTGCCCATTGATTACACGCCATTGGCCCAGGCCGCCACCCTGCTCTACGAGAGCGCGCTTGTGGCCGAGCGTTATGCCGCGGTGCGCGCCTTCTTTGACCTGCATGAGGACACGGTGATGGAGCCGGTACGCAGCATCATTGCCAAGGGGCGCAACTACAGCGCGGCCGACCTGTGCGCCGCGCAAACCCAGCTGCACGCCTGCGGCCAGCAGGCCGCCGCGATGTGGAAAAACATCGACGTGCTGCTGGTACCCACTGCCCCCACGCACTACACCATTGCCGCCATGCGGGCCAACCCCGTGGTGCTGAACCGCAACCTGGGCCAGTACACCAACTTTGTGAACTTGCTGGACTACGCGGCCATCGCTGTGCCCAGCAGCTTGCGCGCCGACGGCCTGCCGTTTGGCATCACGCTCATTGCGCCCTGCGGCAGCGACTGGCCGCTGGCCGAGCTGGGCCAGCGCTACCACCACGCCACCGGGCTGCCCCTGGGGGCGCTGGACCAGCCCCTGCCCGCGCCCCAGCCGCTGGCCGGCATCGCCACCGGCCCGGCACGCATGCAGGTGGCCGTGGTGGGCGCCCATCTCTCGGGCATGCCGCTGAACAACCAACTGCTGGAGCGTGGCGCCCGGCTGGTACAGACCACCACCACCGCCCCGGCCTACCGCCTGTACGCCCTGCCCGGCACCGTGCCGCCCAAACCGGGCCTGCGCCGCGTGGCGCAAGCGGGTGCCGCCATTGCGCTGGAGGTGTGGGACATGCCGCAGGAACACGTGGGCAGCTTTCTGGCCCTGATCCCTCCGCCCCTGGGCCTGGGCCGCGTGGAGCTGGCCGATGGCACCTGGGTCACCGGCTTCATCTGCGAAGGCCACGCGCTGGAGGCCGCGCAGGACGTGACCGCGCACGGCGGCTGGCGTGCCTACCTGGCCGCGCACCTGGCCCAACCCACCACCCCTGCGGAGGCTCGCCCATGACGGACGCCGAGATCCTGAACTACGTGAAGGCCAGCGCCGTGGCGCTGGACCTGCCCATGGACGAAGCACGCACCCTGCGCGTGGCCGCGCACCTCACGCGCACCGCTGCATTGGCGCAGCTGCTGCTAGACGCGCCCATGGAGCCGCACGACGAGTTGGCCGAGATATACAAGCCTTTGGCCTTCCAGCCCGCATCGGACATGCGCAACAAGCTATGAAAACCATAGCGCACGACATCCATGGCCTGCAGAGCTATGCGCTGGCCCGGGCCATCAGCGCTGGCGACATCAGCGCACGCGAGGCCACGCAAGCCTGCATAGCCCGCATCGACGCGACCGATGGTGCGCTCAACGCCTTCACCAGCAAAAGCTACCCGCGCGCCCTGCAAGAGGCCGATGCGGTGGACGCCCGGCGTGCGCGTGGCGAGGTGCTGCCACCGCTGGCCGGCGTGCCCTATGCGGTCAAGGATTTGTTTGACGTGGCGGGTGAGGTGACCCGCGCGGGCTCCAAGGTGAACCGCCATAACCCGCCCGCGGCGCACGATGCCTTTCTGGTGGCACAGATGCAAGCGGCGGGCGCCGTGCTGGTGGGTTCGCTGAACATGGACGAGTACGCCTATGGCTTCACCACCGAGAACACGCACTACGGCCCCACGCACAACCCGCACGACCTGACGCGCACCGCGGGTGGCTCGTCGGGCGGTTGTGGTGCGGCGGTAGCGGCGGGCCAGGTAGGCATTGCACTCGGGTCGGACACCAATGGCTCCATCCGCGTGCCTTCGTCTTTCTGTGGCACCTGGGGGCTGAAGCCCACGTTTGGGCGCCTGTCGCGCCGCGGTTCCTACCCGTTTGTGCAAAGCATTGACCACCTGGGTCCATTTGCGGATTCGGTGGAGAGCCTGGCCCTGGCCTACGACGTGCTGCAGGGCGCCGACCCGCTGGACCCCGGCAGCCATGCGGTGCATGTGCAGCCCGTGGGTTCATTGCAACAGGGTGTGCAGGGCCTGCGCGTGGGCGTGCTCGGCGGCTACTTCCATGCGCACGCCACCGCGCCGGCGCGCGAAGCCGTGGCCCAGGCCGCCAAGATTTTGGGCGCGGTGGATACCGTGGAATGGCCCGACGCCGCGCTGGGCCGCGCGGCCGCCTTCATCATCACCGCCAGCGAAGGCGGCAGCCAACACCTGGACGATCTGCGCACGCAGGCCGATGACTTCGAGCCGCTGTCGGTAGACCGCTTCCTTGCGGGCGCGCTCATCCCCGCCGCTTGGTACCTGCGCGCGCAGCGCTTTCGCCGCATCTACCGCGACAAGGTGAACGCGCTGCTGCGTGAGTGGGACGTGCTGCTGGCACCCGCCACACCGGTGGCCGCGCCGCTGCTGGGCTCGGAGTGGCTGGACATCAACGGCACGCTGCTGCCCACGCGCCCGTCCATCGGGCTGCTGACCCAACCGGTCTCGTTTGCCGGCTGCCCCGTGGTGGCCGCCCCCATGTGGCCCAGCGGCAGCGGCGGGTTGCCGATTGGCGTGCAGATCATCACTGCGCCCTGGCGCGAAGACCTGGCCCTGCGCGCCGCGTTTGCACTGCAAGCGACGGGTGGCGCCTACCTCAAACCTGTGGAGCTTTAGCGTGGACATCAACCTACCCGACGTACTGGCCGAGGTGACCCTGCAATGCGAGCGCTACGAGCGCGCGCTGGTGGAGAACGATGTGGGCGTGCTGGACGAACTGTTCTGGAACAGCCCGCACACCCTGCGCTATGGCGCTACCGAAAACCTGTATGGCTATGACGCCATCGCAACCTTCCGCGCCGGGCGCCCATCGCAGGGGCTGCAGCGCGCCGTGCTGAAGAACGTGATCACCACCTATGGGCGTGACTTTGCGACGGCCAACGTCGAATTCCAGCGCCTGGGCAGTGCCAAAACCGGCCGCCAAAGCCAGACCTGGATGCGCACACACCAGGGCTGGCGCGTGGTGGCCGCCCACGTCAGCCTGCTGGGCTGAAGCATCCCATGCAAGCGGGCACACATATTGCATCCAATCTTGGATACAAGATGGCAATCGCCGGTGCGGCACCAACTTGATGCAGCCATTTTCAACGTCCCCTTTTTACGGAGAACCGAACATGATCCCCAGCACCCCGAACCGCCGCGACACCCTCAAATCCCTGGCTGCCCTGAGTGCGGCCGGTACCCTGGGGGCGTGGAGCTCCAGCGTGCTGGCGCAGAAGCCGTTGACGGTGGGGGTGATCTACGTCGGCCCGCGCGATGACTATGGCTACAACCAGGCCCAGGCGCAGGCGGCTGCCGAGCTCAAGAAGATGCCCGGCATCAAGGTGGTGGAAGAGGAAAACGTGCCCGAGACGGCCGCCGTGCAAAAGACCATGACCGGCATGATTGCGCAAGACGGTGCGTCGCTGATCTTCCCGACCTCGTTTGGTTACTTTGACCCCCACATGCTGGCGGTGGCGGCCAAATACCCCGATGTGCGCTTTGCCCACTGCGGCGGCATGTGGACCGAGGGCAAACACCCCAAGAACACCGCCAGCTACTTTGGTTACATCGACGAGTGCCAGTACCTCAACGGCATAGTGGCCGGCCATATGAGCAAGAGCGGCAAGATCGGTTTTGTCGCCGCCAAACCCATTCCTCAGGTGCTGCGCAACATCAACGCTTTCCTCATGGGCGCGCGCTCGGTCAAGCCCGGCATCACCTGCAACGTCATCTTCACGGGCGACTGGTCCATGGCCGTCAAGGAAGCCGAAGCCACCAACAGCCTGGCCGACCAGGGTTGCGATGTGTTCACCATGCACGTGGACGGACCCAAGGTGATTGTGGAGACCGCGGCCAAGCGCGGCAAGATGGTCTGCGGCTACCACGCCAGCCAGGCCAAGCTGGCGCCACAGGCCTACCTCACGGGTGCCGAGTGGAACTGGCTCACCGCTTACACCACCTTCATCGATGCGGCCAAGTCCGGCAAGCCCCACCCCAACTTCATTCGCGGTGGCCTGAAAGAAGGCTACGTGAAGATGTCCGCCTACGGTCCCGCCGTGAGCGATGCGGCCAAGAAGAACGCCGACGAGGTGAAGGCCAAGATGGTGGCTGGCACTTTCGACATCTTCAAGGGCCCGCTCAAGGACAACAAGGGCAAGGAAGTGATTGCGGCCGGCAAGACCCTCAAGCAGACCGACATGGCGCTGGAGAGCATGAACTACCTGGTCGAAGGCGTGGTCGGCTCCATCTAAGTCCTTCACCCGCTGAAAGCTGCCATGCGCGACACCCTGTACGACATCGGGCTCCCCATTCTGGCCATCGTGGCGGCGCTGGCCGTGTTTGGCGTGTTCGTCAGCTTCGCGGGGGCCAATCCGCTGGACGTGTGGGTGCTGCTGTTCAAGGGCGCGTTTGGCGACGCGTTCTCGTGGCAAAACACCCTGCAGCGCGCCGCGCCGCTGATGCTCACCGCGCTGTGCGTGGCGGTACCGGCCCGCGCCGGGTTGGTGGTCATTGGGGGGGAAGGTGCGCTGGTGCTGGGCGGGCTGGCCTGCGCAGCCACGGCCTACTATGTTCCGCTGCCGGGTAATGCACTGGGCACGGCCATAGCGTGTGCGGTGGGTGCCGTGGTGGGCGGGCTGTGGGTGGGCTTGGCCGGCTGGCTGCGGCAGTACCGCGGCATCAACGAGACCATCAGCAGCCTGCTGCTGGCCTACATTGCCATCGGCCTGTTCAAGCATCTGGTGGAAGGCCCGCTGCGCGACCCCGCCAGCCTGAACAAGCCCTCCACCCATACCGTGCCCGAGCCCCTGCTCATGGGCGGCATTGCCGGCACCGATGTGCACTGGGGCCTGGTGCTGGGCGTGCTGGCCTGCCTGGGCCTGGCGGTGTGGATGCGCTGGACGGCGTCGGGCTTCTCGGTCCGCGTGGTGGGCGGCAACCCGCGCACGGCGCAGCTCATGGGCCTGCCCGCATCCCAGTTGATTCTGATCGCCTGCTGCATCGGTGGCGCCTGCGCCGGTCTGGCCGGCGCGGTGGAGGTGGTGGCCGTGCACACCAATGCCAATGCCTCGCTGATTGCCTTCTACGGCTATGCCGGCATTCTGGTGTCCTTCATTGCGAGGCACCACCCGCTGGCCATCATTCCGGTGGCCATTCTGTTTGGCGGCTTTGGTGCGGCGGGCAGCCTGCTGCAGCGTCGCCTGGGGCTGCCCGACGCTTCGGTGCTGGTGCTGCAGGGCATTGCCTTTGTGCTGATTCTGGCCAGCGAAGCGCTGCGCGATGTGCACTGGAGCCAGTGGCTGCGCCGGCGCACCGACCCTGTGGACACACCGGCCCTGCCCGCTACCGCAGAAGGAACCCCCTCATGACCGCAGACCAATGGCTCACCCTGTTCGCCGGCATTGTGGGCGGCGCCCTGCGCGTGGGCACGCCATTCCTCTTCGTCAGCCTGGGTGAATGCCTGACTGAAAAATCCGGTCGCATCAACCTGGGCCTGGAGGGCGTGCTGGTGCTGTCCGCTATGGCGGCCTTTGGCGGTGCCTACCTCAGTGGCTCGCCCTGGGTGGGCGTGCTGGTGGGCGCGTTGGCCGGCGGCCTGCTGGCGGCCTTGCACGGCGTGCTGTGCTCGCTCGAACGCGTGAACGATGTGGCCACCGGCATTGCGCTGATGCTGCTGGGCACCGGTCTGGCCTTCTACCTGGGCAAGCCGCTGATACAGCCGCAGGCACCACAAATTCCGGCGATGGAGCTGGGCTTGTGGAGCGATTCATCGGCCGTGCGCTCGGCCCTGCAGGTCAACATGCTGCTGCCACTGGGCCTGGCCCTCGCGGTGTTCATGGGGTGGGCCTTCAAGCGCACGCGCTACGGCCTCCTGGTGCGCATGGCAGGCGACTCGGCCCATGCGGCACGGGCGCTGGGTTATTCGGTAGGCGGCATCCGCGTCATCGCCACCACACTGGGCGGCATGATCGCCGGCCTGGGCGGCGCATCGCTCACCCTGTTTTATCCCGGTAGCTGGAACGAAGGAATCTCCAGCGGCCAAGGCCTGATCGCCGTGGCGCTGGTGATCTTTGCGCGCTGGAGCCCGCTGCGCTGCATCCTGGCTGCGGCGCTGTTCGGTGGCGCGGGCGCCATTGGCCCGGCCCTGCAGTCGGCCGGCATCGGTTGGGGCTACCACCTCTTCAACACGGTTCCCTACGCACTCACCCTGCTGATTCTGGTCATCACCTGCAAACCCGGCAGCGTGGCCCAGGGCAGCCCGGGCGAACTGTCTTCCCGTTGATCTGAACGCACGCCAAGCACCATGCACATACAAGCCAACCCCTACGCCTGGCCCTGGAACGGGGACCTGCGGCCGGAGAACACGGCCCTCCTCGTCATCGACATGCAGACCGACTTCTGCGGTGTGGGCGGCTATGTGGACAAGATGGGCTACGACATCTCGCTCACCCGCGCGCCCATTGCGCCGTTGAGGGTCTTGATGCCCGCCTTGCGTGCGGCGGGCTACGCCGTCATGCACACGCGTGAAGGCCACCGGCCCGATCTGTCAGACCTGCCAGCCAACAAGCGCTGGCGCTCGCAGCAGATTGGCACCGACGGCGTGGGCATTGGCGATGCGGGCCCCTGCGGGCGCATTCTGGTGCGTGGCGAGCCGGGCTGGGAGCTGATTCCCGAGCTCGCACCGCTGCCGGGCGAGGTGGTGATTGACAAGCCCGGCAAGGGCTCGTTCTACGCCACGGACCTGGAACTGGTGCTGCGCACACGCGGCATCACCAACCTGCTGCTGGCCGGCATCACCACCGACGTGTGCGTGCACACCACCATGCGCGATGCCAACGACCGAGGCTTTGAATGCCTGTTGCTGTCCGACTGCACCGCCGCCACCGACCACGGAAACCACCTGGCCGCGCTGAAGATGATCACCATGCAGGGCGGCGTGTTTGGCGCGCATGCACCCTCGAGCGCCGTGCTCGCGGCGCTGTCTTCGGTTCACAGCTAGCAAGGACTGCCATGACCTCTGCCGCCACCGCCACGCCCATTGGCGCCCTGCCCGCCCAGACCGGCGCGCTGGCGCTGGATACCTACGAGTTGACCAAGCGCTTTGGCAGCTTCACCGCCATGGACCGCGTCACCATGAAGGTGGAGCCCGGCACCGTGCACGCCCTGCTGGGGGAGAACGGTGCGGGCAAGAGCACGCTGGTGAAATGCGTGGCTGGTTTTCAGCGGGCCGAGGAAGGCAGCATCCTCATCGACGGGCGCGAGCAGGACATTGCCAACCCCATCGTCGCGCGCGCGCTGGGCATTGGCATGGTGTACCAGCACTTCACGCTGGCACCTGGCATGACGGTGGCCGAAAACCTGCTCCTGGCCGCCGACCGCGTGCCCCTGGTGGTGGACTGGAAAGCCAAGCGCGCCGAGCTGCAGGCATTTTTGGCGACCACGCCCTTCAGCCTGAACCTGGACGCCTGCCCGGCCGACCTGGCGGCAGGCGAGAAGCAGAAGCTGGAACTGCTCAAGCAGCTCTACCTCAAACCGCGCCTGCTGATCCTGGACGAACCCACCTCGGTACTGACTCCTCAGGAGGCCGACGAGGTGCTGGGCCACATCCGCGACTTTGCGCGGCGCGGCGAATGCACCGTCATCATCATCACCCACAAGTTCCGCGAAGTGATGGCCTACGCCGACGCGGTGACCGTGCTGCGCAAGGGCCGGGCCGTGCACCACTGCCGCGTGGCCGACACCACCCCCACGCTGCTGGCCGAGGCCATGATGGGCGAGGCGGCCAACGCTGCTCCAGCCGGCGATTCTGCGCCAAAAGTGCCTGTAGCCCCCGTGGATACTGCGCAAGCAGCTACTGATTCAATAGCAGAATCGACCACGCCTGCACTGCAGGTAGACGGCCTGCACGCGCTGGGCGACCGCGGCACGCTGGCGCTGCATGGGTTGAGCCTGTCCGTCATGCCCGGCGAAATCCTTGGCGTGGCGGGCGTGTCTGGCAATGGCCAGCGTGAGCTGGTAGAGGCGCTGGTGGGCCAGCGCACACGCTTGTCGGGCCAGGTGCAGGTGATGGGCCAGCCCTATGCGGCCACACGGCTGGAGAACCGCGCGCTCAAGGTGCGCAGCCTGCCCGAAGAGCCGCTGCGCAATGCCTGCGTCGGCAACCTCAGCGTGGCCGAGAACATGGCCCTGCGCGACTTCGACCAGCCGCCGCTGGCAAGTTCGGCGTTTGGCGGCGTGCTGCGCTTTCCGACCTGGCGGGCCCGCGCACGCGCCTGGATTGCCGAGTACGGCATCAAAACCCAGGGCGAAGACGCGCCCATCCGCAGCCTGTCGGGCGGCAATGTGCAACGCGCCGTGCTGGCGCGCGAGCTGGCGGGCGACATCAATGTGCTGATTGCGGCCAACCCGGTGTTCGGGCTGGACTTTGCCGCCGTGGCCGAAATCCACAGCCGACTGCGCCAGGTGCGCGGCCGTGGGGCCGGCGTGCTGCTCATCAGCGAAGACCTGGACGAGCTGCTGGAGCTGGCCGACCGCATCGTGGTGATGAGCGAAGGCCGCATCGTCTTCGAGACCACGGCCGCCGCGGCCGACCGCCACGTGCTGGGTGCCCACATGGGCGGTGGCGCGCATGGGGAAGCCCATGGCGACACTGCTTCAACTGCTACCATTCCCCTTTGAAAAAACCGCTGCATGACTGCCTCTTCCACTCCCCTGCTCTCCCTGCCGGCTACGCCCTTTGCCTACGACTTTGCCGTGGCGCACACGGCGCTGGTCATCATCGACATGCAGCGTGATTTTGTGGAACCCGGCGGCTTTGGCGAGACACTGGGCAACGATGTGTCGCTGCTCACGGCCATCGTGCCGGCCTGCCAGGCCATGCTGGGCGCGTGGCGCGCAGCAGGTGGCACCGTGGTGCACACCCGCGAGGCCCACAGCGCCGACCTGGCGGACTGCCCGCCTGCCAAGCGCAACCGCGGCAACCCCACGCTGCGCATTGGCGATGTGGGGCCCATGGGTCGCATTCTGGTGGCCGGTGAACCGGGCAACGACATCATTGCCGAGCTGGCGCCGCTGCCTGGCGAGATCGTCATCAACAAGCCCGGCAAGGGCGCCTTCTACGCCACTGGCCTGCACGAGATGCTGACCGACCTGGGCATCACCCACCTGCTCTTCATGGGCGTGACCACCGAGGTCTGCGTGCAGACCTCCATGCGCGAGGCCAACGACCGCGGCTATGACTGCCTGCTGCTGGTGGACTGCACGGAGAGCTACTTTCCGCACTTCAAGGCCGCGGCCGTGGAGATGATCCACGCCCAGGGCGCCATCGTGGGCTGGACCGCGCCGAGCACACAGGTGTTGACGGCGCTGGCATCGTAGTGGCGACCAAAAAGCCCACCACCGAACGTACCTCGCGCGCCGACACGGTGTACGAGCAGCTCAAGCGCGATGTGGCCGAGTTCCGCCTGGTGCCGGGCGACCGTTTTACCGAACAGTCCGTCTGCGAACGGCTGGACGTGTCACGCACCCCCGTGCGACAGGCGCTGACCCGGCTGCAGCAAGAGGGCTACGTAGAGGTGATGTACCGCAGCGGCTGGCGCGTGCTGCCGTTTGACTTTGAAAAGTTCGAACAGCTCTACGACCTGCGCATGGTGCTGGAATCCACCGCCGCGCACCGCCTCTGCGAAGACGGCCTGCACGCCGCCAACACCAAAAACCGTGCCCTGCTGGACGGCCTGATTGCACGCTGGCTGGTCCCCGTGGCCGAGCGCAGCACCGACGCCGCGCTGGTAAGCCAGTGGGACGAAGCCTTCCACTGCACACTGGTGGAGGCCGCGGGCAACGCCGAGATGGCACGTGTGCACCGCGATGTGACCGACCGCATCCGCATCATCCGCCGGCTGGATTTCACCAAGCAGGCCCGCATCGACGCCACCTACGACGAACACGGCAAGATCCTCAAGGCCATACGCGCCAAGCGCGGCGACCAGGCGGCGATGCTGCTGCGCGCCCACATCACCACCAGCCAGACCGAGGTGCGCAAGATCACGCTGCACCAGATGCACATGGCACGGCAGGCCTAAGGCCTGCCGCCGCGTTCACAGGTAGCGTGTCTCCCACCAGCTGAAGAGCACGTCGCGCAGTGCGGCGCCATCGTCGTCACCGTAGTAGATGTCCAAGCCCGCCTGCTGCAGGGAGGCGTATTCACCCTCCTCCAGCACCACGTCCACCGGGCTGATGCGCAGCGGCACATTGGTGAAGCTGGCTTGGTAGTGCGGGTCGCGCCGCAGCGCGCGGTCGGCCTTGATCTGCGGCTGTTTGAAGTCTGCCGGTGTGCGCTGGTTGGTGTAGCTGGTGAGCAGCGGTACGCTGGCCAGGTCCTGTGCGCTGGCGCGCCAGATCTGCAGCTTGGCGGGCTTGAGCGAGAAGTTGCTGGTGCGCATGATGTCGGCGCCGCAGATGTTGGGCACGGCCAGCACATCCATCAGCGCCAGCAGGTCCACATGGTCACCAGGTCGCGACTGCTGGCGCAGGATATGGCCGCGTCCGCTGTGCACCTCGGTGCGCATGAACAGGTTGAACGAGTCGTGCACGTCGTCGGGCGTCAGGCCGTACTCGCGTTGCGCTTCGGCCTGGATGTCGTGGCAGTTGGTATGCACCGGCATGCCGTAGCTGGACTCATACAAGTAAGCACTGCAGCGCGGGAATAGCACGTCATTGCACTGCGCCGTGTCCTCCAGCAAATACATCATGGCGCGCTCACGTGGCGGGGCGGACCACAGGAAATGCCCCTTGGTGGGCAGCAGGCCGTGCACCGTTCTCGTGCGGCCGGTGTGCATGAATTCCTTGTAATCGTGCAGGTTGAAGCAGTTGAAGTCCAGGCACTGCCCGCCCTCGATCTGCTCGATGCGCAGGAACTGTCCCTGCAGCACTTCCAGCGCCTTGCCGGTGCCGGGCTCGATCACCCGCTCGTCCAGCAACTCGCGTGTGGCGTCCAGTCCGCTCACATCGGGCGCGGGCGGCACAGGCCGCACTGGCGCGGGCAGCGCACGCTCGCGCAGTGCACGTCGGACCAGCGACACCCGGTCTGGTGCAGCGCCCAACGCCACGGTGTTGTCGATCAGCGTGAGCTGCTGCTGGTTCAGAAGAAGGGTGACGGTGCGTTGCGGCATGGTGCTCCTTGGCAATGAAAATCTTGTATACGTGATTGCAGAAGCAGCGAGCAATGAACATGCCAGCGGTGTACGGCATTAGCCGTAGAAGAACGCCTGTTTCTGGTGCAAGGTACCTGCAGATGGTTGGCACAGAGTTTGCTGATGGGCATGCAACTTTTTGTATACCTGCCTTCCCACCATGCTGACCCCCGCCAAGAAAGCCGAGCTCGCCTACAAGTCGATCCGGCGCGCCATCATCGAACAGGCCCTGGCCCCGGGCAGCAAGCTGCCGGAAGACCAGTTGGGGTTGCAGTTCGGCGTCAGCCGCACGCTGATCCGCTCGGTGCTGAGCCGCCTGTCGTCAGAGGCTTTGGTTGATATTGGCAATAAGCGCACCGCCACCGTGGCCCAGCCCAGCCTGGACGAGGCGCGTGCGGTGTTCGAGATGCGCCGTGCGCTGGAGGCCGAAGCCGTGCGCATGGTGATGGCGCGCTGGCAGCCCGCCATGGGCGCGGCGCTGGAGGGCCATGTGCGCCAGGAGGAACAGGCGGCGCGCGATGGCAAGACGCCAGTGGCGGTGCGGCTTGCCGGCGAGTTCCACACCCGGCTGGCGCAGATGACGGGCAACCCGCTGATGGAGCGCTACCTGTCCGAAGTGGTGACTCGCTGTTCGCTGATCCTGGCGGTGTACGGCCGCCCGCATTCATCGGACTGCGCCTGCGCCGAACACCACGGCCTGATCGATGCGCTGCGCGATGGCAACACCGAGCGCGCCATCCAGCTGATGACCGCGCACATCCACGGCATCGAGAAACGCGCGCTGCTGCCCGAGCTGTTTCACGACGGCCAGGCGCTGTCCAGTGTGCTGTCCCGTTACACCGAAGAACTCAGCACGCCCGAGACCACGCATGTGCTGAAGCCCGCCCGTAAGGCCCCTCCCAAACGCCGCGCTGCAGGCGCATGAATATCCCTTCTCACCTGTCCCCAACCTCTAGGAGCTCACCATGACATCACCTTCCTTTGACCGTCGCCAATTCCTGGGCAGCAGCATCGCCGGTGCCGCCGCACTGGCCGTGGGCGGCTCGCCACTGTCTGCACTGGCGCAGGGCAAGACCACCACGGTGGGCATCATCTATGTGGGCCCGCGCGACGACTACGGCTGGAACCAGGCCCACGCCGTGGCCGCCAAGGCGCTGAGCCAGGTGCCGGGCGTGAAAGTGGTGGAAGAGGAAAACGTGCCCGAGACCACGGCCGTGCGCAAGACGCTGGAAGCCATGGTGCAGACCGACGGCGCCTCGCTGGTCTTTGGCACCTCCTTCGGCTACTTCGACCCCTTCATGATCGACATGGCCAAGAAGTACCCCAAGGTGGAGTTCCGCCATCCCACATCGCTGTGGTCAGCCGACAAGCACCCGATGAACCTGGGCGGCTACTTCTGCTTCCTGGACCAGGCGCACTACGTGAACGGCATTGCCGCCGGCCTGTCCACCACGTCCAACAAGATTGGCTACGTCGCGGCCAAGCCCATCCCCATCGTGCTGCGCAACATCAACGCCTTCACCATGGGCGTGCGCAAGGTCAACCCCAACGCCATAGTGCAGCTGGTGATTACCGGCGAATGGTCGGCCCCGGTGCGCGAGGCCGAAGCCACCAACTCACTCATCAGCTCCGGCTGCGACGTGATCGCCTGCCATGTGGACAGCCCCAAGATCGTGATCGAGACGGCCGAGCGCAAAGGCGTCAAGACGCTGGGCCACAACGCATCGCAAGCCAAGCTCGCGCCCAAGGGCTTCATCACTGGTGCCGAGAACAAGTGGGAGACCGTCTACAAATCCTTCGCGGCCAAGATCGCCGCGGGTGAGAAGCTACCCAACACCTTCTTTGGCGGCTACGACAAGGACATGGTGCTGAGCACGCCATTTGGTGCCGGCGCAACGGACAAGGCACGCAACGCCGCCACCGCCGCCATGGCCGAGATGAAGGCCGGTAAGCCGATTTTTGTCGGCCCCATCAAGGGCAACACCGGCAAGGTGGTCATCGACAAGAGCTATGGCCTGTATGACCCCTTCCTGGACCGCATGGACTACCTGGTGGAAGGTGTAGTCGGTTCCCTTTGAACTATCACGTGCAATAGGTTTTATGGACATCGACTTCGCCGAGCTCACCGAGTACCAGCGCTACAAGCTGATGGCCAGCCTCATCGTGCCGCGGCCCATTGCCCTCATCACCACCCTGGGCGCGGGCGGTGTGGTCAACGCCGCACCGTTCAGCATGTTCAACATGCTGGGCGAAGACCCCCCCATCGTGATGGTCAGCATCAACCGGCTGGACAACGGCGCGCTCAAGGACACGGCTGCCAACATCGTGCGCATGAAAGAATTTGTGGTGCACATGACCGACGAGGCCATGGCCGAAAAGATGCACCGCTGCGGTGAACGCCTGCCACCCGACGTGAGCGAGCTGGAGCGCGTGGGCCTGCATGTGCGGCCGTCCAAAGCGGTGGCGCCGCCCTGCATCGTCGAAGCGCCGGTGGCGTTTGAATGCACGCTGTGGGAGACACTGGAAACCGCCAGCCGGCAAATCTTCATTGGCAAGGTGGTGTGGATGCATGCGCGCGATGGCCTGATCGACACCGAGACCTGGCGCGTGCGCCTGCAGGACTACCACCCGGTGGGCCGCTTTGGTGCGAGCTTTTATGTGCGCTCCAGCGACCGC
This sequence comes from Rhodoferax sp. ZS1R25, assembly GCF_056521335.1. Taxonomy (NCBI): domain Bacteria; kingdom Pseudomonadati; phylum Pseudomonadota; class Betaproteobacteria; order Burkholderiales; family Comamonadaceae; genus Rhodoferax; species Rhodoferax sp. ZS1R25. The sequence continues at coordinate 1,319,221 of NZ_JBWMAZ010000002.1, forward strand.
TTTGCCATTGCCGACCCCGGCGCTGCCAACGCCACAGTCACGCCCATCGACGAACTCTAAAAACCGTGGGGCAAGCTTGGCATAATTGAGAACAATTCTTATTTGAGTCGTTTTCATGCCCTCGCTCTCTGCCGCCCCGTCCCCACTGCCACCACGCCCCGCCACCCTGGAGGAAGCGTCGGCCCTGACACCGGCCGACTGGCAGGCCGCCACCGCCGCAGAACCCGTAGCGGCCGCGCAGTGGATGCTGCACTGCGCCCGACTGGGCCACGCCGATGCGCAGACCATTCTGGGCCAGTGGCTGTTGAACGGCCACGGCTTGGACCGCGACCCCGTGGGCGCCTTGGCCTGGTTTCTGAAAGCTGCAGCGCAAGGCCACCCCCTGGGCATCAACATGGCGGGGCGTTGTTTTGAGAATGGCTGGGGCGCAGACGCCGACAACTTTGCCGCCGCCAACTGGTACCGCCAGGCCGCCGCCAAAGGCCTGGACGCTGGCATGTACAACTACGCCAACCTGCTGGCCACAGGCCAGGGCGTGAAGCAGGACCCCGCAGAGGCCCTGCAGTGGTACCGCAAAGCCGCGGCGCTAGGCCATGCCAAGTCCATGACCAAGATTGGCTTTTTTTACGAGGACGGCCGTGTGGTGGCCCAGGATGCAGCTGCTGCTTTCACCTGGTTTGAGGGCGGCGCGCGCGGTGGAGACTTCCGCGGCCAGTACAACTACGCCAGCATGCTGGCCGCACGCGGCCAGATGGACGAGGCGCTGGCCTGGTTGCGCAAGGTGCCGCTGACCGCTACCCCTGGCTTCAAGCGGCTGGTGGGCGAGCAATTGCTGCAGTCGCCCCACCCCGCGTTTCAGGCCGTGGGCCAGCAGATGCTGGACGCAGTGTTCGTCGCGGCAGCGCCCTAGCAAGCCACGCCACCAGCGCACGTGCCAGCGGCCGCAGGGACACGGACTGGGGCACCTGCAATACCAGCCTGGTATCCGACTGAGCCCTGATTTCCAGCCAGTCCGATACCTGGACACCGTGTACGGCGCCGCGTGCCATGGGGGTATGCCGTCGCAGCGTGGTGTGGTCCAACTGAATGCACTGCACCAGGGTGGCCGTACCGACGGCGACGCGGATCACGGTGCCCCGCGGAATCTTCTCAAACAGGGATTGCCCCCGGGCCAGCGTGAGCTGGCGGGTTTGAAATGATGGTCCTGAGCGGCTTGGCATACGAAACCTCCTGCGTGCTGCGGTAAAGACCCGATCCGGTGGTGTCGGGCATGGGGAAATCGTAGGGCGCACGGCACTTTGGCAACAGGCACAGCGGTGCACTGTCTTGGCCAGAACAGATGCGGCATCAGGCATCTGTTACGGTACGGTTTTGACAAATCTGTATCTGTTTTCCCCGCTCCGGATCAAGGAACATCGGCCATGGACACCGCAATCATCGCCACCGCAGGACACCGCCCGCCCCCCGCAGCAGAGCCCATCTACCAGCGCCTGGCCGCGCACTACCGCGGCGCCATCCAGGCTGGTTCCCTGGTGGTAGGGGACCGCATGCCCTCGCTGCGCAGCCTGATGCGCCAGCACGAGGTCAGCCTGTCCACCGCCATGCAACTCAGCCGGCAGCTGGAAAGCGAGGGCTGGCTGGAGGCGCGGCCGCGCTCAGGCTACTTTGTGCGCCGGCCCTTGCGCAACACGCTGGCCAGCGTGAGCGAGCCGCGCATGGACGTGACGCCGGACCCCGCACAGTACGTGGGCATCCATGCCCGGGTGTCGGACTTCATCGCACGCGGCCGGCTGCACATGGTCAAGACCAATCTGGCGGTGGCGCGCTGCGCGCCCGAGCTTTACCCTGCCGAGGCCTTGAAACTGGCCGCCATGCGGGTGCTGCGCACCCACCCCCAGCTGTTGGTGTCGGCCTCGTCCCCGCGTGGCAACCCGGTGTTTCGTGCGGTGCTGGCCAAGCGCGCCCTCGGCCTGGGCGTGACGCTGTCGCCAGACGAAGTGCAGATCACCAATGGCTGCATCGAAGCGCTGAACCTGGCGCTGCGCGCCGTAGCCCAGCCCGGCGACACCATTGCGGTGGAATCGCCCACCTTCTACGGCCTGCTGCAGGTGCTGGAGGCGCTGGGCCTGCGCGCGCTGGAAATACCGACCAGCCCGCAGACCGGCATTTCGCTGGATGCACTGGAAATGGCGATGCAGACCTACGACAACATCAAGGCCGTGGTGGTGATTCCGCACCTGCAAAACCCGCTGGGCAGCATCATGCCGGACACGCACAAACAGAGCCTGGTGCAGCTATGCGAACGCTACGGCACCCCGCTCATTGAAGACGACACCTACAGCGAACTGGTCAACGAAAGCACGCGCGGCGATTCCCCTTTGCGGGCGATGAAGTCGTGGGACACCACGGGTGGTGTGATCTATTGCGCCTCGCTGCACAAGATCCTGGCGCCGGGGGCACGCGTGGGCTGGATGGCGGCGGGCCGCTGGCAGGCGCGGGTGGAGATGCTCAAGTTCAGCCAGACCCGCAGCAACGAAGAGTTGTCACAGCTGGCGTTGGCAGACTACATGGCGTCGCCCGCTTATGACCGCCATTTGCGCCGCCTGCGCAGCACCTTGCATGTGCAGCGTGAAAAAACGGCGCAGGCCATTGCCAGTTATTTCCCCGAAGGCACGCGCCTGAATGTGCCTGACGGCGGGCTATCCCTCTGGGTGGAGCTGCCGCAGAAGCTGTCCAGCCGGCACGTGTTTGACGCCGCCCTGGCGCAGCAGATTCTGGTGACACCGGGGCAGATGTTTTCCAACAGCCTGCGCTTTGACTCCTACCTGCGCATCAACTGCGGCTGGCCGCACCAGCACGACGTGGAACAGGGCCTGCGCCGCCTGGGGCAGATCGTGACGACTCTGTTGGAGAACCAGGCGCCTACCTGAACGTCTCGAACACCCCATCCAGGCGTTGGACATAGTTCTGGCGCAGTGACGCATCGATGAAGCTGGCGTCGAAGCTGTTGCGCGCCAGCGTGTAGGCGTGTTGTGCGGTCAGGCCCAGGGCCGCAAAGGTCTGGGTGTAGTTTTCGTTTACATAGCCACCAAAGTAAGCCGGGTCGTCCGAGTTGACGGTGGCCATGATGCCGGCGTCCAGCATGGCGCCCAGGTTGTGCTGCTTCAACGTGGGGAACACGCGCAGCTTGAGGTTGGACAGCGGGCACACGGTGAGCGGCATTTTGTCGTTGGCCAGGCGCTGCATCAGCGCGGCGTCGTGGATGGCCTGCACGCCGTGGTCGATGCGCTCGACCTTGAGCACGTCGAGCGCACTCCAGATGTAGGCCGGCGGCGCTTCTTCGCCCGCATGGGCCACCAGACGGAAGCCCAGTTGCTTGGCGCGGGCATAGACCTTGGCAAATTTCTCAGGCGGGTGTCCCACCTCGCTGGAGGCCAGGCCAATGCCAACGATCTTGTCGCGCAGCGGCAGCGCCTGCTCCAGGCATTCAAAGGCTTCCTCTTCGCTCAGATGCCGCAGAAAGCACAGGATCAGCGAGGCCGTCATGCCGAACTTGGCCGGGGCATCGGCGCAGGCGCGGTACAGACCGTTGATCACCACATCCGCGCTCAGCCCGTGGCCCGTGTGCGTTTGCGTGTCGAAGAAAATTTCGGTGTGCAGCACGTTGTCGGCCTGCGCACGTGCCAGGTAGGCGCAGGTCATGTCGTAGAAGTCCTGCTCGGTCTTCAGCACCATGGTGCCTTCGTGGTAAATGTCCAAAAACTCTTGCAGGTTGTTGAACACATAGGCATCGCGCAACGCCTGTTCGCTGGGGAAGCGCAGCGGTACGCTGTTGCGCTTGGCCAGCGCAAACATCAGTTCGGGCTCCAGCGAGCCTTCGATGTGCATATGCAGCTCGGCTTTGGGCATCGCGCGCAACAAGGCGGGCATGCGGTCGGCGGGAATAATGGGCAGGTTCATAGGGGCTCGCGATGCGGACGCAGTCGGTGGTTCAGACAGATGAATGGGATGGTACCCGTAATAGCAGATCGCGTGCCAGCGGGCTGGGACTGGTTGGAAACACACCGCTCATGACGACAAATCCGGGAATGCGCTTGACGCGGTCGGTCCAACGGCGGATGGCCGGGTAGTTCAACAAGGGAATACCACCGTCCTCGCTCATCACCACATAGGGGAAGCAGGCAATATCAGCCACCGTGGGATGCTCGGCGGAGCACAGCCACTGCCCGCCCTGCGCCTCGCGGAACCACAGGTGTTCATCGAGGATGCGGTACAGCCGGTGGGCCCCGGCGCGCGCGGCCTCCACATCCAGTGGGTAAAACAGCATGTCGTGCAGGCGCGCGGCGGAAGCCGTGGCGGTAATGCCATCGGCAAAGGCCATCCACTGCAGCACTTCGCCCAGAAGCGCGGCGTCATTCACAGGCAGCCACTGCTGGTGGGTGTCGTACCGCCGCGCCAGGTAGGACAGGATGGCCTGCGCATCACGCAACACATAGCCGTTGTCGTCAATGACTGGCAATTGGCCCAGCGGGTTGATCTCCAAAAAGGCCTCACTCTTGTGCTGCGCCGCCGGGTAGAAGCTGATGGGCTCCTTCTCGTAGGCCACGCCCAGCATGCTGAGCAGCAGCCGCACCTTGTAGCAATTGCCAGAGAGTTCAAAGTCGTAGAGTTTGAGCATGGTGCGAAGGCCTAAAGATCGAGAACCAGGGTAGGAGTTTTGGCGCGCGACACGCACACCATGGTGCAACGCTGGCTGAGCCTTTCGTCGGCGGACAGGTAGACATCGCGGTGGTCGGGCTCGCCCTCCAGCACCGCGGTTTCACAGGTGCCGCAGGCGCCCTGCTCGCACACGGTGTTGACGCTGACACCGGCCTCGCGCACCACCTGCACAATCGTGCGCCCTGCGGGCACATGCAGGGTTTTGCCACTGCGCTGCAGCACCACATCAAAGGCGCTGTCGTCCGCGCGGTCCAGTGCCTGGTTGTTGGCAAAGTACTCGCGGTGCAGCTGGTCTTCGGGCCAGCCCAAGGTACGTGCAGTCTGCAGCACCAGGTCCATCATGGCGCCGGGACCGCACACGTACAAGCGTTTGTCTGTCGTATCGGTAGCCAGCAAGTTCTGTAGCGTGTCGGCCGTGCCTTGCACATCCAAGCCGGTGTGCAACTGGACTGCGCCTCCCATGGCTTGGATGCGCTCCGGGAATGCCACATGCTCGGCCCCCCGCACAAAGTAGTGCAACACAAAGCTGCGTCCCGCAGCCTGCAGCTGCTGCGCCATGGCCAGCAAAGGCGTGATGCCAATGCCGCCGGCGATCAGCACGCTGTGCGCGGCATCCTGCAAGCCAAAGCGGTTCACCGGCCGCCCCGTGGACAGTGTGTCACCCACCTGCAGGTCGTCACACATGGCCCGCGAGCCACCGCGTGACGCCGCGTCGCGCTTCACACCAATCACATAGTGCGTGCGTTCGGCAGGTCCGTTGACCAGTGAGTAGTGGCGCACCAGCCCCCCGGGAGTGACGACCTCCAGATGTGCACCGGCGGTAAAGCCTTGCAGGGGCGCTGCGCCGTCGCTCACCAGACGGAAGGCCACCACATCGTGTGCGGTCTGCACCTTCTCCACCACCTTGAGACTCTGGCGCGCCTGGCGCTCCCCCTGGTTCAGCGGAATGGCCATGGGTTCTGGCAGCGCAAGACTCAGGGACGCGTGTGCCTGGGCTTCCAGGCGGGCACGCAGATGCGAGAAACGGGTGTTGAACTGCCGCTGCATCGCCAGGGTGGCCTCCGCATCCAAAGGCTGCGCACTGCCCCACTGCGCATGCAGAACGCAGCTGTTGTCGCTCTGGGCTTGCACCTGCACACGCACGCTTCCGCCGGGCAAAGTGCGGGTGTAGAACTGCCCAGTACCTGCCGCGCCGTGCACCTCCAACGGCCCACCCAATTCGGCCTCCAGCGCCGCCATCAGCGTGCGGCAGGCTACATGCACGGGCAGTGCGCGCAGCGCCACTTGGCCGCCCTGCGCAGCCCACGCGGGCACGGCAAATGCATCGGGTTTGACCAATGCCACCCACACCCAGCCATCCTGCTCGATGCAGTCAAAACTGTTCACACAGGCCGCATGGTTGTCACGCCGGCCCACCTCGGCCGGCACGGTGGTGCACTCGCCAGAGCCGGAAGCAAAGCGCCAGCCGTGGTACTGGCAACGCAGCTCCTGGCCCAGGTTGATGCCCATGCTCAGCGGCACGCTGCGGTGCGGGCAACGGTTTTCCCAGGCGTTCACCAGACCATCGTCACTGCGCCACAGCGCCAGGTTGTAGGCGCCCACGCGCGCATGGAATACGTGGCGCAAGGCCAGGTCGGCGCTGGAAGCCAGCACATGCCAGCCACGCAAAGCGTCCAGGGGATGCAGTACGGACGTAGCCATCAAACAATCGCTCCATAACTGACGTGCTTGGCACGTAGCCAGCGCCGGTAGGCCACCGACATGGCGTCAATTTTCACGGGGAACTCCAGGTTCCAGGCCAGCGGCAGGCGCTTGGGGTTGTGCGACTGCAGAATGGGCCGGTCTTGCCCAAAAATGATTTGCTGGAAACGCGAGATCGGCTCTTCGGAGCCTGGCGCATCGACATAGCAGAGCAGCGTGTGGCCGATGCTGCTGGTTTCCGACACGGGTTGCAGACCCAGCACAATGATGTCGAACTCGCGTGTGTCTACGGACGAGGTTTTCTTCAGCATCGCAATGTGCGGGTGCACCACGCGGTACTCGTACTGCGTGTCCAGGCCCTCACCGCCAGCGGTGGGCGAGCCTTGGGGTTGCCAGAACTTGCAGTCAGTGGCGACGATCTGGTCAGTGGCTTCTTCGTGGTGCAGCTTGTACGGCGGCACCTCGGTGTGCGGCTCTTTGCCCAGGTAGTCGGTGTGGACAAACGGGAAATGGCCCATGTCCAAAAAGTTCTCGACACAGCGCAGTGCGGAGGCCTGCACGCCAAAGCTGCCCGGGTGCGTGAACACGCGCCCTGGCACATCCCAGCGGGGAAACGCCACGATGTCACGCGCAGGGGTCCCCAAGCACACCCACACCCAGCCATGGCGCACCTGCACATGGGGCACAGCGTGGTCGCTGTCGGCAAACGTCACCGACACCTCGTCGCCCACGCGGCGCAGGGTCAGTGGGCGGTCAAACAGCTGGGTGTGCAGCGGCGCATGGGCGGGGATGCGATCTGGCGGGCCCAGGGTTTGCCAGTCGTTCCACAGCGCCGCATCGTCTTGTGCATTCATGGGGAGTCTTTCGGAGAAATCGCGTTAGGTTCCATTGTATTTTGGTATACCAAAATATCCAACACCCCAACCCCTAGAATCCAGCGAAACATGAAAAATCCTCGAGTCCAACACCTGGTGGATGCGGTCACCGCCGCCATCGTCGCTCGGCGCCTGCCGCCCGGCACCCGACTGCCAGAGCGTGAACTCGGTGACATCTTCGGCGTCAGCCGTACCCTGGTGCGGGCGGCGGTGGCCGAACTCAAGACCCACGGCCTAGTGGAGGCAACGGGTCCCAAGACCACCATCGTGGCCCAACCCAGCGTAGAAGATGCACAGGCCTTGTTCGAGACCATGCAGGTGCTGGAGTCCGGTGCCGTGCAACGCCTGAGTGGCCAGCTCAAACCCAAACAACTCACCCACCTGCGCCGGCACGCAGCCCGCGAGGTGCAAGCCCAGCGTCGCCAGGATTGGCTGCTGGCCAACCAGCTGGGGCGGGCCTTCCACACCGAGCTCGTGGCGCAACTGGGCAACCCCATCCTGTCGCAGGTGTTCGAAAGCCTGCTGACGCGCGAGGCCGTGATCTCCGCGCTGTACAACACCGAGTTCGACTACGACCACCTGCACGACGAGCACCTGGAACTGCTGGACCACCTGGAGGCCGGCCGCACGGCACAGGCGCAAGCCCTGGTCGTGGAGCACTGGACGCTGGTGGTCAAAGGCTATCGCATTGAAAGTACCGAGCCCGAAAGCCTGGACCTGGCTGCGGTGCTGCAGGCATAAAAAAGGCCACCCGAGGGTGGCCTTTTTTGAGTTCACTACGCGCCGTAGCGCGCGATGGCCGCTTACTTGGCGCCAGGAACCTTGCCTTCCACGCCCTTGACGAAGAAGTTCAGACCACCCAGCATCTTGCCGTCGGCCACTTCATCCTTCTTCAGACGTTCCTTGCCGGTGTTGTCCAGCAGGGGGCCTTTCCAGATGGAGAAGCTGCCGTCCTTCAGGCCAGCTTTGACTTCTTCAACTTTGGCCTTGACGTCGGCAGGCACGTCTTCGGCGATGGACACCAGGTCAATCGCGCCTTCTTTCACACCGTACTCGGTGTCGCCTTCAGACTTCCAAGTGCCTTCCAGTGCATCTTTGGTGGCCTTGATGTAATAAGGCGTCCAGTTGATCACGCTCGAAGCCAAGTGGGCCTTGGGGCCGTAAGCAGTCATGTCAGAGTCCCAACCGAAAGCGCGCTTGCCCTTGTCCTGCGCGGTCTTCAGCACGGCAGGAGAGTCGGTGTTCTGGAACAGGATGTCGGCGCCGCCATTGATCAGGCTGGTGGCAGCTTCGGTTTCTTTGGGTGGGTTGAACCACTCATTGACCCACACCACTTTGGTCTTGATCTTGGGGTTGCCAGTTTGGGCGCCCAACGTGAAGGCGTTGATGTTGCGGATCACTTCAGGAATTGGCACCGATGCCACCACGCCCAAAGTACCGGTCTTGCTCATCTTGCCGGCAATCACGCCAGCCATGTACGCACCTTCGTAGGTACGGCTGTTGTAGGTGCGCAGGTTGTCGGATTGCTTGTAGCCGGTAGCGTGCTCAAACTTCACGTCCTTGAAATCAGGGGCGACCTTGAGCATGGGTTCCATATAGCCAAAGCTGGTGCCGAAAATCAGCTTGTTGCCTTGGGTGGCCATGTCGCGCACCACGCGCTCGGCGTCCGCACCTTCGGGTACGTTTTCCACGAAGGAGGTGGCGATCTTGTCGCCGAACTCTTTTTCCAGCGCCTTGCGGGCGTTGTCGTGGGCGAATGTCCAGCCGCCGTCGCCCACAGGGCCGACGTAGGCAAAAGCAATCTTCAGGGGTTCAGGCTTGGCCGGTGCGGGGGCAGAAGCAGCAGGTGCTGGTGCGGGCGCAGGAGCCGGCTCTTCTTTCTTGCCGCAACCCACCAGGGCCGCACTCGCGATAGCGGTCAGGGCCGCTATTTTGAGCAATGAACGTTTCTGCAAATCTGTCATGTCACTTCCTTATAAAAAAACGAGGGATGAAAACGAAACAACCACGTATCACGAGCCCGGATAAAACGGCTTGCCGATGGAAGCAGGCATGTTAATCCGAATCCAGCGCGGGTTACGCGATATCAGGGCCAAAACCAGGATGGTGGCGGCATAGGGCAGCATGGTCAAGAACTGGCTGGGCACATCCACACCAATGCCCTGCAAGTGGAACTGCAACATGGTCACGCCCCCAAACAGATAAGCACCAAGCAACACCCGTGCCGGGCGCCACGTGGCGAAGGTGGTGAGCGCCAGAGCGATCCAGCCTTTGCCGGCCACCATGCCCTCCACCCACAGCGGCGTGTACACCACCGAGATATAGGCGCCGGCCAGTCCGCACAGCGCCCCACCCGCCACCACGGCCAGCAGGCGGATGCCGCGCACCGGGTAGCCCAGGGCATGGGCCGACTCAGGGCTTTCGCCCACGCTGCGCAAAATCAGGCCGGCGCGGGTGCGGTACAAGAACCAGATCAGCGCCAGTGCAAACAGCACCGTCAGGTAGACCATGGGGTGGTGGCGAAACAGGGCCTCGCCGAGGAACGGAATATCCGACAAACCGGGAATGGCGAACGACGCGCGGTCAGGGATTTTTTCCTGCACATACGAGATGCCCGCAAACGCCGAGAACCCGCCGCCAAACAGGCTGAGCGCCAGGCCCGTGGCGTACTGGTTGGTGTTGAGCCAGATGACCAGGCCGCCGAAAATAGCCGCAAGCACCGCACCGGCCGCCATGCCGGCCAAAAAGCCGGCCACCGGGCTGCCGGTGTGCACTACGGTGGCAAAGCCGGCGATGGCAGCGCAGAGCATCATGCCTTCGGCGCCCAGGTTGACGATGCCAGCCTTTTCGTTGATCAGCAGGCCCAGTGCCGCCAGGGCCAGCACGGTGCCGGCATTCAGCGTCGATGCAATCAGCAGAGCGTACGAGTCCATTATTTTTTTCCTCCGGCCACCGACTTGGCCCACCTGAAGCGGTAATTCACCAGGGTGTCACAGGCCAGCAGACTGAACAGCAGCAGGCCCTGGAACACGCCAGTCAGCGACTTGGGCAGGCCCAGGCGCGACTGCGCGAGCTCGCCACCGATGTAGAACATGCTCATCAGGATGGCAGAGAACACCATGCCCACGGGGTGCAGCCGCCCCACATACGCCACGATGATGGCGGCGAAGCCATAACCCACGGGCACAAACGGGGTGAGCTGGCCCACGGGGCCCGCCACCTCCAGCGCACCAGCCAGACCGGCAGTGGCGCCAGACACCAGCATGGCGGTCCACAGCGCGCTGCGGGCCGAGAAGCCAGCGTAGCGCGCGGCGGCCGGTGCCAGCCCGCCCACCTGCTGTGCAAAGCCAGCGCGTGTGCGGAACAAAAACACCCACAGCCCGGCCACGCCCAGCAAGGCAAAGATCACCCCGATGTTCACGCGCGAGCCCGTGAACAGGCGGGGAATGCGCGTGATGGCGTCGAAGTTTTTGGACTGTGGAAAGTTGTAGCCCAGCGGGTCTTTCCAAGGACCGTAGACCAGGTAATACAGCAACTGCACGGCGATGTAGACCATCATCAGGGTCACCAGGATTTCATTGGCGTTGAAGCGGTCCCGCAACAAGGCCGCAATGCCGGCCCAGACCATGCCACCGAGCATGCCCGCCACCAGCAGGTACACCACGATCTCACCACCCGTGCCCGGGCCCGCCATCAGCGCCACGCCGCTGGCGGCCACGGCGCCGATCACATACTGCCCTTCGGCCCCGATGTTCCAGACGTTGGAGCGGTAGCACACGGCCAGCCCCAGCGCAATCAGCAAGAGCGGCGTGGCCTTCACGACCAGTTCGCCAATGGCATAACCCGACTTGAGCGGTTCCCAAAAGAACACCAGCAGCCCGCGTACCGGGTCTTTGCCCAGCAGCGAAAACAGAATGACACCAATGACCAGGGTGATGGCCACCGCCAGCAAGGGCGAGGCATAGGTCCACAGCCGCGAGGGTTGCGCGCGTACTTCCAGCTTAAGCATGTTGCAACTCCGGCGCGTTCCACAAACCACTCATCCACTCTCCGATCTTTTCCACCGTGGCCTCGGCCACTGGCACCGAGGGCGACAGCTTGCCGCGTGCAATCACGTGCAGGCGGTCGCTCACCTCGAACAATTCATCCAGCTCTTCGCTGACCACCAGCACGGCACAGCCCGCATCGCGCAGCGCCAGAATGGCTCCGCGGATTTGCGCGGCCGCCCCCACGTCCACCCCCCAAGTGGGCTGGGACACGATGAACAGCTTGGGCTCCGCGTCAATCTCGCGGCCCACAATGAATTTCTGCAAATTGCCGCCCGACAGCGAACGCGCCACGGCCGTAGGCCCATTGGCCTTCACGCTGAAAGACTTGATGATGCGGGCCGCATGCTCTTCAAGCTGGCGCACGCGAATCCAGCCACCGGCGAACTTGGGCAGCGAGATGGAACCCGTGCGGGTCAACAACATGTTTTGCGCCAGACTGAGCGTGGGCACGGCGCCGCGACCCAGGCGTTCTTCGGGCACAAAGTGCAGGCCCAGCGCGCGCCGTGCACCCGGGTGCAGGGCCGACACATCGGCTTGGCCCATGCGCACACTGCCCTTGGGCGCGCGGCAGTCTTCACCCGACAACGCGTAGAGCAGCTCCTTCTGGCCATTGCCCGAGACACCGGCAATGCCCACCACCTCGCCCGCATGCACGGTCAGCGAAATGCCATCCAGGTCCACGCCAAACTGGTCCTCGCGCGCCAGGCTCAGCTGGCTCACGCTCAGCACTGGGGCACCCGCATGCAGGGGGCGGTGCTCCAGCTGCGGGGGCTCGGCGCCAATCATCAGGCGCGAGAGCGACGCGTTGGATTCTTCGGCCGGGTTGCAGACACCAGTGACCTTGCCGCCGCGCAGCACGGTACAGGCGTTGCACAGCTCGCGGATCTCGTGCAGCTTGTGGCTGATGTAGAGGATGCTGCAGCCCTGGGAGGCCAGCTTCTTGAGCACCACAAAGAGTTTTTCCACCGCCTGCGGTGTCAGCACCGAGGTGGGCTCGTCCAGGATCAGCAGCTGCGGGTTGGTCAGCAGCGCGCGGATGATTTCCACGCGCTGCATCTCGCCCACGCTGAGCGTATGCACGGGGCGGCTGGGGTCAATGTCCAGGCCGTATTCGGTGGCCTTGGCGGTGATGCTGGCGGTGACCTGCTCCAGGCTCTGCGCCTTGTCCAGGCCCAACCACACGTTTTCGGCCACGGTGATGGTGTCAAACAGGTTGAAGTGCTGGAACACCATGCTGATGCCGAGGGCCCGCGCTTCCTTGGGGTTGCGGATGGTCACGGGCTTGCCGTTGAACAGCATCTGGCCAGCATCGGGCTTGACCGAGCCGTAAATGATCTTCATCAGCGTGGACTTGCCGGCGCCGTTTTCGCCCAGCACCGCATGGGTCTGGCCGGGCAGCACGCTGAGCGAGACCTCGCTGTTGGCTACCACGCCGGGGTAGGCCTTGGTGATACCGGTGAGCTGGAGGCGGGGAACGGAGGAATGCGGAGAGTCGGGTGCGGGGGTGGCCATGGGTGCGTGTCTTTTATTCTTTTCGGAGTTCGGCCGCGACCGACTTGATGCGCTCGCGCAGCCACTTGTTGGAGGCGCTGGTATGGGTGCGGGCGTGCCAAAGCTGGTAATACATCATGCGGGGAAACTCCACAGGGCAAGGCAGTATTTTGACGGGGAGTGTGTCCACAAACCGTTCGCAGTACTGCCTGCCGGTGGTGAGCACCAGCAAGGTTGATGCCACCATGCCCGGAATCAACCCGAAATGCGGGCAGCGCGCCACGATATGGCGCTGCAGGCCCAGGCCACTCAGGTGGTCGTCAATCACGCCCTTGGCGCCGGGGTGGGTGGCACCGGGCGCAATGTGCTCGGCCTCCAGCCAAGAGGCCTGGTCCCAGCCGCGGCGCACCGCGGGGTGCTTTTTGGACACTAGGCACACCACCTCGTCGCCAAACAGACGGCCCAGGTGCAGGTCGTCGGGCGGTTGCGGCCAGTTGCCAATCACCACGTCAATATCGCCCTGGGCCAGCAGCGTGCGGTAGTCGCTGGCGCCAGACAACGCGTGGATGTCGATCTCGGCCATGGGCGCGTGGGACTTGATCTGCGCCACCAGCTGGGGCAAAAACAGGGGGTCCAGGTAATCGCTGGCGGCCAGGCGGAAGGTGTTGCGTGCGGTGGCGGGCTCGAAGCCGCGGGCATCCGAGAACAACATCTCGGCGGCACGCAATATGCTGGCACTGGGCTCCAGCATGCGCAGCGCCGTCTCGGTGGGCACCATGCCCGAGCCGGAGCGCACCAAAAGTGGGTCGCCGGCGAAGTCGCGCAAGCGTTTGAGCGACGCGCTCACCGCCGGCTGGTGCATGCCCAGGCGGATGGCGGCTTTGGAAACGCTGCGCTCAGTTAACACGGTATGAAGGACCCTGATCAGATGAAGGTCTATCTTGTCGAAAAGGGATTGGTCTCTCATACAGGCGTGTAAATTGGTGCCATATGCTAATGCGTATGGGAGCGATGCCACTCCCGACTTACCCTCCCGCACGAGGAACCCATTCCATGACAACCCAAGTTTTGAGATTCATCCGCCGCGGCGAGATCGTGACGCTGGCCGATGTGCCCCCCACCCGCACCCTGCTGGAGGTGCTGCGCGAGGACCTGCACTGCACCGGCACCAAGGAAGGCTGCAACGAAGGCGACTGCGGGGCCTGCACCGTGGTGGTGGGCGAAGAAGTCAACGGCCAGCTGCAGACCAAGGCGGTGAACAGCTGCATCAAGATGGCGCACAGCCTGGACGGCAAGGCACTTTGGACCGTGGAAGACATTGCCGCGGACGACGGCTGCCTGCACCCCGCACAGGAGGCGATGGTGCAGTGCCATGGCAGCCAGTGCGGCTTTTGCACCCCCGGCTTTGTGATGAGCCTGTTTGGCCTGTACCAGCAGCACGCCCATGCCGGCCAGCCCATCACCCGGGCCGACGCCCTGCACGCCCTCAGCGGCAACCTCTGCCGCTGCACCGGCTACCGGCCGATTCTGGACGCCGCCCAGACCATGCTGGGCCTGCCCGCGGTGCCGGTGGACGAAGCCAGAGTGCTATCAAAACTGAAGCTGCTCGCGCATATTCCACGGGGGCTAGAGGCCGATTTGGCTTACAAATCACCCGCCACGCTGCCTGCGCTGCTTGCCGCCCGCGCGCAGTACCCGCAGGCACAAATCGTGGCCGGCTGTACCGACGTGGGCCTGTGGGTCAACAAGATGCATATGGACTTTCCCCAGGTGCTGGACGTGACCCAGGTGGCCGAACTGCGCCGTGTGGAGCAGTACCCGCACCACATCGCCATTGGCGCCGCCGTGACGCTGACCGACGCCTTTGCCGCGCTGGTGGCCGACCGGCCGCAGCTGGGCGCTTTTGCCAGCCGCTTTGCCGGCCTGCCGGTGCGCAACGCTGGCACGCTGGGTGGCAATGTGGCCAATGGCTCGCCGATTGGCGATTCCATGCCGCTGTTGATTGCGCTGGGTGCCAACGTGGTGCTGATGGCGCTGCGCAAAGGCAAGGTGGTGCACCGCGAGCTGCGGCTGGAAGACCTGTACACCGGCTACCGCAAGAACGTGATGGCCCCAGACGAGGTGCTGGCCTGGATCAAGGTGCCCAAGGCGGTTGAAAAAGAACGCTCCAGGGTCTACAAAATCTCCAAGCGCTTTGAGGACGACATCTCGGCCGTCTGCTTGGCGCTGAACCTGCACATCGTGGGCGGCAAGGTGGCGCATGCCAGCATTGGCGTAGGCGGCGTGGCCGCCACCCCAGTGCGCGCCCGCGCGACCGAAGCGGCCCTCACCGGCCAAGCCTGGACGGCCGACACCGTGATGACCGCCATGGCCACACTGCGCGCCGAGTTCTCGCCCATCTCGGACATGCGCGCCAGCGGCGCCTACCGCACCGAGGTGCTGGGCAACCTGCTGCAGCGCTACTGGCTGGAGAGCCAGGGCCTGGCCGCCATCAATCTGGAAAGCTTTGTGCTGGAAGGAGAAACCGCATGAACGCCAACACCCCTATCGCGGGACTGACTGCTTCGCACGCCGCTGGCGTGTCGCATGCGCATGAAAGCGCCGTGGCCCAAGTGGCCGGCGCCGTGCACTACATCGACGACCTGCCCGAGGTGCGCGGTACGCTGCACGCAGCGCCCATCCTCTCCACCGTGGCGCACGGCAAGCTGCTGGGCGTGGACGCCAGCGCCGCGCTGGCCATGCCCGGTGTGGTGAGCGTGGTGCTGAGTGAGGACATTCCCGGCGACCCCATGCTGGCGGCCTTTGCGGGCGACGAGCCCGTGTTTGCCATGGACACCGTGCAGTTTGTCGGCCAGGTGGTGGGCGTGGTGGTGGCGCAGACCGCCATGCAGGCGCGCCACGCGGCGCGCAAGGTCAAGCTGAACATCGAGGCGCTGCCCGCCGTGCTGAGCGTGCAGCAGGCGCTGGACGCCAAAAGCTTTGTGCTGCCGCCCGTGACCGTGAAGCGCGGTGATGCCGCCGCCGCCGCACTGGTCGCGGCGCCGCACACCCTGCACGGCACGCTGGAGGTGGGCGGCCAGGAGCACTTTTACCTGGAGGGGCAGATTGCCTACGCCATGCCGCTGGAGCAAAACCAGTGGTGGATTTACAGCAGCACCCAGCACCCGGGCGAGGTACAGCACTGGGTAAGCCACGCGCTGGGCATCGACAACCACGCCGTGCGCGTGGAGTGCCGGCGCATGGGCGGCGGCTTTGGTGGCAAGGAAACGCAGGCCGGCCATCTGGCCGTGTGGGCCGCCGTGGCCGCGGTGAAGACCAAACGCGCCGTGAAGTTGCGCCTGGACCGCGACGACGACTTCATGGTCACCGGCAAGCGCCACCCGTTTGCCTACGAATACCGCGCGGGTTTCGACGACAGTGGCCGCCTGACCGCGCTGCAGCTGCAGATGGCGGTGAACTGCGGCTTTAGCGCCGACCTGTCGGGCCCCGTGGCCGACCGCGCCATCTTCCACAGCGACAACGCCTACTACCTGCAGGATGTGGACATTACGTCTTACCGCTGCAAGACGAACACGCAAAGCCACACCGCCTTCCGCGGCTTTGGCGGGCCGCAGGGCGTGATCCTGATCGAGACGGTGATGGGCGACATTGCCCGCCATTTGGGGCTGGACCCGCTGGATGTGCGCCTGCGCAACCTGTACAGCGACGAGGCCATTGCGGGCACCGATAAGAAGCGGGACACCACCCACTACCAGATGAAGGTAGAGGACAACATCCTCCAACCTCTGCTATCAAAACTGGAGCAGTCTGCGCAATACCGACGCCGGGTAGAGACCATTTCTGCATGGAATGCACAGAGCGCGGTGCTCAAGCGCGGCATTGCCATCACACCGGTCAAGTTCGGCATCAGCTTCACCGCCACGCTGTTCAACCAGGCTGGTGCGCTGGTGCATGTCTATACCGACGGCAGCGTGCAGGTGAACCACGGCGGCACCGAAATGGGCCAGGGCCTGCACACCAAGGTGGCGCAGATTGTGGCGGACGAGTTGGGTATTCCGTTTGCGCGCGTGCTGTGCACCGCCAGCGACACCAGCAAGGTACCCAACGCATCGGCCACCGCGGCCAGCGCGGGCACCGACCTGAATGGCCGCGCCGCCCAATTTGCAGCCCGCCATGTGCGCGACAACCTGGCGGCCTTCGTCTGCGGGCTGGACGGTTGCGGTGCCGGCGCCATCAAGTTCAAGGGTGGCGAGGTGTTCTCGCCCGTGGCCACGCGCAGCTTTGACGAGGTGGTGAAGCTGGCCTATGCCAACCGCATCCAGCTGTGGAGCGATGGCTTCTACCGCACGCCCAAGATCCACTACGACAAGACCACCCTGACCGGCCGCCCCTTCTACTACTTTGCCTATGGCGCAGCGTGTACCGAAGTCGTCATCGACACGCTGACCGGCGAGAGCCGGGTGCTTAAAGTGGACATCCTGCACGACGTGGGCCGCAGCATCAACCCGGCGATTGACGTGGGGCAGATCGAAGGCGGCTTTGTGCAGGGCATGGGCTGGCTGACCACCGAGCAGCTGGTGTGGAACGACAAGGGTTACCTCAGCACCCACGCACCCAGCACCTACAAGATTCCCACTGCGGGCGATGTGCCCGAGCACTTCAAGGTGGACCTGTGGCCCGAGCCCAACCGCGAAGACAACGTGTTTGGCAGCAAGGCCGTGGGCGAGCCGCCGTTCATGCTGGCCATCAGCGTGTATGAGGCGCTGCGCGACGCGGTGGCGCAGGCACGGGGCGATGGCGCCGCCGTGCGGCTGACCGCGCCCGCGACCGCAGAGAACGTGCTCAAGGCCTTGCACTAAGGCCAGCACCCCACTCTCTTCAGGTGCGCTCGGCTCCCATCACCAGCCCTTCGATACCGTGCTTCTGGGTGATGGGCACCAGCTCATCCACGATGCGGCACACCAGATGCTGTCTCGCAATGTCCGGCAGCGCGTCGCTCCACGCCTTGGTCACCATCATGTCGTGGAGCTGCGCGTGTCCCGCGCCGGGGGCGTCCACGCCCAGCACCATCACGGGGCGGGCGATGGGCGAGAGGTGTTCCGTGCCGCGGTGGACCGCTAAGGCAGACCGGCACGAAATATCGCCACGCTGGGGGTATTTGCGTGTGGCCTTCTCTTCGAAGCGCGACCACAGCGACTTGTCGGGGAACATCTGGTGTTTCCATTCGCGGCCGTCGTCGTATTGGGTGCCTGGCGCCACTTCGAACGGCCCCATGTCCTCGGTCACGTCCACTCCCGTGAGGTTGAACGCCAGCGATGTGATTTTCCGGTCACGGTAGGTATCGGTGGGAGACGGAAAGTCGCGATGCCAGGGCTGGTACTTCGCGCCCTGAAAAGGAACGTCAAAACCAATTTCCACGATTTGGTAGTCGGGCCCGAGAGCGTTTTTGCACATGGCAACGACCCAAGGGTGGGTCACCAGATCGACGAAACCCCGGAACTGCTGCGGATGAATCTCGACATACCATCGGCGTGGACCCCGACCCACTGCGCCCCCTGGCCGCTGGATAGCGTCCCAGAACGCTGTCATCATGTCTTCGCGTATGGCGTCAGCCCACTCTGGGGTAAAGGCACCTTTCAGGCCCACCACGCCATCGGTTTTCAGGGTTTCTAATTGGGATGAGAGTTTGTCGTCAAATCCTGCATCGGATGTCATTTGGTGCTCCTAAACGTCGATCTAACAAATATTACTAATAATTCAATGAATATTAACTAATAAAATGCAAGCAGTCAACGAACTCAAGACCATCCCCATCATGCTGAACATGCCCATTCCCACGGGCGAACAACTCAAGGCCGCGCGCCTGGCGGCCGGGCTGAACCAGGCCCAGGCGGCAGAGCTGATGGGCTATTCCTTGCAAACCGGCAGCCGCGGCGGCCTGCAGTCCCGCACCTGGCAGGCGCTGGAGAGCCCCACCGACGAGCGCTGCATGCAAGGCCCCATGTTCGCCATGTTTTTGCTGCTGACGGGGCAGCACCCGGCCTATACCTTGGTGCCGAAGGCGGAAGACTAAGGCCGCGCCTGCAGCAACTGCACCATGGCCTGGTAACCCCGGGCCTGGGCCAGTTGCAGCGGCGTGTTGCCGCTGCGGTCGGCCAGCCTGGGGTTGGCACCTGCCGCCAGCAGCTGGCGCACGATGTCGGTGTGGCGCGCACCGCCATCCCCCAACACCACGGCCTCGATCAGCGCCGTCCAGTGCAGGTTGTTCACATGGTCCAGCGGCGCACCGGCCGCAATGAGCTGGCGCACCACACCTGCGTGGCCCAGGTGCGCAGCGGCGATCAGCGCCGTGCCCTCATAAGGGCTCGTCGTGTTCTTGGCACTGGCACCCAGCTGCAGCAGCAGGGCCAGCGTCTCTTCGTCATTGGCCACCGCCGCAATGGTCACCGGGTCGTACTGCTGGTACTCCATGGCGTTTAGGTCGGCTCCGGCCGCCACCAGCAGGCGAATCGCTTCGCGCTGGCTGGCATAGGTGGCTACATGCAGCGCTGTGCGTTGCTGGGCATCACGCACTTCCAGCGCCGGCTTGGCCGCCAGCAGGGTGCGCAGCTTGGCCACGTCGCCGCGGTGCGCGGCACCCAGCAGCCCGGTGTACTGTGCGGCCTGGGCCGCGCTGGGCGCAACCTGCGCCTGGGCGGGGGCCAGCCCCAGCAGAGCCCAGGCAATAGCAATGGCGGAAAGAGACTGGCGCATGGCGAAACCTTACTTCAGCAGGTCAGCCACGGTGGCCAGAGCCGCCACGGCGCACTGCTCGTCCAGGTGGCCGCCAGGTGCGCCGCCAATGCCCACAGCACCAATCACTTCATTGCCCACCTTCACAGGCACACCGCCACCCACCAGCAGCATGCCGGGCAGGTACACCAGCGTGGCGGCTGCGGGGTTCTTCTGGGCGTTTTCCATCATGGCCAGCGTGGTGTTCTTGGCCGATGCGGAGGTGTAAGCCTTGGCGCGGCTGGCTTCCACGGTGTGGGGGCCGGCATTGTCAGCGCGCTGCACGGCACGTACGGTGCCCGCGCGATCCACCACGGTGGTGGTCACGGCGTAGCCCTTGTCGAGGCACGAAGCCACAGCGGCCGTGGCAATGCGGTTGGCCAGGTCCAGCGACATGTTGTGCTCGGTGCGTACGGCCTGGGCTTGCGCACCAGCGGCGGCGAACAGGGCGATGGAAGCGATGGCGAGGGCAGACAGGGACTTGTTCATACGGTTCTCCTAAAGGGTTTTAAGGGACGGCAGACAGTTGTTTGCCGTTGGGAGAACTGTAGAAAAAGGAGGCGCTGCGGGGTATTCGTAGGCTTACGCGTGGGGGTCCGTAGAAATACGGAGAGGGATCCGATTGGGAACTGTGCAAATCAAAGCGGACTTTCGTCTCTCTTCCCTCTTATTGGGCAACCAGTCGCTCCTGCAAAAACTCAATGAAGCGCAGCGTCTTGGCAGGCAACAGCCGCGTTTCGGTCAAGGCGTACACCGGTATGGGGCTTCCATGCCAGCCAGGCAGGACGCGACGCAAGCGCCCCTCGGCCACATCATCCGCGACGACGCCCTCGTTCAGCAGGGCGACCCCTTGGTCCAGGACGGCGAGGCTGCGGTACATGCCCACGCTATTGGCGATGAAACGTCGACCGATTTGCACTTCGACTGTTTCCTCCTCTCTATGGAGTACCCACGGGCCGACCTTCGAGAAGCCAAGGCACTCGTGCTGCCCAAGCTCAGCTGGATCGGTCGGCTCGCCTGCCTTCTTCAGATAACTGGGCGACGCATAAAGGTAGGGCGTGAGGCGCGCCAGTTGGCGTGCGATCAGTGTTGAACTGGGTTGCTCACCCATGCGGATGGCGACATCGAATGGGTCGGTCACCAGGTCCACCCTGCGCGGAGTGAGGTCCAACTCGAAGGTGATGCCAGGGTAGCGGCGGGCGAACTCCGCGATCAGCGGCGCCAGGTAGATAGTTGCGAAGTCCACCGGCAACGAGACACGCAGCACGCCGCTGGGCTGGGCCAGCATCTCGCCCAGTTGCTCATGCGCGATCCGCGCCTCTTCGACGATGCGCCGACACCGCTCGTAATAGATCTCCCCCGCCTCGGTCAGCTCGATCCTGCGGGTCGTGCGGTGCAGCAGGCGCAGGCCGATCGACTTTTCCAGCGCCCCGATACGGCGCGACAAGGTGGAGTTAGGCACCCCTGTCGCGTCGCCCGCCGCGCGAAAGCTTTTGGCCTTCACGACCTCCACGAACAGAGCCATGTCGTTCAGATATTCCATCTTTATAGTGCCATATATGGATCAATCATTCTCATTAAACCATCTTTATCTTATTGATGGGTTAATCGAAGATACGGCTTCGTATCCAAGAAAGCCTTTTCTTCCCATCCCTTCAGGAGATCCTCATGACCCCACTCTTCAGCCCCGTCCAAGTCGGCCGCTACACCCTCTCTAACCGCCTCGTGATGGCACCGATGACCCGCTCACGCGCCGAATTCGACGGCACGCCCAAGGCCCTGGCCGTCACCTACTACGCCCAGCGCGCCAGCGTCGGCCTGATCGCCTCCGAGGGCACGCAGCCTTCCGACGACGGTCAGGGCTATCTCTGCACTCCCGGCATCTACACCGATGCCCAGGTCGCCGGCTGGAAGGCCATCACCCAGGCCGTGCATAACAAGGGCTCGCGCCTGTTCATCCAGCTCATGCACGCGGGGCGCATGTCCCATCCCGACAACACGCCCCACCACCGGCAGGCCGTGGCGCCCTCGGCCATTGCTCCCGGCGCGCCGATGTTCACGATGACCGGCATGCAGCCCATCCCCGAGCCCCGCGCGCTGACCACCGAAGAGATTCGCCAGACCGTGGCAGACTTCCGCCTGGCCGCGCGCCGGGCGATCGAAGCCGGTGCCGACGGGGTCGAGATCCACGGCGCGAATGCCTATCTGATCCAGCAGTTCTTCGCCCCCAGCGCCAACACCCGCACCGACCAGTACGGTGGATCGGCCGAGAACCGGGCCCGTTTCGCAATCGAGGTGGCGACAGCGATCGCCGAAGAAATCGGCGCGGACCGGACCGCCATCCGCTTTTCTCCCGGCGCCAAGCTGTGGGGCATCGATGAGGGCTCCGAGGCGCCAGCCCTCTACCGCCATGTGATCACTGAACTCGCCAAGCTGGGCCTGGCCTATGTGCATGTGATGCACGTGGGCGACGACGCCTTGGTGGCAGACATCCGCAAGCTCTGGACAGGCACGCTCATCGTGAATCGGCCGGGGCGCGCACGCGAACAGATCGGCACTGATCTGGCGTCGGGCCTTGCCGAGCTGGAAGCCTACGGACAGATGGTGCTGGCCAACCCCGACTTCGTCGAACGCCTCAAGACCAACGCACCGATGAACCCACCGGACCACGCCACTTACTACGGTGGGGATGCCAAGGGATATACCGACTACCCCAGCTTAGTCAGCGTAGCGGCCTGAACAGGAGAAACTTCATATGACAACCACTCAACGCTCCATACTGGTCCGCGCCTATGGCGGTGCTTCTGCCGCCGAGGTCGCCGAGATTGCCAAACCCGTCGCCGACGACGGCCAGGTGCTGGTTCGCGTTCGCGCGGCTGGCGTGAACGGCATCGACTGGAAATTCCGCGAAGGCCTCGTCCAGAAGGCTTTCCCCGTGCAACTGCCCGCCGTGCTGGGCATTGAACTGGCGGGCACCGTCGAGGCGGTCGGGCCGGGGGCTTCGCGCTTTCAGGTGGGCGACCGCGTCATGGGGCCTCTGGGCCGATTGGGCGCCTACGCCGAGTTCGTCGCGGTCGCAGAGGCGAACCTAGTGCACACGCCTGCGGGCCTGGACGATGTGCAGGCGGCCGGCATCCCCGTGGCGGCAGTGGCTGCTTGGCTGAGCTTGCACCAGGCGGGGCCCATCGCCGCAGGTCAGCGCATCCTGATCCACGGTGCAGCGGGCGGGCTGGGCGGCTATGCCGTGCAGTACGCCAAGCAGGCGGGTGCCGAAGTCTTTGCCACTGTGTCCGCCACCCACCTGGATTACGTGCGCAGCCTGGGCGCAGACCATGTGATCGACTACCGGAGCCAACGCTTCGAGTCGGTGGCGCAGGACATCGACTTGGTGCTCGACTACGTTGGCGGTGAAGTGCTCGACCGCTCGTGGGACGTGCTAACCAAGGACGGCGCCATCGTTAGCGCAGCAGCGCCCGACATCCTAGCGCGCACCCCCGTCGGCCGCCGTGGACTGTGGTTCGTGAACAAGGCGGACGCGACGCTGCTGGCGCGGCTCGCTGCGGAGATTGCCCAAGGCTCGCTGGTCTCCAAACTCAGCGACGTCGTGGGTTTCAACGACATCCCTGCTGCCATTGAGCGCAACCGCACCGGCCCACGCATCGGCAAGGTCGTGGCGGACTTCTCGCGCTAATCCATCCTGCAATGGCTGGAGACGTCGAGCAAGAAAGTTAATCGCACTGGCATCTTCAGCCGACACCGCCACGCCGTCTCATCCGTCCCCCTCCTCCACCAACGCCGCATAGTGCCGAATCAAATGCGCCAGCGAAGGCGCTTCCAGCTTCTCGAACAGGTTGGCGCGATGCGTTTCCACCGTGCGCGGTGACACGGCCATGGCGCGGCCGATTTCCTTGTTGGTCAGGCCTTCGATGATCAGCCCCAGCACCTCGCGCTCGCGCTCGGTCAGGCCCGCGTAGCGCTGGCGCGCGGCCTGGTCGGCGGCGTGGCGCTGGCGGGATTTGACGTGGCGGCGCACGGCCTGTTGCAGAGTGTCCAGCAGCAGTTCGTCGTTCACCGGTTTTTCCAGAAACTCGGCCGCACCGGCCTTGAAGGCGCGGCGGCACAGGTCTACCGTGCCGTGGCCGGTGAGCATGACCACGGGGTGGTCCACGCCCGCGGCCTGCAGCTGCTCCAGCACCGCCAGGCCGGATATGCCGGGCATGCGCATGTCCAGCACCACGGCGCCCAGGCTATGCCGGTCGAACTCGGCCAGAAACCGTTCGGGGTCGGCCCAGGGCTGCACGCGCAGGCCCACGGTGCCGATGAGCAACGCCAGCGCCTCGCGCACGGGCTCGTCGTCGTCCACCAGGTGGATGAGGGGAGACAGGGATTCGGCGGCGCTCATGCGTTGTCTCCTGCGGGCAACTCCAACACAAACACGGCACCCGGTTGCGCCGGCGTGTAGCGGATGCGGCCGCCCATCTCGGCGGCCAGGGTTTCGCACAGACTCAGGCCCAGCCCCAGGCCACCGGGGCGCCCGCTCACAAAGGGTTCAAACAATCGATTGGCCAGCGCGGCCGGCACACCGGGGCCGTTGTCTTGCACAGACAGGCGCACCGTGGCGGGCGCCACGGCCTCCACCGTCAGCGTGAGTACACGCGCCCTGCCCTGCACCTGCTCCAGCGCGCTCAACGCGTTGATCACCAGGTTGTGCAGGATTTGCTCCAGCGCCACCGGGTCACCCAGCGCCCGCAGCGATGTGGGGCCTTGCAGTTGCACGGCCACCGCGCGCTTGCGGCATTCGGGTTCCAGCAGCTGCAGCACATCGCGTGCGGCCTGGGCCACGTCTACGGGTGTGGTGGTGCCGGTGTTGGGCCGCTCGATGGCGCGGCGCAGGCGGGCCACCACCTCGGCGGCGCGCCGGGCCTGCACCACAGTCTTCTCCATCGCCGCCTGGGCCTGCGCCACATCAGGCGGGTCGTCGGCCAGCAGGCGCACGGTGGCCTGGGTGGTAGCCAGCACCGCGGTCAGCGGCTGGTTCAGCTCATGGGCCAGGCCGGCGGCCAGCTCGCCCAGCGCGTTGAGGCGCGACACCTGGCCCAGGCGCAGCAGTTCTTCTGCGCGCTGGCGCGCACGGCGCTGGCGCAGTGCACTGGCCAGTGCGGCCAGGGCCAGGCTCCAGCCCACTAGCCAGGCCAGCCATGGCAACCAAGGCAGGTCTGCCAGGCCATAGCTGCGCTCGGCCACCATGTCGAAAGGCTGGCTGGCGGCGGCCAGGTGCTTGCGGAACACAAAGCGGCGCAGCGCGCGGTCGTCGCCCGCATGGATCTGCCAGCGCGCGGTGCCCAGCTCCAGCCAGGCGCGGGTGTGGCGCGCCGTGGCCGCCTCGGGCCCATCACCAAAGGGCCAGTCGGCCCAGGGCACCATGAGCGGCAGCGACACCTCCAGCGCATACGACGCGGCATCGGGCGCGCCGCTGGCCGCGGCCATGGCGATCCAGAACCGGCCTGCGGCGAAATCTGCACGCGCCAGTTCGGGCGCCCCCTTCGATGCCTCGGCGGCACTCAGGTCCGCGGCCAGCGCCGTATCTACGGGCCAGGTCTGGTGGGGTGAGCGCTGCCACATGGCCAGGAACTGCGGGTAGATCGCGGGCAGACGGCTGTCCAGCTCGGGCTGCATGAGGCTCAGCGTGGCCAGCACCGCCTCGTGCTGCAGCGCGCGCTGCGACAAGATGCGGTGGGCGATGCGGGCGTCGGTTTCAAAGTCGGCTTGGCTGCGGTCCATGGACTGCATCAGCAGCCAAGCACCGCCCGCCAGAGCGCCCAGCAGCCACGCGGCGGCCCAAAGGAACCACCCCCTACTGAGGACGGGCATAAAACTGCACGCCATCGCGGCCCTGGGTTTTGGCCTGGTACATGGCGAAGTCGGCCGCGCTGAGCAGACCGTTGAGTTCGGTGCCGTCCTGCGGGAAGCAGCTCACGCCGATGCTGGCCGTGACGCACACGGCATGGTCCCCCAGCTGGTACTCCGGGCGCAACACGGCAAGGATTTTTTCGGCCATGCGGTGGGCATCGTCACTGCCCTCCACCAGCACCACAAACTCATCGCCCCCCAGGCGGGCAACCAGATCGCCCTCGCGCACACAGTCTTGAATGCGCAGCGCCACCTGCTGCAACAGCAGGTCGCCAGTCTCGTGGCCCAGGCGGTCATTGACCGTCTTGAAATGGTCCAGGTCGATGAACAGCAGCGAGGTGGCGCCCTCGCTGCGCTCCATGCGGTGCAAGGTGCGTTTGAGGGCGTCCATAAACATGGCGCGGTTGGGCAGGCCGGTCAACGCGTCGTGGTAGGCCCGGTAACTCAGCTCGTCGTGCGCGCGCTTGCGTTCGTCCACATTCAGCAGCGCTGTCATCACGCATTCGTGCCCGCCATAGCGGATGCGCTGGGATGAATACAGCCCCCAAAATACTTTGCCATTGGCGTCTTTCAGCAAAAGCTCCAGGTCCGAGACGCGGCCGGAGGCTTGCACAGCGGCGACCATGCGATCACGGTCAGCGCTGTTCACATAAAAGTCACGGGGGCGAAGGGTTTCCAGTGGCCGATCACCCAAACCGAACTCGCTGCGGGTACGGTCATTGACATAGACCACGCCTTCGTCCGACAAGCGCACGATGACGATAGGCAAGGGGGCGAACTGCAACACGTTCTTGAGCTGCTCCTCCCCTTTGCGCAGCAGCTCTTGGGTGACCTCAAACTGCAGCAATAAGCGCCGTGAGGCCCAGTAGGCCAACGCGAGCATCAGCAACACGGCCACAAACACCACCACCACAATCACCTGCGTGTATTTGCGTGCGGCCTCACCCAGGGTGTAGGAAAAGTTGTCTTCCAGCGGCGTGAGCTGGTCATTGATGGCGTGCAGTTGCAGCAGAAACTGCTGCATCTTCTCGGGGGGCAACGGACCCGCACCCACGGCCGCGTGGATGCGCTCGCCCACCCGCGTCAGCTCTTCAAGATGGTGGTCGGCGGCGGCCCAGATCGTGATGGCTTTGTCGATATCGGGCAGCCGCCGGAAGCGCCGAAACAGGAACACCATGCCATCGATATCGTCCGGGTGGTTGCGCCCCTGCAAAAAACCAGCC
Organism: Rhodoferax sp. ZS1R25; assembly: GCF_056521335.1. NCBI lineage: Bacteria > Pseudomonadati > Pseudomonadota > Betaproteobacteria > Burkholderiales > Comamonadaceae > Rhodoferax > Rhodoferax sp. ZS1R25. The sequence goes on from NZ_JBWMAZ010000002.1 coordinate 1,345,960, forward strand.
CGCGCGACGTCGTAGTCAGGGGATGGCTTTTCCAGCTCGATACGGGCCTGCCGGTCGCCCTGGTTGACGGCCAGCGCGGCTTGGTAGGAGGTGTAGTCCGCCTCCTTGGCATACAGGGTGTAGCGGGTCAGGGCGTAGAGGGCGTCCTTTTGCCCCTTGGACCACAGGCCCTCGCCTTCCACATAGGCACGCACGGCCGACAGCAAGGAGATGCTCAGGCACGTGAGTACGAACACACCCACCACCACGGACACGAAAATCCAGACGACAACAAAAAGTCGCCTGCGCTTTCGAACGGGTAGGGCTGGCGCCGACAGGTCCGCCAGAAGGGTCATCTGCATCTCCCAATGAAGACATGCCAGACCAGGTTCCTAGCGGCACCCCGGGCCAGACACTGCCATGCCACCTTGTTCTCTTGACGGCATCGGCATGCTTGACACCACTATAACGGGAAGGCAGCGCAGCCGCTAGACGCCGGCTAGGGCGCGCAAGCCCTGTGTGTCCACCAGTTGGACGACCCGGCCTGAACCGCCGATGAGGCCGCGCTCACGCAGGTGACGCAGTACGCGCGACAGGGTTTCGGGCGCCATGCCCAACTGGGCGGCAATGAGCCGTTTGCGCTGCTGCAGCTGCACCGCGCACCCGCCCTGCTCGGTCAGCTCGGCATGGCGCAGCAGCCATGCGGCACAGCGTGCTTCGGCCCCTTTGGCCAGGCGGTTGACGGTCAGCTCGGTCTGCTGGCGATGGGCATGGGCCATGTCGGCAAGAACACTGCGCATCAGCTTGCTGGCGTCTGCCAACGTCGCTTGGAACACCGCCAGCGGCACGGCACGCAGCCGTACCGCCGTTTGGGTGACCGCATCCATGGCAGCGGGCTGGGCCAGCACTGCAGAAGCGGCGTCCAGCCAGCAGGGGCCGGTGAGCGTGCCCAGCGGATGCTCCAGCAGCGCGCCCTGCAGCAGCACTGTGCCCTGCACGCCTTGCACCACCTGGCCAGCCTCCAGGTACAGCGCCTCGGTAGTGGGCTCGCCGCGGCGCACCAGCAGGGCCCCGGCGGGCCGGATCTGGGCGGGGTAAGTCGCCCACAGGGCGGAGAGGGACGGAGCGGGGGCCAACATGGCAGCACTGTGCCGCGCCTTGGGGCGCCGCACTTTGAGGCACATCAAGCTTTGCGCAGGCCGGAGCGTGCCCCGGCAAGGAGGTCAGAGCACCAGCAAGGCCCGAAAGTCGTTCACATTGGTGTGGGTCGGGCCGGTGGTGAACAGGTCCCCCAGCGGGGCGAAGAAGCCCACGGCGTCGTTGCGGTCCAGGCAATCGGCCAGCGAGAGGCCTGCGGCCTTGGCGCGCGCCAGCGTGTCGGGCGCCACCAGGGCCCCGGCGTTGTCTTCCACACCGTCAATGCCGTCGGTGTCGGCGGCCAGGGCCCAGACGTCGGCTTGCCCCTGCAGCGCTTGGGCCAGGCCCATGCAAAATTCACCGGCCCGCCCGCCCCGGCCCTTGGCGGCGCCTTCGCGGCGCGGGCGCACCGTGACCGTGGTTTCACCGCCGCTCAGGATCACACAGGGCCGCGCAAACGGCGCACCGCGCAGCGCCACGGCCCGTGCCAGCGCCGCGTGCACCTTGCCCACCTCGCGCGCCTCCCCCTCCATCTCGTCACTGAGGATGTGCGCGGTCAGGCCCATGGCGCGCGCGGCCGCGGCCGCGGCTTCGAGCGACTGTTGCGGCGTGGCGATCAGATGCACGGTGTTGCGGGCAAACACCGGGTCGCCGGGTTTGGGCGTCTCCAGCGTGCCGTCTTCGAGGGCTTCCACAATGAAATCGGCCTCTGGCCCCGATGAAACCTGCGCCAGGCGCTTCAAAATTGATAGCGCATCGGCGCAGGTGGTGGGGTCGGGCACGGTCGGCCCACTGGCGATGACGCTGGGGTCGTCGCCCGGCACATCGCTGATCAAGAGCGTCACCACCTGCGCCGGGTAGCAGGCTGCAGCCAGGCGCCCGCCCTTGATGGCCGAGAGGTGCTTGCGCACGCAGTTCATCTCCTGGATGCTGGCGCCGCTCTCCAGCAGCATCTTGTTGATGCGCTGCTTGTCTTCCAGCGTGATACCACCGCCCTGCCACTGCGCAGGCAGGGTCAACAACGACGAGCCGCCGCCCGAGATCAGGCAAATCACCAAATCGTCTTCGGTCAAGCCGTCGGTCAACGCCAGGATGCGCTGCGCCGCCGCCAGCCCGGCCGCATCGGGCACGGGGTGGGCGGCCTCGACCACCTCAATGCGCTGGGGCGCGGCGTCTGCCGGGCGTGGCGGGGTGTGGTGGTAGCGCGTGACCACCAGCCCCGACATGGGTGCGTCTTGCGGCCACAACGCGTCCAGTGCATGGGCCATGGCGCCACCGGCTTTGCCGGCGCCCAGCACCAGCGTGCGGCCCTTGGGCACGGGCGGCAGGAACCCCGCCAAAGTGTGGGCTGGCAGAGCCTGGTGCACGGCGGCCCAATAGAGCTGGGTCAGCACGTCGCGCGGGGCCAGGTCAGAAAAATGGGCGGGGGGAGTTGGGCTTGGCATGGTCATCGCTTTATTTTGAAGGAACTGGGGCAAAATCCACAGGCGCAATGCGCAAGCACAGCCCGGGATGCTCGGCAACGTGGTGCTCGCCTCTGGCGGCTCTTGCAGCCATCCAGCGGGATTCGGCCTCGGCAGGACCCACCTTTGCAGGTGGCAGACTTGTTTGACGGAGAGACTCTGACATGGGCACTTTGCTGATCCACAACGCGCGGGCTATTGCTACTTTTGACAATACCAATCCGGCGCAATCCACCGAGCTGCGCAATGCCTCGATCTACATCGAGGGCAACCGCATTGCCTTCATCGGTGTCACCGCTGATTTGCCGCCGCAGGCCCTGCAAGCTGACGAGGTGATCGACGCCTGCCACCACCTGGTCACTCCGGGCCTGGTGAACACGCACCACCACATGTACCAAAGCCTCACGCGGGCTGTTCCCCAGGTGCAAAACGCCGAGCTGTTTGGCTGGCTGCGCGGGCTGTACCCGATCTGGGCCGGGCTCACGCCCGAGATGGTGCAGGTCAGCACACAAATTGCGATGGCCGAGCTGCTGCTCTCCGGCTGCACGACCAGCAGCGACCACCTCTACATCTACCCCAACGGCGTGCGCCTCGACGACAGCATCGAAGCGGCGGCCGAGATCGGCATGCGTTTTGTGGCCACGCGCGGCAGCATGAGCGTGGGGCAAAGCCAAGGCGGTCTGCCGCCGGACCGGGTGGTGGAACGCGAAGACTTCATCCTCAAAGACACGCAGCGCCTGATCGAGCAGTACCACGATGCGTCGCATGGATCGATGTTGAACGTGGCGGTGGCGCCCTGTTCGCCGTTCAGCGTGAGCCGCGATCTGATGCGCGAGTCGGCGCTGTTGGCCCGCAGGTACGGTGCGCGCTTGCACACCCACCTGGCCGAGAACGACCACGACCTGGCCTATTCGCAGGAAAAATTCAACTGCACGCCCACGCAGTACGCACAAGACCTGGGCTGGCTGGGCCATGACGTGTGGCACGCGCACTGCGTGAAGCTGGACGACGAAGGCATCAGCCTGTTTGCCGCCAGCCGCACCGGCGTGGCGCACTGCCCGTGCAGCAATATGCGGCTGGCCAGCGGCATCGCGCCCATTCGCAAGATGCTGAACGCCGGTGTGCCCGTGGGCCTGGGCGTGGACGGCAGCGCCAGCAATGATGCAGCACACATGGTCAACGAAGCGCGCCAGGCGCTGCTGCTGGCCCGCGTGGGCCGCGCCATGCAAGCACCTGAAGTGCGCGATGGCAAAACCTTCTTCGGCTGCGACCTGGGCCCGGCCGAGATGACCGCACGCGATGCACTGAGCGTGGCCACGCGCGGTGGTGCGCAGGTGCTGGGCCGTGCAGACATTGGCCACCTGGCCGTGGGCATGTGCGCCGACCTGGTGCTGTTTGACCTGGACACGCTGGGCTTTGCGGGCGGCGCCGTGCACGATCCCGTGGGCAGCCTGCTGCTGTGCGCGAGCCCGCAGGCCGACTACACCGTGGTCAATGGCCGGGTGGTGGTGCGCGAAGGGCATCTGGAAACCGTGGACCTGGGCCCGCTCATGGAGCGCCACAACCGGCTGGCGCTGCAACTGGCGGCCGGCCCGACCTAGCGCACCAGGCAGGGGCTCTTGGGGTTAAACGCCCAGCCCGGTATCAGGTACTGCATGGCCATGGCGTCGTTGCGTGCGCCCAGGCCGTGCTGCAGGTAGAGCTGGTGGGCTTTCTCCACTTCCACCATGTCCAGCTCCACTCCCAGGCCCGCCTTGGCCGGCACGGCGATCTGCCCGCCGACGATCTGCAGCGGTGCCTTGGTCAGGCGCTGGCCGTCTTGCCAGATCCAGTGGGTGTCAATCGCCGTGACTTTGCCGGGCGCGGCCGCCGCCACATGCGTGAACATGGCCAGCGACACGTCGAAGTGGTTGTTCGAGTGCGAACCCCAGGTCAGGCCCCAAGTCTCGCAAACCTGCGCCACGCGCACCGAGCCCTGCATGGTCCAGAAATGCGGATCCGCCAGCGGAATGTCCACCGACTGCAGCGCCAGCGAATGCGCGAGTTCGCGCCAGTCGGTGGCCACCATGTTGGTGGCAGTCAAGAGGCCCGTGGCGCGGCGGAATTCGGCCAGCACCTCGCGGCCCGAGAACACGCCTTCGCCACCACACGGGTCTTCGGCATAGGCCAGCACGTCGTGCTGGTCGCGGCACAGGCGTATGGCGTCTTTGAGCAACCAGCCACCGTTCGGGTCCAGCGTGATGCGGGCTTTGGGGAAGCGTTTGTGCAGCGCAGTCACGGCTTCAATTTCTTCTTCACCGCGCAGCACGCCGCCCTTGAGCTTGAAATCCTGGAAACCATAACGCGCATGTGCGGCTTCGGCCAGACGCACCACGGCGTCTGCGTCCATGGCTTTCTCATGGCGCAGGCGTTTCCAGTCGTCGGCCTGGTCGGGCTCGCTGATATAGGGCAGATCGGTCTGGTTGCGGTCGCCCACGTAGAACAGGTAGCCGAGCACCGCCACGCTGTCGCGCTGCTGGCCGTCACCCAACAGGGCCGCCACAGGCACATCGAGAAACTGGCCCAGCAGATCGAGCAAGGCACTTTCCACCGCAGTCACGGCGTGGATGGCAATGCGCAGGTCAAACGTCTGCAGACCGCGCCCGCCGCTGTCGCGCGCGGCAAAGGCTTCGCGCATGCGGTTCAGAATGGCGTTGTAGCTGCCCAGCGGCTGGCCCACCACGAGCGGACGCGCGTCTTCGAGCGTCTGGCGGATCTTCTCTCCACCGGGTACTTCACCCACGCCGGTGTTGCCGCTGCTGTCGGTGAGGATAACGATGTTGCGCGTGAAAAACGGGGCGTGGGCGCCGCTCAGGTTCATCAGCATGCCGTCATGGCCCGCGACGGGGATGACTTGCAGGGCGGTGATGGTGGGGGCGCCACGCACGGCGCCGGACTGGGGGGTAGTCATGGGTTAAGTCTCCTCAGCGAGGCACTCGACATGGCGCCCCTACAAGTCAGACATCATACAACTAAACCGTATCGGGTTGCGACTTTCGCAGGCGGTCTTTGCTGTTCGCCAGGTGCGTGCGCATGGCGGCGCGGGCGGCATCGGCGTCCTGGTTGCGGATGGCGTTGTAGATATTTTCATGCTCACCATGCACCCGGCGCAGATAGCCCTGGCGGCCTTCTGGCGCTGTGCTGGGTGTATTAACCCGGGTGCGCGGAATGATCATGGTGCCCAGATACGTCATCAGGTCGGCAAAGTGGCGGTTGCCCGTGGCTTTGGCCACTTCCATGTGGAAGCTGAAGTCCGAGGGCACAGCGTCTGAGTCTTCCTGGATGGAGGTCTGGAACGCATCGAGCATGGCCTGCATGGACTGCAGATTCGCATCGGTGCGGCGCTGGGCGGCCAGGCCTGCGGCCTCGGTTTCCAGGCTAATGCGCAGCTCCAGCAGGGCAATCACGTCGGCGATGGTGGCAAAGTCCACATCGGCGATCTGGAAGTTACCGCTGCTTTGGGGCGCCAGTGCAAAGGTGCCCACACCGTGGCGGGTCTCTACCAGGCGGTTGGCCTGCAGGCGCGAAATAGCCTCGCGCACCACCGTGCGGCTCACGTCAAAGCGGGCCATGATTTCGGACTCGGTGGGCAATTTGTTGCCCGGCTGAATCGCGCCATCGCGGATGCTGGCGGCCAGACTTTCCACCACTTCTTGCACCAGCCCACGGGCGCGCCGCGGGCGTGGCGCATCGCCTGCATCGGCAGGTGATGGTGGCGCTACGGCAGCTCTAGGGGTTTGCACTAGGTCCATGGAAAAGCCCTTGACTTGGTTGGAACAGGTGTTGACAATTTAACACATCAGACAACATACAACTGACAAGGCAGCGATAAATTTCATGACCCTCAAAGTACACCACACTTTGCTGATGACCGGCGCAGCAGGCGGTTTGGGCACGGCGATGCGAGACCGATTGAAGGCCAATTGCGAGGTGCTGCGTCTGTCCGACCGCGCCGATTTTGGCCCCGCACGTGCGGGCGAGGAGATCGCCCTGGCGGACCTGGCCGACGCCACCGCCGTAGAAGCCATGGTGAAGGGCGTGCAAGCCATCGTGCACTTTGGCGGCATTTCCGTCGAAGGCCCCTTCGAGCCCATCTTGCAAGCCAACATTCTGGGCGTCTACAACCTGTACGAGGCCGCGCGCAAGCATGGCATCAAGCGCGTGGTGTTTGCCAGCTCCAACCACGTGACTGGCTTTTACAAGCAGAGCGAAACCATCACCCTGGACCACCCTGCCCGCCCCGACAGCCTGTATGGCGTGAGCAAGGCCTTTGGTGAAGACCTGTCGCGCATGTACTTTGACCGCTACGGCATCGAGACCGCCTGCGTGCGCATCGGCTCCTCGTTTGCCGAGCCTAAAGATCGGCGCATGCTGGCGAGCTGGCTGAGCTTTGATGACCTGCACCGCCTGGTGACCGCCTGCCTGACCACGCCCATCCTGGGCCACACGGCCATCTTTGGCATGTCCGACAACGCCGTGGTCTGGTACGACAACAGTGCAGCACGTCATGTGGGCTATGTGCCGCAAGACAGCTCGGACCCGTTTCGCGAAGCCATCTACGCCCGCACGCCACAACCCGACATTACCGACCCTGCTGCGATCTACCAAGGTGGCGGATTTCTGTTTCAGGGCGAGCCCATGACCGCCCACAAGGCTGGCAAGTAAGCCATTCATGAGTACCGCCGCCATTGCCATCAGCACCGCACGCGACCGCGTGGGCGAATCGCCCGTGTGGTCTGTGCAAGCCCAGGCCTTGTACTGGGTGGACATTGAAGGCCAGCGTATTCACCGCCTGGACTGGGCCAGCCGCACGCAAAGCAGCTGGGCCCTGGCCGAACGCGTGGGTTGCATTGCACTGAGCAACCGTGGCACCGTGATAGCCGCCATGGAAAGCGGCATCTACGAGGTGGAGCTGCAAGAGGCTACCCTGGCCCGCGTGAAGTGCCTGGCCACGGTGGACCACCCGCAGGCAGGCATGCGCTTCAACGACGGCCGCTGCGATGCGCAGGGCCGTCTGTGGGTAGGCACCATGGTGCGCGACATGTCGCTGGGCAGCCCTGCCGGTGGCATCTATTGCCTGGATGCTTCGGGTCTGCGTGGCCCGGTGCTGCAGGGTTACATCACGCCCAATGGCATGGCTTTCAGCCCCGATGGGCGCACTGCCTACCTGTCAGATTCCCACCCCAGCCGCCAAACCATTTGGCAACACGCCTTTGACGGTGCCACCGGCACCTGGGGGCCGCAAACCGAATGGATAGACATGAAGCCCCTGCCTGGGCGCCCCGATGGCGCGGCAGTGGATGCCGAGGGTTGCTACTGGATCTGCGGCAACGACGCGGGCCAGGTGCACCGCTTCAGCCCCGCGGGCACCTTGTTGCAATCCATGGCGGTGCCGGTGAGCAAGCCCGCCATGTGCGCTTTTGGCGGCCCTGAACTACGGCACCTGTTTATTACCTCTATCCAGCCCGCACAACCCGCACCCGGCTTTGACGCCGCGCTGGACGGTGCCGTACTGGTCGTGCAACCGGGCGTGCAAGGGCGGGCCGAGCCCCTGTTCACCCAATTTCCGCTTTCCGTTCCATCCCACTAAAACCACCCACAGGAGACATCATGAAACTGGTACCCACCCTCATCGCCACACTGCTGGCCAGCATTGGCATGGCTAGCTACGCCACCGAGTTCAAGTCCGCCGACATCCACAACTCGGACGACTACCCCACCGTCACTGCCGTCAAATTCATGGGCGAAGAGCTCAAGAAGGCTACCGGCGGCAAAGACACCATCAAGGTGTTCAACAAAGGCGCCCTGGGCACCGAGAAAGAAACCATCGACCAAGTGAAGATTGGTGCGCTGGACATGGTGCGCGTGAACATCAGCCCCATGAACTCCGTCTGCGCCAAGACCAATATTCCGGTGCTTCCCTTCCTGTTCCGCTCGGTAGACCATTTGCACAAAGTGCTGGACGGCCCTATCGGCGAAGAAATTGCCAAAGATTGCGAAGCGTCAGGCTTTGTACTGCTGGCCTACTACGACTCCGGTTCGCGCTCCATTTACAGCAAGAAGCCCGTCAAGTCTGTGGCCGACACCAAGGGCATGAAGATTCGCGTGCAACAGTCCGACCTGTGGGTGGCTGTGGCCGGTGCCATGGGTGCCAACCCCACCCCCATGCCAGCGGGCGAAGTGTTGACCGCACTGAAGACCGGCCTGGTGGATGCGGCGGAGAACAACTACCCATCGTACGGCTCCGGTTTCCGCCACTTTGAAGCTGCCAAGTACTACAACAAGACCGAGCACTCCATGGCCCCTGAAGTGCTGCTGTTCTCCAAGGTCATCTTTGACAAGCTGAGCAAGGCGGAGCAAGACCAGATCCGCGCAGCCGCCAAGGCGTCCGTTCCCTTCAACCGCCAGGCCTGGGCTGCCTACGAGAAGAAGGAATACGACATGGTGAAGGCCGCCGGCACCGAGTTCGTGGAAGTGGACAAGAAGTCCTTCCAGGACGTCATGGGGCCGGTGTATGACAAGTTTGCCAACACGCCTGACCTCAAGCGCCTGGTGAAGGCTGTTCAAGACACCAAGTAAGCGTGTCTTTCCAACACCCTGGCAGATCCGCCGGGGTGTTTTCCCCATTCACCGGAGCTGTCCATGTATACCCGCTTCTGTGCCACCCTCTCCAAGCTCAGCCTGATGCTTGCGGTGGCTGGTCTCATCGTGCTCATCGCCTGCGTGCAATACCAGGTGATCGGGCGATATGTTTTCAATGACACCCCCACCTGGGCCGAAGCGCTGGCCCTGCTGCTGGTGCTCTATATCACTGCGCTGGGCGTGGCTGTGGGCGTACGCGACGCCGGCCACATCGGCATGGATTCCATCATCAGCCTGCTACCCGAAAGCATGCGCCTGAAACTGGAAATCGTCATCCACATGCTGGTGGGCCTATTCGGCGCCCTGATGGCCTACAACGGCTACATCTGGGCGGTCCTGAAGTGGAACGACCAGAAGCCCATGCTGGCGATTCCGTCCAGCATGGACTACGTGCCCCTTGTCATTGCCGGCGTGCTGGTGGTGCTTTTTACGATTGAACATGTGATCGCCCTGATTCAGGGCAAGGAAGTGGTGCCAGCATGGAACTGACCGTTTTGGGTGTGAGCTTCGGCGTGTTGCTGCTGATCGGGGTGCCGGTCGGCTTTGCGGTGGGTCTCTCCTCCGTTGCAACCATCATCGCGGCCGGCATTCCGGTGGCCGTGGTATTTCAAAAGATGGTGGGGGGCATGCAGGTGTTCTCCTTCCTCGCTATCCCGTTCTTCATCTTTGCGGGTGAGCTGATGCTGCACGGCGGTATTGCCGAGCGCATCGTGCGCTTTGCCAATAGCCTGGTGGGGCATGTACGTGGCGGCCTGGGCATGTCCAATGTGCTGGGCTGCACGCTGTTTGGCGGCGTCGCAGGCTCTCCCGTGGCGGACGTGTCCGCCATGGGCTCGGTGATGATTCCGTTGATGAAGAAAGAGGGCTACGACACCGACTATGCGGTGAACGTGACCACGCATGCTTCCTTGGTCGGCGCGCTGATGCCCACCAGCCACAACCTGATCCTCTACACACTGGCTACGGCAGGCATCGCATCGGTCAGCGTGCTGGGCATGATCATGGCCTGCATCGTCCCGGCCGTGTTGCTCACGGTCCTGAACCTGCTGGCTGCCTACGGTGTTGCGATCAAGCGCGGCTACCCCACCCGCGGCGCGTTCTCTGGCTGGGGTGAAGTGGGCAACAGCTTTGTGGCCGCACTGCCTGGCCTGCTGGTGGTGGGCATCATCCTCACCGGCATTTTGACGGGCGTGTTCACGGCCACCGAGTCCGCAGCGACTGCGGTGCTGTGGGCGCTGGTGATCACGGGCCTGGTGTACCGCTCGCTGTCGTGGAGCGACTTCATCAAGTCCTGCGCCAAGGCCTGCAAAACCACGGGCGTGGTGCTGTTCCTGATCGGCATCTCCAACGCGTTTGGTTACTTCCTGGCGATGTATTCCGTGCCCGAACGCACGGGCGATCTGATGAGCACAGTCACCCAGACGCCCTGGATGATTTTCCTCATGATCAACGTCGTGTTGTTCCTGCTGGGGACTTTTCTGGACATGGCGCCCACGCTGCTGATCTGCACACCCATCTTTTTGCCGATTGCGCAGAAGTTCGGCATGGACCCCTCGCAATTCGGCGTGCTGATGCTGATCAACTGCGCCCTGGGCCTGAACACACCACCGGTAGGCACCACACAGTTTGTGGGGTGTGCGATTGGCGGCATTTCGGTCGGCGAGGTCATGCGCTCCATCTGGCCCTTCTATGGCGCCTTGCTGGCCTGCCTGGCTCTGGTGACCTATGTGCCCGCTTTTTCCCTGTGGTTGCCCAACTTGATCCTGCACTGAAAGGAACACCATGCAACGTCGCAATCTTCTCCAAATGGGGGTGGCGCTGGCCACCACTGCTACGGGTATGGCTCATGCGGACACCTGGCCCAGCAAGCCCATCCGCTATGTGGTGCCGTTTGCTCCTGCAGGCACCACAGACATCCTGGCGCGCCTAATAGGCCCCAAGCTGGGGGCGGCGTTGGGCCAGACCATCGTGGTGGACAACCGGGCCGGCGCCGGCGGCGTGCTGGGCGCGGACGTGGTGGCCAAGTCAGCACCCGACGGCTACACGCTGTTGGGCAGCACGATCTCCACCCATGCCATCAACCCGGCACTGAACCCCAAGATCGCTTACAACGCGGCCAAAGACTTTGAGCCCATCACCATGATTGGTACCACGTCCAACGTGATCGTGGTGCCGGCCAACAGCCCGTTCAAGACCTTCCAGGAGCTGCTGGCGTACGCACGGGCCAACCCGGGCAAGCTGGCCTTCTCCTCATCCGGCGCGGGCTCGTCCCAGCACATGGGTGGTGAGTTGCTCAAACAAATGGCCAAGGCCTACATCCTGCACATTCCCTACCGCGGCAGCGGCCCGGCGGTGCAAGACGTGATTGCCGGCCAGGTGAACCTGGGGATTGACACCTTGGTCGCGACCGCCGCGCACATCAAGGCGGGCACGTTGCGCGCGCTGGCGGTGACCTCCAGCAAGCGGGTCAAGGGCTTTGAGCAGGTGCCCACCGTCGCAGAATCCGGCGTGCCGGGCTACGACGTGGTCAGCTGGCAAACGGTGCATGCACCGGCCGGCACTCCCAAGGAAATCGTGCGCCGCCTGTACGAAGAAATCTCAAAAATCCTGGCCCAACCCGATACCCGCGCCCGACTGGACGCACTGGGCCTGGAACCCTCCGGCATGCCCCCGGCCGAACTCGCCGCATTTGAGGCCGCAGAGCGCACCAAGTGGGCACGTGTCGTGAAGGAAGGTGGCATCAAGGCGGACTAACCCCCGCTTCTGCTGACCTGCTTTTTGCTATGACGACTTCTCCCCTCACCATCCGCATGCATGCGGCCGACAACGTGGCCATCGTGGCCAACGATGGTGGCCTGGCTGCGGGCACTGTGCTGCCCGATGGTCTGACGCTGGTGGACCGCGTGCCGCAAGGCCACAAGGTCGCACTGGTCGCGATTGCCAAAGACGCTGCAGTGCTGCGCTACAACGTGCCGATTGGCTATGCGCTGAAAGACATCCCTGCGGGTGCCTGGGTGCATGAGCGCCTGCTGCACATGCCAGAGGCCCGCTCGCTGGCCGACCTGCCGCAATCCACGGCCCCCGCATGGAACGCCGAACCACTGACGGGCTATACCTTCGAGGGCTACCGCAACGCCGATGGTTCGGTGGGCACGCGCAACATCCTGGCGATCACCACCACGGTGCAGTGCGTTGCCGGCGTGGTGGACTTTGCGGTGCAGCGTATCAAGGCTGAGCTGCTTCCACGCTACCCCAACGTCGACGATGTGATCGGCCTGGAGCACAGCTACGGCTGCGGCGTGGCGATTGACGCACCCGACGCCATCATCCCCATCCGCACGCTACGCAACATCTCCAAAAACCCCAACTTCGGTGGCGAGGTGATGGTTGTGAGCCTGGGCTGCGAGAAGCTACAACCCGAGCGCCTGCTGCCACCCGGCAGCATTCCCTTGCAGACTGGGGAGGCGCTCGACGTGGTGTGCTTGCAGGCCGAGAAGCATGTGGGCTTCATGTCCATGATCGACTCAGTGCTGGCCTCTGCCGTGCCGCATCTGGAACGGCTCAACGCCCGCCAACGCGAAACCATACCCGCCAGCGAGCTGGTGGTGGGCGTGCAGTGCGGTGGCAGCGACGCCTTCTCGGGCGTCACCGCCAACCCAGCCGTGGGCTTTTGCACCGACCTGCTGGTGCGCGCCGGTGCCACGGTGATGTTCTCCGAGACCACCGAAGTGCGCGATGCCGTGGAGCAAATGACGGCCCGCGCCACCACGCCCGCCGTGGCCGACGCCATGGCGCGCGAGATGGCCTGGTACGACGCCTACTTGGGCCGCGGTCAGGCGGACCGCAGTGCCAACACCACACCTGGCAACAAGGCCGGTGGCTTGTCCAACATTGTTGAAAAAGCCATGGGCTCCATCATCAAGTCTGGCACTGCGCCCATCAGCGGCGTGCTGTCGCCGGGTGAGAAGCTGCAATCCAAGGGCTTGATTTACGCAGCCACGCCGGCCAGTGATTTCATCTGTGGCACGCTGCAGCTGGCCGCGGGCATGAACCTGCATGTATTCACCACCGGCCGCGGCACGCCCTATGGCTTGGCCGAAGTGCCCGTCATCAAGGTGGCTACGCGCACCGACCTGGCACGCCGCTGGCACGACCTGATGGACGTGAACGCCGGACGTATTGCCGACGGTGAAGCCAGCATTGCCGATGTGGGCTGGGAACTGTTTCACCTGATGCTGGAAGTCGCCAGCGGACGCAAAAAAACCTGGGCCGAGCACTGGAAGCTGCACAACGCACTCGTGCTGTTCAACCCCGCTCCTATTACCTGACCGAACCGATACCCCAAAGGCTATGCCATGACCTACCCTGTTCCCTACCGCCCTTTTCCCAACCAGTTCAAGAAAGACTTGCTGGCCGGCAAACGCCTGATCGGCTGCTGGTCGTCGCTGGCCAGCCCCATCACCGCCGAGGTGTTGGGCGTGGCAGGTTTTGACTGGATCCTGATGGACGGCGAGCACTCGCCCAACGACGTGATCACCTTTGTGCCCCAGCTCATGGCACTCAAAGACAGCGTGAGCGCGCCATTCGTGCGCCCCACGAGCAACAACGAGGTGGAGATCAAGCGTCTGCTGGACGCGGGTTTCTACAACTTCCTCATTCCGTTTGTGCAAAGCGCTGAAGAGGCACGCCGTGCCGTAGCCGCTACCCGCTATCCGCCTGAGGGCATGCGTGGTGTGTCGGTGTCCCAGCGCAGCAACCGTTATGGCACGGTGGCCAACTATTTCCAGGAAGCCAACCAGCACATGTGCGTGGCGGTGCAAATTGAAAGCCGTGCCGGCGTAGCCGCCAGCGGCGAGATTGCAGCCCTGCCCGGCGTGGACTGCATTTTTGTCGGCCCCTCTGATTTGGCCGCCGGCTTTGGCCACCTGGGCAATGCCGCCCACCCGGAAGTGCAAGAGGCCATCGCCCACGTGTTTGCCCAGGCCAAGGCCCATGGCAAGCCCACCGGCATCCTGGCGCCGGTGGAAGCCGATGCACGCCGCTATATAGACATGGGCGCCACCTTTGTGGCTGTGGGCAGTGACCTGGGCGTGTTCCGCTCGGCCACACAGGCTCTCAAAGACCGTTACGCCGTTTAATTTTTTTGAAAACACGACTATGACCACACTCGGATTCATTGGCTTGGGCATCATGGGCGCACCCATGGCCGGCCACCTGCTGGCCGCGGGCCACACCGTTTACCTGAACACACGCAGCGCAGTGCCAGCACAGCTGCTGGACGCAGGCGGCCAAGCCTGCGCCAGCGCGCAAGAGGTTGCGCAAAAGGCCGACATCATTTTCCTGATGCTGCCCGATACGCCTGACGTAGAAACTGTCTTGTTTGGTGATGGCGGCGTGGCCTCGGGTTTGAGCCAAGGCAAGACCGTGGTGGACATGAGCTCCATCTCACCGGTGGACACCAAGGCCTTTGCGGCCAAGATCAACGCACTGGGCTGCCAGTACATGGATGCGCCCGTCTCGGGCGGCGAGGTCGGCGCCAAAGCGGCCAGCCTGACCATCATGGTGGGCGCGTCCGACGAGACCTTTGCCAAGCTGCTGCCTTTGCTGCAACTCATGGGCAAGAACATCACGCTGGTGGGTGGCAATGGCGACGGCCAGACCTGCAAGGTGGCCAACCAGATCATTGTGGCGCTCAACATTGCCGCCGTGGGCGAGGCCCTGCTGTTTGCCAGCAAGGCCGGTGCCGACCCCGCCAAGGTGCGCCAGGCGCTGATGGGCGGCTTCGCTGCCTCGCGCATTCTGGAGGTGCATGGCGAACGCATGGTCAAGCGCACCTTCAACCCGGGCTTCCGTATTGGTCTGCACCAAAAGGATTTGGGTCTGGCCCTGAACGGCGCCAAGGCCTTGGGGTTGGCCCTGCCACAAACCGCCGGTGCTGCGCAGCTGATGCAGGTGTGTGCGGCCAACGGTATGGTCAACCTGGACCACTCTGCACTGGTGCGCGCCCTGGAGATCATGGGCGCCCACGAAGTCGCCAAAGCCTGATCCACAAGGTAGGATGCGATCCATGCCTACCTTGAACACCTTCCTCACCTTCTTCGGCGCCTCGGTGCTGCTGGCCCTGTCTCCGGGCCCCGACAACGTGTTTGTGCTGCTCCACTCCGCGGTGCACGGGCGGCGCGCGGGCTTGTTGGTAGTGTTGGGCCTGTGCAGCGGCCTGCTATTCCACACGGCCGCCGTGGCGCTGGGCCTGGCGGCCGTGTTTGCGGCATCAGCCACGGCGTTCACCGTGCTCAAACTCTGCGGGGCTGGCTACTTGCTCTGGCTGGCCTGGGGCGCCTGGCGTGCGCCCGTGGGCATCATGGACAGCGACACCTCTCCCCCCATGACCGCGGCGCAAACCTATGGCCGCGGCGTGCTGATGAACATCACCAACCCCAAGGTGGCGATTTTCTTCCTCGCGTTTCTTCCCCAGTTTGCCGACCCGCAACAGGGCAACATGGCGCTGCAAATCAGCATGCTGGGTGGCGTCTTCATCCTGGCCGCGCTGCTGACCTTCAGCACCATCGCCTGGTTCGCCGCCGGTTTTGGTCAGGTGTTCAAGCGCTCATTGCGCGCGCAGCGCATCTTGAATCGCGTGGCCAGCGTGGTGTTTGTGGGACTGGCGCTGAGGTTGGCGACGGCGCAGCGTTAACCCTCTAGCTACTCGGTTTTTGCCCCACCCTCAAACCAGCGCCTGATCACTTCGCGCTCTGCATCGGTGATGTTGGTGGCGTTGTTCATGGGCATGATCTTGGTGACCACGGCCTGCTGGTACACCGCCTGCGCGTGGGCGGCGACACCTTGGGGAGAGTCCAGGCGCACATTCTTCATCTGCACTGCTTCGCCATGGCACATGTAGCAGCGCTGCGCCAGGATGGGCTGCAGCTCTTTATAGCCAAATGGGGCCACAGCCCCCGCACCCACTGCGCTAGCAGCTCCTGAATTCATAGCGCCGTCCGCAGGTGGTGCAGGCTTGAGCCAGACCAACGTAGCCACAATCGCCACCACACCGGCCAGCGCGTAGGGCCAGGGGTGGCTATTGCGGCCAAGCTTGAAGCCGTGGCGCAGCACAAAGAACTGGCGGATGGCAGCGCCCGCAAACATCATGACGATGAGCACCAGCCAGTTTTGCGGGTGGCTGTAGGTGAAGCTGTAGTGGTTGCTCAGCATGGCGAACAACACGGGCAGCGTGAAGTAGGTGTTGTGCACGCTGCGCTGCTTGCCGCGCCAACCGTGGATGGGGTCCACCGGCTGCCCGGCCTTGATGCTGGCCACCATCTTGCGCTGGCCCGGAATGATCCAGTGCGCCACGTTGGCCGTCATGGTGGTGGCCATCATGGCGCCCACCAGCAAGAAAGCCGCACGCCCGGCAAACCAGTGGCAGGCCAACCACGACGCGATACACACCAGCACCGCCACACCCACGCCCACGATGGCATCGCCGTTTTTGCGCTGGCCGAAGATGCGGCAGATCAGGTCATACGCCAGCCAGAACACCACCAGAAACCCGATCGCCACGGCAATGGCCGCATGCGGATGCCAGTTCATGACGGACTTATCGATCAGGTAGGTACCTGCATTCCAGAGGTAAGACACCGTGAACAACGAGAACCCAGTCAACCAGGTGCTGTAGCTCTCCCAGTAAAACCAGTGCAGGTGCGCCGGTAGCTTGGGCGGCGACACCGCAAACTTCACCGGGTGGTAGAACCCCCCGCCGTGCACGGCCCAGAGTTCACCGCTCACACCCTGCTTTTTCAAATCCTCGTCTTCCGGCGGCGTGAGGCTGCTGTCCAGAAACACAAAGTAGAACGAGGAGCCGATCCAGGCGATCGCGGTGATGACGTGCACCCAGCGCAACAGCAGGTTGGCCCAGTCGAGTAAATAGCTTTCCATGCGTGGGTTCTCCTAATGTGATGTCACTTGCAAGAGTTGGGCCGCCACGGCCACCGCAATCACCTCGGGGCGCTTGTCGGCAATGCCGGGCACACCGATGGGGCTGGTGACGTGGTCCAACTCGGCGTCGGTAAATCCGCGCCCCACCAGGCGCTTGCGGAAGGTGGCCCATTTGGTGCGGCTGCCGATCAGGCCGATGTAAGGCAGATCGCCCTGCGCACGCTGGCGCACCAGGCAGGCCGCCACGATGTCCAAATCCTCGGCATGGCTGAAGCTCATGACCAGCACGCAGGACTGCGGCGTCAGCGTGGCCACCGCGCTGTGCACCGGGTCAGAGTGCTCGCACTGCACAGTCTCGGGCACCGGGTCGGGGAATATTTCGTCGCGGCTGTCGATCCACTTCACGTCCATGGGCAGCGTGCCCAGCACCTGCACCAGCGCGCGGCCCACATGGCCACCGCCAAACAGCGCTACGGGCCAGTGCGGTGGGCGCAGGCGTTGCTGCAGCGCAGCGACATCGGCGGCCCCTACGTATTCATATTGCAGATGCACCTCGCCACCGCAGCACTGCCCTAGGCTGGGGCCCAAGGCATAGCGTTCGGTGTGCGGCGCGGGGGCCGGGCTTTGCAACAATAGGTTACGCGCCTGCGCAATCGCGTCCAGTTCCAGGCGTCCACCACCAACCGTGCCAATCGTGCCCTGCGCATGCACGGCCATCCAGGCGCCGGCCCCGCGCGGCACCGAGCCGCGGCTGGACTGCACGCAGACCAGCACGGCATCGGCATGCCGCAGCAAATGGGCGAGGGACTGCAAGGCGTTCACAAACAGATACCTTTGTCGCAATCACCCAACCAATCGGGGCCATAATTTGCCCCACAGCACGCGGGCACAGACCCGACCGGAGACACACGATGGAATTGAGTTACACCGCACGCGCACCCCGTTGGAAGCGCGGCACCTGGTTGGCCTGGAGCGCAGGCCTGGTGATTGCAGGCCTGGTGGCAGGTTGCGCCACCAAACGCGAGGCTCCGCCCTCCGTGGCCACCGCGCCCACACCACAGCCGCCCATTCCGGTGGTCGTCGCGCCGCCCGCGCAAGAAGTCCCCATGTTCGTGTCGCAGGCCTTGTCGCCGCGCGACTACCGGCGCGACGCGGCCACCCACCTGTATGCGCGCAACACCGATCGCATCTGGTCCGGCAAGCTGCCGCCGCTGCTCTACGCCGTGGGTGTGCTGCAGGTGGACATTGACCGTCTGGGCTATGTGACCGACATCCGCTGGATGCGCGCACCCACCCAGGCCCCCGAGGTGATGGCTGAAATTGAACGCTCGGTGCGCCTGGCCGCCCCCTTCCCCGCCCCAGTGAAGATGGGCCGCGTGACCTACACCGATACGTGGCTGTGGCACAAGAGCGGGCGCTTTCAATTGGACACCTTGACTGAAGGTCAGCTCTGATCAGGACTCACGAGCCCCGGTAGGTGGAGTAGCTCCAGGGGCTGACCAAGAGTGGCACGTGGTAGTGCTGGTCCACATGGGCCACGCCAAAGTCCAGGCTCACCTGGTTCAGAAAATTGGGTTCGGGCAAGGCCACGTTGCGGGCCTTGAAGTAGCCCGCCACATCAAACACCAGCCGATAGGTGCCCGTCTTCAGGCTCGCGTTGTCGTACAGCGGGCCGTCGGGGTTGCGGCCGTCGGCGTTCAGCACGAAGCGTTTCACCAGCGAGGCAGTCTCGCCCTGGGGGCCGATCTGTGTGGTGTACAGCGCCACCGACATGCCCGCTGCAGGTGTGCCGTGCATGGTGTCCAGTACGTGTGTGCTCAAGCCCATGGCGCTGCCCTTTCGCTGCAAAATCCAAAGTGTATACACTTTTCGGCATTCTCGGTATCATGGCCGCATGGAGCCCACCACCACCAGTTTCATCGTCGAGGCCATCACTCGCTCTATCGTGGAGCACCGGTTGCAACCCGGCGCCAAACTGGGCGAACAAAAACTGGCGGACCAGTTCGGCGTGTCGCGTACGCTGATCCGCCAAGCGCTGTTCCAGCTCTCGCAAAACCGGCTGATCCGCATGGAACCCGCGCGCGGGGCGTTTGTCTCGGCCCCCTCTGTGGCCGAAGCGCGCCAGGTGTTTGCAGTGCGCCGCATGCTCGAAGCGGGCATGCTCCGTGCATTCATCCTCAGTGTCACTCCCCACCACATTGAGGCGCTGCGTGCCCACATCGTCCAGGAACAACAGGCCGTCCGCGAAGGCAATATCACCAGCCGCACCGAGCTACTCGGCGACTTCCATGTGCGCCTGGCCCAGCTCATGGGCAACGAGGTGCTGGCCTTGCTGATGATGGACCTGCTTTCTCGCTGCGCGCTGATCACGCTGATGTACCAGTCCAGCGCAGCGGCCGAACATTCGCATGAAGAACACACCGCCATCGTAGACGCGCTGGAAGCGCGTGACGAGGCCCTGGCCCTGCAACTGATGGACGCGCACCTGCACAACGTCGAAGCCGCCCTCACCCTCACACCGACCGCCACACCATGACCACCTACGACAGCACCCAGCCCTACCCCCGTGACCTGATTGGCTACGGCGAACACGTGCCCCACGCGCAATGGCCGGGCCAGGCCCGCGTGGCCGTGCAGTTCGTCCTCAACTACGAAGAAGGCGGCGAAAACAGCGTGCTGCATGGCGATGCGGGCTCTGAACAATTCTTGTCTGAGATGTTCAACCCCGCGAGCTACCCGGACCGCCACATCAGCATGGAAGGCATCTACGAGTACGGCTCGCGCGCCGGCGTGTGGCGCATCCTGCGCGAGTTTGAAAAGCGTGGCCTGCCGCTCACTGTGTTTGGCGTAAGCATGGCGCTGCAGCGCCACCCCGAGCTCACGCGCCGCCTGGTAGAGCTGGGCCACGAGATTGCCTGCCATGGCCACCGCTGGATCCACTACCAAAATATCGACGAAGCCACCGAGCGCGAACACATGCAGCTGGGCATGGCGGCGATTGAAAAGCTCACCGGCCAGCGCGCCTTGGGCTGGTACACCGGCCGCGACAGCCCGCGCACGCGCCGCCTGGTGGCGGACTACGGCGGCTTTGACTACGACAGCGACTACTACGGCGACGACCTGCCCTTCTGGATGAAGGTGCAAAAGACCGATGGCAGCGTGGTGCCCCAGCTCATCGTGCCCTACACGCTGGACTGCAACGACATGCGCTTTGCGCTGCCCCAAGGCTATTCGCATGCCGATCCATTTTTCCAGTACCTCAAGGACACGTTTGATGCGCTGTACGCCGAGGGCGACGAGCGCCCCAGCATGATGAGCATCGGCATGCACTGTCGCCTGCTGGGCCGCCCTGGCCGCATCACGGCGCTGCAGCGTTTTCTGGACCACATTGGCCAGCATGAGCGCGTGTGGGTCGCGCGGCGCCTTGACATTGCGCGACACTGGAAAGCCGTCCACCCCTACCAAGGTTGAACGCCATGGCAACACCCCTGACCCTGGACCAACTCAACCGCGCCACGCTGGATGAGGCCGCCGCGCTGCTGGACGGCCTCTACGAACACTCGCCCTGGATTGCACGCGCGGCCCTCGCCAAACGCCCCTTTGTCTCACTGGCCCAGCTCAAGCACGCCATGGTGCTGGAAGTGGCGAATGGCGGGCGCGACGCGCAGCTGGCACTTTTGCGCGCCCACCCCGAGCTGGCCGGCAAAGCCATGGTGGACAAGAACCTGACCGCCGAGAGCAGCAACGAGCAAAGCAAGGCCGGCCTCACCCACTGCACGCCGGCCGAGTTCGACAAGATCCAGCGGCTCAACGCGCAGTACAACGCGCGCTTTGGCTTTCCCTTCATCCTGGCGGTGCGCGGCCCGCGTGGCACCGGCTTGTTGAAGGCCGAAATCATTGCCACACTTGAGCGCCGCGTGCAGGGTCACCCTGAATTTGAGCTGGCCGAGTGCCTGCGCAATGTGCACCGCATTGCGGAGATCCGCCTGAACGACAAGTTTGGTTACGTGCCCACCCAAGGCCACCAGGTGTGGGACTGGCAGGAGGCGCTGGCCCAGCACACCGACCCCGGCTACGCCGAGCTTGGCCAGCTCACCGTCACCTACCTGACCGACGCGCACCGAGCCTGCGCCCGCCAGATCCAGGCCGACATGCTGGCCGCAGGCTGTGACAGCGCCGTCATCGATGCGGTGGGTAATGTGGTAGGGCGCTATGAAAGTGATAGCTGGTCGCGCAATGAAGACGGGGGCCAGAGACCAAAAATACTCAAAACGCTGCTGACGGGCAGCCATTTTGATACCGTGCGCAACGGCGGCAAGTACGACGGCCGCATGGGCATCTACGTGCCGCTAGCCTGCGTGCAGACGCTGAAGGCGCAAGGCCAACGCCTGCCCTATGCGCTGGAGGTGGTGGGCTTTGCCGAAGAGGAAGGCCAGCGCTACAAGGCCACCTTCCTCGGTTCAGGCGCACTCACCGGCGACTTTGACCCCGCTTGGCTGGACCAAACCGATGCGGATGGCGTCTCCATGCGCGACGCCATGGCCCACGCCGGGCTGGACGTGAACGCGATTCCTGCCATCCGCCGCAACCCCGCGGACTACCAAGGCTTTGTGGAAGTGCACATCGAACAGGGCCCGGTACTCAACGCACTGGACATCCCGCTGGGCGTGGTTACCTCCATCAACGCCAGCGTGCGCTACGTGGGCGAGGTCATCGGCATGGCCAGTCACGCCGGCACCACGCCCATGGACCAGCGGCGCGATGCCGCCGCGGCCGTGGCTGAACTCGTCCTAATGGTGGAGCAGCGTGCCGCGCGCGATGGCGACTCAGTGGGCACCGTGGGCATCCTCAGTGTGCCGAACGGCTCCATCAATGTGATCCCCGGACGCTGCCAGTTTTCGCTGGACCTGCGTGCCCCATCAGATGCGCAGCGCGATGCGCTGGACGCCGATGTGCGGGCCGGCTTGCAAGCACTGTGCGAACGGCGGGGCGTGCACCTCACACTGACCCAAACCATGCAGGCCAGCGCCGCGCCCAGTGCACCGGCCTGGCAGCAGCGCTGGGAGCAAGCCGTAACAGCCTTGGGCGTACCCCTGCACCGCATGCCCAGCGGCGCGGGCCACGACGCCATGAAGCTGCACACCGTCATGCCGCAGGCCATGCTGTTTGTACGCGGCCTGAACTCCGGCATCAGCCACAACCCGCTGGAATCCAGCACCAGCGACGACATGCAACTCGCGGTCGACGCCTTCTCCCATTTGCTCGAACAACTGGCTGCGCAAGCCTGAAGACCACTCCACCATGACCACTGCCTACGACCAACTCGACGCCTGGATTGACGCGCACTTCGACGAGCAAGTGCACTTTCTGCAAGAACTGGTGCGCGTGCCCACCGACACGCCACCGGGCAACAACGCACCGCATGCCGAACGCACTGCCGAGCTTCTGGCGGCCATGGGTATCACCGCACAAAAGCACGCCGTGCCAGCGGCCGAAGTGGCGGAGGCTGGCTTGCAAAGCATCACCAACCTGGTCGTGCGCCGTGCCTACGGTGCCGGGCCCACCATTGCACTCAACGCACATGGCGATGTGGTGCCGCCGGGCGAGGGCTGGACGCATGACCCGTATGGGGGAACGATCGACAACGGCCAGATGTTTGGCCGCGCCACCGCGGTCAGCAAGGGCGATTTCTCCACCTACACCTTTGCCGTGCGTGCGCTCGAATCGCTGGGCCTGCCGCTCAAGGGATCCGTGGAATTGCTGTTCACCTACGACGAGGAATTTGGCGGCGAGGTCGGACCCGGCTGGCTGCTCAAGCACGGCCTGACCAAGCCAGACCTGCTGATTGCGGCGGGCTTTTCGTACCAGGTCATCACCGCGCACAACGGCTGCCTGCAGATGGAGGTGACGGTGCACGGCAAGATGGCGCACGCGGCCATTCCCGACACCGGCGTGGACGCTCTGCAGGGTGCGGTGCACATCCTCAACGCGCTGTATGCGCAGAACACGTTGTACAAGCAGGTGACTTCCAACGTGGAAGGCATCACCCACCCCTACCTGAACGTAGGCCGCATCGAAGGCGGCACGAACACCAATGTGGTCCCCGGCAAAGTGGTGCTCAAGCTGGACCGCCGCATGATTCCCGAAGAAAACCCTGTGGAAGTGGAAGCCACGATTCGCCAGGTGATTGCCGATGCGGCCGCGGCCTGCCCTGGTATCACTGTGGATATCAAACGCCTGCTGCTGGCCAACTCCATGCAGCCACTGCCAGGCAACAAGCCGTTGGTGGATGCTTTGCAAAAACACGGGCAGGCCGTGTTTGGTGAGCCCATCCCCGCCATGGGCACGCCGCTCTACACCGATGTGCGCTTGTTCAGCGAACAGGGCATCCCGGGTGTGATTTATGGCGCCGGCCCACGTACGGTGCTGGAGTCGCACGCCAAACGGGCCGATGAGCGCTTGCAACTTGACGACCTGCGCCGCGCGACCAAGGTGGTAGCGCGAACCCTGCTGGACTTGCTGCAGCCCTGATTTTGTGCCGCGCCCCAACTTTGGGCATTTTTCTTGCTGCCCATGATTCCATCCATTCAAACCAAGGAACCTTCATGAACAAGCGCTATTTCCTGCACGCCCTGGCTCTCGCGGCTGCCACCCTGACGGCCGGCACCGCCATGGCCCAGGTCACTCCCATCAAGTTTCAGTTGGACTGGCGTTTTGAAGGCCCCGCGGCCCTGTTCCTCACACCCGCCGCCAAGGGCTATTTCAAGGAGGCCAAACTCGACGTCACCATCGACGCGGGCAACGGTTCGGGCGGCGCTGTGACGCGTGTGGCCTCGGGTGCCTACGACATGGGCTTTGCCGACCTGGCCGCGCTGATGGAATTCCACGCCAACAACGCCGATGCCCCCAACAAACCTGTGGCCATCATGATGGTCTACAACGACACGCCCGCCTCGGTGATGGCGCTCAAGAAGTCTGGCATCAAGACCCCTGCGGACCTGAACGGCAAGAAGCTGGGCGCCCCCGTGTTTGACGCCGGTCGCCGCGCCTTCCCGATCTTCGCCAAGGCCAACAACATCAGCGGCGTGCAGTGGACTGCCATGGACCCGCCCCTGCGTGAAACCATGCTGGCCCGCGGTGATGTGGACGCCATCACCGGTTTCACCTTCACCTCCCTCCTGAATCTGGAAGCGCGTGGGGTCAAAGCCGAGGACGTGGTCGTGCTGCCCTACCCCGACTACGGTGTGAAGCTCTACGGCAACGCCATCATTGCTTCGCCCAAGTTCCTCAAGGACAACCCCGCCGCAGTGAAAGCCTTTCTGGCCGCATTTGCCAAGGGCATGAAAGACGTGATCGGCAACCCCGCGGCCGCCATTGCCGACGTGAAGGCGCGTGACGGCATCATCAACACCGAACTCGAAACCCGCCGCCTGAAGCTGGCGATCGACACGGTCATCAACAGCGCCAACGCACGTGCCGAAGGCTTTGGCCAGGTCAATGGCCCACGCCTGTCCTTGATGGCCTCGCAAGTGTCGGACGCGTTCAACACCAAGAGCCGCGTGAACCCTGACGTGGTGTGGAACGGCAGCTTCCTGCCCTCCAAGGCCGAGCTCAACGTCCTGCCCAAGAAGTAACGCGATGCGCGCACCTGTCTCCCCTTGGTTTGTCGATTTTCAGGATGTCTGGCTGGCTTACAACGAGGAACTGCTCAAGCAGAACCACTTCGCCGTGGAAGCCATTGACCTGAAGGTGCGCAAGGGCGAGTTCATCGCCATCGTCGGCCCTTCGGGGTGCGGCAAGTCCACCTTCATGAAGCTCACCACCGGCCTGAAGATGCCGTCCATGGGCAAGATCCTGATCGACAACCAGCCGGTGACGGGGCCGCTCAAAATTTCGGGCATGGCCTTTCAGGCGCCCTCGCTGCTGCCGTGGCGGACCACGGTAGACAACGTGCTCTTGCCGCTGGAAATCGTGGAGCCCTACCGCAGCAGCTTCAAGGCCAAGCGCAAGGAGTACGAAGAGCGCGCCCGCAAGCTGCTGCAGAAAGTAGGTTTGGGCGGCTATGAGGACAAGTTCCCATGGCAGCTCTCCGGTGGCATGCAACAACGCGCCAGCATCTGCCGCGCGCTGATCCATGAGCCCAAGATGCTGCTGCTGGACGAGCCCTTTGGCGCGCTGGACGCGTTCACACGCGAGGAGCTGTGGTGCATCCTGCGCGACCTGTGGACCGAGCAACAGTTCAATGTGATTCTGGTCACACACGACCTGCGCGAATCGGTGTTCCTGGCCGACACGGTCTATGTGATGAGCAAGAGCCCAGGCCGCTTTGTGGTGAAAAAGGAGATTGAGCTGCCGCGCCCGCGCGACCTGGAGATCACCTACACCAAGGAGTTCACCGACATCGTGCACGAACTGCGCGGGCACATCGGCGCCATGCGAAAAACCGGCCCCGCCATCAACCCATAAGACACCGCCATGAACCAAAGAAAAATAGAACAGTGGTCCCCCTGGTTGCTGCTGGTGGCCGTGATCGTGCTGTGGCAAATCCTGTGTTCCGCCTTTGACGTGTCCGAGTTCATCTTCCCCAGCCCCTGGCGCATCTGGACGCAATTTTGGGAATTCAAGGGAATCATCGCGGCCCATGCTTGGCGAACGTACTGGGTCACCATGGCGGGCTTTGGCATCGCCATCGTGGTCGGAGTCTTGCTGGGCTTTGTGATTGGCAGTTCACGCCTGGCCTATGCCGCCGTGTACCCGCTTATG
Organism: Rhodoferax sp. ZS1R25; assembly: GCF_056521335.1. Classification (NCBI taxonomy): domain Bacteria; kingdom Pseudomonadati; phylum Pseudomonadota; class Betaproteobacteria; order Burkholderiales; family Comamonadaceae; genus Rhodoferax; species Rhodoferax sp. ZS1R25. The sequence goes on from NZ_JBWMAZ010000002.1 coordinate 1,371,918, forward strand.
ACCGCCTTCAACGCCCTGCCCAAGGCTGCGTTTGTGCCCATCCTCGTGGTGTGGTTTGGCATTGGGGTCGGCCCGGCCATCCTCACGGCCTTCCTCATCAGTTTTTTCCCCATCATGGTCAACATCGCCACCGGTCTGGCTACGCTGGAGCCCGAGCTGGAAGACGTGCTGCGTGTGCTGGGCGCCAAACGCTGGGACGTGCTGGTCAAAGTAGGCCTCCCACGGTCGATGCCCTACTTTTATGGTTCGCTCAAGGTCGCCATCACGCTGGCCTTTGTGGGCACCACGGTGTCCGAGATGACGGCCGCCAACGAGGGCATTGGCTACCTGCTGATCAGCGCCGGCTCTGCCATGCAGATGGGCTTGGCCTTCGCGGGTCTGGTGGTAGTGGGTGCCATGGCCATGGTGATGTACGAGCTGTTCAGCGCGATTGAAAAGCACACCACCGCCTGGGCACACCGCGGCTCGCAAAACACCTGATGGTGTGGCATGCCCAGCTCGATCTGAGCTACCGTTTCGAATCGGGCCGCACCGTGGCCCGCCATCTGCACAGCGGACCACTGCGCATTTTGCAAAGCCTGTACCCCGAGGGCGATGCCGCCTGCCACAACGTGCTGGTGCATCCCCCCGGCGGCCTGGTGGGTGGTGACACGCTGAGCATCACCGTGCGTGCCGAGGCCGGTTCGCACGGGCTCATCACCACGCCCGGTGCCACGCGCTTTTACCGCTCGGAAGGCCCCTGGGCCACGCAGCACAGCCGCCTCAAACTGGACGACGGCGCGCGCCTGGAATGGTTGCCACTGGAGGCCATTTGCTACGACGCCTGCCAGGCCCGCAACCAACTGCAGCTGGAGCTGGCTCCCAGTGCCGAATGCATGGGCTGGGACATCACCGCGCTGGGCCTACCCCACGCGCAGCTGCCCTTCACGCGGGGTCAGCTGGAACAGCACATCGAGATCCCGGGCGTCTGGTTGGAGCGCGGGCGCATTGACGCGCAAGACCAGCGCCTGATGCAAAGCCCCGCCGGCCTGGATGGCCAGCGCTGCCTGGCCACGCTGTTCTTCGCCAGCGGCAGCCCGCTGACCCGCCCCCGCAAAGAGGCCCTGCTGGACATTGCGCGCCAGGCGACCGAAGGCCACCCCTTGGCGCGCAGTGTGGGCGCTACCAGCCCCAACCCGCGCGTGGTGGTGGTGCGTGCCCTGGCCCCCACGGTAGAACCCGCCATGCAGCTGCTGCGCGGCATACGCCGTGCGTGGCGCGCAGAAGCCTGGGCGCTCAGCGCCGCAGACCCCAGAATCTGGTCCATGTGACAGGGTCCGCTCACGGTCAGTGCGCCCATAATGCAAGCCATGGCAGCGCTAGACACTGATTTTTCTGAATGCACCGCCCTGGTCGTGGATGGCAATCCCACGTCACGGTCCATCCTGGTATCCCAGCTGCGGGACTTTGGTGTGGCCACCGTGGCCCAGGCGGCGCGCCCCATCGATGCGCGCCGGCAGCTGGAATTCCGCGGATTTGACTTTGTGCTGTGTGAGCAGCACTTCGCCACCGACGAAATGTCGGGCCAGGACCTGTTGGACGACCTGCGACGCAACCAGCTGCTGCCCTTCTCGACCATCTTCATCATGATCACCGGCGAGGCCACCTACGCCAAAGTGGCCGAGGCCGCAGAGTCCGCACTCGACGGCTACCTGCTCAAGCCGCACAAGGCGACCCACCTGGGGGAACGGCTGGCCGCAGCCCGCACCCGCAAGCTTTCGCTGCAGGGCATCTTCAGCGCCATCGAAGAAGAACGCTTTGAAGAAGCCGCCGCCATGTGCATGGACCGCTTTGAGTCCCGCGGGCAATTCTGGCTGTACGCCGCCCGCGTGGGCGCCGAGCTGCTGCTGCGTCTGGGTCGCCATGGCGAAGCGCAGGTGCTGTACAAGGCCGTGATTGCGGCCAAAACCCTGCCCTGGGCGCGCCTGGGTGTTGCTCGTGCGCAGCTGGAGGCCGGCAACATCAACCAGGCCACCGGCACGCTGGAAAACCTGATCAACGACGACCCCAGCTATGCCGACGCCTACGACGTGATGGCGCGTGCCTACTTCGAGCTGGGCCGTTTTGACAAGGCGCTGGAGACCTACAAGATGGCATCCACCCTGACACCCGCCTCCATCAGCCGCGTGCAGAACCTGGCGATGATGACCTACTACTCCGGCAACCACGAAGACGCGGAACGCCTGCTGGACAAGACGGTGCGCCTGGGGATCGAGTCCAAGATGTTTGACAGCCAGAGCCTCGTGCTGCTGGCCTTTACCCGCCTGGAGAGCAATGACCGCAAAGGGCTGCAGCGTTGCCAGGATGACTTTGCGCGACTCATCGAGAAAGACCCCGACAACACGCGCCTGCAGCGCCTGTCGGCCGTGGTGGACGTGCTGAACCTGATCCAGCAACAGCAGTTCGGCCCCTCACTGGACGCGGTCCGCACCATGGCCCGGGCCGTGCAGACGCCGCTGTTTGACTTTGAGTCCGCCAGCAACCTGGTAACCCTGGTGTCGCAGCTGGCGCGCAAAGCCATCCAGCTCGACGAAGTGGCTTCCGTGGTCGAGGCGCTGGCGCGGCGCTTTTGCAGCAACCGCTCCATCACCGAGCTGCTGGCCGCCAGTGCGCTGGCCTATCCACCGTACCAGGCGGTTATCCGCACCGCCCAGACCCAGGTGCTGGAGTACACCGAAGCGGCCATGACGCTCAGTCTGGCGGGCGACCCCACCGGCGCTGTCAAAAGCCTGATCCTGCATGGCAAGGAAACCATGAACGCGCGCTTGGCCGAGAACGCCTACCAACTGTTGCAAAAACACAGCGGCAAGGTCAAGGAAGAGGCCCACCTGCAGCTGCTGGTCAACGAGTTGCGCGCCCTGTGCGGCCCGGTCATCAGCCGGGCCTCTTTGGGCGAGCAGCGGCGCCAAGCCGGCGGCCTGGCACTGCGCACCGGCAAGCGCCCACCACCCGACGCAGTGCCTACCCTGTCCTAGATGGCGACCAGGGCGCGCACGCCGTCGATCTCCATGTTGTCGCCCTTGCCCCGGGCCAGCACGGCACCCCGCTCCATCACCACGTAGTCGTCGGCCAGATCCTGGGCGAAGTCGTAGTACTGCTCCACCAGCACGATGGCCATGTCACCACGGTCCGCCAGCATGCGGATCACACGGCCAATGTCCTTGATGATGCTGGGCTGGATCCCTTCGGTGGGCTCATCCAGAATCAGCACCTTGGGGCCGGCCGCCAGCGCGCGTGCGATGGCCAGTTGCTGTTGCTGCCCACCGGAAAGGTCCCCCCCGCGGCGGTTCAGCATCTGCTTCAGCACCGGGAACAGCTCGAATAGTTCGGGCGGAATCGGCGTTCCAGCGCTCTTATAGGCCAGGCCCATGCGCAGGTTTTCTTCCACGGTCAGGCGCGCAAAAATCTCGCGTCCTTGCGGCACAAAGCCCAGACCCAGGCGGGCCCGTTCGTAGGGGGTAAGTTTCTGGATGGGCTTGCCATCGAATTCGATGCTGCCGGATTTGATGGGCACCAGGCCCATCATGGATTTGAGCAGCGTGGTCTTGCCCACACCATTACGGCCCAGGATGACCGTGACCTTGCCGATGGCGGCCTCCAGGCTCACATCGCGCAGGATGTGGGAGCCACCGTAGTACTGGTTGACGTTATTGATTTTCAACATGCTTAGCGTCCCAGATAAACCTCAATCACCCGCTCATCCGACTGCACCTGGTCCAGCGTGCCCTGCGCCAGCACCGAGCCGTCGCACAGTACGGTGACGATGTCGCTGATGGTGCGGATAAAGCTCATGTCGTGCTCCACCACCATGAGCGAGTGCTTGCCCTTCAGGGTGAGAAACAGCTCGGCCGTGCGCTCGGTTTCCTCATCGGTCATGCCGGCCACGGGTTCGTCCAGCAGCAGCAGCTTGGGGTCTTGCATGAGCAGCATGCCAATTTCTAGCCACTGCTTTTGTCCGTGGCTCAAGTTGCCAGCCAGGCGACCCACGCTATCGGCCAAATGGATGGTGTGCAGCACCTCGGCCAGGCGGTCACTTTGCGCCGAGTCCAGCGTGAAGAACATCGAGGCTTTCACGCCCTTGTTGGTCTTCAGCGCCAGCTCCAGGTTCTCGAACACCGTGAGCTGCTCAAACACCGTAGGCTTCTGGAACTTGCGGCCAATGCCCAGCTGCGCAATCTCGGCTTCCTTGAAGCGCAGCAGGTCGATGGTGCTGCCGAAGAACACGGTGCCCGAGTCAGGCCGCGTCTTGCCGGTAATGATGTCCATCATCGTGGTCTTGCCCGCACCGTTGGGACCAATGATGCAGCGCAGCTCACCCGGCGCAATGTCCAGGCTCAGCTTGTTGATGGCCTTGAAACCATCGAAGCTCACGCTCACGTCTTCCAGGTAGAGGATGCGGCCGTGGGTGACATCCACCTCACCAGCCTTGGCCACGCGCGAAAAGCCCGCCGCACGGCCGCCCGACTCGGTTTGCCCGGACTGGGCCGCCAGTGCGGCCATATGCTCCTGAACGCGCTTGGCGCCTTGTTCCAACAGATCGGGAGTCATGCTTTGCCTCCCTTGAGTTTCTTGATCAAGCCCACCACTCCATCGGGAAGGAACAGGGTCACGCCAATGAACAGCGCGCCCAAAAAGTACAGCCAAAACTCAGGGTAGGTCACAGTCAGCCAACTCTTGGCGCCGTTGACGATGAAGGCCCCCACCACCGGGCCAATCAGCGTGGCACGCCCGCCCACGGCAGCCCAGACGGCAATCTCGATCGAGTTGGCCGGGCTCATTTCGCTGGGGTTGATGATGCCGACCTGCGGCACATACAGGGCCCCGGCCACGCCGCACATCATGGCCGAGATGACCCAGATGGTGAGCTTGTAACCAATGGGGTTGTAGCCGCTGAACATGACGCGGGTTTCCGCATCGCGCACGGCCTGCAGCACGCGGCCAAACTTGCTGTTCACCAACCAGCGCGCCATCAGGAAGAAGGCCAGAAGCGTGGCGGCCGTCAGCACAAACAGCGTCATGCGCATGCTGGTAGTGGCAATCGGAATGTCCAGAATCCGCTTGAAGTCGGTGAAGCCATTGTTGCCACCAAAGCCCGTTTCGTTGCGGAAGAACAGCAGCATGGCCGCAAACGTCATGGCCTGGGTGATGATGGAGAAGTACACCCCCTTGATGCGCGAGCGGAAAGCGAAGAAGCCAAACACCAGCGCTACCAGGCCGGGCACCAGCACCACAAACAGCAGCGTGGCGACAAAGCTGTCCGAGAAGGTCCAGTGCCAGGGCAAGGTCTTCCAATCCAGAAACACCATGAAGTCGGGCAAGGCGCTTTTGTAGTTTCCGTCCAGGCCAATCTGGCGCATCAGGTACATGCCCATGGCGTAGCCGCCCAGCGCGAAGAACACGCCGTGGCCCAGGCTCAGGATGCCGGTGTAGCCCCAGATCAGGTCCATGGCCAACGCACAGATGGCGTAGCACATGATCTTGGCCACCAGGCCCACAGCAAAGTCACTCAGGTGGAACACGCTGCCCACGGGCACCAGCAGGTTAAGCACCGGCACCAGTGCGCACAGCACCACCAGGGCACCCAGCCAGGCACCCCAGCCACTGCGGCTGAGCAGGGGTTGGGGCGAAGGGAGAACGAGGGTAGAAACGGGGGAGGTACTCATGCTTCTGCGCTCCGGCCCTTCATGGCAAAGATGCCCTGGGGACGTTTCTGGATAAAGATGATGATGAAGACCAGCACGGCGATTTTGGCCAGCACGGCGCCAGTCCAGCCTTCCAGGAATTTGTTGAGCACGCCCAGGCCCAGCGCGGCGTACACGGTGCCGGCCAGCTGGCCCACACCGCCCAGCACCACCACCATGAACGAGTCCACGATGTAACCTTGGCCCAAGTCAGGCCCCACGTTGCCTACCTGGCTCAGCGCGCAACCGGCCAGGCCGGCAATGCCGCTGCCCAGTGCAAACGCGTAGGTGTCAATGCGGGCCGTGTTCACGCCCATGCAGCTGGCGATGGGGCGGTTCTGCGTGACGCCACGCACGAACAGGCCCAGCCGGGTTTTCTCGATCAAAAACCACACGCCCAGCAACACCGCAAAGGCAAAGCCCACGATGACCAGGCGGTTGTAGGGCAAGGACAAATTGCCCATGACCTGCACGCCGCCGCTCATCCAGCTGGGGTTTTCCACGCCCACGTTTTGCGCGCCAAAGATCGTGCGCACCAGTTGCATCAGCATCAGGCTGATACCCCAGGTGGCCAGCAGCGTTTCCAGCGGGCGGCCATAGAGGAAGCGGATCACCCCGCGCTCCAGCGCCGCGCCCACCAAGGCTGACGCCATGAAGGCCACGGGCAGCGAGGCCAGCAGGTACCAGTCAAACGCTCCGGGCAGGTATTTCTGGAAGACACCCTGCACCACGTAGGTGGCGTAGGCGCCAATCATCATCAGTTCGCCGTGGGCCATGTTGATCACACCCATCAGGCCATAGGTAATGGCCAGGCCCAGCGCCACCAACAGCAGGATGGAGCCCAGGCTGATACCGCTAAAAATCGCTCCCAGGCGGTCGCCCCAGGCCAGGCGCGATTCCAGTGCGCGCAGGCTCTTGTCGAGCGCGGCTTTCACGGCGCCATCGGTCTCAACCTTCAGGCGCTCCACCAGCAGCGTTTTGGTGGCGGCCAGCGCACTGTCGCCCAAGGAGCCTGCGGCTTCCAGGCGCTTCGCCGTGTCGGCGCTGCCCAACAGTGCAGCAGCGCGCAGCAGCGTGATCTGCTCCTTGATATCGGGCACGGTCTCGGCGGCCAGTGCTTTCTCGATCAGCGGCAGCTTGCTTTCGTCCACCTCACCCTGCAGGGTCTTCACCGCGTCGCGGCGCACCTTCACATCGGTGGAAAGCAGTTTCACCGCGGCCAGCGCGGTGTCCAGCTCACCGCGCATGCGGTTGTTGTTCATCACATCCTCGGCGCTGTCGGTCAGCACCACTTCGGCGTTGGTCACGGGGTCTACGCCCATGCCATCCACTACCAGTACCGGACGGTCGCCCATCACCTTCACGGCGTCGTCAGACAGCGCCTGCAGAAAGCGCACGGTGTTGGCATCGGCGCCTGCCACTGCGGCGCGCAGGGCTTCGATACGCGCATCGCCCTCGCCCACTGCCATGGCTTTTGCCTCGTTGGCCGTCAGCGCCTGGGCGCGGGTAGCTATTAAAACAATAGCGATGGCCAGCAAATGAAATAGTCGTTTTGGCATACGCCAACTTCTCCGGGTAAATAAAACAAGCCGCCACAGCCCGAACAGGCAGTGGCGGCTTTGGCTAAAGAAACTTAGCCTCTCCCTGCCTTCGCCTTACTTCTTGACGGGTTCGTCAGGCTTGACGTCGTTGCCTTCGATGTATGGAGACCATGGCTTGGCCTTCACAGGGCCGGGTGTCTTCCACACCACGTTGAACTGGCCATCAGCCTTGATTTCGCCGATGAACACCGACTTGTGCAAGTGGTGGTTCTTCTCGTCCATCTTGGAGACAATGCCGCTAGGTGCCTTGAAGGTCTGGCCAGACATGGCCGCAATAACCTTGTCCACGTCGGTGGACTTGGCTTTCTCCACGGCTTGCTTCCACATGTTGATACCGATGTAGGTCGCTTCCATCGGGTCGTTGGTCAAAGGCTTGTCCTTGTGGCCAGCGATGCCCTTGGCCTTGGCGTAGTCAGACCACTTCTTGATGAACTCGGTGTTGGTAGGGTTCTTGATGGACTGGAAGTAGTTCCAGGCAGCCAGGTGTCCCACCAGTGGCTTGGTGTCCACGCCGCGCAGCTCTTCTTCACCCACAGAGAAGGCAACCACGGGCACGTCCTTGGCCTTCAGGCCGGCGTTGCCCAGTTCCTTGTAGAAGGGCACGTTGGAGTCACCGTTGATGGTGGACACCACGGCGGTCTTGCCACCAGCGCTGAACTTCTTGATGTCAGCCACGATGGTTTGGTAATCGCTATGGCCAAACGGTGTGTATTTCTCGTCAATGTCGGTTTCCTTCACGCCCTTGGACTTCAGGTAAGCGCGCAGGATCTTGTTGGTGGTGCGGGGGTACACATAGTCGGTGCCCAGCAGCACCCAGCGCTTGGCGCCGCCGCCTTCTTTGCTCATCAGGTAGTCGACAGCGGGAATGGCTTGTTGGTTAGGGGCTGCACCGGTGTAGAACACGTTCTTGGACAGCTCTTCACCTTCGTACTGCACAGGGTAGAACAGCAGGCCGTTCAATTCTTCAACCACAGGCAACACGGACTTGCGAGACACCGAGGTCCAGCAACCGAAGATGACGGCCACCTTGTCTTGCGTCAGCAGCTGTTTGGTTTTTTCAGCAAACAGGGGCCAGTTGGAAGCAGGGTCGACCACCACGGGTTCGAGCTTCTTGCCCAACACGCCGCCCTTGGCGTTGATTTCGTCAATGGCCATCAGCACGGTGTCTTTCAACACGGTTTCCGAAATGGCCATGGTGCCGGACAGGCTGTGCAGGATACCGACCTTGATGGTGTCTGCAGCAAAGGCAGGCACGGCGGACAAGGTGGTCAGGGCGACGGCAGCAGTAAGTGCCTTCAGGGTAAAACGGCGAGAGTTCTGGCGTTGCATGTGGGCTTCTCCGAGGGTTAAAAAATCCGATTCACGTACCCCAGAGCCCTTGCTTGAAGTGGCTCTGCGATCCGATGGTTCAACTGTAGAGATGCCCCTTGAAAGCGGAAATACGCCTAGTGGCGTACACCCTCTGCATGCCCGTCCTGCAGGGGCACGAAGGCCCCTGCAGAAGACCCGTATTACTGGGTGGTCGTCGTTGTCGTAGTGCTGGAATCCGCCGCCGTGGTGGTGGTGCTGGCGGTAGTGTCAGTAGCCGTGCTATCGGCAGGCGCCGCAGGCGGCAGATCACCAGGGCCACGGCCGCGGCGCATGTGCAAGGGACCCTCACCGCGACCACGGGGCTCGCGTGGTACATCGGATGCCTGCTCGGTGCCGGATGCACTGCTGTTGGACTCCGAGCCTTCTTGGCGTGCCAGTGGCTTGGGCGGCTCTTGGCGGGTCGACGTCGCCGCGGTGTTGGTCGTAGTGGTGGCCGATCCAACGGCTGTGGTTGTGGCTGCGGCCGCCGTGCTGGTCGTGGCGCTGACGGAAGCGCTGCTGCTGTTTGCAGGGCCACCGGCCGGACCACCCTTGTGGGCCATGGCAGGCGAGGCCAGCACGCCCATCAGTACGGTGATAGCGGAGGCAATGGCGGGTTTGTAAAACGATGTCATGGTCAATTTCCTTTGGTTAAAGTTTCAAATTAGCGTGTGAATTTTTCCCACGCAAACGAACTATACGAGGGAAAATTTCCCACGTCAAGAATTTTGTGTAAATTTTTCCCACAAATAAGTTACATTTACGTCCATGGACTCCATCAACGCCGCCTCCGCCACCCCTGCGCCTGCCCTGGTGCGGGCCCTGCGGCGCGTGCTGCGGCCACTGGTCCGATTGATGATGGCGCAGGGCATGACCTACCCCTACCTCACGGAATTGCTCAAGAGCATCTTTGTGGAGGTGGCCGAAGCCGAATTCCGGTCTGACGCCAAGCCCCCTACCGACAGCCGTATTAGCGTGATGACGGGCGTGCACCGCAAAGACGTGAGCCGTTTGCGGACAGAACTCCGAGAGACCTCTGACGGCATGCCCGATGTGGTGTCTCTCGGCGCCCAGCTGGTTGCCCTGTGGCTGGGCACCTCCCGCTACCTGGACGATGACGGCAACCCGCGGCCTCTGCCTCGGTTTGCCAGCGACGGGGGAGAACAATCTTTTGAAGCACTGGTCGCCAGCGTGAACAGCGACATCCGCTCGCGGGTGGTACTGGACGAGTGGCTGCGCCTGGGGGTGGCCCATCTGGACGACAGCAGCCGCGTGTGCCTGAACACCAGCGCCTTCGTACCCAGTGTGGGCTTCGACGAAAAAGCTTTCTACCTGGGCCACAACCTGCACGACCATGCCGCAGCCGCCGCCAGCAATCTGCTGGGCGTGCAGCCGCCGTTTCTGGAACGCAGCGTGCAATACGACGCGCTCAGTCCGGAGTCCATCGCGCAGCTGAGCGCGCAAACGCGCGAAGCTGGCATGAAAGCCCTGTTGGACATCAACCAGTCGGCGTTGGAACTGGAACGCCAGGATGCGGAACGCCCGGCGGTCCGCCAGCGCATGACCTTCGGCGTGTACTTTTATACCGAGCCAGCGGCACCGGTGGATACCACCACGGCTCCCGGGACACCACGGCCATGAGACGAATGTTGAACCTCCTGTCGCGCAGCGTGCTGCTGGCTGCTGTATGCATGCTGGCGCTGCCGGGGCAAGCGGCCAACCTGTGCGGCCATGGCGACTCTCTCGTCAACCCGCAGGCGATGGCGCCGGGCATCGGTGGCACCGGCAATCTGGCGATCCGGCCGGGCATAGGCGGAACTGGTGATGTCGCGCTAGCGCCCGGCATAGGCGGCACCGGCATTGTGGGCGTGATCACCGGGTTTGCCAGCATTTGCGTCAACGGCGTAGAGGTGCACTACAACGATGCCACGCCCATCAGCGACAACGGGGCCGCGACGCGCGCTGGCGCGCTGGAAGTGGGACAACTGGTAGTGGTCCAGGCCCAGGGAAATGGGGACGAACTGCAGGCACGGCACGTTGCATTGCTGCATCTGGCCGTGGGGCCCGTGGACGAGGTGGACATGGCGCGCGGCGAACTCCGCATCCTCGGTCAAACGGCACACTGGTCGGCCAGCGCTGACCAATGGACCCATATGCGGCCCGGCACCTGGGTGCGGGTTAGCGGCTACCGCTTGGGCAGTGATGAGCTGCTGGCAACCCATCTGCAGGCGACCACTGTCCAGGCACAGGCGCAACTGACTGGTGTGGCCCATGTGCGCGGTGGCAGCATCCAGATCGGGACAGCAGCGATCAGTACCTCCGCGTTGGGCCTCTGGGAGGCGCTGCGCACCTGGTGGGCCGCCGCCAGCGGCAAGGAGTTGCAGGTCCAGGGCGTGTGGGATGGCGAACGGATGACCGCCAGCAGCGTGCGCGTGCAACCCACACGTGCACTGCTGGGAGCCGTGGACAAGGTGGTGCTGGAAGGCTATGCCCGAAATGCCGGAAACGGTTACATCGACCTGGGCCAAGGCCCCATCGCCTTGGGCGGCGCCGTCAGTGCGGCGCAACGGGAGGCTGTGTTCCAAGGCAGTGAACAGCGCCTGCGGATCTTTGGCAGCGTCGACGCGTCGGGGCATGTGGTTGCGGAACGCGTTGAGGTCCACGAAGCACCGGCAGCGCCTCATGTTGGCGGCGTATCCGGTGCGACGACAGAAGGCCCGGATGGCCCACGCAATGGCACGGGGCCCACGCCTGTGGGCACGTCAGCGCCGGGGGGGCCGACGGACACCGTCAAATCAGCCGGCGAACCTGGTGGTTTTAACAACAAAACACGGGGCAAGTGATTTGCTACTGTTTTAGTAGCAAACCAATCAATCATTCAGAGGGCCTGAATAGACTTTGTCCCGCAAGGGTGGGCGGCACCTGCCACCCTTTGGGTACCGTAAAAGCTGGCCCAATCTATACTGGGCCAGGTGTGCCTACCGCAAGCCTTGCGGACAGACACGTCTTTATTCACCAACCAGCAAGCCCGACATGCCAACTACGCCACCCGCACAGACACAGGCCGCAGAGTTGCCAGACGCCATCGCTGACGCGCTGGATGCCCAAAAGCAGGCCACTGACGACATCAAAGAAGTTGCCGAAGAACTGGGGGTGGTCCACGCGGTGTTGGACAACCGGATTCCGGAAGAAGTGAGCCATGAAGATGTAGGGCATGCGATCGCCCGCACCGACGAATTGGAGAAGCGCTTGAACGAGTCCGTGAAGGTGCTGGAAGACGCCACCGATGCACTGGCGCAGGAAGTCAAAGCCCGCCAGGCCACCGACGGCGAAGCCGCCTGAATTCGGGCTACACCGTCTGCACGTAGTCGCCGACCACCTCGGCCATCCAGTCCATCACCACCCGCACACGTTTGGACAGGTTGCGTCGGTTGGCATACAGCAGCGTCTGTGACATGGGCGGCGCTGCGTGCTGGGGTAACACCTCCACCAACAAGCCTTGTTGCAACAACAGGCGCACACCCACAGCCGGCGCCTGGATGATGCCCAGCCCGGCCTGGCAGGCAGCGGTATAGGCACCCGCGTTGTTCACCGTGATGGCGCCTTGCATGGGCAGGCTGCGCGTTTCGCCGTTGTCGCTGTAGTCAAAACCGCCGGGCTTGGCGCCCAGGGTGCTGGCGTAGTGCACCAGGTGGTGCTGGGCCAGGTCGGCCAGCGTGTGCGGCGTGCCGTGCGCCTGCAGGTAGGCCGGGCTGGCCACATTCACCATGCGCAGCGGCGGCAGCGGGCGCGCGATCAGGCTGCTGTCACCCACCGGGCCCACGCGCAGCACGCAGTCAAAGCCCTCGCGCACCAGGTCCACCCGCCGCTCGGTGCTGCTGATCTCCAGCTCCAACAGCGGGTGCACGGCCAGCAGCTCGGGAAGGCGCGGGATGATGGCATTGCGTGCCATTACCGTACTCATGTCGATGCGCACTCTGCCCCGCAGGTTCTGCGCGCCCTGCTGCTGGAACATGGTTTGCACCTCGTCCACATCGGCCAACAGATCCTTGCATCGCTCGTAAAACGCCTGACCGTCCTGTGTGGGCTGCACCTTGCGCGTGGTGCGGTGCAAAAGGCGCGTGCCCAGTTCGGCCTCCAACTGCTGCACGGCGGTAGACACACTGGCCTTGGGCAGGCCCAGTGCGTCGGCCGCCTGCGTAAAGCTGGCCAGTTCGGCCACGCGGGTGAAGATTTGCATACGGTCCAGAGTGCTCATTGTTCAATTGTTACGAACAAACCAATCAATATCTAGATATTTATCAAATCCACGCCACTCAATAGACTCGCTTCCATCCCCAACCCACCAAGGAAGCGACCATGTCTACCAGCACCAACACCACCCCCATCGCGCTCGTCACCGGCGGCAGCCGCGGCCTGGGTAAAAACACCGCACTGCACATCGCACGCAATGGCAGCGACGTCATCCTCACCTACCGCAGCCAAGCCGCCGAAGCCCAGGCAGTGGTTGCCGAAATCACCGTGCTGGGCCGCCGCGCCGTGGCCCTGCAACTCGACACCGGCGACAGCGCCAGCTTTGCGGGTTTTGCAGAACAGGTAAAGGCCGCGCTGGCCACCACCTGGCAGCGCGAACGGTTTGACCACCTGGTGAACAACGCCGGTGTGGGCATCCACGCCAGCCTGATGGAAACCACCGAAGCGCAGTTCGACACGCTGATGAACATCCACTTGAAGGGCGTGTTCTTCCTCACGCAAAAGTTGCTGCCACTGATGAACGACGGCGGACGTATCGTGAACCTGTCCAGTGGTCTGGCCCGCTTCGCCCTGCCCGGCTACGCGGCTTACGGCGCCATGAAGGGTGCGATCGAGACGCTCACGCGTTACATGGCCAAGGAACTGGGCCCGCGCGGCATTGCGGTGAACGTGGTGGCCCCCGGCGCGATTGAGACCGACTTTGGCGGTGGCGCCGTGCGCGACAACGCGCAGCTCAACGCCTTCGTGGCCAGCAACACCGCGCTGGGCCGCACCGGTGTGCCGGACGACATTGGTGCCATGATTGCCTCGCTGCTGACACCCGCCAACCGCTGGGTGAACGCCCAGCGCATTGAAGCATCGGGCGGCATGTTTCTGTAAGCGGCACGGCGTGCGAGACCTAAGCGGCCTTGTACGCCCTCCAGCCGCCAAACCCGGTGATGTCTTTGGCACCATCCAGCCCCGACGGTTCGCAGATAAAGCCCGCCACGGCGCTGCCATCGGCCAGCAGCGTCCGGCCTATGCCTAGCGGCGCCGGAATGCCGTCAACAAAGCTGCCGAACTGCGTGCCGGGTAACTCCCACACTTCCACTTCGATGGCCGCGCCGCCCTCGGCCACACGGGCCAGGCCTGGGCGCTTGCCATCGGGCAAGGCGTAGAGACGGTATTCGGGCGCGGTGGTGGTGCGCTGCACCAGGCGGGCACCGCGGCTGGTGAGCTGTGGGTTCAGTGGTTGGCCTTGCAGGTGCGCGCCGCAGACTGCCACCCGGATCTGGCCGGAAGGGACAGCCTTGGCCACTGTAAACGCGACTGCCGCATGGCCAGTTGCGCCCAGCCTCGCCGCCCTGCCCTGCAGACTCTGCTGCCAACGCTGGGCCAGGTGCAGCAGCGGCTGGTCCTGGTGCGCCGGGGCCACGAAAGTGATGCCGAACGGCAAGCCATCGGCGCGGAAGCCGGCGGGCACGGCGATGGCGGCATAGTCCAGCAGATTCACGAAATTAGTGTAGACGCCGAAGTCGCTGTTGCGCGCAATCGGCTCGGCCAGCATGGTGTCAATGCGGTGGATGGTCGGCGAGGTTGGCAACAGCATGCAGTCGATGCTGGCCCACACGGCGGCGCAGCGCTGGGCCAGCGCGCGCAAGCGGTACTGGGCGGCAAACGCATCGGCCGCCAGCGGCTTGGCACCGCCGAGCGTGATCTCGCGGGTGACAGGAAACACGGCATCCGGCTGCGCGTCAATGAAGGCGCGGATGGCCTGGTAGCGCTCTGAGACCCACGGGCCTTCGTAGAGCAAACGCGCGGTTTCGAAGAAGGGCTCGAAGTCGATCTCGACCAGCTCTGCGCCTAAGGCCAGCGCATGGGCGCGGGCCTCTTCGAAGCACTGGGCATAGCCGCTGTCGCCCAGGAACTGCAGCTGGTCGGCACGCGGCACGCCCAGGCGCGGGTGGGCGGCCCGGCCGAAGTCATGGCCGTGTGGCTGGGTCGGGCGCGCATAAGCGTCCTGCGCGTCATAGCCATGGGCGACGGCGAACACCTGCTGCGCGTCGTCGGCGGTCAGCGCGAAGATGGACACCGCATCCAGCGAGCGGCAAGCCGGCACCACGCCACTGGTGGACAGCAGGCCCAGGCTGGGTTTCAGTCCGACGAGGTTATTGAAGCCCGCCGGCACGCGGCCGGAACCTGCGGTATCGGTACCCAGCGAAAAGCTCACATGGCCCAGCGCGACCGACACGGCCGAGCCGGCACTGGAACCACCGGATACGAAGTCGGGGTTGAAAGAGTTACGGCAGGCGCCATACGGCGAACGCGTGCCGTTCAGGCCGGTGGCGAACTGGTCCAGGTTCGTCTTGCCGATGGCGATGGCACCTGCGTCGAGCAGTCGCTGGACCACGAAGGCGCTGACCTCAGGTGTGTCGGCGTAGGCCGGGCAGCCGGCAGTAGTCGGTACACCGGCCAGGTCGATGTTGTCCTTGATGGCGAAAGGCACGCCCCACAGTGGCAGGCCCTCGGGGCCGCGCTCCATCAAGGCTTGGGCACGGGCGCGCAACGCGGCGCCATCGATGCAGTGAATCCACGCGGTATGCGGGTCGTCGCCAATCGCCTTCACTACCTGCTCGACGACTTGCAACGGCGTCAAGCTGCCGTCGCGGTAGGCCTGCTGCAACGCGCCCAGGCTGAGGGAAATATCTGTCTTGTTCATGCTTGTGCTTCCTGGATCACCACCACGTCTTGCCCTGCTGCCACGCCACTGCCTTCGCGGCAGGCGAGGCGCCACACCGTGCCGGCACATGGCGCGGCGACGGTGAATTCCATCTTCATCGACTCGATGACCAGCAGCGCATCGCCCTCGGCCACGCTGTCGCCTTCGGCCACCAAGACTTTCCACACGCTGCCGGGTACGGCGCTGGCCACGCTGCGGGCGCCGGGGGGCAAGTCGTCTTGCGAGACTGCAGCGTCCATCGCTTCGGGTTCGCCCACGTATTCGGCCTGACCGGCGACGCGCCAGCGCTCGCGCTCTTCCTCAAACGCCTGGCCTTGCAGCGCACGGAAGGCGGCGATGTCGTTGGCGTTGTCGGCCAGGAAGCTTCTGTAGTCGTGCAGGCTGAACGTGCCCTCCTCCACCCGCAGCGGGTAGCGCCCGGCCGGGAAGTCGCGGCGGATTTTCAGCAGTTCTTCTTCGCCCACCGGGTAGAAACGGATCTGGTCGAAGAAGCGCAGCAGCCAGGGCTTGCCGGACTCGAAAGCCGGGGCGCCGCTGGCCGCATCGCGCCAGCGGTTCCACATCTGCAAGGTGCGGCCGACGAACTGGTAGCCGCCCGGGCCTTCCATGCCGTAGACGCACATGTAGGCGCCGCCAATGCCCACCGCGTTCTCCGGCGTCCAGGTGCGCGCCGGGTTGTATTTGGTGGTCACCAGGCGGTGCCGCGGGTCCAGCGGCGTGGCTACCGGTGCGCCCAGGTAGACATCGCCCAGGCCCAGCACCAGGTAGCGCGCGTCGAACACAGTCCGCTGCACTTCGGCGATGCTGTCCAGGCCGTTGATGCGGCGGATGAACTCGATATTGCTCGGGCACCAGGGTGCGTCGGGCCGCACCGACTGCATGTATTTTTCGATCGCCAAACGCGTTGCGCTGTCGTCCCAGCTCAGTGGCAGGTACACGGTGCGGGATGGAACGACTAGGTCGTCGGTATCACCCAAGGCATCGTCTGCTACAAAAATCGCAGCTACCAGCGCAGATACGGAGAGGGCTAGCGGCTCAAAATGTATTTGCAGCGAGCGGATGCCGGGTGTCAGATCGACAATGCCCGGCAGGCTTTGCGCCTGTAGGGCCTGCATCAGGCCGTGCACCCGCAGCCGCAGCGCGATGTCCAGCACCGCATCGCCCAGCTCGACCAGCACGTAACGGTCACCCGCCTGGCGCAGCACCAACGCCGGGCGTTCGCCCTGCGCGGCGCGCTGGGCCAGGATGGGCGAGCCGACAGCCTCGCTGCGCTGCGGAATCGCCGGTGGGGTCCAGGCAAGATTGGCGATGCGGTTTACCTGCGCGGCTTGTAAGGCCAGGGCCTCATCGGCCGTCACGCAGCGGAAGCGCACGCTGTCGCCGGGGCGCAGCTGGCCCATCTTCCAGCGCTCGCTGGCCAGCACCACGGCCGGGCAGACAAAGCCGCCCAGGCTGGGGCCATCGGGCCCCAGGATGACCGGCATGTCGCCGGTGAAGTCGATCGCACCGATGGCATAGGCGTTGTCGTGGATGTTCGACGGATGCAACCCCGCCTCGCCGCCGTCGCGCCTCGCCCATTCGGGCTTGGGGCCGATGAGCCGCACGCCCGTGCGGCTGGAGTTGTAGTGCACCTGCCAAGCGGTGCCGAAGAACATTTGCACGTCGGCATCGGTGAAGAAATCCGGCGCGCCATGCGGGCCGTAGAGCAAGGCGATGTCCCAGTGGTTCTGGTAGACCGGCACCACTTCGGCGGGCAAGGCAGCCAGCGGCTCGGCGACGGCATCGGCACCGATATGCAGCATGTCGCCGACCCGCAAGGTGCGCCCCGCATGGCCGCCGAACTGGCCCAGCGTGAAGGTGGATCGGCTGCCCAGGTACAACGGCACATCCAGCCCGCCACGCAGTGCCAGATAGGTGCGCGCGCCGGCGCCCTGCACGGCACCTAGCTTCAGCACGCTGCCAGCCTTGACCGTGTGCGACTGCCACAGCGGCAGTGCCACGCCGTCTACGCTGACGGCCATCGCGGCGCCACAGACTGCGATGACAGTATCTGCATGGAAGCGCAGACTGGGGCCACTGAGCGTGCATTCGAGCGCCGCCGCGTTCGCTGCATTGCCGACCAGCCGGTTCGCCAGGCGCATTGCTAGGTCGTCCATCGGCCCGCTCGGCGGCACGCCGACGGCCCAGTAGCCGACGCGGCCGGGGTGGTCTTGCACGGTGGTCTGCACACCGGCCTCCAGCACCTCCAGTGCCTGCGGCTGGTAGTGCAGATCGGCCAGGCTGCGTGTGACCATGCGGCCCTCGACAAACACCGGGTCGGCGGCGACGGTTCGCAGATAGCGCAGATTGGTTTCTATGCCCGCCAGACGTGTCGCAGCCAGCGCGGCCTGCAGTTTGGCGACGGCGTCGGCACGGTCGTGGCCGGTGACGATCAGCTTGGCGATCATCGGGTCGTAGTTGGGCGGTACTTCGCTGCCGGTGGCGACCCAGGTTTCGATGCGCGCGTCGACGGGGAATACAACTTCGGTGAGGCCCCCCGCACAAGGCTGGAAGTTGCGCGCCGGGTCTTCGGCATAGAGCCGCACCTGGATCGATGCGCCCTGCGGCGCGGGCACATCCAGCGCGAAATCGTCGCCGCGCGCCAGCTTCAGCATCCAGGCCACCAGGTCCACGCCCGTCACCTGCTCGGTCACGCCGTGCTCCACCTGCAGGCGGGTGTTGACCTCCAAGAAATAGAAGGCGCCGGTGTCGGCGTCAAGCACGTATTCCACCGTGCCGGCACTGCGGTAGTTGACGGCTTCGGCCAGGCGCACGGCGGTCTGCTGCAAGGCAGTGCGGGTGGCGTCGGACAAGCCCGGCGCCGGGGTTTCTTCAATCACTTTCTGGTTGCGCCGCTGTGCCGAACAGTCGCGCTCGCCCAGGGAAACCACGGTGCCGCGGCCATCACCGAACAGCTGTACTTCGATGTGGCGCGCACGTTCGACAAACTTTTCCAGGAACAGACCCGCGTCCTTGAAGTTCGCCTGCGCCAGGCGCTGCACCGCCTCGAAGGCCGGGCCCATCTCGGCATCGCTGCGGATCAGCCGCATGCCGATGCCGCCTCCACCGGCGGTGCTTTTCAGCATCACCGGGTAGCCAATGCGTGCGGCCTCGCTCTGCGCCTGGGCGAGGTCGGCCAGCAGGCCGCTGCCGGGCAGCAGCGGCACGCCCTGGGCCTCGGCCAGCGCGCGGGCGGTGTGCTTCAAACCGAAGGCGCGCATCTGCGCGGGCGTGGGGCCGACGAAGGCGATGCCGGCGTCTTCACAGGCCTGGGCGAAGTCCGGGTTCTCGGACAGAAAGCCGTAGCCGGGGTGGATGGCACCGGCCCCCGTGGCCCGCGCTGCGTCGAGGATGCGCTGCGGGTCCAGATAGCTCTGCGTGGCCGGCGCCGGGCCGATGCAGACGCTGTCATCGGCCATGGCCACGTGCAGCGAATCGGCATCGGCTTCGGAGTACACGGCCACCGAGCGCAGGCCCAAGGCCTTCAGGCTGCGGATCACGCGGCAGGCGATGGCGCCGCGGTTGGCGATCAAAACGGTATCGAACATAAGGATGTCCTCATGGGTGGGTCGTCCCACCAAGTGGATAGCGCACCACGAGTCGTCTCGCGGGCAAACATTCAAAGAGAATCGGCCTCTAGCCCAGGTAATACCTGCGCCAGCAGCTATGAATTCAATAGCAAATCAATTCCAGACCAGCAATCGGATCGGCGTCGGGTTGTAGCCATTGCAGGGGTTGTTCAGCTGCGGGCAGTTCGAGATCAGCACCACCACATCCATCTCGGCCTTGAGCTCCACGTACTTGCCGGCGCCGGAGATACCGTCTTCAAAGCTCAGATGGCCGTCAGGCGTTACCGGCACGTTCATGAAGAAGTTGATGTTGGGTGCGATGTCACGTTTGCCCAAGCCCAGCACGCCCGCCTCGTGGCAGTGGCACAGCGCGTGCATGAAGCTGTCGCGGCAGCTGTGCATCGGGCGCTTGTCCAAGGCGTAGCGCACGGTGTTGCTCTCGCTGGAGCAGGCGCCGCCCAGCGTGTCGTGGCGGCCGCAGGTGTCGGCGGTGATGGTCAACATGACCCGGCCTTCGCTGGAGTACAGCCGCGAGCCCAGGCCCAGGTACAGCTGGCCGTTGCGGGCGATGGTGTCTGCGGCGCTGTAGCGCTCCTCAGCGTTGGCCGCGCTGTAGAACAGCGTATCGACCGCCTGGTTGCCTTCGAGGTCGAGAATGCGCAGCGTCTGGCCGGCGCGCACGGTGGCCATCCAGGGGTCGCCGGCCAGGCAGGTTTCGTCGAGCACGGCGGTGGCCGGGCTCAGTGGGCTTTCCAATAGTTTGCTCATGCTGCCGCTCCAGTGGACGCCACGTAGCGTTCGGTGTTGGTGAAGGCGCGGCCGTTCTGCGGGCATTGGTTGCGGCATGCGTCGTCGGCTGCCACGGGCTCGGCGCGGTAGGCGCTGAGCTGCACATCGGCGGGGGCGTAAACCGGATTGGCATCCAGCGGATGCGGCGCACTGCTGAGCACGACCAGCGTGTCCATCTCGAAGCGCAAATCGACATAGCTGCCGGCTACGCTGTGGCCGCTGACGTGGCTCAGCGCGCCATCCGCATCGGGCACCACCTTGCTGAAAAAGTTGACACTGGGCACCAGGTCGCGTGCGCCCAGGCCCCATTTGGTCAACTCGATCAGCAGGTTGTCGCGGCCATTGCGGTGCATGGCGTTGCGGTGCTGCTGGTAGCGCTTTTCGCCGTACTGGGCCAGCACCATGGCCGCGTCGCTGACGCCGCACCAGGTGTCGTGCCAGCCCAGGCTGTCGGCGGTGATGGAGCAGAGTACGCGGCCCATGTCGGACTGGCAGACATAGCCGGCGGTGAGGAAGGCGGTGTGCTGCGACTTCAGGGTGTCGGGCATGTTGTAGCGCTCCAGCGGCTGCTCGGCGTTGAAGAACAGCGCGGAGACATTGGCGCCGCCTTGCAGGTCGGTGAGGCGCAAAGCGGTGCCGCGGCGCAGGCGGCCGGACCAGTGGTTGCCGCCGGGGAGGTGTTCCTCCCACAGCAGGCGGTTAGCGGGGATGGGGTTCATACAGGGTTCCTTTCGTCGGCCATTTGCGTGAGTTTTCGCAATTGGTCCAGGTCGGTTTTCATGCCGGAGGTTTCGCGGATGCGGTCCAGCAGCTGGCGTTTCAGGCGCAGGAACTCGGGCGCCAGCTTCATGTCCTGCTCGCGCTTGGCGGGCAGTGGTACGTCGTAGATTGAGTCGATGCGGCCCGGGCGCGGCGCCATCAGCACCACACGGTGGCCGAGGTAGATGGCCTCTTCCACGTCGTGGGTCACAAAGACGATGGTGGTGCGCTCCAGGCGGTGCACGTGCAGGATCAGGTCGTGCATCACCTCTCGGGTCTGCGCGTCCAGCGCGCCAAAGGGCTCGTCCATCAGCAGGATCTGCGGCTTGCCCATCAGCGCGCGGGCAATCGCCACGCGCTGCTGCATGCCGCCCGACAGCTGGTTCGGGTAGGCATCGGCCGAGGCGGTCAGCCCCATCAGCTGCAACAGTGCATCGGCGCGGCCCGAGGCGGCCTCGACATCGGCGCTGCTGCGGTCGCGGGTCTGGGCACTCAGCTGGCGGCAGAAGCGGATGTTTTCCGATACGCGCAGCCAGGGGTAGAGGCTGTAGTGCTGGAACACCATGGCGCGGTCCTGGCCTGGCCCGGTGATGGGCCGGCCGTCGACCAACACATCGCCTTTGCTATGGGTTTCCAGCCCGGCCAGCGTGCGCAGCAAGGTGGACTTGCCGCAGCCCGAAGCGCCGACCAGTGTCACGAACTCGTTGTTGGCGATGCCCAGGTTCACGTCGTTCAGCGCCGTGGTCTGGCCGAAATATTTCCAGACGTTTTTGCATTCGATTTTCATAGCTGCTTAACGTGCATGAAGCCAAGGAAAAGCCTTGCGGTGCAGCAGGCGGAACAGCTGGTCGATGGCCAGGCCGATGCAGCCGATCAGCAGAATGCCGGCAAAAATCTTGTCGGTTTGCAGAAAGCGCTGGGCCTTCAAAATCGCAAAGCCCAGGCCCGAGTTCGCAGCCACCAGCTCGGCGACGACCAGGTAGGTCCAAGCCCAGCCCATGGTGATGCGCAAGGTGTCGAGCAGGGCCGGCTTGGCGGAAGGCAGGATGACTTTCTCCAGCACCTCGCGCCGGGTCGCGCCCATGGTTTGCGCGGCCTCGATCTGCGCCATGGGCACGCGGCGCACGTCCTCGGCCACCATCAGCACCATCTGGAAAAAGGTGCCGATAAAGATGATGGCCACCTTGGCGCCTTCGTCGATGCCGACCCACAGCATCACCAGCGGGATGAAGGCCACGGCTGGCATGTAGCGGATGAAGTCGGTCAGCGGTTCCAGCAGCGCCTGCACCGCGCGCCAGCTGCCAATCAGCAGACCCAGCGGCACCGCCAGCAGCGCGGACAGCGCCCAGCCGGATACCACCCGCAGGGTGCTGATGGCGACATCGCCCAGCAGGTCGTCTTCCATGGCCCAGCTGCCAATGCGCGTCACCACTTTGTCGGGGCTGGGCAGAAACACCGGGCTGACGCCGCCGAAGGCGCTGAGCAGGGCCCAGCCCAGCAGCGGCACCAGCAAACCGATGAGCGCCAGCACGCCATAACTGCGACGCGAGATCGCCAGTCGTATGGACCACATGGAACGGTCCTTTACTTCAGCGCGTCTTGCAACAGACTGCCGTCAATACCTTTGGCGGCATCGGGCTTGCCGTCGATGAGCTTGTATTGCGTCAAGAATGCAGCAATGGTCGGCGCGGTGCTGGACAGCGACAACGCTTGCTTGGCATCAAAGGCCTGGGTGTTGGCGGCGGCATCGAAGAACTTGGTGCCGGGCAGGAACACGGTGTATTCCTCGGGCGACATGCTGACCACCTTGGACATGATCTTGGCGGCTTCGGCGGGCTGCTCGCGGATGAACTTCTCGGTGTCGAACCAGGCCTTGATCATGCCGACCAGCTCTTTGCGCTTGGTCTGGATGGCTTTGTCTTGCGCCACCAGCAGGTCGGGCACCAGGCCGGGCATGTCTTTGGAGGTGAACAGGGCCTTGCCCTTGCCACTCTTCTCGATCTGGCTGACCCAGGGATTCCACAGCACCGCAGCATCCACCTTGCCGCTGATGAATGCGGCCGCAGCGTCGCCGGCGGACAGGTTGACGATCTTCACGTCTCCGAGCTTCATGCCGTTCTTGGCCAACGCCGTGGCCAATACGAAGTGCGAGATGCTGTACTGCTCCAGCGCTACCTTCTTGCCCTTGAGCTGGGCAAACGACGTGATTTTGGGGCCGACCATCAGCGCGTCATTGCCGGCCGAGTTGTCGTTCACCAGAATCGCTTTGAGTGGTAGCCCTTTGGCGAGAGGGCCCAAGGTGTCGGACCAGGTTTGGGAGTTGGCATCGAGCTGTCCCGACGACAAGGCCCCGATGGAGTCGGTGTAGTTGGCGAACCAAACCAGCTTGACGTCGGCGCCGTATTTCTTGAAGAAGCCCTTTTGCTCCGCCACATACCAGGCCACCCAGCCGGGCCAGTCGGACACACCAACCTTGACTTCGGCCGCGGCGGGCGTGGACACGCTGGCCACACCGATGCCGGTCAGCACTAGGCAGGCACTGACAACGCTGCGCTTGAACGCACGAGAGATCGAGAAGAGAGAAGTAGACATAGCAAGACTCCAGGTTGAAAGACAAATGCGGGAGACCACCTCGATTACGAAGTGAACCTCCCGGGCTTTTGTCCCGCCGTGGAGCCTGCAGTGGTAAGTAGTGGCCACTGCTGGCCGACTGCTCTCGGACCAGACACCGCTTGCGAACAAGTGGCCGGAACCCTAGCTGTCATTTGTAGAAGCAATCCAGTGTGGCTGCCCCCGCACAAAAGGCTATGCAAATTCGATGCCAATCTCTGTCGGCCCTGGGCGACGTGCCCCGCTGATGGCGCAATCGCACAGGGAAGATGTGGGTTTTTCTCCGCACAGCCCCGGCCGCATGGCCCGCTGCGCACGCCTACCGATGGCACATCGAGGGTGCACGAGCACCAATTTGGAGTGGGCCGCCTGCCCTGCTACTATTTCTCCAACCGGAGACCGCATGACCCACAGCCCCATCCCCTCTTCTTCCGTCCGCACCGCCCGGCCCCTGATAGAGCTGCTCTGCGGCTTGGCCCTCGCCGTGTTGGGCGGCTGCGCCGATGTGCACTGGGAACGCGCGTTTTACGACGGCTTCCAGCGCTGCCCGCCCGGCCATAGCGCGCAAAACGAGTCTTGTGGCAAGGGCCCCGCGTATGACCACTACGAGCAGGAACGCGAGCGCCTCCAGGCAGACAAACCCAAGCCTGCCGCCGGCAACAACCCCATCGAAGAAAAGCAGCTGTAGCGCCTAGACCGCGTCGAAGCGGAAGCTGGACGCGGTGACGCCACCAAAAATAGCGTCCTCGTGGTAGACACAGGTGGCGGTGTCGGTTTCGGCCGCACCCAAAGCCACCATCAGCGGCAGCAGGTGCTCCTCACGCGGATGGCACAGGCGGGCCGCCGGAGCCTGCTCCCACTCCAGCAGCTGGTGGGTGCGCTGCGCAGGCGGGGCTACCAGCGTGGCTTGCAGCCAATCGTCAAACGCCTTGGACGGTGCCTTGGCCTGCGGACCAAAGGCGCGCAGGTTGTGGTAACTCAGACCACTGCCCACGATGAGTACCCCTTCGTCACGCAGCGGTGCCAGGGCGCGGCCCAGCGCCAGATGCTCGGCCGGGTCCAGGCCCGTGCGCAACGACATCTGCAGTACCGGCACCTGGGCCTCGGGGTACATCACGGCCAGCGGCACAAAAGTGCCGTGGTCGTAGCCACGCTGGCTGTCCAGCGCCGCGGGCAGGCCCGCGGCCTCCAGCAGGCCCTGCACGCGCTGTGCCAACGCGGGCGCGCCGGGCGCGGGGTACACCACTTGGTAGGTATGGGGCGGAAAACCGCCGTAGTCATACACCATGCCCGGCGCTGGGCCGCTGCCCAGCGTGAAGGCACGCGCCTCCCAGTGCGCCGTGATCATTAATACCGCCTTGGGCGTTGCGCCCAACTGGCGTGGAATATCGGACAGTGACTGGGCCAATGGCTGCATGGCAGCGGCCATCTCGGGCATATAGGGCCAGGGGCCGCCGCCGTGCGAGATGAAATAGGTGGGAAGGCGTTGGGACATGGTCGGTCTCCTCAAAAAATCAATCACCCAGGTCCAGGGTCTGGGCCAGTGGCACCTCTGGTGGTGCCTCGTAGTCAGCCACCACCCAGGCGCGGCGCGGGTGGGCGGCAGCCTCTTGCAGCAGCGCCAGCACGCACTGGATGGACGCCTTGTCCAGCGCTGCGAACGGTTCGTCCAACAGCGTGAGCGCGGCGCCCGAGGAAAGCGCCGCGGCCAGCCACACTTTGCGCTTGGAGCCGGTGGACAGCATGTACAGCGGCTTGGCCACATGCGGCGTGAGGCCCAGCGCCTCGGTCAGGTCGGCCAAAAGCGCGCCGTCCCAAGCCGGGTAGCGTGCAGCCGCAGTCTCAAAAAACTGCGCGGCACTGACCTGGTCCAACGCCACAGTGCGCGGGTCCATCCATGCCACCCGCTGGCGGTAGGCCACGGGCTGGGCGTGGAGCGACACGTCGCCCAATTGCAGGCTGCTGCCCGGTGCCAGCAGGTCGCCGGCCAGTAAGCGCAGCAGGCTGGTCTTGCCCCGGCCCTCGCCACCGCTGAGCCAGGTTACCCCCGGCGGAATCCGCAGCTGTGCGGGCAGCGGTAACCACTGCCCGGCAAACCCGAAGCGCAGGTCTTGCACCTGCAGCACACATGGCGCCGCATCGGGTGTTGGGGAGTGGGTGGATGAGGTCATGGCACAGGTCTGAAAGCAATCAACAGGGGTATTTTGCTACCAATTCAATAGCTGCTGGCGCAGGTTTTACGGGGGCTACAGGCCAAAAATGCATAAAAAAAGCCAGCCACAAGGGCTGGCTTGTGGCTGACGCCAGGCAGGGCTTACTGCTTCACGGCTTCCAGCGCGATGGTAATGGTCACGTCGTCACCCACGTACGGTGCGAACTTGCCGGCGCCGAAATCGGTGCGCTTGATGGTGGTCGTGGCTTCCGCACCGATCACGTCTTTCTTCAGCATGGGGTGGGTGGTGGACACGAAGTTCACCACCTTCAGGGTCGCAGGCTTGGTCACGCCCTTGATGGTCAGGTTGCCTTCCACGCTGGCAGGCTTGTCGCCATCAAACACCACTTTGGTGGACTTGAAAGTGGCGGTAGGAAACTTGGCGGTGTCCAAGAAGTCCTCGCCCTGGATGTGGCCGTTGAAGGCTGTGAAGCCGGTGTCCACAGCCTTCATGTCAATCACCACGTCCACGGAACCGGTCTTGGCAGCTGGGTCGAATGTCACGGTGCCGGTGGTGTTGTTGAAACGGCTTTGTTGTGTAGACAGACCGAAGTGGCTGTACGAGAAGCGGGGGAAGGTGTGCGAAGAATCCAGGTTGTAAGTCGCGGATTCGGCGCTGGCAGCACCGGCGAAAGCAGAAAGCGCCAGAGCGGCAGCGATGAAAGAGGTACGCATGGAAAACTCCTGATGTGCGGGTTGGGTGAAAAAAGAAACGAAAAACTTAGAGCTTGCCCACGCCAGTCAGCGCGAGCTTGAACTTGACCTGCACGTCGTCGGCCACCATAGAGGTGTCGGCCCACTCGTTCTCGCCAATCTTGAAGGCCAGACGCTTGAGCGGGAAGGTGCCGGTGACCGTGGTGGTGGCGCCGCTTTGCGTCAGCGCCACAGGCACGACCACATCGCGGCTGGCGCCTTTGATGGCGAGCTTGCCGCTCACCTCAAACTTGCCGCCGCCCAGGCCTTTGACGGCGGTGGACTGGAAGGTGGCCTGCGGGAACTTGGCGGTGTTGAACCAGTTGGGGCGTGGCAGTTCGGCATCGCTCTCGGGCACGCCCAGCGTGGCGCTGGCAATGTCCACGGTGAAGGCGATCTTGCTGGTGTCGGGCTTGGCGGGGTCGAAGGCGATTTGCGCGTCAAACTTCTTGAAGCGGCCTTCCACGGGCACGCCCATTTGCTTGCTCACAAAGACGATTTCGCTTTGGGCGGGCACCAGCTTTTGCTCGGCAAATGCGGTGGAGGCTCCCAGTGTGGCGACAGCCAGCACGGTGCATGCAAGAAGGCGAGAGGTGTTCATACAGGTTCCAGAGTGCAAAGGAAAAAACGGAAATCAGCCGCGGCCGGGCAGCATGCGGCCGATCAGGCCGTCGCGGTCAAACCACTGGTGCTTGAAGGCCGCCGCAGCGTGCAACACCGCCAGGGCCACAAGGGCAAAGGCACTGATCTCATGCCAGGGCTTGATGAGTTCGGACAGCGCTTTGTCGGCCGGCACGAAGTCTGGCAAAGGCAGCACGCCAAATACGACGATGGGGAAGCCGGCGGCCGAGCTGTAGGCCCAGCCAATCAGCGGCACGGCGAAGAACAGCGCGTACAGCGCATAGTGGGTGGCGTTGTGCGCCCAATGCTGCCAGACAGGCATGGCCTGCACGATGTGCGCGGGCAACGCAGGCGGGCGGTGTGTGAGGCGCCAGAGCAGGCGCAACACCGAGAGTGTCAACAGCGTGATACCCGCCCACTTGTGCCAGTTGTACAGCTTCAGACGCATGGGCGAGAACGGCAGATCGGCCATGTACAGACCCACACCGAACAAGGCCAGTAGCGCAAAACCCAGCACCCAATGCAGCACGATGGCCGTCAGGCTGTAGCGTTGGACGGCGGTGGTGTCAGGGGAAGGAGTGGAGATTGCCATGCCCTCGAGTCTAGGGGGCATTAGTTTTTCAATTTTGAATTAGATTGACGACTAATTCCAAATTATTTGAATGAATAAGTTCCCCGATTAGTCCGAATGGACAGGCACCAACCGATGAGTGGTTAGGGTTTGTGGCCCGAGCGGCGCATCTCGCGCAGCATGAACAAATACAGCCCCTCCACCTTTTCACGCGCCCAAGGCGTTTTGCGCAAAAACTTGAGGCTGGAGCCCACGCTGGGTTCAAAGGTAAAACAGCGCACCGGAACACGCTCGCCCAGCCCATCCCAACCGTAGTAGTCCGCCAACTCGGTCACGATGGCCTCCAGCGTTTTACCGTGCAGGGGATTGTTGGCTTGCTTGGTGGCGGAGGCGGGTTTGGGCGAATCGGTGCTCATGCGGGGATTGTCGCAGTGTCAGCATCCATTCATTGCAAATCCGGATTCGCCTTACGCGATTCAGAACCGGCAAGGTATTTGTTGAATATCGCGTCGTAGGTTCCGTCTTTTTTCATCGCCCGAAGAGCCTGGTTGTAAGCACTGATGACCTTGGCGTAGTCCTTCTTATTGGTAAACGCCAGATAGCTGGGGATGGCTTCAATGGCCGGAGACAACTCCTTGATCGATCCCGCCAGACCCATCGTTCTGGCCGAATCGAGGGCCACGTGGCGATACGACGGGACCACGTCAACACGATCAACCAGTAGTTTTTTGATATTGGCGGACGCGCTATTTGCAAGATCCACCTTCTTGAACACCCCTTTTTCGAGCGCCGAATCCAAACGCGGGCCATAGCTGGTTTGGTTGATGATCC
Source organism: Rhodoferax sp. ZS1R25 (assembly GCF_056521335.1). Classification (NCBI taxonomy): domain Bacteria; kingdom Pseudomonadati; phylum Pseudomonadota; class Betaproteobacteria; order Burkholderiales; family Comamonadaceae; genus Rhodoferax; species Rhodoferax sp. ZS1R25. The sequence continues at coordinate 1,400,256 of NZ_JBWMAZ010000002.1, forward strand.
CAATGCGCAACTCTGAGAGCTTGTTCAAATCGCCGTCAAAGGTGACGGCCGAGTCTTTGCGAACAAAGAATGCCTGCACCTGGGTGATCAGGACTTCTTCTGCGTAGGTCAAAAACTCCTGACGCTCACGTGTCTGGTAGACCGAGAAAATGCCGTCAATCCTGCCTGCCTTGACCTCAGCAAGGCAACGGGCCCAAGGCATGATGGCAATCTCAACCGGATACCCGGCTCGCTTGAACACTTCATTGATGACGTCCACCAATAATCCGGTTTGTTTGCCGTTGTCCACATAGGCAGTCGGAACACTGTCCGCCGCGGCCAACACCAGCGTTTGCGCGTAAGCCGTTGGAATGCTCAGCTGCACAAGACATGCTGCCCCCAGGCCGCACCACACCCACTGCAATATCCAACGTCTCGCTGTTCTTGCAGATTGAGAAAAGAAATGAATTGCACCCATTTGTTTTTTCTAGTGGCTAACGGGAGGACGCAAATCCAGCCGCATGAGCCCCCGCATGGTACGCCGGAACGCCCACAAAAACACCACCCCAGCGCTACCCCTCAAACTGCGGGTGCAACTGCCGTATCCGAGACATTGCCATGCCTGCCGCCGCCGTGCGCGTCTCCACGCCCAGCTTCACAAATACGCGCTCCAGGTGTTTCTTCACGGTCATAGGGCTGCTGCCCAGGATGTCACCGATATCTTTGTTGGTCTTGCCCTTGACGACCCAATAGAGCACCTCGGCCTCCTTGGCCGTGAGCTTGAAGGACAGGCTCATGGCTTCGATGACCGCGGTGTCGGAGACCTCACGCATCACGATGAGCCAATCACCACCCGTATCACTGTCCCCAATCTGTTGGTGCAGGCGAAAGGTCAGGCGCTTGGGGCCGCGCTCCAGGCTCAGCTTGGCGGGCTCCCCGCCGCGCTCCAGCGTTTGCACGCAGCCTTGCAGCCAGGTGCGCAACTCGGGCGGGGTTTGCGGTGCGTGGGTGCCGCAGTAGCGCTCCAGCAGCTCGCGCGCCAGCGGGGTTTGCCACATCAGGCATCCATCGGCTGCGCGCACGGTGATGGTGGCGTAGCCAAAGGCATCCAGCGCGTTGCGGGTCTGGCGCCGCTCACGCGCGCCGGCCAGGTGCACGCCCATGCGGGCCAGCACTTCCTTGGGTTTGATCGGTTTGGTCACATAGTCCACGCCACCCGATTCCAGCGCTGCCACCAGGTATTCGGTCTCGGTCAGCCCGGTCATGAAGATGATGGGGATGTGCGTGGTGTGTGGCGCAGCCTTCAGGCGGCGCGCCACCTCAAAACCGTCCATGCCAGGCATCATCGCGTCCAGCAAAATCACATCGGGCAGACCCTGCGTGGCGCGCTGCAGCGCGGCTTCACCTGATGTAGCGATGAGCACGGTGTAGCCCGACTCGTCGAGCGCGTCGTGCAGTACCGAGAGGTTGTCGGGCACGTCGTCCACGATCAGCACCACGTCGCTGTTGGCGCGGTCCAGGGAGTCAATGGGTGGGGCTTGCATCCAGCGCTTTCTGTAGTTGGGCGGCCATGGACTCGAACTGGTACTGCCGCGCCAGCGCCGCCATGGACTGGGTGAACGCCGTGCATTCGGGGTGGGCCGTGTCCATCGCGTCCAGTTTGTTCATGATGCCGCGGTAGAAACCCAGCCGCACCAGCTCCTGCAGGGCCAGGCACTCCCCTCGCGGGGGCAGCTTCGCAGGCGCGGCAGATGGTGGAATAGGTGCGGCACGCACCGGGCTCGCGGCGACGTCCTGCCACTGCAGGGCAAGGCGGCGCTCCAGCCAATCCAGCAGCTCCGAGTGGCGCACGGGCTTGACGATGAAGTCTTCCGGCGGCAGGCCCAAGCCGTTGTCCAGCCCGCGGTCAAATGCATTGGCCGACACAATGGCCACCTGCGGCTGCGCGCCACCCAATGCCGGGTTGGCGCGGATGCGGCGCAGCGTCTCCCAGCCGTCGATGCCTGGCATGGCCAGGTCCAGCAGCACCACATCGGGCTGCAGGCCCGCGGCCAGCAGGTCCAGGCAGTCGTGGCCGCTGGCGGCGGTGCGCACCTCAAAGCCCAGCGGCTGCAGCAGGCTCACCAGCAGCTCGCGATCAGCCTCTTCGTTGTCCACCACCAGCACCTTGCGGCGCGCGCCCATGTAGCCCAGACGCGGTTTGCGCACGGCGGCGGGCAACGAGGATTCGGCCGGGCCCGCGGGCAAATGCAGCTCCGGCAAAAACAGCCGCACCTGGAACACCGAGCCTTCGCCCAGCGCCGTGCTTGCCAACAGCTCGCCGCCCATCAGGTCCGTGAGCATCTTGGCGATCGTCAGACCCAGACCCGAACCTGCCGTGCCACCCGCCGCGCTGGCGCCGCGCGTGAAGGGCTCGAAGATGCGGTCCAAATCCTCCTGCGCCATGCCGGGGCCGGTGTCACGCACCTCTACCTGGGCCATCTCGCGCGCATAGCGTAGACGCAGCGTCACGCTGCCCTGCTGGGTGAACTTGATGGCATTGCCCAGCAGGTTGAAGACGATCTGGCGCACGCGCTTTTCATCGGCCCGCACCCATTCTGGAATGGTGCCTTGTACCTCGAAATGGAACTGCAGGCCCTTGGCCGCGGCCTGCAGCTCGAACATGCCGGCGATCTCGTGCATGCCACTGGCGAATTGCATGGGCTTCACATTCAGCGTGAGCTTGCCGCTCTCGATATGCGCCATGTCCAGCGTGCCCTCGATGAGTGAGAGCAAATGCTCGCCGCCGCGCTTAATCACACTGACCGCCTGTTTGCGGTGGGCGGGGATGGAGGCGTCCTCGCCCATCAGCTGCGCGTAGCCCAGGATGCTATTGAGCGGCGTGCGCAGTTCGTGGCTGATGGCGCTGATGTAGCGGCTCTTGGCCTGGTTGGCAGCTTCGGCAGCCTGCTTGGCGCGTTCGGCCAACAGCTTGGCGTCCTGCAGGGCTTCGTCGGTTTGGCGATGCGACTCGATTTCGCGCATGAGCAAATGGGTTTGCCGGTTCGATTCTTCCTGCGCCACCTGGCGACTCTTGTGCGCCAGCACCAGCCACCAGGCCACGATGCCCGACATCAGCATGAGCGCGGCAAACGCCTTGGTAAACCCCGAGCGCAGCGCGGCTTGCAACGCGGCCTGCTGCTCGGTCATGGCCGCCAGCGCGCCGAGCTCTTGCGTGTAGAACATGCCAAACACCGTGGCCAAGAGCGGCACGATGATGAGCATCAGCAAAATGAAATGGCCCAGCCCCGTGTCCAGAAACGGCCATACCGATTTTGGCAGCAACCAGCGTAGCGCGGCCGACCATTGGGTGGACAGGTTGGCGTGCGGCTTGCACATGTCGCCACAACGCGCGTCCAGCGTGCAACACAGCGAACAGATGGGCCCCTGGTAAGCCGGGCAGTGGGCCATGTCGGGCCCTTCGTATTCGCGCTCGCAGATCACGCAGCGGCGCACGGCCAGCCGCGCATAGCTGCCCTCGCCCTGCGCCTCTGACGGCTGGCGGGCCAGGTAGTACTTGCCCTTGGTGACCCAGGCAATCAGGGGTGCGGTGACCATGGCGGTGACCAGCGCCACCACGGCCGAAAACGCCTTGGCCAGTTCGCCAAAAAACCCGAGGTACGCCGCAATCGACAAGCCGGACGCCAGCGCCATCGCGCCCACGCCCACGGGGTTGATGTCAAACAGGTAGGCGCGCTTGAACTCGATGCCCTTGGGCGACAGGCCCAGCGGCTTGTTGATGACCAGGTCGGCCACCACCGCCATGATCCAGGCGATGGCGATGTTGGAGTACAGGCCCAGCACATCGCCCAGCGCCTGGAACACATTCATCTCCATCAGCATGAAGGCGATCACGCTGTTGAACAGCACCCACACCACGCGCCCAGGGTGGCTGTGGGTCAGGCGAGAAAAGAAATTGCTCCACGCCAGCGAGCCCGCGTAGGCGTTGGTCACATTGATCTTGAGCTGCGACACCACCACAAACACCGCCGTGGCCGCCACCGCCCAGCCCAGCGAGGGAAACACATACTCATACGCCGCCAGGTACATCTGGTTCGGGTCCACCGCGCGGTCGGTGGGCACGCTGTGCTGAATAGCCAGGTAAGCCAGGTAGGCACCGCCCAACATCTTGACCACGCCCAGAATGACCCAGCCCGGCCCGCCCACCAGCACGCCCAGCCACCAGCTGCGGCGGTTGGCCGCGGTTTGTGCAGGCATGAAGCGCAGGTAGTCGGCCTGCTCCCCCATTTGGGTAATCAGGGCAATGCCCACCGTCAATGCCGCACCAAACAAGTGCAAATTAAAGGCCCCACCAATACCCAATTCACCACCGTAGTGCGTTATGCCGCTAAACACAGCGGGGTCGCGCACCAAAACAAAGCCGAACGGCACCACCAGCATCACCAGCCACAGCGGCTGGGTCCAGATCTGCAGGCGGCTGATGGTGGACACGCCGTGGGTGACCAGCGGAATCACCACCAGCGCGCAGATCAGGTAACCCCAGGTGGGCGGAATGTCCAGCGCCAGCTCCAGCGCATAGGCCATGACGGCGGCCTCCAGCGCAAAGAAGATAAAGGTGAAAGACGCGTAGATGAGCGAAGTGAGCGTGGATCCGATGTAACCAAAGCCCGCGCCCCGGGTCAGCAGGTCCATGTCCACGCCATAGCGGGCGGCGTACACGCTGATCGGCAAACCGGCCAGAAAGATCACCAGCCCCGTGGCCAGAATGGCCCACAGCGCGTTGACAAAGCCGTATTGCACCAGCAGCGTGGCGCCCACGGCTTCCAGAATGAGGAAGGACGAGGCGCCAAACGCCGTGTTGGCGACCCGGAAGGTCGACCACTTGCGGAAGCGCTGCGGCGCATAGCGCAGCGCATAGTCTTCCATGGTCTCGCTCGCCACCCAGTTGTTGTAATCGCGGCGGATCTTCACCACCCGCTGGGCGGGGGCTTCGGCAGGGGGCGGCAGGGTGGGGGGTGGATGCACAGCACCAGGGGTGCAGATTTCATGCCACCCGCCGGTGGCCCGCGCGGATGCGTCGTTTGGCGTATGGACAGACACAAGGGCACAGGGATTGCTTACAGTGCAGAGTCCCGTCTACCGAACAGCCACCACAAGACCGCCATGGAACTCACACCCAGAGAAAAAGACAAGCTGCTCATCTTCACCGCGGGCCTGCTGGCCGAACGGCGCAAGGCGCGTGGCCTCAAGCTCAACTACCCCGAAGCCATCGCCCTGATCAGCGCCACCGTGATGGAAGGCGCCCGCGACGGCAAGACCGTGGCCCAGCTCATGAGCGAAGGCCGCGCCGTGCTGACCCGCGCCGACGTGATGGACGGCATTGCCGAGATGATCCCCGACATCCAGGTGGAAGCCACCTTCCCCGACGGTACCAAGCTGGTCACCGTCCACCAACCCATTGTCTGAACACCCAGCCCACGGAGACTGTATGCGACCCTCATTGAAAAATGCTCTTCTTTTGATAGCTGCTTGCGCACTATCCACGGGGGCTAGTGCCCATACCGGCCATGGAACCGAGAGTTTCATGGAAGGCCTGGCGCACCCCTTCGGCCTGGACCACTTGCTGGCCATGCTGGCCGTGGGCATCTGGTCGGTCAGCGCCCTGCCCGCCCAGAAGGCCTGGCAAGGCCCTGCTACCTTCCTGCTGGCACTGGTGCTGAGCGCCGTACTGGGCGCCAGCGGCGTGACGCTACCGTATCTGGAGCATGCGATTGCGCTGTCCGTGGTGCTGTTCGGCGCCATGCTCATCGGCGCGGCCAAGCCCATGCCCAAGGTGCTGGGCCTGGGGCTGATCGCCACAGCCGCCTCGCTGCACGGCCTGGCCCATGGTGCGGAAACACCGGAGACCGGCTTTGCGGGCTACGCCGTCGGCTTCTTGCTGACCACCGCGGCGCTGCACCTGGGTGGTGTGGGCTTGGGTCTGTCCATCCGCCGCTGGCTGGCCGCGCGCAGCACCGTGGTGCTGGGCAGCCTGGGTAGCTTGCTGGGCTTTGCCGGCGTCTACCTCTTCACCCAAGTCTGAGGGCCACCGCATGACCCCCGGCGAAATCATCACTGACGAGGGCGAACACGCCCTCAACACCGGCCGCCGCACCCTGACCGTGGTGGTGAAAAACACGGCGGACCGCCCGATCCAGGTCGGCTCGCACTACCACTTTGCCGAGACCAATGGCGCGCTGGGCTTTGACCGCGCGGCCGCGCAAGGCATGCGCCTGAACATCCCCTCGGGCTCGGCCGTGCGCTTTGAGCCCGGCCAGCAACGCACCGTGGAACTCGTCGATTTCTCGGGTGACCGCGTGGTCTATGGCTTTCGCGGCCTCGTGCAAGGACCAATCGACACAAGCGTCGAGGGAAAACTGTAATGGCAACAATTGGACGCCGCGCCTACGCGGAAATCTTTGGCCCCACCACCGGTGACCGCGTGCGCCTGGCCGATACCGGCCTGCTCATCGAGGTGGAGAAGGACTACACCCTGGCCGCAGGAGCCTATGGCGAAGAGGTGAAGTTCGGCGGTGGCAAGACCATCCGCGACGGCATGGCGCAATCGCAAAAGACGCGCGCCGAAGGCGCCGTGGACTGCGTGATGACCAATGCGCTGATCCTGGACCACTGGGGCATCGTCAAGGCCGACATTGGCCTCAAGGGCGGGCGCATCGTCGCCATCGGCAAGGCCGGCAACCCCGACACGCAACCCGGCGTAGACATCATCATTGGCCCTGGCACCGAGGTGATCAGCTGCGAAGGCAACATCGTCACCGCGGGCGGCATCGACAGCCACATCCACTTCATCTGCCCGCAGCAGATTGAAGAGGCCATGGCCAGCGGCGTGACCACCATGCTGGGCGGCGGCACCGGCCCGGCCACGGGCACCTTTGCCACCACTTGCACGCCCGGCCCCTGGAACATCGAGCGCATGCTGCAGGCCGCAGACGCCTTCCCCATGAACCTGGGCTTTTTGGGTAAAGGCAATGCCAGCCTGCCCGCCGCATTGCACGAACAGATCAACGCGGGGGTGATTGGCCTGAAGCTGCACGAAGACTGGGGCACCACGCCCAGCGCCATCAGCAACTGCCTGGACGTGGCCGACGCCACCGACACGCAAGTGGCCATCCACTCCGACACGCTCAATGAATCGGGCTTTGTGGAGGACACCATTGCGGCCACCAAGGGCCGCGGCCTGTGCGCCTTCCACACTGAAGGCGCGGGCGGTGGCCATGCCCCCGATATCCTGCGCGTGGTGGGGCAAGACAACTTCCTGCCCAGCTCCACCAACCCCACCATGCCCTACACCGTGAACACGCTGGACGAGCATGTGGACATGCTGATGGTGTGCCACCACCTGGACGCCGGCATTGCCGAAGATTTGGCCTTTGCCGAGAGCCGCATCCGCAAGGAGACCATTGCGGCCGAGGACATCCTGCACGACATGGGCGCGATCAGCATGATGAGCAGCGACAGCCAGGCCATGGGCCGTGTCGGCGAGGTCATCATCCGCACCTGGCAGACGGCGCACAAGATGAAGGCGCAGCGCGGTAGCCTGCCGGAAGACAGCAGCCGCAACGACAACTTCCGCGCCAAACGCTACATCGCCAAGTACACCATCAACCCCGCCATTGCCCACGGCATCAGCCATGAAGTTGGTTCGATCGAGGTCGGCAAATGGGCCGATCTGGTGGTGTGGAAGCCCGCGTTCTTTGGTGTGAAGCCTGCGTTGATTCTCAAGGGCGGCTTTATCGCGTTTGCGGCCATGGGCGACCCCAATGCCTCCATCCCCACGCCCCAGCCCGTGCACTACCGGCCCATGTTCGGCGCCTTTGGCGGCGCGCTGGCCAAGGGCTCGTTCACCTTCGTGTCGCAAGCCGGTTTCAATGCGGGCGTGAAAGAGCGTTTTGGCCTGGCCAAGAACGTGACGGCGGTGAAGAACATCCGTGGCGTGCGCAAGCAGCACATGGTGCACAACAGCTACCTGCCCAAAATGGAAATCGACGCGCAGACCTACAGCGTGCGCGCCGACGGCCAGCTGCTGACCTGCGAGCCGGCGGTGAGTTTGCCGCTGGCGCAGCGTTACTTTTTGTTCTAGGCGTGGCGCACTGCCCCTTGGGTGCGCAGGCATACTGCTGCGCATGAAGAACTACGCTCGTACTCTGCTCTGTTTGGCGCTTGCGCTGGGCCACGCACCTGGCTGGGCCGCACCGGACGAAGAGCTGCTGGGCAAGTCCGCAGGCTACCCCGTGGCGCCCCGCCTGGGCCAGGCCTACCAGGAGGCCTACCGCGTGGGCTCCTTCAGCGCCATGGACAGCCTCTCTGCCCATTGCACGCTGGGGCCCTCTGCACAACCCCAGCCGCTGCCCAAAGCCACCCGCGAGCCTGCATTCCGCTACCAGTTTGACGGCAAAACATTCACGCTGGACGACTACATACAGCGCCAGCGCGCCACCGCGGTGCTGGTGCTGAAGGACGGGCAGATCGTGGCCGAGCGCAGCAACTACGACCGCAAGCCAGAACACCGCCTGCTGTCCAACTCCATGGCCAAAACCATCGTGGCGCTGGGCTTTGGCAAGGCGCTCGAAGAGGGCCGCATCCGATCATTGCACGACACCGCCGCCACGTATGAGCCCAAGTTGGCCGGCACGCTGTATGGCCAAACCAAAATCATCAACCTTCTGCGCATGGCCTCGGGCGCCCAGTTTGTTGAAGACTATTCGGGCAAAGACGACCTGGCTCGCTTCAACCAGACCACGCGCGCGCAGGGCAATGCTGCGGGCGCGCAGGTCATCACCGAACGCGTGGCGCCCGAGGGCACGCTGTTCAACTACGCCAGCGCCGAGACCCAGATGCTGGGCCTGGTGCTGCGCGGCGCCACGGGTACCAGTTTGTGCCAGTACATAGGTGAGAAGATCTGGCAGCCGCTGGGCGCCGAGTCCGCGGCCACCTGGCTGACCAACCCCGTGGACCAGACCGAGCTGGCCGCCGGCAACTTCAACGCCACGGTGCACGACTATGCCCGCCTGGGCCTGCTGCTGGCCAACGACGGCCAGCGCGATGGCAAGGCCATCGTCCCCCGCGACTACCTGCTGCGCATGACCGATGCCAGCCTGCAGCCCCCCGCCTTCCGCCCCGGCACCATGCAAAACAAAGGCAGCACCTACATGGGCTATGGCCTGCAAACCTGGCTGCTGCCGGGCAGCCACCGCCGCTTTGCGCTGCTGGGCATCTACGGCCAGGCCATCCTGGTGGACCCGGATCTCAAACTCGTCGTCGTGCACATGGCCGTGGCCAAAGACGCCTCGGGCGACGCCAGCGGCACCCGCATGGGCGCTGAGCGCAACGCGCTGTGGCACGGCATAGTTGCTGCTTACGGCAACTGGTAAGGAATATTCATGCTTCAAGTCTCCAAATGCATCCCCCAAGGCCAAGGCCTGGCGCCCGTACTGCTCAAGCGCGCCGCCACGGTTGAACTTGACTGGGATGTGCGCCAGAAAAGCCGCTTTGACGCGACCGACTCCAGCGGGCGCCTGCTCGGCGTGTTTCTAGCGCGCGGCACCGCCGTGCGCGGCGGCGATGTGCTGGTGGCGGAGGATGGCTCGTTGGTGAAAGTCATTGCGGCGCCGCAATCGGTGCTCAAGATCACGCATTGCAGCGACCACGGCACGCCGTTTGATTTGATCCGCGCCGCCTACCACCTGGGCAACCGCCATGTGCCGATTGAGCTGAAACCCGACCATCTGAAAATCGAGCCCGATCACGTGCTGGCCGACATGCTGCGCGCCATGCACCTGATCGTGAACGCGGTGGACGAGGCCTTTGAGCCAGAAAACGGCGCCTACGCCACGGGCGGGCATTCCGGTGGTCACCACCACGGGCATGACCATGGCGACCACAACCATGACCATGGGCACGCCCATGCACCCTCAGCGTCTGGTGCCAAGGCCAAGCTGTCTGCCATCCCCATTGCTGCGCCCCATGTGCATGGCCCCGGTTGCGGCCACGACCACTGAACCGCCATGCTCGATTCCAGCCTGATGCAGCTGATGTGGCTGGCCTCGCCGGCCTTGCCCATCGGCGGGTTTTCGTACTCAGAATGCCTGGAGGCCGCCGTAGACACTGCGCGAGCCGCTACAGAAAGTGAAGCATCCGCCTGGCTCGTGGACCAGCTGCACCTGACGCTGGCGCGCTCCGACCTGCCTGCCGTGGCCCAGGGCATTGCCGCCTGGCGCGCAGACGATATGTCGCGTGTGGCCCAGCTCAACGCCTGGGTGCTGCAGACACGGGAGAGCGCTGAACTGCGCGCCCAGACCGAGCAGATGGGCAAGAGCCTGCTGGAATGGCTGAAGAACCACACCACGGCCACGCCGGCGCAAATTGCCGTGCTGGCCGGGCAGGAGCCGACCTATCCCCTTGCCTACGCGCTGGCGGCCAGCGCCACGCAGGCCCCAGTGCGCGAATGCCTGCTGGCCTACGCCTTTGGCTGGGCCGAAAACATGACCCAGGCCGCCATCAAGTCGGTGCCCCTGGGCCAAAGCGCGGGCCAACGCATCCTGTCCTCACTGACCTCAGAGATACCTGCCGCCATCGACCATGCGCTGGCGGTGGACGACGACAGCCGTCAGGCCTTTTCCCCCATGCTGGCCATCCTGAGCAGCCAGCATGAGGTGCAGTATTCCCGCCTCTTCAGGTCATAAACAGCCTCTAGCCCCCGTATCCATTGCGCAAGCAGCTCCTTTATTCATAGCAAACCCATGTCCACCCTGCACCACATCGCCAACCGCACCAAGACCCTACCCCCCCTGCGCGTGGGCATTGGCGGGCCTGTCGGCTCCGGCAAAACCACGCTGCTGGAAATGCTCTGCAAGGCCATGCGCGAGCAGTACGACCTGGTCGCCATCACCAACGACATCTACACCAAGGAAGACCAGCGCCTGCTGACTGTGAGCGGCGCGCTGCCGGCCGAACGCATCATGGGCGTGGAAACCGGCGGCTGCCCCCACACCGCCATCCGTGAAGACTGTTCCATCAACCTGGAAGCCATTGACCGCATGCTGGTGGACTTTCCCAACGCCGACATCGTGTTTGTGGAAAGCGGTGGTGACAACCTGGCCGCCACCTTCAGCCCCGAGCTCAGCGACCTGACCATCTACGTGATCGACGTGGCTGCGGGCGAAAAAATCCCCCGCAAGGGCGGCCCCGGCATCACCAAAAGCGACCTGTTCGTCATCAACAAGACCGACTTGGCACCCTACGTGGGCGCCAACCTGGACGTGATGCGCAGTGACACCGAACGCATGCGCACGACGCCCAAAGGCCTGAAACCCTTTGTGATGACCAACCTGAAAGACCTGACCGGCGTGCAGGACGTGATTGCCTTCATCGAAACCCGCGGCATGCTCAAGGCCGCCTGAGGCAAAGCGCCCTCTGGGCGCAGTTAGAATACGCAGCTCTGGAAGCTTGGCCGAGCGGTTTAAGGCACCGGTCTTGAAAACCGGCGAGGATGTGAGTCCTCCGTGAGTTCGAATCTCACAGCTTCCGCCATCTCCCCCGACACCAGCGTCCTGGCCTGACTCCGCGGCCTTTCGTGCGCCCAATCCCTCCTCTGGTCACCAAATTTTCATGCCCACTGGGGAAAATCCCGCCTGAAATGGCTTGGACTTCCTATACTTATCTTGGGACAGAGTCGATAAAACAGGTCGATAGTCTGTGGATTGACTAAGGAATACCGGGATGACACATCCAACCAGCCGTGCGGCGCGGCACCTTACCCTCACCACCCTCAGCCTGTGCCTGGCGCTGGCGGCTTCTGCCGCTTGGGCAGAGGTAGACCAGGCCCTGCTGGAGCGCGCCGAGACCCTGCTAAAGGCCGGATCGGCCGAACAAGCCTACCAACTGCTGGAACCTCAAGAAGTGCAAGGTGCCGGCGACCCGGTCTACGACTCCTTGCTAGGCACCGCCGCGCTGGAGAGCAACCGCCCCAGCAAAGCCACTTTTGTCTACGAACGCATCCTGGCGGTCACACCCTCGTATGTGGGCATCCGGGCCGACATGGGCCGGGCCTATTTCGCGCTGGGCGACTATGGCCGTGCACGTGTCGAGTTTGAAACAGTGTTGAGCTTTCAAAACCTACCGCCGGACCTGCGCACCACGGTTGAGCAGTACGTCAAGGCCGCGGAGGCCCGCGCCCAGGACAAGCGCACCGTGGCCACGGGCTATGCCGAGGTGGGCATAGGCCGGGACACCAACATCACCAGTGCTAACGACGCGGCCGTGCTCAGCTACCCCGGCAGTGCCACGGGGGCCGCCGGCACCTATGTTCCCGACAAAAAATCCGACAACTACGCCACGCTGGGTCTCGGCGGCGAGCTGAACCACCGGCTGAGCGAGCAATGGGGCCTGTATTTGGGCGGAGACTACCGTGGCCGCGCCTACCAGACCTACTGCGACAACACCTGCAATGCCACGCTGGATGCGCGGGGTGGGGTGAGCTACTCGGGCGGTGCATGGCTGCTGCGCACGGGCCTGACCACGGGCAACTACACCCTGAACAACGCCCCCTACCGCGACACCGTAGGCCTAACGGCTGATTGGCGCCTGGCCCTGGCGAGCGGCAACCAAATTTCCCTGGGCGGATCCACCACCCGGGCCCAGTACCTGGCCTTGGGCGCCCAGAGCCAGAACACCCAAACCAACACGCTGTCGGTAGGGTGGCTCATGCCAATTGGTGATGGCAGCGCCATATTCAGCCTCAGTGCTGCGGGCGGGGTTGAGGTCGCGGCGGGCGGACGGGACGATGGCGACAAACAATTCTTCGGGCCACGCGCCCTGTTCCAGAAGAGCTTCAATGACCGCTGGGGTGCCTACATCACCTTCGGCGCCACCAGCGCCAAGTACGCCGGCACCAACAGCCTGTATGGCATTTCTCGGGAAGAGTCTTTGTATGACCTGTCTCTGGGCGTGACCTGGACTGTCACCAAAGGCGTGTCGGTCCGGCCGCAGCTGACGTATGTGCGCAACGTTAGCAATGCCGATCTGTACGGCTACGACAAATCGGACGCGTCCATCAACGTGCGTCTGGACTATTGATGTTGGATAGGGAGTTTGTGGGCATGACGTTTTCTTTGCAACAGAGCCCCGCTACCACTGCGCTGCGCGCTATGGCGTTCGTGGCTCTGTGCCTGGGCTTGGCCCCCACGGCAATGGCACAGGTCAGTGCAGCCAAGGTCATGGCGGTCACCGGAACTGTGAAAGCCATTGATCCACAAGGGCAAGAGCGGGTGTTGGAAAAGGGCGCCGACGTGAAGTCGGGCGACAAGATCGTGACGGCGGAAGGCGCACTGGTGCAAATTCGCTTGAACGACGGCGGCTACATGTCCATACGATCTGGCACCGAGATGGTCATTGACCGTTTTGCTTACGACGACAAGGACCCCGCCAACTCCAACTTTTTAGTGTCACTGGTGCGTGGCGGTTTTCGCTCCATCACCGGACTGATTGGCCGCACCAACCCTGCGGCCTACCAAATCCGCACCACCACGGCGACGCTGGGCATTCGGGGTACGGACCACGAGCCCATGGTGATTCCCCAGGGGCCCTCGCCCTTTTCTGCGTTGGGCGCCCCCGGCATCTACGACAAGGTCAACGATGGCGAAACCTTCATCCGCAACCAGGGCGGCTTGCTCGCGCTGAAGCGGGGGGAGATTGGCTTTGCAGGCATGCTGCCCGAACGTCCCCCACAAATGCTGCAAAAGATTCCAGATTTCTACAAGGTGGAACTGAAGACTGACTCTCGCGACCCCAAGGACAACAGCAGCGACAACGGCGAGAAGAAAACCATCGCACCCGGAGCGCTGCTGCGCCCCTCCCTGGCAGCACGCCGGGACGTGCTCAAACCCCTCGGTACCGTGCTCACCACGCCGGTGGTCAACGAGCCCAGTGCTCTGCGAACCACTGTGATTGACCCCGCACCTCTGGTTACGGACCGCATAGTGGCCCCCACGACCACCACACTACTACCCATCACCACCGTGGTGAAAGAGCCTGTGTTGACCACCACCGTAACCCCACTGCTGACAGTGCCTACGACAACGCTGATCGCCCCGGTAACCACGGTCACGCCCATAGCACCCGTCGTGGCGCCCACGACCACCACGATCAATACCACCGTTCTGCCTCGCACTACGCTCAACACCACCATCTTGCAGAAATAGCCTGCTGACAAGGAGCCCGCCGTGACCACTTCCATGCGCCCCCCGATGTACCTAACCGTGCTGGGCCTGATGGCCTGCACCAGTGCCTGGGCCGCACCTGCGGCGACGCTGCTGTTTACCCAACCCGGCAGCCAGATCGTGGACGGCAACGGTGTCACCCGACCTGCCCAGCGCGGCGATGTGCTGCAGGTAGGTGAGCGCGTGCTTACACCCGACGGCGCCATCACCCAGTTGCTGCTGCCCGATGGCAGCATCATCGGCATGCGTCCCGGCTCCGAATTGAAGTTCGACCCACCCGCCCCGGGTGCGGACCCGGCGCCACTGGTGTCGCTGGTACGGGGTGCAGTACGGGTCATCGGCTCTGAACTCATGGACCCCAAACGGCCCTCCACCTTCACCCTGCAGTCCGGCCTGGCCACTCTCAAGCTCAAGGGCGCAGATCTGGAGTCCCGCATCGTCAACGAGAAGACCCCAGACGCAACCGATCCCGGCAGCTACAACCGCCTACTCATTGGCAGTGGCAGCATTGGCAAGGGCAGCTTGGTCGAACCACTGGCAACACGGCAAGTGAGCTTTGTGGGTCCCACCAATCCAGCACCCTTGACCATCACCTCGGTAGCCCCCAGCCTATTCACTGGCAGCAGAACCGTGCTGCCTCTGGTCACGCCACCGCCCAGTGGCGACCTCAGGACCGGCGCCACTGCACCGCCCACCAACGTGGGCAGCAACACGTTCATCACCAAAGCACCCATTGTGGTAACACCCCCACCACCGATCACGCCGCCGCGCGTGGTCCAGCCCATCATCGTGTCGCCGCCACCCAAGTTACCCGTGGTGTCCTGCAGAATCCTCAGGACCTGCTGAACTACTAGGCGCCGCCCAGCGCCCTGAATCGACCCCGGGGATAATTGGGCACCCATGCCCCATCCCCCCAAACTCTCCCAACAAAGCGCTTTTATCCGCTACTGGCTGGCCCGGTTGGCTGGCATCATGGGCAACCAAATGCTCATGGTCGCCGTGGCCTGGCACATGTATGACCTGACCTCCAGCCCCTGGGATTTGGGTTTGGTCGGTCTCTTCCAGTTCGTTCCCGCCCTGGTCATGACCTTGCCCGCCGGCCACCTGGCAGACCGGCTGCACCGGGGCCGCATTTTTGCGGCCTGCATGTTGGTGCAGGCGCTGGTGGGCGCCACGCTGGTCAGCGCCACCGCGGGACACTTTGCGTCGCGTGAGTTGATCCTCGGCATCTCGGTGGTGCTGGGCCTGACCCGCGCATTCCAGATGCCAGCACAGCAGGCCCTGGTGCCGCTGCTGGTACCGCCCAGCTTGCTCGCGCAGGCCGTGGCACTCAGCTCCACGGGCATGGAGATCGCCGTTATCAGCGGCCCGGCACTGGGTGGTCTGCTCTATGTCACTGGCGCCATCAACGTCTACATCTGCTGCACCGTGCTCATGCTCACCGCCGGACTGCTGATTCTGGCCGTGCGCTACGAACACCGTCCCTCGCACTTGGCGGCCACCTGGGCCTCGCTGTTTGCGGGCGTGGCTTTTGTTTGGCAGCGCAAGCTGATTCTGGGCGCCACCTCGCTGGATTTGTGTGCCGTGCTGCTGGGCGGTGCCACCGCGCTGCTGCCCATTTATGCGCGCGATATTTTGCACACCGGCCCCGTGGGCCTGGGTCTGCTGCGCGGTGCGCCCGCCGTGGGCGCGTTGCTGATGTCACTGGCCGTGGCGCGCTGGCCGCTGCGCCGCTACGTGGGCAAGCGGCTGTTGATTGCGGTGGGCATCTTTGGCTTGGCCACCGTGGTCTTTGGGCTGTCACAGTACTTCTGGCTGTCGCTCGTGGCGCTGGCCGTCACTGGGGCGGCCGACTGCATCAGCGTGGTCACGCGCAGCACGCTGGTGCAACTGGAAACCCCCGACGAGATGCGTGGCCGCGTCTCGGCGGTCAATTCGATTTTCATTGGCGCATCCAACCAGTTGGGCGAGTTTGAATCGGGTGCCACGGCCGCCCTGTTCGGGCCCATGGGCTCGGTGGTGGTGGGCGGTGTGGGTACGGTGCTGGTGGCGGGCTTGTGGTTCAAGCTGTTCCCCGCACTGGCCCACCGCGACCGTATGGAAAAGGACTGAATGCAGCCGGTTGCCATCGTCCAGCACCTGGCCGATGACGGGCCGGCGTTCTTTGCCACCTGGCTGCAGACCCAGCGCATTCCCTTCACACTGCACCGCATGCACCTGGGCGAGGCCCTGCCCACGGACATCTTGGCCTGCGCGGGCCTGTGCATTTTGGGCGGCGCCATGAGTGCCAATGACCCCCTGCCCTATTACCCGCGCCTGCTACAGCAAATTCGCGAGGCCATGGCCGCCGGCATTCCCGTCATCGGCCACTGCCTGGGCGGCCAACTCATGAGCCGCGCGCTGGGTGGCACGGTGCAGGCGGCTGAGCACACCGAGATTGGCTGGACCGACCTGAAACTCACACATCCCGACGGCGCAGCATGGACAGGAATGCACGCACCGCTGCGCCAGTTCCAGTGGCACAGCGAATCCTTCAGCATCCCTGCTGGCGCCACGCTTTTGCTGCGTGGCACCTGGTGCACCAACCAAGCCTTTGTGGTCAACGACAGGCACCTGGGCATGCAATTTCACTGCGAGGTTGACGAGGCCAAATTGCTGGAATGGTTGCGCGATGGTGATCAGCTTATGCGCAGTAGCCCGGGGCCCGCTGTGCAAACGCCTGAAACGATTTTGCGCACGCTGCAGCAGGATCTGGCGCATAGCCAAGCGATAGCCAGCAGCCTCTACACGCGCTGGGCGCAAGGACTGGGCCGCTGAGTCAGCGCGCCGGGCTCAGGTCCACAGGTCCAGCGGCGGATCGGCCACCACGGCGCGCAAGATGTCAGAGCGCGACACAAACCCGGTCACCATGCCCTGCTCATCCACCACGGGCAGGCCGGGCAAGCCGGTGTCCAGCAGCACGCGCGCCACACGGCGGATATCGGTGTCCTCGGTCACGCTGGGCACGGGGGTCCACATCAGGTCCACCACGCTTTGCGCCAGCAGGGCACGCCAGACCAGCGGGTGGCTATCGGCTTTGGGCAGGCGGTCCGGGCGCATCAGCTCCGCACGCGACAGCAGCCCCACCAGCACGCCGGTCGCCGAGACCACGGGGGCCTGGCCAATGCCGTGCTGGCCCAGCAGGCCCCAGGCCTGCTCCACGTTGAAACTGTCCGGCACGGTGAGCACCTTGGCACTCATGATGGCGTCCACCCGGGTCAGTGGCTGGCGGGGAAGCTCGGGCTTGCGCACGTCCTCGTAGGCGGCCAGTGCGGTGCGGTGGGCCAGGTCAGTGGGTGGGTCTGCAGGCGGCGCGGCGAGCAAGTCGCCAAAGTGCGAGGAGCCGTGGTCCTGTGCATCCTGGTCAATCGGGGCGACGCTGCGTGTGCGTGCCAAACCGGTGGTGGCGCCCACGCGGCGCAGTTCTTCCAGCGTGCCGCGAAATACGCGTCCTGCGGTTCCGTAAACCGAAAACATGGCGTCCCCTTCTGGTCAGGGCCTGCCCGCAGCCCCTTCAGTCCGGATTGGACAGGAAAAGCTCCTGCAAGTCACTCAAAAAGTCAAAGCCGCGCACCGTGGGCCGCACGCGTGCAAAGTCACGCTCGATCAAGCCCTTGCGTTCGGCCTCCTGCAGGCCGGCCTCGATGGCGGTGATGGCCAGGCCGGTGCGCTCAGTAAAGTCACGCAAGCCAAAACCGTTGCGCAAGCGCAGCGCGTTCAGCATGTACTCAAACGGCAGGTCGGCACGTGCCACCTCGTCGTCCTGCGCCAGCGCTTGCCCAGCCAGCGCCTGTTGCATATAGCGCGTCGGGTCACGAAACCGCACTTGGCGTACCACGCGGTGCGCAAAGCTCAGCTTGCTGTGCGCACCTGCGCCTATGCCCAG
Source organism: Rhodoferax sp. ZS1R25 (assembly GCF_056521335.1). Lineage (NCBI taxonomy): Bacteria > Pseudomonadati > Pseudomonadota > Betaproteobacteria > Burkholderiales > Comamonadaceae > Rhodoferax > Rhodoferax sp. ZS1R25. The sequence goes on from NZ_JBWMAZ010000002.1 coordinate 1,418,436, forward strand.
GTAATCACCAAACTGCCAGTAGTTGAGGTTGTGAAAACAGCGGTGCGCGGGCTTGGCATAGGCCGACACCTCGTAGCGCTCCAGCCCTGCCACGCCCGTCAGCTCGGTAATGCGGTCCAGCATGGCGTAGGCCGTGTCGTCCCCGGGAATCTGCGGCGGGAACTTGGCGAAGTAGGTGTTGGGCTCAATGGTCAGGTGGTAGATGGAGATGTGCGGCGGCGCGAACTGCAACGCCAGTTGCACGTCCGCCTCCAACTGCTCCATGGTCTGCCCCGGCAGCGCGTACATGATGTCCAGGTTGAAGGTGTCAAACGACTGCGCGGCCTCTTCCACCGCGGCCAGCGCTTGCGCACGGTCGTGCACGCGGCCCAGCGCCTTCAGGTGGTCGTCATTGAAACTCTGCACGCCAATCGACAGGCGCGTGACGCCCGCGCCGCGGAAGGCCTTGAACCGGTCCTTCTCGAACGTGCCGGGGTTGGCCTCCATGGTGATTTCGCAGTTCGCCTCCAACCGCAGGCGCGCGCGGATATCGGCCAGCAGGCGGTCGATGGACTGCGGTGAAAACAGGCTGGGCGTGCCGCCACCAATGAAGATGCTGTGCACCGTGCGGCCCCAAATCAACGGAAGCGCTGCCTCCAGGTCGGCAATCACGGCGTCAATGTAGCGCTGCTCCTGCAGGCCCTGCGCACTTTGCTCGTGCGAATTGAAGTCGCAGTACGGGCATTTCTTCAGGCACCAGGGCAGGTGTACGTACAAGGATAGCGGCGGCAGTGCCGGTAGCTGCAAGGTTCCGGGCCGCATGTAGTGCTGGATGTCGCGTTGCACCGCGGCCTCTGTCGCACCTTCACTAACCGGTGTGATCGGAATCATGGTCTCTCAGCCACCCAGCCAGTTGCTGCGAATCAGCGCCGCCATGGCCTGCGCGGCGCGGCCGCGGTGGCTGTGGGCGTTTTTTACCTCCACCGGCAGTTGGGCAAAGGTCTGTCCAAATTCGGGGATCCACATCACGGGGTCAAAGCCAAAGCCATTGCTACCCAGGCGCTCACGCGCCACCTCACCCACCACACGGCCCACGGCGATCAGCGGCTCCGGGTCTTCAGGCGAGCGCACCGCCACCAGCGTGCTGACCATGGCCGCGCGGCGGTTCTCAATGCCCTGCATCTGCTCCAGCAGCGCGGTGACGTTATTGTCGTCACCCTTGGCATAGCCATGCTGGGTGGCGTAGTAGGCCGTGTCCACGCCGGGCAAGCCACCGAAGGCGTCTATGCACAGGCCAGCATCATCAGCCAGCGCAGGCAAGCCCGTGTGCTGCGCCGCATTGCGCGCCTTGGTCAGCGCGTTTTCCACGAAGGTGCGGTACGGCTCGGGTGCCTCGGGTACACCCAGGTCACCCTGGCGCACCAGCGTGCAGCCCAGCGCGCCAAACATGGCCTGCAATTCCGCCAGCTTGCCCTGGTTGTTGGATGCGAGAACAATTTTCATAAAAATCCGGCTCTAGCCCCCGTATTTATTGCGCGAGCAGCTATTAATTTGATAGTGCCGCCTTCTGCAGCGCCATCAACTCGATGACGCCTTTCTCGGCCAGACCCAGCAGCTGGTCCATCTCCGCGCGCGTGAACGCCACGCCTTCGGCCGTACCCTGCACTTCCACAAAATGGCCGGCGCCGGTCATCACCACGTTCATGTCGGTGTCGCAGGCGGAATCTTCGGTGTATTCCAGATCCAGCAGCGGCGTGCCCTGCACCAGCCCGACGCTGATCGCAGCCACGGCGGCGGTGATCGGTGTCTCCGCAATTTTGCCGGCCTTGAGCAGCCCGTTCACCGCGTCTTGCGCCGCCACAAAGGCGCCGGTAATGGCGGCGGTGCGCGTGCCCCCGTCGGCCTGGATCACATCGCAGTCCAGCTGGATGGTGCGCTCGCCCAACTTCTTCAAATCAAAAATCGCGCGCAGCGAGCGACCAATGAGACGCTGGATCTCCTGTGTGCGGCCACTTTGTTTGCCTTTGGCAGCTTCGCGGTCGTTGCGGCTGTGGGTGGCGCGCGGCAACATGCCGTATTCGGCCGTCACCCAACCCTCACCGCTGCCACGCTTGTGCGGCGGCACGCGCTCTTCGACGGATGCCGTACACAGGACCTTGGTGTTTCCAAACTCAATGAGCACGGCACCCTCAGCGTGCATGGTGTAGTGGCGGGTGATGCGCACCGGGCGCAATGCATTGGCGGCGCGCGCACCGCTGCGAACGAAATCAGTCATGGCAGTCCTTCAGGAAATGGCAGTGCCGCAGCGCAGCACTCAAGCCTTGCGTGCAGCGGAGCGGCGAATCGCCTCGTTGATCTCGGCAATCGAGCGTTCGATGGCCGCATCGTCCAGGTCGTCGACATCGGAATCCAGCCAGCCGGCCTGCACCGTGGAGGCAAATACGCCTTCCTCAATGTTGTCGGTGGAAATGCTGCCGCGGGTGGATTCAAAGCTGTCCGGCGTTTCCCACTCCATCGCGATCAGCGTCACGTTGTCGCAGTGCGGCCCGCCATTGGCCAGCGCCATCTCCACCAGATCGGGGGCAGCCACTGGCACCGGTTTCTGCGCCATCTGGTAGACGATGTTGGAATCATCTACCGTGCCCCACAAACCGTCGGAGCACAGCATCATGCGGTCCCCCTGCTGCAGCGGTACCGGGCCGGTGATGTCGAACACCGGTTTGGTCGGCGAACCCAGACAGGTGTAAAGCACATTGCGGTTGAACACGGCGGCGGCAGACGCCAGAGGACGATCCTCGCCATCGCGCTGTTCCATATACGAATGGTCCCGCGTGCGGGCCAGTAGTTCGCCCTGGCGCACAAAGTACAAGCGCGAATCACCGCAGTGCACCCAGTGCGCAGAGCCGTGTTGCACCACGGCGGCCACCAGCGTGGTGCGCGGGGTGTCGGCCAGGTGTTTCTCTGCGGCATAGCGCAGAATTTGCCGGTGCGCGGCCATCACCGCACGGTGAAAGAATGCATTCACGTCTTCAATCTCGGGCGAGGCCTCTTTTTGGTACAGCGCAGAGATCACTTGCAGCGCCATCTGCGCTGCCACTTCGCCCTCGGGGTGCCCACCCATGCCATCGGCCAGCAAAAACAGGCCGGACGACTTGGTATAGCAGTACCCCATGCGGTCTTCGTTTTTCTCGCGGCCGCCCTTACGGCTGATCTGGAAGACGGAGAATTTCATTTGGGTTTGCCCGACGCAGCCACAGCGCCCTGCACTGTCTTTTTGGTGTCGGCCACCATGGAGTCAAACTGCATGCGCACTTTCTCGCCCACGGTGAGCTTGGTGTAACGGCGTTCGCCCTCGCGGGACAGTTCCTTCTGCAAGGCGAACACGGATTGCGGACGCGACAGCGGATCCAGCGACATGCACCACTCCACCACCTCAATCAGGTTGTCGGAGTACACGCCGCGCAGGCGTGCCAGCGCGGTGGTGATGCGGTCTTTTTCCAGGCGCTGCGGCGCTTCGTTGGGCGGGTAGCCCTGCATGCAGGCGTAGATGCAGGCGCCAATCGCGTAAATATCGGTCCACGGGCCCATGGACGCATCGCGGCGGTACATCTCGGGCGCAGCAAAACCGGGCGTGTACATGGGACGGATGAAGTTGCCTTCTTTGCTCAGCACTTCGCGGGCGGCGCCAAAGTCGATCAGCACCGAGCGGTTGTCGTCAGTAATGAAGATGTTGGCGGGCTTGATGTCCAGGTGCAGCATCTTGTGCTGGTGCACGATGCGCAGCCCGCGCAGGATTTCGTCGAACAGCGAGCGGATGGTGGACTCGCGGAACACCTTGCTCTTCTTCAGGTCGCGCGCAGTAACGATGAAGTCCTGCAGGGCAGCGCCCTCCAGGTAGTTCATCACCATATAAACAGTTTCGTTTTCGCGGAAGAAGTTGAGCACGCTCACCACCGAGGGGTGGGAGATCTGGGCCAACGAGCGGCCTTCTTCAAAGAAGCTTTTCAAGCCCAGGCGGTACAGCGAAAGTTTTTCGGGTTGCACCTGGGGCAGCAGCTCGCCCGGTGCGCGGCTGGCCAAAGACGACGGCAGGTATTCCTTGACGGCGACCTGCTGGCCTTCCGAATCGAGCGCCAAGTACACCAGCCCAAATCCCCCGGCGGCAACCTTGCGAATGATGCGATAGCCGCCAATGATGGTTTCGGGGGGAAGGGGGGCTGGCTTGACCTTTGACATAAATTGCGGGGTATGGGCTCGTCGGTTGCGTGTGAACCGGGTTATTCTCGGGGCCGTTTCAACGCAGCGAGAACCCGTGATGCCAGTTTACAGCATGACTGGCTATGCCAGTGCCCAGCACAGCACAGCCACCAGCGCCTCGGAAGGCGAGCCCAAAAACCAGCCCATCACCCAGCTCGGGCTGGAGATCCGCTCGGTCAATAGCCGCTTTCTGGACCTCACGTTTCGCCTGCCCGAGGACCTGCGCCAGTTCGAGCCCGCCCTGCGTGAGCTGCTGGGCGCCAAGCTCAAGCGCGGCAAGATTGAGGTGCGCGCCTCCGTGGAAACCACCAGCGCCAGCAACATCCCCGATCCCACGCCCAAGCTGCTGCAGCGCCTGAATGCCGCGCAAGACAGCATCCGCGCCTGGCTGCCCAACGCCAACCCGCTGAGCGTGGCCGACGTGATTCGCCTGGCCGCCGCCGAGCAGGGCAGCCAGCGCGACTGGAGCGCCGACGTGATGCCGCTGGCTGAAAAGACGCTGAAGGAACTGCTGACCGCACGCCAGCGCGAAGGCGCACGCCTGGCCACGATGCTGCTGGGCCACATTGGCCAGCTGCGTACCCTGGCCGAACAGGCCGGCCCGCTGGTGCCCAAACTGGTGGAACAGCAGCGCAACCGCTTCATGGAGCGCTGGAAAGAGGCCATGGCCCTGACAGACGGCGCCACTCTGCCCGAAGCCGCACAAGACCGTGCCCTGACCGAAGCCACCGCCTTTGCCATCCGGATCGACGTGGCCGAGGAAATCACCCGCGTGAACTCCCACCTGGACGAGCTGGAACGCCTGATCAAAAAAGGCGGCGAGATCGGCAAACGGCTGGACTTTTTGATCCAGGAGCTGCACCGCGAGGCCAACACCATGGGCTCCAAATCGGCGGCGCTGGAGCTCACCCACATCTCGGTGGACATGAAGGTGTTGATCGAGCAAATGCGCGAGCAGGTTCAGAACTTAGAATAAGGCGACTTCAGCCACCGCCCAACGGAGCCAATGTCAATGGACTACCCCGGAAACCTTTTTGTCGTCGCAGCCCCCAGTGGGGCGGGTAAGTCCAGCCTGTGCAAGGCACTGCTGGAGCTGGATTCGCGGCTGCAGCCTTCGGTCTCTCACACCACGCGCCCCCCGCGCGGTCAGGAAAAGCATGGCCGGGAGTACTTCTTCGTCTCCCAGCAAGAATTCGATGCCATGGTGGCCGGCGACGCCTTTGTGGAATGGGCCCATGTGCACAGCCAGCGTTATGGCACCTCCAAGAAGGCCATCGAAGACCGCATGGCCCAGGGCGCAGACGTGATCCTGGAAATCGACTTCCAGGGTGCCGTGCAGATCAAGAACGTGTTCGCCAACGCCATCTGCATCTTCATCCTCCCCCCCAGCTGGGAAGAGCTGCGCTCGCGGCTGGAACGCCGTGGTGAAGACTCGGCCGAGGTCATCGAGATGCGCATGAAAAATGCCCAAATTGAGGTGGCCCAGGTCGCAAAATTCGACTTCGTTATAATCAACGAGTTATTCGACCGTGCGCTTTTTGACCTGAAAGCCATCGTCCACTCTCAGCGGCTCAAGATTTCGGCACAGCGCCGTGCCCGTGCCGAGACATTCCAAGCGCTGAACATCCTCTAGTTTTCCCGGAGATTTCCATGGCCCGCATCACTGTTGAAGACTGCCTCGTGCAGATCCCCAATCGCTTCCAATTGGTTCTGGCAGCCACCTACCGTGCGCGCATGCTCAGCCAAGGCCACACTGCCAAGATCGAAAGCAAGAACAAGCCTGGCGTGACTGCCCTGCGCGAAATCGCTGCTGGCAAGATCGGCATTGAGATGCTGAAAAAAGTGCCTCTCTGAGCTTTACCGCTTTCCAAAAAAGCACCGCTTGCGGTGCTTTTTTTCGTCTGTACAACGCCACTCTGATCCGCACGCTACATTTACGCCATGGGTAGCACTCCACATCTCACATCACCCGCCGCGGCAGCCAATGCAGTAGCCGCCAGTTTTGCCGGACTGACGGCCAAGCTGGACTACTTGAGCCCCAGCGACGTGGAACAGGTGCGCCTGGCCTACCGGTTTGCCGACGAGGCCCACCTGGGCCAGATGCGCAACAACGGCGAGCCCTACATCACCCACCCCATTGCCGTGGCCGCCCAGTGCGCCGAATGGAAGCTGGACGCCCAGGCCCTGATGTCGGCGCTGTTGCACGACGCCATCGAAGACTGTGGTGTCACCAAGACCGAGCTGATCGAGAAATTTGGCTCCCCCGTGGCCGAGCTGGTGGACGGCCTGACCAAGCTGGACAAGCTGCAGTTCAACACCCGCGAAGAAAACCAGGCCGAGTCCTTCCGCAAGATGCTGCTGGCCATGGCGCGCGATGTGCGCGTCATCCTGATCAAGCTGGCCGACCGTTCGCACAATATGCGCACGCTGTCGGACATGCCGCGCGCCAAGTGGGGGCGCATTGCCTCCGAAACGCTGGACATTTACGCCCCCATTGCCCACCGCCTGGGCCTGAACCAGACCTACCGCGAGCTGCAGGACCTGTCGTTCCGCCACCTGCGGCCCTGGCGCTATTCCATTTTGGCCAAGGCCGTGGCCAAGGCGCGCAGCCGTCGCCGTGACCTGATCCAGAAAGTGCAAAAGGAAGTCGAAGCGGTGTTTGCCACTGCCAACATGCCGGTGCGCATTGCGGGCCGCGAGAAGACGCTGTACTCCATCTACAAGAAGATGGACGACAAGCACCTGAGCTTTGCCCAGGTCACCGACATCTATGGCTTTCGGGTGCTGGTGCCCAATGTGACCGACTGCTACACGGCCCTGGGCCTGCTGCACCAGCTCTACAAGCCCGTGCCCGGCAAGTTCAAGGACCACATCGCCATTGCCAAGGTCAATGGCTACCAGTCGCTGCACACCACGTTGGTCGGGCCCGCTGGCATCAACGTCGAGTTCCAGATGCGTACCGAGGCCATGCATGTGGTGGCTGAATCGGGCGTGGCCGCCCACTGGCTGTACAAGGTCAACGACCCTGAAGATGCCTCCAATGACCGCTTAGGTACCAAGTGGCTACAGTCGCTACTGGATATCCAGGACGAGACGCGCGACGCGGCCGAGTTTTGGGACCACGTGAAGGTGGACCTGTTCCCTGACGCGGTTTATGTATTCACCCCCAAGAGCCAGATCATGGCGCTGCCGCGCGGCGCCACGGTGGTGGACTTTGCCTACGCCATCCATAGCAATGTCGGCGACCGCACCACGGCCGCGCGCATCAATGGTGAGCAAGTGCCCCTGCGCACGGAGCTGAAAAATGGCGATGTGGTGGAAGTGGTCACCGCCCCGGTGTCCACGCCCAACCCGGCCTGGCTGGGTTTTGTGCGCACCGGTCGTGCCCGCTCCAAGATCCGCCACCACCTCAAAACCATGGCGCAGACCGAATCCGAGAGCTTGGGCAGCAAGTTGCTGACCCAGGCCCTGCGCGCCGAGGGCATTGAGGGCTTTCCTGATGACGACCCCAGCTACAGCGCACTATGGGACAAGCTGTTGCGCTTTACCGGCAACAAGACGCGCGAGGAACTGCTGACCGATATCGGCCTGGGCAAGCGCATTGCCAACATCGTGGCCAAGCGCTTGGTAACACTGCTAGCCGACACCGGCGAGCGCCCCGATGCGTTGCTGCTCACGCGCGAGCGCTTCACGGCGCACGAATCCACGTCGCTGGGCTCTATCACGCTGGACGGCAGCGAAAACGCCTCGGTGCAATTTGCGCCCTGTTGCCGCCCCATCCCAGGTGACGCCATCGTCGGCTATCTGGGCCGTGGCGAAGGCCTGGTGGTGCACCGGGAAGAGTGTCAGGTGGCACGCAAGCTGCAGAACAAGGACAGCGAGCGCTTCATTGGCGTGGAATGGTCAGATGAACCGATTCGCCCGTTCGAAACCGGCGTGGTGGTGACCGTGAACAACGGCAAGGGTGTGCTGGCCAAGGTGGCCGCCGCCCTGGCCTCGGCCGAGGCCGACATCCTGCACATCGACATGGGACAGGACGGGGTACAGGATGCATCCGACCTGCGCTTTTTGGTGGCAGTGCGCGATACAGGCCATCTGGACACCGCACTGCGCAACCTGCGCCGCACGCCCTCGGTGCTGCGCGCAGAGCGCAGCAGCAACGCGACCACCAACAATAACTAGCTGCGTGGCGGTGCCGGGTAGTCCACCCGCAGCACCTCAATGTCACCCACGCGGTCAGGCATCACCAGCTTGAGCTCGTCGCCCACGCGGGCTTTCAGCAGGGTGCGGGCGATAGGGGAAATCCAGCTCACCTCGCCCTGTGCACTGTTGGCCTCGTCAATGCCCTTGATGGTCACCGTGCGCTCAACGTCCTGGTCGTCTACGTAGGTCACAGTGGCGCCAAAGAACACCTGGTCGTTGCCATGGTGCACCGTGGGATCTGTCACCTCGGCAATCTCCAGGCGCTTGGTGAGAAATCGGATACGGCGGTCTATCTCGCGCAGACGCTTTTTGCCGTAAAGGTAGTCACCATTTTCGGAACGGTCACCGTTGCTGGCGGCCCAGTGCACCACTTCCACGATCTTGGGGCGTTCGTTGTCGATCAGGTCGAGCAGCTCGTCGCGCAGTACGGCATAGCCTTGGGGGGTGATGTAGTTCTTGCCGCCCGACGGCAGCGCAGGCAGTTGCAGCTCATCGTCGTCAGTGCCCGTGTCAGACTCTTTGGTAAAGGCCTTGCTCATGATTCCGTTCAATGCAGTCCACGGCACTCCGCGGCTGGTTTCATTCTATCGACGACAGCCTGTGCGCCGGGGCGGATCCCTGCATTGTTACTTGGCGAAGGCGTAGCCCGTGCGGTCGCGTTTGGCCACGTACATCGCAGCGTCCGCCTCTTTGATGAGTGAATCCGCTGTCGCCCCGTTTCTGGGGAAGAGCGCAATACCAATGCTCAACAGCACGGTGATGTCACCGGTATCGAGTTGGCAGGGCAACTGAACCCGGTTGACGATCTTCTGGGCGAGGTTGGCCACGGTCTGCTCATCCGTCGCCCCCATCAACAGGTACAGAAATTCGTCGCCACCTAGGCGGCTGACGGTGTCGTCGTCCCGCGTATTTTCCTTGAGTCGCTCTGCGATGGTCTTCAGCACCATGTCGCCCACATCGTGTCCATAGGTGTCGTTAACTTGCTTGAAACCGTCCAGGTCCAGAAACATCACTGCCAGGGCCAAGTCATGCCGCCGCGCTTGCGCCAGACCGTGTTCCAGTCGGTCGTTGAATAGCGTGCGATTCGGCAAGCCGGTCAGAGAATCGTGCATTGCGGCGTAGCGCGCCACCTCTTCCTGCTGGGTGACGAGGGCCAGCTCCGCATCGATAGCCTTGCGCTCGTTGATCTCCCCCTCCAGTGCCTGGGTGACCAACGCCAACTTGTCGGACGCGTCTTGCACCTTTTCTTCCACGGCCTGGCTTTGCGCCAAGGCCTGCTTGACCTCTGGCGACTGCGCTTGCACGCTGGGCTGCCCCAGCACGGAATTGACGGTCGACAGCTCCACGGCACTTTGCTCAACCAGGGCTTGCACGTGCTCCGCCTGGCCCAAAACGCTGTGAAGAGACTCGCTGGGCGTGGGACCGGGGGGCGGAGAAATAGGGGTCATGCAGATTACCTAGATGGGACGTCCCCTCAGGGTAACAAGCACGGCAACGGTGGTCTGTGCGGTGGCGCACGCGGGCTTCACAGCATGTCTGCTGGTGGCAGAAACGAAAAAACCCTAGAACATTGCTGTTCTAGGGTTTCACGTTTGGTGCGGCTGGCAGGAATTGAACCCACGACCCCTTGGTTCGTAGCCAAGTACTCTATCCAACTGAGCTACAGCCGCTAAGCTTCGTATTCTAGCACGAAGTTTTTTGGGCTTTCTGGAAAACCCGTAGAAACTTTTTGCACACCCCCACTTCCCGGGGGCGTTAGCCCCCAAGTTTACGCGCTGCGCAGGCCCAGCAGGCTGCGCGCCTCCGCCGGGCTGGCGATGGCACGGCCCGCACGGTGGGCGCAGGCGGACAGTTCGGTGATGAGGGCACCATTGCCGGCAGCACGTTCACCATTAGGCAAGTAGAAGGTGTCCTCCAGACCGGTGCGCAGCATGCCGCCCAGGTCGGCCGTCTTCTGGTGCACGGGCCAGATCTCGGTGCGGCCGATCAGCGTGGTCTGCCAGACGCTGTCTGCCGCCATGTACTTGGGCAGCAGCGGCAGCAGCTCCGCGTCGCACGGCATACCGGAGGCCACGCCCATGACGAGGTTGTATTCGGCGCGGCCCATGGCGGGTTTGAGCATGCCGTTCTTCAGGTACATGGTGACCGAGCGAACGATGCCCACGTCAAAGCATTCGAATTCGGGGTGGGTGCCCGCCTCTTCCATCACATCCAGAAACTGCTGCACCTTGGCCACCGGGTTGTCGAACACCATGGGCGGCCAGGCCCAGGATCCATCTTCCTTGAGCTTGAGGTAGTTCAAGCTACCCGCGTTGCAGGCCGCAATCTCGGGCTTCACCCGGCGGATGCAGGCCAGCGGGCCGCTGATGTCCTTGCCCACCACGCCGGTGGTCAGGTTGATGATGACGCCGGGGCAGGCTGCTCGGATCGCGTTGACGATGCTTTCCGCCACATCGGGGTCCCAGGACGGCATGTGGCCCATGCCCTCCTCCTGGCTGCGCATGTGGATGTGCATGATGCTGGCGCCGGCGTTGAAGGCGTCCCGTGCCTCGGCGGCCATTTGTGCGGGCGTCACTGGCACGGGGTGCTGCTTGGGGTTGGTCAGCACGCCGGTCAGCGCGCAGGTCAGTATGGCTTTGTCCATCATGCGTCCTTTTTGATATCAAGTTCCACCAGCAGCGCGCCGGATTCCACCTGGTCACCCGCCCTGGCGTGCACAGCCTTCACCGTGCCTGCGCTCTCGGCGCAGAGCCACATTTCCATCTTCATGGCCTCCACACAGACGAGCTGCTGGCCGTCCTGCACCGCGTCGCCCGGTGCCACCAGCACCTGCGTGACCTTGCCGGCGACCGGGGAGCGGGCACGGCTCGCGTCCTTGAGGGCATCGGCATTCGGAAATGCGGACACCTCGGTGAACACATGGCTGTGGCCCGCGTGGGCAAGGTGCAAGTCAGCGCCGACAAACACCGCAATCGCGGTCTGTGCCACGCCATCGACTTCGAGTCGCAGCACGCCCTCGGCAAACTGCAAGACACGGGCTGTCGTGGTGTGACTATCCCAAGTAACTGCCACCGCACCATGGCGGTCCGGCAACACGCGCACCGCACGCACCGTGTCGCCGGCCTGCAGTTGGAAGCCATAGGCCGCAACGCTGTTGGCGCGCCAGCTGCTACCGTGTTGCATCGCCAAGGCCACGGCCGCCACGGTCCACGCCGCATCGCTGGCCACAGGCGCTTGCAAGAGCGGCTCACCCTGCTCCAGCCACTGGTCGATCAGGGTGGTCGTCATCTCGGCATTGCGGAAGGCCGGGTGGTCGACCAGATCACTCAGGAAGCGGCCGTTGTTCTTCAGGCCCAGCAAAGGCGTATTCGCCAGCGCAGCGCGCAGGCGGCGGATGGCATCGTCCCGGTCGCGGCCGTGCACGATGATTTTGGCGACCATGGGGTCGTAGAACGGCGAGACCACACTGCCCTGCCGAATACCGTCGTCCACGCGAACACCGCCGTGCAGAGCACGCTGCGGGTGCCACCAGGCCACGGTACCGGTCTGCGGCGCAAAGCCCGTGTACGGGTCTTCCACGTACAGGCGCGCCTCGATGGCGTGGCCGATGAGCGTGATGTCTTCCTGTTTGGCGGGCAGCACATCGCCCGCTGCTACCTGTAGCTGCCACTCCACCAAGTCATAGCCTGTGATGCATTCGGTCACCGGGTGCTCCACCTGCAAGCGGGTGTTCATCTCCAGAAAGTAGTGATTGAGCTTGTCATCGACGATGAATTCCACCGTACCCGCGCCGCGGTAGCCCACGGCCAGTGCCGCGGCTACGGCGTCCTGGCCCATGGCTGCGCGCATGGCGGGGCTGACCACGGGCGATGGCGCTTCTTCAATCACTTTTTGCCGGCGGCGCTGCGCCGTGCAATCGCGCTCGCCCAGGTAGACCGCGTTGCCATGCGCATCGGCAAACACCTGGATCTCGATATGGCGGCCGTTGTCGATGAGGCGTTCCAGCATCAAGGTGCCGTCGCCAAAGGCGCTGGTGGCTTCGCGGCGTGCGCCGTCGATGCCCTGCTGCAACTCGGCGTCGCTCGCTACCCGCCGCATGCCGCGTCCGCCACCACCGGCTACGGCCTTGACGAGTAACGGGTAGCCCAGCTTCTTGGCTTCTGCCGTCAAGGCTGCATCGCTCTGGTCCATACCCAGATAGCCGGGGGCGCAGGGCACGCCGGCTTCCAGCATGCACTTCTTGGCCAATGCCTTGTCGCCCATGGCGGTGATGGCGCTGGCGGGTGGGCCGATAAAGACCACACCTGCATCGGCGCAGGCTTGCGCAAAGGCCGCGTTTTCGCTGAGAAAGCCATAGCCCGGGTGCAGCGCATCGGCACCCGTCTTGCGCGCGGCGTCCAGAATCGCGTCGAACTTTAAATAGGACTGCGCAGCAGGAGAAGGGCCAATGTGCACAGCCTCATCGGCCAGCGCCACATGGGGCGCGTCGCGGTCCGCATCGCTGTAGACGGCCACCGTCTGGTAGCCCAGCTTGCGAGCGGTGCGAATGACGCGGCAAGCAATCTCGCCACGGTTGGCGATCAGAATTTTGGAAAAGCTCATGTCACGGCCCAAGTGGGTTTGCGTTTCTGGATGAAGGCGGTCATACCCTCTTGCCCCTCCGGGCCCTGGGCTGCGTGGGAAAAGATGGCGGCGGCTTCCAACACCAGATCGGTAGCAGCCGTAAAGCGCGCTTGGCGCATCAGCGCCTTGGTGGCAGCTAGTGCGCCGGGCGCGCAGGCCAGGATTTCGGCCAACGCCTTGTTCAGCGCGGTGGCGATGCCTTCGGTAGTCTTGGCCTCATGCACCAGCCCCACTGCGAGTGCGCCCGCTGCATCAAGCCTGCCGCCAGTAACAGCCAACCGCTTGGCTTGCGAATAGCCAAGCCGCTCCACCAGAAATGGGGCGATCTGCGCGGGCACCACGCCCAGCGAGGTTTCTGGCAGGCGGAAGACCGCGGTGTCGCTGGCAATCGCCACGTCAGCCACACAGGCCAGGCCAAAGCCGCCGCCCATGACCGTGCCTTCCAGCACCGCCACCACGGCCAGCGGTGTGTTGGCATAGGCTGCGCACAGGTGGCCAAAGGCGGCATTCACTTCGGCCATCGGGTCGGGCGCGCCCTCGGCACGTTGCAGGGCACGCATGCGCGCACCGGCCATGTCCTTCAAGTCGGCCCCGGCGCTGAAGTGCCCGCCCTCGCCGCGCAGCACGACCACGCGCACGGCGTCCGGCGTTCCCGCCGTAGCCTCTGCCGCGCGCAGCACCTGCTGCAGCTCGGCCACCATTTGCAGCGACATGGCGTTGCGTGCCTCTGGGCGATTCAGGTAAATATGCAGGCTAGCCCCCGTGGACACTGCGCGAACAGCTCCTAATTGCATAGCATCGATGATGTGCTGCATGGTGTGTCTCTGGCCTCAAGCCTTGCCGGGCAGCGTGCCTTCAGGCTTGCCACGCGAATATATGTTTAATGGACACACCGATTTACCTTTGAAATCAACGATATCAGTATTTTTTATATGTCCATATTTCCATAGCATCGGATGGACTGAAACACTATCGGCTGTCCATTTTTGCGCCACTTCCGCCCCTTCTTGAATGAATTGATGTGACTTTTCCATCCGTCAGCGCAGCCTCTTTCTTGGCCCACTCCTGCCGTTCGTCCCACAGTTGTTTAACCACCGATGCCTCCCTACATAGGGCTCCCTCCCATAGGGCGCGATATCGTGCAGTTTCTTCACGGGCGGCATGCAGCCTCGTTTTAGCATCACGGAGTGGTAACTTCTGATCCCTGCCTGCCTCATCAATGGCATTAATCAGTGCTTGGAAGATAGGCCTTGATTTCTTGATGCTTCCTTTTCCACGACCGGCCTCCAGTGCGACACTGTCATTGGTGATCTTTGCTCCCCGTGTCACCACATTTGGAATCCCTTTCCTAAGCCGATCCAATGCCTCAAAGTATCCTTCTATTGGATTAGGCATGGAAACATCCCGACAAACTTCTAGCGTTCAACATTTCCAAGCTCACCTTTCAACAACGTATCCCCGCTCCTTAACGCCAAATCAGCGGCGGCATGCCTCAAACTAACGCGCACGGGTTTAGGGGCACTTGACCGTTGCGACAGGCTCCATTCTTTCTCCGTAGCTTCCAGAATGTCCAACTCCTCCTTTTCCATGGCGTAAGCAATGGAATCCGGATCAAGCTGCGCCACGATGCCCCGTTGAATGGGGACAATCTTGATGATCTGAGAGTGCTTGCCGATCAGTGATTTGCAGGCAAGCGAAACGCAGATGCCACTGGTCAAACGCAACCCTTTTTGCTTAGTGCAAGCTCCCACATGGGTGCACCCCCCCAATGGATGGGCCTTGTAGGCCAGGCGCCCGGACTTCAGTTGCTCCTTGACTTCCTGGCCTGACAAGACTTCGCCGCGCTTCCTTCTGAGGTCGTAGAAGACGCCTGCGGGCCCCCAGAGCGGTTCATCGGCGCTTAGAACATCACGCGTAAAAGCCAAGAATTGGGCTTCTTGCTCACTGTCCTGCCATTCCACAGCAATGTGCTCTTTATAGCCTTTCAGGTCATCTTTCAGGAAATTCCTGGCGAACACGCTGCCGCGCCCATAGTAATACGCCATTTCGCTGGTAATGTGCTGCAACTGTCGACGCAGGGAGGAAACCTTCACCAATCCGCTGGCGTTGGAATACAGCGCGAGCGAGCGTCGCAATTGGTGGGACTTAAGGTGCCATCGTTTTCCGACACAAAACTCACTCTCCCCATTCCACTCGCGGAAGGGGTCAATTGCTTCGAGCTCTTCGAGATCTTCAGGCTTGATAACGGAAAAAAGCTTTTCCTTCGTAATCTTTGGCAGTTTTAGAGGATCCAAACGCTGATTCGGAGCAAAGCCTACGGCGGGTCTTGTACGGTCGTTTCCCCAAGGCAAATATTTTGCAGAAACAAACAATGGAAAGGCGTCTTTGTCAGCATCTTCAGAACTCGGGGTGATGTCTATCACCTCATAGATTAGGTCCGCGACTCTTTGAGCGAAGCGAATGGCGCGAAAGCCCTGTTCGTCAGTTGTCACCCATCGGGTTCGCTTGTTCCGTCCTGCAGCCAACTTAGTAGTTGTCCCCGTGATCCAGGCATGTTTACGACCATGGGAGGAATTTTCATACTCCATACAGCTATACGGAAGATATTGGGTCTCTTGGTGGCGCATTCCGCTGAAGACCTGAATCTGCAACTTCGCAATGCGCTGAATGTGACCGAACAGCGACGTCAATCCATGGAGGCCAATATCAAACCCATAGTGGCCCAGAATAACGTCAAGACCATGTTTCACCAGCAATTCGGGGCCAAAGCTCGCACCCATCTTCCAGCCCTTAGCCTTGTAATCGCGGTGCAATATGGCCGCCTCCCTTGTCACAGCCTGAATTCGATCTAGGTGGACATCCAGGGCATCCAACTCTGCACTCAACCCGCTGATGAGCTGCATGTAAATTTGGGTTGGCAAAGGCGCGTGCTGCGCATTCCCTTCCCGATACTCTTTCGCACGATCGAACAATCTCCCCCACAACTGAGGTTTTGCCAATTCAAACCCCAACTCTGTATTCGGGTTCAACGTGCGAAGGAATCTGATCCACATCATCAACACATGGCTTTTGGCCTTAGGTAGCTTCGCAATGTAGGCATCCAATAAATCGGTTCGCTCAAGCACGTCCCGCACGGCACAATCCCATTCTTCCGCGCAGCTAGCTAAGTGTCTTAGTAGACCGAGCAACTGGCTAAGTTGTGATAAGCCACAACTCCGCTCCGATCGGTAAATTCGAAGCAACATCAAATACTGAAGCTCACGGATGCGAGAAATGCGCTCTGGTGTGATCTCGCTTTCTTGAACCGTTCTTGGGCTGCTTCTCCAATACCAAAATACCAGTTTTGTTTTTACGTTTCGAGGGTGGTAATAAGTAAAATCCCACTGGTAGTCGCCTACGCAAGACAGTGCGTCTCCCCTTGAATCTCTGGTGATGACATGGTCTAGCGATAGGCACACAGCCTCCCCGGCATCCCATGAGTCCGGAGCATATGCGCCGGTGGGTAGATCAAGCTGAGGGGCGTGAAACATCATAGAGCCCCCAGTGCGAGAAACAAATGATACTTGTTAAGAAAGTACGGCGTCAGGTTTCCGTTTTCGTAAACATCCTTTTTGACCCGATCTACGATTTCCGCACATCCCTCAAATGCACTCAATTTGGCTAGGTCCTCATCGCATTTGGTAATTTGTGGACGGAATTCCGCCTCTGACAATGCCCCAGTGACCAACCGCTCCATCAAGAACGCTGCACTGGCAATCTTGCGAGCGTCCTCTTCTCCAGCGACCAGAACCCGCTTCGCGCAAAACAAACATCCTGTTTTGCAATTCGGGAACACTGGAGCATCTTCCGACAATGCCGTCGGTTGGCCATAGGAAGGACAGACTCCGCCATCTTCCAATGACTTGGAATTCTTCGGCACACTTTCAAGATCGATAACTTGTGTCTGCGCCTTCTGTGCCATCTTTTGCATTACTAACGACATCTCAACCTGCTGGTCAGCCGCATTGCCTGCGTCATAGTTCCTGAGAGCCGTCGCCTCGGTGTTTTGCAATACAGCCGCCGTCACGGAGACATCGTACTGACGCTGATAGTGACCACTAAAAGTTGCCCGGATTTTCTTAGCGGCAATTAGGGGCAATGCAGGATCAATGCGCCGCAAGATTTTATACAGGCGATGAATTGCCCTTGGATCTATTTTGAGTGGCGAGTCGCTTCGTGATCTGCCAAGGTTAAAAAATAAACGGGGGCACTCCATTCCGTTAAGCATATATTTTCGCAGCTCCATATAGAGCCGTAAAGATGGCAAGAAGGCTGCTGGAACCACCAAATCTATCTGCTTTCCTCCAGCTCGCCACTTGATGCTGCGATACCCCTGATTCACCACACCCTCATTCAAAATTCCATCGATCTCAATGTCAGTGACGATTTGCAGGTTACCGCCGGTGTTAGCCATAAACAAGAAGAGAAAGGCGTCATGGGCTATGCTTGCCATCATGAGTCGGTAGTACGCCCTCGGATCGGCGTTAGCCTGATCAATGTTTACTTTTGCCTTGGCAAGCACATGTCGCACCATAGTACGTTGCTGGCGTTCAGTCTTTGCCTGATAAAGGTGCCAGATGCTGTGTTCTTTAGCAAGGCACCCGTTTTGGTAGTCGTACACGTTCCATCGATCAGATGGTTGACCTTGCTCTAGCGGGTGCTTAAACCATTTAGCAGACGGGAACACCCAAGCATGTTTTTCTTTCCAGCCCAACGACCCGGGCAGCGTCAACCTGTAGGGAAACTTGTTGCCACCCAAAACCAATTGGCAGAATCCCTGAAACAACGCTTCATTCAAGGCGAGCACATGGGAGAAGTCGTGCGGACTGGCTGCTTGAGTAGCACTCGACTCCTTGTAGCTGGATCTAATCAATCGAACACCTTTGCTCAATTGGTCCAATCCCGTTAAGGCTTCCAAGACGGTCAACACCCTTTTTTGCTTTTGGAACCCTGCGGCGCTGCCAAACTTGTGACGTCGATATTGATCCTCCACTGCTCCCGAATAGCTTCGGTACGCATCGCGTGTTGCAACCCCACCAGCTAGGCAGTCAAAATGTCCGTTGGAGTCGGCCCATTGCATGAATTCTTTTAAGGAATGACAATAGTTCTTCACGGTTTCCCCACGCAGACCGCCGCTGGTCAAAAGTTGCGAGAGCGTCTTGATCAAGTTGCGAATTTGGTGGGCCCGCTCCTGTCTGAAGCTTGCTAGGACCACTGCACTTGCGCAATTCGGCTTGCGGCTCTTAGGAGACCGTAAGGTATAGCAATAGGAACCCAGGTCGTGAACGGTTCGATTCACACGCACCATGATCCTCTCTGGGTGAAGCAAACTGGCGTTTGCTGGCAACGGGAGTTCCAGAATCATCACTTCGCGATCAGTGAAGATCGGTTCGAGGATGTTAGTCATCGGAGCCTCCGATTTTCAACGCATCGCTAATCCAGCACTGAACTTGCTCGCCGTAAGTGTTGATTGCCGCATACACCAAGGCCATGCGGCTACGGTAATCTAGATACCGATCAGTAGTCGCCGCGCTCTCGTGCCACATCAGCTGACGCACAATGTCTCTAGCCTTGCTAAGAGATATTTTCCCCTTCTGCACCAACTCCATTTGAATGTCAGTCTGATTCATCCCAAAGGTCGCACGAAGATCGTGAATCTTCATTTGAAACGTTGAATCGTGGTGTGTGCGGATGTACTTCTGAACACGCTCGGAAACGAACTTGCGGACGGTGCCACCGTCATTTACGTAGCGACTGGTACGGGTGGGGTCAAAGACACATGTCTCGTCCTTACCAACGTAGTACGGCTTGCAGCGGTTTGTGAGGAACAGATACTGCTCACCGCAATCGCCGCCTTTTGCGCCTTCGCGTCGAAGCCGCGCACGCTTGCTATGGGCATAGGTTCTCATTACTTCAAAAAGCGACGACGGAATCTGCAGGACCCCATGTTTGTCATTTTTCGTGTCAATCAATGTTCCAGGACCGCACTTGAGTTTCACGACTTCCTCCCCACCACTGGCATCACTCCTAAACACCTGCCGTTTTTCAAGAAAGTGTCCGACACGTAAAGTGCAGGTGGTCTGGATCCGTGCACCGGTGGCCACCATAAAGAGGAAGACCAGGTACATCTCGGGATTGCCCAGCACCCTCAATGCTTCCATGAGCCATCGCTGTTCCTGTTGAGTCAGTGGACGCAACTCCCCGCCATCGATGATCGTGTCGCGAAATGCATCCGACGCCTTGGGGTTCTTGATCTTGAGGTCGGTGGTGGTGATCTGTTTGTTGACAACCATGCCGTAGTTGGTATTGAAACTTAACCGAACGTGCTTCTCAGCCCAGGCGGGATAATCGGGGGTGAAATAATTACTATTCGCAAGATGGCGGTAAAAATCAATCACCGTGAGCATTCGGTGATTCGCGGTTTCCGAAGCAATTTCGCCGGCGAAGACCTGATTCTTCAAATGCCCGTAATACCGATAGGTGACACGCTCCAGCTTCATCTGAGGAAAACAGAATAGCGAATCGAAGTTAGGCTGATCATCGAGCCAATGCCGATAAGCCCCCAAATCGTCCGCAGCAGCCTGAAATGTAGACATCTGCGGACGGAGTTGGTTCTGAATGCGGTCTAACAAGTAGTTGACAGCAAGATGCCACAGATGACCACAGCTATCTAGCGGAAAGGCAAACAGGTTCCATGCCTGCGATCTCCCCAGAATGTTTGATACCACCGGGCGTTGGTGATACACAAACTCCGTATCGCCAACTTTGATTCGCCGCTCTAAAGCGCCAACATCGCTCGGATCGCAAACTTCAGTAAGTTGAAAAGCGGGCACTGACGCTTTGCGTGGCATGGAAGATATCATCTGTAACCCGTCTGTGTTCTACACCCACCGCCTTGGCAAACTGCGGTGGAGCGAAATTTGATCCACGCCTCATCCAACGTGGGTCGTCGTTGTCGTCCGCGTCAAATTCAGTGTTCTGGTTTGCCGCCGGACAGGGGGCAGTCCATTCAAAGCTTCCATAAACTGTATCGGACTTGCATACCCCAATGTGGAATGTCTTCGCGTAGAGTGTCCTTGCACCCCAAACCGTGGCACTCCGGCACGCAATTGCTTCCAAATCTGGGCGGCACTCATATGCTTCACCAGCCCGACAGCGAAATCTTCTTCGTTTCACATGCGAACCGGGCAATAGGCTGATCAAACTAGCGGTTCGGGCGCAGATTCGTCTAAACGTGCCTCGTCGGCGACGCCTATAGCTTGATTCCAGTCTTGTCTTCGATTTGTTTTTTGACGAAGCCTTTGGCCAAGTCTTTGACGAGCTCAAACGTAAACCCACCAACTTCCTTTACGCCATTCCTGGTTTTTCTCCAAACCTCTGGGTCACGGATTGAGTCCAGAAAGTCGTGGCCCTCCCAGGACAGGGATCTGAAAAGAATCCCACTCATGGGCCTGTTGCCCCCACCTACGATCAAGCCAGCCTCGTCAATGAGATTCAGGTGATATTCGATCTGATCAATCGTAAAACCCTCAACTCGCAAATCATCATCAGGATCGTTCTCATCCAACGTAATGTGGACAACGCCGCCTTGTCGAATGGGGAGTGCTTCAAGCTTCAACAGTAGTTCCCGGATCAAATCCATGTCGCGTTTCATTCTTTGGCCTTTGTTTGAACTCGTACAACTCCATGAGAACGCTGCGATCACTCAATAAGTGAAATGTTCGACACGAACCTAAACAACGCTGGACTGCCGGGCCAGAGAGGAAGAAACCAGTGCCGCCGCCGTTGCGAGAAGCATATTTGCGTCGTCTCGGCTGTAGTATTCCGCAGCACCACGATCATCAACGTGATGGGCAAGTTGTGTGTAGTGCCGGACGGCCTCCATCAGAGAAAACTCTCTTTCAAGTTTTGACATATCTCGTTTGGCAGACTTCAATTTCTGTGCAGTCGCATCAATCGCTAGCTTTTCACCGGTGGCCAGCGCGGCGCTTTCGATGGCCAAACGACACTCTGAAACCACTGCATCGAACCGTCCATCCACCAGGTGGGCATGGGCCCGGCGTATCCGGCCGATGGCTTCCACAAGTACATGGTCTTGTGCACTCTTTGGCAGGGGAATGCCGATGACCATGTACTCTTGTCCCTGCAGCTCCTTCAAAACCTTTGACCATTCACTCAGATTGAGTCGATGACTGATTTCGTCTTGCTGAGGCCATACCCCATTGGGGCCATCTGCCAAGGCTGTGAAGCGTAGTTTCAGGTGGAGGTCGCTTCCACCGCGAAACTTTTCCAATGCAAACAACTGGCCTTCCGCGAGCGGGAGTTCAAAGATCAGGCGCCTTGGGTTTTGGCCGCTCTTGGTTGCCAACTCCAGGGGAACTTCAGGTTCAGCAAAGCCCAGAAACGAGGGAGCCTTACCGGCATCGCCTTCTACATTGATCCGCAACTGGAAATTACGCATCCTCACCGCCGCCAGGGCAGTTTCAGGGATATGAAAGGCAATAGACAAACACAGCAAGGAAGCGCCAACTCCTGCACGGCCAAAAGCACCAGTAACTTCAATGTCCGCTACGGTGTAGCCGTTGTAGCTGAATGACACAGAGCGGCGTTCCCTGTTTTAGCGCTTACGGTTGGACTGAGAAACAACGGAGCCGGCGAGTTTCTGGGTGGTGGCACTGGCGGAGTTACTACGCAAGGCCTTTGACGCAGTAGCTTCAATAGCTGCGCCGGTTTGCTTACCGGTGTGTGCTTGAGCCAACGCGGAGCCGGCAAGTTGCTTTTGCACTTGGGACGCATTGCCGCTTTGTAGCGTCTTGCCTGCAAGGGACGCCACGGATGGTGACGTTTGCTTTGAATTGGTTGCCATATATAAACCCCTTTTCTATTGCGTGAGAAACCAGAACAACACTGTATATGGTGTATCGGAATTCGACAAGACACTACCTGTAGTGTTTTTGAGTTTTTCTGCTGTTGGGTGCACAACCCCCAGTTGGCCGCAAGCGATGGCAGCGAGGCCTACCGATCAACACCTCAGAACACACCAGAGGGTTCAATGACAGTGCCGGGTTCCCGCCTTTCGATCGTTGTGACAGCCGTCTTTGTCGATCCCACCAGAGTGCGCAAATGCGAGGCTGGACATGATCAGGAGCGCAAATAACACGAGTTTTTTCATGGGAGTCTCACCAAAACACTCCCACGGTCTGCGTGGGCTCAGTCGAGCGGTCATCCATCTATGTGGCTGTTCATATTGCTTTCGGCAAGTCTGACGTGCCAGTGCGGGTCTGCATATCCCCCAAACGGGTGAATCTGGTCGGTAAATTGAACGGATGACTGTCTGCAAATTCACCCGTTTGGGGGATATCCAAAGGCCAGTATCTGCCGCAAAAATACGTGTCGATTGAGCGAAGTCACACTCACGGAAACTAAACCAAGGAGATGCTATGGCTGACGATTTGAGCAAACGTGGTCCACCAGACCGCGACCGCGTGAACGTAAACGAACCCTGGGAATTGAGATATTGGTGTGCAGAGTTCAAATGCACCGATGCTCAATTGCGCGCTGCCGTGAAGGCCGTTGGTGTCGTGGCCGCAAACGTCCGCAAGCATCCGTTGAAGCAAATCTGTAACCACTTTTGAAGCAAATCTGTAACCGCAAGAATTGCGATGATGCCCTTGTCTACCCTTGAGGCAGTTTTCCAGACCACCCTGCCATCCATGGCCGACTGCACAGGGTATGACCAGCAACTTGGTGTGGCGATAACCATGTCACCTCCAACGAACCGATCATGGCGAAATGACGGTCATCGCCTGACACCTGTGGTCGACAAAGGTCGTCACGCCTTCAGGAATCAAAATTCCTGCTCGGAAAACGGACTCTTGGTGATCTTCCGGCCACTTTGTATCCAATCTGGTGAAGAACTGGGCAGTGCCACACGCACAGACTTCAAACACTGGCCAGATTAGAGCTTCACGATCAGAAAAAACCTCTAAACGCTCGCTTTGCGAATCGGAAACTTGGCCCCCTGCCCCGTAACTTTTCTTTGTTTTCGCCCTTGAAATCTCTTAAGTAAGCTTGCATTTGGTAACAAGTAGAAGTGCTGCATCAGAAGGCGTAACCACAACACTAGGGGTGACATTGGCTTCCAACCACGAATACGCAGTTATTGGGCATAGCCGGGCAACAGTTGGCCGCTTCCTTGGCATAGCGGCAGGACTGGTCAGCTCAGGCCTAGCTGTACTGATCGCCACCTTGATTGCTTGGGCCCAAGACTGGGGTTTTCTGCAATCGCGTGCGTTCTGGGCCCTTCCACTTACGGCGGCGATTTTCTACAGCCTGGGTCATCTGGCCTTTGACAAATGGGCATGGCGCACTTGGCTGATCCATGCGCTATTGGGCATTCCGGATCTGCGTGGCAAATGGGACTGTGCTGGCGAAACCATTGATCCTGCTACGGGTGCTGTGCTGCACAACTGGACTTCTGAAGTCACTATTTCGCAAGGCTGGGAAAAGCTCAGGGTCTACTCCCAGACGAGCACTTCACGCTCACACAGCGTTGCCGCCTCCATCGTGGTGGAGGAAGACGTCGGCTACATCCTCATGTATAGCTACCGCAACGAGCCGCGCCCTAATGAACCCGAACTGAAAGCCCACTACGGATATGCCGAGTGGCACATTACGGCCGATGGCGAATCTGCCGAGGCTACCTATTTCAATGGTGGCGGCCGCTATACCGGAGGTTGCATGAAGCTGACGAGGAAGACACGTGGCAACTGATTATTCGAAACTCATCGGCAGAGTTAATGCTCGACGCAACAACAGCGGAACAACGAGTCTTAGTGAATCTGTCTTGTTTGCACAGGACAGTTCGTTGTGGGACACCGTAGTCAAGGGCTATGGCGGCAAAACCAAGTCAAAGAGCTTCCAGTATGCGTTGGTATCTATGCAGGAGGTTGATAAGCAATACACAGATATCAGCTACCGTGAGGCTGAAAGAGTTGCGAAGCAGCTTGATTCAGGGCTTTTGAAGCATGGCAAGGCCGTGACCGTTGCACTGCAGGGCTCATTGCCTTTGAATGTCCACCTCAGGCGGGTAAGCGATGTGGATATGCTGGTGTGGCCAATTGGTTTCTGTATCTATGATCGCTTTGGGGTCACGGCATCCACATATACCTACAGCCCGAATACTGCTGAATCTGAAATCCCCGCATTGCGGTCTCAGTGCGTCAAGGTAATTCAAGCATCTTTCCCTGCTGCGAAAGTCGATGATTCCGGCGCAAAGTGCATCACGGTTTCGGAGGGATCACTCCTAAGAGAGATTGATGTTGTGCCCTCAGTGTTGTACGAAACTGCCCAGTATCAATCAACTCAAAATAATGACGACAGAGGCGTAAAAATTTACGACAAAAAAACCCATGCAACCATCACCAACTACCCGTTCAAGGTAAGAGCCCTCATCAATGCGAAGGACGGACGTACTGCCAGCGGATGCAAGAAGGCGATCCGCTTGCTTAAAAACATGAGAGAGGACTCCGATACGTCCATTGCGCTGTCCAGTTTCAACATCATGTCGCTTGTCTATGCGATGCCTGATTCCAGCCTTCTCCACCAGATTTACTCACAAGGAAAAATTGTGTCTTCGCTGCAGGAGTGGTTCATGTCGCTGGCAAATAACGAAGCGAAGTTGAGAGCTCTGGATACTGCGGATGGAAGTCGAAAAATCGTCCAGTCGGCAGCAGACATCACGGCGGTAGCTCAAATGTCGGATGAGTTGGACATGCTGGTATGCAGAATTGCGCTGGAACTACAGTCCACCCTGCCATCTGACTATTCAGTGTGGAGATCCAAGGTTGAAAATGAAATTGTGATCTAACCGCGTATTCAGGTCATCGATCTAGAGGCCGTTGACGCGCCTTCGTACTACCTGGAGAGGCTGCTATACAACGCCCCGGACTTTCTGTTCGGAGCCCACTATGAGGACACGATGGTCAACCGGAATGGTGTTAAGTGCCGCGAGTACCTTAACGGGTTAGTAGGACTCTGGAAAGGTTGGTGAGATTTTGTACGTCAGTTTTCACGAAGACCCTGTTGATCTCAATGCGATCTGCTCTGCGCTGCAGGATCGTGAGGCGGTTTTCATCAATACGACAAGAACGAACTTTCGCAGAATCAGTGAGCTTGTCGAGGGCATAGGAATCAAAGCCATTCCCCTCGCAGTTGAAGGTCCTGATGGCGACTTTCACAACTATTTTCTTCCATTCCCATGGGATGAGCTTAGCTTGGAGGTCACGGGACGAAAGGTGCTGAGAGCCATACTCGCTTGGTATGCAGAGGGGTCACCATTTCCATTTGTCAGGTCGGTCTAGAAAGTGCATTCTTGACATCACGATCTCGCTGCCTTCGCGGAAATCCGGCCTGATCAGCCTTTACAGGGTGCATCACACAAGTTAGCATGACCACGCTACGCACAATCCATCATGAAGAATAGGTGTGCGGATTTACATAGATTTGTGCAATATAGGGAGAGCATATGGCGAAGGAAGATAAAGACGTTCATCTGAAAATCGTTGTGAACGGCAAAGCAGTTTCTATCAAGGCACCTCCAGAGGCGCTGCTTGGCTCACTGGTGGAACCGGCATTGGACAAGGCCAAGGTCGCCGACAAATCGGATCCGGATCGCTGGTTATTCTCGAACTCGGCAGGTCAGCCATTGGACAAAACTCATACAGTCGGCAGCTTTGGTTTCCAGCACAACGAAGAGATTTTCTTGAATCTAAGTGCCGGCGTGGTTGGCTGACTACCGCCATGTACGCGGACCCGACCGTCGTTCGACGCAAAGTCGAACGCGAAATCGCTGGTTACTTTGAACGCCAGGAGCACTTTCGCGCACGCGGCATTTGGGTATTGCAATACGAATTTCCCCAACTTTTGGTCGCGTTCGTGGCGACCAAAGTCAAGCCGTTTCCTATCGCACCATATGGCGTTCTGTTTGATCTCAGCAATTACGATGTTGAACCGCCATCCGTTCGCTTTGTAAATCCATTTACGAAACAGTTGCTGAAGCGGAGTGAAATTCCCACGGGGCTTTCACGACTTCGCGTGCTCTCAGGCATTCCGCAACAGATGATGATGGTGGGTGGCGGACCGGGTGTTCTGCCGATGCAAGGTGTCGTCCAGCAACAAGACGACTTGCTTCAAGCATGGCCGGAGGACGACCGTCCATTTGTATGTTTGCAAGGCGTTTTGGAATACCACCGGAACCCAGGCCACACTGGGGACTCTTGGTGGCTGCACAGAAGTAAAGGGGCTGGAGGCATTCTCAGGCTATTGGATATGCTCGCCCGCTATGGAACTGAGCCAATGAGACAACTGAATTTCCAAATGCGGTTTGATGTCGCCGGTATACAGGCAGAGCCTCCTCAGGAGCAAACATGAGCGAATTGGCGGATGTAGCCTTGTTGCGCGTTCCCATGCAGGTTCTGGTAGACGGCTATGAGTTTATGAGGTCCGCTGGGCGTATGCGGCTGGAGGGCATGGTGTTATGGATCGGCACCCAAGACGACAATGCTTTTACGGTCACGGAACTGATCGCGCCTAAACAGAAAGGACTAAGTACGCCCGATGGTTTGTGCGCCATTGTCGAAGCAGTCGAGCTTCAACAGTTGAACATGTATCTGTATCGGAACTCATTGACTTTGGTAGCCCAAGTACACACACATCCGACGGAGGCCTATCACTCTTCAACTGATGACCAATATGCAATCGCTACCACCACCGGCAGTTTCTCGATCGTAGTTCCCAATTTCGCAGTTGTGAACTACGCGCTTTCTCAATGCGCGGTATACAGGCTTGCGGGAAACGGAAGCTGGAATGAGGTGGACGAGTCTCAGTCTCCCAACCGAATTGTGGTGATTTGATGGCATTCGCTTCCTATTTCGAACGAAATGCGCAGGCAGCTGCAGCTCTCATTCAAGGCTTCGATGCGAGCATGCTTGGCACCAAGCTTGAGCAAGAAGTCATAGGGCTTGCCTTTGATGCTTCAATAGAGTCCAGCAAAGAAGGTCAAGCGGCACTTGATATGACGTTACGCCTGATAGCCAGACTTTACCCAAGCGTAGTCATAGCTGGTAAACCCGGGACGAAGACGACATACTTGAAACGGCTTCATCAGTTGGCCCGCAGCATCAACCCGAAAATTGATATCTCCATAGATATTCGCGACGCGACAAAGCTGTTGGTCTTGGGAAATAGTAAGTTTCCTCTCAACAAAAAGGCCAAGGCTCACACCTGGTACATCGGCTCCGACAATTGGTTTGCAAAGCTATCCATGTCAAAGCCAGTAGGCTCAGGTGTAAGCAGCAATCCTTTGGGTGCCGGTGCAGCTGCATGTATTGCTGTGGCGAACGTCTTCAGGGCAGTATTCGCAAAGGAGCTTGGCAAGCCCGAACTGGATGTCGAGCTCTCGACTTCGTTGCTAGACCTTCGACCTACAACAGGTAGTAGTCCGAACCCGCAACTAAAAATAGTGAGATTGGACGATGTCCATCTCGTCGGAGCCGGGGCCATTGGCAATGGCGCACTGTGGGCTTTGTCCCGAATGCCATGCACGGGGACCTTGCACGTGGTCGACCACGAAAAAGTCACTGACAGCAATTTGCAACGATATGTCATGCTTGCTGAACGAGATCGGATGAAAGACAAAGCCCTGCTCGCGATGGATTGGCTTAAGTCTTCTAAGAGTCGACTACAAGTAGTGCCGCATGTGAAAGACTGGGAAAGTCATATTGCTTTGGTACAGGAGCACAAAGTCGATACTGTGTTGAGCGCAGTCGATTCGGCCGAGGCTCGAATTCAAATTCAAGCCAGTTTGCCAAAAGTCATATTCAATGGATGGACACAACGAGGAGAAGCCGGCGTCTCAAGGCACTGGTTTTTAAGTGAACAGGCGTGTCTAGCTTGCTTGTATATCCCCTCGGGATTAGCTCCAAACGAAGACCTGCTTGTGGCGAGAGCGCTGAAACTCGGTGAAGACGAGCCAACAGTAAGGGAGGTTCGACGTAGGCTTCAGCTAACAGTCCCGACCGATCGCGCTTTTTTAGAGCGAATCGCTACGGCAGCTTGCATTGCGGTGGATAAAGTGCTTCCGTTCGAGAACAGGCCGTTGAGAGAACTGTATGTTGAAGGAGTATGCGGCGGCGGGGTAATGGAGTTCCACCATGCAGCTTTACAAGTTAAGGCTGAAGTGCCCATGGGGTTCCAATCTGCCTTGTCCGGATTACTTTTGGCGGCGGAACTCGCTCGCCCAGTCCCATTGAGACACACGATCACCCAGATTGATCTGCTGAACAGCTTTCCAGAGACCCCAGGTACACCAATCGCTAAGAAGCTAACTCCAAAATGCCTTTGCCTTGATGAAGATTTCATCGAGGTATTTAAGCAAAAGTACGCAACTGCGTAGGACCGTAACTTGACTGCTCGCTGAACCTGGCTATGCGACTTGAATTAGTTGCCGTCAAACGGCCAAGTGGGCCGACCAATTTTCCTTGGTTTGTCTTCAGAGCTTCGACCACTTTTTTCTGTTTCCCATGACTGTGGCGGCGCGAGGAGCAGACTTTTTAGCTCTTAGCCTTTTGACTTGGCTGGCGCTTTGCAGAAGTTTTGTTCTGTGACTGAGTATTCGCACCAACTCCACCAGCGATTCGCATCTCAAAAACACCAGGCATTCGCACAGCAAAAACACCGGCGATTCGCATTTCAAATCCACCAATGAGTTGTGGGTGATGTTTAAGGCTTGTTTGCACCTCATCCAATAAGGTTTGACAGGATCGCCTCAAGGTCAGGAATGCTAACTCCATAGGCCGTTCTCAATGTCCGGCACGGCATTTTTGACTCAAGCTACATCCTAGGGGGGAGGATATAATCGTGCCATGTCTACCCATACCTCCCACCCCGATGTCATCAAACGCCTTAGGCGTGCAGCAGGACATCTGAACAGCGTCGTGGCCATGCTGGAAGAAGGCAAGGCTTGTCTTGATGTCGCCCAGCAGCTGCAGGCCGTTGAGAGCGCCATTGCCAATGCCAAAAAGACACTGGTGCGAGATCACATTGATCACTGCCTGGAGCATGCGGTGGGTGGCGACAGCCACAGCGCCCAAGACGCGATCCGCGAATTCAAAGCCATTACCAAATACCTGTAGGACCGCTTGATGACTGATTTTTCCACTCTGATTCAACAAGGGGCGTCCAACGCCTGGCTGTTTATCCCCAGCGCCATTCTTCTCGGAGCCCTGCACGGCCTTGAGCCGGGCCACTCCAAAACCATGATGGCGGCCTTCATCGTCGCGATACGGGGAACAGTGACCCAGGCCGTATTGCTAGGTCTGTCCACCACCGTGTCGCACACAGCGGTGGTCTGGATTGTGGCTTTGGGTGGGATGTACTTCGGCCAACGCTGGAGCGCCGAAACCAGCGAGCCTTATTTGCAAGTGGCATCCGCGGTACTCATCATCGGGGTGGCGTTGTGGATGGTGTGGCGCACCTACCAGGAGCAAAAGGCGGCACGAGCGCAAGCCGACCACGACCATCACGAAGAAGAGACCAAGCATATTGACACCGGTCACGGCATGGTCCGGTTGGAGGTTTTTGAAGACGGTGTCCAACCGCGCTTCCGTTTGTACTCGGAGGGCTTACACGCGACCGTATGGCCCGCAGCTCAGGTTCGCATCGAAACCACCCGTGCTGACAAAAGCCGCCAGATATTTACTTTCGAGCAACGGGATGGTTTTTTGGAATCCGCGCAAGACATTCCGGAGCCACATGAATTCACGGCACGCCTGAGCCTGGGGCACGTCAACCATATCCATGACTACGATCTGGAGTACGTTGAGCATGCACACCACCATGCTGCGGGAACCGATACGGGACTGGATGTTTCCTCTCCCGACTACCAGGATGCGCATGAACGCGCCCATGCCAATGACATCCGCCGCCGCTTCTCCAACCGCGAAGTCACCACCGGTCAGATCGTGATGTTTGGGCTGACAGGGGGACTGATCCCTTGCCCGGCCTCTATCACTGTGCTGCTACTCTGCCTCCAACTCAAGGAGTTCACCTTGGGGGCTGCTTTGGTCTTGTGCTTCAGCATCGGTTTGGCTTTGACGATGGTCTTTTCCGGCGTCGTAGCGGCGTGGAGTGTGCGGCACGTCTCATCACGCTGGAGCGGATTTGGCGAGTTTGCGCGCAAGGCGCCTTATTTTTCCAGCGCCCTTATCTTGCTAGTGGGCCTCTATGTGGGCTATGAAGGATTGCACGCGTTGTTCTGAGTCAGCTGGCAAGATCAATCCAAAATACTCAACCGCATGAATCGCAATGTCCTTTATGCCCTGGTGGCCGCCGCGTTGTTCGGTGCCAGCACACCGTTTGCCAAACTGCTGGCGGGTGACATGCCTCCGGTCTTGCTCGCTGGGCTGCTCTACCTCGGTAGCGGCATTGGTTTGACTTTGATCAGGCTGGTGCGAGATCGCGGCTGGCAGGCATCTGGATTACCCAGCGGGGAATGGCCATGGCTGCTTGGCGCCATCCTGTTTGGCGGAGTGCTAGGGCCAGTTGCCTTGATGTTTGGATTGACGTCCACCAGCGGATCCAGTGCCTCTCTGCTGCTGAACCTGGAGGCTGTTCTCACCGCAGTCATTGCCTGGGTGGTATTCAAGGAAAACGCCGACAAGCGCATTGTGTTGGGCATGGCCGTCATAGTTGCGGGTGGTGTGGTGCTGTCCTGGCCAGGACAAAACACCAGTTCAAGCGGTTGGATGGGGCCGGTTTTGGTCGGGCTCGCCTGCCTGTGCTGGGCCATTGACAACAACCTGACCCGCAAGGTCTCTGCCTCGGATGCGCTGTTTATTGCGGGCAGCAAAGGATTGATGGCCGGGCTGGTCAATACGGGCATTGCCATCGTTTTGGGCGCCAAGTCGCCGGGTCTTATTTCTATCGCAGGTACGATGACTGTAGGCTTGCTGGGCTACGGATTCAGTCTGGTGATGTTTGTCCTTGCACTACGGGGATTGGGTACAGCGCGGACAGGGGCGTATTTTTCGACCGCCCCCTTCATTGGTGCAGCCATTGCGCTATTGGTTTTCGGCGAGTCGACCAGTGTTGCGTTTTGGTTTGCCGCATTACTGATGGGCGTGGGAGTCTGGCTGCATTTAACCGAGACCCACGCGCATGACCACGTGCACGAACCCACTGAGCATGAGCACCCACATAGTCACGACGAGCATCACCAGCACGCCCATGACTTTGAATGGAGTGGCGAGGGCAAGCATGTGCATCCTCACAAGCACGTCACCATCCGTCACAGCCATCCACATTTCCCGGATATCCATCACCGCCACGAGCATTGATGGTTCGTCGATAGCCAGCCAACACCAGTAGGTGCGGTGTTAGCCGGCTAAGAGGCAGACTGAATTACTGACCGGTGAAGTTGGCCGCAATGAAGTTGCCAGTCAACGTGTAGAACATGTAGAGGGTCTTCTTGTTGGCTTCCAGGGCTGAGGGATTCTTGAAGGTCAGTTTCCACTCTTTCATGCTCTTGCCTTCCACGGTTTCCGCTTTTTCCAGCTGGGCAGATTTCCACGACATTTCAATTTTGGCACTGGCGACCAACGCGTTGATTTGCTCCTTGGCACATCCCACCACCACGGCTTCTTTGGCTGGGGTGTAGCCATGGAAGTGGCAGTCGCCACCGCCACTTGCGAAAGCAGCGGGTGCCGAGAACATGGCAGTGGTCAAAGCGCAGAGAGAAATAAGTTTTTTCACGGTGATTTCCTTGGGGTTAAAAAAGGGAACGGGAGAATAGAAAAGGTCAAAGATTGTTTCGACTGGGGTCGACCGTCTTGTCGATATCCATGTCTTCATGGATGTGCTTGTGTTCCTGCACGGGAAAGCGGAAGCTCTCAGGATTAGCATCGTGCTGGTAGCCATGTAGCTGCATGAACAGCAAATACACACCGGCGTAAACCAATGCCAGATTGGCGGCAAAGCTGAACCGCTTGAAAGAAGGCCTGTTCCGCCAAAACGCCAGCAGACCGACCATCACGGCCAAAGCTGCAATCTGGCCGACCTCTACGCCCACATTGAAGCTCAGGATGCGCAGCAGCATGCTGGTGCTGTCGTCACCCAGCGGCAACTGCTGAAGACGTGTTGACAAACCGAAACCATGCAACAGTCCGAAGCCAAAAACTGCCGCCAACAGGTTGGGCGACCGCATGTCAAAGACACGTTGGAAGCCACCGTTGTTGTCGAAACCCTTGTAGATCACACTGACGGCGATGATGGCGTCTACCAAGTAGTAGTTCCAAGTGATCTTGTAGTAGGTGGCAAAGATCAAGGTGATGCAGTGCCCCAGCGTGAAGACGGTCACGAACTTCGCTACGTCCCTGAAGGTCGTCAAAAAGAACACCACACCAAACAGGAACAACAGATGGTCGTAACCCGTGAGCATGTGGCTGGCACCCAGCCCGATATAGCGGAGGTAGCCCCCGTTGAGCATGCTCTGTTTGTCCGCTTCTGAGATGCCGTGTGCCATGGCCAAAATTGGTACTGCCATCAGCAACATGGCGAAGAGACGGCCGGATAGTAATTTTTTCATCTAATACTTAAAGGGTTGATATGGATGGTGGGAGACAGGTCACGCGCTTGCTGCGCAGACCGGTAGGACTACTTTTTCTTGACGTGGGCTTCGAGCTCGCTAAAGGATGGGCGCTCGGTGGAGAACAAAATTTGCCGGCCAAACTCAATGGCGGTAGCCGGGTTGTAGCCCTGCATGCTGGCCAACAGCACTGTCTTGATGCATTGCAATTCCTTGCCAGCTTCCTCGACTTTTTGCTCCAGCAGGCCTGCCAGGGGTTCGGCAAAGGCGTAGGCCAGCAGAATTCCCAGGAAGGTTCCGACCAGGGCTGAGCCGATCATTCCGCCAAGGACTGCTGGCGGCTGTCCCACGGACCCCATGGTGTTCACCACGCCCAGCACTGCGGCCACAATGCCAAAGGCTGGCAAGCCACCGGCGATCCGCTGTAACGCGGCCACTGCGGCATGTTCTTCGACGTGGTGGGTCTCGATCGCCCCCTCCATGATGGTCTCAATCTCATGGGCATTGAGGTTTCCCGAAACCATCATGCGCAGGTAGTCCGTGATGAACTCCACGACATGGTGGTCCGAGCCGACTGAGGGATACTTTTTAAAGATCTCGGACTGCTCCGGCTCTTCCACATCTTTCTCGATGGCCATCAGCCCCTCCTTACGGGCTTTCTGGAGGATGTCGAACAGCAAGGCCATGAGTTCCATATAGCGCGCCTTGGTGTACTTGCTACCTTTGAAGCAGGCGCCCAGGCCCTTCATGGTGGACTTGATCACTTTCATCTGGTTGTTGGCCAGGAACGCGCCCAAGGTGGCGCCACCGATGGTCAGCATTTCGAAGGGAAGTGCTTTCAAGACCACTCCAATATTGCCGCCGTGCACGATGAACACGCCGAACACGCAGCCCAAAACGACGAGCCAGCCGATGATTACAAACATATGAGTTTCCTAGCGAGAACCCTGGGTTCATGAGAAAAAAGCAAAAAATTGCAAATGGAAAGATCCACGCGGGAGCCGTAAAGCGGCAATGCCTCTGGCGAGTTACAGCAGGGCATGGCCAACATGACAAGCCAAAGCGGTTGTCGTCCAGCGAACGTCAGGAAAGTCGCCCCTAGCGAAGTGGGGCGGAGGTTTTAAGCGTGGTGCTTAGGCGGCCGCAACGGACCTTCAAGAACGGGGGGGATCCAAATGCCGCACTCG
This sequence comes from Rhodoferax sp. ZS1R25, assembly GCF_056521335.1. Lineage (NCBI taxonomy): Bacteria > Pseudomonadati > Pseudomonadota > Betaproteobacteria > Burkholderiales > Comamonadaceae > Rhodoferax > Rhodoferax sp. ZS1R25. Next base: position 1,452,366 of record NZ_JBWMAZ010000002.1, read on the forward strand.
GTATCCCGAGGGGAGACGGAAGGGGGACAGCTCAGTACCGGTGACGCGGCGCTCAACAATGCGTTCATTACCATGCCAGTGTCCGCATGCAGATGCTGGGTTGCTGGCTCACCTGGCTCAACATGCAAGGTTTGATCGTCGTGGTGGTGATGCTGCTGGGCCACTTGGCTATGGAATATCTGATGGTCCAATTCACCAGCGCGCTGCATCACGCTCAGCGAACTGAGCATGGCCAAGGTCTGCAAAACAATTACAGCCAAGAGGAAGTAGGCACGGGTCCTTTGCAGCATTACAGAAAATTTTATCCGCTAAATGAATTGAAAGCGTGACCAGCGGATGTCAAATGCCAAGCGGATGAGCGTCCCTACCCTTTGGACTGAATCCACACTGCTACATCAACGCCCCATGCCCTCGCTGCTTCATTCTGAAAAATTCCTGTTAACAGCGGCTCTGGCGATGGAAACAAACCTCGCCCGCAAAAGAAAAAGGCCCCGTAGGACCTTATCTTGGCAAACACTGCGGTTCACCTTGCGAGTTTCTGTTGCCCCTTGCTAACCGCAAGACCTGAATTGCTCCAGGCAGCACGTTCGTATTTCACTTGCTCTCGAACGGTCTTGTGCGCAATTTTAGTCCCAACTGGGAGCCTCAAGTGGTGGGCTGCTTCGCCGCAGATCGCGCCCCCTTTACATTTGGACTCCTGGACTTTCGCAACGACTCGCCGGACAGTTGCATGTGGTACGACCCATGGATGATGCGATCCATCAGGGCGTCTGCCACCGTCTTGTTGTCAAACGCGTCGTGCCAGATGTTCAGAGGGAATTGGCTAGTGAACAAAACCGAGCGATTGCCGATTTCGTTGTCGATCAACTCCAGCAAATCGTTCTGTGAGCGCTTGTTAAACACCTCGATCCCCCAGTCATCCAGAATTAGCAGATCGAACTTCTTGAGATTGGCCAGTTTCTGGTTGAAGGTGGTGGTGGCCCTGGCCGCCAACAGGTTTTCCATCAACATGGGGACACGGACGAAGTGGCAGGACAGCCCCTGTCGGCAGGCCTGATTGGCAAGTGCACTGGCCAGCCAAGACTTACCGGTGCCGGTCGGACCGGTAATCACCAGGCTGTGTTGGCTCCGGACCCAATCCAATGAGCACAAGGTCTGGAACTCGGCCTTGTCCAGGCCGCGCGGTGCCCGGTAGTCCACGTCCTCAATGCTCGCATTCGCAGGCAGGCATGCCTTTTTGAGCAAAAGCTTCAGCCGCTTATCGTCGCGCAGCGTGATTTCATGGTCCACCATGCTGCGCACCCGGTGCTCGAACGCGAGTTCATGGGCCGTGGGTGTTGTCAGTTGGCGCTCCAGCTCGTCGGCCATGCCGAACAGTTTGAGGGATTGCAGTTTGTCGATGGTGACGTTGTTCATCATGATTGGGATTCCTTCTTTGTTTTCAAAATGCGGTCGTAGTAATCCGCGCCGCGGATGTTTTCGTGATCCACCTCAGGCGATGCGACCTCGGGGGTGTCTTGGGAGAGCAGCTTGTCCAGGCGTTTGTCTAAGACTGAGCGCAGATCCGTCACTTTGGAAATTTTGTGGGCCAACGCATAGGTGCAGGCTTCCTCAAGGCGGTCGGGACCATGGGCCTTGGCCAGAGACTTCACGGTCTGGGTCATGCGATACCCCATGGTCTCGCCATGCGTATGGGAAAGCTTGATCTGCAGTACCGCCTGGGTACTGGGCCCAACCGTTGCGGCCCAAGCGAGTGCGGCCGATTCGGTCCAGCCTTGTACGGCCTGGTGTGCAGGATGCCGATGCGCATCCCATGTGGAGACGCCCTCGGCTTGGCGGCTACGCCGGTGGACTGCAATCGACTTGCCCTTGGAGATCAGCTCCACGGCCTTGTCCGTCAACCGGTATTCGAACTCCTGCCCTCGCAGTTGGTAGGGAACACTGTAGAAGTGATCGTCAACGTTCACGTGATAGTCGATTCCGGCACGCACTTTGCCCCATTCAGCGAACGCATACGGCGCCATCGGCAGCGGCTGCAACGTAGGCAGTTCATGTTCCAACCAGCGTGAATGGCGACAGCCTTTGAGTTTCTGGAAAGGCTTGAGATTCAGCTTTTCCAGGAGCACCCGTATCTCCTTGTTGGCCTCTTCCAGGGTGAAAAACTTGCGTTTTCGCAAGCGGAACAGAATCCAAACCTGAGCCAGATAAACCCCGCCCTCTGCACGTGCCTTGTCTGTCGGACTGTAGCCACGCGCGGGAAAGGGTACGACTCTGTAGTGGCGACACATCGCTTTGTAAGATTCGTTGATGACTGGAAACAACCGGTCGGCTTTGGTGACAGCCGCTTTGAGGTTGTCTGGCACGACGACAAGCGACACACCGCCGAAGTACTCAAACATGCGCGCATGCGAACTGAGCCAGTCACGCGAGCCCTGCGTCCAGGTTGCTTCGCAGTAGGTATAGCCAGAGCCACCCAACACCCCAATGAAGACCTGTGCAGCCCGAACCTCCCCGGTATCCGGGTCTGTGATGTTGATGGTTTGCCCGGAGTAGTCGACGTAAGTGTTCTCTCCATAGACTTCCGTCTGTCGCAACGAAATGCGCAGCGAATTTTTGAAGGCGTTATAGGCCCGACAAAACTGGGCGTAGCTGATGGCATTCTGGGGGGACGCCTGTTCTAGCCACTCGGTGTACAACGCTTGCCGCGTGGCACCTTTCTTTTTCAGTTCCTCGTGGACTTCAGCGAAGTCAATCAGCTTTTTGACGGGCTCCATGGGCACGACGGGGATCGGCTTCAGAAAAAGCAGACTTTCCAGAGTGGCGTCATCCATCTCTGCAGGCAAGGGCCATGAAAGGCCAGCCTCGTGGAATCGCGTCAGGTACTTGGCAACGGTCGTGTGGTTGGTTCCAAGAATCGTGGCGATTTTCCTGTTTGAGAACCTTCGTTCAAAGTGGTTGGTCAGAGCATCGCGGATTTTCCGCATGTCGATCCTCCTATTGGTCATGGGTGGTTCTGCCTTTTGAAAACAGCAGGGCTCACCGCCTGAAGAACAGTCGCTGCGCCATTACATCGGCGAGCAGCATCCCCCGGGCGGATTCGGTGTTGACACGGGAAGGGGGAAGGAAGATACTCAGACCAAGATCGGTTCCCAAAATCGGATCTGCAAGGGCTTGTGAACTGTCATTCACAGGCCCTTTTTTCTGCCTCCCTGCAGGTGGCTAGTTCATAGGCCCTCCTTGTGCAGGTGGGCTGAGTTGGGCAACGGCGCGAGCACGCTGCGCTGCAAGCCATGCGGCAACATCCTTCGTCAGGGCGAATTTGCCGCGCCGCTTTTCAATACCGAAGATCGGGATGGGCGTCGTCTTGCGTGCGACCGCCTGGCGAAATGCCTCCTTGGACGGATAGCCGAGTGCGACCCGCAAATGCTCCCCCGTCATCATGGGCCCATGCCGACTGGATAGCTCGTACTCAAGCACGGTGGCCATGGGCTCAAAAAGTTGGGGTTCAGACATATCTGGGTTACATGCAGTCACGTTCAGGTGCGCTGATGCTACCCATCATGGCCGTTTGACGAAACCTATACTTTGGGCCTTAACGTTGCTCTTTGCGGAGCCTTGAAATTAGTTTAAGCCATTGATTTATATGGAAATCAATGGACTTCATTGCCACTTTTATACAAAAAATAAATGAGAAAACCCCGGGCACCGAGAAGAGATTCCGATGTGGACGCTGCTCGCACGATCTATTGGTTCCACTGGCTGGGCCTACGCCGAGGAACGCTAATACCGCGGGAGATTCAGCGCGCCATCGCGCCCGAGACACTGGATCTCGGCAGGGATGGGCGGCACATCAGAAACAACAAATTCCTGGGCTACCAAAGGGGTGACCATGTCCCGCACGCCACGCTGGTTCAGCTTGCCGAGGAGGTCGTGCCCCGGTCAGGCCGGGCGGTGAATCACCCCATCTGGAAGGTGCTGCGCTCCAAGGGTCCCATCAGGAAAAGTGCTCGGCAGTGGATATACGAGCTGGATCGGGAAATTCAAACTGTGGTGTTGGGGCCCTTCAATCAGATCACGGAGGGCGCCAGCCGTCATACCTTGGGTGCACTGGAGCGCAGGGCCAGTTTAGATAGTCTGGCGGCGCTCACGATTCTTCTGCGGCTGCGCCACGAAGAGAACAAACCAGAGTGGGTGTGGCTATATGCACAGAGCATTTTCCGGGTGCTGCTCATGATTGGCCCGCAGTTGGATGACTATGGGAGCTGGTTAGCCTGGCGCGCACTGTCGGCGTTTTGCTGGACCGCGGAGCCCAATTGCTCCATGGAGGCAGCGGTTTGTTGTAGCGCGCTGGCCTGGTTTTCGGTTCTGCTAGAGAGGTCGTGGTTGCCCTGCGCAATCTGGCTGCTGGCGGTGGCAAGCGCTTCCGAGCCCTCACGGACATTGCCCACTATCGAAGCGAGTCTCTCTCGCATGACCGCCAGCGCCCGCGTGAGCTGTGCGACCTCGTCATTGCCCTTGACCTGGATATCGGCGGCAAGATTGCCATCGCTGATCGCCTGAGCAAAGTGCACGGCTTGACGCACCGGCCCGGTGACTGAACGCGTGGCAATCCAGGCCAGCAGCATGCCCAGCGCGATGGACAGCATTGCGCCCAACGACAGCGCCCACTGGCTGCGGGTCGTAAGTTCTGCGGCCTCCGCCTGGACCTTGTTGAGCAATTCATCCGTGTGTTTGTCCACCTTGTCGACCGCACCCAAATAGCTCTCTGCCAAAGGACGCAAATCGCGGTCCACCCCACTGGAGATGTCCGCTCCGCCGACTTTTTTCTGCAGAAGCGCTGCGCGTGCTTCCAGGTAAGCTGAGCGCGTCAAGGCCACCTCGCTCATCAATTTTTGGCTAATTTCGTCCTGCATCAGGGCATCCAATTTCTTTTGCGTTTCGTTGGTCAGCTTGGAGGTCTGCGCCATATCTTTTGTGAGTGCATCCGCGAAGTCAGCGTCGGTAGACTTCAGCAGAGCTGTCGTCCTGACCCAATTCAAGTTGATGTAGGCGGTCCAGCTTTGCGCCAACGAACTGCGCTCCATTTCCGTGCTGGCAATGGACTGAGTCGTGTCCTTGAGCGCGCCCAGGCGGGTAACACCGATGAATGCAATCGTTGCCGTAATCAGCAGGACCACCCCAAATGCCAGTGCCAGCCGCGGCCCGATCTTTAGCTTGTTCATACACAGTCTCCAAAGTACACCCGCCCGCGGAGGCGGGGTGGGGATGCTGAGTACTATGGTGCTGGTAGCGGCAGATTGGTAGATGCAGTTCCCGTTCATTTCTGCATAGCAGATGGGCCCCACTTGTGGCGCCCTGGGAACCTACTTCGCGTTGACAGAACCCCTGCCAGGACGTTCAATGGGATCCACGCCTGCGTATTGGACGATGGGATTGGAGGGAGACGTGTCATTAAAGCGCTATGAAGCACTTGCCGAGGAGTTTGAAGATTCCATTCGCAATGGTGTCTTACGCAATGGTGATCGCTTGCCCTCCGTGCGCAGTACCAGCGCCAGCCGGGGGCTGAGTCAATCCACGGTCTTTCAGGCGTACTACTTGTTGGAGGCGCGTGGGTTCGTTCGCGCACGCGAACGCTCGGGTTACTTCGTTAGCACGCCGGGCCGTACGGTTCCGATGCTTCTGGATACTGTGTCACGACCGCCCAGTGAACCCCTGACGTTGGACGTCTCTTCCAGAGTGTTTGCGATACTTGAGTCGACCAAATCACGCGATGTCGTCCCATTTGGATCGGCGTTTCCTAGCCCTTTGCTGTTTCCATTCGCGCGCTTGGGCCGCTCGATGGCGCACAGTGCCAAATCATTCGACCCGTGGAATACGGTCGACTACCTCACACCCGGCAGCCCGGAGCTACGCCGCCAAATCGCGCTGCGCTACCTTGCCGATGGAATGCAGGTACACGTGGACGAGATTGTCATCACCAACGGTGCGCTTGAGGCGCTGAATTTGTGTTTGTCTGCGGTCACTCGGCCCGGAGACTCGGTTGTCGTGGAGTGCCCGACGTTCTACGGGGCGTTGCATGCGCTGGAACTCCGAGGATTGAAAGCGGTACAAGTACCCACCTGCCCTATTCAGGGAATGGACCTGGCCAAGTTGGAGGAAACGATTGCGCTGCATAAACCGGCCGCTTGCTGGATGATGCCGAATTTCCAGAATCCTCTGGGCAGCCTCATGCCAGAAGGCAAGAAGCGGGCTTTGGTGGAGCTTCTGACGCGACTGGACGTGCCGCTGATCGAAGACGATGTCTATGCAGAGCTATATTTCGGCGAGAGGCGGCCGTTGCCAGCCAAGGGGTTTGACAGTGCAGGCATCGTGATGCATTGCTCGTCGTTCTCCAAGTGCCTGGCGCCGGGGTACCGCATTGGCTGGGCCGCACCTGGCAAATACGTTAAGCAGGTCGCCCAGAACAAACTCGTCACCACGTTGACGACCTCAGCACCGGGGCAGCGCGGCCTTGCGAATTACTTAGACCAGGGTGGCTATGACAAACACCTGCGCAAGCTTCGGCAAACTTTGTCAGACCAGCAGGTGGTTTTTTCCGAAGCCGTAGGACACTACTTTCCGCCGGGGACACGCGCGACGCGACCTCAAGGAGGTTATTTTCTGTGGGTCGAACTGCCAGAAGGTACCGATGCCATGCGTGTCCATGAGCAAGCGCTGGCGAGAGACATCAGCGTGGCACCGGGTCCCATTTTTTCACCAACACACGCATTCAAGAACTGCTTGCGATTGAACTTTGGGCATCTCTGGGACGCCCGCAGCGAACGCGCTCTGGCCACTTTGGGACAAATTGCCGTTGACTGCTGAGGCCCACAGGCAGACTGTTGAATTGCGTTGAGGCTTGACCCGAGGGGGGTGCCGCCCCCCAAAAAAACTCATCGGTGGATAGCAGACATTTAGGATCGATTCGCTAGGCGAGTATGAGGGCCCGCACCTCTGCCCTGCGTCTACGACTCGTTGTTTGGCGCCACCGAGAGCGAGGCGCACCGCTACGTATGCGGCATCCGCTAGCGCCCGGGGTGGCGTACTGATACAAACTCAGTGTTTACCCTATAAGCAAAAAAAGTATCAGGCAATTGCCCACTACGCAGTAGTGGAGACGGGTTTCCGTTCGTAAGCTATGGGCATTGAATCGCCACAAGTAACAACGAACCGGAGACTGGCAATGGCACCGTACCTGGAACTGGTTGGGATACAGGAACAAGAGTCCTTCAAGGTCTGGACGCACGGCTACCCGTATGAAACGGTGCGCTGGCACTTCCACCCCGAGTACGAGCTCAACCTGGTCACCCACACCTCGGGCCGCTTTTACGTGGGCGACCACACCGGCACCTTCGAGCCCGGCCAGCTCTACATGGTGGGCCCCAACGTGCCGCACAACTGGATCAGCGAAGTGCCGGACAACCAGCCTGTGCCCGAGCGCTGTGTGGTGTTGCAGTTCTCCGGCAAAAGCATCATGGGTGGTATCGAGGCCTTCCCGGAACTAGGCCAACTGGAGCGCCTGCTGGCTGATTCGCAACGCGGCATCCTGTTTTCCAAAGCCACTTCCGCCAAGGCCGAGCCCGTGCTCAAGGAACTGCTGCACGCCAAGGGTTTTCAGCGCGTGCACAAGTTCCTGTCGCTGCTGGAGTTGCTGGCCACGGCGCACGACAGCACACTGCTGGCCACGCCCACTTTCCGACCCGACCCACAGGGCTACCAGTCGTCCACCATCAACCAGGTGCTGAGCTACCTCGCAGAACACCTGGAAGAGCAGCTCAGTGAATCTGACCTGGCGCGCTACGCGGGTATGGATCCCAGTGCGTTCTCGCGCTTTTTCCGCCGCCACACCGATGTGCCCTTTATCCAATACCTGAACCGCCTGCGCATCAACAAGGCCTGCGAGATGCTGATCTCCAGCGACACGCCGGTCACCGATGTTTGCTACGCCTGCGGGTTCAACAATGTCTCCAACTTCAACCGCCAATTTCTGGCGCAGAAGAACATGCCACCGTCGCGCTTTCGGCGCTACTACCGCCTGAACGACGACTGTGAGGCCATGGGCTAACGCCCCGGCACCGCCCCCACCCACCTTGCTCTCCAAATTTGGCTGCCGCTGGCAGCCCCGGGGAGCGCTTTGCCCGAATTTTTCTCAACCACTGTCTCACCATGAAACCAGATCGCACAGAAACACACGCACTACACGGCAAAGTCGCCGCCGTCACGGGCGCCGCCTCGGGCATAGGCCTGGAATGCGCACGCGCCATGCTGGACGCAGGCGCCACCGTGTTTCTGGTGGACCGCGCCACCGACCGGCTCGCCACACTCTGCGCCGAGCTGGGCGAGCGTGCCATTCCGCTCACGGTCAATCTGCTGGACCCCGCCAGCGTGGCCACCATGGTGCCGGCCATTCTTGCGCGCGCTGGCCAGTTAAACATCTTCCACGCCAATGCCGGCGCCTACATCGGCGGCGACGTGAGCACTGGCAACCCCGATGAGTGGGACCGCATGCTCAACCTAAACATCAACGCCTGCTTTCGCTCCATCCAGGCCGTGCTGCCGCACATGAAGGAACGCCGCACCGGCGACATCATCGTCACCAGCTCCATCGCCGGCATCGTGCCCGTGGTGTGGGAGCCGATTTACACCGCCTCCAAATTCGCCGTGCAGGCTTTTGTGCACACGGTGCGCCGCCAGATTGCACCGCACGGCCTGCGCATCGGCGCCGTGGCCCCCGGCCCCGTGGTCACCGCGCTGCTGGACGACTGGCCCAAGGCCAAGATGGAAGAAGCGCTGGCCAACGGCAGCCTCATGCAGCCCAAGGAAGTGGCCGACTCGGTGATGTTCATGCTGACGCGCCCGCGCAATGTGGTGATTCGCGACCTGGTCATCCTCCCGCTGAGCGTGGACCTGTGAGCATGACAACTTCTGCCTACGTCATCGGTGTCGACATCGGCACCCAGAGCACCAAGGCCGTGCTGGTCAGCACCACGGGCGAGATCCTGGCCCAATGCGCCCACGCCTATCAGGTGGAGACCCCCAAGCCCCTGTGGGCCCAACAGTGGCCTGATGTGTGGCTGGACGCGGTGGAAATATGCATAAAAGGGGTGCTAGCCCGCACCAGCATTGCGCCAGCTGCTATCAAATCTGTATGCGTGAGCAGCCTGTATGGCGGCAGCGGCATCCCTGTGGACACGCAGGGTAAGGCCCTGTACCCCTGCCTGATCTGGATGGACCGCCGTGCCAACGACGAAGTGGCCTGGGTGCGCAAGCATGTGGACCTGGAACGCCTCTTTGATATCACCGGCAACGGCGTGGACAGCTACTACGGCTACACCAAGATGCTGTGGCTGCGCGAGAACGAGCCTGCCGTGTGGGCACAAACCCAGCAGTTCCTGCCGCCCAACAGCTATGTGAATGCGCGCCTGACCGGTGCCGTGGCGGTGGACCACAGCTCGGCCGGGAACATCGGTGGCGTGTACGACGTGACGGCCCGCACCTGGTCCGACGAGGCCCTGCAGATGCTGGGCATTCCGCGCCACATGATGCCCAACCGCCTGGTCGAGTCCAGCGACGTGGTGGGCCCGCTGCTGCCCCACTGGGCCGCGCGCCTGGGGCTGCAGGCAGGCACACCGGTCGTCGCCGGGGGTGTGGACGCTGCCGTGGCCACACTGGCGGCGGGAGCCGCCCAGCCCGGCAACCATGTGGCCATGATCGGCACCAGCATGTGCTGGGGCACCATCCGCCCCAGCGTGGATGCGCGCCACGGCCTGATCAGCATGCCGCACGTATTCAACGGCGCAAATGACCTGTATGTGTTTGGTGGCGCCATTGCCGCCGGGGCCTCGGTCACCTGGTTCCGCGAGACCTTTTGCCAGGCCGAGATTGCGGCCGGCAAGGCCCAGGGTGTGGATCCACACAGCCTGCTGGAAAAAGACGCGGCGCCCCTGCCACCCGGTAGCGACGGCCTGTTGTTCCTGCCCTATCTGATGGGCGAACGCAGCCCCGTGTGGGACGCCAAGGCCAGCGGTGCGTTCGTCGGCCTGGGCCTGCACCATGGCCGGCCCAACCTGTACCGCGCGGTGCTCGAGGGCGTGACCTTTGCGCTGCGCCACAACATCGAAGCCGGTGTCAAAGGCGTCGGTGTGTTGGACGAGCGCCTGGTGGTGGTGGGCGGTGCCAGCCACTCCGACCTCTGGATGCAAATCATTGCCGATGTGACCGGCCGCCCGGTCTTCACGCTGGCCGAAGACGTGGAAGCCTCGCTGGGCGCCGCCTTGCTGGCCGCCTATGGCGCGGGGCTCATCAACGCCGACGCAGTGCGCCAGGGCTGGGTCACCCCCGTGCCCCGCACCACACCCAACCCACAGGCCCACGCTGCCTACAACGACCTGTTCGCCCAGTACGTGGACCTGTACCCCGCGCTCAAGCCAGCGATGCATCGCCTGCGCGCCACCCCTTCGACCCCATCCTGAGGAGAATGCACCCCAACCCAGACCCACGCCCTACCCTGCCTGTTTTTGTATTGCTTTGACACACTAAATAAATTCGGAGATGACCATGCAAGTAAGTAACTGGAAATTCACCCGCGCCGCGGCGCTCACCACCGTTGTCCTAGGCGCCAGCGCCGTGTACGCCCAAACCATCACGCCCGCCAAGATCGCGTTCCTGATGCCCGACCAGTCTTCCACCCGCTACGAAGAGCACGACAAGCCCGGCTTCGTCGCCGAGATGAAGAAGCTCTGCGCCGCTTGCGAAGTGCTGTACCAGAATGCCGACGGCGATGCCTCGCGCCAACAGCAACAATTCAACTCGGTGATCTCGCAGGGCGCCAAGGCCATCGTGCTGGACCCGGTGGACTCCACCGCCGCCGCCTCGCTGGTGAAGGCCGCACAGGCCAAGGGCATCAAGGTCATCGCCTATGACCGCCCCATTCCTGCCGCCAAGGCTGACTACTACGTGTCGTTCAACAACGAAGGCATTGGCAAGGCGATTGCCGACTCGCTGGTGGCACGCCTGAAGGCCAAGGGCGTGAAGCCCGAAGACGGCGGTGTGTTGCAGATCAACGGATCCCCCACCGACGCGGCCGCAGGCCTGATCAAGAAGGGCATCCACGCCGGGCTGGACAACAGCGGCTACAAGATCCTTGCCGAGTACGACACCCCTGACTGGGTGCCCGCCAAGGCCCAGCAGTGGGCGGCAGGCCAGATCTCGCGCTTTGGCAAAAAGATTGTCGGCGTGGTGGCCGCGAACGACGGCACCGGTGGCGGCGCGATTGCAGCCTTCAAGGCCGCAGGGGTGAACCCCGTGCCCCCCGTGTCGGGCAACGACGCCACCATTGCCGCACTGCAGCTCATCATTGCGGGTGACCAGTACAACACCATCTCCAAGCCCAGCGAAGTGGTGGCTGCAGCGGCTGCCAAGGTGGCGGTGCAATTGCTGGCGGGCGAAACCCCCAAGGCTGAGATGACGCTGTATGGCACGCCTTCGCAACTCTTCACGCCTGCCGTGGTAACCGCGGAGAACCTGAAGTCCGAAATCATCGACAAGATGGTCAGCGGCAAGCCGATCCAGACACCGGCCGTGCTGTGCGTAGACCGCTACGCCGACGGTTGCAAGAAACTCGCCATCCAGTAAAGCACCATGACCGCTCCATCAATGCAACAGCCTGCTTCCGCACGCGAACTTGTTCTCAGTCTTCGCGGTGTCTCCAAGCGCTTTGGCGCCGTGGCGGCACTGACCGATATCGATCTCGACGTCCATGCGGGAGAGGTCGTTGCCTTGGTGGGCGACAACGGTGCCGGCAAATCCACCCTGGTCAAGATCCTGTCCGGTGTGCACCAGCCCACCGAAGGCACCATGACCTTCTGTGGCCAACCGGTGACGCTGGAGGACCCGGGTGCCTCACTGGCACTGGGTATCGCCACGGTGTTCCAGGACCTCGCGCTGTGCGAGAACCTGGACGTGGTGGCCAACATCTTTCTCGGCAAGGAGCTGCAACCGCTGCACCTGGACGAAGTGAGCATGGAGGTCAAGGCCTGGAAGCTGCTCAACGAGCTTTCGGCCCGCATCCCCAGCGTGCGCATACCCGTGGCCTCGCTCTCGGGCGGTCAGCGCCAAACCGTGGCCATTGCACGCTCCCTATTACTGGAACCCAAACTCATCCTGCTGGACGAACCCACCGCCGCACTGGGCGTGGCCCAGACCGCCGAGGTGCTGAACCTGATCGAACGCGTGCGCGACAAGGGCCTGGGCGTGGTGATGATCAGCCACAACATGGAAGACGTACGCGCCGTGGCCGACCGCATTGTGGTGCTGCGCCTGGGCAAGAACAACGGTGTCTTTGCCCCCGACGCTTCCAACCAGGAACTGGTCAGCGCCATCACCGGCGCATCGGACAACTCCGTCTCGCGCCGATCGGGACGGCGCCAGGCCCAACTCAACCAGACGGCATAAGAACATGACAAGCGCAAACCACACCCCTGCTCCCGCCACCCCGTTGCTGGACCGCAGCGACGAACGCTACAAGGTCGACAGCGGCATCGCCGGTGCCATCCGCACCTTCCTGGACCGCGTGCGCGCGGGCGACCTGGGCTCGCTCCCCGTCATCGTCGGGCTGGCCATCATCTGGACCATCTTCCAGAGCATCAACCCCATCTTCCTGTCCAGCACCAACCTGATCAACATGCTGTTCGACGCGTCCACCATCGGCGTGATCTCGCTGGGCATTGTCTGCATTCTGATGGTGGGCGAGATTGACCTGTCGGTCGGCTCGGTCAGCGGTTTTTCCTCGGCGATCGTGGGCGTGCTGTGGGTCAACCATGGCTGGCCCGTGAGCCTGGCCATTGCCGCCGCGGTGGCCAGCGGCGCCCTCATCGGCCTGGTCTATGCGCAGCTGTTCAATCGCTTTGGCATGCCCAGTTTTGTCTCCACCCTGGCAGGCCTGCTGGCTATCCTGGGTGGCCAGCTGTACCTGCTGGGCGGCACCGGCTCCATCAACCTGCCTTATGAATCCCCGTTGGTAGACCTGGGCCAGTCGCTGTTCATGCCCGCCGTGTTTGCCTATGGCGTGGTGGCGCTGGCTGGCGTGATGATGTTTGTGACGGGCTTTCGCACCGCGGCGCGCCGCCGCAGTGCGGGCCTGTCCACCGAATCGCTGAGCGGCTTGCTGCTGCGCACGGTTTCCTTCACCGTCGTGCTGGAGTTGATCGCCGTCTACTTCTACCAGGATCGCGGCATTCCCTGGATGTTTGGCATCTTCGTGGGCCTGGTGGTGGGCCTGAACTACGCGCTGACGCGCACCCAGTGGGGCCGCATGGTCAACGCCGTGGGTGGCAACCGTGAAGCCGCACGCCGCGCCGGTATCAACGTGCGACGTATCTACTCCAGCGCCTTTGTGCTGTGCGCCGTGCTGGCAGCTTTTGGCGGCGTGCTGGCCTCGGCCCGCCTGGCGTCGGCCAGCCAACAGGCCGGCACGGGCGATGTGAACCTGAACGCCATTGCGGCCGCCGTCATCGGTGGCACCAGCCTGTTCGGTGGCCGTGGCAGTGCGTACTCCGCACTCTTGGGCATCATCGTGATCCAGTCCATATCCAGCGGGCTCACGCTACTGGACCTGTCGTCCTCGCTGCGCTACATGATTACCGGCGGCGTGCTAGCGGTGGCCGTCATCGTGGACTCGCTGGCACGGCAATCCCGCGTGTCCCACGGCCGCGCCTAAGCCATGCGCGTCGGCACGCGCCTGACGGCGGGCTTCGCCCTGCTCCTGGCCCTGGCGATCACCGCCGCGGCCGTGGGTGGGCTGCAGCTGCGCGTCATGCAGGCGGACTTCCGCGATGTGACGGCCAACACCCTGCCGTCCATGCTGCTGGTGGGGGACATGCGCACCGATGTGGAGGAAGTGCGCCGCAACCAGATCCGGCTGGCCAGTGCGCCCGATGCCTACGCCCGCAAGCGCATCGTCAGCGCCATCGTGGACACGCGCAGCCTGCTGCAAACCCTGTACGAAACCTATGGCCAAGACCGGCTGCAGGGCGAGCAGGATCGTGCGCTTTGGCAAGCCCTGGGCAGCAAGCTGCAAGCCTACGAGCAACTCTCCAAGCAGATCGAAACGCTGGCCCAAAGCGAAGAGGCGCCTGCCGAAGGCGTGGACGCCGCGCCCAGCACCATCGTGCCCCAACTGCTCGATGCGATTTACGGTGATGCCTTTGCGGCCTTCGGCGCCGTACTGGCCCAGATGGACGAACTCAAGGCGCTGAATTTGCAGCGCTCGCGCGAGGCCGAAGAACGCGGCAACGCCACCTATGGCACCGGCCAACGCGTGCTGGCCCTGACCGCGGCCGCAGCGCTGGTGCTAGGCGCCCTGCTGTCGTGGCGGCTGACACGCGGCGTGGTCGTCCCACTGCGCGACGCGGTGGGCGCCATGTGCCGCATGGCACAGGGGCAGCTGGACACCTCTATTGCTATCCGCGGTAAGGACGAGCTGGCCGAGATGCTGCGCGCCCTGTCCACCCTGCAGGACAGCTTGCGCCACATCGTGCAGGACATTCGCGCCAGCAGTGCCTCGGTGGCCAGTGCCTCCGGTGAGATTGCGGCGGGCAATCTGGACCTGTCCAACCGCACGGAAGCCCAGGCCGCCAACCTCGAAGAAACATCGGCGTCCATGCAGCAACTCACCGCCACTGTGCAGCACAGCGCCGAAACCGCGCAGCAGGTGGCCCAACTGGCCACCGAGGCCAGCCTGGCCGCCGACCGAGGCGCTGCCGTGGTGGGCCAGGTAGTGGACACGATGCAGGGCATCCAGAAAAGCAGTGACCGTATTTCCGAGATCACTGGCGTCATCGACGGCATTGCGTTCCAAACCAACATCCTGGCGTTGAATGCCGCGGTGGAAGCCGCACGCGCCGGCGAACAAGGCCGCGGCTTTGCCGTGGTGGCTTCTGAAGTGCGCGGCCTGGCGCAGCGCAGTGCCAATGCGGCCAAGGAAATCACGCTGCTGATCACCGACAGCGCGCAGACCGTGCGCCACGGCTCCCGCCTGGTGGGCGAGGCCGGCCAGGGCATGCAGGACATCCGCGCGCAGGTGCGCAAGGTCACAGGGCTGGTCGGGGAGATCTTGACCACCTCCACCGAGCAGCGCACCGGCATCGAACAGATCAGCCAGGCAGTGACCCAACTGGACGAGGCCACGCAACAAAATGCAGCCCTGGTGGAGCAGGCCAGTGCGGCGGCCGCCAGCTTGACCCAGCAGGCCGGCCGGCTGATGGATGTGGTGGCCGTGTTTCGATTGGAGCCCCCCGAAGACAAGGAATTGCTTGAACCCGCTTAACCCTCTGCGCGGCCCGGTGCGGGCCGTGGTGTTTGACATGGACGGTGTACTGATCGACTCTGAGGTCATCTGGCGCCGCGTGCGCGCGGACTACGCCGCCGAGCGCGGCCAGCAGTGGACCGAAGCCGACCAGATAGACCTGCTGGGCCGCAGCACGCCCGACTGGTCCGCGCGCATGCGGGCGCGCCTGCAGATCACCCACCTGAGTGCGGCCGAGCTGGCACAGGAGATCGTGCAACGCGTACTGCAGGCCTTTGCCCTAGACCTGCCGCAGCGCCCCGGTGCGGCAGCGGCGCTGCAGGCGCTGGCCGCGCGCTACCCGGTGGCGCTAGCCTCGGGTTCGCCACGCGTGTTGGTGGAGTGCGCGATGGCTAGCACCGGCTTTGGCAAACACTTCCAGAGCATCTTGTGCGGCGACGATGTGCAGCACGGCAAACCCCACCCTGAGATTTACCTGCGCAGCCTGCAGCGCCTGGGCACTACAGGCGAGCACGCCGTAGGTATTGAAGACGCGCCCAGCGGCCTGCGGGCCCTGCGCGCAGCAGGCATGTGGGCCATTGCCGCGCCCTGCCCCGAGTTTCCGCTGGACCCGGCCAGCATTGCCCTGGCACATGTCCAAATAGTGAGCTTAGAAGACTTAACTCCTGCACTTGTAGATGCACTGAGCGCTTGAGCTGCACTGCCAGGAATTCTTGATTGTCACGATGGATATTTTCAATCACTTATCCAGCGATACATATGCATGCCGCAAAGCCAAAATGGCTGAACTAGCGGCCCATTGTTTGAAATTAAGTCTATGAAGCCGGTTGCACATAAATGCGCATTTGCATTTGCGATCGGCGCTCTCGCGGAGCTGGTCTATGTGCTTGTTCTAAGCCCTTCATGCCAAAGGCATGACACTTCCAAGGATGCTTATTTCAAGTCAAGGCGTTGCAATCCAAGGGCAGCGACCAAAGCAAGTTGAGGTACGCACTATATTATTAAATGCGCGTGTTAGGAATCCGTGATCTCACGTGTACAACAAGCGTGTCTCAGTAGCTGCGGCCTCCATCAAAGCAAACTCTTTTTCCAGCTTCGTCATTTCACGATTGGTGGCGTTCATTTTCTTCGCGGCCGCGGAGATCGCAGTCGGCCCACCCCTTGCCAAACCGGTGTGTGCTTGAGCCAACGCGGAGGCGGCAAGCTGCTTTTGCACTTGGGAAGCATTGCCGCTTTGGAGCATCTTGCCTGCAAGGGACGCCACAGAAGGTGATGTTTGTTTTGAATTACTTGCCGTATACAGCTTAATCAGCGAGAAACTTTAAATCCACTATATATGGTGTTTTTTATTAAGGCAAGACACTATCTATAGTGTCTATGTTCCTTTTTTTCAAGTGTCGCCACTATTAGCAAGCCACGTGCGACGGCAGCGACACTTACGCAGCTCGTCACCACGCAACAGGGCCGTTCAATGGCGTTGCCGGGTTCCTGCTTTTCGATCACTGTGACAACCGTCTTGTCGGTCCCGCCGGAGTGCGCCAATGCGAGGCTGGACACGATCAGGAGTGCGAATAACACGAGTTTCTTCATGGGCCTCACCAAAACACTCCCACGTTCTGCGTGGTCTCAGTCCAGCAATCATCCATCTATGTGGCTGTTCAAATCACCTCGGCGAGTCTGACGTGCCAGTGGGGTCTGCATATCCCCCAAACGGGTGAATCTAGTCGGTGAACTGAACGGATGACCGTCTGCAAATTCAGCCGTTTGGGGGATAGCTAAACGCCCATATCTACCTACCTTATAGGAGCATTCGACGGAGCCAAAGCAGCTCACCGAAACTATTCAAGGAGATGCTCTGGCTGACGACTTGAAGTAACGCGATCCTCAAGACCGTTCCCGCGTGAACGTAAACGAGCCTTGGGGCTTCGGTGCACAGAGTTCAAATGCACTGAAATTCAACTACGTGCCGCAGTAAGTGCCGTAGGGGCGATGGTCACGGACGTGCGGCGCCAACTTTCAAAGTAATGCTGCTTAGGAAGGCGGATTCAACCGGTCGATGCAACACACTAACCACCGCATAGGCGGAAGGAGTGTTGCAAATGAAACGGCGACCACGGATCTACTATTCAGATAGCCAGAAAGCGTTGATGTGGGAGCGCTGGAAGCAAGGCGCCACGCTGCATGAGATCGGCAAGCTCTTCGATCGACCACACACCTCGATTCACCGAATACTTGCGGAGACAGGTGGATTCCGGCCAGCGGAGCGATCACGCGCATCGACCGCATTGACATTGGCAGAGCGCGAGGAAATCTCAAGGGCGCTGGTCAAGGGTGAGTCAATTCGATCGATTGCCTGCCGACTCAGCCGAGCACCATCAACGATCAGTCGAGAAATCAAGCGCAATGGCGGCCGCGAGGACTACCGTGCCAGCCAGGCTGACGAAGCGACCTGGGGTCGTGCGCGACGCCCCAAGCGCTGCAAACTGCGCGAGAACCGTGCCTTGGCCCGCATCGTGGCTGACAAGCTACGGATGCTCTGGTCTCCGGAACAGATCGCAGGCTGGCTCAAGCATACTTATCCGTGCGACGAAAGCCATCACGTGTCACACGCGACCATTTACCGCAGCCTGTTCATCCAAGCACGTGGTGCCTTGAAGAAGGAGCTTCTGGCTCATCTGAGGCGCACTCGTGGCATGCGCAGGTCTCGTCACTACACGCAGAAGACAGCAATCCACGGACAGATCATTGATGCTGTTTCGATCAGCGAGCGGCCACCCGGCATTGAGGATCGAGCAGTACCTGGTCACTGGGAAGGGGACTTGGTCTTCGGTAGCGGTAACAGCCAGATCGCGACACTGGTTGAGCGTCAGACGCGGTACGTGATGTTGGTGAAGCTGGATGGCAAAGACTCGCAGACGGTGGTCAACGCACTCATCAAGAACGCCCGCAAGCTCCCGCAGGAGCTCTACAAGTCACTGACCTGGGATAGAGGTACTGAGATGCACGCGCACAAGAAGTTCACGGTGGCCACCGACATCCAGGTCTACTTCTGCGATCCGCAAAGCCCATGGCAACGCGGAAGCAACGAGAACACGAATGGGTTACTCAGGCAGTACATGCCCAAGGGGATGGACCTCTCGGGTTTCTCACAAGTTCAACTCAATGCAATTGCCAGACAATTGAATGAGAGGCCGCGCAAAACGCTCGGCTTCCAAACGCCCGCTGAGATGTTCAGCGAATGCGTTGCATCGACCGGTTGAATCCGCCAACGAAAGCGGCGCTAGGTTACCGCTGTCGTCGCCAACATGAATGGCGCGGTACACGCCGTGCGCAACCATGCTCCTTGCATTGAACACGGTCTTCTTTTTCTAACTGCAGTATGGCGACCAGTTCAGCTGAGGTGGAACGGTTCAGAGTCGTAATGATCAATGCTACGCTCGAATAGTCCGTTGCAGCGGTGACAAAAGCAAGCTTGCTATGGTCAACTTAGTTAATCCGCCAATTTCCGCGTGTTGACTTCCAAATAGGACCACGTGTCGCTCGCCGATATTGGTTTACCAAACAAATACCCTTGAGCGTAATCGCAACCATGTTCTCTCAACCAGGCTGCCTGGGCTTGAGTCTCTACACCTTCGGCGACAACTGGCAGATCCAAGCTGTGGGCCATGGCAAGGATGGCAAGAACCAGCGACTGATCCTCAATCTCGTCAACTACACCAGCGATAAAGCTTTTGTCGATCTTGAGAGCACCCGTGCGAAAGTGCTTCAGGTAGCTCAGCGAGGAGTAGCCAGTCCCGAAGTCGTCGATCATCAACTTGATTCCCAACTCGCGAATCCCTTGGAGCCACTCCATGACAGCCGGAGATCTGTCGAAAAGCACCGACTCCGTGATCTCGAAACTGAGCAGCTTTCCGGCCATATTGTGCCGAGCTAAGGTGGTCGCTACGGTCTCCACAGATAGTCCACGCGGCACTTGGCGCCCTGAGACATTGATTGCAATGCCAATGCCTTCGTCTAGACCCTGTGCATGCCACGCAGCCAACTGGCGACATCCTTCGTCCAACACCCAAATCCCGATATCAACAATTAAGCCTGTCTCCTCAGCCAAAGGTATGAAAGCGTCAGGACTGATCAAACCTCGCTCAGGATCCCGCCAACGTGCGAGAGCCTCCATGTGTGAAAGACGCTTGGTCTTCAATTCCAGGATGGGTTGGTAGTACAACAACAACTGATGTCGCGCCAACGCTTGCCGCAGATTGACCTCCAATGAACGATACGCCTGAATGTGTTCAGCCATAGCCTGCTCATAAAACTGGTAGTTGTTGCGCCCCTCCTGTTTGGCCTTGTACATTGACATCTCGGCATGGCGAAGCAAATCAGCAGGGGTCTCGCCATTGCCGGGATAGAACGCGATGCCGAGGCTGCCACCTGTCCATACAGAATGTCCAAGAAGGTCAAAACCTTCGCTCAGTGCGGCGAGCAGGATCTTGGCGACTTGTATTGCAGACACTGGGCTGCGAACATGCGGCAAAAGCACAACGAACTCGTCACCACCCAGCCGAGCGACGGTATCAGACTCTCCTACACTCTTGCGCAACCGATCGTAGGTTTGCTGCAATAACAAGTCTCCGGCTTCATGTCCCATCGAGTCATTGACCTTCTTGAAGCGGTCAATATCGATCAACATCACGGCACCAGAAGTTCCATTTTTCTGGGCCAGCAGAATATCTTTGACCAGGAGATCGTTCAGCAGATTGCGGTTGGGAGCGCCCGTGAGTGAGTCGAAGTTGGCCCGATGATGAATTTGATCTTCGAAGGATTTGCGTTCAGTGATGTCCTTAAAAACTACGACTGCACCGTCTATCACATCGTTATGACGTACCATCGTGATGGACAGCTCGGCAGGAAACGTTCTTCCCGTGCTATCGCTTAACACCTCTGACGGGCCGCTCCAAGCCTTCCCACTCGCTAGAGCTTCCTGTAGTGTGTTGAATGTGTGAGGTTGCAGAACCTGACGCAACTCCAGGCCATATAAGGCGGATTCCGGTAGCCGGAGAATCTGCATGGCTGCGGGGTTCACAAAACTCACTCGGCTATGGCTGTCTATGCCGATGATGCCGTCATCCGCCGCGTCAAGAATTGAGCGATTGCGCTCTGCTAGCAATTGGCGCAGTTGTGACTCAGCCAAGATTTCGCGGGTGAGGTGCTGCGTGCGCAATGCCGCGTAGACCAGGGCCACCAGTACCAGCAGAAAAAGCCCCGCTATCCAAGGAAGCGCAGAAGCCACCATCTTCCTCCCCGGAGTTGGGGAGGGCCAGGTCACTGCCCCAGCGGGCTCGCCATCTGCCAAGGCCAATAGGACTGCAACATCGCCCGATGCAGACTCAGGACCAAGTCGGAGCTGGGCTAACCCCATCACTTCGGCGGTGATGGGCAACACTGAGTCCGACACGGATCTTCCGAACAAAAGCAATGTCTCTGGAGCTGGATTGGGCTTGGATGCCGGCGTTTCCGGGCGAAAGCGGACGGCGGCCACTGAATGCACTTGTCCCTGAAGCCTTACCAAACCGGTTGCGGCGACCAGAGTCGCTTTGCCTTGAATTGGCCGACTACGGGCAGAACGAAGCAATGCCTGTATGGACGGTTCGTCTCTGAAGACTGCAAAGTCTACGGGCTCTTTATTTGCTTGCGCACCAAAGACCATGGCATCGCCGCCATCAATCACAAGGCTAAAAGAAAGCCCAAAGGTGTTGACTGCGTAGTCACCCGCGTTCGCAGCCCACCATTTTGGATCTCCCCTAACTAATAGGGCATCAATGGCTTCGTCCCAATTCGAATAATCCAGTGTTTGAGTGGCCAACTGACGGGATTGCAACTCAAGCAGACTGTTGAACTGCCGCTGTGAGTCTGCGGCAGCCAGCTCGTCGTGGCTATCCCCCATGTGCATCAGTAAAAACAGCATAGCTGCCAAGCTCAGAAAGATTACCCCCCCTACAGCCGCAGATACTCTCTTAAGGGTGGCAACGGCAACTGGCTGCGAAGCGCCCAAAGTTCCTACAGGTGAGTCGATTGCTCCAATCGACTCACCGGGCTTGTCAGTGGGCGCGTGTGCCTGCATTCTTATTTATCCACCTCAGACATGGAATTGTTATTCAGAATTCTGCACCTTATCACGTGACCGGAGCTCGAACTTGTGACTGCCTCCCAGCATTTCTTGAACCACGTCCCGCAACCTAAATGCGAATGAGACACAGACGAGTTTCTGAGCGCCTGAACCCGTGTTTAATAAATAGTCAACTCTTTGCGAGAGGCCCATTCCATTACTATTGAGACGGGGCAACCCACACGACCTGATTGCGACCCCGGGCTTTGGCCTCATATAACGCGGCGTCTGCACGCGCCAAGGTCTTTTCTACAATCTCTCCGTTGCTATAAGGGGTTACACCTATTGAGACTGTTAATCGCATGGAATTGTTGCTAACAAACATCTCCATCTCGGCTACTTTGGTGCGGATTCTTTCCAAGCAGACCTCGCCAACAGACACATCCGTGTCAGTGAGCAAGACCACGAATTCTTCTCCTCCCCAACGCGCCAGCGCGTCATTGGTGCGGATATTGTTTTGCACCACGGACGTGAACATTTGCAGAGCGCGATCGCCTTCTAGGTGTCCATACTGGTCGTTCACCCGCTTGAAATGATCAATATCGAGCATGGCTAAAAGCAGTGGCGATGATGAGCGTTGTGCGCGCAGTGATTCATCACGAAATTTTTCCAGCATAAAGCGGCGGTTGGGCACTCCAGTGAGTTCGTCGCGAGTGGCAATTTGTTGTATCTTGTCAAAGGCTAAAGCCAATTGATTTTTTTGCTTCCGCATATGGGTGCTCATTTGCTGCAAACGCCACGTTAAAAAAGTGGTGGCAGACAGCACTACGAACAGCATGAAAACATACGCGACAAAGAGTCCTGCTGTCTCGTCTGTACTTGAATGCAGCAACGAATACCATGCAGCGACGCCAAACAGAGCTAAGCCATATACCGCAACCAGCACCACCTGACGCATGGACAGACCGAACATCCCAAACATCAAAATCACCGACAAAATGGGCAGCGTTACACCACGGCCATGGCCGGTGACGATGAAAGCGACCGCATCACAGGCAATGGCGTAGAGCATTTGCACATATGCGAGGGAAGGGTCCGTCATGCGTAGAGATATGCCGCTGCGGATCAGCGCGTATATCACGACCAGCCCAACACTGGAAATAATAGCCCAAGTGTCAATATCGTGCATGCCTTGGATGCCCACAGCACGCATGAAATAGACCACGCCGATGCATGCCAGCATTAACATCGCAGCAAGGAGGAATTGACTTGTGCGAATTCGCATATGCTTTTGCTCGCCCAGCAAATAGTTCAAGCCCGGGCGGAACCGCATCTTTAAATTCGAGATGTATATTTCTTCAACGGCACCCACAACAAATCTCCGTAATTTGGGAATCTAGCTGTGAGTGCCAAATTCGTCCAGCTTCCCTCTTGTATTGACCAAACTCAGGTTGCAGACCTTCACGCAACAGAATGCCGCTACAGGGTGGCTATGTCGTAACGCGCGACTCCTCAGACGCCATGTTCGCACTAAAGACGGGACATCCCTCAGACGAACAGCCAGATACCGAAAAGCCATAAAAGCAAGGCAAGGCAAGCAATTACCATTTATACAAGTACGTTGCGTCGCACAATGGACCGAAATGCGGGCTATTTCGTGATCTCATTAAGCAAATGGGCTGTTATTGTGTAGATCTGCTTCAAATTGCGCCGCTGTTTCCGAGATTTTGTTGCCTCCAATTCCAGCCAGCCGGCCAGCTTTTCGGCATAGGAATCCAGCTTCTTTGAGCTAACCCGCCTGGGGTAGGCAGGCTCAATTTCCTCTGAGCTGAGGTACTTCTTTACGGTGTTGCGAGCCAGGCCTGTACGCCTGGATATTTCGCGGATGGACATATGTTCCCGTAGTGCCCAACGCCTGATGACATTCAATGTCGCCACGTCTATCACTCCTAAATTCCCCCTGCTTTAAAAACTAGCAGGGTAGGGCCAACGTGGATCAAATTTGGCTGGAAATATTTGCTCGAAAGTGGGTCAGATTTCAACGGAAATCAACAGACTAGCAAAAAATCGGATGCTTTCTCGTTCGCGAGGGCGTATCGTTGCAGTTGACAAAAATAGGGCGAACTATGAATATTTCACAAAATGTTTTTACTGTCGGCTCTCTTCCGCACTTTGAGAACCCAACCCCATGCCTCGCCAGCCAGCTCGTCATGGTTTTTGGCAGTACGACATTGCTCGACAACAGCGCTAATTTCTTTGCGATTCGTGACGCGTTCCCAGACGCAATGATCGTGGGCTGCTCCACTGCTGGCGAGATTGAAGGCGCATATGTGCGGGACGACACTCTGGTGGTAACAGTGGTGAACTTCGAGCGCACAGGGCTACAGCTCGCCAAGGCAACTATTCAGGCATCGTCTCAAAGTTACGCGACGGGCCAGCGGTTGGCAAAGTCCTTGCCGTCGTTGGACTTGGCTCATGTATTGGTGTTCTCGGATGGACTGAGAGTCAACGGAACTGCACTGGTGCGTGGAATGAAAGACAGTCTTCCACCAATGGTCGAAGTGACAGGCGGATTGGCGGCCGACGGTGCAAATTTCCAAAAAACATTGGTGTGCGCCAATGACGTTCCAACCGATGGCCAAGTTGTTGCGGTGGGTCTATATGGTCAAAGCATCAAAATAGGCTACGGGTCTTTGGGTGGTTGGGACCCATTTGGCCCTGAACGCCAGATTACACGTTCGGAAGGCAACGTCTTGTTCGACTTAGACCGCCAACCGGCATTGGCGCTCTATAAGCGCTACTTGGGCGATCAAGCGGCTGGGCTACCGGCAACTGGGCTACAGTTTCCCTTGGCTCTACGCTATCCGGAAAGTAGTGGAGTTGCGCCTCAATCCAATGGCGGCGTGGTGCGGACCATTCTCGGCATTGACGAGGCAAACAATAGCATGACGTTCGCAGGCGACATGCCAGAAGGCGGGCATGTGCGTCTGATGAAAGCCAACTTCGACCGCTTGATCGACGGAGCGTCACAAGCTGCAAGACTAAGTACACTAACCTTGCACAACAAGTCTGCCCGACTGGCCTTACTCGTGAGCTGCGTGGGGCGTAAGTTGGTTCTTAAGCAGAGAATTGACGAAGAAATTGAAGGGGTGCGGGAAGTCTTGGGTGACGACACCATGCTGGCCGGCTTTTATTCCTATGGTGAAATTTCTCCGCACATGGCAGGAGATAGCTGCGAACTTCACAATCAAACGATGACCATCACAACCTTTCTTGAAGACTGATCGATGCATCGCCTGCTCCTTCGCCAAATTAAGCGTTACTTCGGGATGGTGGAGGATCTTCCTGTGGAGATTGCCCCCCTGCTGGCTGAAATTAACAAGTTTTACGACGAGGCTGACAATGATCGCGCCATGATAGAGCGGTCTCTGGAGATTGCGTCACAGGAAATGTTGGAGCAGAACAGGGCCCTGTTCAGCGAACTTGAGGCGCGGCGGGCGGCCGAATCGCAATTAACAAGATTGATCAATTTCGACGATTTGACAGGACTTGCAAAGCGTGGTCTTTTATTAGATCGCCTCACGCAGGTAATTGCCAGCGCACAGCGACAAATGCAAAGTGTTGTGGTCCTTGTGTTGGGACTCGATCATTTCAAAGCAATTGACGATAGTCTGGGCAATAGCGCCAGCAATGAATTGTTGAGAATCATCAGTGGCCGATTGAGTGTCTGCGTACGGGAAAGCGATACCGTAGCGAGATTGGGTGACGATGTGTTTGCAATTGCATTAACGATGTCACCGGAAGTCGGGAACAACCTACATCGGATATCCGCGATATTGGCCAAGGATATTGATGGACAGCTTGTCGAATTATTGGAGCGAGTTCTAAAGTCCGTTTCGAATATGATCACGTTGTTGGGCCAGGAATTGCAAGTAACCTGCAGTATCGGCGTAAGCCTGTTTCCACAAGATGGTGGAGATAGCGAGACTCTGTTGAGAGCGGCCAGTGCTGCGATGGGAAACGCAAAACAAACCGGACGCAATAAGTTTCAATTTTTCCAACCGGAACAACGCGCCCAAATCGAATCCAGACTCGCATTGCAGAGCCAACTTCGGTTGGCAATCGAACGCCAAGAGTTTGTTTTGCATTACCAGCCGCAAGTTGATTTATGCAGTGGTTGCGTGATTGGCGTGGAAGCCCTGATCCGATGGAATCATCCAGAGCGGGGTTTGGTGGCACCGGCGAACTTCATTGGGGTGGCCGAAGAAACCGGATTGATCGTACCCATCGGTGCCTGGGTGATCCGGGCCGCCTGTGAGCAGAGCATGGCTTGGCAACGGGAGGGGCTCGGAAAAATCCGCATGGCGGTAAATCTATCGGTCCGACAGTTTGCGCAACCCGACTTGGTTGAATATATTGCGTCCGTCCTGGCCGACACGGCCCTTGAGCCAGAGTACTTTGAAATTGAACTGACCGAGAGTCTGGTCATGGATGACGTCGAGCAATCTGTGGGCCTTCTGCATCGTCTGAAATCTCTTGGCTTGCAAATGTCGATTGACGACTTTGGAACGGGTTACTCAAGCCTAGCTTACCTGACGCGCTTTCCCATCGACTTGCTGAAAATCGACCAGTCATTTGTGCGAGAGAGCGCTACCGTCGAGTGTGTCACCATAATCAAGGCGATCATCTCAATGGCGCACAGTTTGGGTATCCGAGTGATCGCGGAAGGCGTTGAAACTGCGGCACAGTGCGATCTGCTACGAAACAATCTGTGCGACGAAATCCAAGGGTATTTGTTCAGCAAACCCATGGGTGCGGGGGATATCAGCGACCTTCTTGCGCAGAACAAGCGTTTGCCTGACGAACTGCTGCGCTTCGAGAGACCGAAACGAACCCTACTTTTGGTGGACGACGAACCCAATATTACCAACGCGCTACAGCGCCTGTTCAGACACACAGATTTGCGGATATTGACAGCCAATAGTGGGCAAGCTGGACTGGATGTGCTAGCCGAGCACGTTGTCGACGTCATCATTTCCGACCAACGAATGCCCGGAATGACCGGCGTTGAGTTTTTAAAGACCGTGAAGGACCTGTATCCCAATACGGTTCGTATTGTCTTGTCGGGATTCACAGAATTGCAGTCCGTAACCCAAGCCGTGAATGAAGGTTCGGTCTACAAGTTTTTGATCAAGCCATGGAATGAAGACGAACTGCGGAATTCGATTGAAGAAGCCTTTAGAAGCAAAGAATTTGCAGACGAAAACAGGCGATTGAACCTTGAGGTATCGACTTCGAATCAGAAACTGGCGACTGTCAATCGACAATTGACAGAGCTGTTGAGACTTAAAGAGAAGCAAAAAGTCTGATGAATTGGCCAGATTGCGTCAGATAGTGACCATTCAGAGTGCTGCAGTCTTGTGCTTACGCCGCCTGGCGATGCCTGCCATCAAACCCAAACCAGCCAGCATCATGGCGTAGGTTTCTGGTTCAGGAACCGACGAAACAACTGACGTGTAATCAGCACTGGCACTTTGACCACCCCAGGTGTAGCCCTGTACCTTCAACAACATGCCGGGTTTTGCAAGCAGAGTGAACTGGGCATTGCTGAACACCGATGTCCATTTGACTTCCTCGCCTTGCGTCAAGCGGGAACCAGCTGCATTCGCGTTGCAGCCGCCGGACACACCGCAAAAGCTGTCTTTGTAGTCCCAGTTCACACCGCCCTGGTTGGCTGCATTCCCAGAAAACTTCACCGCCCCAACACCCCAAGAGCCCACAGCAATCGTGGTCAAAGCCGGGTCTTGGTTGCTATAGGTGTTGACCTGCAACGCACTGATGAAGGCCCCAGAACCGAAAATGGACTGTAGGCCGCTGCTCACCTTGAGGTCGAACACAAAGGTTTTGTTGTCTACAGAGGCGTCGATGGTCAACGTCGCGAAACTGGCAGGCGTTGTAGGTCCAGAGCCGGTCAGGAACGAGCCAAAGTTGTAGGTCGTAGTAGCCGCACTGGCGGTGGACGCAAGAGCAGCAATTCCGAGGGCGGAGATGATCTGAAGGAATGATTTTTTAATTTGCATGGATGTTTCTGTTACTAAATGTAATTTTAGTGTCCGTGCTGCGTCTAGCCAATAGTCCAGTTGGGTGGTTCTGAACCAGATTCGTGAAATTCCTCACGAATTGACCTGCATGTTTTGCGAGGGCAAGTTTGCGCTCCGCCGCACTGAGATTCGTTGCAGATTTTGGGGCGCACGATTGCCGAGCAAGTCAGCGTTACATCTCAATTCATTTGAGTCAGTTTTTGAAAGACGACGGCTGAAAATAGTCCCGTTACTTATAAGGAGAACATCATGATCAAACGCATCGTTGGTACCGTTATCACAGTGGCCGCACTTGGGCTCAGCGTGTCTGTATTCGCTGCTGGTAACGGTGGCGGTGGATCGCACGGTGGTGGAAACAGTGGCGTCAATAGCGGTGGCAATGGAGGCAGTTCTGGCATGGATGCAAAACCATCCCACGGTTCAGACGGCAAGTCCCACGCGGGTACCAAAGAAGCGCATGTGGGGAAAACTACTTCCCAACAATTGACGGACAACAAGAAACTCTCCGCCACTTTGTCAGGCCTGTTGCCCGCAGGTACTGATCTGCAGGCGGCCTCAGCGGGATTTAAGAATCTCGGTCAGTTCGTGGCGGCCGTGCACGTGAGCAAGAATCTCGGAATCCCTTTTACCGACTTGAAGGCGAAGATGATCAGCGGCCACAGCCTGGGTGCAGCGACCAAAGCGCTTAAACCCACGGCGAATGCTGAGCTTGAGGCAAAGAAAGCCCGCAAGCAGGCAGCACAAGATACCGCAACCTCGAAATAAGTCGCTCGGCAACCCCCTGCGATGCCGCTGCCAAGAGGCTTGAATTTTCAAATTAGGAACTAACTGTGCAATCTAAATTTTTGTCTCATGCCATTCTCATCGGAGCCCTTACTGTGGGCAGCTTAGGCCATGCTGGAAAACCCGATTGGGCTGGTCATGGAAAGGGCAAATCCCAGCCATCGGAACAGAACACCACGGTTGAAATCCGTGTAGGCGGTTATTTTGAAGATAGTCAAAGAAGAGCGGTGTCTGACTACTACGGTGCACAAGCTGCCAGAGGGCATTGCCCACCTGGATTGGCAAAAAAGAACAGTGGATGTTTGCCACCAGGGCAGGCCAAAAAGTGGGCACGCGGAGCTCCTTTGCCTTCAACTGTCATCCAATATCCGCTACCTAGGGACGTCGTCGTGAAAATTGGGGTGCCTCCGTCTGGCTACAAGTACGTTCGTGTCGCCAATGACATTCTCTTGATTGCGATCGGCACGGGCATTGTTGTGGATGCCATCGAGGATTTGGTGCGATAGCCGAATTTGGAAACGTACTCAAACTAGTCTTACGAAATCTTCGCTGTCACTGAAGTCAATGAACCTCCGGTGACCCATAACGCCTTGACTGGCCGAAAAAAAACGGCAATAAGCTCAAGTAAGCGCTCGCCGTCTACGGCTCATAAGAAACCGGTCCGTGTACTTGGGAGTCGCGAAGTCTGACCACATGCGGCACCCTAAAACCTAAGAATTAGCGGGAAGTCATGCGGGTGACCGTTCATAAAACGGCAATTCACTTTGGCTCTCTGGCAAAGTAACGTGTAGCTTTTTTAGTAAATCACGCTCTTCTTGAGCGCGGCGTATCCGAGCGAGTAACTGCAGCATCTCGCTTTTTTCTTCAAACGATTCTTTGGACCTCTGCTCGAATGAATTTCGCCACACAGCTCAGCCACATCTGTACAGTTCAAAGGACAAGCCAAGTTTAGCTACCGGGCCGGCCTCAGTCCGATATGCTTAGAAGCTAAGCGATCTATGTGAGAACATAGGAAACGTGGCAACAAGATAACTTTTATACTTTTAACAGCATATTAATGCTTGTTATAAGAAGTGACTCTAGGAGAGTTGGCAATGGAAATTGGCGTCTCAATAAGCACCATATTGGCACAAAAGCTAGTCTTGGCAGTAGAAGATATGCCAGCCTTTCCAGAGAGCGTTCGCAAAATTTTGGTATTGACCCAAGATATCAACTGCACACCTAAGGATCTTGTCCACGTGATTGGCCAAGATCCCGTTGTGACGGTGAGGATATTGCGGGTAGTCAACTCGTCGTACTACAACTTGCCGAAGAAGATTTCCTCCATAGACCATGCTGTGGTCTATTTAGGCTTCAACACCATCAAGAACCTGGCCGTTGCAATTGCGGCAATAGGTGCACTACCCAAGAAGAACCCAGCAGGCTTTGAAGTACAGTCTTATTTGCAGCATTGTTTGTCAACTGCAGGAATTGCTAAACACTTGGCATCGAGAGTGCCTGACGCAGATCCCGTCGACTGCTTCATAGCGGGGTTACTACACGACTTTGGAAAAATCGTGCTGGCTCAATTCAAACCCGTTGAATTTCGCCTCGCCCTTCGCAATAGTCAGGAGAGCGGTGAATCACTCCATATAGCACTGCGAAAAATCATCGGCGTTGACCATGCCACCGTGGGTGCCATGCTGGTTGAGAAATGGCAGTTTCCCAGCCAGCTGATTGAGGCCATCCGTTACCAATACGGACCTGAGCTTCGGGATACCAGCCTTAGTGCATGTGTGTTTGCCGCCAACCAGATCAGCAAGAGACTACAACTCGGTTTTGCAGGAAACTACCATGTTGAGGAATTCCCGCTCTTTGTGCAACAACGACTGGGCGGCTCTTTGGAGGACATGGCGCTTGCATCGGGCAAGGTGACTTCAATGTTTGAGGACGCTCATATTGTCTCCCAGCTTTAAACTACCTGAGGTAATCGATAGAAGTTTGTGTTGCAGATAGCCATTGCTCAATTGATTGCATGACTGATAGGGCCATTTTTAAGTGGACTAAATACCAACATGAGCTCTGAAAAAAACAGTCTTCTAAATCAGACCCTGCTGAATATGGCCGGTCGCATTGCACAGTTTGGCGGTTGGACTGTTGACTTGCCGGGTCACGAAGTTAGTTGGTCGAGTGAGATGCGTGCAATCCATGACGTGTCGCCAGATGCTGCTCTTGAGCTTGAGCAGGTCTTCAATTTTTATGCTCCGCAATCGCAAGTCGCAGCCCGCAAAAACTTTGAAACATGTTTTCAGCACGGCACGTCTTTTGATCTTGAGTTGGAAATGCTTACCTCCAAAGGCCGGCATATATGGATTCGTTGTATCGGCGAGGCCCAGTGGAACCTCGCCGGTTCGATTGTGCGAGTCCAAGGGGCATGCCAGGACGTTACCGAGCGCAAGCAAACCGAGGAGAAACTGGTCTACGAGCGCGATCTGCTCCGTATGCTGCTGGACAGCTCCCCAGACCATATTTATTTCAAGGACGTCCAATCGCGTTTCATCAAATGCAGTACCGCGCAGGCTCGTCAATTTGGCGTAGAGTCTTCGGATGCCTTGGTGGGCAAAACGGATTTCGACATTTTCTCTGAAGAACATGCGCGCCCGGCGTTCGAAGATGAGCAAGAGATCATCCGTACCGGGCAGCCCATGGTCAACAAGGTGGAACGCGAAACCTGGCAAGACGGCCGGCCGGATTCGTGGGCACTTACCACCAAGATGCCGCTGCGCAGAAAAGACGGCACCATCATCGGCACCTTTGGCATCACCAAGGATATTTCCAGCATCAAGCAGACCGAAAATGAACTGGCCTACCAGCGCGATCTGTTGGCAACGCTGATGGACAACCTGCCCGATTCACTTTTCTTTAAGGACCGCCAATCGCGCCTGGTGCAGCTCAGCCGATCCGAGGCGGAGAGTCTGTTCCAGGTGTCGCTGAGTCGCCATCGCGCGAACTTTCCCGACGCCGCTTTACCACCGCACCTGCAGAGCGTGGAGGTGTTCAGAGAATATGCGATCGGCAAGTCGGATGCAGATTTCTATGGTGCAAAAGAAGCGGCTAAATTTGCTAAAAGCGAGCAAGAAGTACTGCGCACCGGCCAGCCGATGATTGAAAAAAGTGAAATCGTCGGTATGCATCCTGATGGATCCGCTGACTGGCATCTGTCGACCAAATGCGCCTGGCGCGACCAGGACGGTCGCATCATCGGCACATTTGGCACCTCCAAAAACATCTCCAAATTGAAGCTGGCGGAGAAGACGATTGAAGAGGTGCACAAAAAGCTGGTCGACGCTTCGCGCCTGGCGGGCATGGCCGAGATCGCCACCAATGTGCTGCACAACGTGGGCAATATACTCAACAGCGTCAATGTATCTGCGGGGGTGATCGGCGCCCAGCTGCGGGCCTCCAAGCTCAAAGGCCTGTTGCGTGCGGTGGGCCTGATGGACGAGCATGCCGACGATCTGGGCGATTTTCTAGTGCATGACGCACGGGGAAAACTGTTGCCCAGGTACTTGCGCGAGCTTGCGCAGACGTTGACGGGGGAGCAGGCGGCCATGGCCGAGGAATTGGGCCAGCTCATTAAGAGCGTGGACCATATCAAGGAGATCGTGGCCATCCAGCAATCGCATGCGGGTGCACCGAGCATTGCCGAATCGGTGCGCTGGAACGAACTTGTAGACGACGCGCTGCGTATGAACGTCGGCGCGCTGGAGCGCCACAAGGTGCAGATTGTCAAAGACTTTGACAATCTACCCATACTGCTGCTAGACCGCCACCGCTTACTGCAAATTCTGGTGAATCTAATTGGCAATTCCAAACAAGCTCTGGGGGGTCTGGACTTGGCCCAACCGACCATCACGCTCGGGGCCCACCTGGTAGATACCGAGCAAGGGCAAGTCCTGCGCATTACCGTGGCCGACAACGGCGAAGGCATTGCGCCCGAGAACCTGACACGCATCTTCGCGCATGGTTTTACGACCCGTAAAACCGGACATGGCTTTGGTCTGCACAGCTGTGTGGTAGCCGCACAAGAAATGGGGGGCAGCTTGGCTGCTTACAGCTCCGGAGCTGGACAGGGAGCCATCTTCACCCTTGACATTCCTGTTGCCACCCCAGAAGGGGTCTCGCAATGAATCTCCCCCCCAACCGGCGCATCTTACTGATTGACGACATGCCAGCCATCCATGAGGATTTTCGCAAGGTGCTGGCGCCGGTGGTGGCGGAATCGGACGAACTCAGCGCGGTCGAGCAGGCCTTGTTTGGCGACGCAGTCAAGGACACTGCGGAGACTTTCTCGCTCGAATCTGCCTACCAAGGGCAAGAAGGCTTGGCCAAGGTGCAGGCCTCTCTGCAAGAGAAGCGGCCTTACGCGATGGCTTTTGTTGACATGCGCATGCCTCCGGGCTGGGACGGCGTGCAAACCATAGAGGAGTTATGGAAGGTCGACCCGCGATTGCAGATCGTGATCTGCACCGCCTACGCCGACACCTCATGGACCGAAGTCTTGGCCCGGTTGGATGTGCGCGACCGGCTGCTGATTCTGAAGAAGCCCTTTGATGCCATTGAGGTCTTCCAACTCGCATCTTCGTTGACCGCCAAGTGGCAAATGGCGCAAGACGCCGCAGAACAACTCAAACGGCTTGAAGAAGCAGTGCGCGAACGTACCGGCGAGCTGAGTGCTTCAAACAGTGCGTTGCAACTGGAGATTGGAGAGCGCAAACACCTGCAAGGTCAGCTGGTGCAGTCGGAAAAGCTGGCTTCCATCGGTCAGTTGGCGGCCGGTGTGGCACACGAGATTAACAACCCAATTGGCTACATCTTTTCGAACTTCGGCACGCTGGGGGGCTACCTGGCGCAGCTGTTCCTGATGTTGGATGCGTATGAGGTTGCCGAGGCCAACATGGCACAACCCGAGGTGGCCGCCCGGCTGCGCAAACTGCGCGAAGAGATCGAGTTGGACTTCTTGAAAGAAGACATCCCCGTGCTGATGCGCGAATCGGAACAAGGCATCGTGCGGGTGCGACAGATCGTGCAGGACCTGAAGGATTTCTCGCGCGTGGATTCAACGCAGGAATGGGAATGGGCCAATTTGCACCAAGGCATTGACTCGACTCTGAACATCGTAGCCAGTGAGGTCAAGTACAAGGCCGATGTGGTCAAGGAGTATGGAGAGATCCCCGACATCGAATGTTTAGCCTCACAGATCAACCAGGTGGTGATGAACCTGGTGGTCAACGCGGCGCATGCCATGGGTGAAGAGCGTGGTCGCATCACGGTACGCACCGGCACGGCGGGAGAAGACGTCTGGCTGGAGGTCGTTGACAACGGCGTAGGCATTCCGCCCGACACCCTGAAGCGCATCTTCGAGCCCTTCTTCACCACTAAGCCGATAGGCAAGGGTACCGGCCTCGGGCTGTCCTTGTCCTATGGCATTGTGCAAAAACACCAGGGCCGCATCGACGTAGAAAGCACCTTGGGCCAAGGCACCCGGTTTCGCGTAACGCTACCGATACGTCGGCCGCTAGCGCAAGACCCAACACCCACAGTCGATGCATGAACAGGCTGTCTCCGTTTTGATTCACCCGTGACCATCGATTAAGACAACTAACTCCTGATACAGCCCCTCTATCTCTTTGAGGTCTATGGCCAATTTTTCATGCGATCCCATCCAGCGATTCCACCCGCGCTCAGACAATGGAGGAACTATCGCCAAAGGATCAGACTCCAGATTGAGTCCAAGCGCAATTGCATCAGCGAGATGAATGACCTCGGCGAAGGCACTGTATTCCTTGGCGTTAGGATTTGAATCGTGATTCCCTCCAAAACTGTGGTGGTCGCCAATCGCGACCGCAATGGCATCGGGAAGATGCCAATGCCGACACAAAGCCATCCCAATGGCGGCGTGATTAAACCCAAATACCCGTTCTTCCGCATCGGTAGTCAATAAATTGCCGGACTCTCTAAGCGATTGCACTTCCGTATATTGAGCAGGGTACGTGGCCATCAGTGCCAGTTTCCCAATGTCATGCAAAATACCTGCTAAAAACAAAAGGTTCGGATTGAGCTTGTTGCTCCGTCCGATTACCGAAGCGCATATGGCGACGGCAATACTGTGACGAAAAAGCCTTTGCACCTCGACGCCACTCGCCAGCCCAGGAAATTTTTGTGCGGTCATCATGGCCGCCGTAACGACCAACCTCAGGTTTGAAAAACCTAAAACAATCACGGCTTCATGGATGGTCTGTACCTGATTTGGTAACCCATAGAAAGGCGAGTTCGCAATTCGCAATACCCTTGCTACCAGACCTTGATCGCGTGCAATGGCCTGAACGACCTGATTGATATCTGCGTCGTCATCATTCAAGTACCCCAAGACTACTCTCGTGGTACTCGGCAAATTCGGCAATTGCTGAACGGCTGCAATAGCCTGTTCTAAGCTTGGGCGCATTAATTATCCTTCTGCTTCAGGAATGCCAATACTGCAGACTGAAGCGCTCTGCTAGCAGCGCCATTTCCGGAAAGGCGAAAGCGTCGCTGGACTTTTAAGGATTCATTGTCTAGGTCCGAACGTGCTGCAGGTGCAACATTTGGTTGCATCGCCATAGTTTCTGTAACCACCGGTCTGAGAGATGTGTCATTCATATAGGACTCCTCGGGACAAAGGCGAACACCATTCCAGAATGTTGCCCGCTGCTAGACAAGTTGCGCCCCGCCAAACTCCACCGCTGTCCCGCCGAATCAACATGTTCTGAATAGCTCACCTCTGTGGACGGCCAGGATGGCAGTGCCTCTGCGAACGATGAAATGGCGCCCTCCTCTATTCCTAGTCTGACGAACGCTTCATTTGTGAGAACAATCATCCCGCTTGGATCGAGCCCTAATACTGGAATGGGTAAAAGGTGAAGGGTTTGCTGGGCAACTGAAAGAGCCGTTTGGCCTACCAGTGATCTGCGCGCCTGCTCATCCAGAAGCACCGCGAGCGCCTTGTTGCTGCGATTGAGGTCTTCATTCATTAACCCAATCTCGCGCGTGAGTCGTCCGTTCTCATCGCTCAGTTCTTTGTGCCTGAACGCCTCCAGGATGTTTTCCTTAAGGCCTTGATCGTCCCACGGTTTGCTCAAGAACTTATAGATTGCTCCTTGGTTAATAGCATTAGTTATGGATTGCATGTCCGCATAGCCCGAGAGAACCATGCGCACGGTGTCTGGATACAGTTCCTTCGCCAGGCGTAGAAACTCTTCGCCCGTCATGTTGGGCATGCGCTGGTCCGAGACGATGACGTCCACGTCATTCTTCGCAAGCAAATCCAATCCTTCAGCGCCTGAGCCGGCAGTGAAGATGCGATAGCCTTCCCGCCGGAGCAGCCTTTTCAGCGCGGAGAGAATACTTTCCTCATCGTCTACCAGCAGCAATGTCCTTGTTTTGGTAGGACGGCCAATCAATTCAGGGGGCAGACGCCAGCCGGATGCAAGCAAAACGACAGCATCAGTCGCAGGCATGGGCTTGCCTATGAAATAGCCCTGAACCGTATCGCAGTGCTCGGCAACCAGCTTTGACAATTGCGCCTCAGTCTCCACACCCTCAGCAACTAGGGACAAATTGAGACTGCGGGCCATTCCGATGATCGCGCGAGTAATGGATGCATCGTTGGGGTTTGTTGTGATGTCCTGAACAAAGGTTCTGTCGATCTTCACTGTATCAATGGGCAACCGCTTCAGGTAGGCCAGGCTAGAGTACCCGGTCCCGAAGTCGTCTATAGACAGCCGAACGCCCAGCGCTTTCAGGCGAAACAAGAGCGCCTCCGTATGCCGAACATCCTGCATCAATAAGCTTTCGGTTAGCTCCAGCTCCAGCCTTTCAGCAGGCACCCCTGATTCCGAAAGGATTGCCTTGACAGACTCCGGATAAGTCAGATCTACAAGTTGCCGAAGCGAGACGTTGACTGCCATGGTCAATTTATCGTGTCCCAAGCGATCCCACGCCGCGAGCTGCTGGCAGGCAGTTCTAAGCACCCAAGTGCCTACCCGGTCTATCAGCCCCGTTTCTTCTAGGATCGGGATGAATTCAGAAGGCGGAACGATCCCCTTGGTGGGATGCAGCCAGCGCACCAAGGCTTCAAACCCTGTGATCGCGCCGCTACGGCAGGAGGCCTTGGGTTGGTAGTAGACCAAGAACTGCCCTTGCTCCACCGCGACCGCCAACTCTGTCTCCAAATGGAGACGGGCACCTAAAACGGGGGTCATGCCAGGCTCATAAAGGAGCCAACTCCCCCTTGAAACGACCTTGGCCCTAGAAAGGGCCGCTTTTGCATGGTGCAAGGCTTGATCGATAGTGGTTGCCTGAAGTTTTTGTGCCACGCTCAATTGCGTCTTCATCGTGCAGGAGATGCCTATGGTGGCGCCTACAAAAACTTCTTTCCCCGCGACTAGGTAGGGGCGCATTAGCTTTTCGATCAAGGCCGAGGCTAATTGGCTGACTTGCTCAAAATTTGCAACATTCTCAATCACCACGGCAAACTCATCGCCGCCGTATCGGGCCAGAAAGCTGCTGGGCTCGGCGCGTGTAGCAATCCGCTTTGCGGCTTCAGCCAAAACATGGTCACCGGCCGACAGTCCCATGGCCTCATTCAGGGAAGCCAGATGATCCAGATCAATACAGAGAAGCGCCACATCCAAGTCACGCGGCAAGGAGTTCAGTTTCTCCAAGAGAACACCGCGTCCTGGCAACCCCGTCGCGGGGTCAATGCCATGCTCATGTGATGCCCGATTGGAGCCCTGCAAACCCTCTGTCATTTAATCCTCCCCTAGGAATTCACACTCAGCAGCCGCTTATATTTTTTGTGGTGGCTTGATGGGTAACACCATTTCGATGTCGTCCCTGGATTCTCGTTGCTGCAGCAATCTGATCAACTTCTCAGTGAGCACATGCTCTGCGCTCAACAAAACGATCCCATCATGGGTCTTGAGATCCCTTGCCATCACCATGCCGGGCACCAGTTCATTGGTTTTCAGCATGATCGCCGGCGCTTCCGCTACAGGAGCAGCATTCAGGGTTACCTGCAGAAATACGTCTACCACTTCAGGGTTAAATTGAGTGCCTCGTCCCCGTGCAATCATAGAACGGGCTTCACTGGTAGACAGCTTGGCCTGGCTCAGGTTCCCTGCCTGAAGATCCAAAAATGCTTCGACCACCATCAGAATACTTGCTGCAATGGATATGGCGTCCCCGGCAAGGCCATCGGGAAACCCGAGGCCGTCGTACCTCTCATGGTGTGAGCGGATCAGCGCCGCGACTCCATACATATCGTCCTGCGACATCAGCGCCTGCTCGCCCCACACCGGATGTCGCCTATACAAGGTCAATTCACTTTCGGACAATCGCCCAACGGGCTTCGACAACACTTCGTCAGACAGCCCAATCTGTCCAATGTCGTGCAATAACCCAGCAACAAAGAGCTCCTGCTGAGCAGCCTCGGGTAATCCCATGCTCGCAGCCGTGCGGCGCGCAAGGTCCGCCACCAAGCGGGAGTGCCCGCTGAGGTTGCCTCCACGCAATTCCATCAAGTTAGAAAACACCTTGATGGTGTTCAGATAGTTCTTTTTGAGTTTCCCATTGGCAGCCTGGAGCTCCTGCGTGCGCGCCTGCACTTTGGCCTCCAAACCAGTGTTGAGGCTTTTCAGTTCCTCGTTTTGCAGAAGTACCTGATCCTCTAGTTTTTTCTTCTCACGTTCCAGTGCTTTCCGCTCAAGAGCTTGTTGCACGATCAGGACCAGATCGTGATCGTCCCACGGCTTGGTGATGTAGCGATAAATCTCACCGCGATTAATCGCCTCAATGATGGAAGAAACGTCCGCGTAGCCCGTCAACAAAAGGCGCATCGTGTCTGGCCAGCGTTGGCGCACATGCTCCAAAAATTTGGAGCCGTCCATTTCGGGCATCCGCATGTCAGATATCACCAGATCCACGGGCGTGCTTTCCAGCACCGTTAGCCCCGCTTGGCCACTCTCCGCAACGATCACTTGAAATCCATGGGGGCGTAGAAGACGCCTCAACGCCGAGAGGATATTCGCTTCATCGTCCACGCACAAAACGGTGCGCAGGTTCTGACTTGATTCCACGGGCAGTGAACTCATTTCTATTCCGCTTTGTCTGTTTGCGTCAGTGGAAGTACCAACCGGAACGTGGTCCCTTTTCCCATCTCTGTTTGCACATCAATCTGGCCATGGTGTTTTTGAATAATTCCGTACGACAGTGACAAACCCAACCCCGTCCCTTTTCCAACCGGTTTAGTGGTGTAAAACGGGTCAAAAATCCGAGGCACCACATCCTTCGGAATACCGCTGCCATTGTCAGTAACTTCAATCCATGCGGATTCATTCTCTACACCCGTACGAATCCATATTTTTCCGCGGTCCGGACCTATCGCGTGCGCTGCGTTAACTACCAAGTTCATCACAACCTGGTTGATCTCTGAGGGGATGCATTGAACTGGCGGTATATCACCATACTCCTTGATGATGTCTGCCTTGTATTTCACTTCGTTATTGACC
Organism: Rhodoferax sp. ZS1R25; assembly: GCF_056521335.1. Taxonomy (NCBI): domain Bacteria; kingdom Pseudomonadati; phylum Pseudomonadota; class Betaproteobacteria; order Burkholderiales; family Comamonadaceae; genus Rhodoferax; species Rhodoferax sp. ZS1R25. Next base: position 1,491,282 of record NZ_JBWMAZ010000002.1, read on the forward strand.
ACATTCAACGTGGAGTCAATGCCTTGATTCAAGTTAGTAAAGCTCCACTCCGGCTTAGCATCCACGTGGGAGAAGTCCTTCAAATCCTGGACGATTTTTCTAACCCTGACGATGCCTTCTTTGGATTCCCTCATGAGATCTGGAATGTCCTCCTTGAGGAAATCAACTTCCAGCGCCAGCCGCTTCGCCTGCAGCTCTTTTACTACATTCGGATCGTTGTAGCTCTGCTCGGCCTGTTCGTAAACGCTCAGCATTTCAAACAAACTGGTCAAATAGGTCTCTAGCATTCCATAGTTGGAAAAGATGTATCCAATGGGATTGTTGATCTCATGGGCAACCCCTGCGGCCAATTGTCCAATGGAGGCCAATTTCTCCGACTGCACCAAATGCTCCTGAGCAGTGACTAATTTGGCATTCAACAGATTGAGCTCTGAATTACGCTTGGTTAGTTCGTATTCCACCTGCTCACGGCGTTCGACGTCCCTACGCAGCGTGGTGTTCACGTCTGCCAGCTGTGCGGTTCGCTGCTCAACGATCTGTTCAACCTCAAGCTGCGACTTCATTAGAGCATTTTCGGCAATTTTTCTTTCCGTAATGTCTTGTAACGTTTCTATGGCGCCAACGATATTGCCGTCCGAATTTCTCAGCGGGGCGGCCGTGAAAAATAGCCACCGCCCAGACGCACCTAACCTTGGGAAGAAGTCTTCGGCTTCATAGGCTTCAGGGATCGTTAGGGAGCTGCGATATGTGTTTTGATACAGATCCGAAATAATGTCGGCCATGGCGCCGTCGACAATAAGATCGGCCATAACGGGCCGCTCAACGCCGTAAAAAACTTTGCCAAGACCAATCTGCCCAACGACAGTAGAGGCGGGAACACCCAGCAACTGGGCGCATGCTCCGTTGTAGTGGGTGACGACGTGATTTGCGTCGATAACAAAAGTAGGGATCGGGCTGCCCTCAAAGAAGTTCGATGGATCCAGGTTGTTGAGTTCAGTGTGCATACGCTAACTTGGATCTTCAATTTCCATAAAAATTAAGACGGCCAGCCTCAATTTGACGTTTGATCATTGCGTCGACGTGATGTCGTGTTTGCATATGCCCTCCTCCGTCCGCAATTGTTTTCTTTGCATTTAGGGACGGTTTATCACTTAAAAATCGATGCGTCAACAGTTACGACGCAACCGCCTGCGAGGACGCAGGTGCATCAAGGATGCGATGTTCCATTGCGCAGCGTTGCACTGGTGTTTTTTTCTCATTTTTTCACCAAACTGTCGGCACGTCCAGGTCAGCTTTCGTTGGCGGTAACAGACAGACGCGCTGCATAGCTACTGAAGGCAGCACAATAGGATTGGCAATAATCTGCGTCCGATAGGGTTGACTAAAACAATGCACTGGTTTCAGATGTGAGAATATTGAGCGCTACTGATGCGATAGCAACTCTTGCGGAGATCCCACAATGTCATACCTTACCCGGATGTGTTTGACTCTTGGTTTCTGTTGTATCGGTGGGCATCTCGTACATGCACAATCACCATCATCCCGCGGGGCGATTCCCGTAGAAATGAGCCTGGCCGCCATGCGGCAGGTGGTCGCTGATGCCAGCAAGCACGGTGCTCCCTGGAACGGGCCCGAATCCGGTCCTCCCGCATACGCGGGTGCCACGGTGGCGATAGTCAGTGAAGACCTGCGCAACGGCGGAATTCTCGGCGTCGGCAAGGGCATCCAGGAAGCCGCCAAAACGATCGGCTGGAACACCAAGATTTACGACGCGGGAGGAACGCCTGCGGGGCGCGCCAAAGCTCTGTCCACAGCGCTGGCTTTGAAACCGGACGGCGTCATCCTGGTCGGCATCGATGTAAAAGAAATTCAAGCCCAGTTGGCCCCATTTGAAGAACGTAAAGTGCCCATAGTGGGCTGGCATGTTGGCCCCAACGCCGGCCCGATTGTCGGCAGTCCGATTGCAATGAACGTGTCCACCAACCCGCTGGATGTGGCGCGCATCACGGCCATGGCGGCCGTGGTAGCGTCCGAGGGACGGGCGGGCGTAGTGGTCTTCACAGACAGCAACTTCGAAATCGCCATGGCCAAGTCCAACGCGATGGCGGACGTAATTCGCGCCTGCAGGGGCTGCCGCTTGCTGGAAATCAAGGATGTAGCGATTTCTAAAAGTGCCGAATTAATGCCTGCCGCGACGCAAGACCTGCTCAAACGCTATGGCACGCAGTGGACGCATGCGTTGGCCATCAATGACATCTACTTTGACTATGCCGCGCCAGAGCTGACCCATGCCGGCAAATCCAGCAAAAGCGTCAACATGCTTTCCGCCGGCGATGGCAGCGCCGCCGCCTTCCTGCGCATCCGGGCGGGCACATTCCAGACCGGCACAGTCTCCGAACCGCTGAATCTCCATGGCTGGCAACTGGTGGACGAATTGAATCGCCTGCTGGCCCGCCAGCCGGTCAGCGGCTACATCGTTCCCGTGCATCTGGTCACCGTCGACAACATCGCTTTCGATGGCGGCGCCCAGCGCCAATACGATCCCGATAACGGCTACCGCAACATCTACCGGCGCATCTGGAAACGTTAAGAACACACTCAGAAATTTATTGCTGAATATGCACTTACGGCTACCCCGGTCTCTGCGCAACCAGTTCATACTGGCCCTCTCGGCACTGGCACTGCTGGTCTTGGCTGGCGGCGTAACTGCCGTGTATGCCTTGCGCGTCAACACCGATGCCACCCAACTGCTGGCCGAAAAACGCCTGGTGCAGATGCAGGACGCGCAAGACCTCGTCCGGCGCACCCTGCTCATCGAGCGTGAAGCCGACCAATTGGCCACGGCTGCATCCGTCGACGCCATGCGCGAAAGCTACACCGACATCCTCAAGCAACTGGAAGCGTTCGACCACACTATAGACCGTCTCGCCGCCGCCGACGAAGATCTTGGTGTGCTCGACCTGCACCAGTCCAGCCAGTTGTTCCGCAATACCGTGAACATCGTTGGACAACTGCGAGAGGGCGAATTACAAGCCGCCGCGCCAGCCTCGACCAAAGGCAGTGCCGAGAAAAACCAGCAGTTCCACACGGAACTGCGCGAACAGGCTGGCCTGATGGTAGAGACGACCCAGGTGCAGTCCGACCGTGTCACCCAGGACTACCGGAACGCCATGCTCGCCTTGGCGGAAACCTCCTTGAATAACGAACGTTGGGTGATGGCTTTGCTGGCGGCCAGCCTTGTACTCGCCTGGCTGGTCGCACAAAGCTTTCTCGGCAACCATGTGCTGGCGCGCCTGCAACTGGTCAGCAAAAGCCTGCGCAAAACCGAAGTGGGCGAAGGACGTTTTGTGGTTCCGGTACAGGGCGGCGACGAAATTGGCGACATGGCCCGCGCCGTCGAGCAGTTCCAGGAAGACCGACAACAGCTGGCCCTAGCCAACGCCGCGTTGCTGGTCGAAAAAACCCGGCAAGAAGAACTCATCCGCAAACTCGCAGAGGCCCACAGTCAGTTGCTGCAGTCAGAAAAACTGGCCTCCATCGGCCAACTAGCTGCCGGTGTGGCGCATGAAATCAACAACCCGGTCGCTTTTGTGAACTCGAACCTGGGCACCTTGCAGGGCTACGTGGAAGACCTGTTCAAAACCCTGGCCGCGTACGAGCAGAGCGAAAATGAATTGAGCCCGGCAACTCAGCAGACCATGCGCGCACTGAAACAGCAGATCGACATCGTCTACCTGCGTGAAGACGCGAGCAGTCTGCTGGCCGAGTCCATGAGCGGCTTGCAGCGCGTCAAACGCATCGTGCAGGACCTGCGGGACTTCTCCCACGTGGACGAGACCGACAAGCAATGGGCCAATCTGGAATCCGGCCTGGACAGCACCCTGAACGTGGTGGGGAGCACGCTCAAGGACAAGGCCGAGGTGGTCAAGGAATACGGCGACATCCCGGAAATCGAGTGCATCCCTTCGCAAATCAACCAGGTGTTCATGAACCTACTGATCAACGCCGGGCAGGCCATCGAAGAGCATGGCCGCATTACCTTACGCACCGGCCTGGACGACGAGAACGTGTGGGTGGAAATACAGGACACTGGCAACGGCATTTCGCCTGAAAATATGGACCGCATCTTCGACCCTTTCTTCACCACCAAGCCCGTCGGCACGGGCACCGGCCTGGGCCTCTCCATCTCATACGGCATCATCAGCCGGCATGGCGGACAGATTGAAGTGATAAGCGAGCCAGGACAAGGCGCCACATTCAAGGTGCTGCTGCCGCGGCAGATAGTTCGCTTGCCTGCTGAAGCCAGCTCGAACGTAGCTTGACCTGGCGTATTCGCTCGAAGAGGTAAAAGAATGCATTTCTCCTCTAAAGAAGGATAGTCCCATATCCAATTTGTGAAAATGTGCGCGCCGTGAAGAGCGGGTTCATATTTGATGGTTTCCCACACACCAAGACACGCCAGGACGCTCGACCAGATATTCGCTTCTCGCTGTCTCTGCCTTGTTGATATGACCTGTGTTCGACATGCGGTAGTGCTCTCATTTCTTATGTCAAAAACACTCACCTCAAATATTCTTGCCTTATGCAAGAACAGGTATACGATGCTCCGTGACTAGGCGAGAAGTTTGTCCCCAGCTATTTTGGGGACGCAATTTAAAACAAAAACATCGGAGCCAGCCATGAAACTGAGCATCGCAAAGCGTCTGTATCTAGTCTGCGGGGTGTTGGTCCTCGCCTTGGTTGGGGTCGCCGTTTCGGCATGGGTCTCCTTGAATGAGGTAGCACTTTTGGCCCAGCGAGCGAGCGACAACCGCACGCCGCAATTGATGCGCATGGCGGACGTTCAGCTGGATGTCACGCGAACTTCTCTGCAATTGCGCC